>JBKAGO010000067.1:0-231457 GCA_046290435.1 Acidimicrobiales bacterium
CGTGCTCGCTGCGAACACCTCCGACGGCGGCGAGCTCGCCGCCGACGCGACCACCGGGGATCCAGCATCGCTGCCCCCGTCGTTGTGGGCGACCGAGCCCCCCGCCTTCCTGGGCGAGGTGGACTGGCCGCTCATCGAACCCGGGGGCGGCTGCGACCTGCCGGCCTCGGATGCCTCGCCATTGGGGAACCGATGACGCGGCAACCGCCACCAGCGCGCACCGGTTCCGACGCCGGTACGACCGAAGGGACAACCATGCACAACCAGCCCGACCACCTGCACGTGGGTGTCGTCGGCTGTGGCTACTGGGGCTCGAAGCACGTTCGGGTCCTGTCGTCGCAGCCCGGTGTGACCGTCTCGGTCATCGATGCCGACGCCCATCGGCGCCGCGACGCCGAGGCGAGCCACACCATCCACCGCTCGGTGGCGTCGCTCGACGAGGTCATCGACGAGCTCGACGCGCTCGTCATCGCCACCCCGCCGACCAGCCACTACGCCCTGGCGGTCACCGCGCTCGAACACGACTGCCACGTGCTGGTCGAGAAGCCCCTGACGACGTCGGGGGCGGAGGCGGACGCGCTCGTGGCGTTGGCGGCCGAGCGCGACCTGCGGCTCATGGTCGGCCACACCTTCGAGTTCAACCCTGCGGTGTGGACGCTGCGCGACACCATTCGCGACCCGGCCTTCGGGCGGGTGCGCTACATCGACTCGGCGCGCCTGAACCTCGGCCTCTACCAGTCCGACGTCGACGTCTTGTGGGACCTCGCCCCCCACGACATCTCCATCTTGAACTTCATCCTCGACGACACCCCGACGGCGGTCTCGGCGTGGGGCCTCGAGCTCATGTCCGAACAGTCCGACGTCGCATACCTGTCGCTGCGCTACGACAAGGCCGACGTCAGCGCCAACGTGCACGTCAGCTGGCTCGACCCGATGAAGGTCCGGCGCACCACCGTCGTCGGCGAGAACCAGATGGCGGTCTACGACGACGTGGCCACCGAGGAACGGATCCGCGTGTACGACAAGGGCGTCGACGCCGGCCTCCTCACCGCGGGCCAGGGCGGCGGCTATCCGCTCACCTATCGCCACGGCGACATCCACTCGCCCTACATCGACTTCAAGGAGCCGTTGCAGCTCGAGATCAGCGCCTTCGTCGAGGCCATTCGTTCGGGCATCACCACCCAGGCCGGCGGGCGCTCCGGCGCTGACGTCGTGCGGGTGCTGTGCGCCGCCGAGCAGTCCAAGCGCGAGGGTGCCTGGGTGCCCGTCGACTACACGACGGCCGATTACACGGACCTCGTCGAGCCGGTCATCGATCTGCGCGACACCTCGACCGCGGTGGTGACGGACTGATGCGCGTCCCATTCCTCGATCTCGCCGCGTTGCACGCGGAGATCCGCGACCAGCTCGACAAGGCCTGGCACGAGACGATCGAACGCAGCGGTTTCGTCGGCGGCGAGGCCCTCGAGCGGTTCGAGCAGGACTTCGCAGGCTTCTGTGGGACCGCCCATGCCGTAGGCGTCGCCAACGGCACCGACGCCCTCGAGCTCGTGCTCGCAGGACTGGGTATCGGGCCCGGCGACGAGGTCATCGTCCCGGCCAACACCTTCATCGCCACGGCCGAAGCCGTGGTGCGGGTGGGGGCCACACCGGTGTTCGTCGACGTCGACCGGTCCACCGCTCTGTTGACGCCCGAGCACGTCAGCGCTGCGCTCACCCCGCGCACCGCGGCGGTGATGGCCGTCCATCTGTACGGCCAGCTGGTCGACATGCCCGCCCTGCTCGCGGTGTGCGACCCCGCCGGTGTGGCCGTCATCGAGGACGCAGCGCAGGCCCACGGGGCGATGCTCGACGGCCGCCGGGCCGGGTCCTTCGGCGTCGCCGCCGGGTTCAGCTTCTACCCGGGCAAGAACCTCGGCGCCCTCGGCGATGGCGGTGCGGTCACCACCGACGACGCCGCACTGGCGGAGCGCATTCGGTCGATGACCAACCACGGTCGGGCTGCCACTTCGCGCTACCACCACGACCTGGTGGGCCGGAACTCACGCCTCGACGGCCTGCAGGCGGCAGCGCTGTCCATCAAGCTCGCAGAGATCGACCGGTGGAACAGCCAGCGCCGCGAGCTCGCCGAGCGCTATTGCGCCGGCATGCCCGCCGCGTTCCGCCCGATGACCCAGGCCAACGGCCTCGGCGTGCACCACCTGATGGTCGTCGAGAGCGACCTGCCCCGCGAGGCCGTCGGCGCCCACCTCGACGCCCACGAGATCGGCTGGGGCGTGCACTACCCGGTGCCGTGTCACCGCCAGCCCGCGTATGGCGCCCATGGCCCCGACTCGCTGCCCGTCAGCGAGGCCTTGGCCGAGCGCATCATCTCGCTGCCCATGTACCCGCAACTCGGCGCACACCGGGTCGAGCGCGTCTGTGACGTGCTCGACCAGCTCGGCGAGGCCTGAGATGGGTCCCGACGGGTACACCGACGTACGCCCGCCCTGGCGGGTCGTCATCGGCGCGGTGTTGCTCGTCGGGATCTTCGCGCTGCTCGGCGGCCAGGCCGCCTACCTCGCGTCGCTCACCCGGGAGGACGTCTGGCAGGCCCAGAGCGAGGTCGAGTTCCGCGACCCGCTGCTGCTGGGCGAGACGGTGGCGGTCACGTTCGCGAGCCCGTCGATCTGGGCGCCGGTCGCCGCCCGTGAGGGCATCCCGGAGAAGCTCTTCCTCGAGCGGTACGCCGCTGCGGTCGCCGGCGGTACCCAGGTGGTGTCGGTCACCTATCAGGATCCCGATCCCGAGCTGGCGAAACGGGTGGTGCGCGGCGCCGTCGAGGCGTACCTGATCCGGTTCGCGCCCGACGACGGCGCCATCCAGCGCGCCGAGCTCGAGAACTACCTGGCCTCGCTGCGGACGCTCGAAGCCGACCTCGTCACCACCCTCGAACAGCCCGACGCGCTGTTGCGCCAGGAGCAGATCGACCGCCAGAACCAGCTGATCGCCGTGCGTCAGCAGATCACCAACGTGTTGTTGCGCATCGACGAACGCGACACTGCCGTGGCCACCGACGATGCCACCGCACCCAGGCTGATCACCGACGCCTTCGTGGGCGAGGAGCCGGTCCTGCCCGAGCGGGCCCAGATCGCCGTCTTCGGCTTCGCCGCAGGCGGGATGGTCGGCGCCGCCGTCGTGTTCCTCGTCTACCACGTGGCCGCCCAGCGCCCGGCACCGCCGACGCCGCTGCAGGCGACACAGCGCGCTGCGGTCCGGCCCGGCGGGACGCGGCTGGGCCGCTTCGCGAAACGGAGCATCGACGTGATCGGTTCGGGCGTCGGGCTGGTGCTGCTGTCGCCGCTGATGGCGATCATCGCCGTGGCGATCCTCATCGAGACCGGCCGCCCGGTGCTGTTCCGCCAGACCCGAGTCGGGCGCCACGAGCGCGAATTCCAGATGCTCAAGTTCCGCTCGATGGTCCAGGACAACGACCCCAGCGAGCACATCGCCTACCAGACCGCGCTGCTGACCCGCGACGACGCCGAGACCCTCACCGCCGAGGGCGGCGTCTACAAGCTGGCGGACCCACGCATCACCCGGGTGGGCAGGCTCATCCGCCGGTACAGCCTCGACGAGCTCCCCCAGCTGATCAACGTCTTCAAGGGCGAGATGTCGCTCGTCGGGCCCCGCCCGGCCCTCACCTGGGAGGTGCCGCTGTTCTCGGAGCGTCACCGGGCCAGGGCGTCGGTACCCCCCGGCTGCAGCGGGCTGTGGCAGGTGTCGGGTCGCAACCTGTTGACGTCACGCCAGATGCTCGAGCTCGACGTCCAGTACGTGGAGCGCTGGAGCTTCTGGCGGGACCTGTGGATCCTGATCCGCACGCCGTTCGCCGTCCTGCGAGGTGACGGTGCGCGCTGACCCCGGGCCCCTGTCGCGGCCGATCTCGGTCGCCGAGGTCGACCCTCTCGCCGCGGGCACGGTCCCGGTGGCCGGCGACCGCAACGCGCTGTTCGTCGACCCCCGCTGGCTGCAGTGCCTGAGCGACGCGTTCGGGCTGCGGTTCTCCAGCCTGGTCGTGCGCCGCAATCGCGACCACTCGTCGTGGCTGCCCTTCGTCGCCATCGACGACCTGCGTGGCCGGCGCACAACGTCGCTGCCGTTCTGCGACTTCGTCGACACCCGCATCGATCCGGGCCACTGGCAGGCCCTGTCGACCACGCTCATCGATCGCGGCGACCCGATCCTGATGAAGACCCTCGCCGATCACCCCGCGACCGCCGACACCCGCTTCGTCAGCGAGATCGAGGCCGTGCACCACGTCATCGCCACGCCCGACGACCTCGGCGACGCCTTCGCCGGGTACGCGTCGATGACCCGACGCCAGATCCGACGGGCCGAGAACCGGGGGGTGGGGTTCCGCGTCAGCACCGATCGCGCCGACCTGGCGCGCTTCCACCGGTTGCACGTCCATGTCCGCAAGGCACGTCACCGGCTCCTGGCGCAGCCCTATGCGTTGTTCGAGGCCATCGGCGACCGGTTCTTCGACCACGACGCCGGTTGGATGGTGCTCGGCGAGATCGACGGCCGGGTCGAGGGCGGCTGCCTGGTGCTGCGCAGCGGCAACCGCCTGCACTACAAGTTCAGCGTCAGCTCGCCGCTGGCCCGCACCTCGGGGCTCAGCCATGCGGCGATCCACGAGACCATGCGGCTGTGCCGCGACCTCGGTGTCGAGGGCCTCGACCTCGGGCGAAGCGACTTCTCCGACGAAGGACTGATCGAGTTCAAGCGCCGCTTCCGACCCCACGAGGTCGAACTCGCCAGCCACCGCCACGACCCCGAGCCGCGGCGCCGCCCCACCGTGGCCGGCCGGGTCCTGCCCCGGCTGACCGATGCCGCCACCCACGAACGCGTCCCCGACACCGTCACCACCTTCGTGGGACGCCACCTCTACCGGTACTTCGCATGACCTCCCCACCGCTCTGTCCCGAAGCCCACGCCGCACCGGACAAGAACCGCCCCCGCTCCGCGCAGACCCCGAGGACCACCTCATGACCGATCAGCACACCTCCGTGGTCGTCGATCCGTCCGCCATCGACGACGACGTCCGCCTGGCGTATGCCACCGGTCGCCGGACCGCCAACCGTTTCGGGATCGGCCCCGGCGCCACGATCCGATCCGGCACCGTCATCTACGACGGCACGACCATCGGGGCCAACCTGGCCACCGGGCACAACGTCGTCATCCGCGAGGACTGCCGCATCGGCGACGACTTCTCGATCTGGAGCAACTCGATCGTCGACTACGGCTGCACCATCGGCAACGGGGTGAAGCTGCACTCCAACATCTACGTCGCGCAGTTCACCGTGATCGAAGACGGTGCCTTCCTCGCCCCGGGTGTCTGCATCGCCAACGACCTGTATCCGGGTTCGCCCGAATCGGCGGCGGTCATGGCCGGGCCGGTCATCGGCGCCGGAGCCCAGATCGGCGTCAACGTGACGATCCTGCCCTATGTGCGCATCGGGGCCGGAGCGCTGATCGGCTCGGGAGCGGTCGTCACCTCCGACATCGAGGCCGGGATGGTCGCCGTCGGCAACCCGGCCCGGGTCACCAAGGCCGTCGCCGATCTCGTCCCGATCGACCAGCGCGACGACGTCACCACCGCCATCACCACACGGGGGATCGCATGACCACCACGATCGAACGACCGGCCCAGCCCGACGACGCCGCGGCGCCCTCGAGCGGTGTCCGCTATGTCGAGGTCAGCGGCTTCGACCACCTGTCGCGGATGGGGCGGCCCACCAACCGGCAGATCTTCGGGCACGTCTTGCTGACCGCCGTCCTGGCGGTCGTCGGCGGCCAGCTGGGCTGGTTCGGTTCCCAGCTGCTCACCGAACGCTACGAAGCGCTCTCGGAGATCGAGTACCGGGGCTCGTCGTGGACCGAGACCCAGGACGTCACCATCCGCAGCCGTACCCTCGTCGAACCGGTGGCCGCGTCCTTCGGCATCGAGATCAAAGAGTTCGAGGAGCGCCTGGGGGCGGGTCTGGTCCCGGGCACGCAGCTGTTGCGCATCACCTACGAAGACGCCGATCCCGACCTCGCGCTCGACGTGGTGTCGACCCTCACCGATCGGTACCTCGACGAAGCGGCCGAGCTGCCACCTCCCGAGAGCCGCGAGGCGCTCGAGGCCTCCCTGGCGGACCTGCGACAGCAGCGAGAGGACGCCCAGGATGCGCTGCTGGCGATCCCCGACGACGGCATCCCCGGCACCACGATCGAACAACAGGAACTGCAGTCGGAGATCGCGAGCCTGCGGGCGCGCATCGGGGTGCTGGAGCTCCGCCTGCTCGACTCCGGCCTGGCCGAGCTCGACACCGTCACCTCGGGCGTCCCGCGGGTGATCACCGAACCCTTCGTGTTCGAAGAGCCCGTGTTCCCCCGGCCGAGGCTGCTCGCCGCGATCGGCTTCGTCGCCGGCGGCGCACTCGGGTTGTTGTTGCTGGCGATCCACTGGAACCGGATCGCCTGGGCCGCGAACCGGGCCTGATCAGGCGCCGAACCGACCATGACCATGGTGGCCGCCCCGCCGGGCCCCGAACCGTCGACTGCGATCGACGACGACGACCGCACCGTGGTCGGCGACTCGGCGACCACGGCGGGCTGGACCCTCGTGTCGCGGGCGACGGGTTTCGCCCGGGTGTTACTGATCGGGGCGATCCTCGGCCCGACGTTCTTCGGCAACCTCTTCCAGCTCGCCAACACGTTCCCGTGGGTGCTGTTCGAGTTCGCCGTCGGCGGGCTGCTCGGCGCGCTGCTGGTGCCGGCGCTCATGCGTCACGTCGTCGACGGCGACCTGGCCACCGTCGGGCGCATCGCCGGGCGGTTCATGACGCTGGTCGTGTGCGCCTTCGGGGCGCTCGCGGTGGTCGTGGCGGCCGCGTCGCCGCTCATCGCCCGCCTGTTCGCGCTGGGCATCGACGATGCGACCACCCGCGACCAGTTCGTGGCGGCCGCGATCCCGTTGATCGTCATCACGGCCCCCCAGCTCGTCGGCTACGGCATCGCCGTGTCGGGCCAGGCCGTCCAGCACGCCATGGGCCGCTATGCGTTGCCGGCCGCAGCGTCGATCGTCGAGAACGTGGTGGTCATCGCCACCCTGGTGACCTACGCGTTCGTGTTCGGTCCCAGCCCCGACCTCGCCGACATCGACGCCACCCACATCGCCCTGCTCGGCGGCGGCTCGACCCTGGGCGTGGCCGCCCACGCGGTCCTGCAGTTGTGGGGCGTGCGCCGGCTGGGGATCCGCCTGCGGTTCGGGCCGGGATGGCGCGACCCCGACGTCCGGGCCATCCTCACCCAGGTCGTCCCGTCGGTGGGCACCGCGGTGTTCAACGGGGCCAGGATCCTGGCGTTGCTCGTCGCGGCGAACACCGTCGCCGGTGGCGTCGTCGCGGTGCAGTTCGGGCTCAATGTCTTGAACCTGCCGGTGGCGTTGGCGGCCAAGCCGGTCGCCTACAGCCTGCTGCCCCGCCTGGCAGCACCGCGAGCTCTCGCCGATCGATGGTTGTTCGCCGACACGTACCGGCGCGGCGTCGGCCTCGCGGCGCTGCTGCTGGTGCCGGCGGCGGCCGGGCTGATGGCGCTCGGTTGGATCGGCGGTCCTGCGCTGGCGTTGGGCGAGATGGGCACCGACGACGGCCGGCGCCTGCTGTCGCTGGTGTTGGTCGGCATCGCCGGCGCGGTCATCGGCGAGGGCATGTTCCAGCTCTCGACCGTGGCGGCCTATGCCCGCCGCGACGTCATCGGACCGACCATCGCGATGGCGGTGCGTGCCACTCTCACCGCCATCGGCGTCGCGGTCGCCACGCTGGTGTTCGACGACCTGGCCGTGGTCGCCTGCCTGGTCGTCGCGATGAGCCTCGCCGACCTCGCCGGCGCGGCCCTCCTGCACCGTCGGGTCACCGACGCCGACCAGCCCGGTGACTACCGACTGGCCCGGTCGTTGCGCGCCACCGTCGTCTCGGCCGTCGTCGCGTTCGCCGCGGTGGGTGCGGCCGCCTGGTTCGTCGGCGGGCTGATCGACGCCGCGTCCCTCCTGCCCCACTTGTTGGCGGCCGCCGTCCTGGGCGTCGTCGGGTTGGCCATCTACCTGTTTCTGCGGTGGCGCAGCGACGGCGAGCTGTTCGAGGTGATCGATCAGTTCCGCTCCGGTGGCGGGCCCAGAGCCGCAGCGGCCGACGCGCGCGACAGCGGCGGTGTGTCGTCGATCGGTCCGGTCGGACCCCAACCGCAGCGACCCGCAGTGGTGGCCGTTGCGGTGGATCCCACGGTGCCGCGCCTCGACATCGAGCCGCGCCGCGAGCGGTCGGTCATCGACTGGGCGGTCGCCCAGCTCGACTTCTTCGTGGCTGCTCCGGCACCCCGGCGGCTGACGCTCGGCATCTGGGGAGGGGTGTTCGCCGCGCTCGCTGCGGGCGCGATGGTCGCGCTGGTGCCCCCGGCGATGGGCGTCGCTGCCGTCGGCATCCTCGTGGTGTCGGTGGTGGTGTGGAACCACCCGCCGGCCGCCGGCTACGCCATGATCGCGTTCGCGCCCTTCATCGTGGGGTTCGGGCGGGATCAGGTCTTGCCGCTCCTGCGGCCCAACGAAGCGCTGTTGTTCGTGCTGTGTGGGGTGCTCGGGCTGCGGTGGTTGGCCTACTCGCGTCGGATCTCGATCCGGTTGAACCGCATGGACTGGGTGATGCTCGCCATCGTGTTCACCGGCATGTTCCTGCCGCTGACCATCCAGGTGGCCCGGGCCCGCCCGGTGGGCCCCGACGACATCTTCTATGCGCTGGTGTTCGTGCGTTTGGCGCTGCTCTACGGCCTGGTGCGGCACACCATCCGCACGCCGGGGCAGGTACGCACCGCCATCGCCCTGAGCCTGGCCACCGGCTCGGTCATGGGCGTGATGGGCCTGGCCGACAGCTTGAACCTGGCCAACGCCGCCGAGTACCTCAACCCGTACTTCCCGAACGACAACGTGCTCGTCGACGACGGGCGGGGGGCCGCCACCATCGGCAACCCCATCGGCTTCGGCGTGTACTCGGCGATGAACGCGCTGCTGGCCATCGCCATGCTCCTCGGCGGCGAACGACCGCGGCTACTCATCGCCGGCGCTGCGCTGTGCTGCACCGCCGGTGTGGTCGGCAGCGGCCAGATCGGCCCCGTCCTGTCCTTCGCCGTCGGCATCGTCGCGCTGGCGATCATCACGCGGTCGACGACGCGTCTGCTGTTGTGGTCGATGCCGGCGCTGTTGGTGCTGTCGATCCTGGCGATGCCCCTGGCGCAGCGGCGCATCAGCGGCTTCGACGGCTTCGCCGTCCGGTCGGTCGACCGCGAGGCCATCGCCAACACCGACAACGAACTCCAGGGCGAGGCGCTGTTCGAGATCAACCCGGGCTCGAGCTGGGACGTGCGCCTCTACAACCTCGAGATGTTCTTCATCCCGGAGTTCGACGACGTCACCAACGTGTTGTGGGGGGTGTCGCCGCAGGCCCGGGTGTCCTCGCCACGCGAGGGCGAGGAGTGGATCTGGATCGAGTCCGGTCACCTGTGGCTGCTGTGGACCGGCGGCATCCCGCTCACCATCGCCTGGTTCACGTTGGGTGGGGTGGGCCTGGCGACGGCGAGGCGACGCATGCTCACCGAACCAGGGCCGGTGGGCATCGTCGCCGCCGCGACCTTCGCCGCCATCGTCACCATCAACGTGGCGCAGATACCCGACCCGCACATGACGTTGCGCGGCAGCGCGGACATCTTCTACCCGATGCTGGCGTTGATGATGACCGGCTGGACGGGCGCACTCGCGACCTCGCCCCGTCTCGCAGCGCACGCAAACGACCACGGACCGTCGCCATCTGCCCCTCCGCCCGACATGGGCCTGCCGGCGCGGCCGGTGACATCGACCCACAGCCGAACAACCCCGACCACGACGACACTGGGATCGACGCCAGACCGACCATCGATCGACACGCACGCATCGACGAGCGTGGCCTCTTCCACGAACAGAGCGGATCAGCCATGACAGCTCCGAATGCCCACGAGCCCTCGGCGCGACACGAGGGCGAACACGAGCACCCTTCCGATGTCTGGATGCCGACGATGCTGCGACCGGCACCCGAACCGGTCGCGGCGGCCCCCCGCGAGGCCGCCGAGCCCACGGTCGTCCCGAGCGACGACGGCGCGGTCGCATGGCACCGGGTCCCCGAGCCCCCCGAACCCCCGTGGCGGGCGTCCAACCGGTCGCGCATGGTCGCCCTGGCCGGAGGCCGAGCCCCGGGCGCAGACCCTCAGGTCACCGCCGAGCTCCAGCGGCTGCGCGAAGAAGCCACCACGGCCAACGAGCGACTCACCCGGCAACGGGCGCTGCTCGATCAGCTCGACCTCCAACTCGCAGAGGCCCGCCGCCACGCGACCGCCGAGGGGATCGCAGCCCGACAGGCCGAACGCCGCGTCGCCGAACTCAACCACCAGCTGGCGCTGGCGCACGAAGAGCTCGAGCGGCTGCGAGCCCTCGAACTGGTGCGGATCGATCGCGTGGTCGCGCAGGTCGACGACCATCACCGGTCGCTGGTGGCCGCGCTGCGGGCCGACACCGCGTTGATCGAATCGCCCGGCCCCGACGACAACGACGCGAACTCCTGGTACCTCGGATCGAACGGCGGCGGAACCGGAGCCGGAGCTGGTGCCTCCTCCGCCGTCGCCGATGCCGACCTCGAGGCGGATGCCGACGACCGCATCGCCGCCGAGGCCGCGACGGCCGAGACGCCAGGGACCGACGACGATGCTCTCGGGTCCGCAGGAACGGCAGCGCTCGGCAACGATGCGTCCACCGACCCGACCCTGCTGGCGCTGCGGCACTGGTTGTCCCCCGACGATGCCATGTTGATCGTCGATGGCGATGCGCTGGCCGCAGCGCTGGCCCAGGAAACGCCCTCCGATGCAGGGGCCGCCGATCACGACACCGCCGCCGGTCGATCCGCAGCCGTCGCAGCCTTGCGCCACGGTCTGCAGCGCCAGGCACCCCGATCGGCGATCGTCTTCGACGGTTCGCGGTCGACCGCAGCGCCCGAGGATGTCCTCGCCGACCCCGACCACGAGCCGCGGGTGCTGGTCACGGCGCCCGGCGTCGAGGTGACCACCGCCGTCGGCGCGCTGATCGGTCGCCACGAGGTGGGATCGGTCGTGCTCGCGCACGAGACGGTCGCCGCAGCAGGCGTCGTGGCGGCACAGTACCGGTTGGGCGTCGACGCATTGGCAGCGGCCCTGACCTCGCGCTCCTGACCTGCAGCCGGCGCGTGCCGGCTGCGCGTGCCGGCTGCGCGGCAGAGATCCGTCGCCGCTGCAGCGTGGCTCAAGCGGCGATCCGCAGCCGCACCGTCGCGACGGCACCGCCCTCGTCGCGACCGGCGAGCGAGACGGTGCCGTGGTGCGCATCGACGATGGTCTTCACGATGGCCAGGCCCAGACCGGTGGAGCCCTTCTCGTCGCCTCGCCGGAAACGGCTGAACAGATGCGGGAGGGCATCGGGGTCGAGCCCGGGCCCGTCGTCGAGCACCTCGGCCAACGCCCACGGCTCCTCGCGTCGGACCCGCAGCACCACCGTCGACGAGCGGGCGCCGGCGTTCGCGGTGAGGTTAACCAGCGCTTGCCGCAACAACGCGTAGTCGGCGTTGACCACCACCGGGCCGTCGTCGACGTCGGCGACGACATCGACGCCGTCGAGGCGCGTCGCCGCTGCCACCTCTTCGATCAGCAGGTCGAGCCGCAGCGGCGCCAGCCGGGGCACGGCCTGACCGGCCTCGAGCCGGGCCATCTCGAGCAGCGAACCCACTCCGGCGCCGGCCCGTTCTGCGGCGAGCTGGATCTCCGACAGGGAGCGCTGGTACTCCCAGTGCTCGCGTTCGCGTGACAGCGCCTGGGAGGCCGAGGCCTGGATGACGGCCAACGGCGTGCGCAGTTCGTGTGCCGCGTCGGCGATGAAGTCGCGCTGGCGGGCCATCGCCTCACGCGCGGGATCGAGCGAACGGCCCGCCACCCACCACGCACCCGCGCCGGCCACCGCCACCAGCGCGAGCGCTGCGGCAGCGAGACGCCATCGCAGCGAGGACAGCGCGCCGAGCGTGGGCTCGTAGTCGTCGACGACGACGAGGAACTCCTGATCCCCGATCTGGAGTGCGGTCGCCAGCCATGCGCCCTGCTGTTCGAAGCGGGTGTGCACGGTGGCGCCGCCGTAGGACTGCGAGGCGATGGTCAGCAGCGGCGGCTCGACACCGCTCTGGCCCAGGGGGTTGACCCATTCGTCGGCCAGGTCGATCTGCCACGCCCGGTCGAACCCGAAGCCGGGGGCGCCGAAGTCGGCGAGGAGGAGTTCGGTCATCGTGGCGTCGCCCTGGCGTTCGGCGGCGCGCTCGATGCCGTCGGAACCCCATCGAAGGGCCAGGAAGAACAGCACCACGACCACGACCGCCACGACGGCGGTGAACATGGCCGTCAGCTGGACACGGGTCCGCCGCAGGTTCATCGGCGGCAACGGTAGCTCGTCGGGCCGTTCACGACGGTGCCGATGTCAGCTGGTAGCCCACCCCGCGGACCGTCTCGATCGGTGCGGGCGAGCCCGGCAGCTCGAGCTTGCGGCGCAGGTTGGCGACGTGCACGTCGACCACGTTGGAGAGGCCGTCGTAGTTGGCGTCCCACACGTGTTCGAGCAGTTCGGTGCGCGACAGGACCTGACCGGGCCGGCGCATGAGGTACTCGAGCAGGCTGAACTCGCGGGCGGTGAGGGGAACGGTGATGGCCCCACGCCGCACGGTGTGGGCGGCCGGGTCGAGCTCGACGTCGCCGTGGACCAGGACCGACCCGGTGGTGTGCGGCGGCCGGCGCAGCAGGGCACGGATGCGGGCTGCGAGCTCGGGATAGTGGAACGGCTTGGTGAGATAGTCGTCGGCGCCGGCGTCGAGGCCGGCGACCTTGTCGCTCAGCCCGTCGCGCGCGGTGAGCATGAGGACCGGCACGGCGACCGCGGCGCTGCGCAGGCGCCGGCAGAGCGACACACCGTCGCCGTCGGGGAGGCCGAGGTCGAGGACCACCAAGTCGTAGTCGTGGGTTTCGACGGCGTGCGCGGCGCCGGCGGAGGTGGTCTCGAGGTCGACGGCGTAGCCGTCCTCGGTGAGGCCCCGCACCAGGATCGCCCCGAGGGCGTTGTCGTCCTCGACCACGAGCAGGCGCATCGGACCATGGTGGCATCTCGACGATGAAGAAGAGATGAAGCCGGCCTTCATGATCTGCTCATGCGCCGATCCGTACCGTCGCCGCCATGGCCGCTCAGGTTCCGACCGACACCCCGTCCGAGACCCCGACCGACACCGCTGCGGTGGCGCACCTGCTGCGCCGCACCACCTTCGGGCCCGCGCCCGGACGGCTCGCCGAGCTTGCCGACCACGGCTACGACGCCGTCCTCGACGCCGTGCTCGGTCGGTCCGACCCCAGCACCTTCGGGCCGGTGTTCGCGGCGCCCGTGCTCGACGTACCCGACATCGACGCCGCCGACGATACCGACGACCTGATCTTCTGGTGGTTCGACCGCATGGCCGACCCGCTGGCGGGCCTGCACGAGAAGCTGGTGTGGTTCTGGCACGACCACTTCACCAGCAGCGTCGACAAGTGCTCCGGCCCGGCGCTCGTGGCCCAGCATCGCACCGTGCGGCGCCTCGCACTGGGGAACTTCCGGGAGCTCGTGCGGGCCATGGTGCACGACGCGGCGATGCTGCAGTACCTGGACGCGGCGGGCTCCGACGGGATGGCCCCGAACGAGAACCTGGCCCGCGAGCTCATGGAGCTGTTCACGCTGGGGCGCGGCACGTACGCCCAGGCCGATGTGGTGGCCGCCGCCCGGGCGCTCGCCGGACGATGGGTCGACTGGGAGACCGCCGCAGTCGAGGTCGACGACAGCCGCCGGTACCCCGGCATGCTCGAGTTCCTCGGCGTCCGGGGCCGCCTCGGCCCCGACGACATCGCCGACATCATCTGCGCGCAACCGGCCTGTGCCCCGTTCGTGGCGCGGAAGCTGCACGGCTACCTCGTCGGGACCGACCCCGACGGCGAGCGCCTCGATGCGCTCGCCGAGGTCTTCGTCGCCGCCGACCTGGAGATCGCACCGCTCGTCGAGGCCATCGTCGACTCCGAGACGTTCCGCACCGCCATCCGCACCAGACCGCGCTTCGGGCTCGAGTGGTACGTGGCCGCTGCCAACGCCATCGGGCTGGGACCCATGACCGAGGACCGTGCGTGGCACCTGTACGTGGTGGACCAGTGGCCGTTCCGACCACCGAACGTCGCCGGGTGGGGCGTCGGCGAGCGCTGGCTGTCACCCAGCCAGATGCTGGCGCGCACCAACCTTGTGTTCGACATGTTCGGCTGGGAACCGGCGCCGCTGCGGTTCGATCCCGCACACGTCATCGCCGACGCCATGGCCCACTGCGGCCTACCCGATCCGTCGGCGTCGACCCTCGCCGCCCTCGACGCCGCCTACTGGGCGCCCCTCGACGAAGACACCGTCAACCGCCTGGCCGTGCAGATCCTGTTGACCTCACCCGAGTTCGCCCTGGCCTGACGTGCAGGCGGCGCCAGCGATCCGCCCCTATCCACCAACCGATCCGAGAGGAACGCAATGGCCGACCACGACGCCACAACGATGCCCGGCTCCCCAGAGCTGTCGACGAGAGCTCCCGCCATGGACCGCCGGCGGTTCCTGCGGGGACTGGCGCTCGGCGGTGGAGCGACCGTCCTGGGCGGCGGCGTACTGGGTGCCTGCGGCGGCGGCCGACCCGACACCGACGGGTCGTCGCCCTGGTCGCAGCTGGTCCCCGCCGATGCGACGACCCCGATGCCCGCGGCTGCCGGCCCGGCGGGCGCCGCCGCGCTCGCCGATCGCACGCTGGTGCTGATCGAGCTGCGCGGCGGCAACGACGGGCTCGACACCCTCGTGCCCGTGGGCGATCCGCGCTATCTCGATCTGCGCGGCGACCTCGCCGTCGCGGTGGGCGACACCCTCGCCATCGACGACGAGGTCGGCCTCAACCCGATGCTCGCCGGCATGCACGCCCGCGGCATCGCCGTGGTGGAAGGCGTCGGCATGGTCACACCCGACCTGTCGCACTTCGAGAGCAGCCGCCGCTGGTGGCAGGGCGACATGACGGGCACGGGCACCGACGACACGGGCTTCCTCGGGCGGCTCTGCGATGCCCTCTCCGGCGACGAACCCGTGACCGGCCTGGCCATCGGCGAGGCATCGAGCCCGTATCTGCGCAGCCGCCGGGCCGTGACGCTGGGCATGACCGATCTCCACGGCACCGGCTGGCTGAGCTCGGACGACCCGTACGTGCTGGCGGCCCGATCGGGTCTCGACACGATGATCGCCGCCGGCGGCTCGGGACTCGACGCCACCGTGCGCGCCAACACGGCACGGGCGCTGGAGTTCGTCGACGTGGTCGCGGGACTGCCCGAGCACGAGACCGACCACTATCCGGGCGGCTACCTGTCGGAGAGCCTGCGGGCCTGCGCCCGGCTGCTGGGCTCGGGGCTGGGCGTCCGTGTCCTGCACGTGGCGTGGGGCGACTTCGACACCCACGCCGACCACCGGGGCAACCACGACTACCAACTGCAGCAGCTCGACGCCGCCGTGTCGGCCTTCTGCCTGGACCTCGAGGACCTGGGTCTGGCGGACTCGACGCTCATCGCGACGGCGAGCGAGTTCGGTCGCCGACCCGAGGCCAACGCCGGCGGCACCGACCACGGCACCGCGTCGTGCATGCTGCTGGCCGGGCCCGTGGCGGCCGGTCGCCACGGCGAGGCACCCTCGCTGGGCGACCTCGACGACGACGGCAACATGGCGGCCACCGTCACCATGGACGAGTACTACGCCACCTTGTGCGAGGAGTGGTTCGGGGTGCCGACCGACGAAGTCCTGCTGGCCCCGGCTACCCCGATCGGCGGCGTCATCGCCTGAGCGCAGTGGTGGCGAGGACAGGGGTGGTGGGCGGCCCCGGTGATCGGCGGCCTCACCGGCGGAGCGTCCGAGCGATCTGCTCGAGGACGGTGACGAGCTCGGCGGGGCTGCCGACGGCCAGGTGTGCGTAGGACTGGCGGTCGCCGTGTTCGCCGTGTCGCACCACGATGCCGAGCCCGTCCGCGGCCACCGCGGCGAGGGCGTCCTCGTCGGTGAGGTCGTCGCCGGCGAACACCACGCGCGTTGCGTCGTCGGCGCCGAGCCGGTCGACGATCCATTCGAGGGCACGGCCCTTGTCCCAGTCGACGTCGGGTCGCAGCTCGATGACGGCCCGACCGCCCGAGACGCGCAGGCCCTCGTGGTCTGCGGCGATCGCGTCGACGGCGTCGGCGAGCTCGGCGGCGGTGTCGGGATCGACCCCACGATGGTGCACCGCGATGGCGTAGGGCTTGTATTCGGCCGCCGTGCCCGGTGTGTCCGCGACGAGGCGGTCGACGTCGTCCCTGGCAGCGTCGAGGTGGCCGGCCCCGGCAGCGGCGTCGGGATGATCGTGGCGGACGCCGTCGCTGTCGCACAGCTCGAAGCCGTGGCTCCCGGCGTACCAGATGCCGTCGAGGCCGAGACGGCCGCGCACGTCGTCGAGGCCCCGTCCGCTGACCACCGCGACGGAGCACACGTCGGCGAGTGACCGCAGGGCGTCGACGGCGCCCTCGACGGGTGCCGCGGCGTCGGGATCGTCGACGATCTCGGCGAGGGTGCCGTCGAAGTCGCATGCCACGACCACCTGCCGGTCGCGCAGCAGATCGTCGATGGTGGCGCCTGCGTCGGCGGCGTCGACGATGGCCGACATCGGTCGGGCCTCGGGGGCCGGTCGGGCTGTCCGGGTGTTCATGCGCTTCTCGCCCTACCCGAGGTGCGCCGCGTCGAAACGCCGCGCGTTTGGCTGCCGCAGCGACGGGCAAGCACGAGGACATGGTGATCGTCGATGAGGCCCACACGCGCCGGACCCCCGATGGGGGTTCGACGGACAGCACCCGCGAAGACGCATGGACGTGGGCCTACGACGGCTACGAACCCGCCGACGAGACGCTGCGCGAAGCCCTGTGCGCCGTCGGCAACGGCTACCTGGCGACCCGCGGTGCACTCCCCGAGAGCGCCGCCGGACCGCATCATTATCCCGGCACCTACGCGGCCGGCATCTTCGACCGCCAGTGGAGCGACGTCGCAGGCCATCGCGTCCCCAACGAGAGCATGGTCAACCTGCCCAACTGGCTGCCGGTGACCTTCCGCGTCGACGACGGCCCCTGGTACAGCCTCGACGAGCTCGAGGTGCTCGACCACGAACTCCGGCTGGACCTGCGCCACGGCGTGCTGCACCGCCGGAGCAGGACCCGGGATCACGACGGCCGTCACACCACGGTGGTGCAGCGGCGGTTCGTCCACATGGAGGCCGCCCACGTCTGCGGGTTGGAGACCACGATCGTTGCCGAGGACTGGTCGGGCACCGTCACCATCCGTTCCGGCATCGACGCGACCGTGACCAACGATCTGGTCGCGCGCTACCGGGCGCTCGAGGGCTGCCACCTCGAGCCGATGGACGAGGCCGTCGAGAACGACACGGCCTTCGTCGAGGCCCGCACCCGCCAGTCCGGTATCCGCATCGCTCTGGCGGCACGTCATCGGATGGCCCGCAACGGCGAACGGATCGCTCCCCGGACCCACCCCCGGTGCCGACCGGGCCGAGCGGAGCTCGACCTCACGTTCGATCTCACACCTGGCGACACCGCCACCATGGACAAGGTCGTCACGCTCTACACCGGGCGCGACCGGGCCATCAGCGAACCGGCCGAGCAGGCACGGCGTGTCGTGGCCCGCCTCCCTGCGTTCGCCGACCTGATGGGCGACCACCGCCGGGCGTGGGAGCGCTTGTGGGACCGCTTCGACGTGCGGACCGACGGGCCGGCTCCCGACTGGCTGCCGGTCGTGCGGCTGCACGTGGCCCATGTTCTGTCCACCGTGTCGCCCAACACGGTGGGGCTCGACGCGGGCATCCCGGCCCGGGGGCTCACCGGCGAGGCCTACCGCGGCCACATCCTGTGGGACGAACTCTTCGTTCTGCCGTTGCTGACGCCACGGCTGCCGGCGCTGAGCCGGAGCCTGCTGATGTACCGCTTCGATCGCCTGCCCGAGGCCCGGGCCGCGGCGCGGGCCTCGGGCCACGCCGGCGCGATGTTTCCGTGGCAATCGGGCAGCGATGGCCGCGAGGAGAGCCAGACCCTGCACCTCAATCCGAAGTCGGGTCGTTGGGTCCCCGACCCCACGCGGCGGCAACGCCACGTCGGGCTGGCCATCGCCTACAACGTCTGGCAGTACTTCCAGACCACGGCCGATCTCCGGTTCCTCACCGAGTACGGCGCCGAGCTGCTGTGGGACATCGCCCGCTTCTTCTCGAGCCTGGCGACCTTCGACCGCGAGCGCGGTCGCTACGTCATCTGTGGCGTGATGGGGCCCGACGAGTTCCACTCGGGCTATCCGGGCGCCGACGAGGCCGGCATCGACAACAACGCCTACACCAACGTCATGGCGGTCTGGGTGCTGGGCCGGGCGCTCGAGGCGTTGGATGCCGTCCCGTCGGTCAACGCCGTCGGCGTGCGGGAACGCCTCGGGATCGACGACACCGAGGTCGAACGGTGGCGCGACATCACCACACGGATGTACGTCCCGTTCCACGACGGCGGCATCATCAGCCAGTTCGAGGGCTACGGCGACCTCGCCGAGCTCGACTGGGAGGGCCTCCGGGAACGCCACGACGACATCGCCCGACTCGACCGCATCCTCGAGGCCGAAGGCGACTCGGTCAATCGCTACAAGGCGTCCAAGCAGGCCGACGTGTTGATGCTGCTGTATCTGCTGTCGGTCGCGGAACTGCGCGAGCTCCTCGGTGGGCTCGGCTACGGGTTCGAGGACAGCCAGATCGAGCGGACCATCGACCACTACCTGGCCCGCTCCTCGCACGGTTCGACGTTGAGCGCCGTGGTCCACGCCTGGGTGTTGACGCGGGCGCACCGCGACCAGGGCGTCGAGCTGTTCTTCGAGGCGCTGTCGGCCGATGTCACCGACATCCAGGGAGGGACGACCCCCGAGGGGATCCACCTGGCGGCCATGGCCGGCAGCGTCGATCTGCTGCAGCGATGCTTCGCGGGGCTCGAGACCCGCGGCGGCCGGCTCCATCTGCGCCCGCTCTGGCCCGAGACCCTGGACGCCCTGCGGTTCTCGCTGGTGTACCGCGATCATCCGTTGGAGATCGCCGTGTCGGGCCGATCGGCCGAGGTCACCGCACTGCCGTGCGCATTGGGGCCGATCGAGGTGACCTGCCGGGGCGAGACCGCCCAGGTCGAATCGGGCTCCACGGTGCGCTTCGACCTCGGCGCCCGCACCCACCGGTGATCGACTCGGCAGGGGTCGAGCCACTCGTCCGGCCTTCGGTGTTCGGCCTCCGGGCGTTTGGCCTCGGGCGTTTGGCCTCGGGCGTTTGGCGAGTGCCGATGACTGGGTAGCTCGTGAGGACGTTCGACACCCCCGAGGAGAGTTCGATGGCTCAGAAGATTTCCGACGTGATGACCCGCAACCCCGTCAGCATGCAGGGCGGCAGCACCGTGACCGAGGCGGCCGCAGTGATGAAGGAACAGGACATCGGCGATGTCATCGTCATGGACGACGGCTCGATCAGCGGCATCCTGACCGACCGCGACCTCGTCGTGCGGGCGATCGCCGAGAGCCGCGATCTCGGCACCACAGCGGTCGCCGACATCTGCAGCAGCGACGTGGTCACGGTCAACCCATCCGACGAGGTGGGGACGGCCATCCAGCTGATGCGCGAGCACTCGATCCGGCGCATTCCGGTCGTGGAGAACGGCGAACCGGTCGGCATCGTGTCGATCGGCGACCTCGCCATGCAGCTCGACGACCGGTCGGCGCTCGCCGAGATCAGCGCTGCTCCCGCCAACACCTGAGGTGTCACCGGCGAGCGCTATGGCGGGCCCGCGCCGGCGTCACGGAGCAGATCGTCGAGCCGTGGCAGCGGTCGAACAATGTGGGGGCCGCCGTCCCGGCAGTCTCCTACTCTCGTAGCCCATGGAACAGCCCACTCCCGATGACGCCGACTGGACCTGGGTCCTCGAGCGTCCCTGCCCGGACTGCGGATTCGATGCCCGCGCAGTCGAACGATCCCAGCTGGGCGCCAAGTTCCGTGCCAATGCGGCCGCGTGGCGCACCGTGCTGGGGGCGGGCGATCGTGTGCTCGTCCGACCGCCCGGCGACGAGGTGCGCTGGTCGGCGCTCGAGTACGGGGCCCACGTGCGCGACGTCTACGCCCGGTTCCACGAGCGGGTCGAGCTGATGCTGAAGAAGAAGGACCCGCAGTTCGCCAACTGGGATCAGGACGTCACCGCGCTCGAGGAGCGCTACTGGGAGCAGGACCCCGGCAAGGTGTCCTACGCGCTCGCGGTCAACGCCGGCAAGCTCGCCGACACCTACGACCGCGTCGGCGGCGACGAGTGGGACCGCACCGGACGGCGCTCCAACGGCTCGGTGTTCACCGTCGAGACCCTGGGGCTGTACTGCCTGCACGATCCCGTCCATCACCTGTGGGACGTGGAGCAGGGTTTCGAAGCCATCGACGAGGCCAACGCCTGATCGGGCGGTCGCCCTCGCCTGGCTCCGGGCGTCATCCCGGCTGCTCCGATCAGCGGACCCGGCATGATGGTCGGCGATGAGCAGCATCGTGGTGTCCGATCTCGACTATGCGCCCCCGGGCGCGGACTCGTTGTTCTTCGACGTGAGCTTTGGCGTGTCGCCCGGCGAGCGGGCGGCGCTGGTCGGCGCCAACGGGGTGGGCAAGAGCACCATCCTGCGGATCCTGGCGGGCGATCTCGAGGCCGACGGCGGCGAGTTCGCGCTGGGCGGCAACGTCTTGTCGATGACCCAGGACGTCGGCATGGCCGCGCCCGAGGCCCCGCTGCGCGACCTGCTCCTCGACGTCGCGCCGGCTCAGCTGCGCACGGCCGGGCGACGCCTGGCGGCCGCCGAGGCGGCGATGGCCGACGGCAGCGGCGACGGCATGGCCTACGCCGAGGCGCTGACCGACTGGGGCGACCTCGGCGGCTACGACCTCGAGGCGCAGTGGGCAGCTGCCGCAGAGCGGACGGTCAAGACCCAGGTGGACGACTTCGCCACCCGCCGGGTCGGCGAACTGTCGGGCGGCGAACGCAAGCGGCTGGTGCTCGAGGTGCTGCTGACCTCCGGTGCCGACATCTTGTTGCTCGACGAGCCCGACAACTACCTCGACATCCCCACCCGGGTCTGGCTCGAGGATGCGCTGCGGGCGTGCCGGAGCACGGTGCTGATGGTGAGCCACGATCGGGCGCTGCTCGAAAGCGTCGCCACCAAGATCGTGGCCATCGAGGGGGCCGGTGCGTGGGTACACGGTGGTTCCTATGCCACGTTCCCCGAGGCCCGGGCCCGGCGCCAAGAGCTATTGGGTGATGCGCTGGGGCGCTGGAACGACGAAGAACGGCGCCTGTACCGGCACATGAAGGTCATGAAGCAGCGGGCGGCGTCGAACTTCAAGAACGCCACCAAGGCCAACGCCGCCGAGAGCCGGTGGGAGCGGTTCGTCGCCGCCGGGCCTCCCCCGCCGCCGGTGCCCGACCAGCAGATCCACGTGACATTGCGCGGCGCCGACTCGGCCCGGCGGGTCCTGCAGCTGGCCGATGTGTCGGTCGGCGATCTGTTCCTGCCGTTCACCGACGAGGTCATGTTCGGCGAGCGGGTCGGCCTGATAGGCCCCAACGGCACCGGCAAGACCCACCTGATGCGGGCCCTGGCCGGCGAGACCGAGCCCGACGAGGGCACCATCGCCCTCGGGCCCCGGACCTCGACCGGGACGTTCACCCAGATCAACGACCGCCCCGACTTCGTCGGACGCGAGGCGTTCGACATCGTCCGGACCAGGGTGTCGGGCGACGAGACGGCGCTGAAGAGCCTGGCCCGCTACGGGCTGGCGAACCATGCCCGGCAACGCTTCGAGACCCTGTCGGGGGGCCAGAAGGCCCGCCTCGAGATCCTGTGCCTGGAGCTCGACGGCCACAACGTGCTGCTGCTCGACGAGCCGACCGACAACCTCGACCTCGAGTCCTCGGAGTCGCTCGAGCGCGCGCTCGACGGCTTCGTCGGCACCGTCGTGGCGGTCAGCCACGACCGGGCCTTCCTGGCCCGCCTCGACCGCTTCGTGATGATCGACGACGACGGCGACGTCTATTCGATCCCCGACTACGACCTCGCCATGGAAGCCCTCGCCGACCCCGCAGGAGTGGCCCGGATCCGCCACGCCAAGAAACTCACCGCCTGAGCACGCGCCAGCGGGATCCGACCGCCGGAGGTTTGCGGCGGCCCCGGGCGGCACAACCGCTGGGGTCAAGTCGTACTTTCAACCAACTCGACCACGCTGCGGCCTCCAGGCTCGCCAACCTGGAGTTGGTTGAAAGTACGACTTGACCCCTGTAGTTCCAGAGCCGACGGGCCCCTCATCGGTCAAGCGCCGCGAGGCTCGCCGGTGTCGGGGTGGCCGTCGGTGTCGGGCTCGGCGTCCACCTCGGGGCGGAGGCCCCGCAGCATGGTGCCGATGATGTCGGTGTAGTGCCGGTGCCAGTCGTCGACGAAGCCGACCTCGGTCAGCTCGAAGCGCAGGGCCCCGTGCGCCGCGGCCCAGATCTGCTGGGCGGCGACGAGGCTGTCGACGTCGGCCCGGATCCGGCCGGCTGCGATCGCGGCGTCGACCGCCCCGATCAGCACGCCGAGCGACTCGAACGCGGTGCCGAGGGTGCGATCCGAGATACGGAACCCGCCCGTCTGGACGTCGAACATCAGCCCGTAGATCTCGGGTTGGCCGACCGCGAAACGGCGGTAGCGCTCGAGGCCCTCGACGATGTTGTCGATGGGGTCGTCGATGTCGCCGAGCGGCACGCCGCCCTCGTCGAGCAGCGCGTGGCGGAGCTCGACGAAACCCTGATGGGCGACCTCGTCGAGCAGATCGTGCTTGGAGGCGAAGCGGTTGTAGGAGCGAGACCTCGGCGCGCTGCGCAACCGCCCGCTGGAACGGCCGGGGTGGATCAGCGACGGCGACGTATGGACGCGGATCACCGACGACTGGCTGGCCGCTCGGCCGATCGTCGAATGGCTCGTGCGCCACGTGCCGACGGGCACGATGTGATCGCCGGCGTCGCCCGTCTGCTGCCGCGTTCGGTGGATCAGCTCACCGGGACCTTGGCGTGCATCCGCCACGCCAAGAAGCTCACCGCCTGGGCGCGAGCCGGCCGTGGGGTGGAGCCCGCCGGATTGTGGTGACCTGGGGCCGCACAACCGCTGGGGTCGTTCCCGAGTCGGTACGCCCGACCCGCTGGCGTCGTTCAGCGCCCGTGGCGGAGTGTGCAGGCGGACGGATCACTCCTCCAGCCAGCCGTACTCGTTCTCGCAGTCCCTGGGCTCGGTCGGTGGCGTGCAGTTCGTGAGAGAGGCGAGGAAGCGCTCGCGGTACTCCCGCCCGCCGGCCCGGTAGCGGACCTCGTAGCCGACGATGGAACTACGCCCCTCGTGCACGACCTCGACCGGGAACTCCACGGCATAGGTGTCCTCACTGCCCGCAGGCAGCACCAAACCCTCGATCGCGAGCAACGGATCGGGCGCATTGGGCGGCGGCCACGCACGCTCCGGGGGCAGAACCAGGGTCCAGAGCCCGTTGGGCCGACCCGGCGGATACAACACCGGGTCACCCAGCTGCTCGAGTCCGGGATCACCCTGGATCAGGCTCACCCCCAGAACAGTGATGTCGTCATCGCCACTCGCATTGGCCAACGTCGGCATCGCGAAACCAATCTTCGTTCCGACCGGCTCCAAGTAGATGACCCCGCTGTTGTGGTTGCCGTGGAACGGCCCATCGGAGTAGCCGTCGCCGCCCACAGCGAGCGAACACCCCGCACACACGACGAGCACCAGCGCCGCGACGACCGACCTCACAGAATCGGCCCCGGAACGGTGCCGCCGATCTTCGAGGCCTCACTCGGTTGGCCATTGTTGCCACAGAGCCACATGACGGCGAATCCGGGTTGCTTGCGATAGGTCAGCTGCTGGCTTACAGACTCTGAACGACGAATCTTCGAGCCTACCGACAGACCGTAGGCATCGAGCTTGAAGCCACCTCCCCAGGAGCTGGTCGAATCCCTACCGACACTGAAGGCAACGCCTCCATGGACCATCCGGTTCGGAGTAGTACAGTTGATCTCCCATCCCGTATGCTTCCATCGCACGCTGTCCAGATGCCGGTGCGGCTTGTCCCATTGCTGATTAGTCGGAAAGCTCTGCAGCTGCGGGAACCCCGATACCCATTTTCTCAGTACGCATGTCAGCTCGCACATGCGGGTCTGGACTCTCTGCTGGATCACACCTCGTTGCCACGTACCAACCACGAAGTCTTCACTGGCGGTGTTGCTCATCGAACGGTTCTGCTCGAAACTTATACTGCCAGAGCCAACCTGACCGCTGAGGCTCAGGTTCAGAAAGCCTTCTGCCTGCGTGTAGCGGGTATGTGTATACTTGACGCTCGCAGTGGTTCTCGCACGGTTTCGCACATATTCGCGAGTCTTCCAGCCACCCTTCTTGTGATTCGTCGCAGACCACACGACTTGATGTGTCTCCCATCCTGTCCCGTGAGTCCCTGGGTACGTGTTGAGAAGGTTCGCGTACCAGTTGCAGTGGTTGTGCCCCGCCGCACTCGGATTCAGGGATCGTCCGCTCGGCCGGGACGCAGCCGGCGGCTGTCGGCGCTTGTGTGCCTCGTGTGCGGAACGGTCAGCGAAGGCGGGCAGGACCAGCTGCACCGCAACGCTGCGTGGCTCTGCGCCTGGCATGGCGACGACCCGAGACGGCCGTGCGCCTGCGACGCCCGACCGCTGAGCAGCTTGCGGCGGCGTTGCTGGAGCCTCGAGGAGGGAGTCGACGGCTTGGACTTCGTCGCGATCGGAGTCGGCAATCGACCATGACCGACGTCCGTTGTCTGCAGGGCGCATTGCCACGCTGTACTGGATCAGGGCCTCGCCATCGGCAGCCATCACGATCACTTCGATGGCGCCATCGACATCTCGTTCGAGATCGGCATTTCGTTCGAGCCGGCGCTGCGACACGGCACCGCTCTGGCGTAGCTCGTAGGAGCCATCATCACGGCTGATCGCTGAGCCCAGCTCGACCATGTGCAGGTCATCGTTCTCCTGACGCTCCAGCGCATACGCCGTAACGGTAACCCCTTCCAGCGGGTCGCCGTTTGCTGCGAGTAGCGCCCCGTTGACGATCAGGGGCGAGTCCGACTGTGCACCCGCGCCCCCCCCGGCGCCACGCTGAGCAGCGTTGCCACCAACACCAGCACGCTGATCATCGCTACGAACCTCTGCATTGCCATTCCCCCGTGATTTGAGATAAAAGCAGCACGGTCGGTGTCCCGGACTGCCTGGTCGTCCTGCGGTCATCGACCGTAGTCAACGTGAACCGATCGTACAACCGACGATTTGTTCGGTCGCGCTCACCCACTGGTCTCCGAGCGGAGAATCCCGCTTGCACGACGATCTGACGCATGCGACATGGCGGCCACCCGTGAGCGGTGATCACAGACGCAACAACCGCTGGGGTCAAGTCGTACTTTCAACCAACTCCAGGTCGTCGAGCCTGGAGGCCGCCGCGTGCCGAGTTGGTTGAAAGTACGACTTGACCCCTGTCGTGCCAGAGCCGGCACGCTTGGAACCGATCGAGCCCCGCGATGATCGCCGGTGTCGGGGCGCCTTCGGCCGGTCAGCCCACCGGAACCTTGGCGTGCCGAGGGGTTACCTCGGCAGCAGCGCCGTCGGCGCCTTCCTCGTCCACGCCTTCCTCGTCGGTGTCTGCCCCGTCGATGCCGGTCTCGTCGGCGTCTGCCTCGGCGTCTGCCTCGGCCTCGCCGCGACGTCGGTGGGCGAACACGGCGGCCACCCACCACACGGCGGCGGGAAGCACCCACAGCAGCGACGTGGCCAGCGAGTCACCGAAGTGGCCGCGGATGGTCGCCACCGTCACCACGAACACCAGAGCGCCGGCGATGCGGCCGGTCCAGCCGATCTGGGGTTCGGGGGCTTCCCTCGCCACCAGGTCGAGCAGGCTGGCCACGAGCCCCGGAATCGACAGCACCACGAACGCAGTCACCAGCAGGGTGGCGGGATCGTCGATGCGGTTGCCGAGGGCCTCGCCGAGGGTCTTGCCGACCACCATCATCACCAAGATCTTCGGGATGCCCCGGGGCAACGACAGGTAGAGCCACTCGATGTTGGGGAAGCGGTCCTTGGCCAGCGCGATCAGCGCCGGCACGGTCGACATCGCCGCCACCGCCCACAGCTGCCAGCGCATCCCGATGTAGGGCAGCACGATGAACACGAACGTCGCGCCCTTGAACAGCGTGGAGATGGCCTTCTGGCGCGTCGACGGCTTGGGAACCTCGGCCGGCGTCACCCGGCCGAGACGTTCGGGATAGGCCCGCACCGCCACCGCCTCGGCGACGTACCGCAGCACCAGCGCAACCAGGACCACCAGGGCGATGGTGTCGGCCCGGGCGGCGATCGGCAGGTCGAGACCCGACAGGCTCGGCAGCGACTTCACCACGGTCTGCACCGTCCAGGCACCCATCAGCGAGCCCACGACGACTGCGGCCACCGCCGTCCAGCGTTCGGCCCACGTTGTCGGCTTCGGGCGCCGGAACGGACGCACGCCGCCGGCGATCATCGGCACCGCGAACCACAACGACCCCACACCCATCAGCGTGCGGACCGAGTCGGGCGAGACGACGCCGCCCGAGCCCCACACGGCGATCGCGAACACGAACGCGGCGACCATGCCGGCGAAGGCGTCGAAGGTGCCCAGCAACACGATGGCGATCATCAGCCACAGTGCGGGCGGCACTGCGTGGCCGCCGGTGTCGAACACCGCGACCAGCCCGGCCAGGACGCCGAGCACGGGCCCGACGATGGCCGCCGAGCCGAACACGCCGCGCAGCGTCGAGCCGTCCATGGCGACACGGGCCGCCAGCGGCGAGAACGGCGCGACCAGCACCGGCACGCGCCGGCTGAGGTCGTCGACCACCGAGGTGGCCGGCCATCGCCAGGTGGGCGACCGGTCGCCCCAGGCCAGGCCGGCGACCTCGTCGCCCAGGCCCTTCGCCTTGCCCGACGCCACCTTGCCCTTGCCACGCGAGCCCTTGTCCCCGTCGCCGCCGCCGTCGCTGCCGGATCCGCCGGCGCCCGTCGCCGGGGCCGAGGCCGCCACGGCGGTCGCCGCCGAGCCGGCCGATCCCATGGCAGCCAGCGCGGTCATGCCGGCGCCGGCGCTGAGCGCAGCCAACATCGCGAAGGCGGTCACGCCGGTCTCGACGGCCTCCTCGGGCTCGTCGACGGGCTCGAATCTGGGCAGGCCGGTCGTGTCGTCGGTGCCCCGATCGACCTGCACGGCGGCGAGATCGGTGGGCGGTGCCTCGTCGACGGGCGCCGCGGCGACCTCGTCGGTGCCAGCGGCCTCGTCGGCGGCCTCGGGTTCGGGCTCGGGCTCGGGGTCGCCGACCGAGTCGATGACGCCGGTTTCGTCGACGGTGAAGAACCAGCTTCCCGAGACCGGTCCCTCGTCACGCTCTCCCACCAGCACGATGCGGTGCTCGCCGGGTCCGAGGTCGCCGGGAAGGGCGAGCTCGGCGTCCACGGTGCCGTCGTCGGCAGCGATCAGCGCCCCGATGACGACCGGGGTCGAGTACACGGTTACCTCGACCGCGCTGCCGGACGTCAGACCGGTGGCCCGCACGACGACCGAACCGGGAGACGAGCCCGCACCGTCGGAGGTCGCCGGGTCGCCGGTGCCGGCCGCCTCGTCGGTGTTGGCGAGCTCGTCGGGGTCGTCGGCGCTCGCGTCGGTACCGGGGCCGACCTCGATGACCACCTCGACCAGCGTGTCGCCGATGGCGATGACGTCTTCGGTGCTGACCGCTGCAGTGGTGCCGTCGGGGGCGGTGATCTCGAGGGTCGCCTCGGCGGCGTCGAACTCCGGGAGCAGGACCAGCAGCAACGAGCCATCGGTGTCGGCGGTCCCGGAGATCTCGTCGCCGCCGCTGCGGGCAGTGGCGACCGTCGCCGGCTCGAAGCCGGTCACGGTGAGCGCCAGCCCGTCGCCGCCGGGGACGGGCAGGCCCTCGCCCACCAGCTGCTCGGCGGTGATCGTGCGGGTTTCGTATGCCGCGGGAACGAACGGCGGTGGCTCCAGCACGATGTAGTCGGCGCGCACCGGTTCGGCGACGTAGCCGGGATGGTCCAGGACCGCGCGCATCGGATACGTGCCGGGCTCGGTGGGAGGCGTCGCCTCGCCGGCGTAGGTGACGGTGACCCCGTCGAGGCCCGTCGGGTCGGTGATGACCTCGGCCGGGGAGGGCGCATCGGCGGCATCGACGACGATGTCGGTCAGGGTCAGCGTGGCCGTGGAGGGCGTGATCGTGGCCTGTCGGTGCACGGGTTCGGCGTCGAACCAGCGCTCGTTGCCGCCGCGGACAGCGGAGACCGCACACGTGCCGGCGGCGGTCGAGGTCAGCTGCGATCCGTTCACCGAACACGGCGGCGCGGCGATGAAGGCGACCGGCAGGCCGCTGGTCGACGTTGCGACGAGCTCGACGGGCTCGCCGAACCCGACCGGCGCCGGCGTCTCGAACGCGATGGTCTGTGGAGCACGGCCGATGGCCAGTTCCTTGTCCACCGTCGCCGCCGGCAGCCAGTCGGCGTTGCCGGCCTGGCCGGCGCTGATCACGCACGTGCCGTCGCGCCGAACGCCGAGCTCGCGGCCATCGACGCGGCAGGGGCCCGACGCGGTGTAGCCGACGGGCAGACCCGAGGTCGCCCGGGCGCGGAGACGCCAGGTCCGATCGGCGAGCGGCACCCAGTCGCGCAGCTCCCATTCGATGCGTTGCACGCCCTTGGCGATCGTGACCTCGTGCGTCACGGTCTCGGCCGGCAGCCATTCGCCGCCACCGGCCTGGTCGGCTGCGAGGACGCAGGTGCCGGCGCCGGTGGGTGTCACGGTCGTGCCGGCGATGCTGCAGGTCCCCGATGCGGCGATCGTGACCGGTCCGCCCGAGTCGGCGGTGGCGCTGACCTCGAACGGGCCCCGGTCGAACCGGCGCTGCCCGGGCGCCCTCAGCTGGATCTCCTGACCACCCGGTGGCAGGCGGGGGTTGGTGCCGGCGGCGACCTCGGCTCCGTCGTCGACGCCGTCGCCGTCGGTGTCGGCGTCGAGGGGGTCGGTCTCGTGGACCTGCACCTCGGCACCGTCGGACAGGCCATCGCCGTCGGTGTCGGCCAGCAACGGATCGGTGCCCCGCACGTTGACCTCGGCACCATCGCCCAGGCCATCGCCGTCGGTGTCGACCACCAGCGGATTCGTGCCGTGGACGTTCACCTCGTCGCCGTCGGAGAGGCTGTCGCCGTCGGTGCTGACCAGGAGCGGGTCGGTGCCATGGGTGTTGACCTCGTCGCCGTCGAACAGCCCGTCGCCGTCGGTATCGCCGCTCAGCGGATTCGTCCCGTGCACGTTGACCTCGGCCCCGTCGCCCAGGCCGTCGCCGTCGGTATCGGCCAGCAGCGGGTCGGTGCCGTGGATGTTGACCTCGGCCCCGTCGCCCAGGCCGTCGCCGTCGGTATCGCCGCTCAGCGGATTCGTCCCGTGCACGTTGACCTCGGCCCCGTCGCCCAGGCCGTCGCCGTCGGTATCGGCCAGCAGCGGGTCGGTGCCGTGGATGTTGACCTCGTCGCCGTCGTCGAGGCCGTCGGCGTCGGTGTCGGCCAGCGTCGGGTCGGTCCCGTGGATGTTGATCTCGTCGTCGTCGGTGAGTCCGTCGCCGTCGGTGTCGGGCGGCGGAGCCATCGAGCCCAGCACACCGATGCCCTGGCTGTGCCAACCGACCGTGTCGACGTTGACACAGGCGAAGTCGCCGGCTCCCACGTTCAGACACGACTGGTTCTGCGTCGAGCGACCGACGAGCACATCGAGCAGGCCGTCGCCGTCGACGTCTGCGAGCGCCAGCGATCGGGCCTCCGCGGCGATGCCGGTGATCGGCTGGCACGTGAGCCCGCCCAGACCGTCGCCCAGACAAGCCTGCGACGGCGCGGCTTCGTTGGCCAGCACGGCATCGAGATCGCCGTCGTTGTCGACGTCGCCCAGCGCGATGGCCCGACCTGCCCCGCCTGCGAACGCCGAGCAGGTGAACGCACCGGCGCCGTTACCGAGGCAGGCCGTCGCGCTTCCCGGATAGCTGCTGAAGACCGCATCGAGGTCGCCGTCACCGTCGAGATCGCCCAGTGCCGCGCCGTTGGCAGGCGGCGCGCCGGTGATGGCGACGCAGGTGAAGGTCGCCGAGCCGTCGTTGGTGCACAACGCCGTCGCACCAGGATCGGCCGGATAGACGAGGTCGACGTCGCCGTCGCCGTCGATGTCGCCGGCGGCCAGGACGCCACCACCGTTGGGCGCCCACTGTTGGCTGCAGGTGAATCCTCCGGTGCCGTCGCCGAGGCACAGTGCCATGTTCGTCTGCGTCTCGATCGACGCCGCGATGTCGAGATGGCCGTCGCCGTCGAAGTCGGCGACGACGGCGGCGCGGTGGCGGGCGTTGGCGCCGTGGGCGGTACACGACCAGGTGTCGGCCACGCTGCCCAGGCACACGTTGATGGATCCGCCCTGCATCCCGATGACCAGATCGGTGAGGCCATCCTCGTCGAAGTCGCCCGACGCAACGGCGGCGCTGGAATCGGTGGCCGTGCCCGTGACGGGGATGCTCTGGCAGTCGATCCACGTTCCTGTGCCATCGTTCTCGCAGATGCGCGGCGATGCGCCGACGTTCCACCCCGACGACACGAGCTGTTGTGGATCGCCCGGAATCGCGTCGACCGTGCGGGTCGAGTCGAGCAGACCGACCGCTGCGAGCGCGGCGGCTGCGGCAGCGAACCCGATCGCCATCGCCGCCCGGGCACGAGGATGCCGTCGGTGTCCTCGCCGACCGACTGTCTCGCGCGTTCCCGTCATCACTCGTCCCGTTGTTGCCCGGTGGCCTGGAAGCGGCCGAAGTCGGTATCGGGCCATGGGCCGATCGACTTGAGCCGAAATGCCCATGCGACACAACGACTTCCTCGGCGCCGGAGTCGCGACGTGGACCACGGACACGCTGCAGTCCTGGCTCGACCGCAATCCCGCCTGAGGTGCGAGCGGTTACCCCGCTCTCGTTGCGAAAGTCCACCGTGACGGTGGAACAACATGACGAGATCGGGGTGGTGGGCGACACTGGCTGCCATGCATGTCGACGTGTTGATCGATCCGTTCGACGGCCGCTGGGAGGACCTGCGCGACGCGGCGGTCCTGGCGGAGGCGTCGGGCATCGACGGCCTCTGGATGTACGACCACCTGGCCGGGTCGGTGCATCGCGCCGGCCACGTCCTCGAGTGCTGGACCACCCTCAGCGCACTCGCGGGCGCCGTTCCCCGGCTGATGCTCGGCCCGCTGGTCCTCAACGTCGCCAACCGCGACGCCGGCACCCTTGCGGTCATGGCCGCGACCTTCCAAGAGGTCAGCGGTGGCCGCCTCCTCCTCGGCGTCGGGGCCGGCGGCGGCGCAGGCACCCCCTATGCCGCCGAGCAGTACGGGCTCGGGCGCGAGGTCCCGGGCGATCGCCGTCGACGCGGCGACGTCGCCGACACCGTCGCCACGCTGCGGTCGGTCTGGACCGGCGAGGTCGGCGGTGTCAGCGGCTACCTGACGCCCGAACCGGCCCCGCCGGTGATCGTCGGCGGCTTCGGACCCAAGATGGCCGAGCTCGCCGGACGGCTGGGCAACGGCATCAACTGCCCGCCGTCACGGATTCGTCAGCTCGTGCCCATCGCCCTCGATGCCCATGCGGCCGCCGGGGGTTCTCTCGACCAATTCACCGTCACGACGTCGGCCAACGCCACCGGAAGCGACCTCGACCGCCTGCACGCAGCGGGGGTCGATCGCGCCATCGTGATGATCCGCCCGCCGTACCTCGCTGCGACGCAACGCCTGGTCGCCGCACTGGGCAGCCGCTAGCAAACTGCTGCCCCGATCTCGTGGGGAACAGCCACCGCCACGGTGGAACAACCCAACGAGATCGGGGTGGGGGCGTCAGTTCTCGGTGATGACGACCGACTCGATGACCTCGCCGCGGGTGATCGGCTGCTGGGGATCGCGGAGGTCGATCTGAGCCAGCACGTCGTCGCCGTCGAGCACCTCGCCGAACACGGTGTGGGCACCGGTCAGGTAGTCGGTCTCGGTGAAGGTGATGAAGAACTGGCTGCCGTTGGTGCCGGGGCCGGCGTTGGCCATGGCCAGCAGGCCGCGACGGTCGAGGCTGGGCCCGCCGTCGACCTCGTCGGCGAAGGTGTAGCCCGGACCGCCCGAGCCGGTGCCGGTGGGATCGCCACCCTGGGCCATGAAGTCAGGGAGGACCCGGTGGAACACCGTGCGGTCGTAGAACCCGTCGCGGGCGAGGGCCACGAAGTTGTTGACGGTCAACGGTGCCGAATCCTCGTAGAGATCGAGGACTATCTCGCCGTCTGCGGTGGTGATCACGGCCTGATAGTCGACGCCCTCGGCGAGCAGCATCGGGGGCGCCTCGGCGTAGAGGCCGTCGCGCAGATCCGGACGCACGCCGGCCAGCGCTCCGGTGCCGGCCCAGGGCTCGAAGTCGGCGGGGACCTCGTCGGCGAGGTCGGCGTCGGGATCGTCGGCGCAGGTCTCTGCCATGGCGTCGGCTTCGGCGAGGGCCTCGACACCGTCGGTGACCTGCAGGAGCGCGTTCCAGAAGCTCTCCGGGTCCGCCATCGAGGCCAGCTCGTCTGCGAGGCACTCGGTGTCGACGGCCACGCTGAAACCGGTGCGGCTCTCGTAGATGCTGGTGTACTGGGTGGCCAGGATGTCGTCGGGAACACAGGTGACCAGCACATCGACCACCGGTGCCTGGGATTCCGGCGTGAGACGCCAGCCGAGGACCAGGGCTGTCATCGCGACGATGGGCTCGTCGCTGTCTGCCGCGGCGAAGGCATCGGCGACGCAGGTCGACACCTCGGGGCGGTCCTGGCCGAGGGTGAGGCCGTCGACGAGCACATCGTTGTGGACGTCCACTCCGGCGCAGTCCCGAATGGTGGTGACCAGAGCGGCAAAGCCGTCGTCGCTCGGCTGCTCCTCGCCGCTCTGGAGCATCGCCATCGCCGATGCGAATGCCTCATCGCCGGTATCGGCATCGGCAGCCGATCCGATACAGGTCAAGGTCTCACCCGTGACCGGTGCGTTGCCGAGGAACACGCTGGCCACCTGGGCCACGAAGGCATCGTCGGCACCACCGACCGGTGCGGCATCGCCGGTGGCCGCAGCATCGCTCTCGGCTGCGTCCTCGTCGCTCGCGTCGGTCTCGCCGGCGTCGGCGCCCTCGATGAGGTCGCCCTCGGCGTCGGCGCTGTCGGCGGCGGTGGTGGCGTCGTCGTCGCTCGAGCAGGCTGCGGCCACGAAAGCGAACACGACGAAGATCGTCAGGAATCGGAGGAGCAGTTTCGGCACCCGCCCTCTGTAGCAGGCGGGGGCGGCGATCGGTGCGCAGTGGTTTCGATCGCAACGCCTTCGCCACGGGATCGCAACGACGGCTTTCGTCGATCTGGACACCGGGCAAGGTGACCGAAACCACTGCGGCGGGGCTCCGGGAGTGGCTTCGGGAGTAGCCTCGGGACCATGCAGGTCGCCGTCGTCGACTACACCGCCCCCGATGCGCCGGAGCGCTTCACGCGCAGTCTGCGCGAGACCGGGTTCGCGGTCATCGTCAATCATCCGCTGCCGTGGGACGTGGTGGAGCAGATCTACCGCGAGTGGGCCGAGCTGTTCGATTCGCCCGCCATCGAGAAGTACCTCATGGACGAAAAGGGCCAGGTCGGCTGGTTCCCGCCTGATCGCAGCGAGACCGCAAAGGGCAACACGGTGCGCGATCTCAAGGAGTTCTTCCACGTCTATGACTGGTCGGTCTATCCCGACGAGGTCTCCGACACCGCATTGCGCTACCGCGAGCAGGCCACCGAGATCGCCAAGACGTTGCTCGGCTGGGTCGAGGCCAACACGCCGGCCGAGGTCGCCGAGGGGTTCTCACAGCCGCTGTCGACCATGCTCGACGGCAGCCGACGCATCCTGTTGCGCATCCTGCGGTACCCGCCCCTCGACGGCAGCGAGCCCGAGGGCGCAGTGCGGGCTGCGGCCCATGAGGACATCAACCTGCTGACGGTGCTGCCGGCAGCGGACGAGCCGGGCCTCGAGCTGTTGGGTGCCGACGGCGAGTGGTTCAAGGTGCCGTGCGATCCGGGTTCGATCGCCGTGAATGCGGGAGAGATGCTCGATCTGGCCAGCGGCGGCTACTACCCGGCGACGACGCACCGGGTGGTCAACCCGACCGGCGAGGGCGCCCGCCGATCGCGGATGTCGCTGCCGCTGTTCCTGCATCCGGAGGAGAACGTGGTCCTCGCCGAGGGCCGCACCGCAGGGTCGTTCCTCGAAGAACGCATCCGCGAGCTCCGCAGCGCCGACTGAGTCCCGGATCCCACGGCAGCCCCGAGTCCTGCGTCACCGACGTCATCTTTCTGGCGCCGAAAACCGTCGCCCTGGCAACCAGTTTCGGCGCCGGAACCGATGGCCCTGCCGGTCAGGCCGACACCCCTGCCGCAGCCACCCGCAGCGCCCGCTCCAGCAGGTGCTGATCGCCCAGGCGACGTCGGAGCTCGTGCTCCAATCCGGCGATCGGATACAGGTTCTGCGGGGCCCGGGCATCCTTGTGCGGCTCACTCGCGAACCTCGGCAGCACCCCCGACACCGCGTCGGCCCGCTCGATCGCATCCGCCGCCGTCCCCGCCCCGGCCAGCTCGCAGCGCACGATGGCCGACAGCGGCTGGCTGACCGGTCCCGGCAGGCGCAGATACCAGCTCCACCGCGTGAACCCTCCCCCGCCACCGATCAGGAACAACGGCGTCCGATCCCCCGCCCCCAGCCGCGCCAGCACCGGCTGCAGCTCGTCGGGCAGGTACTGCACGGCCTGGGTCTTGACGAACCCGACGCCCGACGGATCGTTGCGGCCCCGCAGCGGACCGTCGTACACCACACAGTCGGCCGTCCCCACGATCGGCAGGCCCTTCTCGAGCGACGTCATCTCCTCGTGGATGCCGAGGTACAGCGCCTCGGCGTCATCGCCCGCACACGGCACGAACCCATACGCACCGTGGCGGGTCACGATCGGCCCCGCCCCCGACGATGCTGCGGCGAACAGACCTCGCGACACGCGTGGCTCGATGACCGTCGCCGTCGATCCCTCGCAGTGCACAGCCCCTGCTGCGACCGACGCACACACCCCCGGACGCACCATCTCGCCGTCGACGATCCACACCCGGGCATCGACACGGCGGACACCGTCGACGAACACGACCGACATCGCCGCGCCGGCGGCCACCGTGATCGGCGTCCAGTCCTGCGGTCGACGCTCGACAGCGACGTCGACCTCGCCGCGGGCGTCCTCGAGGTCGGTCGGGTCGGCGGCCACGCCGTATTCGGGCGACCAGGACTCGACGGCGAAGCGCATCATGGGCCTGCCACCCGTTCGACCGTCGACGTCGTCGGGCCCTTCGTGACCTCGAAGCGCACGGGCATGCGTTCGGCGAGGTCGCGGATGTGGGTGACGACGCCCACCATGCGGCCCGAAGCGCCGAGTTCTTCGATGGCGCCGGCCACGACGTCGAGGGTCTCGGGGTCGAGGGTGCCGAAGCCCTCGTCGAGGAACAGCGATCCCATACCCGGCGTCCCGTCCGCGGCGAGCTCGGCGATGCTCTCGGCCAGTGCGAGTGCCAGGGCGAGGCTCGCGAGGAAGGTCTCGCCGCCCGACAGCGTCTTGGCGTCGCGCAGCTCGTCGGCGTTGCGATGGTCGCAGATGCGGAAGTCGGTGTCGTGGGCCACCAGCGAGTACTGGCCCCGCGACAGCTCCAGGAGCCGCTCGGTGGCGCGGGCGACGAGATCCTCGACGGCTTCGGCCATGAGCCAGCGTTCGAACCCACGGGCGTCGAGCAGCCGCCCGAGTTCGCCGTCGACATCGGCCTGCACGCGAAGCGCGGCGATCTCGGCATCGCGTCGCTGCGCCTCGGCCCGACGCTCGACCGCATGGTCGACGGCCACCTGCGCTCGGGTCGCGGCTTCGGCCAACGCGTCGCGTACCTGTCCGAGCGGGGCACCCTCGCCGGAGTCGGCGTCGTCGCGACCGACGGCACCCTCGCCGGGGTGGGCGTCGGCGCCACCATCACCGACGACGGCATCATCGCCGGCTGCCTGATCGGTGGCCACAGGTGGAAGCCAGGGCGATGCCAGCGCCCGGATCTCGTCGGCTGCATCGTCGAGCACTCGGCGGGCTGTGGCGGCCTCGTCCAGGCCGCGCCGGTGCGCGTCGAGGGCCTCGACGGCGCGGTCCTGGGCCCAGAGCGCCAGCGTCGACCAGGCCTCGACCAGGCTGCCTTCGATGGCCGGGGCGCCGAGCGCCACGAAACGATCGCGGGTCTCGCCCAACGCCCGGCGGGCGTCGGCCTCGCGCTCGACGACGACACGCAGCTCGCCGGCCGACTGGGCAGCGACCCGCTCTGCTTCCGATGCGGCATCGCGGGCGCGCTCTCGCGCCGCCGACAGCGCCTCGGCGGCTTCGATGTCGCGCTGCAGCGTGGCCTCGTCGGGTGCATCGGCCAGCCGGGTGCGATGGCTCTCGACGAGCGCCGCAGTCCGGTCGTGGCGGCTGCGGAGCTCGTCAGCGGCCGCTGCGGCCTCGCGTTCGGCTGCGAGCCTGTCGGCCACGGCCGGGTCGCTCCGGCCGGCCCGACGGGCGGCCTCGACCTCGGTCCGAGCTGTCGCGGCCGCTGCCGTGGCGGCGGCCAGTAGCGCAGCGACAGCGATGCCGTCGTCGATCGCCTGCTGATCGGGTGCGCCGGCGAGATCCTCGGTCAGCCGGCGGACGGCCTCGCAGGCGCTGCGATGATCGGCCTCGGCGACCGAGCGGGCGCCGAGCGCACCGTCGAGCACCCGGCGGGCCTCGGCCAGGGCCGCAACGGCACGTTCGTGGTGTTCGACCGCCGCTGCCAGTTCGGCGTCGACGTCGTGGTCGGGCAGCTCGTCGATGACTCGACGGCACACCGGGCAGGGATCGCCGATATCGACACCGGCCAGCATCCCGGCAGCACCGGCGGCAACGCGGGCCGCGTCGAGCACGGCGGCTGCGGCTGCGACCTCCTGCTCCCGTGCCGCGTGCGCATCGACCGCGGCCTGGTGAGCAGCAGTGGCGGCCTCGACCTGCGCAGCGAGGTCTGCGACGGCTGCCTCGGCGGAGGCGAGGTCCTCACGGCGCCGGGCCACCGCCGTCAACGCTGCCGCGTCCGGGCCGTCGTCCTGGGCCTGACGGGTCTCGTCGAGTGCCTCACGGGCCAGCTCGGCGGCCTCGTCGAGCGCTTGCAGTCGGGCGCGTGCGGCATCTGCGGCAACCGTGGTAGCGGTCAGCGTGGCCTCGGCGTCGTCGAGCGCCCGGCGCTGCTCGGCCAGAACTTCCAGCGATCGGGCCAGCTCCGCCCGGTCGGCGAGCAGCCCGCGGGCGACCTCGGCATTCGGGCCGCCCTCGACGGCGAGCGTCGCCGCCTCGAGGGCCGCCCGGGCGTCGGCCAGCGCGACCGATGCAGCGTCGTGGGCCGCCTCGGCGGCGGCGTGGGCATCGCCGAGCTCGTGGACGACGTCGGGCACGGCGACACCGGCGAACGCCAGGGCAAGCACGCCGAGGTCGTGGGCCTCCTGCGAGGACTCTTCGAGGGCGGCTGCGGCCACGTCGTGCTCCTCGACCCGCCGCCGGACCGTTTCGGCAGCCTCGGCGATCGCCACGGCATTGCAGCGCAGCTCGGCGATGTCGTCGTCGGTGGGGATGTCGCCACGTAGCGGTTCGAGGACGTCGAGCTTGGCCTGCGCGGTGCGGGCCGAATCGCGGGCGGCCGCACCCATGCGGGTGTACACCGACAGGTCGAGCAGCTGGCGGAGGACCTCCTGGCGGTCGCCCGGGCGGTCGTGCAGGAAGCTGGCGAAGCGCCCCTGGGGAAGCACGACCGTGCGGTTGAAGCGGTCGACGTCGAGGCCCAGCAGCGACTCGATGGCGGAGCCCATCTCGGTGGCCCGGCCCGCCAGGACGGTGTCGCCGCGTTCGAGGCGGGCCTCGCGGGTCGAGGCCCCGCCGGCAGTGCGGCGCACCACACGGACCGCCCGGTACTCGGTGCCCTCGACCTCGAAGTCGAGCATCACCCGGGCCTCGGTGCTGAGCTGGTTGACCGCCGGCGCCACCGCCGACCGGTCGTCGTAGCGCACGACGCTGCCGTAGAGAGCGAAGGTGATGGCGTCGATGATGCTCGACTTGCCGGCGCCGGTGGGCCCCACCAGCGCCACCAGGTCGACGTCGGTGAAGTCCACGACGGTCGGCTCGCGGAAGGGCCCGAACCCCTTCATCTCCAGGCGCAGCGGCCTCATCGGATCGCCTCGGGAGCCTCGGCACCGACAGCGGACCGGTCGTGTTCGGCGTCGAGCAACGCCGCGAAACGGGCCACCAGGCGGGGATCGTCGATACCGCGATCGTTGCAGAACTCGCCGAAGAGGTCGGAGGGCGACCGCCCCTCCCGGCGACGCCGGGCGACGACCGGACCCGCAGCGCTGGTGTCCTCGATACGGACCTCGACCACGGCGTCGCCCAGCAGGTCGCGGACCTCGTCGGCGAGCCCGGCGCGCGACGGCTCGCGCACGACGACCCGCAACCAGTCGGCGTCGGATCCGGCGCCCCCGGACCCGGCGGCCGCTGCCAGCTCGGCCACCGAGCCGGTCAGGGTCCGCAGGCGCCTGCCGCCTGCGAGCTCGACCGTCTCGATCGCTGCGGGCAGACCCGGCTCGAGGGTGACGAGGTTGACGCTCTTGGCGTCGGCCCGGTCGCCGAAGTCGAGCGCCAGGGGCGAACCGCAGTAATGGATGGGCGCGGCGCCGGCGATGCGCTGGGCCCGGTGCACGTGCCCCAGCGCCACGTAACCGGCGGTCTCGGGGAAGACCTGCGCGCTGAGCGCGTAGTCGTCGATGAAGTGGGCGGCACGTTCGCCGCCGCCGAGGGTGCCGCCGAACACGAAGGCGTGGGCCAGCACGACGTTGACGGTGTCGGCGGCGAACCCGGCGGTGAGGGCCTCGATGAGGAGGCGCATGCGGTCGCCGTAGGCCTGGGCGTGCTCGAACGCCGCGGCGTCCATGAGGTCGCGGGCACGCACGACACCGCGCTGGGACACGAACGGCAGCATCGCGACGGCGACCGATGCTCCGTCGGCTGCGTCGAATCGCCAGAGGCCGCCGTCGGCAGGCCGGGTTGGTTCGGTGACCAGGTGGATGGCCCCGGCGCTCTCGAACACCGGCGCCACCGCCTGCAGGCGCCGAGCGTTGTCGTGGTTGCCGGCCACGACGGCGACCCTGGCGCCGGTGCCGGCCAGCGCCAGCAACGTCCGGTACACCAGGGCCTCGGCCTCCGGGGGCGGGCTGGCGGTCTCGAAGAGGTCGCCCACCACGGCGACGAGGTCGACCTGCTCGCGCCGGGCGATGTCGACGATCTCGCCCAGCACGGCGGCGTGTTCGTCGTGGCGGCTGCGACCCCGGATGGTGCGCCCGACGTGCCAGTCGGCGGTGTGGAGCAGCTTCACGACAATCCGTCGAAGGGGTCCTCGGGGGGCGGCGCCATCGATCCGGCAGGAGCGTCGGCCGGGTCGGCCTCGGCGGCCCGCGTCGCCCAGGCCGGGAACGGGAACTCGATCAGCAACGGCACCGGTAGGCGGGGCTGGGCGACGTACATCGAGCCCGGCTTCAAGATGGTGGCCCGCTGGCGCTGCACCGTCGGAAGGAATCCGTACTGGTCGCGCCCCGCCTCGGCCGGGTCGAGGCGCCCGACGACCCGCACTGCGCTGTTGGCGACCACCCGCCGTTCGACCTCGCTGGCGGTCTGCTGCGCGCCGATGAGGATGATGCCCAGGCTGCGGCCGCGCTCGGCGACGTCGAGCAGGATCTCCTTGATGGGGCTCGACGAGTCCCTGGGGGCGTACTTGTTGAGCTCGTCGAGCACGACGAACTGCAGCGGCGTTGCCCGACCCGACGCCTCCTTGGCGTCGAAGGCCTGGCGCAGGACCACACCGACCACGAAGCGTTTGGCGCGGTCGTGGAGCTGGTGGATGTCGACCACCGTCAGCTGGTGGCTGTCGAGGTCGAGGGCGTGGCGGGGGGCGTCGTCGATGTCGGCGCGGACCAGGTGCTCGATGTGGCGGGTGGCCGAGTGCAGGCGGCGGATGAAGGCGTTGATGGTGCCCGAACCCACGGCGCGGCCCGACCAGCGGGGGTCGGGGGCATCGTCGGGATCGTCGGGGATGAGACGCCGTTCGATGGCGTCGACGAGACCGGCGAAGGTGCGCACCGTGGTGCCCTCGATGGCCACGGCACCGTCGGTGCGGCTCGACTCGCGGGCCAGCTGCGCCAGGCGGGCGGCGACCGCCTGCACGACGATCGTGTACTGCTGGCGTTCGTCCTCGGCGTCGGCGAACAGGAACGGCAACAGGCCCTGGGCGCAGAAGTCGGCGATCGTCCAGAAGAACGGCCGCACGCCGGTGGCACGCGCTCCCGTTGCGGGCGTCGCGTTGGGGTCGCCCTTGCGGGGCGGGGCCAGGAAGCCGACCGACCGGAACGGCCCCGGCTCGAGGCCCAGCGCGCCGTAGCGGGCGCGCTGGGTGTCGTCGAGACGGGTGTTGGGGTGATCGAGGAACAGCAGGTCCTCGCCCTTGACGTTGAACACCAGGCCCTTGGTGTTGGCAGCGGCGGCGCCGAGCACGCCCGATCCGAACAGCGAGTACAGCAGGAACGTGGCGTAGCTGGTCTTGGTGGCCACGCCCGAGATGCCCGAGATGTTGATGTGGGCGCCCTTGGTGCCGTCGATGAAGTCGAGGTCCAACAGGATCGGCTCGTCGTCGCGGCTGAGCCCCGCCGGGAGCTTGCGTTCGACGGACTCGAAGTCGAGCGCGGCGTCGCGTTCGGCGTCGGTGGCCCGACGGACCTCGGCGCCGGGCAGCGGCGGCACGAACACCTCGGGCACCACCCGGGTGACCTGCACCAGGGCCGCCTCGGAGACCTCAGCGGGCAAGATGCCGTCGACGATCAGGAAGACGTCGCTGTCGAAGCGGGCCCCTTCGTGGCGGGCCCTGACCTGGCCGACGATGCCGTAGATGGCGATCTGCTCGCCGGTGGGGAGCACCCGGTCGAGCGCGACGACGTCATCGAGCTGCAGGTGGGCGCCGGGCGCGATGGCCACCCAGAACTCGAGCGGTGTCGCATCGTCGGTGCCGAGCACCCGCCCGACGATTCGCTGATGCACTCGTGACCCCTCGCCCTCGATCGAACCGGCCCACATACGCCGACCGCCGATGATGGCATTCCGGGGCCGGCTGCGGGTGCCACCGGTCCCGGGCCGAGGATTTTCGTTCAAGGCCTGCCGCCGGAACTCCGATGTAGTCCACATGACCCAGATCGAGACTTCCCTCCCGGCGTATCCCGACACGACCATCGGCGACATGATCGAAGCCGACCTGCGTGCCACCGACCTGACCGGCACCGTGCTGCGCGGCGCCCGCGCCGACCGGGCCGAACTGGCCATGGCGGACCTCCGCAACGCCGACGCCCGCTCGATGTGCCTCGTCGACGCCAACCTGCGCGGCGCCCGCCTCGACGCATGCGATCTCCGCGGCGCCGACCTGCGCGGCACCGACCTCAGCGGCGCAAGCCACGACGCCTCGACCCTCTGGGACGGCGCCGTCATCTCGTTGCGAACCACCCTGCCCGACGACCTCGATCTCACCGGCGCCGCCAGTGCGCTGGTCATCGACCCGCTCGGCTGAGCCGACTACGACCACCGTCGTTCTGCCCCCGAACCGCTGACCTCGAGGATCCCCGTGAACCCACCGATCTCCACCGCTGCGCCGACCCGACCCGCTCCCCGACGGGCCCGCCCCGTCGACGTCGATCGCGTCGGCGACGTCAGCGAGCCGAAGGCGCCGTACCGGCCCGCGCACGCGGCCCATGCCCGTCCGGTGGCCGACGACCACGACGATCTGTTGCTGGACCTCACCGGCGATGGCGAGGACGACGTCGTGCTCGCCGGCCCGGCAGCCGATGCGGCAGACCATGGTGGAGGCGACGACGCACAACCCGAGACGCCGGCCTCCATCGCCGTCGTCGACGACGTGGTGGTCATCTTCGACGATCCGGTGATCGAGGCGACCCCGGCGCCCACCCAGCCCCTCGTGGGCGCCCGGGCCGCTGCACGAGCGAAGCGGCGTCGCCACACCGGCGACGCCGAACCGCAGTCCGAGATCGACGCGAAGGTCGCCTGGTCGACCGAGGCCGCCGACGCGGTGCCACTGGACGCCGTGCCCTCCACCGCGGCCGCTGCATCGGCCTCAGCCACGGCACCGGTCGCCGCCGACAGCGACCCGCTCGCCTTCATCCGCGGCGTCGATGCAGCATGGACCGCAGCGTCGTGCTGGGTGCGTCGCCATGCGACGGTCCAGCTCGTGATCCCGTGCCTCATGCTGGTCGCACTGGGGCTGTTCGCCGTGGTCGCCGCTGACGGCACGATGCAGCGCCTCGGCCAGATCGTGTTGACCGCAGCGCTCGTCACCGCCGGTGTCGCCTGGGCGCAGGCCATCGGCGACCAGCGTCGCCGCCAGCAGGACCTCCGGTTCCGGCTGGCCTCGGGCAATCTCGAGCGGGCCGACCTGACCGGCACCGTCCTCGACGGCTTCACCCTCTGGGGCCAGAACCTCCGCGGCGCCAAGCTGTCGGGCTGTTCGGCCGACCATGTGCTGCTCAGCGGCGCCGACCTGCGCGAGGCCTCGATGACCGGTGCCAGCCTGCGGGTCGCTTCGCTGGCCGGCGCCGACCTCACCGGGGCCCGCCTCTACCGCAGCGACCTGCGCGGCGCGGATCTGACCGGTGCGATCGCCCAGGGCACGTCGTTCGAGGACGCCGTCCTGCGTGGCGCCCTCCTCGAGGGTGCCGACCTCACCGGCGCCGACCTGTCGGGTGCCGATCTCCGCGGCGCCACCCACGACGAACACACCGACTGGACCGCCGTCGTCGTGAGCGACGACACCCACCTCCCCGAAGACATGCCGGCCCTGCAGGGCTGACGGTCTCGAGGACCACGAACCACTGGGGCCCGGAACCACTGGGGCCCGGAACCACTGGGGTCAAGTCGTACTTTCAACCAACTCGGCACGCGGCGGCCTCCAGGCTCGACGACCCGGAGTTGGTTGAAAGTACGACTTGACCCCTGCCCTCGACCCCAGCCCTACCCCAGTGCTCAGCGGGCGAGGCGGCTGAGCAGCACGGGGAGGGTGAAGCCCTTCAGGACGCGCAGCTCGGAATCCTCGAACCGGTGCTCGATGGCGGCGTCGACCAGGCCGGGGCCGCACAGCACGGTGCCGGGCTCGGCGACGTCGACGGCCCGGGCGGCGAGGTTGACGTACCGGCCGTAGTAGTCGCCGCCGCGGGCGACGATCTCGCCGTGTGACAGACCGCCCCGCGGGGTCACGCCCTGGGCATCGAAGGCCTCCACCAACGCCAGGGCGATATCGCACGCCGCATCGGCGTCGGGGGTGACGAACATGACCTCGTCGCCGATGAGCTTCACGACCCGGCCGCCGCCGTCGCCGACGACCTGATAGGCGCGCTCTTCGAAGTCGGCCATGAACTCGCCGAGTGCATCGGGATCGAGCAGGTCCGTGAGCGGCGTGAACCCGACGAGGTCCACGAACCCCACCGACAGATCCAGCGTGCTGGTGGCGTCAGTGCGCACACCCTCGCGTCCCTCGGCGCTGCGCTGTACCGCCAGTTCGAGCTCGTGGAGGAAGAATGCGCGCATCGGGGTGAACAGGCTGTCGACGAGGTCGCCGGCCCGGTAGTTGGCCTGCACGGTCTCGAGTTCGTCGAGCTCTCGGCGCTCGATGTCGGATCCGACGTCCAGACGGAACAATGCCGTCGCGGCATCGGCGATCCGCGTCATGGCAGAACTGAGCACCCGGGTGAAGTGCAGCAACTCGTGGTCGCTGAACATCGCCGCAGCCGCGCCGAACGCCCGGAACGCCTCGATGTCGAGATCGGTGAACGTGTCGCCGGGGCCGAACCCGCCGGCGCCGGCCACACGATCGAACAGCGGACGGGCGAGGCCGGTGGCCGCCGCGGCCTCGTCGTAGCCGTGGCGTCGCCCCCGGCGCAGCCAGCGCACGTTGGCGAGTACCACCACGTCGTCGTAGTCGAGGCCGGCGAAATCGTCGGGACCGAGACCCAGCTCGTCGAGCCACGTCAGCAACGCGGCCCGCTGGGCGGCGTCGGCACGGTCGGGGTCGAACAGTCCGGCGTCGGTCCACCGGCCGAGGCCGCCGGTCGCGGCCGGCGCGGCGGGAGCGGTGGTCCCTGCGTCGCTGTCGTTCACCGAGATCTCTTTACCATTTCTTGACCTGGCCTTGGGGCGCTCCTGTGACGGTGCACGACATCGTGTCACCACAGAAGCCACCGAAGAAGGAGACCCCCGATGCGTTCCATCCCCAAGTCACTCGCCGCCGTCCCCCTCGCCCTCACCCTGGTCCTGACCTCCGTCGGCGTTGCCGGCGCCAAAGACGGCGACGTCGAGGTCCGCGGCCGTTGCTCCGGCGGGAGCCAGGCCGAGCTGAAGCTGTCCGACGAGGACGGGCGTATCGAGATCGAGTTCGAGGTCGATCAGAACCGTGTCGGCCAGCGCTGGCGGGTCGCCGTCCGTGACGACGGCACCCGCGTCCTGCGCACCCGGGCCACCACGACCGCACCGAGCGGATCGTTCGAGGTGCGCACCGTCGTTGCCGACGGCGCGGGCCGTGACGTCATCCGGGCTCGGGCCCGCAACCTGCGTACCGGTGAGGTCTGCCGGGCCGTCGCCCGCTGGTGAACCCGATCAGCGGATCGTTCGCAGCCGGCCTCTCGCCCAACCGGCGAGCTCGCCGGGCAGGTTGGGCACCGTCGCAGCCATGTACGCGTCGACGGCCTTGCCGATGGCCTCACCGTAGGTCGGGTAGGGCCACACCGTGCCGTACCACTTGTGGAAGGCGAGATCGTTCTTCATCGCCAGGGCGAACAGCCCGATGAGCTCGCCGGCCCGGGGGCCCACCACCGTGGCTCCCAGCACCTTGCCGGAGAACCTGCGGACGTCGACGATGAGCACGCCGTCGCCGAGCTCGTCGGTGTAGCCCCGGTCGATGTCGGGCAGAGCGACCTGTAGCCGCATGACGTCGTCGGGCGCCTCGACGGGCTGGACGCCGATCGAGCCCGCCTCGGGTTCGGTGAAGGCCACGGCGGGGCGTTCGGGCTCGGCGCCCGCAGGGGCGACCGGGGCCAGGATGTGCTTGATGACCCGCCGGCCCCAGGCGTTGGCGAGGTGCGTGGTGCCGCCCCGGTCGGTGACATCGCCACAGGCCCAGATGCCGTCCACGTTGGTGCGGCCCTTGGCGTCGATGACGATCCGCCCACCTGCATCGGTGTCCACGCCTGCAACGTCGAGGCCGAGGCCGTCGGTGTTGGGGACCCGGCCGACCGCCATCAGGATCCGGTCGACATCATCGATGACGCCCGTCGCATCGCCGCCGAGGGGGCCGACGGCGATCGAGCCGAGGTTCTGGTCGTACCGCTGGGCCACCGTCCCGACCCGCACGTCGATCCCCATCTCGGTGAGCGAGCCGTGCACGATGGCTGCGGCCTCGGGGAGCATCTGGGGCAACAGCTGCGGCGCGGCCTCGAGCACCGTGACGCGCGACCCCAGGCGCACGAAGGCCACGGCCATCTCGACGCCGATGGGGCCCCCGCCCACGATCACCAGGTGCTCGGGGACGTCGTCGAGCTCGAACAGCTCGTTGTTGGTGACCACCATCTGGTCGGGCACGCCGGCGATGGGGATCCGCCGCGGCGCCGACCCCGTGGCCAGGACGATGTTCTTCGCCGCCACGCGCACGGTTCGGCCCGACGCCTCGGCGATCTCGACCTCGCCGTCACCGAGCAGGCGCGCCCGACCGAGCCGCAGGTCGATGCCCTCGGTGGACCCGAACTCGTCGACCTCGTGCAGGCGCAACGCCGTGCGACGGGCCCGCACCGACGCCAGGATCTCGCGGGTGCCACGCCTTGCAGCGGGCCACGCCGCAGCCTGCACGCGGCTGTGATGCAGGAGCGATTTCGACGGGATGCAACCGACGTTGGTGCAGTCGCCCCCGATGTGATGGCCCTCGACCAGGACAACGTTGCGGCCGAGACGGCTGAGCCCCACGGCCACGGTCAGGCCGCCCGAGCCTGCACCGATGACGACGACGCCGGCCTGTTCCTCTGCGGTCACGGGCGCACCTCTGCGATGGGATCGGTCATGGTGTCGTCTCCGGCGATGGTCTGGGTGGGGGCACCGTCGGCTGCCATCTCCAACGCAAGGTCGGGTCGGCGCTTGCGGAGCCAACGCGACACGAGTGTGCCCGCCACGGCCAGCGCCACCGACGCCGCGAGGATCCGCAGGTCGAACGAGGGCGTCCCCTCGTCGAGGGAGTCGATCGAGGCGCCGAAGCCGACGAAGGCGATGGTGCCGGGGAGGATGCCGATGGCCGAACCGGTGATGAACGGCACGAAGCGCAGGTGGACGAACCCGGCGACGTAGCCGACGGCGTCGAAGGGCAGGTAGAGCAGGCGCATGATCAGCGTGGTCTCGAACGGGTTCCGCTGGGCCCGGGCGATCGTGTTGCCGAGCAGACGGGACAGGCGACCGGCCACGTCGGGGTTGCCGAAGGTCCGCCCCACCCCGTAGGTGGTGGCCGTCGACAGGTTGGCGGCGACCGATGTCCAGATGGTCCCCCAGATCGGCCCGAACGCCAGGCCGCCGAGGATGGTGAGGATCGATGCGGGGAACAGCACCAGCGGTCGCAGCGTGTACACCGTGATGAACAGCGCCGGGCCCCACCAGTTGCCGGCCAGGGCCTCCCGCAGCTCCTCGGCCGCCTCGAGGGTGGAGAGGTCGTTGCTGCGGGTGTAGGCGATGTAGGCGGCGACGACCCCGACCCAGCCGAGACCGACAGCGAGGCGCTGTGTCGTGCGGGCGCTCATGACCGGCGGACCGCCTCACGAGGGACCGACCGGACGTCGAGGTCGACGTCGACCGCGGCGCCGCCGGCATCGTGGCGGTCGGCATCGAGCGCCCGCAGGCGGGCCGTGCCGGCACGGACCCGCAGGGCGGCGCCGGCGAGGGTGGCTGCCGCCATGGTGCCCATCCACCACGGCGCCAGCGATGGCACGGCCAGCAGCAGCGTGTACCAGACGATGGTCTCGGCCCCCTCGACGAGTCCCGCGGGCATGGTGACCGAGGTGGTCTCGCCGTTGTGGGCCGCCCCGGCGCCGCGGCCCTCGAGGAGCGCAGCCAGGTGCGCCCAGGAGATCGTGTTGATCGTGAAGGATCCCAGCAGGACGGCGGCGGCGATCCAGGTCGACCGCTCGTCGACGCCGATGGCGACACCGAGGACCACGGCGACGTAGACGGTCATGTCGCCGACGATGTCGAGGTAGCCGCCGATGTCGCTCGCCCGGCCGCGGCGTCGCGCGACGGCGCCGTCGAGGCCGTCGGCGAGGCGGTTGACGAACCACGCCCCCAGGGACACGACGACCAGACCTGCGGCGGCAGCGAACGCCGCGCCGAGCCCGGCGGCGACACCGACGCCCGAGATCAGCAGCGGCGAGACGGCGGCGGGTACCCGCGCTGCGACCGGGTCGAGGAACCGGGCGCTGGTGCTACGGAGCCGGTGATCGAACATGGCCCCCAAACCCTCGCACAACGCAGGCCATTCCGGGAAGACCGAGTTCGGAGTGGATTTCCGGCACCCCGCTGCGGTGACGGAAGGCCCCGGGCCGACCCTTTCGCCCTGCTACAGCGTGTAGGTCATCTCCGAGACGAGGGCGCCGGGGACGCGGAGACTGCCCGTCGAGCGGCTCTCGTAGGTGCTGGAGTCGAGGATCAACTCGGCGCGGTCGGTGAGCGCTTCGAGGCGATCGCCGAGCAGCCGGTACAGGGTGTCGTCGAAGCGCAGCACCGACACCGGCGCCACGAGCTCGCCGTCTTCGACCCAGAACGTGGCGAAGCGGGTCATGCCGGTGATGCGACAGGCCGAGCGGTCGGAGTAGTTGGTGTACCAGAGGTTGCCGACCGACAGGCCGGTGCCGAGCGCGGCGAGGGCGTCGGCGGCGGCGAGGGTGCCGGGCGCCATGGCGAACGACTCGGGCGCCTCCCACGATGAGGCGCCGTTGGTGGGGACCCCGAACTCCTGGGCCGATCGGGGCGAGACGAGGGCATCGCCGGCGCGGCCCTCGATCACGAGCGGCACGGCAGGCGGCCGCACGAACCCGTCTTCGTTGAAGGGCGGCGCAACACCGCCGGCGGTGTCCTCGGTGAACGACACCATCGGCGAGAACGAGTCGGTGCCGTCGATGAGGTGCAGCAACGGGGTCTCGCGGGTCTGTCTGGCCTGGATGCCGAACCCGCCCCAGGACAGCAGATCGATCAGCTCGGCCAGCGCCGCCGGGGCGAGCAGCGTCCGGTAGCCGCCGGGATCGAGGGTGACGGCGGGGCGGGCGAGCACCTCGAGCTGGGTGCGGGCCGACGCGACGGCGGCGGCGAAGGCGTCGTCGTCCCAGGCGACCCCTGCGTGGCGGTGCTTGCTGGACACGTCGGCGTGGAGATGGAAGCTCCAGTCGAGGTCGAAGCTGGCTGCCGAGTACCAGTGGCGCTGCCCCGCTGAGCCGGCGAAGCCGGAGCGGGTCCGGCCGGCTGCGTAGACCCCGACCATGGCCGCATCGATGCCGGATCCGGCAGCGGTGATGCGGTCGACGATCTCGTCGGGGTCGGGCAGCGTGGCGTCGGCGACGTGATGGCTGGTGGAGGCGCCTTCGGGCAACAGGAGGTACGGGTCCTCCGGGACCGCCGCCCGTTGGGACCGCAGCATGGCGACGATGTCGGCGATCTGCGCGGCGTCGGTGGCCAGGTCGCCGGAGAGCTCGACCGATGCCCGGGTGTGGCGCAGGCCCTCGATGAGGTCGAGTTCGACCTGGCGTTGGCGGATCGAGCCGGCCTGGCGGATGGATCCGCCGTTGAATCGGACGAAGTCGGTGTCTTCGCCGCCGAAGGAGAGGTGGAGTTCCTCGCCGGCTTCGAGGCGACCGAAGGTGGCGTCGGCGAGGTCTTCGAACCACTGGTGCACGGCGGACTCGCCGGATGGTGCCGCGGACTCGGCGGACTCGGCGGAGGCGGTGGTCGGGGCTGTCATGATTCGCCTCCGAAGACCTCGACGTCGCCGAACAGGCACGGCGGCGAGGCATGGCCGGTGCCGACCATCTGGTTCAGCTCGCCCTTGCCACAGTTGGGAGTGCCCATGACGGTGGTGGTGTCGCCGACGCCGCGCAACGACCGCCAGAACGTGGCGGACACGCCGCGATAGCTGGGGTTGCGGATGACCTCGCGCAGTTCGCCGTCGACGATGCGGCGGCCGTACTCACAGCTGAACTGGAACTTGTTGCGGCTGTCGTCGATGGACCACGAGGAGTTGGTCTCGAGATAGACGCCGTCTTCGATCGATGCGACCAGCTCGTCGAAGGTGGAGGTACCGGGTTCGACGTTGAGGTTGGCCATGCGGTCGATGGGCGGACGGTTCCAGCTGCACGCCCGGGAGTTGGAGACGCCGTCGATGCCGGCGCGCGCCGACGACACCGCGCCGCCGAGGGGACGCACGAGGATGCCGTTGTCGATGAGGAGCCGGCGCTCGGCGGGCGAGCCGTCGTCGTCGAAGCCGTAGCTGGCCAGCTGACCCGCGACGCCGGGGTCGAAGCTGACGTTGAGCAGGTCGGAGCCGTAGCGGTAGGTGCCGAACATGTCGGGGGTGACGAAGCTGGTGCCGGCGTAGTTGCGCTCGTCGCCGAGGATGCGGTCGAGCTCGAGGGGGTGGCCGATGGATTCGTGGATCTGGAGGATCATCTGGTCGGGTGCGAGCAGCAGATCCATCGTCCCGGACGGGCAGTTGGGTGCGTCGAGCAGCTGCAGGGCCTGCTCGGCGATACGGGTGGCGGCGTCGCCGAAGCCGAAGCGGTCGAGGACCTCCATGCCGCCCTGTCCGTTGAACGAACCCGCGCCGTGGGTGCGGGTCTGGGTGCGGGGCCCGTCGTTGGCGGTGGCCCGCAGCGACGGATACACGAAGTGGAACTGCTGGTCGATGCGACCCCCGCCGTTGGTGACCAGCAAGGTGTCGACGTCGCGGCGCACCAGCGATGCCTCCCAGTCGACGATGCGATCGTCGATGGCCAGCAGCCCCGCCTGGCGGTGCAGGAGGTCGATCCGGTCGCCGAGGTCCGCTGTCCAGGGGGTCTCGACCGGTGACACATAGCTACCGACACCGTGGCCGAGCGGGACATCGTCGAGGACACCGAGGCCCGCGGTGCGCCGTGCCCAATGGCGGGCGGCGTCGACGGCGGCTGCCAGACCGGCAGGTGACAGGTCGCTGGTGGCGCCGTAGCCCAACCCGCCCTGGTGCCAGACGGTGATCATGACGCCGCGGTCGAAGCCGTTGGAGACGGGTTCGAGCTGGCCGCGCGATACCGACAACGCCTCGGATCGCTCCGAGACGAGACGGGCCGAGGCATAGTCGACGTCGGCCGGCAGCGCGGCGACGAGGAGTGATTCGAGGTCGAGGGCGGTGCCCTCCGGTGCGACGATCGTCATCTCGTGAGCCTAGTAGGGCCGCCACATCGCGCTGCGAGCGGCCGGAAACCACAACAGGCACCTCGAGAGGTACCGCGCCGGGTGCCGGACGACGGTCAGGTGCAGCGGCGGTCGGCGGTGACCATGCCGGCGCATCCCTCGCTCCTACCCGCTGAAGGTCATCTCCAGCGACCGCTCGGCGTTGCAGGTCGTGCCCTCGGCCTCGAAGCTGCCGACCCAGCTGCCGACCATCAGCGTGTCGGTCACGACCTGGAGCACCAGATCGGATGTGAAGGCGACGCCCTCTTCGACGGTGGTGACCGTGCCTTCGTACCGACCGGTGATGCCGTCCACCGGGAACAGCTCGATGCTGATGTCGCCGGCACCGAAGGTGAAGCCGTCGTCGGTCAGTGCGAGCGTTCCGGAGTCGCCCGAGGTCGGGGGAAGGGGGATCGAGAACCCGTCGCAGTTGACCGAACCCGCGCCGTTGCCGGCCAACCAGGTGCCCTCGCGTGGCGCGGCGAACGTGCCGGCTCCGGGCGGCAGATCATCCGGGAGCGGCAGATCGGCCAGGTCGGGGTCGGGGTCGTCGAACGGGTTGACCGCCGCAGGTGCCGGCACGGGCGTGGGGGTCGGCGGGACCGGCGTCGGGGTGGGCGCAGCGGGGGTCGGGGTCGGCTCGGGCGCTGCGACGGCGTCGACGTCGGCTTCGACCAGGCTGCCGATCACACGGACGAACAGTTCGTCGCTCTCGACGTCGACCACCACGAACTCCGCGACGGGCTCGTCGGCGGGGACGATGACCGTGACCGTCGACGCGTCGAAGCCGTCCCACGGCTCGCCACCGACGTCGCCGCCGGCCAGCAGCTCGGGGGCGTCGGGTGCCAGCAGCGGGTTGCCCGACGAGCACTTGACCCGGGGGATGCCGCTGTCGTCGACCATGACGGCCTCGCCACGCTGGAGGACGGTCTGGCGAGGTTCGGCCTCGCCGTCGACGAACCGGTGGTTGAGGACCAGCGTGTCGCGGGTCAGGCGCAGCGGTGTCAGCTCGGCCACGAACCCGGCGATCTCGTCGACGTCGATGTCGTGGACGCCGGCCCATGCCGCAGCCTTGTCCTGTTCGGCGGCGAGGAACGTCACCAGCTGGTCGGCGTCGCAGGAGGCCTCGTCGCGTGTGCCGCCGTAGACCCCTGGCCGGGTGCCGACCAGCAGGGGCACCGACGCACCCTCGGCGGCTTCGACCAGTGCCCGGACCGACTCGGCCGGCACGGGATCGGGCGAGGCGCCCTCGGGGACGAGTTCGGGGTCGACGTCGGGATCGGTGGCCGGGCGTGCGGCGTAGTCGGCGAGGGTGGCGACGGGCTCGGGCGTGACCCTGTCGGTGAAGGGGTCGGGGCCGGTCGATCCGAGGGGCTCGACGAAGATCTCGCCGGCCGCGGCATCGTCGGAACCGGCGAAGACGAACAGCCCGGCGACGACCACCAGTACGGCGACGACGGCGACCGCGCCGATGATCCTCGGTCGCGCCGAACCCGTGCCCGACGGGGCCGGTGGCGGCTCTGGTTGCTGTGTCGTCATCTCGTTCCCACCTCCGAGGCGGCCACCGTATCGGGAGACGGTGGGGTGCGGCAGGGGCCGGGATCAGCCCACGGGTCTCACGACCCGCCCGCCGGTGTCGGGGTCGACGAGCTCGAGCGCCGCCGCGGGGGCCTCGGCGGGTCGCACGGTGGAGAGCCGATCGGCGGCGAAGCCCGGCCAGGCCGTCCCGCTGAAGGTGATGGCGCCCGAGATGGCGGCGGCGGGCAGCAGCGGTGCTCCCGACAGGCACCGCGCCAGCGGTGTCCCGTCGGCGCGGACGAGCACCGCCGTGCCGGCGGCCAGCACGGCGTGGTCGGCCACGACGTCCCCGTCGACCCACCGGTGGGAGGTGACACGCAGATCGACCGTGGTCTCGACCCCGGTGGCGGCTTCGATCGTCGTGGCCACCTGGTCGGCCTCGACACCGACGACGGCCGCCCATGCGGTGGCCACCGTGGGCGCGCCGGTCAGCCGTTCGGCGAGCAGGGTCCGGTCGCAGGCCTCATCGTCTTCGCTGCCGGCGTACAGCCCCGGTTCGTCGCCGCTACGTACCGTGACCGCGATGGCGTCGTCGGGCACGGTGGTGTCGGGTGCGTCGGCGCCGAAGTCGGCGAGCGACCGGGTAGGGGCCTCGGCGACGGGACTGGTGAAGGCACCGGCGCCGATGTCGCCGGCGCCGACGAGGACGACCTCGGTGGGTTCGTCGCCGCCACAGGCACCGAGCGCGAACACAGCGGCAAGGGCGAGGCCGATCAGCGGGCGGACCGCTCGTCGCCGGATCGAGGCGCGGCCCACACCTCTTCGTGACGTTCCTACTGCTGGATGCACTCGTCGAACACCGCAGCGAACGGCGCGGTCAGATCCGGCAGGAGCTCCATCCCTGCTGCGATGTCATCGGCTGGGAGCAGCGCGATGGCGTCTGCGGCGCACGTGCAGGTCTCGGCCGGGACCTCGGCGGAGCACTCGTCGAGGAACCGGGTGCGCTCGGCATCGTCGAATACACCACCGGCAGTGGTGGTGGTGGCTGCCGGGGCGACTGGATCGTCGGGGGCCACGGTGGCGGTCGCCGTCCGCGTGGGCGAGGCTTCGCTGTCGTCGGGGTCGCCGCCCAGCACGAAGATGCCGGCGACCACCGCCGCCACGGCCACGACGGCGGCAGCGGCGCCGATCAGCACCGACCGCTTGCGCTTCGGCGACGAAACGTCGGGTGGTTCCGCCACGACGATCGTCTCGGGCGAACCCGTCGCCCGATGCGGCGCAGCCGGTCCGGCGTCGGTCGCTTGGGCCGGCCCGCTGCCCGTCGCCTCGGCGATCCCGGCGGCGGAACGTGCCGACGGGGGCGCCGACGACGCCGGTGAGGCAGTGGTGTGCCGCTCGGTGATGGCGACGAGCCGTCCGGCACCGAGCACGGTGATGGGGCCCTGCTGCAACCAGCCCGGGCCGAGGACCTCGGTGGCCGCACCGGCGAGCTCGGTGGCGAAGGCCATGGCGGTGGGGATGCGCTGTGCGGGGTCGCGCACGAGCGCCTTCGACACGACCTCGTCGATCGGTCCGGCCCAACGGGGAACGACCGCGGCGAGCGGGATCGGGTCGGTGGTCGTCTTGGCGACGAGCTGGGCGATGACGTCGCCGGTCACCGGCACCGGGAGGGCGCCGGTGAGCATCTCGTAGAGGACGGTGGCCATCGCGTAGACATCGGTGGCCGGTCCGATCTCGCCGCCGTCGGCCTGTTCGGGGGCCATGTAGGCCGGCGTGCCGATGATCGAGCCGACCACCGTCAAGGGGCTGTCCCGATCGGCGACCTGCTTGGCGATACCGAAGTCGGCGATCTTGAGGATGCCCCGCGACGAGAACAGCAGGTTCTCCGGCTTGAGGTCGCGGTGCATGATGCCGTGCGCATGGGCATGGTCGAGCCCCACGAGCGACGCCAGAGTGAGGGCGATCGCCTCGTTCGGAGCGACACCGCCGTCGGTCATCCGGTCCCACAGCGTCCCGCCCGACAACAGCTCCATCACGATGATGCAGGCGCCGTCGTGTTCGACGTAGTCGAACAGCGGCACCAATGGGGTGGTCGAGCGCGGCGACGGTCCGGGCCTCGGTGAGGAAACGGTCACGGACCGCGGGGTCGGTGCCGAACGCGCCGGGGAGCAACTTGATGGCGACCTCTCGGCCCAGCTTGCGGTGGCGGCCGTGGACGACCACACCCCAGCCACCCCGGCCGAGTTCGTCACCGATCTCGTAGCCGGGCAGGCTCGCTTGGAGAATGTCGCGGTCGGCGGCCATCGGGGCCGATCGTACCCCTGCGCTCTCGCCCGCACCGATGGCGGCCGGGGACGTCCCCGGGACCGGCCACCCGCCGACGGGATACGGTCGGGCGATGTCGTCTTCTCACGGTCCATCGGCGCTGGCGCAACGGTTCCTCTCGCTGTTGGCCTCGGGCGACACCGAGGCCTGGCTCGAACTGCTCGACGACGACATCGTCATCGAGACGCCCTTCGCTCCTGTGGGCGAGCCCACGGTGTTCCGCGGCCGCGCCGAGGTCGACGCCCGCTTCGGCGCGGCGCGACGGCGGATGCGGTCGCTCGAGTTCGTCGACATCGACGTCGAGTCCACCCGGACCACCGGACGGGTGCTGATCCGTTGTTCCAGCCGGGGCCGGATGGGCGATGGCACCGACTACGCCAACCGCTACTGCTGGATCATCGACACCGCCGACGAACCCGAGCGCATCGTCGCGGTCACCGAGTACTTCGATCCCCAACCGGTGCTGGCGGCACGCCGGCCTGCGGCCGTCGCCGGCGAGGGCTCCGACACGGCCGGGCCGGCAGCGCAGCCCGGTGCCGGCACCGAGGACGAAGCCGCGTCGTGGCTGGCGACGATGCGGGCCGAGCACGAGATCCGGGCGCTCATGGTCGCCTACTGCGACCGGATCGACGCCAACGACCCCGCGGGTGCCGCAGCGTTCTTCGCTCCCGACGGCATCGGGCACTACTGGGGCGAGTACCGGGGCCCCGCGGCCATCACCGAGCGACTGGTCGAGATCCTCGACGAGTTCAGCGCAACCAGCCACCATCTCAGCAACGTCGCCGTCACCTGGCATCCCACCGATCCGGACAAGGCCACCGCGCAGTCCTACGTGTACGCGTTCCACCGCCGCCGCGCCGACGGGTCGTCGTTCCACTACTGGGGTCGATGGGTCGACGAGTTGGTGCGCACCCGCCATGGTTGGCGTTTCCACCGCCGCGAAGTGGTGGGCACCGGCGGCTACGAGCCGGGCGATCGGCGCCGCAACCGTTCGTTCCCCGGCCATCCCGGCCGGCTCGACCGCCCGCCCGGCTCGGCGTCGTAGTCCAGGGCGGGCAGCGGGCCGGGGCAGACCCGGAAGAGCGGGAAAGCGGCGTCCGATTCCGGTTCAGCCGATGTCGGTCTCGGCGACGGTGACCACAGCAGCGCCGGTTTCGGGATCGATCCGTTCGATGGTCGAGGTGCCGCTGGCCGAGGTGCCCTCTTCGTCGGTGCTGGTGATGACGAAGCGCGTCACCCGCACCCAGACGGCGTCGGGATCGGTCTCGATCATCTCCAGCCGGATGTAGTCGATGTCATCGTCGCGCCCAGGAGCCGTGCCGATGACCTCACCGGTCGCCGGATCCAGGCGGAGCACGACGCCGTCGTCGCGGACGTCGGCCAGCCAGACGACGCCGTCGCGCACCAGCAGTTCGGCCTGGGCCATCGTCGTGGACGTCGTCTCGTCGATGAACGTCGCGTAGCGCTCGCCCAGCGGCCAGGCGCCGGTGAACGCAGCCGTCGCGGGATCGAACCGGACCACGCCGCCGTACACGGCAACGACACCGCGATCGAGGGTCCGGAACCCGTCGAACACCCACCACAGCGACGTGCCATCGGTGACCCAGCCGGCGTTCGGTGTGGGTTCGCCGAGCCGCAGGATCGCATCGACGTCGCCGGGTTCGGGTGGGGCGCCATCGGCGGTCACCACGTAGGCCGTGAGCTCCTCGGGTGCGATGAGGTCGCCGAGCGCGACCGAGTCGAAGAACGACACCACCACCTCGACGGCGCCGGTGCCGAGATCGACCCGGACGATGTCCCCGCCGACCTGGGCCAGCATCGCGTCGCCGACCACCACCAGATGGCGAGGGACGGCGTCGCCGTCGAAACGGTGGCGCGCCCTCTCGGCACCGGTGGCGGTGTCGTGGCCCACCAGATCGAAGCCGGTGTCGGCGAAGACCCGTTCGGTCACCCACACCGTGTCGTCCACGACGCCGACCACACTCCAGGCGACGCTGTCGGGATTGTCGTCGTCGACTCGATCGCGCCCGAGCTGCACCACCACGCCGCCGGTTCCGGCGGACAGGTCGACCGCAGCGAGGGCGACCTCGTTGGTGAAGCTCTGGTCGGCGACGGGCGTGTACCCCAGCACCCATGCGGTGTCGCCGGCGACGAGGGCCGGCTGCTCCCGGTCGGTGAACCCCACGCCGTCGAGGTCGATGGGCCGGGCGTCGCCCGTGCCGGGATCGAGGGTGACGAATCCCTGCTCGAACGACAAGACGCTGATGAGCGGCCCGTCGACCGCCCCGACGGCGCTGACGGCATCGGTCCCTTCGACAGGAGCCACCTCGGCGTCGCCTGCGTCATCAGGAGTCGCCGCAGGAGCCGATTCGCCCGGGTCGTCGCCGCCACACGCCCCGAGGACGAGTACGGCCGCGATGGTCAGTGCGCCGGCCAGGATTCGTTGCTTCGACGGTCGCATGGCTTCGATCCTCGATCCCGTCCGGTGTTGCGCCCCGACCCGCTCAGCAGTTGATGCGACGCTCCGTTCGGCAGCGATCGGCCCCGGCGCCGCCGTTGCCGACGTCACGACCCGGACCGCCCAACAGCAGGTCCTCGCCGCGCCCACCGAGCAGACGGTCGTTGCCCGGACCGCCGATGAGCCGATCTCGGCCGCCGCGCCCGAGCAGGATGTCGTCGCCCCCGAGACCGCAGATGACGTCGTTGCCGGGTGTTCCCCGCAGCCGGTCGGGTCCGTCGGTCCCGGTGAGCGTGCAGGTGACCGGCACCGGGAGGCGGCCGGTGCTGAGCGCGAACGCGGTCCGGGCGACCGGGTCGGACCGCCCGCTGAATCCTTCGGAGGGGAAGAACTGATCGGGGGCGAAGTCGACGTCGATGTCGTCGCGGGTGCCGAATCGGCCGTCGCGGCCGACACCGACGAAGTTGGAGATGTTGCCGCCGGCGTCCATGACCTCGATGACCTCGTTGTCGGGATCGGTGTGCCAGTTGCCGAGGAAGTGCCCGGCCTCGTGCGCGGCGATGGTGCCGAGTGTGCTTCCGACCAGCTCGGTCATCGGGATGCGCGCCACCCGCGAGATGGAGTTGAGCGAGTTCGGCCCCCGGCGGGCGGACAGGCTGTCGAGGAGCACGATGGCGGTCTCGCTGCGGTCGAAGTTGCCCACATCGATGCTCTCGGCGATTCCGATGGTCTCCAGTCCCGTCTCGGCGACCGACCCACCGATGATGACCCGGCTGACGTTGGGGTTGCGGCCCGGGTCGGGGTGGTCGCGGCTGTTCAGGACGACGATGTCGAATTCGCCGCCGCGGCCGCTGATGTCGCGGTCGCCGTTGGGTCCGCGTTCGGAGAGGTCGCGCTCGAGGTCCTCGCGGAACGAGGCGATGGTGGCGTCGATCACGGTGTTCTCGGCGCCCGGCTCGAGGCCCCAACGCCCGAGCCATCGCGAGAGCGGGCTCACGGTGGCCGCGGGATCCGATCCACCGAGGGGTCGGGTGTCGAGCACATCGCCGTCGAAGTCGAGGAACAGGATCTGGGTCCGGTCGTTGCGCGCCGCCGTCGGTCCCGGCCGCAGGACCTGGAGCTGGAGCCGGTAGCGGCCACCGACGCTGCCGCTGACGATGACGGCGTGCCGGCCTTGGTCGGCGACGACGTGGTCCAGTCCGATGGCCCCCGAGTGACGCAGCGGCGACGTCGCCGGGTAGGCGAACGACAGGTTCTGGGCCGACCCCATGACCTTGCGGCCGCGGGGATCGACGAGTTCGAGCTGGGCCGCCGAACCGGCCGCGGCCGCCACCACGACGTCGCCGGGGTCGAGGTCGACGAGGAACACGTCGATGTCGCCCAGACCACCCGTTCCGCCGATCCGGAAGTCGATCTCGTAGCGGCCCGTGCTGGCCCGACCCTGCCCGGATGTGGGGTCGAAGGGGTCGCCGGGGATGTCGCAGCAGCCCGTGACACTGGCGAAGTAGGTGTCGGTGGCGGGTGCGGTCACCTCGAGGTAGGAGTCGCGGGTGCCCCCCGAGTCGTCGATGAGCTCGATCAGCTCGCCCGACGACGTCCACAGGGCGACGACGGTGTCGACGGCACGTGTCACACCGGTGGTGTCGGTGGCGACGATGATGGTCTCGCCGCGGGTGACCTGGCCGAGGGCGAAGAAGTCGGCGTCGCCGGTTGCTGCATGCGGGCCGTCGCCGATTCGTCCGGCCCAGCGCACGACGCCGTCGCGAGCGCCCACGACGGTGTTGGCGAGGCCGATCGCACCGTCGTCCTCGGTGGCGGTGCCGGCGACCACGGGGGCGGGCACTGTTTGCAACGAGCCCCGGATGAGCACCGTCGAGGATTGGCGCGGACCGGGACCGACCCCTCTGATGCGCTCGCCGGTGGCGACGGTGTCGTTCGCTCCGGAAGTCCCCGCAGGCTCTCGTTCGGTGTAGGTCGCCGAGCCGGGGCGCTGGCGGAGATCGGCCTGGCGGGCCACGAGCGTCTGGGCGAGCGCACGCCACAACACGATCTCGGTGCGGTCACGGTCGGGCGTGAACGACAGGTGCGGGTTGGGACCGAGCGAGGTGAGCGAACGAGCGTCGATGGTGTCCTTCGCGGCGCCCAGTTCGGCGAACAACCGAGCGGCATCGCCGGCGGTGCGCGACGGCAGCGGGCTCTGGGTCTGGGTCTGGGTCTGGGAGGACGTCGCACGGGCCGCCGCGGCGAGGGGGTCATCGAGGCTGATCGAGACGGCCACGAGCGCCAGGGCGGCGACCACCACCATCGTGTTGACCACTGCTCGCATGATCCATCCCACCTTCGTTCATGTGACCGGGTGATCGTAGCGTCGGCGATCGAAGCCACGAGTCACCGGGACGACACGGCCCGCCCGCAGGGAGCTACGGTCCCCGCCGGGCGCCCGGCACCGGGTTCGCCTCTCATCCGACCCGCCCTCCGAAGGAGTCCAGCCGATGCTCGTCGTCGCCGGTCACATCGATTTCGATCCCGCCACCACCGACCGGGCCCGGGAGGCCTGCGCCGCGATGATGGCCGCCACCCACACCGAACCGGGCAACCTGGCTTACGTGTTCAGCTTCGACGCGAGCAACCCGGGCCGGATGCAGATCTTCGAGTGCTGGGAGTCCCAGGAAGACCTCGACGCCCACTTCACGCTGCCCCACATGGCGGACTTCCAGGCCGTGGTGCCGGAGTTGGGCATCACCGCCATGAAGATCGACAAGTACCACGTGTCGTCGGTGGAGCCGATGCGCAGCTGAGGCGCGGCCCGGGCCGACCCGGACCTGCTCGGACCGTTTCAGGCGGTGGGCTTGGGGGGCCGGTAGAAAGCCGCCAGCAGAGCTGCGGCAGCTGCCAGACCGCCGCCGGCGGAGATCAGCAGGCCGGTGTAGCCATCGAGGTCGTCGGCGATGCCCATGGCGTCGTCGATCGACCACTCGCCGGGGCCGAGCATGGCGATGGTCACCGCCGTGATGCCGAGGACGAACACGTACTCCCAGCCCTCGTTGAGGATGAGGAACCCGTTCTTGAGGTGCACGGTGTAGGCGGCGACTGCCATGAGCCCGACGAACCCGAGGCAGGCGAAGGCGGTGAAGAACCCGAGGGCCAGGCAGACGCCCGAGGCGATCTCGCCGCCGGCGGCGAGGCGGGCGTGCACCTTGCCCGGGCGCATGCCCATGCTGTCGAACCAGCCGGCGGTGCCGGCGATGCGGCCGCCCTTGAAGAACTTGGCGTAGCCGTGCGCCGCCATGGTGGCACCGAGCGACACCCGGATGATGAGCATGGCCAGGTTGTATTCGTCCACTTGTTGCGTCCCCCAGGGTTCGGATCCGTCGGCGAGCATAGGTGCACGCGCACGATCGGGCATCTCCGGGGTCGACCGACCGCCGCCCGGCGAGGCCGCCGGACCGGCCCCGAAGAAGGTGACGGTCGTCCGGCGCGATGGCAGGCGAGGGCGCACACGACGGTGGCGGCGAATACCCTGAAGCTTCATGGGCACCACCATCAGCATCGCCGTGGCAATCGCCGCCGGGATCCTGATCTTCCGTGTCGGGTTCTCGCTCCTGCGCTCGATCGCGACCCCGCTGCCGGAACCCCCGCCGGCGGGCGAGCTCCGCAAGGTCAAGCTCACGTATCGCTGCCCGGTGTGCGGTACAGAGGTCCGGATGACGGTCGCCACCGAAGAGGATCCCGAGCCGCCACGTCATTGCCAGGGCGAGATGGACTTCGTCGCACCGATCGAGTAGACAATCGGCTGTTTTGCCGGGCCCCGGAACCGGGGTTTGTCCACAGGGTGGGGAGAAACCTGCGGACGAATTTCATCGATGTGATTCGAGGTTTTGGCCGGATGACCCGCTAGCGGACCCCTCCAAAAGGGGTTCTGAGCTGGGGATACGGCCCATCACAAACGCAGATGAACGACCGTTGAACGCCTGTTGAAGGCCGTTTTCTACACAGCCCTGGGGATAACACGGCCGCCTGGCGCCGCTGTGTCCACGGGCTCACCGCAGGGGTTCGTCAGTGCAGCTGGGTGGCGGTGATGATGCCGCCGAGGATGAGCCCCAGTCCGGCGAGCAGGTACCAGTTGTCGGTGCCGCCGGGGAGCAGGCCCAGGTAGTTCACGATGATCACGAGCGACCCGACCGCGAGCAGCCCGAACATCAGCACCGGCACCCACATCGGGCTGACCTTCTGCGTGGAGTGCGTCACCGCCGGGCGCGACGTCAGGGTCTTCTCGCCTTCGGGCTTGGTGCCCTTCGCGGTGACCCGGCTGTTCTCGACGCGGTGCTTCGGTGGCTTGCCCATGGGACCCTGATCATAGAGCGCGACACGCCGGGCACGAAACGCGACCGGCTCGCCCGGATCGGCCCAGTAGCCTGCGGACTCCATGGGCTCGCGTGTGTTGGTCGTCGACAACTACGACTCGTTCGTCTACATCCTGGTGCAGTATCTCGGCGCCCTCGGCGCAGAGCCGGTGGTGGTGCGCAACGACCAGATGACCCTCGATGAGTTGATCGCGCTCGATCCCGACGGCGTCCTCGTCAGCCCCGGCCCGGGCACCCCCGACGATGCGGGCGTGTCGAACGCCGTCATCGAACACTTCACCGGTCGGCGCCCGGTGCTGGGTGTGTGCCTCGGCCTGCAGTGCATCGGCCAGGTCTTCGGCGCCACCGTCGTGCGGGCCCCTCAGGTCATGCACGGCAAGACCTCCGCTGTGCACCATCGAGGCGAGGGCGTGTTCGCCGGTCTGGCGTCGCCGGTGGAGACCACCCGCTACCACTCGCTGGTGGTCGATCGGGCCACCGTGCCCGACACGTTGACCATCACCGCCGAGACCGATGATGGCCTGGTGATGGGCCTCGCTCATCGCGAGCACCCGACCGAAGGGGTGCAGTTCCATCCCGAGTCGGTGCTGACCTCCGGTGGCGAGACCATGGTGGCCACCTTCTTGTCCCGCTGCTGAGGCTGGTCCTCCCGGCAGGACTCCGCCCGCTCCCGAGCTCTGTCCTGCCTCGAGGCCGTGTCCTGGCGCCGAGCCTGTGTCCTGACGCCGAGGCGTCTACAGCGACTCCTATGGTTCGGGGGTCGGTGTCGGCGAGGGCTCGGGCGTCGGGGTCGGCGGGACCGGCGTCGGGGTCGGCTCGGGTGTGGGCGTCGGGGTCGGTTCGGGTGTGGGTGTCGGTTCGGGCTCGAGCCCGACGATGATCGTCACCTCGGCACCGGCGCTGACCTCGACACCACCGGAGGGCACCTGGCGGATGACCTCGCCCGGCGTCTGGTTTGCCGGGTCGTCGATGACCGCCTGGTCGGGCACGACGATCAGACCGTCGGCCTCGAGGATCTCCCGGGCCCGTTCGGGGCTCTCGCCGATGACGTTCGGGACCCGGATGGTGCCCGGGCCTGCCGACACGATGATGGTGATGACCGAGCCGGGCTCGACATCGCGCCCGGGCCGGGGTCGGGTGTTGACGACGAACCCCTCGGGTGTCTCGGCGTTCTCGGTGCGCTGGATCTCGACGACCAGTTCGTACGGTTCGCCCTCGAGGATACGGACGCCGTCGGCTTCGGTCTGACCCTGGATGTTGGGGACCTCGACGGTCTCGGCGCCCTCGGAGACGCGCAACACGATGGCCTCGGTCGGGGGCCAGTCGTCGAGCGCGGCGGGAACCTGTTCGACGACACGACCCTCTTCGACCTCGGGATCGTTGACGAGTTCGACCTCGATCAGCTCGAAGCCGGCTTCGGCCAGCGCGGCTCGGGCCTCGTCCTCGGTGAGGCCGACGACGTCGGGCACCGCGATGGCCTCGGGACCGACCGACACCACGAGATCGACGGTGGAATCCTCCTCGGCCTCCTCGTCGGGCCCGGGGCTCTGCTCCAGCACGATGTCGGGCTCGGCCTCGGGGTCCTCGACCGCCTGCGTCTCGACCTCGCCGAGGCGCAGGCCCGCCTCTTCGATGAGGCGCGTCGCCTCGTCGAGGGGCAGGTCGACGACGTCGGGCACCGCGACCGTGGTGACGTCGGTGGTGTCGTCGCCGCCGAACGCGTTGAGGGCCACCACGATGAGGGCGACGATGACGGCGAGGACACCGACGGTGGCCGCAACCCACAACCACACGGGTCGGGGCTCGTCGTAGTAGTCGTCCTCGTAGTAGTCGCCACCGGGTTGGGGGCCCGCGGGAGCGGTGGCCGCTGGCGTCATGCGGGTGGCGTCGGCGTAGATGACGGACTCGGACCGGTCGGGATACACCCCCGGCGTCGCGGCGTATGCCGCGCCGGCCGCTGCAGCCGGCGCCGGTCCCGGCGGGGCCAAGGTGTGGCCGCCGGCGGAGAAGCGCCGGAGATCGGCCTGGAGATCGGCGGCGGTGGGGTACCGCAGGTCGGCGTTCTTGGCCAACAGCTTGGTGGTGATGGCCGCGAGCGCCTCCGGCACGCCGGGGCGGCGCGACGCGATGGGCTCGGGCGCCTCCTGGACGTGCTTGTAGGCGATGGCCACCGGGCTGTCGCCGCTGAAGGGCGTGGAGCCGGTGAGCATCTCGTACATGACGACACCGAGCGAGTACAGGTCGCTGCGCCCGTCGACGGGCTTGCCCTGGGCCTGTTCGGGCGAGAAGTAGGTGGCCGTGCCCATGACCGAGCCGGTGCGGGTGAGGTTGGCGTCGGCCCCGGCGGACATGGCGGTGGCGATGCCGAAGTCGGCGACCTTGGCCTGGCCGCTGGGCGAGATCAAGATGTTGCCGGATTTCATGTCGCGGTGGACGAAGTCGTTCTTGTGCGCGAAGCCCAGCGCAGCGGCGACCTCGTCGGCGATCTCGGCCACCCGGGCCGGTGCCAGCGGGCCGTCGGACTTGATGATCTCCGACAGGCTGCGGCCCTGCACGTACTCCATGACGATGTAGTAGGTGCTGCCTTCGCGGCCCCAGTCGTACACCCCCACGATGTTGGGATGGTTGAGGTTGGCGGCGGCCTGCGCCTCACGGCGGAAGCGTTCGACGAACGAGGGGTCGGTGGCGAACTCCGGGAACAACACCTTCACCGCCACGGGGCGGTCGAGGAGCTGATCGCGGGCGAGGAACACTTCGGCCATCCCGCCACGGGCGAGGCGTCGATGCAGCTCGTAACGCCCGCCGAAGACGGTTGGGCCTTGGTCGGACATAGCGGACGAAGTCTAGTGGGCCGCCCGGGGTCACCCGGCGCGCAGGGCGGCCTGGAGGACCTGACGGGCTATTGGTGCGGCCGTGCCGCCACCGGTCTGTTGGCCCTGACCGGGCACGGACTCGACGACGACGGCCACTGCGACGGTGGGATCCTGACCGGGTGGTCCACCGAAACCGATGATCCAGCCGTGGGTGTCGTCGGGGCGTTCGGCGTCGACCTGGGCGGTTCCGGTCTTGGCCCCGATCTCGAACCCGTCGATGGCCAGCCCGCGGCCGGTGCCGTTGGTGACCACGTCGAGCATGGCGCGTCGCAGCGCCCGCGCATCGCTGGGCGACACGGCCGTGCGCCACGTGGAGACGTCGGCGCGCTCGATGACCTCGCCGTCACGGTTGCGGATCTCGCTCATCACGTGGGGAACCATGACCGCGCCGTTGTTGGCGGCGGCCGCGGCGACCATGGCCATCTGCAGCGGCGTGGCCTTGACGTCGTTCTGACCGATGCCGGTCTGGGCGAGGGCCGGGGTGTTCTCGAGGATCGGCACGGGCGGTTCGCCGTCGGTGGTGCCGACCTGGGTGCCGTAGTCGGTGGGGTAGAACGACGCGACGGGCGCAGGCAGGTCGATCGGCGGCGTGTTGTTGAACCCGAAGGCCTCGGCACCGTCGATCATGGCCTCCGCGCCGATGATCTCGGCGGCGGCCTCGGCGAACCAGGTGTTGCACGACACCCGCAGCGCCTCGAGCAGCGTGCCCCCGCAGGTGCCGCCGCCGAAGTTGCCGAGCTCGACGGTGGTGAGCGGCGGCGTGTAGGTGGTCGCTGCCGGCAGGACGGGTTGGCTGAGCGTCATGACCTCGGCAGTGAGTCCGGCGCCGGCGGTGACGATCTTGAACGTCGATCCGGGGAAGAAGATCTCCCGGTACATGCGCGCCAGGCGTGGGTCCTCGCCGGGCGGGATCTCGTCGAAGGCGGCCCAGGCGGTGCGTGCCTCGTCGAGGTCGACCGAGCCCAGCGGGGTGGGGTCATAGGACGGCCAGCTCCAGAACGCCAGGATCTCGCCGGTGCGCGGATCGAGCGCCACGACCGATCCGCGACGCTCGCCGAGCGCCTCGCGGGCAACGGTCTGCACGTCGTGGCGCAGCGTGAGGGTGACATCGGCGGAGGTGTCGGTGTCGGTGAACAAGGAGCCGAAGCTGTCGAAGCGCTGCCCGATCGCCCGTCCCGACAGCCGCTCGTTGTAGACGCGTTCGACGCCGTCGGAACCGAACTGGAACGAGAAGTAGCCGGTGGTGTGCGCGTAGAGGTCGCCCTCGGGATAGACCCGAGCTCGGCGCAGTTCGGTCTCGGGCACCTCGACCGAGGTGGCCACGACCACACCGTCGGCGGTGAGGATCGATCCCCGTTCGCGGTTGAAGTCGCGTTCGATCGTGCGGGTGTTGGCCGGATTGTCCTGGAGGCGTTCGGCGCCGAAGATGTGGATCCGGTTGAGCTGCACGAACAACGCTGCGAAACAGACCATGAGGCCGATGCCCAGGAACCTGATGTGGCGGTTCATGCCACCTCCGCCCGCAGGCCCCGCGTGGCCCGGGCCTGATCGGCGCCCCGCTCGAGGGCGACGTCGTCGGAGATCCGCAAGAGCAGCGCCAGCATCACCCACGACCCGAGCAGCGACGAGCCGCCGTAGCTGACGAAGGGAAGGGTCACGCCGGTGAGCGGCAGGAGCCGGACGATGCCGGCGAGGATGACGAAGGTCTGCACCCCCAACAGCGTGGTGAGGCCCACGGCCAGCAGCTTCTCGAACGGACGCCGGGCGTTGATCGCGATGCGCAGGCCGCTGCCGATCATCAACATGAACGCCACGAGGATGGCGGTGGTGCCGAGCAGCCCGAGCTCCTCGCCGATGGCCGCGAAGATGAAGTCGGTCTCGACCTCGGGGATGTTGTCGGGGGTCCCGACGCCGATGCCGGTGCCGGTGAGGCCGCCGTCGGCCATCGCGAACGAGCTCTGCACGATCTGGAAGGCGTCGCCGAACGGGTCGGCCCAGGGGTCGAGCCAGATGTCGACGCGTTGTTCGATCTGGCCGACCGTACGGAACGCGAACGCCGCACCGGCGCCGAACAGCAGCAGGCTCATGACCAGATACGAGGGCCGTTCGGTCGACACCCACAACAGCACGACGAACAGCGCGAAGAACAGCAGCGCGGCGCCGAGGTCGTTCTGCAGGTACATGACCATCAAGGACACGCCCCAGGCGGCGAGGATCGGGCCGAGGTGGCGGATCTCGGGGATCGACATGCCGAGGATGCGTCGCGACGACAGCCCCAGCAGCTCACGCTTGTCCACCAGGTAGCCGGCGAAGAAGATGGCGAGGGCGATCTTCGCGAACTCGCCGGGCTGGAAGTTGACCGGACCGAACGACACCCAGATGCGGGCGCCGTTGATCTCACGGCCGATGACCGGGAACAGCGGCAGGAGCAGCAGGCCGAGGCCGATGAACATGAGGGTGTAGCGGTACTGCTCGAGCAGGCGCGTGCGTCGCACGACCAACAGGGTGGCGGTGAACCCGATGACGCCGAACAGCGCCCAGACCGCCTGCAGTCCGGCGAGGTCCTCGTCCAGGCGGGCGATGAACACGTAGCCGATGCCGTTGAGCAGCCCCGCGATGGGCAACAGGATGGGGTCGGCCCGCGGGGCGAGGCGCCGCACGGCGATGTGCGCGGCGAGCAGCAGGCCGAGGATGACGGCCAGGAACGGCACGATGTTCGCAGGGATCTCGGCGAGGCGTCCCAGGCTGGCCAGCACGTAGGCGACGACGGTGATCGCCGCGCCCATGATCAACAGGGCGAGCTCGGTGTTTCGACGATGCGACATGGTGGAGGAGATTCAGTCGCCCCAGAACTTCCACCAGGGCCGACGGCGCGACGCGGCTGGTACGGGCGGGCGCACGACCGGGTTCCCCCGCGGCGGGGTGATCGGCTCGCTGGAGCGTGACTCGTCGGCCCCACCCATGGGTGGGGCGGCTGCGTCCGGAGCGGGCAGGTGACCGTCCGACGAGGCTGTCGGGGGCGGCGCAACGGCGTCACCGGGCGGCTGCGCTGGGGCGCCGGGCGACGGCGCGGTGGTTGGCGCCGGGGCGGGCGGTGGGGGCGGCGAGGCCGCCGCTGCGGGCGCTGCGGCACCGGGCGCCGGCGCCGCGTTGGCTGCGGGCGCCGCATTGGGTGCGTCGCCGAAGTGGGGCTCGTCGGTCGCGTAGGCGAACCGGGGTTCGACCATCGGGTATTCGGCCGTCTCGGGAGCCGAACTCGCGGGCCGGGGAATCGGTGGCGCCTTTTCGTCGGCGCCGACACCGACGGCGGCGACGACCACGCTGACGTTGTCGCGGCTGCCGCCCTCGTTGGCCATGCGAACCAGCTCGTCGACGACCTGGGAGGGGTCGTCGAGACGACGGATCGTGGCGGCGATCTCGTCGTCGCTGACCTCGTTGAAGAGCCCGTCGCTGCACAACAGGTACACGTCGCCGAGGTGGATGGGCAGCTCCCAGTAGTCGACCTGGAGGTCGTGGCCGATGCCGAGCGCGCGGGTCAAGATGTTGCGTTGCGGGTGGCTGCGGGCCTCGTCGGGCGTTATCCGCCCCTCACGCACGAGGGTCTCGACGAGGCTGTGGTCCTCGGTGACCTGCACCAGCTGATCGTCGGCGAAGCGGTACACCCTGGAGTCACCGACGTTGACGATGCCCAGACGGCTGGGCTGGGTCTCGCCGGGGTCGCGCAGCATGGCGACCGCACAGATGGTGGTGCCCATGCCGGCGAGCTCGACGTCGCCCGCAGCGCGTTCGATGATGGCGGCGTTCGCCTCGTGGACCCGGCCGAGGAGCTGATCGAGGGTGGTCGGTGCCTGCCCGCCGTCGGTCATGGACTCGATGGCGACCGCCGAGGCGACCTCGCCGCCGCGGTGGCCGCCCATGCCGTCGGCGACGATGAACAGGCCGTCCTCGGCATGGACGGCGTCCTGGTTGATCTCGCGGACCCGACCGACGTCGGTGACCGCTCCCCAGCGGAATCGGGCCGTCATGGGCGCTTTCCTCCCGGACGCACCGGCTGCGTCGGCGCGGTCATCGGAGCTCCAGCACCACGGTGCCGACGCCGATCCGGTCGCCGGGGCGCAGCCGTCGTGGACCGGTGACGGCCTGGCCGTTGCAGGTCGTGCCGTTGGTGGATCCGAGGTCCTCGACGTGGATGCCGTCGGGACCCGCGGCCACGCGGGCGTGGATCTGTGACGCATAGGTGTCGTCGATGACCACCGTGCAGCCCGGGGCGCGACCGAGCGTCATCTCGGTGGTGACCGGGTACTGGCGACCGGCCTGATCGGGCGGCTCGACGACGACGAGGGTCTGCGCCGCCTGGGTCGACTGTGCTGTTGCAGCACCGCGACCCACGGTTGCCGGCTCGGCCGCCCGGGCCCGGCGCGGCGCCGTTCGGTTGGCGGGCGCGACCGCGGGCGTGCGCAGCTCGCTCCAGACCGCCCACATCACCCGGATGAAGAAGAGGTACAGGAGTGCGAGCAGGCACAGCTTCAGCACGTCGATGAGTTGCTCGGACACAGTCGTTCCAATGTAGAGGGCCGGTGCGGGGCGAGGGCGCCAGCGGTGTCGTGGGGGTCATCGGCCGGTCCAGCGGGGTGGCTCGCGCCGGGCCGTCGTCTCGCGGCCGATGCGGGCGTCGTCGGTGGCGTTGGCGACGAGGCGCATGGTCTCGCCGAAACGGACCGCCTCGGTCCAGCCCATGTCCGCGGTGCGTACCGCGACCTCCTTGGTGGCCCGGGTAGCCAGCGGAGCCGAGGCGCAGAGACGGCCGGCAAGGGCACGGGCCTCGGCCATGAGGTCGTCGTGGGGCACGACCCGCCACACGAGGCCCATCTGGTGGGCCCGTTCGGCGTCGACAGCCTCGCCGAGCAGCAGCAGTTCCATGGCGTCGGCCCAGTTCAGGCGTTGCGGGAGGCGGATGGCGCCGACGATGGTGGGCGTGCCGATGCGCACCTCGGGGTAGGCGAAGGTGGCGCGGTCACTGGCGATGACGAAGTCGCAGAAGGTGACCGCGGTCAGGCCGTAGCCGATGCAGGGGCCGTTGACCGCGGCGATGACGGGCTTGAAGAGCTCGAGGCCGCTCTCGAAGCTGTTGACGGTGGGCTTCTCCCAGAACGTGCCGGGGAAGGTGCCGACGCTTCCGGCGCCGTCGACGAGGTCGGCGCCGGCGCAGAAGGCCCGGCCTGCGCCGGTGACGATGGCCACCCAGGCGTCGGGGTCGCCGAGAAACCGCTGCCAGGCGCCGTTGAGGCCCTCGCGCATGGCGCCGTTGACGGCGTTGAGCTTGTCGGGCCGGTTGTAGGTGATGGTCACGACGTGACCGTCCTGGTCGTAGCCGACCGGTTGGCCGTCGCTCATGATCGTCCCCTCGTCATGGTGTGCATCCCCTCTTGCCGCCCGGTGTTTCGCCGAAATCTGGGACTTTGCGCGCACCAGGTGCGCGCAGAGTTGCAGATTTCGGCGGATGTCGGTGGGCGGCGATCAGCTGGCCTCGAAGCGCAGCACCACCGACCCGAACGACAACAGGTCGCCGTCGACGAGCTCTCGCTCGGCGATGCGTTCGCCGTTGACGCGGGTGCCGTTGGTGGAGCCCAGGTCGACCAGCACGAACCCGGTGCCGTGCGGGCGGATCTCGGCGTGGGTCCGGCTGACGTTGGGGTCCTCGACCAGGATGGTGCAGTCGTCGAGGCGGCCGATGGTGACGATGGCTTCGCCCAGCACGATGCGTTCGCCGTCGGGCAGGACGAGCGATCCGGGGATGCGACCCCGTTCGGCTTCGCGCAGGCTCGAGCGGATGCGGAAGTTGCCTTCGCGGAGGCGGTCGGCGACGGTGAGCTCGATGGTGACGGGGCCGAGGAAGTGGTAACCCTCGTCACGGGCGTGTTCGCGTGCGGATTCGGCGAGTTCGCGGCGCAGGCTCTCGTGGACCTCGGCGAAGCGCGCGTCGTCGGCTGCGGACAGCTCGATGACGAAATGGTTGGGGGCGACGCGCTCACCGCTGACTCCGATCGACCGGTTGGCGTCCATCTCGCGCACCAGACGTCGACCGAGCTCCACCGGTTTCAGTCCGCTGCGGAAAACCCGCGCGAAGCTGCCCTCGACCATGCGCTCGAGGCGCCGTTCGAAGCGATTGAGTCCCACGGTGCGACAGGTTAGGCGCTTCGGCCTACCACCAGCCGGGAACGGGCCCGTCGACGCAGCGACACGAGCTGGAGGCGCAGCCCGGACCCGCCGACTCGCACCCGTGGGCGTGGCCCCGTAGCTTCGTCGCCCATGGCGCCGGTGACGACACGACAGCGCTACCTCGAGGCGGTGGTCGAGGTCATGGTGGCCGAGGGTCGGGTCGATCAGACCCTCGAGGCGCTCGCCGCGGCGGCGGGCACCAGCGACCGGATGCTCGTCTACTACTTCGAGACCCGCGACGCCCTGATCGGCGAGGCGATCCGGCTGTTGCGCGAGCGCCGCCGGCAGGTGGCCAACACCGTCATGACACGGATCTCGTTGGCGCCGACGGCCATCGAAGGCATCCGCGACGCCCTGCTGTGGTTGACCGAGCCCGACCAGATCGCCGTCACCCGGCTGCTGCGGACCACCACGGCCCGGGCGTTGCGCGGCGAGACGCTGTTCGAGGAGTTCGTCGACCTCACCATCGGCGACTGGATCGAGGAGGCGACGCTGACGGGCCGCCGCCTGGGCGCCGACGCCGAGACGGCCCCGGTCTTCGCCACCCTGCTGGTGGCGCTGGGCGACGCGCTGGCCGTCGACCGCTACGCCACCACCGATCTCGACCGCATCGACGCGTCGATCCTGTCGGCCGCCTCGCTCCTGGCCGGTCTGGTCGGCGCACCCACGACGTTCCCCGAGCCCGAACCGGAGCCGGAGGCCGAACCGGAGCCGGAGCCGGAGCCGGACAACACGGACGGTGTCGACGCCGGCGAGCCGGGCCCGGCGAGGGCCGAGACCGACGATGCCATCGGGTGATAGAGCCCCGCGCGTTGCGTCGTTGGCCCCCGAGGCAGCTACGCTCGTGAGCCACCACGCGCGAGTGGCGGAATTGGCAGACGCGCAGGCTTCAGGTGCCTGTGCCCGTAAGGGTGTGAGGGTTCAAGTCCCTCCTCGCGCACAACCAGGCGGAGTTTCCTCCGCTCGGGATCCCTCCCCCCGGCGAACGCCACCGGTCATCGACCGTGTCGGACCAGCCCGAGCACGGTGAGGCACAGCGATGAGCGACAACGCCGCGCCAAGATGACGGGCAACTCGGCGCGGCGCAGGGCCTGACCCTCGCTCATCGGGAACGGTGTGGAGCGCGTCGTTCACGATCGCTTCGACTGTCTCGGCCGGGATCTCGCGCTTGCTGACCAGGCGTTTCCGGGGATTCACACTGTGCGAGTGTCAGGAAGCCTCTCCATGCCGGTTCGACTGTGGCCAATCTCTCTCATCGGATCCGAGCTGAAGAGCCGGGAATGCTTGCGCTGATCGACGAGTCGGTTGTGGACGGTCGGCGCGGATTCCACTACGTCCTCGCATGTGCGCTCGTGCTCGATGCCGCCGGACCGGACGACATGTCGTGCGTCTACCTGCGAGAGAAACTCACGCACCTACTCGCTGAGCGCAGGAGACCGTTCCGCTGGAAGGAGGAAGGCGTGGTCAAGAAGGGGCTACTCGTCGACCTCATCGTCGATTCGGAACTCTTCGCACTTGCTGCGATCAGCCGCCCAGGGGAGCGCTACCACCAGCGGCGGAACCGCGCCGAGTGCCTCACGCTCCTCTGTCAGCAGCTGGCGGTCGAGGGCGTCAGTCACGTCATCGTGGAGAGTAGGAGCGACCAGGATCAGGACGATCTCAACGCGGTTCGGATGGCGCAGGAGAAGAGCATCCTGCCCGCGGACTTCCCTGAACTCGAGTTCCGGGACAAGACCGAAAGTCTGCTTTGGCTCCCGGACGCCGTGGCTGGCGCCATTCGGGAAGCCGAAACCGGTGTCGACGGCTCATGGGTCCAGCGTCTCGTCGCCGGTGGCAGTGTCCTCGGAATCCACCGGCTGTAGACGCGATCGGGCCCCGGCTCCCGCAATCACCGCTAGGTGTCGCCGGCTCCTCCGGGGCTCCCGATACCGTTTCACTATCGGCGCGTATCGCCGAAAATGCAACCCTTTCTGCCCGTGTACCGCATGAGTCCGGCGAGACGTTGGCCCTCGAGTTGGCCCAACTGCTCTGAGATCGCTGAACGTGGCACAGCATCGGCCAACCAACCTCGACGTGCGTGGTGCCGTCGAGCACCTCGGCTACGAGGTGGTCGGGCTCGCCTCGCCGACGGAGTCGCCGGCGGGCCGACCAGGCCCGGGTTGGACCCCACCCGCTGGGGGCGGCGTCGGCGTCGGGCGCTGGCCATGGCGCTCGGCGATCGGCTCGGGGAACTCGACTGCAACCCTGTCGTGGTCACCGCAGACGGCGCGTACGTCGTCGACAGCCTCGTCGTTCTCGCCGCTGATCCTGCCGAGAGAGGACCCTTCCATGAGTGACGACCTCGCAGCACGCGTCGATCGCCTCGAGTCGATCGACGAGATCCGCCAACTCGTCGCCAAGTACGCCTTGTCGCTCGACATGCGCGATCTCGATGCGCACGTGAACCTCTTCGCGCCTGACATCCGGGTGAGCCGGGAAAAGGTGGGACGGGCACATCTGAAGCGCTGGCTGGACGACACCTTGCGCCTGCAGTTCACCGGAACTGCCCACCACGTGGGCAATCACGTCATCGAGTTCGACGATGCCGATCACGCACATGGCGTCGTCTACTCGAAGAACGAACACGAGACCGGCGACCAGTGGGTGATCATGCAGATGCTCTACTGGGACGACGCCGCCCGACGACGAAGAGCCACAGGTCGCGGCTCCCGCTCCCCTCGGCCAGTTTCTGGCGTCCATGCGACGCGGCACACCCGACCCGAGAATCCGGGTGCGCTGAACGGACGCCATTAGCAGAAACCGCAGAGAACGAACTCCGACGGTCAGCTTCAGTGCAAGGGCCCGACGACGGTCAGCTTCAGTGCAAGGGCCCGACGCCTGGAGACGCCAGGTCAGCCGAAGCCTCCGGCGCCGCCCTCGACGACATCGAGAACACGCTTGCCCACCCAGTCGCGACAAACCTCCACCGAGTAGGCCATGAGCCAGCCGGCCTGGGCATTGCGGAAGTGTCGTTGGATCGGCGAGGTGGCGAGGTAGCCGCTGGCACCGCCGATGCGCACGCCGAGGTCGGCGACCTCCTTGGCGACCTGGTTCGCGAGGAGCTTGGCTTCGATTGCCGCGCCGATCGTCTCGGGAGATCCCTGGTCGCCGAGCCACAGGCACCGCGACGCGAGGAGCCGTGCGGCTTCGAGCCGTACGTGTGCATCGGCGACGTCGAACTGGACCCATTGCATGTGTGACAGCGGTGCGCCGGTGCTGGGAATGACCCTGCCCTTGGCGTGGTCGGCGAGCGCCGCCATTGCTGCGTCGGCGACGCCCAATGACAGCCAGGGCAGACCGACGCCGATGGGGTTGGCGTCGCCCGGACCGGGGGGCCGGCACATGTGAGCTTCGGGGAGGAAGGTCTCGTCGAGGCCGATCAGCTGGCTACGGGTCGCCCGCATGCCCATCGTCTCCCAGATGGGGGTGAACGACAGCGTGTCGTCGTGGTGGATACCGAAGAAGGCCGGCATCCCGTCGATCGAGGCGTTCACGAGGAAATGGTCGGCGGTCTCGCACCCCGAGACGAAGCGCTTGGCACCCGACAGTGTCCAGCCGTCCTCGACCCGCACGCCGGGCTGCATCGGGATGAGGAACATGTTGCCCGACGAGGGTTCGGACAGTGCGTTGGCAAACCGGTCACCGCGCCGCAGCGCCTCGACCCATTTGGGGCGCATCTCGTCGCTGCCCAGGGTGATCAGCGTCGTGGCTGCGCCGACGTGCATCAGCCAGACGCATGCCGTCGACGGACAGCCCTCGACGATCGCGGCGAGGACGGGCCCGAAGGTGCGCATCGACATGCCCCCGCCGCCGTCTTCGACGGGAAGCAGCGCTGTGTCGAAGCCTTCGTCGTGGAGGATCTGGAGGTTCTCGACGGGGAGCTCGGAGGCGTCTTCGTGTGCGGGTGCTCTGGTGGCGAAGTCCTTGGCGAGCTCGCGGGCGCGTTCGAGCCAGTGCATCTCGTCGGCGGGCGGCCCGTAGGGATCCGTGATGGTGGGTGCGATCAGGGTGTCGGTCATGGTCGGCTCCTCAGGTGACGGTGGTTGGCTGGGACCCCGGAATGTGGGGCATGGGGTAGGACAGGGCGGTGAGTGCTTCGTCGAGTCGTGCGGTGAGCCCCGCCTTGGTGGCGTCGCTGCAGAACGACGCGTCGACGGCGGTTCGGGTGATCGCTGCGGCGTCGCCGAGGGACCAGTCGAAGTGGTCAGCCACCAGCACGAACTCCTCGGTGAGGGAGTTGAACAGCGGTGCAGGATCGTCGGTGTTGAGGGTCACGGGTACGCCGGCTTCGAGCAGGGCGCCTATCGGGTGGGCCCCGATGTCGGGGTACATCCGCCGGCAGTTGGAAGAGACGCAGACATTGAGCGTGGTGTTCGACTCGACGAGCCGGCGGACGACGTCGTCGTCTTCGACGGCGCGGACCCCGTGGTCGATGCGCTGCACGCCGAGCAGATCGAGTGCGTCGCGCACGCCGTCCGCTCCCGAGGACTCGCCCGCATGGGCAGTGAGCCCGAACCCGGCTTCGCCGGCCATCGCGTACGCACGGGCGAACCGCGGTCCGGTGCGACCCGCTGCGGATTCGTTGCCGTCGATCGACAGGCCGACGACCCGGTGCGGCTGGCGCTCGGTCATGAACGCCGCCAGAGCCTCGGCCTCCTCAGCGGGCTGCTGGCGCAGGATGGACAACAAGATGTTGCACTCGGCCAGCCCATCGGTCACAGCTCGATCGAATCCTGCGGCGACCCCTTCACACAGGTCGGCCAGGCCCAACCCTCCCCAGTGGGTGGGGTTGATGATGACCTCGGAGTAGATCGTGCCGTCGGCGCTGGCGCGTTGTGCGAATTCGTATGCGAGGTCGGCTGCGGTCTCGGGGCTGCGGACCAGGCCGACGGTCCAGTCGAGGAAGTCCAGGAAGGCGGACAGGCTGTCGGTGACGAACAGCTCGTCGATCGGGCGCGGCAACGGCTCGCCGACAGCCTCGGCGAGCGTTGCGATGCGTGGCGCGTCGATGGTGCCTTCGAGGTGCACGTGGAGCTCGACCTTCGGCAACGAGCGCAGTGTCGAGTCGGTCAGTGTCATTCAGCTGTCCTCCATGGTGGGGTGGCGAGCGCAGTGGCGACGCAGCGACAGTCGGGGGCCTCGCCGTAGTCCTCCAGGACCACGCCGACCATCTCCTGTGCGTAGACGTCGATGAGGCCGAGCTCGGTGAGGCCGTAGTCGGGCACCCCGGGGAGCCCGACGAACGCAAGGATCATGAAAGGCGCATGGATGGGGCAGCCGAGTGCCGCGGCGGCGTCGTTGACGGCGCGACTCTGCTCGGCCACCACCTCCCATGGCTGGTCCGACATCAGACCGGCGTAGGGCAGCGGCAGCGACGCCTGGACGGCACCGTCGGCGACGACGACATAGCCCCCGCCGAGCTCGACCAGGGCTTCGACGGCATCGACGATGTCTGCGTCGGACGTGCCGACCGCCACGATGTTCTGGTTGTCGCAGTTGGTGGTGGCCGCGATCGCGCCTTTGGTGAGCCCGAAGCCCATCACGAAGCCCATGCCGGCGGTGCCGGTGGCGTGGTGGCGGTCGATGACCGCGATCTTGGCGAGATCGTGTTCGGGGCTCGTGACGACCACCCCGTCTACGACCGCTGCCTCGGCGACCAGGGCCCGCTTGTAGTAGCCGTCATACATCTCCATCGCCCGTACCAGCACGGTGTCGGCACCCGGTGGTGCGGGCACTGCCAGGTTCGCCGGGTCGAACCGTCCGACGTTCATCGTGCCGAGCGCCTCGGCAGGCGCCGGTTCGTCGATGACGAAGAGGGCGACACCGTCCTGGGCGACCTTCGCTCCCTCGACCCAGACCTCGGTCGGGCGGAAGTGCTCCAGGTCACCGAGGACCTGCAGGTCGGCGACCCGTCCCGGGGTCAGCGAGCCGACGAGGTGATCCACCCGGTAGTGCATGGCTGCGTTGAGCGACGCCATACGGATGGCCAGGGCGGGTTCGACACCGAGCGCCACGGCGGACCGCACGTGATGGTCGATGTGACCCTCCGCCAGCAGGTCCTCCACATGCTTGTCGTCTGCACAGAAACACAGGTGTTGGGCCACCATCCCGAGGCGCTCGGGATCACCGAGGATGGCCTCGCAGTAGTCGGTCATCGAACCGGACTGGATGGTGATCGCCATACCGAGGCGAACCCGGTCGAGGACCTCCTCCCAGGTCGCCGCGTTGTGGTCGTCGCTCGCGCCGCCTGCGATGTACGCCCACAATGGCTCCTCCGCGAGGCGGGCCGTGTGGCCGGTCGCCTTGCGGCCGTGATGCAACGCGATCGACGCCAGCTCGCGGGCTTCGTGGTCGTCGAGGAACGGACTCGACTCGCCGATGCTGGTCGAGTTGGGCCAGGTGATCCGGTCACAGATATGGGCGTGAGGGACCTGGGCGCCGCCGAGCTGTTGCCGTCCGCGGCGGGGAACGTCGGGGGTGACCTGTTGGAAGATCCGCATCGGGGCCGCGGTGACCGCGGCGAGGTCCATGCCCATGACGCCGAGCACGTTCGCGATGCAGACCGGGTCGGCGAACATGACGTTGGTACCCAGCGGCACCACCATCCGTGCCAACTCCGACGGGGTCAGCAAGGTGTAGTCCATGTGGATGTGCGCGTCCGCAAACGTCGGAGCGACGAACCGGTCGGTGACGTCGACATCGCGCTCGGCCCGGAGGCGCTGGGGTGGCACCACCGCCGCGATGTGGCGCCCGGCCAGGATCACGTCGGCGGCGATGACCTCACAGGTGTGCACCATCACGACGCGGCCGCCCCGCAGCGCGACGTCGCCCGCCTCGTCGCCGCGGGCGACGGCCTTGAGGCGGCGCAGCTCCTCGGGGCTCGGCGCGGCAGGCGCGCCCAGGAACGCGGTGGGGTGCGCATCGATGGTGAGTGGAGCGGCGGTGACGGTCATATTCGGGCCTCCTCGGGGACGCCCCATTCGCGCAGCGCTCGGCGGTACGCGACAGCGAGACGATCGGCGGGTACATGGACCTCTGCGGACGGGTGCAGGGGAACGCCTGGGGGTTGCGACTCGACGATGGGTCGGTCCTCGGCGAAGACCGACCGGGCGAAGGCGAGTTCGTCCTCCTCCATCGAGCCCAGGCGCTCGTCGACGCCGAGCGCCCAGTACATGCGACACGTCGACGCCGACGTGGGCGTGACGACCTCGTGGAGCACGCGGTGCATGCCATCGGGAAAAGTGAACGCCAGCGTCACCCGGTACGGCAGTCGCACCTCGTAGCGGTAGTGCAGGACGATCGTGGGTCCGAGCTCGGGGTAGAGCGGCCCCTCGGGGGTCTCGGGGTTGGCCGTGGTGACGTCGATGTCACAGGTCAGGACGCCGTCCTGGGCCTGCGGGGTGTGCGGCGCGACCACCTCTGCCTCGGGACACCCGAAGGTCGTGGTGTGCACGAACGGGAAGTGCCCCACGTCGAGCATGTTCTCCACCACGCGCCCGGCCGAGGTGGCCCAGTCGATGGGGTCGCCCACGATGAGGCGCATTCCCGGCCCGATGGTCGTCGCATCGACGAATCCGGGCACGGCGTCGGCGTCGGCTGCCGGATCGGCGCTTCCCCAGACGAGTCCGTCTCGTTCGGTCGTCTGCCATGCCGTGGTGTGGCATCCCTTGGGGACCGATCCCTGCAGTGACGGGATGTCGACGCAGACGCCATGGTCGCCGAATCGCCACCCGTGGTAGGGGCATCGGATGGTGCCATCGACGATGTCGCCGAGATCGAGCAGGGTCCCACGGTGCGGGCAGCGGGCGTCGAGGGCGATCGCGTCGCCTACACCGTTGCGAAACAACACCAACAGCTGGTCCGCCGCCTCGACGCGAACAGGTCGGTCGGCCACCTCGCTGCTACGAGCCAGCGGCATCCATGCCGTTGCGATGCGGTGCGCGAGCATCGTCACATCCCTTCTGCGACACGGCCGAGAGACCGGGGCGAGCGTGCCGCGCCGAGACCGAAAGCCAACACGGCGAGGGTGACGACGAAGGGCAAGGCCTGGAAGAACTCGACCGGGACCTCGAGGTCCAGCGTCTGAGCTCGGAGTTGAAGGCCCTGGAGCGCCCCGATCGACAAGACCGCTGCGAACAGGACCCAGGGACGCCAGCCCGACGCGATGACCAGCGCCAGGGCCAGGAAGCCACGCCCGCCGACGACCTGGTCGGAGAATTCGCCGACCAAGCCCGCTGCGAGGATCGCGCCGCCTGCGCCGGCCATCGACCCTGCGACGCACAACGCGGCGATGCGCGTGCCTTCGACGTCGATCCCTCGGGCGCGGGCCTCGTGGGGCCCGTCCCCCACGGCACGCACGGCCAACCCGATGCGAGTACGGGTCAGCACCCATGCGACGACAGCGGTGACGATGGGGAGCAGCCACACGATCAGGGGCTGGTCGAACAGGGCCGGGCCGATGATGGGGATGCTCGACAGGCCGGGAATGTCGACGGCGCGGAACGGCGTGATGGAGGGGCGGGCGTCGTAGATGCCTCTGTAGAGGAACGTCGCCAACGCGAGGCCACCCAGCGCGTAGGCGAACCCGACGACGATCTCGTTGATCCGCCAGTGCACGACCAGCAGCGCGAATACGAGTCCGGCAACTGCGCCTGCCAGCATGCCCGCGCCGATGCCCAGGGTCGGCCCGCCGGCCGCGGCGGCTGCGACACCGGCGAGCGCGCCGACGGCCATGGTGCCCTCGACACCCAGGTTGAGTACCCCGGCGCGCTCGCCGATGAGCTCGCCCATCGCTGCGAGCCCCAACGGCAGCGCGACGCGAACGCCGGTCCCGAACACCGATTCCCAGAAACCCGCCGTGGCGAGTGCGCTCGCGAGTACGGGCAACTCTGCGATCATCTCGCCCCTCCACGTCCGCGGGTCCCCGCAGCGACAGCGATGACGGCTATGGCTTGGACCAGCACCACGACCGACCGGGGCACGTCGACGAACTCCAATGCCTCACCGCCTCCGACGAGCGCCGCGAATCCGACCGCAGCAACGGCGGTCGGGATCGGCCGAGAACGACCCAAGACAGCGACCAGCACTCCCGTGTAGCCGATACCTCCGGGCAGACCGGTCGTGACGCGGTGGCTGACCCCCATGAGTTGCACGGCGGCTGCGACACCGGCGAATGCCGCCGACAACAGCAGCATCCGAACCTTGATGCGGTCCGGGCGCAGTCCGGCCTGGCCGGCGAGATTCGGGTTGGCGCCCGCCAGATCCACTCGCAGCCCGCCAGTGGTGCGTGACCACAGCGCGAACCCGACGACTGCAGCCAGCGCCACGAGGACGCCGGCGTGCAACCGCGTGTCGTCCCAGATGATCGGCAGCTTGGCCCGGTCCTCGATGGGTGCGCCCTGGGGCGTCACGACGTTGGGATCGGGGTCGGTGAACAGCGACAGCCCCAGCAGGTAGAGCAGCACGCTGACGGTGATGAAGTTCAACAGCAGCGTGGTCAGGATCTCAGAGACGCCCCGACGGACCCACAGGTAAGCGGGCAGGACGGCCCAGGCTGCGCCTCCGATGGCGCCGGCGATCAGGGCGGCGCCCCAGAGCAGCGGCGCCGGCACTGCGTTCCCGAGCGCTTGGAGCGCGAGGACGGCGGTGATGGCCCCCATGGCCATCTGGCCTTCGCCGCCCACGTTGAATGCGCCGGCGCGTACTGCGGCGGCAGCGCCGACCCCGACGAGGACCAGCGGGGTCGCCCGCACCAGGGTGCGGCTGATGGCGGTCTGGTCGCCGACCGATCCGGCGATGAACTCGCGAACCACGGTGGAGGGATCCGCTCCCGTGACTGCCCAGATGAGCAGGAGGAGACCGACGATCAGGCCCACGACCAACGCTGTCCAGCGGATGACCCGAGTGATGGCAGCAGCGGACGGCGTGATCTTGCGCCTTCCCAGTGTGGGGGGCTCGTCGGCGGGGTTCGCCGGGTCCGCGTCCAGCACGGTGGGCGTCGGGGATTGGGCGGCGATGGCTTCGGCGGTCATCTGTCGCTCGCCGGCATCTCGGGCAGGGGTGACTCACGGACGAGCGCGTCCGCTTCGCTGTCGTGGCTCGTCATCGCGTGGCCGACCCGATGGAGGTCGCACTCGTCGGCTGGCGCGTCGAGAGTCAGCTCGCCGTGGCATAGCGCCACCATGCGGTCGGACACGAGGAAGAGCTCGTCGACATCGCTCGACAGCACGAGCACGGCTGCGCCCTGTGCCGCAGCATCGCGCAGCGCTCGCACGACCGCCGATGCGCTGGGCGGGTCGAGCCCACGGCTGGGCTCTGCGGCGATGACCACGTTCGGGTTGCGGTCGAGCTCACGCCCCAGGACCAGGCGCTGCTGGTTCCCGCCCGACAGTGCGTGGGTGATGATGTCGCCGCGACGTGGCTGAACGCCCATCCGGTCGAGCACTGCATCGGTCATCGCAGTGACCCGCGAACGGTCGACACCGAAGCGGCCGCCAATCTCCGGGAGACGCTTCGCGACGGCATTCACCCAGACCGGCAGCTCCATCGCCAAGGCGTCTCGTGCCCGGTCTTCGGGAATCACCGCCACCCCGGCCCCCCAGCTGCGGGCTGCATCACCGGTGACGTCGACACCATCCACAGCCACCGCGCCCGATTCGGGCGCCGTGAGCCCCGAGATGGTTTCGACGAGTTCGGTCTGACCCGACCCGGCGACGCCGGCCAAGCCGCAGACCTGTCCGGCGTGGAGGTCGAGGTCGAGGCCTCGGAGGCGCCCGGCGACGATGCCGGAGAGAGACAAGCGGAGCTGGCCGGGCGGGCGGGGGACGGGTCGATCGAGCATGGCCTGGTGTTCGCCGACCATCTCTGCGACCAGGACGTCGCGGGAGATGTCGGCTCGACCGTGCTCGCCGACCACCCTGCCGCTGCGCAGCACGGTCACACGGTCGGCGTAACGCTCGACCTCACGAAGCTTGTGTGTGATGAGCAGCACGCCCAAGCCCGCTTCGCCGAGACCGACGACTGCGTCGAGCAACGAGTCGGCCTCCTCGGGAGCGAGCACGGCCGAGGGCTCATCGAGCAGGAGTAGCCGAGCCCCCCACCCCAGGGCAGTGAGGATCTCGAGGCGTTGGCGTTGGCCGATCGTGAGATCGGCGACCAGCGCTGTGGGCTCGACGGGCAAGTCGAGGTCCTGGCCGAGAGCGCTCAGCTGCTCTGCCGCCTCGCCCAACGGGAGGCGCATCGGCGTACCGGGCCTACCCAGGAGGTAGTTCTCGGCGGCAGTGAGCGTCTCGATGAGGCTGAAGTGTTGATGGACGATCCCGATGCCGGCTTCGACCGACGCCCCCCGTCGACCGAGACCGAGAGCTGAGCCGTCGACGCTGACGGTTCCCTCGTCGGGCACGATCAGCCCGGCGATGACGTTCACCAGCGTGGATTTGCCGGCGCCGTTCTCGCCGACGAGCGCGTGGATCTCGCCTGGACCGACGTCGAGGTCGACGCCGTCGAGTGCCTGGGTTGCGCCGAACCGGTGCCGCACGCCTGCAACCTGCAGGTGTGCGGACGACCGGTCCCTTGCGCTGCCCGGCGATCCGACCGCAACGGTGGAGTTCACTGCCCGAGCGGCTCCACCACGATGTCGGCAGCACCGGCCTTGAAGTCTGCGATGGCTGTCGAGAGGTCAGGTAGCAGCGCCTCTCCCGCCGCTGTTGCCTCGGTGACCGAGGTGCCGCCGTTGGCGATGTTCAACAGGTCGATATCGGGTCCCCATGTACCGGAGCGGAGACGCTCGGCCCAGATGGGGACGAGAATGTCGTAGCTGGTCTGGGTCGAGGCGAGCACGACGTCGGCGGACACGTCCACCGAGTAGGGGCTGTTACCGAAGCAGGCAACGGTTCCCTCGGCGGCACCCGCCTCGGCGCACGCCTGGTAGACGCCACCCTGACCTGCTGCCTGCTGGTTCCACAGCGAGTCGACGCCATCGGCGAAGAGCTGCGTCGCGGTTTCCTGCGCCAGCTGGGGATCCTCGAACGTTCCTGTGTAGACGACCTCGACCTCGGTGCCCGGGGCGTACTGCTCGATTGCCTGACGGAACCCGTGCTCGGCCTGCAGTTCGAAATCGAGCCCAGGGCCACCCATGAAGGCGACCTTGCCGCCCTTGGTGCCCTGCGCCGCCAGGAACCCGGCGTTGTAGCCGGTCTCGTGGAACGCCGAGAGGTACACCCCGACGTTGTCCGCTCCTTCGATGGGCAGCGACGCCGCAAAGGCCTGCTCGGGATAGTCCGGCGCATAGCGCGCGACGCCGGGGACGAGGTCGAATCCGTGGGCGACGATGAGGTCGAAGTCACCGGAGCTCGCGGCGTTCTCTACCGCTGCCTCCAGCGCAGCGTCGCCGCCCTCGGCGATCTGTTCGATGACGGTGACCTCCATCGCCCCGTCGGCAGCAGCGGCGCCTTCCAGGCCGTCCACCATCGCCTGGTAGAAGCCGCCGTCGTTGCGGGGGCCACCGATCAGCAGGGCAACACTCAGCGGAGCAGCGTCAGAGCTCTCCGGCTCTGCCTCGGCCTCTTCTTCCGGCGCCTCGGCTTGACCCTCTTCTGCTTCGGGTTCCTCGGCTTCCTCCTCGGGCGTCTCCTCCTCGGGCGTCTCCGCCTCGATGTCTTCGCCGGCGTCAGCTTCATCGGTTGTTTCGGCAGCGCCGTCATCGTCGTCGCCACATGCAGCAGCGATCAGCGCAACTGCGAAGACGATCGCCAGGACACGCAACCACATGCGGAGTGCAGACATCGAGACCTCCATCTCTGGGTGAAGGGCCCGATGCTGTCCGAATCAAATGTCTGACATGTATCTCGACTGTTTCAGGGGCGTGAATGGCGCTGGCCCCGGAACAGGTCAGCCCGGAAGGCTCGAGCCCCGGACGTTGCGGACGAATCCGTAGTCGAACCAACCGGGCACATGGTGTTCCCGGGCGATGTAGAGGGACTGGCCCGTTCTGGCGACCCCGACCAGGGTGAGCTCGAGCAAGGGATCGGACTTGGTGATCCCGAGCGCGCCGGCGCGCTCGCGCCCGGCGAGCACCGCGCCCGGCCGGCAGACCTCCCATTCCGCTTCGCGGCCGAAGACCGCCTGCACCGACTCGAACAGCGACTGCTCCGGATCGAGATCGGCTGGGTCGGCGGCGGGCGGAAGCGGGATCACGTCCTTGGCCACCACCACGGGGAGACCGTCGGCAGTCCAACGCTTGAACACCACCCACGCCCGGTCCTCCGGAGCGGCGTCGAGTAGCGCTGCGTCGAGGGGATCGAGCGGGGCCACCACCGCGTCGAGCACATCCACCGCAGCAACTGCGCCACGCGCCTCGATGAGCGTGGAGAACTCCACCTGCAGATCGAAGCGAGCGCCGATGGAGAGAACTGAACGGTTCACCGTGGTCTCGGATCCACGGCGACGACTCACGAGGCCCTCTGCCTCGAGTCGTGCGAGCGCTTCGCGCACCGCCGGTCTCGACGCCGCGAGGTCAGCTGCGAGCTGCGGCTCGCCGGGGAGGGTCGCCGAGTTCCTAGCCGCTGCCTGCCAGATGTCTCGAAGCCTGTCGACCAACGGCCGCTCGGTATCCACTGCCGAGACGGTACCCGCAGTCGTCGTTCCATCCCGAACGTCCGCCGCCCGACGTCGAGGCCTGTCCCCGTTCGCGTCACACCTGCGCCCTACCGGTGATGGACACCGAGCAGAAGGACGCAGACGTGAGCGACACATCCCAGGGCGAAGGTTGGTGGCTGGCCTCCGACGGACGCTGGTACCCACCCGAATCGCACCCCGGGCCCGCCACTGCACCGCCGCCCCCGGCCGAGGCCGTCGGTGACGAAGGCCCGCCTGCCCCGATCGCCGCCACAGCGACGACGACACGCCGAGACGACGACACCGACGCCGCCGGCAAGCCTCCCTGGTGGCGGCGCCGCTGGGTGATCATCACCGCCACCGTCTTTGTCGGGCTCGTCGCGCTCAGCGCCATCTTCGGCAGCGACGAGTCCGACGACACCGCCGTGGCCACCACCGACGACGACGACACCGAAGCGGGCGACGACCCCGACACCGCCGACAACGACACCGACGGCAACGACATCGTCGAGGAGGCGCCCGAGGCCACGACCGCACCCGAGCCCACGCCGACGCCCGAGCCGACCGCCACGCCCGAGCCCACCCCGACACCCACACCCGAACCGACGCCGGTCCCGTTCGAACCCATCGTGTTCTCCGGCGCGGGACCCGACGTCGTCGCGCTCGACGACCCCATCACCGACTCGCTGCTCGTCACCCTCACCCACAACGGCAGCTCGAACTTCCAGGTCTCGCTCCTCGACGCCAACGGCGAACGCGTCGAGAGCCTCGCCAACGAGATCGGCCAATGGGCCGGCACCCTGCCCGTCAACCTCCGCGTCGGCGACAGCTTCGCCTTCATCGAGATCAACGCCGACGGGCCTTGGGAGATCACCTTCGACGAGATCACCAGCGCCCCCACCCTGGCCACCGAACCCGGGTCCCGACACGACGGCGTCGGCTCCGAAGTCCTCATCTTCATCACCGACGGCCCCGCCGTCGTCGCCTTCGACTGCCCCACCTGCGACTCCAACATCTTCATCCGCGCCATCGGCGACCGCTCCGACTCCCTCGAGAACGCCATCGGCGAAGGCGGCTTCCAAGGCCGCTACGTCGTCCCCGACGGCACCTTCCTCCTCCAGATCGAAGCCCGCGCCGGCTTCCAGACCCCACCACCACCCTGGACCCTCACCGTCGACTGAACCACCAACTCTCGCCACCACGACGCTCGGCGTGGACCGATGACACCGAACTGCCCAACGCCCGACGTGGCAAGCGGAACTCTGCGGGCGCAGACCCGCCCCGGGGCGCCTGCACCAAGAACCGAACGTTGTCCGGGGGAGCCTCGCATCACTGATCGGTAAGGTCGACGTAGCGCTCACGTGTCGTCGCCGAGGTGGGGAGTGCGGCGACGGCCGTCGCTGGATCGGCGAGCAGCGCCGGGAGAAGATTCTCGGCTACACCGGCCATCTCGCCCTGGGACAGCGGCAGGAGCGTGAGGACATGTAGCCGTCCCGTGAGCGCTTGCGCCGTTCTCGGGATTGCATCGTGTTGTGTCGACCCGGTGAGGACCGCAGCGCCGGGAACGCTTCCCTCCTTGTTGAGTCGCGCCTTGATCGCATCCAGCACTCCGGGTGCTCTCTGGTACTCGTCGATACAGACCGGAGGGGCTCCTGTGACGGCCAGCGAGGGGTCGGCGACGACGGCGTTGCGAATGTCGGGGGGACACATTCGAGCTTCCCGGCCGGACACCTGCGAGTGCTGTGCGGCAGCTCGAACTTCCAGGTCTCACTCCTCGACGTCAACGGCGAACGCGTCGAGAGCCTCGCGAACGAGATCGGCCAGTGGGCAGGCACCCTCCCCGTCAACCTGCGCGGCGGTCATGCCCGCCGATGCGTCTGCAGCGCTGCGTAGTTCATGCGAGCTACAGTGAGCGGATGGCGAGCTCGACTTCGTACCGTCTGGCCCCTGACCTGAAGCAGCGCCTAGCCCAGCGGGCCGCCGTCGAGGGTGTCACGGTGACGGCGCTGATAACCCGCCTCCTCGAACAGGGCCTCGCTGCGATCGACCATCCAGGGATCGTCTATCGACCCGGCCCGAGTGGTTGGCGTGCGGGCCTGGCCGGAGGCCCCGACGTCGACGAGGTGGTGCGACGGATCCGGTCCGCCGGCGTCACCGGCGACAAGGCCGTGGCCGTCGCCGCCGAGAGCCTCGGCATCGAGACGCGCCTGGTCCGTATCGCCATCGATTACGCAGCCGAGCACCTCGACGAGATCGAGGCCCGGATACGCGAGAACGAAGAAGCCGCCCAGCGGGTACGCGAACTGGCGGCGGCTCGCGCAGCACTGTTGGGTTCGTGAGGCTCCTGCTCGACGAGATGTACAGCGAACGCGTCGGCGACGAACTGCGCCAGCGCGGCCATGACGTCGTGCACGTGCGCGAGGTCGGATTGGGTGGCGCTCCCGACACCGACGTGCTCGCCCGCGCCGTCGACGAGGGACGAACCCTGGTCACCGAGAACGCCGTCGACTTCCTGCCGCTGCTCGATCGACGCCAGAGCGCCGGTCTGGCGATGACACCGGTGCTGGTCGCTCTGACCGCCGGTCGTGGAGTCGGCGGAGCGCTCCATGCACGACTTGCCGAGGCCATCGACCGATGGGCCACTGCCAACCCCGACCCCTACGCCCACGCCCATTGGCTGCCCTGACAGCCAGAGGGCACTGCGCCAACCGTGGGCGGCTGCGACCGCTTCGTCACACCTACGCCCTACCGGTGTGCAACCAGGACCCATCTCGCCCGCCGGCGGACCATCGAGGAGATACGCCGTGGAACTCGAGCCAACCGTTCACGACACGCTGACGCAGCGCCATCTACTGCCGGGCATCCCGCCGCCGGAGGTGCTGGCGGCCTGGCCCGCCGGAACCGTCGAGGCGACCTACGCCCGCGGTTGTCTGCTGGCCGGAGCCGTCGGTGACGCGCTGGGGCGGCCCGCCGAGACCAAACGGCCATCGGTCATCGCCGAGCGCTACGGCCGGATCCGCGACTTCATGCCCTGGTGGGGCTGGAAGTCCGGACCGATCGGGACCTTCACCGACGACACCCAACTCACGCTCTGGACCGCCGAATCGCTCCTCGCCGACGACGCCGCCCACCAGGAGCTGTTCGCCGCCACGCTGGCCGAACACCGCTCCGACATCCGCGGCATCGGCTTCGCCACCGACGACGCCATCGACCGACTCCAGCAGGGCGTGCCCTGGCACCAGTCGGGATCGAGGTCGGCCGGCAACGGCGCCGCCATGCGCGCCGCACCCATCGGCATCGCCTGCGGCCACGACCTTGCCGCGCTCCGCCAGGTCGCGGCGCTCAACGCCGTCGTCACCCACGCCGACCCGCTGGCCGTCGCATCGACGATCGTGCAGGCCAGCGCCGTCGCCTACCTCCTGGTCACCCCACCGGGCAGCCTCGAACCCCGACGCTTCCTCGACTGGCTCGTCGCCGGCGCCGCCGACCTCCACGACCCCGGACATCGCGAACGACGCGACGGCACCGACGACACCCTCGTCCGGCTCGTCGACCGCATCGCCGAGCTCGGCCCCATGCTCGGTCTCGAACCCCGACAGGCGTTCGCCCACACCTACAACGGCGCCTTCGTCCTCGAGTCGCTGCCCGCCGCCATCTGGAGCTTCCTCCACCACCCCGAGGACCTCGAGGAAGCCATCTGCACCGCCGTCGCGGGTGGCTACGACGCCGACACCGTCGCCGCCATGTGCGGCAACCTGGCCGGCGCCTACCTCGGCGAAGCGGCCATCCCGCAACGCTGGCTCGACGAACTCGAAGACGCCGACCACATCGCCTCCCTCGCCGAGAACCTCCTGGCGCTGCGCCGCTGAGCCCGACCGACCCCACGGCTGCGACGGCCCGGCCGATGTGCGCACGCCCTCGACCAAAGCAGCGCGCTGATGGCGGCGGTTCGACGGATCGAGGCTTCGTTTCTCGCGCTCGCTGCGCTCACGGGCTGCCCGCACCACGGGCTTCGAGCCGGCGCCGGTAGCGGAGCTCGGTGACGTCGACGCCGCCGATGGCCTCGGTCTTCGCCAGCCCGTCGTCATGCCAGCCCTCGCGTTCGTAGAACCGGCGCGCTCGGTCGTTCTGCTCGACGACCCACAACACGGCATCGGTGTGACCTCGTGCCGCGAGCTCGCCGCACGCGAGCTCGTGCAGGGCCACAGCAGCACCGGTGCCCCACGCCGACGGGTCGGCGTTGAGCATCCAGAGCTCCCCGGTGGCGAGGTCCCCGAGGTCGTCGCGATCGGGTCCGACGGCGGCCATTGCCACGACGACACCGTCGAGCTCCGCGACGAGCGACTGCGCCGTCACCCCCACCGGCGCCCGATCGGACAGCCCGGTGGTGAGGCGCTCTCGCCACGCCGCGGCGACGGCGACCTCGTCGAGCGCGTCGAGATGGTCGTCGGTCATGACGCCGCGGTAGGCGGCCCTCCACGCGGCGACATGGATCGTCCCCATCCGGTCGGAGTCAGCCGGAACCGCACGTCGGACCTGGATCACCATGGCGCACAGTCTCGCCCGCACCGAGCGAGGCGACGAGCCGATTTCGGCGCCCCAGCCCGCCAGAATCGAAGCCGTGCGGCATCAGCCCAACGGCGCGGCGATGGTCATCGAAGTTCGCGTCCGTGGGCCCGGCGGGTCTGCTTCTCTCGCAGTCACGACCACGAGAGCCCCCGATGGGGCGATGCGAACCACGACACCGAACCGCTCGCCGCGCCTCGGCCGGGCCTCGAGTTCCGGGTGGTCCTGGTCGATGACCATCGCCGGCACCAGGCCATCGGGGCTGCCTCGGTAGACGAACGCCGCCCCGGCGCGACGACGACCATCGACGGTGGCGCCGGGGGCGCCCACGACCAGATCGGCGAAACCATCGGCGTCGAGGTCGGCCACGGCCACCGACGCGCCGAAACGCATCCCACGGGTGAGACCCGAGCCGAAGTCCGCAGCTGTGAGGACCCGGCGCCTGCCGTCGATGATGGCGATGACACGCCCGGCCCTGACCGGATGGGCGTTGGGCTGTGCGAGGACGCGCCGGAGGTGGCCGGTCTCGCCCTCCGGGGCACTGTCGGCGCATCGCAACACCCGCCTACCGGGCCGGGATCGGCACTCCGGCGTGTTCTCGGGTGCTGCGGGCTCGGGCTCGGCGGTCGGGCCTGGAGGAGGCGGCCGCAGATCGGGGCGCGTCGGCGGCTCCGGGACGGGAACCGGGGGCCGCTCGGGACCGGGCGTCGGCACCGGGGGCGGCGGCGTCGGCCGCGCTGTGGGGGGCGGCGTGGGGGGCGGTGGTGGCGGCGCCGGCGCAGGCGTGGCAAGCGTGGTCAGTTCGACCACGGTCGCCGGCGAGCACCCGGAGCCGTTGCACGCTCTGATCTTCACCCGGTAGGGCGTCGCAGACCGAGTCTGCGCGACCGTGGCCTGCGTCCCGGTGTGGGGCACGGAGTACCAGATCGTCCACAGGAGACCCGAGGCCGCATAGCCGGCGACGAACGAATAGGCGAACTCATAGGTGTCGACCACATCCTGCGGCCTCCACGACGCCGCGATCGATGTGTGGGTCACCTCGTCGAGCGTCACCACCGGCGCCGCGGGAACGGTCAGCGCGGTCGTCGGATCAGACCAGAGCGAACACCGGTCGGCCTCGCATCCCCGAACCCGGTACCGGTAGGACGTCGCCGGTTCCAGGCCCGTGTCGGTGAACGTCGCCCACTGCCACCCGGCCGACGACGATGTCGTCACCGTCACCCAGTCCTCTGCGTCGCTACTCCGTTGGAACTCATACACCGAGCCTTCGTGCGAGAACCACCGCAGCACGGCCGACGACTGGCTCACCGACGGGATGTGGAAGTGGGGCGCCGGTGGCGGCGGTTGCGGCGGGACCGTGAAGGCCTCGGGCTGTTGGTGCGCCTGCGCTGTCCACCCATGCCCGGGCACCCACGCGACCACGCGGAACTCGATGGTCTCGCCGACCGCGAAGGGCGTGCCGCTCGGATGGCCGGGGAGCCGCCAGCCCGAGGAACAGGACGACCCCGAACCGGGCTGCGCGGTGCAGGTCTGCCAGGCGCCCGCATCGTCGTAGAGGTCGGGGGTCGTCTCTGCGACGACGTCGTCGATCCAGTCCGCATAGGCCGACACGCGCACGAACGCTTTGGAACCCCACAGCGGGCACCCGAGGATTCCCCACGACACGACACCGGCGAGATACTTGCGCCCGTCCGGCCCGGTGATGACACCGGGGCCGCCCGAATCGCCGTTGCAGGTCGTCTGGGTCTTCGCCGGGTCGTCGTCGCCGACGCAGATCATCTCGGTCGAGACGAACGAGTTCCGGGGCCACACGTTCAACGACGGGCAGTCGTGACTGACGGTCGAACCGGTTGGTGACGCCATCACCTCCAGCGACGCATGCAGCAGGGCCGGCGACAGAAAGCCGTTGTACTGCGTGTTTCCCCATCCGTAGGTATCGAACGCCGTACCGGCGACGGGACCAGTGGGGTCGCGCCACAGCGGGAGCGTCTGCGCGTTGGGCATCGGCTTCGTCAGCGTGATGACGGCGATGTCGTGGCTGAATGTGCTCGAGCCGTTCAACCAGCCGGGATGCACCACGTACCGCTCGACGCCGGGAAACCCGCCGGGGACGACAGGGGGCGGGCTCATCCTCGTGACACCGCCGCCGATGACCGGCCTGGTCAGCCTGGAGCTGGGGTCGGTCCTGTGGGCGGATCTCCACGCGACCAGGCAGTGGGCCGCGGTGACCACATGGCGTGGGGTGATCAGCGTGCCTCCACAGCCTCCGATGTTGACCGCCCACGGCGCGTCGCCGGGCGCCGCCTCATCGCCGCCGATGATGAACGACGTCGGCGGCGGCTCGATCGATGGCGCCGCCGACGAGGTGGGCGCCGACGAGGTGGGCGCCGGCGGCGGGGCAGGCGTGATGCGGCGCCACTGCACCTGATGATGGGAAGCACCGGGCGCGGCCTCGTAGCGCACGGTGAGATGGTGGCCCGGGGTCGACTCCACCCAGGCGTTCGCCGACTCGGAGGCGCCCGCCGGGTGGTCGTACGCGTCGACGACGGTGAACATCGACGCCAGCAGCACCGTGGCCAGCAGCGCGGCGATGGCGCGGCGGGAGGGGGCGCTGCGTCGGTCCATGCCACTCACCCTGCTGATGGTGACAGCACAGCCACTCTTCGCAGCTGAAACGGGTCGTCGGGTCCGGGCCATGGGGCCTGGGTGAAATCACACGGATGCCCCGCGCGGACTGCGGGCTGGCTCATCCTCCGCTCCGATCCGAATCTCGCGGACCGGCGCAAGATCGCGCACCGGCGGCCGGCGGCACTCAGACCGGCAGGCCCAGTCCCCGGGAGAGCACCAGGCGCTGGATCTCGCTGGTTCCCTCGCCGATCTCGAGGATCTTGGCGTCGCGGTAGAAGCGGACCACGGGTGTCTCCTCCATGAAGCCGGCCCCACCGAACACCTGCGTCGCAACCCGCGTTGCGTCGACCGCGACCTCGGTGGAGTACAGCTTGGCCATGGCTGCCGCCTGCGCGATCGGACGGCCCTGGTCCTTGAGCCACGCGGCCTTGTAGGTGAGGTTGCGGGCGTTCTCCACCGCCACGGCGAGATCGGCCAACTGGAAGGCCAGCCCCTGGAATCGCCCGATCGGTCCACCGAACGCGTGACGGGACTTCGCGTACTCGGTGGCCTGTTCGAGACACGCCCGAGCGCACCCCAGCGCCAGCGCGGAGATGGCGATGCGGCCGTCGTCGAGGATGGAGAGGAAGTTGCGGAATCCCGCGCCCGGCGCACCGAGCAGGTTCTCCGCCGGCACCCGGCAATCGGCGATCGTCAGGCCGTGGGTGTCGCTGGCGTGCCAGCCGAGCTTGTCGTAGGCCGGTTCGACGATCAGGCCGTCGGTGCCGGCAGGGATGACGAAGGCGGAGATCCCGTCGTCGGTGCGCGCCGTGACGGTGACGATGGAGGTCATCGTGCTGCCACAGTTGGTGATGAACGCCTTGCTGCCGTCGATGACCCACGCATCGCCGTCGAGCCGCGCCCGGGTGCGGGTGGCGCCGGCGTCGCTGCCGCCGTCGGGTTCGGTCAGCCCGAAGGCACCCAACGCCCGGCCCGCCACGAGGTCCGGGAGCCAGGTGTCCTGCTGGGCCTCGGTGCCGAACCGGTAGATGGGGTTCGCTCCGAGACCCACCGCTGCCGACAGCGTGATGCCCATCGACTGGTCGACCCGTCCGATCTCCTCGATCGCGACGCACAGCGACGTGAAGTCGCCGCCGGCGCCGCCCCATCGCTCGGGGAACACCAGGCCGAACAGGCCGAGGTCGCCCATGGCACGTACGACGTCGGTCGGGAAATGGTGATCGCGATCCCACTGTGCCGCGTGCGGTTCGATCTCTGCTTCTGCGAAGTCGCGCACGACACTCCGAAAGGCCTCGTGCTCGTCGCTCAGTTCCCAACCAGTCATCGGTTCTCCTTCGATTCGGTAACGGGGTCTGCCCCGTCGCCATCGTCGCCACCGTCGGCCGGTTCGCCGATGGTGACCACCGGGGCGTCGAGGGCGACGGCATCGCCGACGGCCGCATGGACGACCGTGACCACCCCTGCGGTGGGCGCGCTCAGGGTGTGTTCCATCTTCATCGCCTCGACGATGGCGACGGTCTGCCCGGCGGTGACCGCCTCGCCGACGGCGACGTGCACGGCGATGACGTTGCCGGGCATCGGGCTGCGGATGGGGCCGGGGCCCGACGTGGCGGCGGCGGCGAGTGCGCTCTCGGGCGAGCGGTCGCAGTCGCGGATCTCCCATGCCGACCCGAGGATCGAGATCCATATCCGGTCGTCGAGGCAGTGCACGGTCAGGTGGGCGACTGCGCCGTCCACCGCGATCCGCATCGCGCCGTGTTCGTCGGGCTGGTGCGCGGTGGCCAGATGGACACCCCCGGACGCGGTGTCGCCGAGATCGACGTCCCACTGGGCCCCGGTGCGGTGACGGACACGGACCTCGACAGGGTCGTGGCCGCGCACCTCGAGGCGGCGCGGCACCCACGACGGCCCACCGTGGCGCCAGCCCACCGTCGCCTGCCACGGGTCGCCCCGGTGGGCGGAGCCGAGCAACGGCGCCAGCGCGGCTGCGATCAGCGCGGCCGCCGGCACGTCGCTCGCCACGAGGTCGGCGCTGCGCCGCTCGACGAGGCCCGTGTCGAGGCGCCCGGCGCGGACGTCGTCGTCGGCGAGCAGGCGGCGGAGGAACCCGATGTTGGTGGCGACACCGACGATCGCGGTGGCCGCGAGTGCGGCGTCGAGGCGGGCGAGGGCATGGGCGCGGTCGTCGCCGTGTGCGATGACCTTGGCCAGCATCGGGTCGTAGTCCGAACCGACGACCGATCCGTCAGCGATCCCGGAGTCGACACGCACGCCCGGCCCGCCGGGTTCGATCACCCGATGGATGACCCCGCCGGTGGGCAGGAAGTCGTTGGCGGGGTCCTCGGCATAGATGCGGGCCTCGACGGCATGGCCGCGCATGACGAGGTCGTCCTGGTCGAACGGCAGCGGCCGCCCCTCGGCGACATGGACCTGCAACGCAACGAGATCGACGCCGTAGATCATCTCGGTGACCGGGTGCTCGACCTGCAGCCGGGTGTTCATCTCCATGAAGAAGTACTCGTCGGGCGCCTCGTCGGACATGATGAACTCGACCGTCCCGGCCCCGACGTAGCCACACGCCCGGGCCGCGGCGACCGCGCGGGCGCCCATGGCCGAGCGCACCTCGGCGGTGATCAGCGGCGACGGCGCCTCCTCGACGATCTTCTGGTGGCGCCGCTGCAGGCTGCACTCGCGCTCGCCCAGGTGGACGACGTTGCCGTGGGTGTCGGCCAGCACCTGGATCTCGACGTGGCGCGGCCGGTGCAGGAACCGTTCGACGAGCAGCGTGTCGTCGCCGAACGACGAGCGTGCCTCGCGCCGCGCCGCCTCGATGGCCGGGACGAGATCGGCCGCTGCCGTGACCAGCCGCATCCCCTTGCCGCCGCCGCCGGCCGAAGGCTTGATGAGCACCGGGAGGCCCACCTCCATCGCTGCGGCCGCGAGCGCATCGTCGTCGAGGCCTGCGCCGGAGCTGCCCGGCACGACGGGCACACCCGCCGCGGCGACGGTGGCCTTGGCGGCGATCTTGTCGCCCATGGCCTCGATGGCGGCGGCCGGGGGCCCGATGAAGACGATGCCGTGCTCCTCGCAGCGCCGGGCGAGAACAGGGTTCTCGGACAGGAACCCGTAGCCGGGGTGGATCCCCCACGCGCCGGTGGCACGGGCGGCGTCGACGATGCGGTCGACGTCGAGGTAGCTCTCCCGGGCCGGCGCCGGCCCGATGCGCACGGCGATGTCGGCGGCGCGGACATGGCGGGCGTCGGCGTCGGCGTCGCTGTAGACGGCGACCGATTCGATGCCGAGGTCGCGCAGGGTCTTCATGACGCGCACGGCGATCTCGCCGCGATTGGCGACGAGGACACGAGTTGCCGGGGAGCCGGAGGTAGGGGTCATCTCGGTCACATCCGGAAGATGCCGTTGGAGATGGGCTCGAGCGGCGCGCAGGCGACCGCGCCGAGCGCGAGCCCCAGGACGGTGCGGGTGTCGCGTGGTTCGATGATGCCGTCGTCCCACAGCCGAGCCGTGGCGTAGTACGGGTTGCCCTCGTGCTCGTACTGGTCGCGGATCGGGGCCTTGAAGGCCTCTTCGTCGTCGGCGGGCCAGTCGACGCCCTGGCCGGCCATCTGGTCGCGGCGCACCGTGGCCAGCACGCTGGCTGCCTGCTCGCCGCCCATCACCGAGATCCGGGCGTTCGGCCACATCCACAGGAACCGGGGCGAGTACGCACGCCCGCACATCGAGTAGTTGCCGGCCCCGAACGACCCGCCGATGACCACTGTCAGCTTCGGGACCCGGGCACATGCGACGGCGGTGACCATCTTGGCGCCGTGCTTGGCGATGCCCCCGGCCTCGTACTCGCGGCCGACCATGAAGCCGGTGATGTTCTGGAGGAACAGCAGGGGGATCCGGCGTTGGTCGCACAACTCGACGAAGTGCGCCCCCTTCATGGCCGATTCGGAGAACAGCACGCCGTTGTTGGCGACGATGCCCACCGGATGCCCGCAGATGCGGGCGAACCCGGTGACCAGGGTGGAGCCGTAGTCGCGCTTGAACTCGAGGAACCGGCTGGCGTCGACCAGTCGGGCGATGACCTGGCGGACGTCGTAGGGCGTGCGGAGGTCGCCGGGAACGACGCCGTGGAGTTGATCGGGATCGACCGTCGGGTCCTCGGATTGCGTCACCTCCCACGGCGGCGGCGGTGGCGGCGGCAGCGTCGCGACGATGCTGCGCACGATCCCCAGCGCGTGACCGTCGTCGGAGGCGAGGTGGTCGATCACCCCGGAGACGTGGGTGTGCAGGTGCCCACCGCCGAGGTCCTCGGCGGTGACGATCTCGCCGGTTGCCGCCTTGACCAGCGGCGGCCCGCCGAGGAACACGGTGCCCTGGTCGCGGACGATGACCGCCTCGTCGCTCATCGCGGGCACGTACGCCCCGCCTGCAGTGCACGAACCCAGCACCGCCGCGATCTGCGCGATGCCCTTCGCCGACATGGTTGCCTGGTTGTAGAAGATGCGCCCGAAGTGTTCGCGGTCGGGGAACACGCTGTCCTGTTCGGGCAGGAATGCGCCGCCGGAGTCGACGAGGTAGACGCAGGGCAGTCGGTTGTCGAGTGCGACTTCCTGCGCCCGGAGGTGCTTCTTGACGGTCATCGGGAAGTACGTGCCCCCCTTGACCGTGGCGTCGTTGGCGACGACGACACACAGCCGGCCGGCCACCCGACCGACGCCGGTGATGATCCCTGCGCCCGGCGCCTCGCCGTCGTACATGCCGTGGGCGGCCAGCGGCGACAGCTCGAGGAACGGCGAACCGGGATCGAGCAGCGACTCGACCCGCTGGCGTGGCAGCAGCTTGCCCCGTGACACGTGCCGCTCTCGCGATGCGGCGGAGCCACCGAGGGCCGCCTCCGCCCGCAACGTGCGGAGCTCCGCCACCAGCTCGTCCATCGACGCGGCGTTGGCTGCCAACTGTTCTGCGCCGGGACCGCCCGACGCGTCGAGCTGCGGCCAGTGCGACGACGGTTCCAAGACGTTCGATCTGTCGTTCCCCACGGGCGGACACCTTAACACGGACTAAGGCGCCGAACTGAACCGAGACTAAGGTACGTTCGTCGGGGGAGGGCGCCGACCATGAGCGATGGCACCGCAGTGATCATCAGAGACGTGACCCCACGGGACGGACTGCAGAGCGAGACGCCCCTGCCGCCGGCCGTCCGCGCGGAACTGGCAATCGCGCTCGCTGCGGCCGGCGTCGCACATGTCGAAGCTGCCTCGTTCGTGTCGCCACGACACGTTCCCGCCATGGCCGGGGCAGCCGAGGTGTTCGCCCACGCATCGGCTACCGGCGCGACGTGGTGGGCGCTCGTTCCCAACGCACGTGGTGCCGCCGATGCGATCGCTGCCGGCGCACGGCACCTGACCATCACCATCTCCGCTTCCCCCGGGTACAGCATCAAGAACGTCGGACGAACCCCGACCGAGGCCGTCGCCGAGTCGGCCCGCATCGCCGAGGTCGCCGACGAGGCGTCCGCTGACGTGGAGATCGACGTGGTCGTGTCGTGTGCATTCGGGTCGCCGTTCGGCGACGTCACGAGCCCCACACCGGTCGTCGAGCTCGTCGGTTCGACGATCGACCACCTGCCGTCGGCACGGATCACGCTGGCCGATACCACGGGCACGGCGACCCCTCGCCGACTGGGCGCCGTCATCGACGCACTTCCGGAACCCGCACGGCTCGACCTCGGGCTGCATCTCCACGACACGCGTGGCACGGCGCTCGCCAACGCGTTGTGGTCCCTCGACCACGGCGTACGCCGCTTCGACACCGCGGTCGGCGGACTCGGCGGGTCGCCCTTCGCCCCGGGGGCAGGCGGCAACCTGGCCACCGAGGAGCTCGTGATGATGCTCGACGACATGGGAATCGACACCGGCGTCGACCTCGCAGCGGTCCTGTCGATCGCCGACGGGTTACCGGACCTCGTCGGCCACGACACGCCCGGCCGGACCGCCGCAGCCGGCCCCCTCGGCCGATTCGATTCCCGATGAGCGCGGACACCCCGACGATCACGGCGCGGCGCCGGGAACTGCTGGACATCGCCGCCGACCTGTTCGCAGGCGGCGGCTTCGCCAACGTCACCGTCGACGAGATCGGCGAGGCAGCCGGCGTCTCCGGCCCTGCGCTCTACCACCACTTCGCAGGAAAGGAAGCGCTTCTCGGCGAGATGCTCGTGGAAATCAGCCGCCGACTCCTCGACGGCGGGCGCAGGACACGCAGGTCTTCGACCGATGCCCTGCAGGCACTCGTCCGATTCCACTGCGAGTTCGCAGTCGACAACCGGTCGCTGATCACCGTGCACTTCCGCGATCTCATCCATGCCAGCGCAGACGACCAGAGAAGCGTGCGGCAACTGCAGGGGCGCTACGTCACGATCTGGGTCGACGCGCTCCGGACTCGCCGGCCGGACATCACTCCCCGCACTGCGCGCGCCGCGATCCACGCTGCGTTCGGCCTGATCAACTCGACGCCATACAGCGCCACGCTGCCCCGCCAGGAGATGATCGCCATGCTGGAGGCTATGGCACTGGCCGCCCTCGAGAGCGTCGCGCCGGGGTAGCTCGTACCTGCGATCGCCACTTCGGTGAGAGCAGCCGACGCAGCCCGGCGGTACGGTCGAGGGCGTGCCGTCACGGCCTCGGGACCGGCGGGTCCCCTTCCCCACTTCCCCATTGCTGCGCGTCGGCGTGATCGTCGGCCTCATCCTGGCCCTGACGGGGACCGTCGCGCCGCCGGGGGCGGCATCGCCTACGAGTCGGGCGGCAGCCGCCTTCGACATGGCCGCCGCTGTGCCCGGCAACCCTTCGGCGACGCAGCAACCACCCGCGGGCCGGCGGGCTCCGCGAGCGAGGCTGGTGCGGGTGGTCGACGGCGACACCATCGTCGTGCGTACCGGCGGCCGCACCGAAACCGTCCGGTTGATCGGCGTCAACGCTCCCGAGAACGACGAGTGCTTCTCCCGCCAGGCCACGCAGCGGCTCACCCGGCTGCTGCGGTCGGGCGGGATGCGCCTCGTCGCCGACACCTCCGATCGCGACCAGTTCGGTCGGTTGCTGCGGTACGTCCACAGTGGCGGTCGGTTCGTCAACGCGGCCCTCGTCCGGTCCGGGCACGCACTCGCCACGCCCTACCCACCCGACACGGCACGCCAAGCCCGCCTGGCCCGAGCCGAGCGGAGGGCGCAGACCGCCGGTCGCGGCCTCTGGCGCACCGCGCCGTGCGGCCAGGCACCGACCGACGGTGCGGGGAGCGGTGCCCTGCGTATCGCCGGCCTCGTGGCCGATGCGCCCGGCAACGATCATCGCAATCCCAACGGCGAGTGGGTCGTCGTCGCCAACGACGGCGCCGGGGTCGCGTCGCTCGGAGGATGGGTCATGCGGGATCGCACGACGGTTCACCGCTACCGGTTCCCCGATGGTTTCCGCCTGGCCGCAGGCGCATCGGTCCGCCTGCACACCGGCTGCGGCGCGGCCACCGCCACCCGCTTGTACTGGTGCAACAGCGGCGCGATCTGGAACAACGACGGCGACACCGCCTATCTGATCGACCCGACCGGAACGATCGTGTCGACCTACCGCTACTGAGCGCTCGGACCGGCCACCGCCGTGTCAGGCACCGGCGAACCCCGCACCTGCGCACGGTGAGCAGCAGGGTGAACGCTCTGCGCAGCGTCGTTCAGATGGGCGTCATCGATTCGGAACACACCTGGCACGCGCCGCAATTGCCAGATGGTGCGACAGCCCCCTAACGTCCAGGGATCGTCTACTCGACGGTAACCCCTCGTTCTCACCCTGAGAGCGAGGCATTTGCACATCCACGACGGAGGGGCTCCTCGAATGCGTTCCACACTGATGCGACTATTGGCGATCTTGTTCGCCTTCGCACTGATCGCCGCGGCATGCGGTGACGACGAAGAAGAAACCGGCGGCGAAGAAGACACCGAAGAGACCGCACCCGAAGAAGAAGCCCCTGAAGAGGAGGCTCCCGAAGAAGAAGAAGAAGAGGCCTCCGAAGAAGAGGAGGCTCCCGAAGAGGAAGAGCCGCCGGCCGAGGCCACCACCATCGCCTACGGCAACGCCCAGGAGTTCTCGAACTACAACAACGGCCTCGCCGCCAGCAACTCCGTGAAGAACGGCATCATCCTCAACGAGGTCCTGCCCGATCCGTTCTTCTTCGCCGGTCCCACCGGCGACCTCGTCATGGACGAGGAGCTCATGGTCTCGGTCACCGCCATCAGCGACGACCCGCAGTCCATCGAGTACGTCATCAACCCCGACGCCGTGTGGTCCGATGGCGAGCCCATCGACTGCGACGACTTCTATTTCACCTGGCAGGCCTTCAACGGCACCTGGGTCCAGCTCGACGATGCCGGCGAGCCCGTCATCGACGAGGAGTCCGAGACGGAGATCCCACTGTTCGCCGTGACCGGCTCCACCGGCTACGACGTCATCGAGTCGATGGACTGCTCCGACGACGGCAAGACCATCACCACGACCTACAGCGACATCTTCGCCGACTGGCGTGCCACGTTCAGCGGCATGATGCCCGCCCACGTGATCGAGCGTGAAGCCGGTGTCGAGGACCTCATCGCCGCCTTCGATGCCGGCGATCAGGAAGCCATCGCCGCCATGGCCGAGTTCTTCAACACCGCCTGGGCCATGAACCCCGGCGAGCTGCTCGACCCTGCCCTCATCCCCTCGGGCGACAAGATGCAGCTCGACAGCTGGGAAGCCGGCGCCAGCCTCACGCTGGTCCCGAACCCCAACTACTGGGGCACTCCGGCCAACGGTCCGGTCCTCGTGCGCTACATCGCCGAGGAAGCCCAGGCCCAGGCCCTCGCCAACGGCGAGATCAACGCCATGGACCCCCAGCCCACCCCTGACCTGCTCGCGCAGCTCGAGGGCACCGATGGTGTGGTCGTCGAGACCGGCGCCCAGTTCGTCTGGGAGCACTTCGACTTCAACTTCAACACCGTGTTCGGCGACCGCGCCGTGCGTGAGGCCTTCGCCCTCTGCCTGCCCCGCCAGCAGATGGTGGCCAACCTCATCCAGCCGCTCGATCCGACCGCCGAGGTCCTGAACAACCGCTTCAACCAGCCCTTCGAGGCCGGCTACGTGGACAACTCGGGCGGCCTCTTCGACGAGGTCGACCTCGCTCGTGCCCAGGAGCTCCTCGACGAGTCCGGCATCGAGCAGCCGGTCACCGTCCGCATCGGCTGGTTCGACAACGGCGGCAACGCCCGCCGCACCGACCAGGTGGCCCTCACCATCGAGAGCTGCAACCAGGTCGAGGGCTTCGACGTCGTCGACGCCGGCTCGGAGACCTTCTTCGATGTCGAGCTCGCCGCCGGCGACTGGGACGTGGCCATGTTCGCATGGGCCGGCTCCCCGCTGAAGACCGGCTCGTCGGAGATCTACCGCACCGGTGGCGGCATCAACTTCGGTGGCTACGGCAACCCCGAGGTCGACGAGCTCCTCGACGCCATCAACACCGAGCTCGACGCCGAGGCGCAGGTCGAGCTGTCCAACCAGGTCGACGTCATCCTCTGGGAGGACCTCGTGACCATCCCGGTGTTCAGCTTCCCCGGTGTCGTCGCCTACAGCGACAGCGCTTCCAACGTCATCTACAACCCGTCCCAGAACGGGCTGACCTGGAACGCCAGCGCCTGGCAGGTCGGCTGATCCGGCCCGGTGAGCTGAGCTCACCACCCGTGTAGACGCGGTATCCGGTGCCGGGCCCTCGGGCCCGGCACCGGATCTGCATCACCACCGTTCCCACCCGGCCTCTCTGCCGAAGATCCGAGGCGGTCCGTGTTCTTCTTCATCCTTCGCAGGTTCCTCGTTGCGATCCCGATCCTGCTTGCGTCGACCTTCCTGTCGTTCTGGCTCGTCACGATCTCGGGAGATCCGCTGGCCCAGTACCGCCAGTCGACCGACCCGAACCGCGAGCAGACCATGGCCACGGTGCGCCGGCTGCTCGAGCTCGACAAGCCGTTCCTCGAGCGCTACTTCAGCTGGCTCGGCGGCCTCTTCAGTGGCGACTTCGGCCTCAACCGCGACGGCCAGGACGTCTCGGCCCTGCTCTCCCAGGCCGTCGGCACCACCTTCCGCCTCATCATCATCGCCACCATCGCCTCGATCATCCTGGGCCTCGCCGTCGGCGTGATCAGCGCCGTTCGCCAGTACAGCGCCATCGACTACACCTCGACGTTCGCCGCGTTCCTCTTCTACTCCCTGCCAGTGTTCTGGGTGGCCGTGCTCCTGAAGGAGTTCGGCGCGATCCGCTTCAACGACTTCCTCGAACAGCCCGGCCTGTCGACCACCGGGATCGTGATCCTCACCGTGTTGACCGCGGTCATCGTGGCCGGTCTGGTGGGCGGCAGCAGGAACCGCCGCCTCGCAGCCGCAGGCATCGCAGGAGTGGTCAGCGCCGTCGGCCTGATCATCATCGACGCCACCGACTGGATGATCAACCCCGGCCTTTCCCTGCCGGTCGTCATGGTCGGCGCGCTCGGCGTCGGGGTCCTCGCCGCAGCGTCCAACGCGGCGCTCAGCACCCGCCCGGTGCTCGTCACCGGCCTCGCCGCTGCGGTCGCCGGCATCGTCGGCACCGTCCTCGCCGACCCGTGGATCGACGAGATGAGCTGGACCCGGCTGTTCCTGCTGCTGATCATCTCGTTGGGCACCGGCGCCGCGGTCGGCGCCGTCCTCGGCGGCGAGATCGACCGCCGCGCCGCAGTGCAGACCGGCATGGCCACCACGTTCGGTGTAGGGCTGCTCGTCGTGTTCGACAACCTGCTGTCGGCGTGGTCGCCCGGGCGCACCATCGCCACCATCGGCCCGCGCACCCCCAACCTCGACGCCCCGTTCTGGGAGACCATGGTCGACTACTTCGGCCATCAGGTGCTGCCGTCGCTGGCGCTGGCACTCATCGGCTTCGCCGCCTACATGCGCTTCACCCGGGCCTCGATGCTCGAGACGCTCGAATCCGACTACGTGCGCACCGCCAAGGCCAAGGGGCTGCCCGCCACGCAGGTCATCATGCGCCACGCGTTCCGCACGGCGCTCATCCCGGTGATGACGGTCGTCACCATCAGCTTCGCCACCGTCATCGAGGGCGCCGTCATCACCGAGCGCGTGTTCGGGTGGTCGGGCATGGGATCGCTGTTCATCGCCGGCCTCAACGACCTCGATCCCTACCCCGTCATGGGCTTCCTCGTGGTGGTCTCGGTCTCGATCGTGCTGCTCAACGCCGTCGCCGACATCATGTACGCCTATCTCGACCCGAGGATCCGCCGATGACCTCCGATCTCGGCGCAGTGCGCGTCGGTACCGCAGTCGACGTCGAGGACACCGATCTCCTCGATCCGGAAGGATCCGGGCTCGGGCCCGAGCGCGAGTTCACCGTCGAATCGCGCACCCAGCGCCAGATGGTCATGCGCCGCTTCTTCCGGCACCGCCTGGCGATGGCCAGCCTCACCGTGCTCAGCTTCATCGTGCTGCTGGCCTTCGTTGGTCTCCGCCTCTGGAAGCACCCCTTCGACTCGTCGGGCACCCTGGTCGACGGCGGCCGGCCCACCCTCGACGCCATCCCCTGGCTCGACGGGGACGGCCTGAAGCTCGGAGATCACCCGTTCGGCCAGGACAACATCGGCCGCGATTACTTCGCCGTCACACTCCGCGGCGCCCAACAGAGCATGGTCATCGCCCTGGTGGCCGGTGTGCTGGCCACCGTCATCGGGACGATCATCGGCGGGCTGTCCGGGTTCTACCGGGGCTGGGTCGACTCGGTGCTGATGCGCTTCGTCGACGTGCTCTTCACGATCCCGCTGCTGCTGGTCGCAGCGGTGCTCGGCAGGACCTTCGAATCCAACTCGATCTTCGTCGTGGCGCTCATCATCGCACTGGCCTCGTGGCTCACGACCGCCCGCATCATCCGGGCCGAGTTCATGTCGCTGCGGGAGAAGGAGTTCGTCGAGGCCGCCCGGGCGCTCGGGGCGAGCAACGCCCGCATCATGTGGAAGCACATGCTGCCCAATGTCGTCGGATCGGTGGTGGTCACCGGCACCCTGCTGATCTCGGCGGCCATCCTCGTCGAGACGGCCCTGTCGTTCCTCGGGCTCGGGGTCGGGGGGTCCGACTGGTCGCTCGGCAAGCAGGTGTCGCAGTACCAGACCGCGTTCAACACCCGGCCATGGTTGTTCTGGTGGCCGGGGCTGTTCATCGTCGCCATCGCCTTGTGCATCAACTTCATCGGCGACGGTCTGCGCGACGCGTTCGATCCCCGCCAGAACCGGTCCCGGAAGTGAACCGGCCCGTGCTGTCCGACGCAGCCGACCGCGACGACGATCTCCTGCTCGAGGTCGACGACCTCCATGTCACGTTCCCCAGCGAGGACGGCCAGGTATTGGCCGTGCGCGGCGTGTCCTACGAGGTGCGGCGCGGCGAGGTGTTCGCCATCGTGGGCGAGTCGGGATCGGGCAAGTCGGTCTCGTCGATGGCGCTGATGGGTCTGCTGCCCCCCAGCGCCCGCATCACCGGCAGCGCCCGCTACCTGGGCAACGATCTCATCGGCATACCCGATCGGGTCCTGCGCACCTACCGCGGCAACCGCATCACCATGATCTTCCAGGACCCGATGACGTCGCTGAACCCGGTCTACACGATCGGCAAGCAGCTCGGCGAGATCGTCCGGGCCCATCACCGCGTGTCACCCAAGGAGGCCCGGTCGCGCGCCATCGACGCCCTGGCCACTGTCGGCATCCCCCAACCCGAACAGCGCGTCGACAACTATCCCCACGAGTTCTCCGGCGGTATGCGCCAGCGCGTGATGATCGCCATGGCCATGATGAACAGCCCCGACGTCATCATCGCCGACGAGCCCACCACCGCACTCGACGTCACCGTGCAGGCCCAGATCCTCGAGACCCTCATGGAGGTCAAGGACGAGCTCGGCGCCGCCATCGTGTTGATCACCCACGACCTCGGCGTGGTGGCCAGCACCGCCGATCGTGTCGCCGTCATGTACGGCGGGCGCTTCGTCGAGACCGGCACCGTCGACGAGATCTTCGAACGGCCCCGCATGCCGTACACGCTGGGGCTCCTGGGTGCGATCCCCTCGGTCGACGGCAGCGACGCCGACCTCACCCCCATTCCGGGTACCCCGCCGAGCCTCGTCAACCCGCCACCGGGTTGCCCGTTCACACCACGGTGCGCGTTCTCGATCGCCAAGTGCTCCGACAACGAACCCGAGCTCACACTCACCGACATGGTCGGGCACCGTTCGGCCTGCCACCGTTGGGAGGATCTCGCCCAGTTCGACGACACCAGCGAGGCGTTCGAGGTGCCGGCCGTGATCGGGGCCGACGCAGAGGGTGCCGAGTCGTGACCGCCGGCAACCCCCTCCTCGAGGTCCGCGATCTGGTCAAGGAGTTCCCCGTCGTCAGCCAGGGCCTCATCCGTCGCACCATCGGCAAGGTCCACGCCGTCTCCGGGATCAGCTTCGACATCGCACGCGGCGAGACCCTCGGGCTGGTCGGCGAGTCCGGCTCGGGCAAGTCGACCGCCGGGCGAGCCATCCTGCAGCTGCACGAGCCGACATCGGGATCGGTGCGCTACGACGGGCGTGAGATCGTCGGTCTCGACCGCGGCGAGCTCCAGCCGTTGCGGCGACGGATGCAGATGGTGTTCCAGGACCCGTATGCGTCGCTCAATCCGAAGATGCCGATCAACGACATCGTGGCCGAACCCTTCGTCATCCACGAGAACCTCTCGCGCAACGACCGCATGGACCGCGTCGCCCAACTGCTCGACGACGTCGGGCTCCGACCCGAGCACGGCAACCGCTACCCCCACGAATTCTCCGGCGGGCAGCGCCAACGCATCGGCATCGCCCGAGCGTTGGCCCTCGAACCCGGCTTCATCGTTCTCGACGAGCCCGTCTCGGCGCTCGACGTCAGCGTCCAGGCGGGCGTCATCAACCTCCTGCGACGCCTCCAGGACCAGCGCGACATCGCCTACCTGTTCATCGCCCACGACCTGTCGGTGGTCCGTCACGTGTCGAAGCGGGTGGCGGTGATGTACCTCGGCAAGGTCGTCGAGATCGCCGACCGCGACACCCTCTACCGCAACCCGTCGCACCCTTACACCACGGCGCTGCTGTCGGCAGTGCCGGTGCCGTCGCCGGCCAAGGAACGTGCCAGACAGCGCATCATGCTCGAGGGCGACGTGCCCTCGCCGGTCAACCCTCCCAGCGGCTGCCGGTTCCGGACGCGTTGTTGGCGGGCCACCGAGGTCTGCGCCACCGACGAGCCCGAGATGATCGAACGGGCGCCCGGGCAGTTCTCGGCGTGCCACCACCCCGTCGAGCCCGGCGAGGTCGTTGCGGTCGGCATCCGCGGGGCGGCCGCGACCTGACGGTGACCCACAGCGGCGACCCCTCGGCCGGTGGCCCCGGCGGCGGGGCCGTTACGTTGCACTCGTCGTGGCGCGGCATCGTGTTCTCGACCCTCGGCGCGGTGCTGCTGGCCGTGCTCGGGGTCGTGGCGCTCGTGACTGCCGGGCTCGGCTGGTTCCCGATCGCGTTGGCGATCGCCGGGGCCGGATCGGTGGTGGTGGTGCTGGTCGACCTGCCCATCGCGTCGACGTTCGATGCCGCCGGTGTGACGCGTCGGGCACTGCTGCGCCATCAGCATCTCGACTGGGCGAAGGTCACCCGGCTGCGGCGTCACCGCGTCGGCGTGGTCCGCACCCGCCGGGGCGGGCCGGCGGGTGGCCTCGTTGCCGAGAGCGGTCGACGCAACTATCTGCTCGTCGACGTCATGGAGAACGGCTTCGAGTACGACCGCCTGGTGCGCGCCGTCGGCCCATCGGCCGAGCGCCTCGGGCTGACCGCCGACCAGCGACCACCCGACGATCAGCCGCCCACCTGGCTGCACCGGCGAGCCCACTGGCGCCCCGAGGGCTTCACCGCCTGACCGTCGTCGCCGCATCTGCGCCTCATCTGCGGAGGCGATGGGTCGATTGACCCAGGGTGCGACATCGACACGAACCAACGCGGCGCCCGACGGTGTCGTCGGTTGCCGTCGCCGCCTGGCTGTTGACATTGCTGTCGGTGGTGTGGGTGGCGCCGACGGCCGGCGCCATGGGGGCCGCCCCAGAGACAGCTGCGTTCGATACCGACGCCTCGCCCGCTGCAGCGCCCGGTGCGTTCGAGGCAGCGCCCGGGGCCACCGGGGCGGCGCCCGAAGCGGGTGTCGCCGAGACGACCGACCGGTCGGACCGCCGGCGTGGCCGGTCCACCGATGCGATCTGGCTGCCGTGGTGGCTGAGCGGCCCCGGGATCGGCGAGGTCGCTGCCAACGCCGGGGTCTTCGACGACGTCTCGCTGTTCGCCTACGACGAGCGAGGCTGCGGCGACATCGCATCCACCGCCGTGATGACCGACCCGTCGGTGATCGCACGGGCCCAGCAGGCCGGCCTCGACATCACCGCGACGATCACCGCCACCGGGTTGCGTCCGCGTCAGGCGATCCGCTGCCTGGGCGACCCGGTCCGGCGGAGGACCGCCGTGCGCGCCGTGCTCGCCATCTTGGACCGCCACAGCTACTACACCGGGATCGACCTGAACTACGAACACCTGGCGCTGACCACATCGCCACGCCAGGCCCAGCGGGTACGCGAGGCCTACAACGCGTTCGTCACCCAGCTGTGCCGCCGGGTCGAGGCCCGCGGCCGCGACTGCATCGTCACCGTGATGCCGCGCACGAGCCATGGATGGACGGTGTGGCGCGACACCCTGATGCCGGCCGTGTACGACTACCGGACGCTGGGTGAAGCGGCCGACCGGGTACGGATCATGGGCTACGACCAACACGTCGACGGACGGGGCCCCATCGGCGGGATGCCGTGGATCCGCCGCATCACCGCCTTCGCTCTGCGCGAGATCCCTCCCGAGCGGATCGAGCTCGGCATCGCCACCTACGGCAGGGTGTGGTCGCCCACCGGCGTCACCGCGATCACCGCGGCGAGCGCCCGGGCGCTGGCGGCGCGGGTCGGCGCCGAGGTCCGCTTCCACCCCCGCCAACGCGAAGCCACCTTCAGCTACATCTCCGGCGGCCGGCGACACCGCGTCTGGTTCTCCAGCGCCGCGTCGGTGGCAGCGCGCAGACGCCACGTCGAGCGGCTGGGGCTCGCCGGCGCGGTGTATTGGTCGGCGGGAATGGCCGAACCCGGCACGTGGAGCGCCGTGCAACGCGCCGCCGGCTGACACGATTCCTGTCCAGACCCCCGTCCCGGCTGGGCGCCCGGCTGCTGCGGATTGCCCCGACCGGGCGCCGGGTAGCGTCGCGGTCATGGCCGCCGAACCTCCTGCCGAGCCCCTCTGGGGTGCCGAGACCGCCAAGGCCGTCGAGAACTTCCCCGTATCGGGCGAGCCCGTCCCCGCCGCGGTCATCCACTGGTTGGCCCGCATCAAGGCCGCAGCCGCCGTCGTCAACGCCGAGCTGGGGCTCCTCGACGACGACCGGGCCCGACGCATCGCCGCCACGGCTGACGCTGTGGCCGCCGGCGACCACGACGCGCACTTCCCCGTCGACGTGTTCCAGACCGGGTCAGGCACCTCGACCAACATGAACGCCAACGAGGTCATCGCCACCCTCGCCGGGCCCGACGTCCACCCCAACGATCACGTCAATCTGGGCCAGAGCTCCAACGACGTCTTCCCCTCGGCGGTGCACCTCGCCGCCGTGCAGCAGTGCGAGCAGTCGCTCGTGCCCGCACTCGCCGGCCTCCACGATGCCCTCGACGAGCGTGCCCGGGCCTTCGCCGAGCTCCCCAAGGCCGGCCGCACCCACCTCATGGACGCCGTGCCGGTCACCCTCGGCCAGGAGTTCGCCGGCTACGCCGCGCAGGTCCGCCTCGGTATCGACCGAGTATCGGCAACCCTCGGTCGGGTCGGGCAGATCCCCCTGGGCGGCAGCGCGGTCGGCACCGGGCTCAACACCCATCCCGACTTCGCGGCCCGGGTACGGGAGCGCCTGGCCGCCGAGCTCGGTAGCTCCGTCACGGCCCCCGCCGACGCGTTCGAGGCCCAGGGCGCACGCGACGCACTCGTCGAGCTCTCGGGTGCTCTGAAGGTCGTCGCCGTCTCGCTGACCAAGATCGCCACCGACATCGCCTGGATGGGGAGCGGACCACGGTGCGGGTTGGGCGAGATCACGCTGCCCGAGCTCCAGAAGGGCTCGTCCATCATGCCCGGCAAGGTCAATCCCGTGATCCCCGAAGTGGTCTGCCAGGTGGCGGCCCAGGTCGTCGGCAACGACACGGCCATCACCATCGGCGCCATGCAGGGCAACTTCGAGCTCAACGTCCGGGTGCCGCTGATCGCCCGCAACCTGCTGTCGTCGATCGATCTGCTGGCGTCGGCATCGACGTTGTTCGCCGACCGCTGCATCGCCGGCATCGAACCCGTCGTCGAACGCCTACGCGGCTACGCCGATGCCACCCTCGCCGCAGCCACTGCGCTCAACCCGGCCGTCGGCTACGACCGCACCACCGAGCTGGTGCACGAGGCCCAGGCAAGCGGCCGATCGCTGCGAGAGGTCGCCCTCGAAGCCGGTATCGACCCCGACACCGTCGACGCCGCGCTCGACCCGCTGCGCCTGGCCCGAGGTGGCGTCATCGAGGCGACCGACGCGGCTCCGTAGCGTTCGCCGCCCAGAGAGCGGCGGACCGCCGAGACGCGCGCTGCGTGCCCCCACCGAGGGGGCGGCCGGACGTCTCCCCCGGCGAGTCGGGAGCTACGAGGCGTGGGCGACATCCGCGCAGGCGAACAATGTTCCGGCCATCGCCCGGCAGTCCGGGTCGAGGTCGGGATCCCACCCCTCACCGCGCAAGCGCTCGAATCGCGACTCGTACACCGAGCAGAGCCCGGCCCGGTCCTCGTAGCTCATCAGATGAGCAGGCAACCGGAGGCTGGCATCGGAACCGATGTTCATGTGATCGGCGAGGCGGACGAGCGCCGCCCGGGCCGCAGCGGCCGAACCGTCGGGATTGCGGGGATCGGCCGCCAGATACCCGAGCAGATCCAAGGCGTGGTCGAAGACCGTCCGGTTGCGCTCGCGCGCTGCGACGTTGCCGGCACGGGCCGGGGTCAGCGCCGCCTCGAGCGCCTCGACGCAGCGGTGGCGCGCCGCCAACTCGACCAGTTCGACCTGGGCCGCATGGTGGGTGAAGATCTCGGGCCGGCTCCACCGGCCGTTGCCGCACAACTCGACGAGTTGTTCGCGTGCCGAGTCGACCCCGAACTGCAACTCGACCTCGATCGCGCCCACGAGCTCGTCGAGCATCGGCTGCATCGCCTGCGCGTCGAGCAGGCGCCGGATGCGGACCTCGACGAGCTGGACCAGCGTGCGATCGGCCAGCCGCGCCGGGCCGGCCACCACGGCAGCGGCCTCGAGCGTGTGCTGCAGGAGCGCCTCGGTGTCGTCACGCGGGTCTTCGGCCTCGAGGTAGAGCGCGAACAGGCCCACCAGCGTGTCGGCCACCACCGAGCGTTCGAGCCGATCGGTGGCCGCGTCCGCCACGAACGCATCGATCTGCTTCTTGACCGACTGCAGTGTGTCGGTGACCATCTTCGCCCCCCGGTGCAGGACCGCCCGTCGACATCGGAAGCGGTCGACGCTAGCGGACTCGAGTCGGCTCGCGTCCGCGGGCGCCGCCGCGTTTGCCGGCGGGCGTTCGCCCGGGCTCCACGGGGAGCAGATCCTCCGGCCGGATCCGGATCAGCCCGCAGAGGTGGCGCGCCGCCAGCCGGCGTGGAGCTCGGCGTAGCGGCCGCCGCCGGCGAGGAGGTCGCGGTGGCTTCCGACCTCGACGACGCTGCCGGCGTCGAACACGACGACGAGGTCGGCGTGCTCGGCGGTGCTGAGCCGATGCGCCACCGACACGACGGTGCGTCCCTCGGCCACCCGATCGAGGGCGAGGGTGAGCGCCATCTCGGTCTCGGGATCGACCGAGCTCGTGGCCTCATCGAGGATCAACAGGCCGGGATCCGCGACCTGTGCCCTGGCGAGCGCGACGAGCTGTCGTTCCCCCACCGACAACAGCTCGCCGCGCGGCCCGACCGGGCTGTCGAGCCCATCGGGCAGCGATGCGACCCAAGCCTCGAGACCGAGCGTCGTGATCGCGGCCACCACGTCGGCGCGGGCCGCGCCGGGACGGCCGAAGCGGATGTTCTCCGCCACGGTGGTGTCGAACAGGAAGCCGTCCTGGGGAACCATCCGCAACCGGCGGCGCCGCTCGTCGGCCCCCACCCGACGAAGGTCGACTCCGCCGAGACGGATCTCGCCGGCGACGGGATCGAGGAGCCGGCACAGCAACCGGACGAAGGTGGTCTTGCCCGATCCCGTCTCGCCGACCACCGCCACCCGCGCCCCGGCGGGCAGCACCAGGTCGACGTCGCGCAGCACGAGCGTCCCGTCGTAGCCGGCGTCGAGGCCGCGCGCCTCGACCTCGAGCGCCCCCGACGGCAACGCCAGGGGCTCGTCGGGCTCGACCATGTCGGGCTCGCGCTCGAGCAACGTCAGGACCTTGTTCCATCCCGCCACGGCGGTCTGGGTCTGGTCGAGCACCTCGGTGAGTTCCCCGATCGGGCTCTGGATCAGGGCGATGAGGAAGAAGAACGACACGACGGTGCCCACGCCGAGACCCCAGCCGTCGCCCCACCCGACGGCGACGACGGCGACCACCACGACGGTGATCGCACCCAGCAGGTCGCCGACGGTGAACAGCGTGGCCATGTACTTCGCCGCGCCCATCTGGGCCCGGTAGCGGCCGTCGACCGCATCGTCCATGCGCCGCTGCGCTGCATCCTCGTAGCCGTAGGAGCGGATGGCGTCGCCGCCGGTGAGGACCTCGTTGAACACCGACAGCAGGTCCCCGACGGCGGTGCGCACCCGGTCGTATGCCCGCAGCTGGCGCCGTTGCAGGAACCGGGCCACCGGGACGACCAGGCTCATCGTCGCTGCCGTGACCAGGGCCAGCTGCCACGAGTAGACGAGCATCACCACGAACGCCCCGCCGAGGATCGCGACGTTGGTGCTCCAGACCATGGCGCCCCATTCGACGAACCGGCTGAGGGACTCGACGTCGCTCGTCACCCGGGCGAGCAGCGTGCCCCGCTGTTCGCGGTTGTGTTCGGCCAGGCTGAGCGCATGGATGCGAGCGAACGCGGCTCGCCGGAGTTCGTGGAGGCTCTCCTGTGCGCCGCGCACCATGGCGATCTCGGCGATCGGGGCGAGGACCGCCACGGCGACGACGATTGCGAGGGTGATGACGGCCAGGGTCAGGACGAGCCGGGGCTGGTATCCGTCGGGGCCGAGGAGGCCCCGGTCGATCACCTGCTGCACGAGGATCGGGATGGCGAGCCGCCCCGCTGCGGTGAGCAACGACAAGCCGGCACTGAACGCCAAGGGCCGCTTGATCGACGGCGTGATGCGCACCCCGCGTCGCAGCACGTCTATCGCGCCGATCTCGGCGTCGGCGTCGGCGTCGGCGTCGGCGTCGAAACGCTGCGGCGACTCGGCGGTCACGTGACCGCTCCCCGCTCGTAGGCCTCGAGCAGCACGGCGTACGCGGGAATCGCCATCAGCTCGTCGTGGGTGCCGGTGGCGACGATCCGTCCCTCGGCGAGCAGTGCGACCCGATCGGCGAGCAGGACGGTCGAGCGCCGGTGCGCCACGATGACGACCGTCGTGTCGAGCTCCCGGATCTGATCGAGGATCGCCTGCTCGACCACCGGATCGACCGCGGAGGTCGCATCGTCGAGCAGCAGCAGTCCGGGACGGCGGACCAACGCCCGCGCGAGGGCGAGGCGTTGCCGCTGGCCGCCCGAGAGCCGGACGCCGCCCTCGCCGATGGTGGTGTCGTAGCCCCGGGGCAGATCGTCGATCACGGCGGCGATCTGGGCGGTGCGTGCGGCTGCCCGGATCTCGGCCTCGGTGTGGTCGCCTCCGAACGCGATGTTCTCGGCCACCGTGCCGTCGAGGAGGAACGGCTGCTGCCACCCCATCGCGACCCGGGCGACCAGTGACGCACCGGCCACGCCGGCGACGTCGTGCCCACCGATGAGCACCGAGCCGGACTCGAGCGGCACCATGTCGGCCATCGCAGCGAGCAACGTGCTCTTGCCGGCGCCCGTCGATCCGACGACGGCGAGCGTCTCTCCCGGCTCGACCGTGAGGTCGATGCCGTCGAGGGTCGGCGCGCCGGCGCCGACGTGGCGGACGGCGACCCCGCGCAGCTCGATGCCGAGGGCACCGTCGGCGAGCGCCGCCGTCCCCGAACGCCGCCGCACCGAGCCCGCCAATCGGGCCGCCACCCGGTCGTGGGCGACGACGGCCGGCGGGAGGTCGCCGATGAAGAAGCCGATGACCCGCAGCGGGAACACGAGCACTCCGAACAGCGACACCGCCTGGACGAGCTGACCCGTCGTGATGTGACCGCCCGACACCCGCCACGCACCGATCGTCACCAGCGTCACGACGCCGACATCGGGAATGAGGTCGCCGACCGCGGAGTACAGCGCCCGGATCCGACCCAGCCGGACGGCGTCGTCACGGAGGCGAGCCGACGCCGTCCCGAAGCGGTCGAGCTCTTCTGACTCGCGGCCGAGGGTCTTCACCACGAGTGCACCGTCGAAGCTCTCGGCGGCCACCGAGGTCATGCGCGACACCGACTCGCGGACCTCGACCGCCGGGCTCTCGCTGGCCTTCGCCTTCGCATGGTTCAGCCAGGCGATGAGCGGCGCCATCGCGAGGGCCACCGCCGTGAGCCACGGGTCGACGAAGACCAGCGACCCGATGGCCACGGCGATGAGGGTCACGACACCGATGGCGAACGGCAGGGGGCTCAACGCGTCGCTCGCGACATCGGAGTCGGAGTCGACATGGGCGAGGAGCCGTCCCTTGGCCTCCACGCGCAGCTGTTCGGGTGGCATGGCGAGGTAGTGCCGGCCGAGCGCCCGTTGGAGATCGTTCAACACCCGGGCCTGGGTCATCCCGGCGAAGAAGCGCCGGGTCACCACGCCGGCCGACTTCGCGAGGCCCACCACGATCACCGCAGCGAGCACGAACGCCCTGGAGCGTCCCGACCCGTCGTCGGGAGCGGCGCCGAACACCGGGACGATCACATCGTCGGTGACCCAGCCGAGCGCCACGGTGGAGGCCACCGTGGCCATGGCGAACAGCACGCTGCCGGCCACGGAGATGGAGAACACCAGCGGGTGGGCGCGCACGAACCCGGCCACCAGACGGAAGCCGCGGCGCACGAGGGTCTGCTGGTCGGTCGGGGCGAACTCGGACACGGCCCACCGACGCTACCGGGGCCGCCACGACCGCGCCCCGGTTCAGTGCGACGACTCCCGGAGGCCGATCATGGCCCGCTCGTCGGCCAGGAGCTGGGTCAGTTTCGCGACAGGCACGGGCCGGGAGAAATAGTATCCCTGGCCGAGCTCGACACCGAGATCGCGCAACATTCGCTGTTCGTTGGTGTCCTCGATGCCCTCGGCGACCGTCGACGCCTCGACGTTGCGGGCGACGTCGAGGATCGCCTGCACCACACCGGTGTTGCCGGTCTGGCCCATCGTCTGGACGAAGCTGCGGTCGATCTTGATCAGGTCGATCTCGAACTGCTGCAGGTACTGCAACGCCGAGAAGCCGGTGCCGAAGTCGTCGAGGGCCAGGCGGAAACCACGCTCGTGCAGGCGGGCGAACGTGGCGACCACGGCGTCGCCGTGCGCGAGGAGCGATTCGGTCAGCTCGATCACGATGCTCGACGGCGACACGTCCGCGTCGACGACCCGCTTGGTGATCTGACCCACGAAGTCCTCGTCGTCGAGCTGGCGACCCGAAACGTTGACGCTGCAGTACAGCTCATGGCCCATGGCGTGCCAAGCCGCCAGATCGTGGGCGGCCTGCTCGACGACCCACAGGCCGATCTCGCGGATCAGGCCGGTGGACTCCGCTGCGGGGATGAACGCTGCCGGGCTGACCATGCCACGTTCGGGATCCTCCCAGCGGATGAGGGCCTCGACGCCGCGGATGCGCCCCGACGCCATGTCGACGATCGGCTGATAGTGCAGCAGGAACTCGCGCTCTTCGACGGCGCGCACCAACGCGCTCTTCAGCTCGAGTTCGGCGAAGGCCGACTTGTGCATCTCCTCGGCGAAGATCTCGACGCGGTCCTTGCCGGCCTGCTTGGCCTTGTGGACCGCGAGATCCGCCGAACGCAGCAACTCCTCGGCACTGTGGGAACTGTCGATGTCGGTCGCGATACCGATGCTCGCGACCAGATGCAGATTCTGGGACTCGAGCGGCAACGGCTCGGCGATCGCGCTCCGCAGCCGGGCGACCACGTCGAGGATCTCGGACTCGCCGTAGACGCCGGTCAACAACACGGCGAACTCGTCGGCACCGAGACGGCACGCCAGATCCGACAGCCGGAGGCACTGCTGGATGCGCTGCGCCACCGCCACGAGCGCCTCGTCCCCGACCAGGTGACCGAGCGAGTCGTTGATGAGCTTGAAGTCGTCGAGGTCGATGAACACCACGCCGATCATCTCGGCGCTCGTACCGCGGGTCGTCAACGCGTCGTTGAGCCGCTCGGTGAACATCACGCGATTCGCGAGACCCGTCAGGTCGTCGTGGAGCGACTGATGCCGCAGGTCGTCCTCGAGGAGCTTGCGATCGGTCACGTCACGGATGTTGAGCACGATGCCGTCGACCGCCGGCTGCTCGGTGAGGTCGGTGACACTGACCTCGAGGCTGTGGACAACGCCTGTCGCGCCCTGGACCCTGACCTCGATGCTCGTGCCGTCGAGGTCGGCTTCGGTCATGGCCCGCACACGATCGGCCTCGCCGACACTCAGCAGTTCGAAGACGTTGCGTCCGAGCACCTCGATGGGCGAGAAGCCCAGCATCCGTTCGATCGAGGGCGACACGTAGGTGATGAGGCTGTCCTCGTCGATGATGATCACCACATCGCTGGAGTTCTGCACCATCAGCCGGAACCGCGACTCCGAGCGCATCAGCTGGGCCTCGGCCCGCTTGCGTTCGCTGGCATCGCTGGCGGTGATCACCACGCCGCGCACCTCGTCGTCATCGCGCAGGTCGCGGGCCTCGACCTCGAACCAGCGGTACTCGCCGTCGCCGTGGATCATCCGCACCTCGACCGAGGACCGGCCGCTGTTGCGGGCCTGGGAGGGCGCTGCCAGCAGCCGCCGGATGTGGAGAGCGTCGTCCTCTGCGACGAACTCCGGCAGCGTCCTACCGAGCACCGCCGCCTCGTCGCGACCCAACAGCCGACGCACCGTGGGGCTGGCGAAGGTGATGCGCTCGTCGTCGCCGATGACCATGACGACGTCCGAGGAGTTCTCGACCAGGGCCCGGAAGCGACGGTTGCTCCGGCGCTGATGCGCCTCCTCGGCGAGGTCGAGACCGTCGAGGGCCAGCGAGAGCTGGCCACCGAGCGATTCGAGCGCGGCGATCTGGTCCCGCCGGATGAGCCGGGGCGATGTGACCACCAGGCACAGGCGACGATCCTGGCGGCTGGGGACCGCCACGACGGCCGTGAAGACCGACGCCTCGGCGAGATCATCCAGGACGCTCATCGCCAGCGAGGGCTCCATCTCCAGCGTCACCGTGTGACCACTGCGCTGCACGCCGTCCAGCAACGCCACGGTCGACGCGTCGGTGAGCTCGATACCCGACACCGCATGCGACGCCCGGCCCTTGGCGACCTTGGCGACCCACCGACCCTGCTCGCGCTCGTACACCGAGACGCGCGCGCCACGGGCCGCGGACACCAACGACAGGCCGGTCTTCAGGCAGGAGACGGTGACGGCCTCACGCGATTGCAGACCGGTCAGGTGCGCGGCGAGATCACGCAATGCCCGTTCCTGGCGGGTCGTCACCTCGCGGTCGTTGACCAGCAGGACCATGCGGTACAGCACCGCGAACGCGATGACGATCCACAGACACGACACCACCACCACGTGCGCCGGTTCGACCTTCACCGGATCGAGCTGCACGATCAGCGGCCCCGCCCCCAACGCCACCAGCAGCACCGCGATACGACGGGTGCCCAGCCGTTCCTCGCGATACACCGGCCGCTCAGTCAGCTGGAGACCACCCGGATGCACGAACGACGCTGCGCCGAACACGAACGCTGCCGGTGCTGCGAGCTGGGCGACCTGCAGGACATGAGGCCGACCCACCGTGTCCAACAAGAGCAACAGGTCGTTGGCAACGATCAGGAACGCAGCCGTGGCGAACAGGTAGTACGCGCCGTTTCGCACACCGGGACCGAACGACACCCGCGCCACCGCGCCGACCATGACGATCGTCAGTGCGGAATACAGCCCATTGCCCACCCGATCGATGAACGGGATCGACGAATCCAACAGATAGTCGCCGAGGACCATCGAGTAGATCACCACGGCGGCAAACGCGGCGACGACGACGGAGTCGACCAGATCCGAGCGGTAGCGCTCGACCGTCCGGACACGTACGAAGCTGATGGCGCCCACGATCAGGGCCCCATAGGCGATGTATCCGACGAGATCGGCGGGCGACGGATAGGGATAATCGACGCCGCTGATCGCCGAGTGCACCAGCCGTATCGCTGCCGAGACCAGGGCCAGCGCCCCACCGATGAGAACGATTCGCCATGGACGCCCGGCGCGGGCGGGGACGCCCCGGAGGCGATGGATCCCGATCAGCAGCAGCGAGACCGCGACGATGCCGCGCGCGATGGGGAGCACGTCTGCCGCCGCCGCAGCTGCGATGACGGCGAAGCCGGCGACCAGCACGCGGCGCCAAGTGAGCAATCCCACCTGCTCCCATCGGCAGAATGCCCACCTAGGTGAGCAACTGAGAGCTGCACCGCGGCCACCGAGGGTGCGCCGAACGGGCCGCTGGGGCGATGCCGGTCGTCAGCATCGGCCATCGGCCACCTTCGGAACGCGAACTCAGCTGATCCTGCGCCGCTCCGCAGACCCGAGGGCGACGTCGAACCGGTCGTCACGCAGGTCGATGACCAGCCCGTCGAGGAAGAAGTCGCTGTCGGCCGACGGCGTCGTGACGTAATGGCGGAGTTGTCGATGCAGGTCGAGCACCATCGGGACGGTGGGCGACCCCATGTAGTGCCGACTCGGTCCGACCGGCGTGAAGTGCGAACCGTGCAACCGGGCGATGTGCCGAGCGACGCGTACGTCCATCACAGCTGCAACGTGGCTGTAGCCGGCGACGACGAGCGAATGATGGAAAACCGCTCGATACAGCGCGCGAGCGACCTCGCCCCCTCTCGCCCGGCTCGATCGCGCAACGGCGAGCGCTGACATCTCCGCGAGAGCCCACGGTTCGAGGAACGCGAACAGCTCCGCAGCCTCGGCATCGAGTTCGAAATCGGTCAGGATCGGCAGGTCCGCCTTGGCAGCCGGGATCAGCCGGAACGTCCCAACGACCGCTCCGGCTCCGTCGAACGCGGCGAAGTAGTCGGACACGTCGACGAACTCGTCATCGATCACGCCGCCGGGATCGAGGTCGGTGACGAAACCGGCGTCGAGGTAGCGCGAACCGTGCAAGCGACGGGCGCGCATGATGTCCCTCGGGTCGTCGACCATCCGTACGACCAGATCACCCATGGGCCAGCTCCCGACGCAACCGCAGGCCGGCGCTCACGAGCGCAGCCGCGAGGAATCCGGCCAGCACGAACCAGACCCAGGTGGCGACACCGTCGCCTACTGCGACCACATACAGATAGGGGGCCAGCAGCGACCCCAGCAGGACCATCGCCCACAGCGCGACTCCCTCACCGCTCCGGGAGCGGATGGACCGGAAAAGCCGGGGCCACGCCTTGGCGTAGGGGTATGCCGTCACGATGTCCAGGAACAGGAACACGTACGGGTTCACGTTGCCGTCGCGCAGGGGCTGCCACACCGTGACCGCGCGGATCACGACGAAGGTGAACACTCCCCACGTGAAGACCGACTCCGCCTTGTCGGCTCGGGTTCGTCCGCCGGACTCCCCGCTCACGTGACCCCGGGTCGTGTCCGGAAGACCAGACGTGGACACGGGTCCTCAAGCGTCGTGGGCTGCACGACGATACCTATGCCCCTGAGGGCGGTGACTTGACGACGGGAACGACAAAGGGACGGCCTCCGATTGGTTAAGCCCCTGTGGGCTCCGTCCCGCGAGCAGCACCCTAGTGAGGACAGGGGTCTCTAGTCCAAACGGCTCATCGGCGAGCTCGATGGGCTCACCCGGAGCGGCATCCTGGGCTCAGGCCCGTCCCAGGACCTGGCGCGGCGTCAGCTCGATGACGCGCCGGTCGGCGCCCCGATCGCCCGGCGGGCGGTAGCGCTCGGCGTAGCGGCGCACGCCTTCGGCGCACCGATCCGCATCGGCCGACACGATGGCGGGACCCGAGAACGTCAACCAGCGACCACCGTCGACCTGGCAGACCGCCGCCTCGAGCGACCCGGCGGCGTCGAGCAGCTTCGCCTTCACGCTGCCGGCCCAGGTGATCACCCGGACCAGGCCGGCCTCGTCATCCCAGGTGAACCCCACCGGGGTCACATGGGGTCGACCGTCGGCTCGCACCAGCGTGAGGGACGCGAGGTGACGTTCGCGCACGAAAGCGAGTTTGGCGTCGTCGAGAGGATCCATCGGCCGATTGTGGCGCAACGGGCGCATCCGTGTGGGGCCCCCGCCGGCCCGAGGCCTTGGGTCAGCCCGTAGCCTCGTCGGCTTCGTCGGCGGCGTCGGCAGCCGCTTCGTCGACAGCATCGCCGGCCACGCCAGCCGCTTCGTCGACAGCATCGCCGGCCTCGCCAGCCGCTTCGTCGACAGCATCAGCGGCGTCGGCAGCATCGTCGCCGTCGAAACGGTCCTTGACGTCGTCGGCCACGTCCTTGGCCTTGTCGACCACGTCCTCGGCCACGTCCTTGGCCTTGTGCGCCACGTCCTCGGCCACGTCTTTGGCCTTGTGGGCCACTTCGCCTGCGGCCTCGGTTGCCTGACCGAAGAGACCCTTGACCTTGTCCATGAATCCCATGTGCTGACCCTCCTGGAGGTGCAGAAAGGGTAATGCAGGCGCCGCTATGGGGTCGTGATGGCCCTTCCCGGGCCGACCGGTCAGTCCGACAGCAACCAGCGCTGGGATGGCTCGGGCTCGATCTCGGCCGAGAAGAAGGCCTCGAACGCCGCGGCGTCCTCATCGTCTCCGTCGGCCCACAACGACGGGGCCGGCTCTGCGAAGGACTCGCCGTGGGCACCCTGGGCATGCCCGACGGGAGCGGCCACCTCGATCACAGGCGGCGCCACGGCGGGGACCACCGCAGAGGCCACGGCACCCGGAGCTGCATCGGCGGCCGGGGGCGACACGACAGCCACCGGGGCGGGTTCCGGCACCCAGGTGAGGGTCGGTTCGACCACCGGCGGCGCGACCGCTTCGCCGACGGTCTCGATGGTCTCGCCTGCAGCGACGTCTGCGGCGGAGGTCGGAGGCGGCGTCGGCTCCGGAGGATGCGCCGGTGCCGGGGCGGCGACCGCAGCGGGGCTATCGCTCCAGGGAGAAACGGGCTCGGCGACGGAGAAACCGACGCGGGGCTCGACGTGCGCGACGCCGGAGCCGACGGGAGCCTGCGGTGGTGCGATGATCGGCTCGATCACGGTCGGTTGCGACGCGACACGAGGCTCGTCGACGCTCGCAGCCGGGTCGACGTCCAGCGGACGATCGAGCACGGCCACCGCGTGATAGCGGCCATCGGCCGAGGCCCGCAGACGACCGGTCTCCTCACGCAGCTCGGCGATCGCCAGACCGATCCCGGCGATCCGGCGGCGAAGTTCGGCCGTGACGAGGTCGAGATGCTCGACCACCTCGGGCCCACCGGCGCCGCTGTGACCGAGAGAATGGTCCTGCATCGAAGCTCCTGGCGATTCGTGGACGGAGCGGACGCTCCGTACCCATACGAATCGGCAGAAGATCCGCCGCAGTTAGGACATGAAGGGCGATCAGGACCCGAACATCGCCAGCCACTGCTCCGGCGTCTTCGGGGCGAACACGTAGTTCGATCCCCGGGTCTCGCCCATCGACGCCGACGCCTGCGGCGCGTACAGATGCCCGGGGAACAACGTGGCCTCGTCGGGGATCCGGGCCAGGCGCTGGGTGATCGACTCGTACATCTGACGGGGGTCCCCGCCCGGCAGGTCCGTCCGGCCGCACCCCTCGAGGAACAACGTGTCGCCGGCCACCAGACGGTCGTCGACAAAAAAACACTGGCTGCCCGGCGTGTGCCCCGGCGTGTGGATCAGCTCGATCTCGATGGCCCCGACACGGACGACGTCGCCGCTGGCGTGACGCACCAGGTCGCCCTCGGCCACATCGGTGACCTTGCGGACGAGATCCGCCTCCGCGTCCTGGACGTGGATGGGCACCGACGTCAGCTCCAGCAGCTCGGCGATACCGGCGATGGAGTACCCCATCATGTTCCCGCCGACGTGGTCGGGGTGGTAGTGGGTGGCCAACACGCCGGTGAGGGTCATGCCGTCGGCGGCGAGCACATCGACCAGGCCCTGCGGATCGTAGGCCGGGTCGACCACGACGGCCTCGCCGGTCTCGCGGTCGCCGATCAGGTACATGAAGTTGACCATCTGGCGGGCGATCATGTCGTCGGTGGCGACATCGCGGCCCGACAACAGCTGACGGAAGTACAAGCGATCCTCGGTCATCCCCTCAACCTACCCTGCAGCGCCACCGCCCTCCGCCGCAGCCTCGCCCGGCGCAGCCGTGTGCGGCTGCGCCGCGATCCCCGATCAGGCGATGTCGTCGCCGTTGGGGTCGGTCTCGCCAGGATGTTCGTCGGTGTCGTCGCCGCCGGTCGGAATGGGGACGACCTCGGTGAGCTCGGTGCGGCTGCGTCGCCGCCAGGCCTCCTCGGCCAACGAGATCACCTCGCGGACCGGGATGCCGATGTGGCGTGCCGCCAGCGTGGCGTCGGCGTGCTCGACCTTCACCCGGCCGGTGCTGACCTCGACACGCACCCGGCGACCATCGACATCGACCTCTTCGACGTTGCGCGACGCCGGCCACTGCTCGATGCGCTGGGCCCGGATGGTGTGGGTGCCGGTCTCGTGGGCGAGCACGGCACTGACCTGACCTGCGAGCGGCGAGTCGACGAGCGCCGCCATGATGTGACCCGGCAAGCCACGTCCCCGGACCACCGGGGTGACCCACACATCGTGGGCGCCCGCATCGAGCACCGCCGTCATCGCGTGGCCCATCGTCTCGCCGGTGACGTCGTCCAGCGTCACCTCGAGCAGCGTCACGGGCTGGCCGGGAGCGAGGTCGGCGGCAGCGACGCCGGTGACGACCTGGGTGACGCGGGGCCGACCGTCGATCTCGGCGATGCCGGCACCGAAGCCCGAGGCCTGCACGACCATCGAGGGCATCGGCCCCCAATCGGTCACCAGCGACGACAACAGCGCTGCGCCGGCGGGGGTGGTCAGCTCCATGGCGATGTCGAGACCATAGGTGGGCGCCTGGCGCAACAGCTCGACGGTGAGCGGCGTCGGCACCGGCACCATGCCGAGACCGCCACGCACCATGCCCCGGCCGAGCGCAATGGGGCTGGCGTACACCTCGTCGATGCCGAGCACCTCGAGTGCAGCACACGTCCCGACGATCTCGAGGATGGTGCTGAGATCGCCGAGCTCGTGGAAATGCAGCTGATCGGCCGGGCGACGGTGGACCCGCCCGTCGGCCTCGACCAGCAGGTCGAACGCCGCCTGGGCCCGATGCCGGACACGGGCGGGAAGACGGGCCTCGTCGATCATGGCGGCGATGTGGCGACCGGTGCGGACCACCGACGTCTCCTCGCAGGCGACATGGACGCGGGTGGCGGCGACGCCGCTGCGCCGCACCGGATGGGCCTCGAACTCCCAGCCGACAAGCGGCAGCCGGTCGCACAGCGCCCGGACCTCGTCGAGGTCGGCCCCGGCGTCGACCAGGCTCCCGAGCGCCATCTCGCCGGTGACGCCGCTGAAACAGTGGAACCAGGCGACAGCCGATCCCTCCGCCATCACCGCACCCCCGTCGGCGGCATCGTCCGGCGGTCACGACCACCGGCGGGGCGCCGCACAGCACCGAAATCGGGGCAGGCACGTCGATCCATCCCCCTATCCTGGCGTGCTGTGACCAAAACCCCCCCTTCCGTGCAGACGGTCGGCTATCTGGGCCCGGTCGGCACCTTCACCGAGGCCGCCGTGCTGACCCAGCCCGACCTCGCCCGAGCCGAACACGTGCTGTGCCGCAGCCACGCCGACGTGCTGACCCGCACCACCGAAGGCGACGTCGACCTCGGGTTCTGCGCCATCGAGAACTCCATCGAGGGCACCGTCAACGTCATCCAGGACGCCCTGGCGTTCGAGACCGACCTGCTGATCCAGCGCGAGGTCGTCATCCCCATCTCGATGCACATCCTGGTGCAGCCGGGCGCGTCGCTCGCCGACGTGAAGCAGGTCATCTCCTACCCCCACGCCCTGGCTCAGGTCCGCCGGTGGATCCGGGCCGAGCTGCCCGAGGCAGAGACCGTCGCCGCCAACTCGACCGCCGACGCGGCGCGCCTGCTGGCCGAAACGGGCGAGGTCACCCAGTGCGCGGTCGGCACGGCGCTGGCGGCCGAGCGCTACGGGCTCGAGATCGCCGCCTCGGGCATCGAGGACCACCCCGAGAACCAGACACGATTCGTGGTGCTGGCCCGCTCGGGGGTGCCGGCGCCGACCGGGCACGACAAGACGAGCATCGTCGTGTTCCAGCGTGCCGACCGCCCGGGGTCGCTGTTGGCGATCCTGCAGGAGTTCGCGGCCCGGTCGATCAACTTGACCAAGCTGGAGTCGCGCCCGACGCGTGAGGGGCTCGGTCACTACTGCTTCCTGTTGGACCTCGAGGGCCACATCGCGGACGAGTTGGTGGCGGACTGTCTCAAGAGCCTGCATGCAACGCAGGCGTCGGTGAAGTTCCTGGGCTCCTATCCGGCGGCGGGGGAGGCGGCGCACGAGGTGCGCGCCGAGGCCGATGCGGCCTGGCGCGACGCCGAGTCGTGGCTCGAACACCTGCGTTCCCAGCAGTACTGATCGCTGCTTGCACGAGGTCATCGTTTCCGGCGCCGAAAACTGCTGCCCTGGCAACGCTTCTCGGCGCCAGAACCATGACCCCATCGGACTGGCGCCGAAAACTGCTGCCCTGGCAACGCTTCTCGGCGCCAGAACCATGACGCCATCGGACTGGCGCCGAAACTCGTCGCCCTGACCACCATTTTCGGCGCCGGTTCGAGTGGGGCAGACTCACCCGATGACGACGGCGGCGGTGATCGCACTGGTGGTGGCGGGAGTGTTCGCCGGTGCCAACTGGTGGAGCCGGTGGTCCGGCGACCGCCGCGTCGAGCTCGTCACCAAGCCGGCGACGCTCGTCGCGCTGATCGGCGTCGCGTTGCTGATCGACCCCGTCGAACCCACGGTGCGAGCCTGGTTCGTCGCCGCGCTCGTGCTGTCGCTGGCCGGCGATGTGTTCCTGCTGGGCGACGACCGGTGGTTCGTGGCGGGGCTGGCGTCGTTCCTGGCCGGCCACCTCGCCTACATTGCCGGCTTCGTCGCCGCCCCGACGTGGCGGTGGTGGGCTGCCGGCATCGCGCTCGTGCCGGTCGCAGTCGTCGTCGCCACCGCCGGCCGACGCATCGTCGACGGCGCACGCTCGACCGACGCCCGTCTCGTCGGGCCCGTCGTCGCCTACCTCACCGTCATCTCGGCGATGCTGGTCGCCGCAGCTGCGGCAGGCAACGGCTGGGCCGTCATCGGTGCAGCGCTGTTCGTCGTGTCGGACACGATCCTGGGCTGGAATCGGTTCGTCCGCTCGAGCCCTGCGCTGGCCCCGGCGATCATGATCACCTACCACCTCGCCCAAGCCGCCCTGGTGGTGTCGCTGGCGTGACCCCGGCGCCACCGAACCGGCGCCGAAACTCGCTGCCCTGGCAACCATTTTCGGCGCCAGAACCATGACGCCATCGGACCGGCGCCGAAAACTGCTGCTCTGGCAACCGTTTTCGGCGCCAGAACCCATGGGCCCGCAGGCCATGACCCCTGGTGGGCACCGGTAGCGTCGCAAGCGATGTCCCGCCGGCCGCCACTTCCGCTGATCTTCGCCGTCACCGTCACCGGCATCATGGCGAATTCCCTCGTCTCGCCGGCGTTGCCCGACATCCTCGACGAGTTCGGGCGAAGCGACGCCGCGTCGGGCGTGCTCGTCGCCTCGGGCTCGCTGCCCGGCATCATCGTCGCCCCCCTCGTCGGCGTCGCCGCCGATCGCCTCGGTCGCAAGACGGTGCTCGTGCCGTGCCTGCTGATCTTCGGCATCTTCGGGCTCGCCGGCGCCTTCGCCCCGACCTTCGAGCTGCTCGTCCTCAGCCGCCTCCTGTTGGGCTTCGGCTCGGCCGGGCTCATCAACCTCGCCGTCGTGATGATCGGCGACAACTGGAGCGGCGCCGACCGGACACGGATGATCGGACGCAACTCGGCCGTCCTCACCACCGGACTGGCCACCATGCCCTTGATCTCGGGCGTCGTCACCGAGCTCACCAGCTGGCGGGTCGCATTCGGCCTCTACGGCCTGGGCATCGCCACCGCCGCAGCCGTCATGGTCCTGCTGGACAACCACAAGCCCGCCCAGGCCACCGACCTGCGCGGCCAGCTGCGCGACTCGGTCGAGCTGCTGAAGACCCCTGTGCTGCGGACCACCCTGTTCAGCGGAACGGCGATCTTCGCCATCATCTTCGGGGTGTTCCTGACCGCCTTTCCGCTGCATCTCGAGCAGCGGTTCGGCCTCTCGGCCGGCTGGCGGGGCGCCGTGCTGGCGGTTCCCGCGTTGAGCTCGACGCTGGTGGCGATGAACATCGCGGGCCTGCGCAGCAGGCTCGGGCTCCGAGGTCTCCTCGTCGCCGGCTCCGCCCTGTTCGCCGCCTCCTTCGTCGCCATGGGCACCACGCCCGTGCTCGCCCTCGCCGTCATCGCCGCCTTCGCCTACGGCCTGGGCGAAGGGGCACTCATCCCGACCCTCCAAGATGTCGCCGCGTCGGTACCACCGGACCATCTCCGCGGCGGCGCACTGGCCGCCTGGGTTGGCGCCGCCCGCCTCGGCCAGAGCTCCGGACCGCTGCTGGCGACACCGTTGATCGCCGTCGGCGGTACCGGTGCGACGATCATCTTCGGAGGCACCGCCGCCGCCGGCATCCTGGCCGTCAAGCTCTGGGGACCCCTCGACGACCGCCGCCTCGAAGCTGCCCGGTCGGCCTGAGCCGCACAGGCGGCGAGGTGCCGGCATCGGGATCGAGATGCCGCGGCGTCATCCGGAAATCGCTCGAAGGATCGAGATCGCGCCGCTCCGTGCATGGAGGCTGTGGGCCAGAGCACTCAACGGCGGGCACTGCCGCCGCTCCGGCTCGCTCTCGCAGAGCCGAACGGTCACCGCAGCACGGAGAGACACCACCTGGTCTCGGATCGTGTCGACCCGAGACTCGCAGCGGAGAGAGAGGGATTTGAACCCTCGAACGAGGTTACCCCCGTTACTTCCTTAGCAGGGAAGCGCCTTCAACCTGACTCGGCCATCTCTCCAGGACTCTGCAGGCTACTGCGCCACGGACCGAGGAACCACCGCGACGCTGCAACGACCTGGGCGGCTGTCGGCGACCCGGCGTGCCCACCACCCCCCCGACAGGCGTGGGCACACCGACTGCGAGCGCTACCGTGATCGGACCGGGAGGGATGGCAGAGCGGACGAATGCGACGGTCTTGAAAACCGTTGGGCCCTCACGGGTCCCGGGGGTTCGAATCCCCCTCCCTCCGCGCTATCGATGGCTCTTCGGCCCGAGCGACGGATCCCGATCGAGGCCCGGGCTACGCTGCCCGGTGCCCGTCTGGTGAGGCCCGATCGTGAGGTCCGCAATGCCCCCCGCTGTTCCGCGCCAGCGATCCCTTCGACCGCCGGGAGGCAGCGGATCGACGTCCTCGCGCCGGTGGCTGCGGGTCCTGCGCCTTCGGCATCTCGCACTCGTCGTCGGCTTGATCTTGCTCTCGGCCTGCGGGGGCAACGACGAGGCCACAGCTCCTGACGACGCGAGCCGTTCGTTGTACGTGCTCGGCGACTCCTGGGCGGAGCTCATGCACGACCAGGTCCAGGTCGAGCTCGACGACCGTGGCTTCGACGGCGTGGCGCTGCGACGGTTCGGGGCGGGTGGGTCGACGATGAGCGAGTGGGCCGATGCCGACGGAGAGCTGATGAGCGCCGTGACCGGCACCCTCATCGACGACCCGACGCCAGAGCCGGTCGTCCTGATGACCCTCGGCGGCAACGATCTACTCAACGCTGGGGCGACGCCGGAGTCCGTGGAGCGCGACTTCCGCGACGTCGTCGCTGCCCTCACCAACGCCCGCCCCGACGTCGTCGTGGTCTTGGGCAGCTACGACATCCTCAACCCGGCCATCGCCCGAGAAGAGTGCGACGAACTCTTCGAGGTCACGCTCGGCGTCACCGACGTCGCAGACATCACGCGGATCTTCCGCGAGCAGTGGGCGGCGCTCGAGTCGTCGGAGGCGGCGGCGTCCGCTGCCGTCGTCACGGTCGATGCCTATGGAACGTTGCAAGGGAGCCCGGGCGACCCCGACGTGTCGTCACCCAGTCCCACGGAGTTCCTGCTGGACTGCATCCACCTCAACGACGACGGCGAGGACGTGTACCTGGACGAGGTCTTCGACCAGGCCATCACGTCTGCGCTGTGCCGGACCGAGGAAGCCACCGCCTGCTGATGACGCCCGGGCCTGGCGCATTCGTCGGACCACCCGACCCGAGGCCGACTCGACGCTGTGGCCAGGGAGCCCGACGCCAGGGCCCGATCGGTCTATCGGTCTATCGGTCGCCCCTCGGAGGTCTCTGCAGCGGTGAGGCGTCAGCCCGTCCTCGATCGGTTAGGAAGATGCCATGGGATTCTTCGCGTGGATCGCCGTCGGGTTCATCGCCGGGCTCGTCGCCCGCATCATCGTGCGGCCCGATCGACGGCTGGGGTGTCTCGGCACCATCGCGGTCGGTCTGGCGGGTTCGCTCATCGGAGGCACCCTGGCGAATGTCGTGGCCGGCGACGGCTTCGAGTTCGCAGCCAGCGGGATCATCGGCAGTATCGTCGGGGCAATCTTCATCCTGGCCCTGGCACGATTGCGCAACCCGCCACCACCACAGAGCATCGACCGGTTCTGAACCAGGGCGTCGGTACGAATCGATGAACGACCTGGCATGAATCATCGTGGCCACATCTGCCCATGGCTTGACGTGGTCGAACAACAAACGGTCGTGCCGATGCGTACGGCGCTGTGACGAACCCATCGCCGAAGACGCATCGTCGAAATTCGTACCGACGGCAACGCCCTACCCACCAAATGGCGCGTTGAAACAATCCCCTTCGGTCTCCGCCGAGACCGGAATGGTTTTCTACAAGATCAGGCTCGCTGCCAGACCTTGGGGGCACGCCCACGGGAGCCGGTGGCATGCTTTGCGATGACTGCGGTATCGGTGACCTCGGTGACCTCGCTCGACGGCATCAGCTCGATCGCCTTGCGCGTCGTGGCAGGTGACCCGCCGAGTGCGTCCTGCAACTCGGCAATGGTGAACGTCGAACCCTTCGACATCGACCGCATGTGGTCTTGAATGACTTCGACATTCACACGCTTGGACCGACTCGCCCGAGCCGGGGCCGACGAGCGCCGTCCGGCACTGCCGCGCAACAGACCGGCGCGGCGCAACACGTCGCTGGGAACACCCATGTCCTCGAAGGCGGCAACGGGAATCTCGCGCTCCTGGGCATAGGCGCGGGCCTGGCCGACGAACGCGGCTTCGAGCTCGGAACCGTCGGCCTGCTTGGCCTTGGTCAGCGCGGCTCGCGCTTCGAGCTCGGCCAGACGATCGCCCGAGGCCTCGGCCTCGCCGATGGCGGCTTCGGCCGCAGCGATGGCATCCTGGTCGATCGCCGACTGCGGGTTGGCGATGAAATCGAGATAGCGGCGGACGGCTTCTTGGGCGGAATTCGACATGTGCCCGACGTTAGCAGCAGAAGGGGCACGACTTGCAAATGAGCGAGCCCCGGAACAGTCTCGGAGCAAAGCGCCAAACGGAGCCGAGTGGCCGATTGTGACCGATCTCAGTGGGCCAGCTCGACGAAGATGCGCTCGACACTGCCGACCGCGATCTCGAGCGCTTCTTTCTGATGACGGGTCGTGAGGGGATGCTCCATCTGCGTGCGCCATTCCTGCATCGTCGCAACAGCCCGGGCCCGCACCTCGTCGATACCGGTATCGGCATGCAAGCCGAGGCGCGCCTGCGGTGTCGTGCCGAGCGACCCGACAACCCGCTCCATTCGGTCGGCGAGCGCATCATCGAAACCCAACGATGCGCTTCGGAGATGATTCAGGAGCCGCAATTCGGCGATCTCGTGCGCATTTGCGAGCACCCGTTCGAGTTCGTCGGCGAGCTGCCCCTGCGCTTCGGGCGTGCGCACCACGATGCTGTGCAACGCCAACAGCGCGACCCGCGCCTTCAGCACTGACCGGCGCTGACGGAAGACGGTGTCCAGCAACGCTCGCAGGTGATCGACACCACTGTGGAGCGACAGCTGCGCCGCCAGCGCCCCAGCAGTGTCGGCCTGCCCCGCTCGGATGAGCGCGACCGACAGCCGCAGCCCGAACAGGCCGAACCGGCCGAGCAGGTGCTCGCGATCCATCGGAATCAGCCCGAATGCCTCGGGCGTCTGAGCGAAGCGATCGACGGACAACAACAAGGCCTCGGCCTCCTCCACCGGCGCATCGGCCAGCGTGCGCAATGCGCGGTATTCGTCCTCGCGCAACGTCGCAGCAGCCTCGGCGATCAAACCGGCGACGGGAAGGACCGTCTGACAGAGTCGGCGTATCGATGGATCGGCGCGGTAGCGGGCCGCGATCTTCGATGCCGACACCATCGCGTCGACGCGACCGACGCCGATCTCGTCGGCGCGCGACAAGATGCCGATCGTGTTGACCGGCGAGGGCTGGCTGGCCGACTGATCGTGGAACGCCTCGAGGAACCGGTGGTCCGACGCGTGGAGGTGCCGCATCAGGTAGATGACGGCGTCGGCGTCGGTTTCGCGTTCGTCGTCGGGAGCCAGGAAGCGCATCGCCCGCTCGGAGATGTCCTCGGAGAGCGACGCGATACCGGGAGTGTCGATGAGGGTCATCTCGGCCAACGTCGACGACGGCCAGTCGATCACGAGGCGATCGATGTCTGCCGGGTCGCGGCCGGCGAGGTCGATCGACAAACCACCGTCGGCCCGGGAGAAGGGCGTCGGCACGGGTGCACCCGCCAGCGGATGGATCGTCACCCCGTACCCCAGACCGTTCTGGTACCACGAGACGATGCGGGTGCACTCGCCCGCATCGGTTGGGGCCAACTGCTCGCCGACGAGCGCATTGAGCAACGTCGACTTGCCGGCCTTGACCTTGCCGGCGAACGCGACCCGCAGGGGGCCGTCCAGCCGGGCGCGGATGCGGGCCAGCGCCGCAGCGGTATCGGGATCGGAACAGGTTCTGTCCGCGAGATCGAGCAGGGAGCGAACCTCGCCGATGAGCCGCTCGCTCATCGTGGGCTCTCGCGCCGGGCGTCTGCCAGAGTCCGGCAGCGATCATCGAGTTGGCGGACGAGGCGGATCTCCTCGTCGAGCTCGCGGATGCGGGCCGTGCGTGTCGCTTCGTCGGCCTTGACGGCCGCCTGGGCTGCCGTGACCGCCTCGCCTGTCGACCGGGCGAGCTCCTCGGCCCGGGCCGTGAACAGGTCGCGCAGCTCTCGCTGCACCTCGCGCAGGGTGTCGCGGCTGTCCTTGGTGACCTGGAACGAGACCTCGTCGACGTACTTTCTCACTGCCTGCTTGGCCTGCTGGCGGCGAGCGGTCAGCTGACGTTCGCGGTCGTCGCGCAACGCCTTGCGACCCATGAGCACACCGGCGACCAGACCCAAGGGTGCTGCGACCACGGCGAGCGGAGCGAGGAAGGTGCCCGCCAACGACACCATCAGCGGACCCGAATAGCCGCCACGCAGGGCCGTGAATCCCTGGCTCAGCGCCCCGGCGGTGTTCATCTCGGGCGCGTTCTGGATGGCGATGCCCTCGAGCGCCTCGGTGGGAGCCGCCACCTTGACCGACCCGACGAGTTCCTGCTCGGCATCGGAGAAGTGCCGCTCGACCTCGGCCACCAGCTCGTCGACGCGTCGCGACAACAACGAGAAGTTCTCGACGACGTGGGTGGTCATCCGGGCGTAGAGATCCGCCTCGAACTCCGGCCAGACCTCGCCGGGATCGGCCTCGTCGAGCGCGGCGTCGGCATCGGCCAGCGTCCGGCGGGTCCGGGCCCGCAAGTCGTGGTCGACCGCCGAATTGAGATCGGCGACGCCATCGTTGAGGGTCACCTGCCAGCGGGCGGCCCGACCCTTCAGCTCGTCGGCACGGCGGCGCGCCTCGGTGAGCTCGTCGACGAGACCACTCGCAGCGGCCGGGTCGACCAACACGCTGCGCTCGGACTGGCGCGGCCCGAGCAGCTGATCGAGCGTCGATCGGACATCGTGCAACGCCGCGGCGGCGACCACCCGCTCGGCGGGTCCGATGACCTGGCGTTGCAGCGTGGAGATCAACGCCGGGAAGCCGGACTCCTGGAGCAGGGACCGATCGTTGCGTGCCCGTGCGATGTGATGGATGCTCGACGAGATCTCGACCAGCGCTCCGTCGAGCCCCGCACGCTGGAGATGACCGGTCGAGATCTCGAGGATCCGGCGCCACTCCGGGTACAGATCGATCTTGCTCAACACGTGCAGCACCGTGGGGCACAGCTCGTGGGCATGACGCAGGAACGCCAGCTCCGGTGCCGTCATCTCCTGGCTGGCATCGGTGACGAACACGACGGCGTCGGCGTCGGTCATGGCCGCGATGGTGACGGCCCCGTGGGCGGATTCGAGACCACCGACGCCAGGCGTGTCCACCAAGACGACGCCACCGGCGAGGATCGGTGCCGGACACCCGAGCTCCACGTGGACGAGGCTCTTGGCGTTCGCAGGATTGCCCGCCTCGGACACGAAGAGCGCGATGTCGACCGGGTCGATGGTCTCGCCGACCAGCTCGATGCCATCGTCGCCGCGCCGGTATGCCACCGCCGTGCGGTCCCGGGCGTGGGACACGACCGTCGGCACCGCCGTGGCGACGTCGTCGTCGACCGGGCACACATCGTGGCCGAGCAACTCGTTGACGAGCGTGCTCTTGCCCTGCTTGAACTCGCCGACGACCAGGATCCGCACGCCCGGCTGGGCGAGCCGCGACGTCGTCGCAGCCATGCGGGCTGCGAGGTCTTCACGCCCCAGATGGGCGCTCAGGCGCCGCGTGCGGTCGACGAGTTCGGCAACAGGTTCCGAAGCAGGATCAGGCGGATTCACGCACCGTCCATCATGCCATCGGCCATGTCATCGGCAGGCGCCATCTCGACCGGCTCGGGCGGGAGGTCCTCGTAGGCGGGCGCTGCGGGCTCGGGCTCGACATAATCGGCGACCGGCATCTCGGTCACCGCCTGGTAGTCGTCGGCGGCCGCATACTCCTCGACCGGTTCGACGTACTCCTCGACAGCCGGCGCGTACTCCTCGGCCGGCTTCGCCTCGTACTCGACCTCTTCGACCTTGCCGTACTCCGGCTCCTCGTAGCCGTCTTCGGGCTTGGCGTACTCCGGCTCCTTGTACCCGTCTTCCGGCTTGCCGTACTCCGGCTCCGGCTCCTTGTAGCCGTCCTCGGGCTTGCCGTACTCGGGCTCGGGCTCCTTGTAGCCGTCCTCGGGCTTGCCGTACTCGGGCTCGGGCTCCTTGTAGCCGTCCTCGGGCTTGCCGTCCTCGGGCTTGCCGTACTCCGGCTCCTTGTACTCGGGCTCCGGCTCCTTGTACCCGTCTTCCGGCTTGCCGTACTCGGGCTGGGCTCCTTGCCGTCTCGGGCTTGCCGGCTCGGGCTCGGGCTCCTTGTCCCATCCTCGGCTTGCCAGCCCGCGGCTCCTTACCCGTCTTCCGGCTTGCCGTTGGCTCGGGCTCCTTGTAGCGTCCTCGGCTTGCCGTACTCGGGCTCGGGTTCTGTACCCATCCTGGCTTGCCAGTGCGGCTCCTTGACTCTGGCCTTGTAGTCTCGGCTGCCGGACCCGGCTCGGGCTCCTTGTCGCCATCCTCGGTTGCCGTACTCCGGCTGCGGCTCCTGAGCCATCCTCGGGCTTGCCGTACTCCGGCTCGGGCTCCTTGTAGCCATCCTCGGGCTTGCCGTACTCCGGCTCGGGCTCCTTGTAGCCATCCTCGGGCTTGCCATACTCCGGCTCCGGCTCCTTGTAGCCCTCCTCGGGCTTGCCATACTCCGGCTCCTTGTAGCCCTCCTCGGGCTTGCCGTACTCAGGCTCGGGCTCCTTGTACCCATCCTCGGGCTTGCCATACCCCGGCTCCGGCGGGCGGTGCGCGTCCTCGTAGTCCTCGACCCACCGCGTGCCGTCGGCGCCGTGGTGGTAGTAGCCCCCCTCGCCGTGTCCGACCCAGCCGGCGTCGGGGCTGCGGTACTCCCACCCCCGCTCGGCGTCGTAGCGGAGCTGGTGCGCTTCGCCGTCGATGACGACCGTGTAGCCATCGTGAGCGTTGCCGCTCACCGGGTGTTCCCCGTAGGCCGGCGGCGGTTCGTGATGGCCACCCTCGTAGGGGTCGATCGCCGGCGGCGCCTCCTGCATCTCCATCCGACCCTCGGGGTCACGCACGTAGTACTCGCCCGTCTCGGGCACATAGCCGACGTCCTTGCCGCCGGGGTGGTGGAACTCCCACCCTCCGGTCTCGGGTTCGGGCATCACCGGGGCGCTGACGCTGCCGAGCATGACCGAGAAGCCTGCGTCGCCGTCGCCCATCACCATCAGGTCGCCGATGTAGGCCGGGGGCTCTCCCATCTCGAGCTCCTCGCGAAGCTGCTCCCACTGGCCTTCCATGCGCTCTTCGAGCTGTGCGATCAGCGATTCGTACTCCACGCCGTACTCCGCCCGCAGCTGCTCCATCGCGTCTTGCCATTCGGCCTCGGAGGGCGGCTCGACGCCCTGTTCTCGCATGGTCGCCTCCGGATCGGCGATCATTGCGGCGCGAGTCTCCTCGTCTGCGAACAGGGATCGGATCATGTCGAGCACATCGATGGCCATCGTCCTACCTCTTCCGGGTGCGGGCGGCACTCGCCGCCGTCGGCGTTGCTGTAACCCGACGCCTGGCCGGGCGTCCGGTTACAGCGGCAGCTGATACAGCATCGTCGGACGGTTTCGCCCGACGAGACCATGTCCTAGTTTCGAAGCACGAAGACCACTTGTCGAGGAGTTCAAAGATGACGTATCAGCTCGGGGTCGATCTCGGCACGACCTACACCGCTGCCGCCATCGCCCGAGACGGCGACATCGGCATCGTTCATCTCGGGACCCGCAGCGCCGCCATTCCGTCCATCGTCTTCTTGAAGGAGGACGAGACGATCCTGGTCGGCGAGGCGGCGCAGCGGCGCGGCATCACCGAGGGACACCGGGTGGCGCGCGAGTTCAAGCGCCGCATCGGTGACACGACGCCGATCATCCTCGGAAGCACGCCCTATTCGGCAGAGGCCCTGATGGCCCGCCTCCTGGGATGGGTCGTCGACGAGGTCACCACCCGCGAAGGCGGCGCTCCCCAGAGCGTCACGGTCACCCATCCCGCCAACTGGGGCAACTACAAGAAGGATCTCCTGCAGCAGGCGATCCGCCTGGCCGACATCTCCTCGGCAACGCTGATCACCGAGCCCGAGGCCGCCGTCCTGCACTACGCCTCCCAGGCCCGGGTCGACACCGGTCGGGTCATCGCCGTCTACGACCTCGGCGGCGGCACGTTCGACGCGGCGATCCTCCGCAAGACCGCCGACGGTTTCGAGCCCCTGGGTACCCCCGAAGGCATCGAGCGCCTCGGGGGTATCGACTTCGACGAAGCGGTGTTCCGCCACGTCCAGCGCGCGCTCGAGGCGGCCGGCATCGCCGTCGACGCCACCGATCCCCAGACCGTCTCGGCCCTGTGGCGCCTGCGCGACGAATGCGTCGAAGCAAAAGAGGCCCTCTCCTCCGACAGCGACGTCGCCATCCCGGTGCTGTTGCCCAACGTGTCGACCGAGATCCGCCTGACCCGCAGCGAATTCGAGGCGATGATCCGACCCAGCCTCGCCGACACCATCGGCGCCATGAAGCGGGCCGTGCGCGGCGCGGCGCTCGAGATGGACCAGGTCGACGCCGTACTACTCGTCGGCGGCAGCTCCCGGGTGCCGGTCGTCGGCGAGTTGGTCGCCGGCGAGCTCGGCCGCCCGGTCGTGGTCGACGCCCATCCCAAGCATGCGATCGCGCTGGGCGCCGCCCTCTATGGCGCGAATCACGCCCGGTCATCGGCAGGATCGGCCGGCCCGGATGCAGACGCCGCCGGAGCGGCGGCCGCAGCCGCTGCTGCTGGAGCTGCCGCCGCCACACAGGCCACCCCACCCCCGGCGCCTGTTGCGCCCACGCCACCGCCGCCGGTGGCACCCGCAACCGCACCCGCTGCGGCGGCGCCCGTCGCCCCCGACCCGGTCCCCCCCACCGAGCCGACGCCGGCGGTCGCTGCGCCCGCACCGGCCACTGCGGCGTCGGCCCCGGGAACGCCGCCGCACACCCCGTCGCCGCTGGAGCCCACGGCGGCCTCCTCGGGTGGCGCGGGCCCCAACAAGGGCATCCTGGTCGGCGCCGCCATCGCCGTTGTGGCGGTCATCGCTGCGATCGCCGTCTTCGCCCTCGGCGGCGGAGACGACGACACCACCGCTGTGGCTGCCACAGAGGACGGCGAGGCGACCGACGCCGAGGCCGGAACCGACACCGACGAGACGACCGACGACGGATCCGACACCACCGGCGACGGCGCGGGGGCCGAGGAGGGCGACGACGCAGCCGCCGAGGTCGACCCGACACCGGAGCCCACCGTGGCCGAAGAACCCACCGTCGAGCCGACACCCGAGCCCACCGAAGAGCCCACGGCCATCCCGACCCCCACACCGCTGCCGTTCCCGCCCGATGCCCGTCGGGTCGAGCTCACCGAGATCCAGCCCAACGGATCGACCTTCGAGATCTTCTACGACACCTTCAACTACGAGCCGAGCTTCGCCGCGGGCGAGTTCCACATCCACTTCTTCTGGGACACCTACCCGCCCGAGTCGGTCGGTTCGACGTCCTCACCCCGCAACGACTGGGTGGTCTGGGCCCTCGACGGCAACGGCGACAAGCGCTTCGACGACCCCGAGGGCCGCCTCGAAGGGCAGCGACCCGCGGACGCCACCGGCATCTGCGCCATCGTCGCCACCTCCGACCACGCGGTCGACTCACCCGAGATCGTCGACGCCACGGTGTCGTGCATCGACCTCCCGGGCGGCAACGAAGGGGTGTCGCTTCAGAGGACCGACGAGCCGTACATCTCGCCCAGCGGGTCGCTGATCAGCTCGATCCTCTCGCCGTCGGGTCCCGACAGGTACAGCGACGATCCGTCGACGTGGCTGTACTCGACACCGGCTGCGTCGAGTCGCTCCTTGATCTCCAGCCAGGCCGGCCCGGCCACCGATATGGCGCAGTGGTGCAACCCGCCGAGCACCTCCCTGTAGGGATCGAGCTCCAGACCGGGGAAGTCGAAGAACGCCAGGGCGTTGCCGTTGCCGATGTCGAAGAAGAAGTGTGTCGAGCCCTGGTAGTCCCGGTTCTCGAACACCTCGGTGAGCGGGAAGCCCAACAGGTCCTGGTAGAAGCCGATGGTCGCCTCGACATCGGTGGACAGCAGCGCCAGGTGGTGGACGCCGCGGGCGGTGGTGGCGGGGCGCGCCTCGGGCGCTTTGAGATGGCGGGCGCGGATGGCGTCCCACTCGGCGGTGCGGTCGGTGTCTTCGCCGTGGCGAACCATTGGCTGTTCTCCTGGTGGACGGGCTGCGGTCGACGGGCCTCTGACCCCTCGAGAGCGCCTACCCCGACAATGATAGTTCAAATCTGAATGATTTACGTCTGCAGTCGACCCGGCACCTGCACGGGGGTGAGGGCGTAGCCTGCCCGACGTGACCGACGACGACCTCATGCAGCTGGCTCTCGACGAGGCCCGGGCGGCCCTCGACCACGACGACGTGCCCATCGGCGCCGTCGTGGTGGTCGACGGCACCGTCGTGGCCCGGCGCCACAACGAACGCGAGCGCCTCGGCGACCCCACCGCCCACGCCGAACTGCTGGCGCTGCGCGACGCAGCCGCCGCAGTCGGGTCGTCACGCCTCGACGGCGCCACGCTGGTGTCGACGCTCGAGCCGTGCCCGATGTGCGCGGGCGCCGCGCTGATGGCCCGTGTGGAACGGGTCGTCTTCGGCGCCGACGACATGAAGGCCGGCGCCATGGGCAGCCTCTACAACCTGGGTGCCGACCCCCGCCTCAACCACGAGATCGAGGTCCGGCCCCGCGTGCGGGCCGCCGAGTGCGCCGAGTTGCTGACCACGTTCTTCGCGTCTCGCCGCCCCTGAGACAGGTGCACGGCCAGAGTTCTGGCGCCGAAACGCGTCACTCAGGCGACGATTCTCGGCGCCAGTCCCGATGACCGCTCGCAGGCCGGCGCTCGACGTCAGCGCTCGGACGCCGCCAGCAGGCCCGATCGCACCGAGTCCCAGCCACGGTCGACCATGGCGCCGAACACCGGCGCCCCGCCCAGGTCGACCAGCGCGGTCGGCTGCCAGTCGAGGCGACACCCGTCGTTGTCGGCGCGCACCTCGTAGCGGCACCGGTACCGCACGATCCCGCCGGGCAGGCCCTCCGATAGCTCGAGCTCCAGCATCGCCTCGTCGTCGCGATGGTGACGGAGCACCTCGACGACGGCACCGCCGTCGTTGCGCATCAAACGGCGCACCGCCCCGACGCCCTGGCCAGTGGCCACACAGTCGACGAGGCCGCCGGGCCACCAGTCGAGGATGGCGCCGAAGTCGCCCACGACCGCCCACACGTCGGCCACCGATCGGTCGAAGCTCACGCTGCGGTGATCGGTGAGCCAGCACGGACCCGCCGCTGTGACGGGATCGGGTTCGCCCAACAGCGTCTCGGTCATGAGGTGACTGACGGTGGCATCGAGGTCGGTGAAGGACTGCGCATCGGCCCGGATCGCAGCGGCACCATCGTCGCCGTCGAAGAACCGGTCCGCCAGATCGGCACGCGACGGCCACTGCACCACGGCGATACCGGCCACCGGCGCGAGGAACTCGCCATGATGGACCTCGAGGATCGACACCTGGTCGTAATCCCACATGCCCATGTGGTGGGCCAGCGCGAGCGGCCCGTGGCTGGTGGTCCAGCGCCGGTGGAACTCCTCGACCGTGAGATCCGGGCGCTTGTGGCAGAAGAACACCGTGCCGAGCCCGGGCGTGGGTTCTCCCAGGTCCCAGATACGACGGTGGCGACGCAGGTGGCGGCTGGCGATCGTGGCCAGACCGAGATCGGCGACGGCGCTGCAGGCGTCGACGAGACGGCGCGTGTCGCCGACACAGCGCAGGACGGCAGGCGGCGAACCAGCCGAGGCATCGAGCGGCGTGTGCAGCGCAGCGCGCACTGCCGACCCGTCGGCGACGACGGCCTCGCCCACCGCCCGCAACGCCGCGACGTCGCTCGCCACGGCGACGACGCCGCGCTCGCCGGCCACGCCTCGGCGTGTGGTAGTGGTCTCGTCGCCGTTCGCGGTGCTCGTGGTGGTCATCTGCGGAGCTTGACCCACCTCGGGCACCGGAGCAATCGCGCCCGAGGAGCCGAACTCCGGCGGATACGGTCGACGCGGCGCCGACAGCCTGCAATGCTCCGAGACCTGATGATCATCGGTAGTTACCGCATCGCGCTGTCGGTCCCGGTCCTCGACGCAGCCGTGTCGTTCTCCACTGCCCGCCTGGGTTTCACCGAGGCCTTCATCGGTGGCTCGAATGTCGACCGACCCGGGTCGCCGACGTGAGCGAGCCCGCCACACCGACCTTCGAGCCGCCCGGACCCGGCCAGTGGGTTCTCGACCGGACGCACTTCCCCGGCGGGACGACGCTGATGATGCGTGAGCTCGTCAGCGAAGCCGTCGACAGCGCCTACCGCCGCCAGTTCGCGGAGTTCGGCCTCCCGGCGCGTACGTTGCGGATGGTCTTCGTCAACGGCTACCCCTACACCCGCGTCGTGCCCCTGGTGGGGGGCGGTCGTGCCCCGTCGTCGCCTCCGCCGGCCGTCGTGCTCCGGGCCGTCACGCGTGTCCACCCAGCCTTCCGGGCCCGCGCCAGGGCCGCACGCGCCACTCTCGCGGGCCGGGCGTGGGTCGACGCCATCGACGAATGGCGAACCGAGATCCGGCCCCGCCTGGTGGCCCGCAACACCGCGTTCGCGTCGGTCGACGTCGACGAAGTCGACGACGACACGCTCGCCGATCACGTGCGTGACCTCGTCGCCTACCTGCACGACACCTACCGCGAGCACTTCCGGCTCCACGGCCACGACCTCGGGCCCATCGGGCTGCTGGTCTCGTCGTGTGGCGACTGGGGCATCGCAGCCGCCGAGGTGTTGGCCGCGCTGGTCGGCGCGTCGCCGTCGACGACCGAGCCGACCAGACGCCTCCGGGCCATGCGCGAGGCCCTCGATGCCGCCGGCGTCGACCCTGCGGATCTCGACGAGATCCGTGCCAGCGGACCAGAGCTCGCCACCATGCTCGATGGGTATCTGGCCCGCCACGGCGCGGTGCTGTGCAGCGGCTACGACCTCGACAGCCCCACCCTCGCCGAGCTGCCCGACCTGGTGCTCTCCACCATCCGCCACGCCGAACCCGACCGCAGCGAGGCGCACCGGCGCCGCCACGAACGCGTCGCCGCCGACCTGCGCGCCAGGGTCCCGGCCGCCGACCGGGACCACTTCGACCAGCTCCTCGACGACGCCCGTTCGGCGATGGACCTGCGCGACGACAACGGCCCCATCACCGTCGAGTGGCCGTCGGGGCTGCTGCGGCTGGCGCTGTTGGCGTCGGGGCGTCGTCACGCACGCAGGGGCCGCATAGACGTCGCCGAACAGATCCTCGAGCTCCGCCTCGACGAGCTCGACGCGTTCGTGCGGTCAGGCCACGGACCCTCGGCGATCGAGCTGGCCACCCGGGCCGAGACGCGCCGCGCCGAGAAGCAGCTCACGCCGCCGCGCACGCTCGGACCGGTCGAGAACCGGCCGTCCTTCGACGTCCTGCCGGCGCCGCTGGCCGAACTGATGCGGATCCTCGACTCGGTGATGGGCGAGCTCGGCATGGTCACCGAGCCCACCGAGCCGGCCGAGGCGGCCGGTGCAGCGAGCGTGCTCACCGGCACCGGCATCGGCGACGAGCCCATCGTGGGGCGGGTGTGCGCGGCCGAGACCGCCGACGCGGCATTCGACCGCCTGGCGCCCGGCGACATCCTGGTCACCCGCACCACGACACCCGCCTACAACATGGTGCTCACCCTGGTCGGCGGCCTGGTCACCGGCGAGGGCGGCCCGATGTCGCATGCCGCGGTGCTGTCACGCGAGCTCGGCCTGCCGGCCGTCATCGGGGTCGGCGACGGCTTCGAGAGACTGCAGGACGCCATGGTGGTCGAGGTCGATCCCCGCGCCGGCACCGTCCGGATCCTCGACACCCCCTGAGCGACAGCCGCAGAGCCGTCGCAAGCTGCTCGAGACTCGATGGACGGATCTCGGCACAGCGGCTCTTCAGCACTCTGCCGGCCGCGCGCCCTCACTCGGGATAGACGTCGGGCTGGTCGAGGGGCAGGTTGAGCCACGAGACCAGTTGGCGGACCTCGTCGTAGGCGGCCAGGCGGGCCTCGTCGGTGCCGGCCTCCTCCGCCCGCAGGAAGGGCTCGTTGAGCCGCCGAGCCATGCGGGGTCCGATCTCGAGCAGGCCACCGCTGCCCTCACTCGCCCACTTGGCCAGCACGTACCGCACCAGCGCGCCGGTCGGGACGTCGATGGCCCGGCCGAGGTTGGTGATGGTCGACAGCGGGTCGGTGCGGCAGTAGAGCGCGATGTCGGCCTTGAAGTTGGCGTCGGGATCGTCGTCGTCCCAGGGCCCGTTCCAGGCCGTCAACGTGACGACGGGATCGCCCGACGGCGCCTCCTCGACGGATGTGTCCGCTGTCGATCGCACGGGCGCGGCGCGGTCGGTGTGGTCCTCGACCGGATCGGGATCGACCGGCGGAGGCTCGTCCGGCGGTGCGCTGTCGGGCGCCGGGTCGGTCATCAGCCTCTCCCCACGTAGGGCATGGCCGCGGCCATGACGGTCATGGTCAACACGTTGGCGTCGGGCGGCAGGCCGGCCATGTAGACGACGGCACGGGCGACGTCGTCGACGTCCATCGTCGGTTCGGGGCGCGTCGACCCGTCTGCCTGGGGCATGCCGATGGCCATCGGTGCCGTCATCGGTGTCGCAGCGTTGCCGATGTCGATCTGGCCGCAGGTGATGCCGTGGGCGCGGCCATCGAGCGCCAGCGACCGGGTCAACCCGGTGATGGCGTGCTTGGTGGCGGTGTAGGGCGCCGAGTGGGGGCGGGGCACGTGCGCAGAGATCGATCCGTTGTTGACGATGCGCCCGCCGGGCGGATCCTGGCGTTTCATCTGCCCGAACGCCGCCCGGGCGCAGAGGAACGATCCGGTGAGGTTGACGTCGACCACATGACGCCACTGGGCGAGGGTGAGCTCGTCGAAGGGCACCGGTGGGGCGCCGGACCCGGCGTTGTTGAACAACAGGTCGACCCGGCCGTGCCGTTCGACCGTGGCGGCGAAGAGCGCGTCGACCGAGGCTTCGTCGGTGACATCGCAGACGACCGCCGCTGCGGTGTTCCGGCCGGTCGAGCGAGCACCGTCGATGGCCCCGTCGGCGTCGCCGAGTTCGGCGGACCGGGCAACACCGCCGGGGCTGGCGGAGGGTTCGGTCGCGTCGATGAGGTCGACGGTGGCCTCGACGAGGTCGACGGTCTGGGCCAGTGCGTCGGAACGGCGGCCGGCGACCACGACGTCCCAGCCGTCGCGGGCGAGCGCGATGGCGGCGGCCCGGCCGATGCCCGAGCCGCCCCCGGTGATGACTGCCATACCTCGTCGCTGCATCGGCCCATCGTCGCACGCCGCCGCCCGAGCCGACACCGCCCCCCGATGAAGGCGCCGCGGGGACCCGGCCATCGTTCCGGCGCCGAAAAACGTCGCCATGGCAACCAGTTTCGGCGCCAGAACCACTGGCCGATCGGACCGGCGCCGAAAACCGTCGCCCTGACGACCAGTTTCGGCGCCGGAACACAAGAGGTGCCGCCGAGGAGCCCTTACCGATAGCCTCGCAGACGGAAGGTTGCCAGAGCGGACGAATGGGGCGGCCTCGAAAGCCGTTGAGGCACTTCGTGTCTCCGGGGGTTCGAATCCCCCACCTTCCGCCAATTTCTGTCCCCTGGGTGACCGACCGCCCTCGGGAACATCGACCCCCGCATCCCACACGCCCAGGGACCAGAGCCCGGGGCCCACTTCGTCCCGGGGCTGCGTCAGCGCCAGGCGAAGACGGGTTGTTCGAACTCGTCGACCCGTGCGCCGGGCCGACCCTCCACCGCCACCCACCGGAACTGCACGAGCACTGCTCCGGTCGGGGCATGGATGAGGTCGCTGCCCAACGGCACCTGCACCACGGGGCGGTCGCTCTCCGGGATCGACACGAAACGCGGCGAATCGTCCCGACACAGCTCGTGCAGGCCGACGCGGTACACCGCCAGCACCTCCGACGGCGCCGGGCGCAGATCGGGATCGCTGCCGCCCCACACCACCACCGGTGTCATCACGTAGCCCGACCGCGTCGGATAGTCGTCGAGCAGTCCGAGCACGGCGGTCTCGTCGAGACGGACGCCGACCTCCTCGTCGAGCTCGCGCAGCGCGGCCTCGACCGGGCCCTCGCCGGGATCGACGCGTCCGCCCGGTAGCGCCCACTGGCGAGCGTGGCTGTTCATGCGGGCGGCACGCCGGCACAACAGGAACGCTGCGCCTCCCGCGACACCCTGCATGCGCCCGTCGAGGTCGGTGGTGTCACCGGGGACGAAGTCGAGGACGCCATCTCGGGGTTCGACCGGGTCGGTGCGGTCCGAACCCGCAACCGAGTCGACGACCACGATCGCCACCGCAGCGTGACGACGACCGTCGAGATCGTGCGTGCGGCGATCGTGCGCGGCCAGGTTGGCGCGCATGGTCTCGCGTAGCTCGTCGGAGAAGTCCACCGGGGGAGTCTGCCAGACCCTCGGCGGCGGCTCGGATCCGGTTCCGATCACCGCCGGCGCATCGACCCTCGGGTCAGATGAAGTCGACGTCGAGTTTGGCCAGGATCAAACGGGCGGCCCGGGTCGCGATGTCACGGTCGTAGCTGAGGGCGAACTTGTAGTGCCGTTCGCCGTCGACCTCGTCGACGGGTCGTCCGAGCAGCGCCGCCGAGAAGTGCGGTGCCAGCACCACCAGACCCCACTCGGACCCGATGGCATCGCCGGGTTCGACCTCCCCACCGAATACCCCCACACCCGGTACCTCGGGGACACGCGGCCCGACCGCACAGACGAACCGACAGCTCCGGGCCAGTGCCTCGAACCGACGTCGGGTGGCACCACCGAATGTCGAACCCCGGTCGAAGGTCGCGAGCACGCAGGCTTCTCCCTGGCGGACGGCCTCGCGCTCGAGGTCCTGGGAGAGTGCGTGGATGACCCGGCGGGGCCCGGTCCGGACCTCGCCTCGATCGGCGACGAGCTGGAAGGGCGACATCGCCCGCTCGGGATAGCTGGCCCGCACCGGTTCGAGGCTGCGGATGCGCAGCGGTGCTGCGGTCAGCTCGGTCGGCAGGCCGATGGCGTACCCCTGGGCGTGGGTGGCACCGAGCGCCAACGCGAACTCGCGATCTCGGATGCTCTCGATACCGGTCGACACGACAGCGGCACCGGTGCGTTCGGCCTGCGCGCGGACGACGCTCGCGACCCGACCGAGATCGGCCGACGGTCCCGACAGCAGCAACGAGCGGCTCAGCTTGACGACGTCGGGCTCGAGCAACGGCAGCAGCGACAGCGACGGGGCCTCGATGCCCACATCGTCGATGGCGATCCGGAACCCCATCGATCGGGCCCAGGTCACGAGATGGATCATCTCGGCCGGTGACTCGTAGCGATACATGTCGCTGAGCTCGAGGACCACGGGGCAGGCCTGGTTGACGCCGTGCAGGAGGTTCTCGAGGCTGGCCTGTGCGGCAGCGTCGCGACCGAACGCGGCGTCGAGGGCCAGTTCGGGCTCGACGTTCACGAACAGTGCGTGGCCGCTGGTGGTCAGCACCTCACGCGCCTGGACGATCGCCTGCGTCTGACAGGCGATGTCGAGCTCCTTGAGGCGCCCGTGCTTGGCTGCAGTGCCGAACATCGCAGCGGGTTCGCTCAACGCCGACTGCACCGGACCCCGGGCCAGGGCCTCGTAGCCGACGACCGAATCGTCGAGCAGGGACACGATGGGCTGGTACACCATCGAGATCAGTTCATCGCGCAGGATCCGATCGAGCTCGTCCAGCTCCGGCGAGACGGGCGGCGCGCCGAGCGCGGCCCCCTCTCCTTCGCCAACTGCCGGATCCACCATCGCGTTCGCCATGCCCACTCCCTCGGTCACAGAACACCTCGTCCATCGGCAGCGAACGTCGGAAATGGAGGACGACTGGGTCACTCGCCTCACCTTCTCCGCGACCCGGCCGGGCGGCACCGAGGGCCATCGGGCCGCTGCCCGCGCACAGGGCGCATCTGGTGCCGAATCGGACGATCGAAACTCTTCCGGTCGCACCTCGACAGCGTGGCGCTAGACTCGGCGTCCGTCCCTCGGGACCCAGCGCTCGTAGCTCAATTGGATAGAGCATCTGACTACGGATCAGAAGGTTGGGGGTTCGAGTCCCTCCGAGCGCGCAGCATTCATGCAGGTCAGAGCCGCCTTCCGGGGCGGCTCTTCTGTTTTTCACCTCCCCGTGAGAAGATTTTGAGAAGATCGAATCTTCTCGGGGGCGGACGATGCCGAAGGTGCGAGGGGTGTACCGCGATGCCAAGGGCGGCTGGTACTTCAAGGCGGCGAGCCACAAGGACCCGCTGACGGGCAAGTGGAAGCAGGTGACCCGTCGTGGCTTCACGACCGCCGCAGAAGCGGGACGAGCCCGAGAGGCGTTCCTCGACGAGCAGGAAGCGGCGCCGCCATCGGTCGTCTCGGGACTGACGGTCACCGAACTCGTGACCCGGTACCTCGACGACTGCGAGGCCACCGGGCGCCTCGGCCCGAAGAGCCTGTTCGACTACCGCCACTACCTCGACGACTACATCACCCCCTGGATCGGTTCGAAGCTGGTCCGCGAGATCGATGCCGAGACGATTGCCAGTTGGCAGATCCGTCTCGCGACCGGTGGCGGCAAGAAGAAGGCGACCGGCCTGTCACCCAACACGATCCGCCTGGCCCGGGCACCGCTGAACGGCGCCTTCAAGGACGCCGTGGCCATGGGCCTCCTGCCGGCCAACCCGCTGGTCGCCGTGCCTCGCCCCAAGGCCCGCAAGAAGATCCCCAAGCACTGGTCACCCGAGCAGGCCCGCCACTTCCTCGCACTCCACGAAGGCGATCGGCTCTACCCCGTGTGGGCGTTCCTGCTCGGCTCCGGCCTCCGGATCGGCGAGCTCGTCTTCCTGCGGTGGCCCAACGTCGACCTCGACCGGGGCCTCGCCCGGATCAACGAGTTCGCCACCGTGCTCGGCTACGAGGTGCAGCCCTCATCGGGCAAGAGCACCGACGCCGTCCGCACCATCGACCTCGACACCCACCTGGCCGCTGTCCTGCGCCACCAGCGGCGGCAGCAAGCCGAGGAGCAGCTCGCTGCGGCGACCTACGAGCACACCGACTTCGTGTTCACGAAACCCACCGGCGGCGCCTACCACCCGCAGTACCTGTCGAAGCTGCTCGGGCGGATCAGCGGCGAACTCGACCTCCCCCGCCTCACCGCCCACGGCCTCCGCCACACCAGCGCGACCCTCATGCTCGCGAGCGGCGTGCCACCCAAGGTCGCCGCCGAACGACTCGGCCACGCCGACCCCACCCTGTTCTCCAACCTCTACAGCCACGTCACCCCGACCATGCAACGCGAAGCCGCCGCCCAGATCGGCGAAGCCCTCTTCGGCGAGGCGTGAAGGTGACCCAGAAGTCGCAACCCCGAACCATCGTCTACGTCGACGGGTTCAACTTCTACTGCGGCGCGGTGAAGGGCACGTCGCTCAAGTGGCTCGACTACCGAGCGCTGGCCGAGGCGCTGTTGCGCGGACACCAGATCGACGCTGTGAAGTACTTCACGGCCCGAGTACAGGATCGTCCCGACGATCTCGGCCTCTCGCAGCGTCAGGACGACTACATCCGGGCCCTCGAAGCCCCTTCCGCCGTCGAGGTCCACTACGGCCACTTCAGGCGCCGTCGAGTTCCCCGCCCGATCCATGATCAAACGGTGGCGAGCCGGCCATCGGCGACCTGGCAGCCAGCTCTCCGCTGGGTCCTCGGAGCGGACGAGAACTGCTGCGAGGGAGGCAAACTGAGCGCCTTCTACGTCGCCTGTGGGCTTGTCAACGAATAGAGCAACGAAGAGCTTCCTCGTGATACCGATCACGATGCGAGAAGTGGGGGCCTTCGCAGCCTCAGTCCCGGCGACTTTCCACTAGTGCAATAACTGATCCATGACACTCACCGATGAACTGATACATCTACGGACCGCTCTGATAGACGTCGACGCGCCCATCAGCCATGCCCTCCTACCCGGGCTCACCGACGACGAGATCATTGGGCTACACAACGAGGTCATCCCTGCCATCACCTGGGCCATCCCCGACGACGCCCTGGAGTGGTGGCGATTCTGGGGCGGCGCCGAACCGAGCCGCGTCCCCGAGGATCTGCCCTCCGAGACCCGAAAGTGGTGCACGCAGCTTTCCCCGACGCTCGATTCATTCCCACTCCGTCGACTGCTCGAGCGATTCGCATATCGCCTCGACATGTATGAGGGGCTTGATGTTCCCGTACCAGATCTGAGGAGTGGAACTTTCGGCCTTCTCGGGATCGAGTCCGATGGGTCCTTCCTGGCAGTGCATCCGGACGAGGCCGACCAGCGCGTCTTGATCTCCGTGAAGGACGACTTGGGCTGGCTTCCATTGGCGGAGCAAGGTAGACCGCCGGGCTCGCCGAGTCCAACTCTCACCGAATGGGTCCGGGCACTCGCCGAAGCGATCACAGAGGGACGCGTTGCACCGAGGCCATACATGGACTACATCAACAAGGATCGAAGCGTCGAGCGTTACGCCGACTACCCATGGGGCTTGAAAGAGCTTCCTCGTGATACACCGACCACCTTCCACTACTGCAACAACTGATCCATGACACTGACCGACGAACTCGCACGACTCCGAACCGCTCTGATAGACGTCGACGCTCCCATCAGCCATGCCCTCCTACCCGGGCTCACCAACGACGAGATCATTGGGCTCCACAACCAAATCATCCCCGCCATCACCTGGGCCATCCCTGACGACGCCATGGAGTGGTGGCGATTCTGGGGCGGCGCCGACCCAAGCCGAGTCCCCGAGGGTCAACCCTCCGAGACCCGGCGGTGGGCGAACCACTTGAATCCCACGCTCGAATTCTTTCCGCTCCAAGAACTTCTGGAGTGGTTCGCGAACCGGCTCTCCATGTATGAACGGCTGCAGGTACCCGTCCCGGAGCTAACCAATGGGAGGTTCGGCCTCCTTGGTATAGAGCTAGACGGGTCATACCTAGCGGTGCACCCTGCCGAGAACGGACAACGACTCTTCGCTTCGCCAAAAGACGACCTCGGCTGGATACCAGTCTCTCAGCAGGGGGTTCCTCCGGGCGCACCCGGACCGTCCCTGATCGACTGGGTGCGTGCACTCGCTGACGCCATCGCGGAAGGCCGCATCGTCCCACGGCCCTACATGACCTATCTCAACAGAGATCAAGCCGCAGGCCGCGAGCCCTGCCACCCATGGGCTTGATGCCGAGGAACGGCCCCGACCGGCGAGCGAAGAGCGCTGGGCGCTCGGCCGGGTCACCGAGTCGTTGCCTCACCCCACCCTGACAGACAGGGCGCCGGTACCAGCACGCATTCAAGGAGCGCGACGGTCAGATCGCCTCAGCCGTCGACGACCTCATCCGACCCCGGGCCGAAGCCGCCGACGGCACACGTCGACGAACTCTGCGACAGCCCGGTCGACCGCCTGATGAGCCGATCTCGCGCGAGATGCCTGCATCACGGCCTCTCATCTCGCGTCGTGCCGATGGACGGGCGCTGTCGTCAAGGGCGACCTGCAGGCGACGCATGACCCCTGACGGGGACTCGTTCCTGATGGGCGTGCTCGTCGCTGACGGCTCCTGCGCCCGCCAAGGTGCGTCACCTTCGGTCGTCACTTCGTGAGCGCCGTCCCGGCGCCCCTTGACCCCATCCCCCGCCCTCTGGCGACTCGGCAGACAGCGATCGAAGCGGAGCTTCGTTCGCTCGCGAACGCGAAGCGAACCCCCGATGCGCTTCACCACCGTCCACCGCTCACCCATGCACCTCGAGCTCGCCCAGCGCCAGCTCGACACCAACGGGAGCCGCACCGGCAGGCTCGACGCGCGACCCCTCGATGCTGCGCGCTCGACCACCGAGAGCGACGCCACCGCAGGCGCTCGATCCCCGATGGAAAACCGGAGACACAACTGGAGGTTCGTTCCGAACCTCCGACGCGAGATCGCGCGAGGCCACTTCGACCACCGTGCGTGCGCAGATGGGGCGCCGATGCGGCAGAGCCGTCGACGCCGACCTGTGCCGGCCCCGCCATCAAGGTAAGTTGATCGTCGTGGATCCGGTGATCCTGGCCAGCGCACGCAAGCACGGCACCGATGACCGAGACATGCTGCACGCCTACTGGCATCCGATCCGAGTGTTCGACCTCGACGACCTGACCATGCTCATCGGCCCCGACACCTCCGCTCGCCTCCTCGAGATCGGCGTCACCGATGCCGAGGGCGTCGAGTTCATCGTTCACGCCATGGCTGCCCGACCGAAGTTCCTGGAGACCTGATGCCGAAGTCCATCCAAGAGATCCTCGACCACGCCGACGAGCTCGCGAAGCGCTTCGAGGAGTACGAGCCCGGCCCCGACGACGAGCGCCCCGTCGAGGAGTACCTACTCGAACGCGCCGCCCTCGCCCGAGCTCGTGGCGAGCGCCAGATCGTCGAAGCGGTGACCGCCGCCCGCACCAAGGGGATCTCCTGGCAACGCATCGGCGACCTGCTCGGCACCTCGGCCCAAGCCGCCCAACAGCGCTACGGCACGATCGTCGAAGCCGGCTGAGAGTGACCGCCGAGCCCGAAGATGGCGGGGAGTCGGCTGCCGGTGCTCAGGCCGATCGCTACGCAGGTTCTCCCTCCCCCCGTGAGAAGATCCTGAGAAGATCCCGCCGAGAAAAGGGTGGAACAGCGGTCAGCAGCGGAGAGCAGCGGGCAGCGGCCATCGACGAAAAGCCCAGCTCAGCGGGGGTATCGGTCACCAGCGGGCACCCACGGTGAACAGCGGTGAAAGGCTTGGATCCACCTACGGATCAGAAGGTTGGGGGTTCGAGTCCCTCCGAGCGCGCTGGCCGAAACCGCTGCCTGAGCAGCGGTTTCGTGCGTTTTGGGTACTCTCGCCCGATGACTGATGCACGGACGTGTTCTCGGTGTGACGGAGCGTTGCGACGGGGGTTCCTCGAGGACAAGGGCGAACGGGGGTCCATCGCAGCGTCGCGGGTCCTGTCATGGATCGACGGCGCGGCCGAGACGGGTGTCTTCGGCGGCGCGAGGGTGCTCGGCAAGGAGCGCCACGCTGTGACCGCCTTTCGCTGCCTCGCATGCGGCCACCTCGATCTGTTCATCGACTGACGAGGCATCTGCCGCCCACCCATGGGCAGGGCGGCGGCTCGATCCGTCGTCAGCGGTCGGCGGCGCCGCGTTCGACGCTCAGGCCGGCGGCGAATGCGAGCTGGTAGGTGAGCGCGTGGAGTTGTTCCTCGCCGACCAGGCACCCCTTCAGGCTGCCGAGGTGGTCGAGGCCGAGCCGGCGGGCGCCGCGGAGATCGACCCGGGTGGCGCGTAGCCGGTCGATGTTGACGGTGTCGAGGTCGCAGCCGGCGAAGGAGACGTCCTCGGCGTCGAGGTCGTAGGCGTCGACCTCGTGCAGGGTGCAGTCGACGAACGCCACCCGGCGCAGGCGAGTCATGCGCATGTTGGCGAATCGCAGGACGCACCGCTCGAACACGACGTCGGCGATCTCGGCACCCGACAGATCGACACCCACCAGCTTGCAGTCGGCGAGGCGGGTGGCACGCAGGCTCGGGAACCGGACCCGGCTGAGGTCGCAGGCGTCGAACGAGCTGCGGAAGGCTTCGATCTCGGCTTCGCCGCCGGCGACCGTCACGTCGCGCAGCGTTGAGCCGGTGATGTCGAGCCGATCGCCGGGCTCGGCGTCGATGGAGACGGCCTCGACAGCGACCTCGGCGAGCTCGCCCCAGCCACCGTCGAACTCGACCTCGCCCGACGACGTGTCGGACGGATCCGGAGCCACGAACCGCGGCGGTGCGGCGAACGGCTCGCGGACGTCGACCCACCCCATCGGCTGTGACCCTATCGACGCCACGCAAGGCAACGGTCCTCACAACCACGCCGGTCCGGCCCGGGGGCAGGCCGTGACGGTCCAGCTGCGACGTGGTCGTCCAACCGGCTCGCCCTCTACAGTGCGGTACCACCCGCCCCGCCGGGTCCCCTGCCGCCGACCGACAGACGATCGTGCACCTCCATCTCGACCCCGTCGGCGGAATCGCCGGCGACATGTTCGTCGCGGCGCTGCTCGACGCGCTGCCCGAGCTCGAACCGACCGTCACCTCACTGCTCGACGCCCTCGACCTGCCGGTCGGTGTCGCCGCCGAACGCCGCGACCACACCGACGGCATCCTCACCGGCTCACGTTTCGTCGTCGACGTCCCGGCCCTGCCCCACGAACTCGGCTCCCACGACGACCCCGACCACGCCGGTCCTCATCGGCACGACCACGGGCACGATCACGACCACGGGCACGGCCACGACCACGGGCACGGCCACGACCACGACCACGACCACGACCACGGTGCCGAGGGGCAGGGCCCTCGCCATGTCGGCGACATCCTGAACTGGTTGCGGGCCTCGATCGCCGACGCCGACGTGCTGGCCCGCGCCATCGACATCTTCCAGATCCTCGCGGTGGCCGAGGCCACCATCCACGGCACCGACCCGGCCGACGTGTCGTTCCACGAGATCGGCGCCTGGGACTCCATCGTCGACATCGTGGCCGCGGCCACTGTGATCGAACACAGCGGCGTCACGAGCTGGTCCGTCGGGCCGCTCCCCACCGGCTCGGGCCGGGTCCCCTCCGCGCACGGCCTGCTGCCGGTCCCGGCGCCGGCGGTGGTGCTGCTCCTCGAGGGATTCGTGGTGTTCGACGACGGCCGCCCGGGCGAACGGGTGACGCCCACCGGCGCCGCCATCCTGCGCCATCTGCGCGCCGCATCGGCTCCGCCCACGACACCGATGGTGCAGGGCCGCACCGGTTCGGGATTCGGGACCAAGCGCTTCGAGGGCATCGCCAACATCGTCCGGGTGCGCGAGCTGCTGGCCGTCGGCGAGGCTGCGTCGACCGCCGCGCCGACGCCCACGCCGACCACCGACGAGGTCACGGTGATCGAGTTCGAGATCGATGACCAGGGCGCCGAGGACCTCGCCGTGGGCCTCGACCACCTGCGCGCCGAGTCCGGCGTCCTCGACGTGGTCCAGACCCCGGGCACGGGCAAGCGGGGACGGATGGTCGCCCAGGTGCGCGTCCTCGTCGATCCCGCCCACGCACCCGATGTCGTCGACCGTTGCTTCGCGGAGACCACCACACTGGGGGTGCGGATCACCACCGTCGAGCGCCAAATCCTGCCGCGCACCTCGGTCGAGGCCGACGGCCGGCGGGTCAAGCTGGCCCAGCGTCCGGGCGCAGGACCGGCGACGGTGACCGCAAAGACCGAGATCGCCGACGTCGACGAGCTGCGATCGCACCGCGAGCGCGAGGCCGCCCGACTCGCGGCGGCCGCAGCAGCCCTCGCCGATGCGTCCGCAAGTGCGACAGACCCGGTATCACCATCGGAGACGCCATGACCTCCCCCATCGACCCACCGACCGCCGACACGGCCGCACAGGCCGCGGCGCGTCTCGACGCCGTGCTCGAAGCTGCGGCACCGATCGTCGTCGCGCTCAGCGGCGGGGTCGACTCGGTGACCCTGGCCGCTGCGGCCCATCGCCGCCTCGGCGACCGGGTCACCATGGCCCACGCGGTATCGGCGGCGGTGCCGACCCTCGCCACCGCCCGGGTGCAGGAGCTGGCCGAAGCGGGCGGCTGGCGGCTCGTCACCCTCGACGCCGGCGAGTTCGAGGATCCGCAGTACCTCGCCAACCCGGTCGACCGGTGCTTGCACTGCAAGACCAACCTCTACGGTGCCATCCGGGCGCGGTTCCCCGACGAGGCCCTCACCATCGTGTCGGGCACCAACACCGACGACCTCGGCGACTACCGGCCCGGCCTGCGCGCCGCCGAGACCGCAGGCGTCCGCCACCCCTTCGTCGAGGCCGGCATCGACAAGGCCACCATCCGTCTCCTCGCCGCCGAACTGGGCCTCGGCGAGGTGGCCGAGCTGCCGGCGTCGCCGTGCCTGTCCAGCCGGATCGAGACCGGCATCGCCATCCAGCCCCGGCTGCTCGCCGTCGTCGAGGCCGTCGAGAACGAACTGAGCCGACGCCACGGGTTCGCCACGGTGCGCTGCCGTATCCGTGCCGACGCCGTGGTGGTCGAGCTCGATGCCGCCGACCTGGCCGCCCTCGACGATGCGGAGCAGGCCGGCATCGTCGCGCTGGTCACCGACATCGGCGGCGACCGCATCCACGGCCGCCCCGTCGAGCTCGCCGCCTACCGCATGGGCAGCGCCTTCGTGCACCCGGTCGCCACCTGACGAACCCGCACGACGATCCCGCACGACGAACCGACCCGACCACCCCATCTGACCCAACCCGCCCCCGTGGCCCCGACCCCGTGAGCTCATGATCGACGAACCCGACGTCCAGCCAGCCGTTACCCCCGCCGAGTCCGGCCAGGCCGAGCCCGATCGCCCCGATCCACGCCGGGCCGACGATGTCGTGCGGCTCGACTTCGCACGCACCGACCGCATCGGGCTGCCCGAGGCGCTGTTCTGCGAGGGCAAGGACGACGCCCACGTCGTCACCATCCTCGATCTCATTGCGGCCAACGGCGGCTCGATGCTGCTCACCCGCCTGGCCGAGTCGACCGTGGCTGTTCTCCCCGATCATCACCGGGACCGCCTCGACTACGACCCGCTGTCGCGGACCGGCTGGTACGGCACCGTTGCGGCACCGGCGAACGGCACCGACGACGAGGCCGGCACGGCCACCGAGGTCGCGGTCGTCACCGGCGGCACGTCGGACCTGCGGGTGTCGCGCGAGGTCGTGCGCACCCTGGGCTACCACGGTGTGGCGGTCACCGAGATCACCGACGTGGGCGTGGCGGGCATCTGGCGTCTGGCAGAGCGTCTGGACGAGATCCGCCGGCACCGCATCGTGGTCGCCGTCGCCGGGATGGACGCCGCCATGGTCAGTGTCCTCGGCGGCCTCGTCGGCGGCGTGGTGATCGCCGTCCCCACCTCCACCGGCTACGGCGCGGCCCGCAACGGCGAGACCGCACTCGGGTCGTCGCTGTCGAGCTGCGCGCCGGGCGTGCTGGTGTGCAACATCGACAACGGCTACGGCGCCGCCTGCGCAGCCCTGCGCATCCTCACCACCTTCGCCGGACATCCCACGGCGACCGGGTCGCCCTATACCTGAAGCGGGTCGACACCGATGAGAACGCCGAGCTCGTCGACGAGCGCCGGCAGCACGTCGAGCGTGCGAGCCGACCCGAACACGTAGTGATCCGGTCGAATGATGACCGCCACCACCCCGACGGCGGCCATCCAGGCGGTGAGCGCTCCATCGACATCGTGCACACCATCGGGGATGGACGGATCGAGGACGACGATTCGGACACCGAGCCGTCCCAGGAGCTCGAACTGATAGGAGCTCAGGACCGCAGCGGGATCGGCGCCTTCACCGAGCATCAAGGAGAAGCCCGGGCCCATCACGTCATCGGTGCGACCCTCGACCGAACCGTCGCGAATCACGCCCTGGACGGCCTTCGACCCGGCGAGAGGATCCGATTCCACGTCGGTGGCGCGGCGGATCACTCCAGCGTGCAGGAGCGGCAACGGAGGAGGCGGGGGCACCGCACCGGAGCGGAACGCCGCGTCCCTCCCGGCCGCCGCTTCGCGATCGCGTACGCACGACACCTTGCCCATCTCGACGGACATGGCGATCGTCGCCATGTTCTGGGGAAGGCGCTCGCTGGTGTAGGTGTCGAGGAGCTCGATCGGCGCGGTGCCGCTGAGGACGAGGTCGAGTTTCCACGCCAGATTCGCGGCGTCTCGGATGCCCGAACACATGCCCTCACCCATGAAGGGAGGCATCAGGTGCGCAGCGTCGCCCGCCACCAGCATCCGCCCCGAGCGCAAGGTATCGGCGACGATCGATCGAAAGACGTACACCGCGTGGCGCACGAGCTCGCCCTGGTCCGGCGAGGCATGGCCTCGGAGCAGTTCCCAGACCCGCTGCGTGTCCTCGAGATCACCAGCGGTCTCGCCCTCGACCAGCATGAACTCCCATCGTCGTTGCGTGGCACCGCATCCCGTCACGGTGACCGGTCGAGCCGGATCGCAGCGCTGCGAGGCGAGCGGTAGGTGCGCGAAGTCGTTCATGTCGTTCGGCTTGAAATCGACGACGAGCCACGACTCCTCGAATCCGAAGTCAGTGCACGAGATGCCCGCCGAGTTGCGGACGATCGAGTTCGCTCCGTCGGCACCGATGACGAACGGGGCCGACACGGTCGTGGTCTCATCGGTCGGCTCCACCCGTCCAGGACCGGCCGGCACGACGCGTCGGGCGCTCAGCTGGACCGGTCCGTCGTCGCCCGCGCCGACTTGGGCGATGTGTTCGACGGCCCAGCCCTGGAGGACGGTGACGGTCGGTTCTCGTCTGGCACGCCGATCGAGGGCGCGCTCGAGGGTGGGCTGGTGGAAGAGATAGCTGTCGGCCCAACCCGACGGATGGACCGGCGGGATCTCGATGTCGAGGATGACCTCACCGTCGGCGCCGAACCACAGGTAGTTGCCGACGGCCACGAGCTCGTGGTCGATGTCGTCGATCACCTGGAGGTTCTGCAACAGTCGCATCACCTCGCCGTCGAGGCGCACCGCCCTCGGTAGGGGATACAGATCATGGAAGCGCTCGAACACGGCGACGCGATGGCCCTTCCTGCCGAGCAGCGAGGCCAGCACCTGGCCGACCGGGCCGTAGCCGACGATGACGACGTCGAAGTGCTCCGGGTCAGGTCGCGCTGTCACGAGACGCCCTGCACGGGCTCGGCCACGATGCGGTTCTCGATTGCGCCGATGCCTTCGATCTCGACGCTGACGACGTCGCCCGGGGCCAGCCAGGAATCGGTGGCTGCGCCGACCCCGCCGGGGGTGCCGGTCGCGATCAGGTCACCGGGCTCGAGCGTGCACGCACTCGAGAGCAGCGCGACGAGGTTGTAGCAGTCGAAGATCAGTTCCTTGGTGTTCGAGTGCTGGCGCACCTCGTCGTTGACGATGGTGCGGATGTCGAGCCGGTGCGGATCGATCTCGTCGGGGGTGACGATCCAGGGGCCGACGACACCGTGGGTGTCGAACGATTTGCCGAGCACCCATTGCTGCGAGCGGAGTTGATAGTCGCGCACGCTGACGTCGTTCATGACGACGAAGCCGGCGATGACCGATGCTGCGTCGGCCTCGGACACGTGCTTGCAGCGTTGCCCGATGACGACGCCGAGCTCGCCTTCGTAGTCCAGCTTGTCCGAGATCGACGGCCGCCAGACGTCGTCGTACGGGCCGTTCACGCACGATGACATCTTGGCGAAGACGGTCGGGAACTCAGGCGTGGGCGCACCGGTCTCCGCGACGTGATCGGCATAGTTGAGACCGACCGCGAAGAACTTCTGCGGCGCTGGAATCGGTGCGGCGAATGCGACGGTCGCCAGGTCCAGGCGACCCTTGCCGGAATCGAGTGCCTCGAGCACTCCGCTGTGGCGGACGGGATCGAGTGCCAGGACATCGGCCAACGTGCCGGGCAGCGCCGGATCGGCGGCCGTCAGGTCGACGACCTCGTCGCCGTCGACGACGACTGGAACGAAGCCGTTCGCTGTGTGAATGGTGCCCAGTCTCATGAGTTCCCCCTTCGGCCTGCGTCCGCCCTCGCACCGCCGCAGTTGGCTGCGCCGAGAGATGCAGTTTGCACGGACTGTGGATTATGCATAATGTAGTGTGTCTCACGACACAGCGCAACCGCGGCTTCCCGCCGGGGGCGGTCCGGATGGGCCGACCGGGGCCCACAGCCCGGAGGGTGTGCATCGACATGGGGGAACGGACAACATGAGCGGCGCGAGTCTGCGTATCGAGGGGGTCACCAAGCGCTTCGGCGGGCTCGTGGCCGTCGACGATGTGTCCGTTTCGATCGAGCCCGGCGGCGCACTCGGCATCATCGGTCCGAACGGGGCCGGCAAGAGCACGGTCATGCGAATGGTCGCCGGTGTTCACAAACCCGACGAGGGCCGGATCTGGCTCGGGGAACATCGCCTCGATCGGCTACCCGAGCACCGGGTCAGCCGCCTCGGCGTGGCGTTCGCTCATCAGATCCCCCGGCCTTTTCCCCAGCTCACCGTGCGCGAGAACGTCCGCGTCGGGGCTGTCTCGGACAGACGTGCAGGCGCGACCAGCGTCGACGAGATCCTCGAACTCTGCGAACTCGATGCCAAGGCGGCGGCTCCAGCCGCAATGCTCCGGGTGCTCGACCTGAAGCGGCTCGAGATCGCGCGGGCGCTGGCAACCAGTCCTCGCCTGCTGATGCTCGACGAGGTCGCCGCCGGGCTCGTCGGACGCGAGCTCGACGCCGCCATAGAACTCATCCAACGGATCCGGGCGCAGGGATTGACCGTCATGCTCGTGGAGCACGTCGAGCGCGTCGTGCGAGAGATCGTCGACGAGGTGATCGTCCTCGACTGGGGTTGCGAGATCGCCAGAGGCACTCCTGCGGAAATCGCCGTCGACGAACACGTGCGAGCGGTGTACCTCGGCGATGGGTCCCGCGTGCCGGCGCAACGCGCCACGACCACTCGTGCAGCCACCGACACGGTCGTCGATCTCGACGGTGTCAGCTCCGGATACGGACAGCTGCTCGCGCTCCGCGACGTCACGGTCCAGGTGCGAGATGGCGAAGTGGTCACGGTCCTCGGAGCCAACGGAGCAGGGAAATCAACCCTTTGTGGCACCATCGCCGGAACGGTCGGAGTCCGCGGCGGCACTGTTCGCTGCTTCGGCGATGACGTCGGCAAGCTTGCGGTGCACGAGCGTTCGCGGCTGGGCATCGCCTCGTGCCAGGAAGGTCGCAAGATCTTCGCCGACATGACCGTGGCCGAGAATCTGGCCATCGGCGCCGGGCTCGGCGTCGACCGGTCGACGGTCGCCGATCGCCTCGAGAAGGTGACGACCTACTTCCCGATTCTCCGGGATCGCCTCGATCAGCGGGGCGGCACCATGTCGGGCGGTCAACAGCAGATGCTGGCGATCGCCCGAGCCCTGATGGCCGACCCCAAGCTCCTCATCTGCGACGAGATCTCTCTCGGACTCGCACCGATCATCGTCGATGACCTGTACGGGATTCTCGCCCGGATCAATGCCGAGGGTGTGGCCCTGCTCCTGATCGAGCAGAACGTGCACCGCTGTCTCGGCCTCGCCGATCACGCCTACGTGCTCGCCCGGGGCCAGGTCACCTACGACGGCCCGCCCGACGCGCTTGCAGACAGCAGCCGCCTCGACGAGGCCTACTTCGGCGCCACGAGCACCGCTGCGGGCGGCCATCCATGAAAGCCGTTTCCACGAAGGAGGAGCAAGAATGAAGACCCACAAGTTCGTATTCGTTGCCGCATTGGTGGCTGCGTTGCTCATCGCCGCGTGCGGAGGTGATGACAGCGACGACACCGCGGCCCCAGAGGCACCTGCGGCCGAAACCGACACGACGGAGTCGGACGCAGCCGGCGACGACGCAGCCGGCGACGACGCAGCCGGCGACGACGCAGCCGATGGCGACACAGCTGGCGACGACGCAGCCGATGACGCGGCCCCGGAACCGACCGGCGACCCGATCAAGATCGGCGTCAGCATCCCGCTCAGCGGAGCCATTGCGCTTCCTCAGATCGTTGCGGGCTACGAGGCGGCAATCGACGACGTGAACGCCGCAGGCGGTATCGCCATCGACGGCGAGCAGCGACCCGTCGAGCTCATCGTCCGGGACAACCGATCAGACCTCAACACGATGACCGACCAGATTCGCGGTCTCGCTTTGGAAGACGAGGTGTCGGCGCTGCTGGGAGCCTGCTGCCAGTACAACGTGTCGGCGATCCCGCTGATCGACTCCCTGCAGGTCCCGTTCGTCTGGGGCGCGCTCCCCGTCGAGCTCGCGCCGCCGACCCAGGGCTACTCGTGGGGATCGTTCCAGACCCTGGTCGACGCGGCGACGCAGTACTTCGACATCGCAGACACCGTCGAGACCAACAAGACCGTCGCGTTCGTCGCCAACAACGACGGTCAGGGCACCGCGACGCTCGCAGGTTGGAGCGCGCTCGGCGAGAGCCGGGGCTACACGTTCGCCGTCACCGAGGCCGTGCCGGTCGGCACGACCGACTTCTCGGCCTTCATCCAGAGTGCACTCGATGTCGACGCCGACCTGCTGATCGCAGGCATGACGCCGCCCGACTGCTTCGCCCTGTGGAAGCAGCTGGAAGCCCTCGAGTACCAGCCAGAGCTCGCCGTCGGCCTGCAATGTGCGCAGACGCCCGGTTGGAACGAGCTCGCATCGACCGGTGACGGCACGCTCAGCGTGCTCCATTGGACTCCCGATTCCGGCCTCCCGGGCGCCGAGTCCTTCGTCGAGCGCTTCGGCGACGACTACCCGACGGTGGTCGACCTCGCAGCTGTTCCCATCGGCTACCACCAGGCCGAGATCCTGCTGACGGCAATCGCCGCGGCTGGATCCACGGATCGTGAGGCGATCAACGAAGCGCTCGCTGCGACCGACATCGCCTCGTCGTTGGGCCCGGTCGCCTACGACGAGCGCCAGCTCAGCGTCACCCCGACCTTCTACGCACAGTGGGGCGGCGGCGACGCCCGACAGGTCTGGCCTGTGACCGAGGGCGTGGAGCCCGTCGCCGTGCCCGTCGCCGGGTTGCAGTAGGCGGCGTCGCGTCATGAGTGATCGGCAGTACGACCAGTGAGCCCTGTCGTCATCGTCTCGGGCCTCTTGTCCGGCGCGCTCTATGCGCTCGTCGGCCTCGGTATCTCGTTGGTGTTCGGGGTGCTCAGGATCATGAACCTCGCGCACGGGTTGTTCGTGATCGGGGGCGCCTACATCGCCTCCCTGGCGATTCGGTACGTCGACGCAGACCCGCTGGTCGTACTGCCTCTCTCCATGCTGGCGATGGCGGTGATCGCCTATCCCCTGCAACGGTTCCTGCTGACCGACCTGGCTCAGGTCAACCCCGCTGCGCCGCTCGTCGCGACGTTCGGCTTCGCGTTGGTCGGCGAGGCCACGCTGCAGGCGGGGTTCGGGATCGACCCACAAAGCCTCGCTGCGCCCTATGCGACGGCGGGCGTCACCATCCTCGGCGTGCGCGTCCAGGCCGTCTACCTCGTCGCCGCAGCGCTCTCGACCGTCCTCTGCGTGGCCACGCACGCCATCTTGACGTGGACACGGGCGGGGATGGCGGTGCGGGCTGCGTCGGCCGATCCGGTCACGGCGTCGCTGCTCGGTATCGACGTCGACCGGGTCTTCGCTGCGACCTTCGCCGGTTCGGCGGCACTCGCCGCCGCAGCCGGCGTGATGGTAGGGACGGCGCAGAGCTTCACCCCATCGGCGGGAACGTCGCTGCTGCTCATCGGCTTCGCCGTGATGGCCCTCGGTGGGATCGGCAGCGTCGGGGGCGTGCTGGTGGCAGGACTGGCGCTCGGCCTGTTCCAGTCGATCGCCGTCAGCGCGTTCGGCGGCGGGTGGCGCAACTTCGTCGTGTACGCCGTGTTCTTCCTGGCGCTCGCGGCGCGACCGAACGGCCTGTTCCGAAGGGCATCATGACGAACCATCCGATGACACGACTCGCCATGCTCGCCGTCGCGGTGGCCGCCATCGCGGCATGGGGCACCACGATGAGCCCGAGCTCGCTCGATCTGGGTGTTCTGCTGTTGACCTACATCACCATCGCCCAGGCGATGAACATGCTGGCGGGGTACGCCGGGCAGATCTCGATCGGGTCTGCGCTGTTCGTCGGCGCCGGGGGCTACACCGTTGCCCTCAGCACCATCCACTTGTCGATGCCCTGGCCGCTCGCCCTCGCAGCGGCCGCTGTCGTATCGGGCGCACTGGCGGCCATGTTGTCGGTCGCCCTGCTGCGCCTCCGTGGTGACTACTTCGCGATCGGGACGCTCGCCGCAGCGCTCGCGGGCCTCGCATTCGTCGAGAACTGGATGTGGGCCGGCGGCTCGAGCGGTCTCTTCCTTCCGGCCGGCAGCTACCCGACGGGCCGAACCCAGTTCTTCCTCGCTCTGCTGGTCGCGACGGTTTCGACCGCCGTGGTGGTGTTCGTCGCGAACAGCTCGTTCGGCCTGCGGCTCACAGCGATCCGCGACAACGAGGCGGCGGCCCTCGGGCTCGGCGTCTCGACGACCCGCCATCGCTTCATCGCCTTCGTGGCGTCGAGCGCACTGATCGGCATGGCCGGCGCGATCGTCGCCTTCCGCAGCGTGGCGATCGCTCCCGCCGGGCAATTCGGGCTGACGTGGAGCCTGAACGGTCTGTTGATGCCGATCGTCGGTGGCATGGCCACCATCGTCGGGCCGATCATCGGCGTCCTCGTCGTCTACCTCGGGCTGATCAGGCTGTTCGAGGACGCACAGACCTGGTCACTGGCGATCCAGGGCGTGCTCCTGATCGTCATCGTTCGTTTCGCCCCGCGTGGGATCTGGCCCCTGTGCGTCACACTCGCCCGGCGACTCGTCAGCCCACGCCCGGCGCCTCCGGCCGGGCAGACGGTTGGCGAGCCGGACCCGTCGGCGCCGGATCGGACGGCATCAACGGCTGCCGGCGACAACCCGGCGGAAGGAGCCGACCCCGTGGCTGCGGCCTCGCCGAGACGCTCGCCTCGCTCGAAAGCCTGATCGGCCGGAACTGCGGATCTAGGAGACAGTGGCCGGGTCGTCGCCCCGGCTCTCGAGGGTCTGCGTCACGGCCTCGACCGAATGGCGCAGATGCGCTCCGAGCGCCTCACCGGCGCGATCGACATCGCCATCGGAGCAGGCTTCGTAGATGAGCGTGTGGTCCCGTTGTGTCTCGGAACTCAAGGGAGCGATGGAACTGTGCAGGTTGATGTAGGCCGCCGACGCGTCGCGGAGGTCGAGGATCATGCGCTCCAGCTTCGGCATCTGCGCCGGCTCGTACAGCCGGGCGTGGAACTGCCTGTTCAGCTGCGTGTAGTGCATCTTGTCGGCATCGGAACTGCCCAGTGATCCCATCTCGTCGAGGATTGCCTTGATCTCGGCGTGGTCGCGGGCGGTCATCTTCGGCACAGCCGCTCGAATCGCCAGCACCTCGAGGGCGATGCGGATCTCGTAGATCTCACGGAGATCGTCCAACGTCGGCTGGAAGACCACGACTCCTCGATGGGTCGAGCTGACCACCAGGCCTTCGCTCTCGAGCGCCGCGAATGCCTCACGGACAGGCGTGCTCGACACCCCGAAGCGTTTCGCGACGTCCATCTGACGGAGCCGGGTTCCGGGCGCCAGGGCTCCCGAGCTGATGTCCTCACGGAGCTTCTGCAGCACCGACTCGGCGACCGTCCGGGGGCGGACGTCCTCGTGCGCAGCAATCATGAGCGGATCTCCTCGACGCCTGCACCTCAGGCTGATTGTGCATTATACATCATCGGTTCGTGGCTGAACCTCAGCTCATGATGCTACGACCGAGCTTCACACCCTCGCTTGCCCTTGCAGCTCCCCCGATGAAGATCTGCCAGCCGGCGAACGCGACGAAGCCCCCGGCGTCATCACCGGGGGTTTCGCCGGGGGGCTCTTCACCGCTGCAGCGAACGATCAGACGATGACGACGCTGTCCTCGAAGGTCAGACGCGGTCCACGCGGACGAACACCCGACGGGTCGCCCCAGCCCAGGTTGATCAAGAAGTCGACCTTCCAGCGCCCGTCGGCAAAGAAGGCCTCGTTCACGGCGACGGGGTCGAAGCCGCTCATCGGACCGGCAGCCAGGCCGAGGGCGCGAGCGGCCATGATCAGATAGGCGCCTTGCAACGCGCTGTTGCGCGTGGCGGTGTCCTCGCTCAGCATGGCGTTGCCGGCGAACATGTCGCGCATACCGGGGACGGCGGGGAACTGCGTCGGCAGATGCTCGAAGAAGGCAGTGTCGTAGGCGACGATTGCAACCACCGGAGCCGCCATGGCCTTCTCCACGTTGTTGGGCATCAGGGCAGGCTTCAACTTCTCCTTGCCCTCGACGCTGCGCAGGAACACCACCCTGCCTGGTTGTGTGTTCATCGACGTCGGACCCCACTTGTAGAGGTCGTACAGACGCTTCAGCAGGTCATCGCCGACGGGCTCATCGGTGAATTTGTTGAAGGTGCGAGCCGACAGGAAGAGCTGCTCGAGAGCGGACTGGTCGACGGCTTCAGGCATGGTGATGGTTCCTTCGCTGCGAGAGGTTCGGGTCGCACGGACCGGTCACGCCGGTTCCACCGCGCGATGGCTGTTGGTGGCGACCGCATTGCCGGGCGCAGAGAACTCGATCATCTCGGCACTGACGTATTCCAGGATGTCCAGATCTGCGATGCCGTTGACGACGTGACAGCTCGTGGGCAGTTGCTCGAAGGTGGCTCTGTGCCACGTGACGCTCCCGCCGGTGCCCTTCCATTTCTTGAAATCGGCGTCGTCGAACTTGATGGGCATCGAGCCGGCGGACTCCCCTGGCTTCGGTTGCGACGTGGTGACGTAGGTGACGTCGGCACCCGCTGTTCCGAAGGGGCCGGTGCGGGGCATGTACTTGTAGTGGATCGGTCCGCCGGGCGCACCGGGCAGAACCATGTCGCCGGCGGGCACCCGCTCGAACCCGTGCATCTCCATCTCGAAGAACGTGAAGTCCAACCAGGAGGCCTCACCGCTGATCGAGCCGCTGTCGGGGTCGAGGTTCCCGTCGGGTATGTCGGCGAAGAGCTTCGGGAACCCCAGCTCTTCGCGGCCGGTCGTGACGGCGTCCGGCCTGCCCTCCCAGATCGCGAGACACAGACCCCCGGTGATGGTCTCGTCCTTGCCCGTGTACACCACGGGCAGTTCGGCGTTGACGATGCCGTACCCTCTGCCTGCCAGCCAGTACAGATTGCGGAAGAACCCGAAGGTCACATAGACGATCGGATCTCCATTGAGCTCGAAGCCCGACGGCAACAGAGCCTCCGCCTTGTGTCGATGCGTGCGGTAGCCGAGGGTGGCCCACTGCACCGTGGCGACGCCGGATTCCTCGGGTTGCCATGGCGTGCCATCGTGCTTCTGGCGAGGGCCCGGCGCCGGTCCGAACATGACAGGCATGCGGTACCGGACGTCGGGTTTGAATTCGAATGTCATGCGTGAACTCCTCGTCTGGTCTGCGGAGGCGGATCGGGTGTTCCCGCCCGCGATTGCGATTCCGGCGGCGGGCCTGCGATGGCCACCTCCGACCCGGCCGATCCCGTAGTCATGCGTGCACCGACGGCAGCAGCGCCGTCAGGCTCCGGGTGATCTCCGCGAGCGGCGACGAGGCCGGCAACCGGGCGCCGAGGTGACCGTCGGGCCGCACCACGAGCAGGTCGTCGGCGGCGAAGAGCGCAGCGAACCGGCCATCGGCGGGCACGAGGTCCCCCTCGTCGCCGACCCGGACCACCACCGCAGGCAGATCGAGCTGCTCGAGATGGCTGTCGAGTCCGTCGACAACAGGCGCATCGGCGTGAGCGAGGAGCAGGAACGCATCGTGGCGGACGAGGTCGAGGGTCGAGATGATCGCGCCGTCTCGTCGTAGCGGCGCATGGGGCATCCGGGCGCCCGGAGTGGTGGACGGCAGGTACTCCGCAACGGCTTGGACGGGAGCGGCAGGGCCACCGTCGTCGGTGACCACGATGCTCGGCCCGTAGCAGCATCCGAGATCGAGGCCGTCGAAGGCGAAGTGCTCCGCCTGCGCGTCGATCGCGGCTTGCACGAGCGCCAGACGAGCCGGATCGGACAGGACGGCCTCGATGTCGTCGGGGGTGATCCGGTGATCGCCGTCGACGTCGAGCGCAGCGAGCACCTCGAACATCTTCATCGCGTTGGTCATGCTCTGATCGGAGTTGGCGTGCGCGATGGGCTTGCGTTCGGTCTCGTAGGTGTCGAGCAGCGCATGGTCGAACCCCCGCTCGACCATCGCGATCTTCCATATGAGGTTGAACACGTCCTGCATGCCGGTGTTCATGCCGAGGCCACCGGTCGGAGGGAAACGGTGCGCGGCATCACCGACGAGAAACACGTGCTCCTTGCGGTAGGCCTCGGCGATCTGGGCCGTCATCCGCCACGGTTTCATGCCGACGATCTCCATCTCGACCTCGGCCCCGATCGCGGCCCTGAGCAGGTCGGCGAACTTCGACTCGTCGAGCTGATCGACCGGCTCGTCCTCGGGCACGGTCTTCATGAAGACCCAGGTCGAGTCGATGTCGTGGGCCACGAACGTTCCATCGACTGCTTCGTCCATCACCCAATAGAGCAGCGCCTCTCTGCCGGCCAGTTGGTCGCGCAGGTTCGCTCTGAAGTGGATGCTCACATAGAGCTGCAGATTGTCGGGGCCGGCCATGTCGATCCCCACCGCCTTGCGCACGCTGCTCCCGGCGCCGTCGGCGGCCAGGACGTAGCGGGAAGAGATCTCGACGACGGAGTCGCCGGCCGTGATCGTCGAGACGACGCCGTCGGCACTCGGCTCGAATCCACACCACGTGTGGGAGAACAGCACCTTGTCGGGGTCGGGGAGATGCCCGTGGAGGATCGACTCGAAGCGGTCCTGGCTCAGGTTGGTGGTCGGTGTCGGCGAGTGCAGTGGCGGTTGCGCCAGCGTCTCGGGGTCCGGCGTCATGTCCAGGACGCCGATGTCGCGACCGATCAACCGGTCGACCCAGCGGATGACCGTCTGGTCCTCGAGCCTCGGCCCCTGTTGCCTGACGATCGCGTCGTCGATACCAACGCTGCGACATATCTCGAGGGTGCGACTCGATACGACGTGTGCCTGAGGAGCCTGATGCAGCGTCGGACGCCGCTCGACGATGCGGTAGTCGATGCCCTGTTGCTCGAGGAGCAGACCCGCCATCAGCCCGATCGGGCCGGCGCCGACGATGAGAACCGGGACATGGAGGCTCATAGCCGTTGCTCCTGGACCGTGTTGGTCAACGTGCCGAGCCCGGACACCTCGACCTCGACGACGTCTCCCTCGGTGAGAACGCCCGGCGGCTGACGCAGGACTCCGTTGCCTTCGGGCGAGCCCGTGGCGATGACATCGCCCGGCTCGAGCCAGGTGATCTCGGACAGATACGCGATGAGCTCCGCGAACGAAAAGATCAGGTCGTCCAGCTTCATGTGCTGGCGGGTCTCGCCGTTGACCCGGGTCTGCAGAGAGAGGTCGTCGACCGAGACCTCGTCCGCGGTGACCATCCAGGGTCCGCAGCTGCCGCTGCGGTAGGCGTTCTTGCCGGCCGTTCCGTGCGAGCTGCGGATCTGATACTGGCGAGCCGAGCCGTCGTTGAAACACGTGTAGCCGGCCACGTGCCCGAGCGCTTCGTCGACCGACACGTTGCGGCAACGTGTCCCGATGACCATCGCGATCTCGCCTTCGTAGTCGAAGGTCGGCTCGAGTGCGGGCTTCTCGATTGCCTCGCCGCTGCCGACGATGGTGTTGGTGGCCCGGAGGAACATGATGGGGTACTCCGGCAGGTGCGGCACACCCATGAGCTCCGACACCTCGGCGAAGTGCGTATGGGTGTTGAGACCGGCACACCAGATGGATCCAGGGCGAGGGATCGGAGGCAGGAGCTGGACGGCGTCGAGTGCGACGTCGGGTGTCTCGGACGCCTCGATGTCGCGGGCGGGCTCGAGACCCGATGCGATGAGCGCCTGCAACGTCGGGGCGACATCGCCCAGCCGTTTCGCGAGGTCGATGATGGCCCCGTCGACGACGATCCCGTAGGACTCGCGGCCGTCGTTGCGATAACTGGCGAGCTTCATTCGGCCCGTCCTCCTTGGTTTGCAGTTGTGGGTTCCGTCCCCGCAGTCCCGGGTGCCATCAGCAGCGAGACGATGAGCTCGACGTGGGCGTCGACCATCCCCGGGCCGGTCGGGTCCGTGCCCGACAACAGCCGGCATTCGGGCGCCATCGCGAAGATCGACGCGCTGCTGACCAGCAGGTAGTAGAACTGCACCGCCGAGATCTCCCGTACGGCGAGGTGGCGCCGGGCATTCTCGAAGATCGTTCGGACCGCTTCGTAGAAGCTGCGAACGTGGGTCTCGACCATCCAGTCCAGACGCCACTCGTCGCGCCGACCCTCGTCGAGCATGATGCACATCAGGTCGGGGTTCTCGGCGCTCGATCGCAGGTAGTGACCGATGAGCGACCGGATGGCCTCGGCCGGCTCGGCGTCGGGCGCCGCTTCGGGTCCGGCCGGCATGTCGGTGGTCATGCGAGCGAACAGCTCGTTCATGCACGACTTCCAGAACTCTTCTTTGGTCCCGAAGTGGTAGGTGATGAGACCCCGTTGGAGTCCCGCGTGCGCCTCGATGTCGCGCAGGCCTGCCGCTTCGTAGCCGCGTGATGCGAAGAGCTCGATCCCCGCCGCGAGCAGCTTCGCCTGCGTGCGCGCTGCCTTGCGCGTCGTTGCAGTCCGGCTCTGCGACGGCGGGACACCTCCCCCTGCTTCCATCGGTTTCCCCCATGCCTTGACAACTGTCGAAAACTCTAGTTCGCTTTTCGACAGTTGACAAGCCTCAGGGGGACCCGATGTCACAGACCTTTGCAATCCCACCCACCGCGCTCGAGAGGGGGAAGATCGCCCCGGCCAAGCTCGCTCACTTCGTGCTGCGCACGTCGCGCTACCAGGAGATGATCGACTGGTACCGGACGGTGCTCGAAGCCGAGATCATGGTCGGGACCGAGATGGTCACGTTCCTGACCTACGACGAAGAGCACCATCGCGTCGCCTTCATCCACATGCCCGGGCTGGCCGACGGCAGCCCCGAGACCTCGGGCGTCGATCACGTCGCCTTCACCTACGCCGGCATCGACGACCTGTTCGCGACCTACGAGCGGCTGGCGTCGCTCGGCATCGAGCCGTTCTGGCCGATCCACCACGGGCCGACGCTGTCGTTCTATTACCGCGACCCCGACGGCAACCAGGTGGAGTTGCAGATCGATGTGTTCGACACGAACGAGAAGACCAACAGGTGGCTCGCCGAGAGCGACTTCGTCGACAATCCGATCGGCGTCAAGGTGGATCCCGCCGATCTCATCGCCCGATACCGCTCCGGCGAGCCCACCGAGACGTTGCTCGCCCGACCGGTCATCGATCCGAGCACCATCTTCGATCAGTTCCCGACGCCGCCTCCCGCGGCTTGACCCGAGACCGAGACGACATGTCGAGCATGGAACGGTGGCCCGAGAGATGACCGATGTGCGTCCGCGTGAGGAGTTGGAGGCCAAGTACCGCGAGGAGTCGGGGGATTTCTTCCTGACGGGTGTGCAGGCGTTGGTGCGGGTGCCGATCGAGCAGATGCGTGCCGATCGCCGTCATGGGTTGCGGACGGCGGCGTTCGTGTCGGGGTATCAGGGCAGTCCGTTGGGCGGTTTCGATCTCGAGCTGGCCAGCAGGCGAACCATCCTCGACGGGCTCGACATCGTGCATCAGCCGGGACTGAACGAGGAACTGGCGGCGACGGCGGTGATGGGCAGCCAGTTGTCCTCGACGTTCCCGTCGCAGCGCTTCGATGGCGTGGTCGGGATCTGGTACGGCAAGGCGCCGGGGGTCGATCGTGCCGGTGATGCGTTCCGCCATGCCGCGTATGCGGGTACCCACCGCACCGGTGGGGTGTTGGCGATGGCCGGTGACGATCCGGCGAACAAGTCGTCGTCGTTGCCGTCGTCGTCGGAGCATGCGCTCGCTGATGTCCACATGCCGATCCTGCATCCGGGCAATGTGCAGGAGGTCCTCGATCTCGGTGCCCATGGGATCGCGTTGTCGCGGGCGTGTGGTCTGTGGACGGCGCTGAAGGTGGTCACCGTGGTCGCCGACGGTTCCGGGATCGCCGAGGTCGGCGGGCATCGAGTCTCTCCGGTCATGCCCGAGGTCGACTGGAATGGTGCACCGTTCGTTCCGGTGGTGAACCCGACCTTGTTGGGCCGTCCTGCCATCGAGATGGAGGCGGAGATCTACGACGTGCGGATGGACGTGGCCCGCCGCTACGCCGTGGTCAACGAACTCAACAAGGTGACCCATGACGCGCCGGGGGCGTGGCTCGGCATCATTGCGTCGGGTCACCTCTATCACGAGGTGATCGCTGCGCTGGCGGGGCTCGGACTCGACGATGCGGCGTTGGCCGCGCGCGGTGTGCGTGTCATGCAGTTGGGCATGCTGCATCCGTTCGACCGCGACACGCTGCGCCATTTCGGGCGCGGGCTCGACGAGATCGTGGTGGTCGAGGAGAAGCGTCCCTTCATCGAGTCCCACCTGCGTGATGCGCTCTACGGCGTTGCCGACGCCCCGCAGATCTCGGGCAAGACCGACCCCGACGGCATCCGTCTGGTCCCCCAGCACGGCGCACTCTCCACTGCACAGGTCGAAGCCGCGCTGCGGCGCCGCCTCCTCACGCGTCTCGACCCGGCTGTGCTCACCCCGGAGCAGCCGGCTGCGCCGTCACGTCGTTTGTTGCCGGTACTGCCGGCGCGGGCGCCGTATTTCTGTTCGGGTTGCCCGCACTCGACCGGGACCCGCGCTCCTGCGGACTCCCTCATCGGTACCGGGATCGGCTGCCATGGCATGCCCGATGTGATCGCTCCGTCGCGCACAGGCCGGCCGATGGGCAACACCCACATGGGCGGGGAAGGGTCGCAGTGGGTCGGCATCGAACCCTTCGTCGACATCGATCACTTCATCCAGAACCTCGGCGACGGAACGTTCGCCCACTCCGGATCGCTCAGCATCCGCCAAGCGGTCGCGGCGAACAGTCACATCACGTTCAAGCTGCTCTACAACAGCGCGGTCGCGATGACCGGTGGCCAGGACGCGCCCGGCGCGATGGCGGTCGACAAGATCGCCACGTGGGCGCTGTGCGAAGGCGTGGCGCGGGTCATCATCACCACCGACGATCGCGGCCGCTACCGCAAGGTCGAGGTGCCGCGCGGTGTCGAGGTCTGGGACCGCTCCCGCATCGTCGAGGCCCAAGAGGTCCTGGCGACGGTGCCCGGCGTGACGCTGTTGATCCACGATCAGCAATGTGCAGCCGAAAAACGTCGAGACCGCAAACGGGGCCTGATCCCGGATGCACCGAGACGTGTCGTGATCAACGAGCGGGTATGCGAGGGCTGCGGCGACTGCGGCGTGAAATCGAACTGCCTGTCGGTGCAGCCCGTCGACACCACCTACGGACGCAAGACCCGCATCGATCAGTCGTCGTGCAACAAGGACTACACCTGCCTCGACGGCGACTGCCCGTCGTTCGTCACGGTCACCCCCAAACGTCGTTCCAAGACGGCCGCGCCGGACCGGTCGGGAGGCGGCGCCCGACGACGACCCCCACTCGAGGCGTCCGAGCTCCCCGACCCGGTGGCGTTGTTCGGTGGCGACGACGTGAAGATCCGCATGCCCGGCATCGGCGGGACCGGCGTGGTCACCGTGTCCCAGGTGCTGGCCATGGCGGCCAAACTCGACGGCAGACATGTCAGTGGTCTCGATCAGACCGGCTTGTCCCAGAAGGCGGGTGCGGTGGTCTCGGACCTGCAGGTCAGTGCCGGCGACAGAGCCAGAACCGAAACCGAGGCAAGCTCGGTGGACCTGTACCTGGTCTTCGACCTGCTGGTCGGGTTGACCCCGGCGAACCTGAACGCGACATCACCGGCATCAACGGTGGCCGTCGTGTCGACGACCAGGACTGCCAGCGGCCCGATGGTCCGCGACGTCGGCGCGTCGTACCCCGACGAGGCGGCGATGCGTGCCCAACTCGACGCGACGACCCGCTGCGAACACAACCGCTACCTCGACACCGTCGCCGTGACCGAAGGGCTCTTCGGCGACGCCACCACTGCGAACATCCTCCAGGTCGGCATCGCCTACCAGATCGGCGCGTTGCCGTTGTCGGCAACGTCGATCGAGCAGGCCATCGAGGTCAACGGCGTGGCCGTCGAGGCCAACAAGCTGGCCTTCCGATGGGGCCGCATGTGGGCAATCGACCCCGAACGTGTCGCCGCAGCGTCGCCGGCATCGAAGAACCACACCGAGACACCGCCCAGCGAAGCCATTCGCCGGGCAGTCGAGAACGCAGGCCTCGGCGGAGACGTGGCCCGGGTCGCTCTTGCCCGGGCCACAGATCTCGCCGACTACCAGAACGAGGCCTACGCCCTGCGCTACCTCGACACCGTCGGCACCGCCGCAGCCACCGGCCACCCCACCTACGCCGCCGCCGTCGCGCAGTACCTCCACAAGCTCATGGCCTACAAAGACGAATACGAGGTTGCCCGACTCCACCTCGAGACCGCAGCCCGCGCCGCCGTCGAGGAAGCCGTCGGTGGCGATGTGAAGGTCTCCTGGAACCTGCACCCACCGATCCTGCGAACCCTGGGCATGGACCGCAAGATCCGCCTCGGACCCTGGTTCACGCCGGCCATGAAAGGCCTCAAGGCGGCACGCAAGCTACGCGGCACACCCATCGACGTCTTCGGCTACACCGAGATGCGCCGCCTCGAACGCCGCCTCGTCACCGACTACGAACAGATCGTCGCCCGACTCAACCCTCGGGTCACCACCGAGAACCTCGACCGCGCCATCGCGCTCGCATCCCTACCGGACATGGTCCGCGGCTACGAAGACATCAAGCTCGACAACGTCGAGCGCTACCACAGCGAACTCGAACGGGCCTGCAAAGAACTCGAGATCTGAGATGGGCGGCGGCAGCGATCAGGTCGTCGCACCGGGACCGTTCAACCGACGCGGGCGCCGGGGGCGATGGTGGGGGGCGCGGCGTTGAGGGCGTCGCGGGCGAAGCCGGCGGCGGCTTTGTAGCGGTCCATGAAGGCCTCGCGTTCGGCGCGGGGGACGACGTCGTCGATGTCGTCGAACACGCCGCCGCAGCGCTCGTCGACCACGCCCAACAGCGCGATCGGGCCTGCGCCGCGGTTGCGCAGCACCAGCGCCGAAAGATCCTCCAACAAGGCCTCCTCGTAGGCAGCCAATGCGTCGGGGGTGACGCCGTGGTCGACGAACGCAGCGCCCAGGATCCGGGCGTCGACGATGGCCTGGGACGCCCCGTTGGAGCCGACCGGGTACATGACGTGCGCGGCGTCGCCGCAGAGCACGACGCGGCCGTCGACCCAGTGGTCGACCGGGTCGCGGTCGACCATCGGGAACTCCCACACCTTGGGGGCGCCGGCCACGATGGCGGGCACGTCGAGCCAGTCGAGCACCCAGTCCTCGAACGCGGGCAGGAACGAATCGAAGGACACCTCGCGGTTCCAGCTGCTCTCTGCCGGATCCCAGCGGCCGCCGGCACCGCGCTCGGCGGGGTCGACGGTGATCTCGGCGATCCAGTTCTGCAGCTGGAGTCCGGTGTCGGGATCGGTCGCCGAGATCGGGTAGTGGACGAAGCGCTGATCGAGGGTGCCCATCAGCGTGAACGACGAACCGCTCCGGATCGGCTCGCCCTGCGCAGTGCCCCGGTACAGGATGGCTCCGCCCCACTGCGGTGGCCCCTGGTCGGGGTGCATCTGGGCCCGCACCGCCGAGTGCAGGCCGTCGCCGGCGACGAGGAGGCTGCCCTCGACCACCTCGGTGGTGCCGTCGCGGCGATCGAGGGTGACCCGGACGCCGCCGGCGGTGTTCTCGTAGCCGACGACCCGCCGGGAGGTGACCACGGCGTCGGGGCCGAGGCGTTCGAGCACCGTGCGGTGCAGCAGCATCTGCAGCTCGCCACGGTGCACCGCGTACTGCGGCCACCGGTAGCCGGCGAGGAGGCCGCGGGGCTCGGACCAGACGTCGGCACCGTTGCGGGCGACCAACGCCCACTCGCGGGCCTCGATCCCCACCGCGGGCAGCGCGTCGGCCAAGCCCAGGTCGTGGAGCTCGCGAACGGCGTTGGGCTGCAGGTTGATGCCGACACCCAGCGGCGCCAGCTCCCGTACCGACTCGAAGACCCGCACGGGGACGCCGATCTGGTGGCAGGTGAGGGCGAAGGTCAGGCCGGCGATGCCGGCGCCTGACACGAGCACAGGGGGAGCCGTCGTCATGGGTCGCTCGGGGTTCGGGAACGTTCACGGACCGCAGCGGCCCGGCCCGCCACACTAGGGGGATGCCGGCTCCCATCCCCACGCTCGAACACGTCTGCGACCTCACGGTGTCAGCCGGTGCCGTCGCGGTGCCCGGCGAGACCGGTGCCGGGCTCCGCCGGGTCATCCCCATCGCCGGCGGCAGCTTCGCCGGCCCGCTGCTGAACGGCCGGGTGGTCGGCGTCGGCGCCGACTGGCAGACGGTGCGGCCCGACGGGGTGGTCGAGCTCGACGCCCGCTACCTGCTCGAGACCGACGACGGCGCGCTCATCGAGCTGCAGGACCGCGGCCTGCGTCACGGCCCGCCCGAGGTGATGGCCCGCCTCGCCGCCGGCGAGCCCGTCGCGGCCGACGAGTACACGATGCGCAGCGCCATCCGTCTCGTCACCGGCGACGATCGCTACCGGTGGCTCGATGCCACGGTCTTCGTCGGGGCCGGCGCCCGCACCGCCGACGGCGTGGCCATCTCGATCCACGCCGTGCGCTGACGGGCTCCAGACCGCCGACGAAGCGGCTGTCCCTCATCCGACATGCCTCGGTGGGCTGATCGGCCCGACGGTCGAGATCCGCGCTTGACATACCGGGTATGTCGGGTGTTCCATACTCGGTATGTCGATCCGTCATTCCCTCCTGGCCCTGCTGTCGACGGGCCCCAAGTACGGCCAGCAGCTCAAGGCCGAGTTCGAGAGCCGCACCGGTGAACTCTGGCCCCTCAACGTCGGGCAGGTGTACACCACGCTGAACCGCCTCGAACGCGACGGCCTGGTCACCGCCACCGAGGAACCCGACGCCGCGCTGCGCCCCTACGACATCACCGCCGCCGGACGCACCGAGCTCGAGACCTGGTTCCGCTCGCCCCCCGGCGACGAGCCGCCACCACGCGACGAGCTGGTCATGAAGGTGATGATCGCCACGTCGGTGGCTCCCGCCGCAGCCGGCGACATCATCCAGACCCACCGTCGCCAGCTCCTCGAGGGCATGCGGCGCTACACCCGCATCAAGGCCCGCGACGACGCCTCGGTCGCCACCTCGATCATGTGCGACGCCGAACTGTTCCGCCTCGAGGCCGCCGTCCGCTGGCTCGACAGCGTCGACGCGCGCCTGCGGTCCGGCGCCCGCCTCGACCTCCCCGCCGAGCGCGAACTCCCCATCGACCCCCCGGCCGCCGCCACCGACGGCAACGCCCGCTCCGGCGCACCCAGCGCCGGCACCACCCTCGCGAACGAGGTCTCCCGATGAGCACCACCGCATCCCTCGCCCTCCACCAGGTCACCCGCACCTACGGATGGGGACCCACCACCGTCCACGCCCTCCAGGGCGTCTCCTTCACCGTCGAACCCGGCGAGTTCGTCGCCGTCATGGGCCCCTCCGGGAGCGGCAAGTCCACGCTGCTCACCATCGCCGGCGGCATGGAGGACCCGATGTCGGGGACCGTCGTCATCGACGGCGTCGACCTGTCGACGCTGTCGCGCGGCGGCCTCGCCCGGCTTCGCCGCGAACGCGTCGGCTACGTGTTCCAGGCGTTCAACCTGCTGCCGGCCCTCACCGCCGCCGAGAACGTCGGCCTGCCCCTCGAGCTCAACGACGTCGGGCGCCGCGAGGCGCTGCGGCGGGCGCAGGAGAAGCTCGAGCTCGTCGGCCTCGGCGACAAGGCCGACCGCTTCCCCGAGGACCTCTCCGGCGGCGAACAGCAGCGGGTCGCCATCGCCCGCGCGCTCGTCACCGGCGCCGGCCTCGTGCTGGCCGACGAGCCCACCGGCGCCCTCGACTCGGTCAACGGCGAGCTCGTCATGCGCACCCTGCGCCGCGCCAGCGACGGCGGCACGGCCACGGTCGTCGTCACCCACGATGCCCAGCTCGCCGCCTGGGCCGACCGCGTCGTGTTCCTGCGCGACGGCCGCGTCGTCGACGAGACCGCACCGGCACCCGGCATCGACAGCCTCCTCAGCAGCGACGGCGCCCGATGAGCGCCCGCACGGCCATCTGGCGCTGGAGCTGGCGGGTCGTCCGCCGCGACTGGCGCCAACACGCCCTCGTCATCGCCCTCGTCGCCGCCGGCCTCGCGGCCTCGACGGTCATCGTCACGACGGTCTTCCGTTTCCAGGACGCAGAGGAACGCAACTTCACCGAACAGTCGCTCGCCGGGGCGAGTGCTGGCATCGATCTCTGGGCCGACCCGGGGCCACAGCCGCGCCTTCGGACCGATCTCGCGGCGGCGTTCGCGGACCTGCCCGACGTCGAGATCGTCGGCACCGGCGACGCCGACGAGCGGGGCATCGAGCTCGTCGAAGCCGAGCCCGAGCGACCCCTCGTCGGTCCATGGTTCCGACTCGTCGAGGGCGAGTGGCCCAGGCCGGGCGAGGTGACCCTCACCACCGACACGTTCGACTACCTCGCAGACCTCGGGACGCCGACGGCCATCGGCGACGAGGTGACCCTCGCCGACCGGACGTTCACCGTGGTCGGGCAGTACCGCAACGGCGCCTCGTTCCGCGACACCACGGCGCTCGTCAGTCCGGGCGAGGCCGGCACCTGGTCTTCCGCCCGGGTCCTCACCGACGGATCGCCCTCGGACCTGGAGGCGCGGATGGCCACCCTCGTCGCCGCAGATGGTCAGAGCTACAGCTGGGGCGTCATCACACCCTCCACCTACGGCTCGGAGACCACCGTCTTCACCTACGGCCTGGCCGCCATGCTCTGCCTCGCCGTCGCCGCGCTGTCCTCGGCGGGTTTCACCGTGCTCGCCAACCGGCGCAGCCGCCAGCTCGGCGTCCTCGCCGGCCTCGGCGCGACGCCCACCCACCTCGGCGCCGCCATGCTGTCGACCGGCGCAGCGGTCGGCCTGATCGGCGCCGTGATCGGTGTCGCCGTCGGCGTCGGCGTGTCGCTGGCGCTCACGCCGACGCTCGAGAACCTCATCGACTACGAGCTGGGGTTCCGGATGCCGTGGCGTCATCTGCTGCCGCTCGTCGCGCTCGGCGTCCTCACCGCGATCGCCGGTGCGTGGCGACCCGCCCAGCGGGCCCGCTCGGTCTCGGCCGCAGCCGCCATCGCCGACCGCCCGACCCGACAGGAGGGCTTCGCCCGGAGCCTCGCCGTCGGCATCGCCCTGGTGGCGGCGGGCTCGGTCGCCATGGTCGTCGGCGCCCCGAAGAACGATCCGCTGCTGGTGATCATCGGCGTGCTGCTCCCCGGCGCCGGCGGACTGCTCCTGGCCCCCGCCCTCACCGCCGTCCTCGGACGCATGGCGGGTCGTGCCCCACTGCCCATCCGCATGGCCTGGCGCGACATCGACCGCAACCGCAGCCGCTCCTCGGGAGCGGTGGCGGCCGCCGCGATGGCCATCGGCGTCCCCTTCGCCATCGCCACCTTCGTCGCCTCCCTCGGCCAGACGTGGGCGCCCATGCCCGACAACGTCGCCCGGGTGTACGCCGCCGCCGAGAACGAACTCGACACCGTCACCGCCACCGTTCCCGGCGCGCACGTCGTGCCGATCGAGTTCCTCACCCACCCGGCATGGGCCGACGACGACGAGGCAGCCGAGTTCGGGCCCGCTCCGTGGGGAGTCCGCTCGTTGCGAGGCAATGGCTCCGTGCAGTACCACGAAACTGCCATCGCCACCCCCGAACTCCTCGCGGCGATGGGCGTGGATCCCGACACCGACGCCGACCTCATCGTCGATTTCCGCAGCCCGCTCGACCTGGGCGACGAGACACCGGGGTTCGTCTCGTTCTCCGGCTCGGGTACGGCGGTCTCCGAAGCCGGTACCGAGGTCCTCGGCGCTCTCGCCGGCGGCGAGCCGTCGGATCTCGTCGTGCAGCGACACGCTCCATGGGCCGAGTCGTTCCCCGACGCGCTGATCGTCGATCCTCCGACGGACGTGCCGGGCGCCGAGCGGTACGTCGAGTCGTACCTGCTCGTGGGCGATCGGCCCTTCACCGATCAGGAACGTGCCGCGCTTCGGGCGACCGGTGCCGGCCTGTCCTTGGGGGACGATCCTCCGCCGTTCGTGGCCATCCGGGCGATCGCGATGGCCGCCGGGGCGCTGTTCGCAGTGGCGGCCATCGCCGTCACCGTCGCCCTGATCCGCACCGAGACCGCACGCGACCAGCGCATCCTGCGCTCCCTCGGCGCATCGCCTGCCCGGGCCCGCGCAGTGGGGGCCGCAACCGCCGCCGGCCTCGCCACGATCGCGTCGGCGATCGCCGTCCTCGTATCCCTGTCGGTCCTGATGGGGATCTTCCGGAACCCCGACGAGGACTTCTTCTTCCGCATGCCCTGGGCCGAACTCGGCGTGGTGTTCGTGGTGGTGCCCATGCTGGCCGGAGTGGCCGGCTGGTTGCTGACCTCGGGCCGGACCGACCGGTCGTCATCCGCCGCCTTCGGCTGACGCGTCGGCGTCACGCCGACGGAGGTCAGTGGTCGCGGAGGCGTTCGGACACGGCCAGCCGGGTGGCCATGGTCTCGAAGACGGCGTTCGCGGGTGCGGCCCCCGATTGGAGCTCGGCGAGGAACACGTCACCGGGGATCCGGAGCACCTCCGACGCGGCCTCGGCGGTGACCGTCGCGGTTCGGGGCCGGTGCTGGAGGATGCCGATCTCGCCCACCCAGCCGCCACCGCTGATCCGGTTGACGACGTGGGGCCCCTCGGTCACGACGAACGCACCCGAGCGAACCACGAACAGATCGTCCGCCGGGTCCCCCTGCCGGATGATCACCGACCCTTGGGCCACGGACTCGGTCTCGACCGCCGAGGCGATGCGTTCGATCGCAGCGCGCGATGCGCCGTCGAACAGCGCCAGGCGGTCGAGCTCGTCGACCAGCGGGCGGATCGCCCGGCGATGCTCGACGAGCGTCTGGGTGACGGCCCGGAGACTCGGCGTCGATGCCACACCGACCACTCCCACGCCGACGCCGGTGAGAACCAACGCCAGCGCGAGGTCGGCCTGGGCGACGAGCAGCGGGGCGCCCAGTGCACCGAGCAGCTTGCCACTGTTGCTGGCGCTGCCGACCAGCCCGAACACCCGCCCGAGCACGTCGAGAGCGGCAAGACGCTGGAGGAGCACCACCGACAGCGTCTCGAACACCACGACCCCGGCGCCCACCACCACCAGGGCCACGCAGGCCACCACGGGCGATTCGACCAGCGCCAGCATCGGCAGCGGGATCGCCGTCGACGCCAGCGCCAGGATCGTCATGAGCGCCGGCTGATCGCTGTCGGCCATCCGCGGGGCGAGGGGCAGCGCGGCCAGCGCCCCGAGGCCCAGGGCTCCGGTCAGGATGCCGACGCCGCTCGCTCCCATCCCCAGCTGGTCCTCGGCGAGGAACACCAACAGGATGAGCTCTGCGCCCCGGGCGAGGTACATGGTGAACACGAGCAGCGCGACGACGGCCAAGCCCGCCGTGCCCCAGACCTCGCGCCAGGTTCCCCCCGTGCCCCCGCCCGGGCGAGGGCCACCGACGGCGCCGGACGTAGTCGGGTTCCCGGCCACTCCGTTGCCGAGGCTGCGCACCCGCGAGATGAGCAGCGCAGCCACTGCGAACGACGCAGCGTTGATGGCGAACGCCGGCGCCGGCGACCAGACCAGCAGCACACCAGAGCCCACGACGGGACCGACGAACGTCATGATCTGGCGCGTCGTTCCGATGAGCGCATTCGACGGCGCCAGATGGTCCTCTCCCACGACGAGGGGCAACGCAGCGGTCAGCGCGGGGCGATAGGGGGCCGCGAGCGAGTACGAGGCGAGGACGAGCAACAGCAGGTACTCGTAGCGCACCTCGGCAGCGGCCGCGACCGCCAACAGCCCCATCAACGCCGCCCGAACCAGATCCAGCCACACCAGCAGACGGCGGCGGTCGACACGATCGGCGAGCGCGCCGGCCGGTGCGCTGATGAGCGCCCGGGGCCCGAATCGAGCCGCCGCTGCCAGTGCGAAGCCGGCCGGGCCCGCCCCGTCGTCGATCAGGTACGCCGCCAGGCCGACCCAGAACACGCCGTCGCCGATCCCCGAAGCGAACTCCATGCCGAGGATCGACCGGACGTCGCGACGGGCAGTCGCCCGGTCGGGCCCGCGTGGTGTGCCGGTCGAAGGCATCGGAGGAGCGAGTGGTCGGCAGCGGGTCAGCCGAAGCAGGCCGCGCCCGCGGCGCCCGTTACAGCAGGTCGAGCCGGCGTCTCGTGGCGAAGAGCGCGTCTTCGCGCCGTTTCACGAGAACCACGGGGCGGGACCCTGCCGTGCATGGCGGGTCACCCTAGTGGTCGCGGCGGGCGCCGCCGAACCCATCTCCGCTCGCCGCCGGGGCCGCCGGCGCAGTCGCGGCATCGCACCCGGGACCTGAACGACCCGCCCGATCGCGGCACGTCCGGCACCTCGATCAGCGGGGCGCGAGCACCTCGGCGATGCGGCGCTCGAGGTCCGGTGGCACCACCGAGTCGGGATCGCGGAGGCGGCCCACCTCGCCGTGGACCCCGACCAGCGCCGCGTACAGCGGGGGGCACGTCGGGCAGGTCGCCAGGTGCGCCTCGACCGCGGCGGCCGTGGTCGGGTCGATGTCGCCGTCGAGGTAGTCACTGACGTGCTGTCGGGCGTCCCAGCACCGCAACGGCACGCCCTTCAGGACCTGTCGGCGCTCGTGGCCGTCGGCCAGCGCGCTCACGAGAGCCATCCGGCCGCGGCGCAGGCGTTGCTTGGCCGCGGGCAGGCCGATGCCGTGCGCGTCGGCGATGTCGCGGACCCGCCAGCCCTCGATGTCGTGCAGCACGACCGCCGAGCGGTAGATGAACGGCAACCGGACCAGCGCGTCGAGCAACTCGTCGCGGGTGGCGGCCCGCTCGACCACCGCGGCGGCGTCGACGCTGAACGCGTCGTCGCGCCAGTCGGCCTCGATGTCGTCGACGACGACCTCGCGGCCGGCCCGCTTGGCCCGGTCGAGCACCAACCGGTGGGCGATGCGCACCAGCCAGTGACCCAGCGGCGCCTCGCCCCGGTACTGGTCCCGCCGCTCCAACGCCCGCACGATCGTGTCCTGCACGATGTCGGACGCCAGGTGCGGATCGTGGGTGACGCCGAGGGCGTACCGGTAGAGGCGATCGACGTGCTCGGAGAGCTCATCTGCCTCGAACCCGGTCGTCCCCTCGGTCATCGGCGTCAGTGTGCTGCGTGGTCACGGCGACCGTTGGTACGGATGCCGAGCACGGTGTAGAGGGGGCACCAGCCGACGATCCCGGTCAGCAACGGCACGATGGCGACGATGCCGAGCACCGTGCCGCCGGTGCCGCCGACCACGCCGAAGCCGACGATCATCAGCACCACCCCGAGGACGAACCTGACTGCCCGGTCCCAACCCGCTTCGTTCATCATGACGATCTCCTGTCGTTGCGGAGCCCTGTTGGCTCTCTCACCCGACAGACGATCGAGCGGCCCGTAGGGATACCGGTTCCGGCGACATTTCTCCGGAGCGTCCCACGGGACCTCAGTCGTCCTCTTCCACAGAGGTCTGCGGTCCGCCGTCCCACCAGGCGTCGATGCGAGAGTCGTGCTCGTCGCTGCGGAACTCGACACGGACACTGGAGCCACCGTCGATCCGCACGGTGAAACCGGGCCGCGGCGTCGCCCAGAGGACCTCGACGCCCTGCGCACTGAAGCTGATGGAGGTGGTACCGCCGACGAGATCGAACGTCAGGACCTGCGCAGGCGCTTCTGGCACCGGCGTCGCCGTGGGGGTGGGCTGGGGTGCCTGGGTCGGCGTCGGCTGCGGTGGGCGCGGCGTGGCGGTCGGCTCGGGCCGCGGTGTCGGGCGCTGGGGGCGTGCGGTCGGCGTGGGATCGGGCCGGCTCGGCGCCTGTGACGGAGCCGTGGCCGGCGGCGTCGTCGACGCAGGCCTCGGGGTGGGTGTCGCCGGCGGCGCAGGGGCCGCCGGAACCGATGTCGCCGTTTCCCCGCCGGTCGAAGGGTCCGATCCCGCCGCACCATCGGAAGGGTCCGATCCCACGGCGCCGTCGGAACCGTCGGTACCTGTGGCCGGGCTGTCGCCGTCGGCATCCTCCGACGGCGGGACCGCGGCGGTGGGCGTGGGGGTGAGCTCGAACCCGGCGGTGGGCGTGGGGGCGGGTTGTGGCGTCGAATCGCCCGTACGGGCGATCGCCGCGGGCGCGGGGCTGATGACCTGATCGTCGACGATGCCCACGCCCTGCCAGGCAACGGCTACCGCGGTCGCGGAACCGCCGAGCCACAAGAGAAAGAGGAGGATGGGCTTCACATCATCAAGTGTCGCCCGCCGCACCTCACAACGGGTCAAGGACACCTCAAATGCTGGTTAAACGCGTCGGCGGGCATCCCCGACGCCGGGCCGGCGGCCGGTAGCGTTGCCCGCCATGGCATCGGTCTTCATCGTCGAGGACGATCATCAGATCCGCGAGCTCGCGGCACGGGCGTTGGCGTCCGCGGGCCACGTCGTCGAGACCGAGGGCACGGCGATGGCGGCGTTGACGCGCATCGTCGAGATCGCTCCCGACGTCGTGGTGTTGGATCTCGGCCTGCCGGACCTCGACGGCGCCGACCTGTTGCGCATGATCCGGGCCGTGTCGCAGGTGCCGGTCATCGTCGCCACGGCCCGCGACGAAGAACGCGAGATCGTGCGCCTCCTCGACGCCGGCGCCGACGAGTACGTCGTCAAGCCGTACTCCGGCCCCGAGCTCGAGGCGCGCATCCGGGCCCTGCTGCGACGAGCCGGCAACGGCGCGTCGCGCGCCGACGACGGCGTGGCGTTGCGGGTGGGGGGCCTCGAGGTCGACCAGCGGGCTCGTACCGTGCGCCTCGACGGCGCCCTGGTCGAATGCAACCGCAAGGAGTTCGACCTGCTGGCGTACCTCGCGGGACGCGTCGGCGAGGTCGTCACCCGACAAGAGCTCTTCGCCGAGGTCTGGCGCCAGCCCTACGGCGGGGCCGACAAGACGATCGACGTCCACATCTCGTGGCTGCGGCGCAAGCTGGGCGAGACCGCGGCCGAACCCCGCTACATCCACACGGTGCGCGGCGTGGGCATCAAGCTCGTGGACCCGGTCTGAGGTCTGCGATGACGGGCGGGGGCGCCGGCTCGCTTCGCCGGCCGGCGACAGCAGGAGACCGGTGAGGGCACGATGAGGCGACGCATCGCCCTGGTCGCCCTGGCGGGTTCGGCAATGGTCGCCGTCGCGTTCGTCATCCCCCTCGCGTTCCTCGTGCGCTCCACCGCCGAGGACCGCGCGATCGACGCAGCTCGGGCCGACGCCGCTGCAGTGGTGCCGACGCTCGTCGCCGGCACCGACCCCACGCTGGTTGCCGCAGCGGTCGGGGCCACCGCCGCGGGATCGGAGGATCGACTGAGCGTCGTCTTCGGCGACGGCAGCGTCGTGGGCACCGACCCGGGGTCGTCTCCCGCGCTGGCTGCCGCGCTCGGATCGGGCGCCTCGGCCATCGCCGACACCGACGGAGGCGTCGAGGTCATCACCGCTGTGGCCCGGTCGGGTGGCGAGCTGGCCGCGGTTCGGGTGTTCGTGCCCCAGGAGGCTCTGCGCCGCGGCGAGCGCAACGCCTGGGCGGCCCTGGGCCTCGTCGCGGTGGTCCTGGTGGCCATCTCGGTGGCCATCGCCGACCGGCTGGCCCAGACCATCGTGGTGCCGACGGTCGCACTGGCCGGCGCGGCGCGGCGGCTCGGCGCGGGCGACCTCGACGCCCGGGTGGACCCGGAGGGGCCCGACGAGATCGTCGAACTGTCCACCGCGTTCAACGACCTCGGGGCGCGGATCTCGGGGATGCTCGACCACGAGCGGGAGTTGGTCGCCGAACTCTCCCACCGGCTGCGCACGCCCCTGACGAAGCTTCGCATGCGGGTCGATCAGGTCGACGATCCGACGCTCGCCGACGAGCTGCGCGGCGACGTCGACGAGCTCACCGGCGTCGTGACCGACCTCATCCGCGAAGCCCGCGACGGCGCCGACCCCGACCTCGCCCCCGGATGCGACGCCGCACGCGTCGCAGAGGACCGGGTGGCCTACTGGTCGGTGCTCGCCGAGGATCAGGGCCGACCGTGGCGTTTCGACCGCCGGGCGGGCGCAGCGCCCGTCGCACTGGTCGAGAGCGAACTGGCCGCAGCGCTCGACGTACTGATCGAGAACGTCTTCGCGCACACCGACGAGGGCGTGTCGATCGCGGTGCAGGTGGTCGCCGTCGGCCCCGAGCTCCGCTTGGGCGTGGGCGACGGCGGGCAAGGTTTCGATCGCGCGCTCGCTGCCCGTGGTGCGAGCGCCGGGACCTCGACCGGGCTCGGTCTCGACATCGCCCGGCGAACCGCCGAACGCGTGGGCGGCCGCCTCGACATCGGCCGCAGCGACCTCGGCGGCGCGCTCGTCGAGATCGTCCTGCCGCTGCGTCAGGCAACCGTGCGCTGAGCTTCTGGCCCGGCTCGTCTCCCTGTCTCGTTTCGCAGGGCGTGTCCGGATGGCCACCCAGGCTCGGCGGCCCGTTCGCCACGTCGCCGGGCGGTGTCCGCGTGCTGCGCAGCAGCGGCGTCGAGCGCCGCGTCGGAGAGCGCCAGCATCGTGGGTACCAGCGGCCGACCGGCGGCCCGGAACCGGTAGAGGCACGCGAGGCGGAACCACACCGCAGCCTGGGTCACCGCCATCCGCTCGGCGTCGAGGGGCGCATGGCGCCGGTAGGCGTCGACGACGACCTCCTGTCGGATCAACGCACGCCCGATCGGCTCGCCGGCTTGCAGCGACCGCAGCGCGACATGGACGGCGAGGTTGGCGACATCGTCTTCACGAGCGCCGAGGCGTGCGCCGTCGAGGTCGATCAGACCGCGTCGGCGACCGTCGACGAAGAGATTCTTGTCGTGGCAGTCGCCGTGGACGACGACGAGGCGCGCCGGCGCGGGCGGACCCAACGCCGAGGCCGCAGCGTCGATGGCCTCGGCACGTTCGGTCAGCGCAGTGGCCCCGGCGGGTTCGGCGCGCGCCACGATCGCCGTCCAGCGCGACGCCGAGTCACCGGGGTCGGCCTCGAGGATCTCGGGCGCCCGGAGCCCGTGCAACACGACGAGCGTCTCCGCTGCCGCGACCAGCGCCGCTTCCCGGGCACCGTGGCGCAACAGCCGGTGGAGCGAGCAGCCGCCGACGAGGCTCAGCCGGACGGCACCCTGGGCGTCGACCACGGTCGGTACCGGGAGATCCAACGCACCGCCGGCCGCGTCGACCAGCGACTGGTGGACCGCCACGAGACGCGCCATACGTGACGGCCGCACGACCTTCACGAACCCCTCGCTCATCGCCACCACGGCACGACGCCCGACCCGGTAGGACACGAGCTCGCCCCACGGCACGATGCGAGCCAGCGCCGGGAGCCGGCGGTCGCGGACGGGATCGACCACGGCTGCGGCTCCGGTCTCGGGGTCGAGACGCCCGAAGGCGCCCGGCCGGCTCAGCGCCCAGGTGCCCGTCGGACGCGGGTAGGCCGTCGTCCACGTCGTCAGCCACTGCGGGGCAGCGCCGACCACGGTCGTGTCCACCATCGGACGATCGACGACCGATGCCGGCTGCGCCGGGCCCGGGAATGGGGCCGCGTTCACGCGACGCCGGCGAGCGCCGGTCGGTCGACGATGGCCGCCACGTCGCCGTGTGTTCGCCCCAGACGCCGCAGCGTCAGGCCGGCGCACCGCGCCGACAGCGGGTCGATCACGTCGCGGGTGTCGACGATCACCGCTCCACGCATCCCGTCCGCGACATCGGCGAGGTCCACGGCGGCGAACTCGGGCCACTCGGTCGCGACGACCACGACGTCGGCGCCCTCGGCCGCAGCCGCCGCGTCGGCGACGATCCGTACCCCCGACGGCTGCACCCGGGCTGCAGGATCGGTGGCCACGACCTCGGCGCCGGCCGCGACGAGGCCCTCGACGACGCGCAGGGCCGGCGAGTCGCGACAGTCGTCGGTCCCGGCCTTGAACGTCAGCCCCCACACCGCGATCCGGCGGCCCCGTAGGGTTCCGCCGGCCGCTGCGGCGACGGTGGCGACGACGTGGGCGACGTGCTCCTCGTTGCTCTCGATGGCAGCCTCGACCACCGGGGCCCGCAACCCCACCGACGCTGCCAGATGCACGAGCCCGCGGGTGTCCTTGGGGAAGCACGAACCGCCCCACCCCGGGCCGGGGCGCAGGAAGGTGGCGCCGATGCGGTGGTCCGAGCCCAGGCCGGCGGTGACATCGTCGATGTCGGCGCCGACGCGTTCGCAGAGGCGGCTGAGCTCGTTGACCATCGACAGGCGGGCGGCCAGGAAGGCATTGGCGCCGACCTTGACCAGCTCGGCCGAGGCTGCGTCCATGGTCAGGACCGGCGCGTCGATCGTGGCGTACAGGGCAGCCACGCGTCCGACCGCCGCAGGGTCGTCGCCGCCGACCACCACACGATCGGGCTCGGCGAAGTCGCGCACCGCCGTCCCTTCGCGAAGGAACTCGGGGTTGGAGACGACGGCGATGTCGTCGCGGTCGAGCCACTCGGCGAGCGCCACGTGCGTGCCGACGGGCACGGTCGACTTGGTGACGACCACCGCACCCGGGGCGAGGATCGGGCCGATCCAGCGGGCTGCGCCCTCGACGAAGGCGACGTCGAGGCTGCCATCGGCGCGGGTCGGCGTCGGCAGGCAGAGCAGCACCACGTCGGCCCGGGCGAGAGCCACCGACGCCGTGTCGACGATGCCTCCCACGGATCCGTCGCAGCCGCCGGGAGCCGGGACCGTCGGCGCCGCCGCCGGCGCAGCGGCGAACGAGAGGTTCCCCGAGGCCAGTCCGGCACCGACGAGGTCCGCCAGGCCCTCCTCGACGATGTGGACGATGCCGGCACCGAGCCGTTCGACCAATGCCTCGTCGACGTCGAGGCCGGTTACGCGATGGCCGAGCTCGGCCAGGCACGCCGCCGCGGTGAGACCGACATAGCCGGTTCCGAGCACCACGACACGCATCGGGCGAGCGTCGGTCGAGGGCCGGGTGAGGTCGCCTCCGGCGCGTGCGATGGGGACGTGTGGATGATCCATGGGGGGCCTCCTGGTGGGGACGGACGTGGTCGGTGGCTCGATGCGGCAGCGCCGCTCAGCGCACCACGGAACGGGGTGGGGGACAGTGCGCCAGCGCGGCCTCGAGGAGTTGCGGGATCGCCTCCGGCGCACCCGCCGATTCGAGCCGGCGGGCAGCGTTCAGCGCCGCCTCGACGAGTCCGACGGCGGTGTAGAGCGCGACACAGCGCCCGTCGACGCCCTCTCGTGTGGCGGCCTCGGCGACGATGGTCGCCCCGAGACGACCCGCGGCCAGGTCGTTGCGCATGATCGCTCCGGCGATGCCGTGGGCGGCCAGGCAGCCCAGGTCGAGGGCGGCTTCGCCGATGGCGACGCGTTCGAGGTCGATCAGCGCGGCCTGCGGCCCGCCGTCGAGGTCGACGAGCACGTTGCGGTCGTGGAGGTCACCGTGGACCATGACGCCGGGCGCGGCGGGGAGCGATTCGCCCGCGGCGCCGAGTCGGTGCCACAGCGCCCGGGCCAGACCGGTGTCGACGTCGCCACGGCCACAGAGCCAGCGCAGCGAAGCGCCGGCCGCGGCGAGCTCGTCGTTGCGGGCCCGCACGGGTGCGACCGCCGGGGTCGAGGCCCGATGCAGGGCCACCAGCTGCTCTGCGACCACGTTGGCAACGGCAACGGCGACGGCCGGCTCGTGGGCGACCGCCTGGGCGGTGGTGCGCAGGTCGACGCCGGGGAGCAGCTCGTCGATGGCCACCCGACCGCCTTCGAGGCGTGCCAGCGAACCGGCTGTGTCCACGCCGTGGGCGCGCAGGTGATCGGCCGTGGCCGCCAGGCGCGTCGCCGTCGGCGTTGCGGTGTAGCGCAGGATCACCGGCCGGCGGTGACCGTCGCGGTAGCCGAGGTCGAGTCGGGCCACGAAACGGCGCTCGGGCTTGTAGGTCAACAACGCCACCGTCGTCGCCGAGCCCGACAGCACCCGCCCGTCGGGGTCGAACCCGGCGAGGGAACGCTTCAGCTTTCGGGGCTGCAGGTACCAGCGGGCTCGGCGCAGCCGGGCGTCGTTGGGCAGGATCCGCAGGATCGAACGGTCGTCGACACGGACCACCCCGGGGCCGAGGTCGGTGTCGACGGGACCCATCGCCAGCGCCTTGTGCCACTCGACGCCGGCACGATCGGGATCGCTAGACCAGCGCAGGTAGCCGACGCCTCGGGTCGGTCCGGCCCAGAGGTCATAGCCGACGACGAGGCTCTCCCCCGGCTTGTCACGAAGGTACGTGGGGCGCACGCCGTCGACGTCGACGCCGCCGCTGCGACGGATCCGGGCGAGGACCTCGTCGGCATCGAGCATCCAGGCCGATGCGCCTTCGGTCGGTTCGGTATCCGACAGTGGCGGCACGAGCCTCATGCCCCGACCACCCGCAACATGGGCCGGCTGCCGGAGTCGCCGCGCTCGAGACGCAGCTCCATGTCGGGGCCCAGCTCGTCGAGTTCGCCGTGGTGGACCACCAGGGTGGTGCGCCCCGCGGCGATGTTGGTGATGGCGCGGGCGACCAGTTCCCGGGCATCGGGATCCAGGCCTGCCAGCGGCTCGTCGAGCAGCAGGATCGATGCGTCGCGCAACGCCGCTCGGGTCAGCATCAACCGGCGGGCCTGCCCGCCCGACAGCGATGCTCCGGCCTCGTCGAGGTCGGTGTCGAGACCGTCGGGCAGCCGTTCGAGCACCGGCGTGAACAGCGCCGCGTCTGCCGCGGCGAGGATCTCGGCGTCGGTTGCGTCGGGACGGGCGAACAGGATGTTCTCCCGGATCGTCCCGCCGAACAGGGCGAGCTCCTGGGGCACGTAGGCGATCTGTTCGCGATACGACGCGAGCTGCAGCGACGAGATGTCGGTGTCGTCGACGAGCACCACGCCCTCGCTGGGGCGGTGCAACCGCAGGAGCAGCGACAGCAGCGTCGATTTGCCGGTGCCGTTCTCGCCGGTGATCGCCACCAGCGATCCCGCGGGGACCGAGGCGTCGAGGCCGGCGAGCGACCGCCGTCCGTCGGGGTAGACGTGGCCGACGCGGCAGATGTCGATGCGCCCTGCGAGCCGTCCGACGGCCAGGCCGGCGTCGGCGTCCTCCGCGGGCTGGTCGAGGAGGTCGATGACGCGGTTCGCGCAGGCGACGGCCTTTGCTATCCGGGCGCCTTCGGCAGTGAGCTTGCGCACCGGCTTGTAGAGCATCCGGGCGTAGGAGACGACGAGGACGAGTTCGCCGGTGCTGAGCAACCCGGCACGGACCCGGACGGCGCCGAAGACGAGGACCAGCGCCACACCGACGCCGGTGAGGATCTCGGTCATCCGGGTCATGCGGGCGGCGTGGCGGGCGGCGGCCATGGTCGCCCGCTCGCTGCTGCGGGCGTCGCGGGTGAAGCGTTCGGTGGTCCTGTCCTCGGCAGCGAAGGCCTTGATGAGGCCGACCTGGCGCAGCGACTCGGCAGCCTGGGAAGCGATCGCCCCTTCCTTGCGCCGCTGTTTGCCCGCAGCGGTCTTGACCGCGCTGGAGGTGCGCTCGAGCGTCACCCACAGCAGCGGCAGCGGGATGAGCGCGACGAGGAACAGCCTCCAGTCGATGAGAGCGAACACGATGCCCCCGCCAACGAGCACCGTGCCGTGGGTCAACAGGTTGACCCAGCTCGGGAACAGCAGATCGCGCACCATGTTGACGTCGCCCATCAACCGCATCATGAGGTCGCCGCTGTAATGGCGCTGGTGCTCGGCGTAGTCGAGCCGGTGGATGTGGGAGAACACGTCGCCACGGATGCGCACGGTCGCCTTCCGGCTGATGACGGCGATGAGGAGCTGCAGCCGCTCCCTCGCGAAGCCGAGCAGCACCGGGATGGCCAGGGCCGCACCGGCGAACAAGATGATGGGCCCGAGGGCGATCGGGGCGAGGGCGTCGGCCGCGGTGGTGCCGGGCGCAGCGATCCCGGGCGACGTGACACCGGACGGCGTGGTGCCGACGGCCGCGGTCTGCGCCGTGACGAGGTGGTCGACCACCCATGCGACGGGCCACGGCCGGAGCAGCTCGAGCGCGGTGCCGGCGAGCGCCAACAGCAGCGCCCCTGCGATACGCAGGCGCTGCCCGGCCAGCGCCGGGCGGAACCGGGCGACGGCGCGACGCACGTCGCCGACGGGCACCCCGGCGCCGGGCGGGGAGGCGGCGATGCCGATCCTCCTACCCACGGTGGGCTCCTGTGACCAGCATCGTCTCGATCGCGGCCACCGTCGCCTCGGCGGCGTGGTCCCAAGTCAGCGAGGCATGTGCGCGGGTGCGACCGGCCGCTCCGAGACGGGCACGGCGATCGGGATCGTCGAGGAGACCTGCAACTGCAGCCGCGAGAGCCTCATCGTCGTCGGCCGGGACGATCACACCCGCGTCGGCGACGAGTCGCGGGACGTCGCCCTGATCGGTCGAGACCACCGGCACGCCGGCGGCGAGGTAGTCGAGCACCTTGAGGGGGCAGAAGTAGAAGCCGTCCTGGGGCGGGTAGGGGGCGAGCCCGATGGCGCCCCGGCTGACCAGGGCGCTCGCAGCGTCCGGCGCCAGCGCGCCGGTGATCTCGACACGGTCGCCGACGCCGCTCCGGATGGCGGCATCCCGGAGGGCGTCGGCGCCGCTGCCACCACCGATCACGAGGAGGTGAGGGTGGTGGCCGTGGGCGGCGAGATCGACCAGCAGGCGGAGTAGCCGGTCGGCGCCGTGCCACGGCTTGGGGTGACCCAGGAACACCAGGGTCTCGGTCTCTGCGGGGCGGGCGGCCTCGGCGAACCAGGCGGGCTCGAACCCGTTGCGCACGACGACGACGGGACCGTCGCGCCGTGCCGAGGCCCACTGGGCGAGGACGTCGGACACGACCACGACGAGGTCGGCCTCGGCCAGCAGCCGGGCCTCAGCGGCGGCGTGACCTGCGTCGACGGTGTCGGGGCGGTGCCGCATGGCCTCGTCGACCAGCGGGGCGTTGACCTCCAGCACGAACGCCGCGCCATGGCGACGCGCCGCGTCGAGCCCGTCGGTGTGGCCGAGCGACGAGCGTTCGTAGACGACGTCGGCGTCGGCCACGAAGCCGTCGAGGTGATCCAGCGGCTGCACCGGTACGGGGAACGGGCCCTCGGCGCGCCGGCCGGCGACGGTGACGACCTGGTGGCCGAGGGCCACGAGGCCCGCTGCGATACCGCGCAGGTGCTGGGACGCTCCCTTGGTGGCGCCGGGGGCGATGCCACGGTCCGCGCACACCTGCACGATGCGCAGCGGCCGGGCCGTCTCGAGGGGGGCGTTCATGCCACCGGCTCCACGGCACCCATGGCCTCGACGAGCGAGACGATCGTCTGGGCACGGTCGAAGCGCTCGGCGAGGCGCAGCGGTCCGGCGGCCGACATCGCGGACCAGCGCTGGTCGTCGTCGAGCAGCTCGACGATGCCGGCGGCGACTGCTGCGGCGTCGCCGCACTCCACCACCAGGCCGTGTTCGTCGTGGTCGACGATCTCGGGGATCCCGGCCACCGGGGTCGTGACCATCGGCAGGCCGGCGCCGAGGGCCTCGAGCAACACCGTCGGCAGCGCGTCCTGGTTGCCGTCGGTTCCGACCAGGCACGGGGCGGCGAGCACGTGGGCCTCACGCAGCCACCGGGCAACCTGGTCCTGGCCGACGGCGCCGGTGAAGTGGACCCGGTCCGACAGCCCGAGCTCGACGGTGCGTCGCTCGAGCCGCTCCCGGTCCTCGCCGTCGCCGACGATGACGCACGACACCGTCGGGCGGTGCGCAGCGATGTCCGCGACGGCGTCGAGGAGGATGTCGAATCCCTTCTTCTCCACCAGGCGCCCGATGCCGAGGACGAGGTCACGCCGACGCGCCGGCAGCGGGGCGGGGGGATCCTGGGGGCCGAGGCCGTTGTAGACCCGCACGAGGCGGGCGCCGGAGCCGTCGAGACGGTGCGCCAGATAGCGCAGGTTGGCATCGCACACCGTGACCACCGCCGTTGCTGCGCCGGCCACCCTGGCCACGAGATCCCAGTCGACGGTGTGGCGGTAGATGTCCTTGGCGTGCGCGGTGACCGTGTAGGTCACCCCGGTCAACAGGTGTGCCAGATGGGCCGCATGGGAGGCGATCGTGAGGAAGTGGGCATGCAGGTGGTCGACGCGTTCGCGACGGACGCCCTCGGCGAGGTGCACGGCCTGCAGCAGGATCTCGGCGCGGCGATCGGCCGGGAGCCGGTCGACGAAATCGAGTGCGGCCCGCAGGTCGTCGGGTGCGACATCGGGGAGGGCACGGACCGCTTCGAGGAACGACGCCTTGTCCGCTCGGGGCAGGTAGTGGACGCTGCCGCGCACGGCGGCGACGCCGGGGTGGAAGCGGCCCTCGGTGGCGTGACGGAGCGAGAAGACGGTGACGTCGACGCCGACCGATTCGAGGCCGAGGATCTCGTTGAGGATGAAGGTCTCGGACAGTCGCGGGTACTGCTTCAGGATGTAGCCGACGCGGCGTTCAGGCATGGCAGGGGTTCCTCTCGGGTTCGGTGGGGCGGGGCTGCCGGCCACCGGAGTGGGCTTCGGCGGACGGGCTGGCGCTGGGGGCGATGAGGGTGGCGGCACGCTGCACGCCGCCGAGGTCGACCGTGGTCGGGTGGGCGTCACGGGCGGCGGCGCGCTCGACGAAGCTCCCGATGCGTGCCGACGACAGCTCCTCGACGGGGCAGCGCTCGACACCGCTGACAGGTTCGAGGCGGCGGGCCCGGATGTCCTGTTCGAGGCGGGGCGCCGAGCGGGGCACCAGGAGCGCAGGCCTCGCGGCCGCGAGCTCCTCGACGACGGTGTTGTAGCCGGCCATCGACACGACGGCGGTCGCCGACGCGATGAGCGAGCGCATGTCCTCGGCGAACTCGAGCAGCGTGACGCCCTCGACCGCGTCGGCCCGGGCGAGCACCTCGGCCCGGCGCCCCACCGACATCAACGGGCCGGTCACGACGACCGAACGCATCCCGCCGAGGGCGCCGGCCTCGACGGCGTCGAGATGGCGACGGAGCAGTTCCTGACCGTCACCACCGCCGCCGGGGGTGACGAGCACGAACGGCTCGCCGCCGAACGCATCGGGCATCGACGGTGCGACGTAGCCGGTGTGGTGGACCGGCACATCGAGCCGGCGCTCGAGGCCGAGCTCCTGGGCGGTGGTGAGGATCTGGGGATCGCCGTAGACGAGGACCTCGTCGTAGCCGGCCAGCGCATCGCGGCTCCCGTCGATCTCCCAGCAACGAGCCACCTTCGCGGCGTCGTCGATGATGTCTCGCAGGCCGAGCACGAGGCGGGGCCCACGGCGGGAGCTGGCCAGGCGGGTCAGCAGCGGCAGGAGCTCGCCGGCCATGCCGATCGGGGCGTGGTCGACGAGGACGACATCGGGCTCGTAGCTGGCCACGGCGGCGAGCAACAGGTCGGAGCGGAGACGCACGAGCGACGCGAGGTCGCAACGCAGCTTGCGGGCCTGGTAGCCGCCGCCGTCGTCCTTGGTGGCGGCGGGCAGCTTGATGGTGTCGACCCGCTCGGGCAGCGGGAAGGCCTGCGCCCGCGGCGAGCCCGTGACGATGACGACGTCGTTGTCGGGATCGGCGTCGACGAGTCCTCCGGCGAGGAGGGTGCAGCGCCGGAGATGGCCGAGGCCGTAGGTGTCGTGGCTGTAGATCAGGGTGCGGGTCACGGTGCCACCTCCTGGGTTGCCGCGGGCGATGCGTGCATGGCGCCAGAGATTGGGGCCCGAAGGTGAAGGGAACCTGAGAAGCCCATGAGAGCTCTCCCATCTGTTGGCCCTGCATTCACCATGAGGTCATGTCCGGCCCTCGTCAGGGGTCGGCCGGTCGAGGTGATCACGCCGCGACCTCCAACACGATCACGGTTCCCCCACCGAGGCTCGACTCGATCTGGAGGAACGCCCCGGCATCCGCGCTGAGTTCGGACAGCAACCGCAGGCCCCTGCGAGCGTCGTCGCCGGGATCGAAGCCGCGTCCGTCGTCGCGGACGTCGGCGACGACGACCCCGTCACGGCGCAGGACCCGGACCGTCAGGTGTCGGGCATCGGCGTGGCGCAGGGTGTTGCGGACCGACTCCTGCACCACCCGGTACACCAACGCGGTGGTCGGGCCTGCGACGTCGTCGAGGTCGTCGACCTCGAGCGTCGTCTCGAGCCCCAGCGCAGCGGCCGGCGCCAGCAGGTCGTCCAGTGCGGCGGCGAGCCCGTGGCTCTCGAGGTTCGGGGGGTAGAGATCCACGAGGAGCGACCGCAGCGACTGCAGGGTCCGCCGGGTGCCGGTGGCGCCGGAGCGCAGATCGGCGGCCTGCGTCGACGAGGTGCGTGCAGCGGTCTCGGCCGCTGCCGCGAGGGCCGATGCCGTGCCGGCGAGGTCCTGGACCACCCCGTCGTGCAGATCGGCGGCGATCCGGCGCCGCTCGAGGTCCGACGACTCCACCGCTCGGCGCAACAAGCGCTCGCGGTCGCGGGTCGCCCGCCGCAGGCGCCGGTCGAGGCCCCAGGCGAGACCGAGGTGCATCAGCTCCATCACCACGACAGAGCCGACGACGATCGGGACGAATGCACCGAGGATCCGACCGGACGACGCGTCGATCTCGGAGCTGTCGAAATACGACTCGTACAGAAGAGGCCGACCGTCGGGGCCGACGATGGGCAGGTACACCTCGAGGAGGCGATCGTCCTCGGTCTCGAAGCGGTTCTCGGCGCCGTCGAGGGTGCTGACCTCGGACACGACCTCGCCGGACCACAGCGCTGCTGTCTTGTCCTCGCCGAGCTCGTGGGTCTCGCCGATCAGGCGGGGCTCGTCCGAGTAGACGATCCGCCCCGATGCGTCCCAGAGCTTGACGCGTGAGGTCGTCCCCCGCAGCACCAGGTCGCGCACCACATCGTCGAAGGCCGCCAGAGCGTCGGGGTCGCCGGCGAGGACCCCTTCGGTGAGGTTGGGGCCGACGACGGTGGTGGCGATGACCTCGGTGCGGGCCCGGGCATCGGCCGTGGCCTCGGCCTCGCCGGCTCGGCCCGCAGCGATGACGCCTGCGATGGCGACGACGAGCATCCCGAGGAGGCCCAAGACGGCGAACTGGAGGAACGGCCCGCCGGGTCGGCGGCGCACGTCGGTGCTCTGGATGCGGACGAAGGAGGTGGCCACGACGACCACCGTCGTCGATCGGTGCCCAACGGCTCGCTAGGCGTTTCCCAAATCGAGGTGAAATCTCCGGTGAACGCCGGATGTCTTCATGTGCCCGACGATGGCCGGAAGCGGCGTCCGGCGCGCCCGCACCTGCCGGCGCCGTCGGCAGCCGGGGTCAGCGTTCGCAGCGGGTCTCGACCTCGGCGACGCAGCGATCGCGACCGCCGCCACCGTCGGCGGTGTCGCGACCTCGATTCCCCAGCAGGGTGTCGGCACCACGACCGCCGTCGAGCACATCGTTGCCGCCGCCACCACGCACGTTGTCGCGGCCTGCGGCGCCGAAGAGCACGTCGGCCCCGCCGTTGCCCCGGATGCGATCGTTGCCCGGACCGCCGTAGATGACGTCGATATCGGCCTGTCCGATCAGGAGGTCGCCGCCGCCGTCGCCCCAGATGATGTCGATGCCGCCACCGCCGCGCACGACGTCGCCGCCGGGCCCGGCGCAGATGATGTCGTTGCCGTTGCCGGCGCGCACCGTGTCGTTGCCGGCCAGGGCATCGATGACGTCGGGGCCCGCCGTGCCGACGAGGTCGTCGGGGCCGCCGGTGCCGAACTGGTACCCGATGACCGAGTCGAGGAAGTCGCCGCGGGTCTCGTTGGGGCAGATCTTCTGGTAGGTGGTCCGGACGCCGCCGGGTACTGCGTCGGTGAGCACACCCGCCTCGTAGGGGAACTCGTACGGGCCGTTGAGGAACGACGAGCCGTCGGCGCAGTACCGGGTGGCGTCGCGGAACCGAACCTCGTTGCCGGCGAAGCTGGCCGTGCCCACCAGCACCTCGGGACCGCCGGTGCAGCCGACGGTGATGGTGTCGACGACGATGAATGGCATTGCGTTGGCGCGGCCTTCGCCGAACACGATGGTGGTGGGGTGCGAGCCGTCCTCGGCGACGGCGTACCACACGCCGGTGAGCGGGTTGGCGGGCTGCGCGCCCGACGTGGTCGTGGCCGCGACGAGTGCAGCCACAGCGAGCAGGGTCGTCAGGATGCCGAGGATCACACCTCGGTGTCGGGAGGTGTGCGGGTGCTCGGAACAGGTCGCAGTCGCCATGTCGTGACCTTTCGGGTCGGTTCGCCGTTCCCGACGCTAACCGAGGCGCCTACCCTCGGGCCATGGCATGGCCCCAGGGACCCACGGCTGTCACGGAGGTGCCGGTCGCAGCCGCGCCGATGGCGCCACCCGCGCCGTCGGTCCCGACCGCCCCGCCGGCAACCGAACCCGCGGCGCCGCCCGCGCCTCAGTCGCCTCCTGCACCGCAGCCAGCGCCTGCCGCACCGACCGAGGCCGATCCCGACGACATCGTCGACGACGAACCAGCCGACGACGAGGCCGACCAGCGGGTGCACCACCACGCTCGCATCGACGCCGACGGCGCCCTGGTCGGCACCGACACCATCCACACCCTTTGTGGACTCCGCCTGCCCCGACCCCGGCCCGACGCCGCCCGCATGCCGTGCTGCCCGCGCTGCGCCGCCGTCATGGGCGGCCGCTGCCGCTGACCGGCATCGGGAGCTCGGCCGGGTCGCTACCCGTCGGCGGTACGGGCCCAGAGTTCGATGTCGACGCGGTCGGAGCCGTCACCGCAGGTGCCAGCGGCGACACTCGCCATCGTGCCCTCGTGCACGAATCCGAGGCGGGTCAGCAACCTGGCGGATGCGACGTTGCCGAAGAGGACCTCGGCCTGGAGGCGGACGAACCCGGTGGCGAACAGCCAGTCGCACAGCGCAGCGACCACCGCGGTCGTCGAGCCCGAACGACGAGCGGCCGGCGCGGCGTAGTAGCCGATCTCCGCTGTCTCGCCCCCCCAATCGAGCGTCGACGCAGCGACCGAGGCCACCAGACGGTCGCCCTCGAATGCGAGCACGTGCAGGCCGGACCGTGTTCCCCACCCCGCAGCGCTGATCTCGAGGTACTGGAGGAACTCGTCGGGCCCGTAGGGGCTGGGCACGGTGGTCCACCGTGCGATCTCCGGGTCCTGGCACACCGCCACCACCGCGGCCTCGTCGCCGGGCTCGGGGAGGCGCAAGAGGTAGGACCCCGCCTGCAGGCTCCGGGGCAGCGAGATCGATTCCATGGCGAGACGGTAGGCACCACCCGGACTCCGGGCGAACGATTTCGGTCAGAGGCGGACGATCTCGAAGACCGGGATCAGGCGAGGGGCGGCACTGGTGACGTACTCGCCGAACTGCGGCATCAGCGCGGCCTGCTCGTCGAGGCGGTCGCCGCGCTCGGGATCGTCGAGGGAATCGAGGCGGGCCCGGAACGTCTCGGTGAGGTACTCGACCTCGATCTCGGGCGTGGCCAGCAGGTTGTGGAACCAGTCGGGGTGCTTCGGCGAGCCGGCCGCCGACGCGAACACGAACATCCGGTCGTCGCTCAGCAACGCCACCAGGGGGATCTCGCGGACCTCGCCGGATTTCGCGCCGATCGTGTGCAGGATGACCAGCGGTGCATCACCGAACTGGGCGACCTTGCCGCCGTTGGCACGGAACTCCGCGATGACCTGTGCATTCCAGTCGCTCATGGTGAGCGACCCTACCCCCGCCATCGCGGCACCCCGTGAGAACAGACGGTGAACGCTCGCCTTGTCAGCTCCCCACTGCGGGCGCCTGGCCGTCGGGCAGGCGGATGACGCCGAGCTTGCGGGCTTCGATGCTGCACACCGCATCGAGGCCTTCGGTGATCTCGACGAACGCCTGGTGGGCGCCGTCGTACTTGCCGGAGTCGACGCAGTCGTCGACTACGACGATGCCGCCTGGCGCCATGAGCGGCAGGATCCGCTCGAGCGTCGCCCGCACCGGCCGGTAGAGATCGACGTCGATGAGGCACCACGATGCGCCTGCGTGGCGACTGAAGTCGTAGGTGTTCGCATCGGCCTTCACGGACGTGACCCGGGTGACGCCGTTGTTGACCATCGTCTGATCGAAGTACGACTGGTCGTAGTTCCGGAACAGCCACCGGTAGCGCTCGGCGTGGCCCCGTTGTCGTTCGACGGCGATGTCTTCGTCGGTGAAGCCCGCGAACGTGTCGATCGCCACGTAGCGGCGCTCGGACCCGAGTACACCGAGATGCCGATCGAGGAACACCGTGGTGTGCCCGGCGGCGCACCCCACTTCGAGCAGGGGCCCTTCGAGATCGTTTGTGGCGGTGATCGTGTCGACCAGCACCATCAGCTGGTCCGGATCGAACATGTAGTCGTAGCGGTAGAACAGCGCCCGATGGGCGCCCGTCAGCATGGCTGCACGCTTCACGATCCCTGCGGCCCTGCTCTGTAGTGCCGACGGCCCGTCGTCGTTCGACATCGATGTGTCCCCTCTTCGCCGCATGGTTGCCGGAGACGCTACCGGCGGCGGGTCGGCACGGCAGGCAAACGAGGCCGAACGCCGGCTCGGCCCGGTGCACTCTGGCAGACTCGCCCGATGATCGACATCACCGACGCCGACCGGATCCGCACCATCGTGCTCGATCGGCCCGAGGCCAAGAACGCCATGAACCAGGCCATGTGGCACGGCACCGCCGAGGCGCTGGCCGGCGCTGCCGAGGACTCCTCCATCGCCGTGGTGGTGCTCACGGGTCGCGGCGATGCGTTCTGCGCAGGCCAGGATGTCATCGAGATGGCGCAACTGGCCGCGGGCACGCTGGAGAGCGGCGACAAGGGCAACGGTTTCACCGTGCTGGCCGACACGCTGGTCGACTTCCCCAAGCCGTTGATCGTGGCGGTCAACGGCATCGGCGTGGGCTTCGGCGCCACCGTCGTCGGGCTGGCCGACCTGGTGTTCATGTCGTCGACCGCGCGACTGAAGTGCCCCTTCACCAGCCTGGGTGTGGCGCCCGAGCTGGCCAGCAGCGCGACCTTCCCGGCGTTGGCCGGCCGCCAGCAGGCCACCTGGGCGCTGATGAGCTCGGAGTGGCTGAGCGCCGAGCAGTGCCTGCAGATGGGCCTGGTCTACCGGGTCACCGAACCCGACGAACTCATGACGGTGGCCACCGAGCACGCCCGGGTCCTGGCGGCGAAGCCGATCAGCTCGCTGGTGGAGACCAAGCGCACGATCATGGCGTCGCTGCGCCCCGCGGTGGTGGGCGCCCGGGCCGAGGAGGACGAGGCCTTCAAGCGCCTGCTCGGCGGCCCGGCGAACATCGAGGCGATGATGGCCTTCGCCGAGAAGCGCCAACCCGACTTCACCGGCATCGACTGAGCAATCGGAGGCGGGAACGCCGGGGTCAGATCCCGCTTTCCCGCTTTCTCGTTACTGCCCTGCCGGAGCCTGATCGATCCGAGAAAGCGGGAAAGCGGGGTCTGACCCCATTGGCGCAGGCAGGCGGAGGCTGAGCAGCCAGGTGATGGCCACGAACGCCGTCGAACCCCACAGCGCCACCTCGAGGCCGCCCCACAGGTAGAGCAGGCCCGACAGCAGCGTCCCCGTCAGGCGTCCGACCGCGTTGGCCGAGTAGTAGAAGCCGACGTCGAGGGACACCTCGTCGCTGTCGGCGTAGGCCAGGATCAGGTACGAGTGCAGCGACGAGTTCAGCGCGAACACCACCCCGAACGCCACCAGGCCCCCGACGATCGCCACCGTGGTGGCCACCTCGAAGCTCACGGCCGTTGCGATCGACGCCGTCACGACCCCCAGCACCAGTGCCCACCGCCGCGCGGCCGCCACCTCCTGGTCGCCGCCGCGGCGCACGAAGCGCGGCGCAATCGACTGCACCATGCCGTAGCCGATCACCCAGGCGGCCAGGAACCCGCCGATGCCGTAGTAGGACCAGCCGAGCTCGGTGTCGAGGAAGATCGGCAGCGCCACGACGAACCAGATGTCGCGTGACGCGAACAGGAACACCCGGGCCGCCGCCAGCCGGTTCACGGCCTCGGACTTCGACAGGATCGACCGCAGCGGCGGCTTCTTCTTGGACTTGCCGATGTCCTCGTTCAACAACACCCCGACGGCCACGACGGTGACCGTCAGCGCCACCGCCATCGACCACAGCGCCGCGTCGTAGCCGATCCAGGCCAGCAGCGCAGCGCCCACGAAGAAGCCGACGCCCTTCAGGGCGTTCTTCGAGCCGGTCAAGATGGCGACCAATCGGAACAGGGCGCCCTCGCCGTCGCCGGCCACGAACTTCACCGCAGACTTGGAGCTCATCTTGGTGAGGTCCTTGGCGATCCCCGACAGGGCCTTGGCGGCCATGACGAACACCACCGACACCCACTGCTCCCACTCCGGCTGCTGGAAGGTCAGCGCCACGAGGGCGACGATCTGGAGCACCAGCCCGACGATGAGCGTGCGGTTGAGGCCCGTGCGGGCACCGACCCAGCCGCCGAGCAGGTTGGTGAGCACACCCATGAACTCATAGGAGAGGAACAGGAAGGCGATGGCGACCGGCGAGTAGCCGAGCTCGTGGAAGTGCAGCAGCACCAGCAGGCGCAGCGCGCCGTCGGTGATGGTGAACGCCCAGTACCCCGCGGTGACCAGGACGTAGTTGCGCAGCTGCACGACGGCCTCAGCCCAGCCCGGCGGCGACGAGACCGGCGAGGTCGGCCATGCGGAAGGCGTAGCCGTACTCGTTGTCGTACCAGGCCAGGACCTTGACCAGGCGCCCGTCGACGACGTTGGTCGACAAGGCGTCGACGATGCCCGACCGGGTGTCGTTGACGTAGTCGGCCGACACGAGGGGCCGCTCCTCGTAGCCGAGGATGCCGGCCAGAGGCCCGTCGGCTGCGGCACGGAGCAGGCCGTTGACCTCGTCGATGTCGACGTCGCGGGCCACGCTGAACACGGCGTCGGTCAGCGATGCGTTGAGCAGCGGTACCCGCACGGCCAGACCGTCGAGCTTGCCGGCGAGCTCGGGGTAGATCATCGTGATCGCCGTCGCCGAGCCGGTGCTGGTGGGGATCAGCGAGTTGAGCGCCGAGCGGGCGCGGCGCAGATCCTTGTGTGGGGCGTCGACGACCACCTGGGTGTTGGTGACGTCGTGGATGGTGGTGATGACCCCACGCTCGATGCCGATGCCCTCGTGGATCACCTTCACCACCGGGGCGAGGCAGTTGGTGGTGCACGATGCCGCCGTGACGATGTCGTGGGCGGCGAGGTCGTAGCGGTCGTCGTTGCAGCCGATGACGATGTTGGGCACGCCGTCGCTCTTGACGGGCGCGGCGACGATGACCTTCGCGGCGCCGGCTTCCAGGTGGGACGTGAGGGTCTCGGTGGTACGGAACGCGCCGCTGCACTCCAGGACGATGTCCACGTCGCTGGCGCGCCAGTCGATCGCGCCCGGCTGATCGTGGCTGGTCCAGCGCACCGGCTTGCCGTCGACGACCATCGCGCCCTCGGTGACGGCGACCGTGCCGGCGTAGCGCCCGTGCACGGTGTCGAACTCGAGCAGGTGGGCGCCGGTCTCGACGCCGCCGGCCAATTCGTTGACGTGGACGAGCTCGAGGTCGGGCCGATCGCGCAGCGCCCGCACGACGAGGCGCCCGATGCGCCCGAAGCCGTTGATTCCGATGCGGGTGGTCATGGCTGGTTCCTCTGGTCGACGACGGGGTGGGGCACGACGACACGGTCGGCCACCGCGGTGATGTCCGGATAGATGGTCCGGATGACCACGATGGCGACGGCCGTCGCGACGAGTTGGGCGACGATGAAGCCGGGCGCCGAGGCCGGTTCGATGCCGGCGAAGGTGTCGGAGAACATACGGGCCACGGTGACGGCGGGGTTGGCGAAGCTGGTCGAGGACGTGAAGTAGTAGGCCCCGGCGATGTAACCGCCCACCGCGTAGGCGGCTGCACCCCCGCGACCCGAGCGCACGACGCCGAAGATCACCAGCAGCAGACCCAGGGTCGCGACCCCGTCGGCGAAGACGAGGTGCCCGGCGGATCGATCCTTGGTCGACCAGTCGATCGCGTCGAGGTCGAACATCACGTTGGCGGCCATGACGCCCACGATCCCACCGGTCACCTGGGCCGCGATGTAAGCGACCGCCGTCCGCGTGTCGATGCCCCCGAAGGCCCGGTCGGCCAGGGTCACGGCCGGGTTGAAGTGGGCGCCCGAGGCCGACCCGAGCGCCAGGATCAGCGCGATGAGCACACCGGCGGTGGCGAATGCGTTCTGGAACAGCTGGAGGCCGACGTCGTCGGTGAGCGACTCGGCCATGATGCCCGAGCCGACCACCGCAGCCAGCAGGAATGCGGTCCCGACGAACTCGGCCAGGACGGCCCGGAGTTCGGGACCTGTCGTCGGGGCCGTCATGCAGGTGTCAGCTCGAGGGACGCAGCGAGTGCCTCGACCCGGGTACGGATGTCGTCGCGGATCTCGCGGACGACCTCGATGGGCTGGCCACTGGGGTCGCCGAGCTCCCAGTCCTCGTATCGCTTGCCGGGGAAGATCGGGCAGGCATCGCCACAGCCCATCGTCACGATGACGTCGGCTGCCCGGGCGATCTCGTCGGTCCAGGGCTTGGGGTATTCGGTCGAGATGTCGATGCCGACCTCGGCCATCGCCTCGATGGCCGACTTGTTGGTCTCGAGCCCGGGATCGGACCCGCCGGAGAAGACGTCGACGGCGGCGCCGACGAGGTGCCGGAGCCAACCGGCCGCCATCTGCGAGCGCCCTGCGTTGTGGACGCAGAGGAACAACACGGCGGGGCGGTCGGTGTCGCCGAGCTCCAGGCGGGCGAGGGCCTTCAGACGGTCGCGGGTGAAGCGCTCCACGAGGACGGGCATCCAGTTCGCGAACCGGGCTCGTGCGCCGATCTTGTACTGGGAGTCGCTGATGTAGCGCTCGATGGTCTCGGCGTTGAAGACCCCGGCGAACTCGTCGGTCAGGGCGCGGGCGGCCTGGCGGATGAGGAACGTCTGCTCGGTGGTGAGTTCGAGCGTCTCGGCGGGGCGGTCGGTGAAGCCGTCAGGGGTGTGGTCGATCGGCTGGTCGGTCACGATGCTTCCTCCATGGGAGATGGGTGGGCAATCGCCCGGATGCGGTGGTCGAGTTGCGTGAGGGCGAGGTCGAACGGATCGAGCCCGGTCTCGACGGGTCGGCCGGCTTCGGTGTGGACGAGCGGATCCACGGGATCCGGCGTCGACCAGTGCCACCAGTCGGGCCCCGGAGTGAGCTCCTCGTGGGCCCGGTCGCAGACCGTGATGACCACGGCAGCCGATTCACCGGCAGCGAGGAGCCGGGGCTGGGCATCGGAGAGGTCGAGGCCGGCGCGCTGCGCGGCTGCGACGGCGCCGGGGTGGACGGCCTCGGCGGGTTCGGTTCCCGCCGAGCCTGCCTGGCCGCCGGTGCGGGCCCGCCAGAGCGCGGCAGCGAGTTGCGAGCGAGCCGAGTTGGCCGAGCACACGAAGAGCACCCCGCCTGCGGGGTCGGCCAGTGCAGCCCGCGATGGCCCGAGTACGGCGGCCGCTGCATCGAAGACGAGGCGGACATAGCGGCGGCGCTTGTCGCCCGAGGAGGTGAAGCGTTCGATCAGGCCCGCTGCGGCGAGGACGTCGAGGTGATGTGCGAGGAGGTTGGTGGCCAGCCCGAAACGCGCGGCCAATTCGCCGGGCGAGCGGTCGGAGTGGACAAGGTCCTCGACGATCGCGAGGCGCACGGGTTCGCCCAGCGCCGCGTGCATCGCTGCGCGGCGGACCTGCTCAGGCAGCGGCTGGATCGGCGAGGTAGCCGGCGACGTCGAGGTGCTCATCGACGATCACTAGATCACTCAAGAATTGTTGAGTCAATCCCCATCGAGTGAACAGTGGGTGACGCGAGGACGGCGGCAAGCGCGTCGAGGCGCTCGTTCCGGACCCGAAACCAGGCCCACTTGCCCCGCTGCTCACGATCGAGGATGCCCGCCTTGACCAACTGCGAGAGATGGTGGCTGGTCGTCGGCTGGGTGCGATCGACCAGGGCGGGCAGGTCGCACGCGCACACCTCGCCGGCGGGGGCGCCGGCGATGATCGACACCAGGCGCAACCGCACCGGGTCGGCGAGCGCCTTCAACACGGCCGCCAGTTCGGTGGCCTGGGCCTCGTCGAGCGACGCCGCGCCGATCGGCGCGCAGCACAATCCGTCGACAGCGGTAGGGGCGGGGCGACTCATCAGAACATATTGACATCTGTCGATGCGTCTGCCAAGCTCGCTCTCGTATCGACATCCATCGATGCGACAACAGGGTCGCCCGCCGGCTGCCCCTCGAACCACCGGAGACTCCCCATGCGCGTGCAACTCGCCCTCAACGTCGACGACCTCGACGCCGCCATCGACTTCTACTCGAAGATGTTCGCCACCGAGCCCTTCAAGGTCCGCCCGGGCTACGCCAACTTCGCCATCGACCAGCCGCCCCTGAAGCTGGTGCTCTTCGAAGGCGCCGGACCGACAGGGTCCATCAACCACCTCGGCGTCGAGGTCGAGAGCGCCGGCGAGGTCACCGAGGCCGAGGCCCGCCTCAGCGCCGACGGCATCGCCACCACCGGCGTCGACGACACCCAGTGCTGCTACGCCGAGAAGACCGAGACCTGGGTCGAGGGCCCCGACGGCACCAAGTGGGAGTGGTACGTCCGCACCGGCGATTCCGAGGAGCTCGACAACGTGATCCTCGCCAGCCACGACGGCGCCACCGCCTGCTGCCCCTCCTAGCAGCACCCCCGACACGGCCCCGAACGCGCCGAAATCTGGAACTTCGCGTGCAGGTACTGCGCGCGAAGTCCCAGATTTCGCAGGTGCGGGGGGCTCGCCATCACGAGCCCGGGGATCAGAAGTCCATGTCGCCCATGCCGGCACCGGCCGCAGCGGGCGCCGCGGGCTCGGGCTTGTCGGCCACCAGGCACTCGGTGGTCAACAGCAGCGCTGCGATCGACCCTGCGTTCTGCAGCGCCGCGCGGGTCACCATCGCCGGGTCGATCACGCCGACCTTCGACAGGTCCTCGTATTCACCAGTGGCAGCGTTGAACCCGATCGAGCCGATCTCGCGCTCGACGTGTTCGACCACCACGCCGGCCTCGTGGCCGGCGTTGACGGCGATCTGGCGCGCCGGCGCGGCGAGCGCCTTCCACACCAGCCGGGCCCCGGTCGACTCGTCGAGGTCGGTGAGGCTGTCGGCAGCCGCACGCACCGCGGTGCGGGCACGAAGCAGCGCTACGCCGCCGCCGGGCACGACGCCCTCCTCGATCGCGGCACGGGTGGCCGAGACGGCGTCCTCGATGCGCAACTTGAGCTCCTTGAGCTCGACCTCGGTGGCGGCGCCGACGTTGACCACCGCGACACCACCGGCGAGCTTGGCCAGGCGCTCCTGCAGCTTTTCGCGGTCGTAGTCGGAGTCGGTGTTCTCGATCTCCCGCTTGATCTGGGCCACACGTCCGGCGACGTCGTCAGACGATCCCGCGCCCTCGACGATGGTCGTGTCGTCCTTGGTCACGATGACCTTTCGCGCCTGGCCCAACAGGTCGAGCGTGACGTTCTCGAGCTTGAGCCCGACGTCCTCGCTGATGACCTGACCGCCGGTGAGCACGGCCATGTCCTGGAGCATCGCCTTGCGGCGGTCGCCGAAACCCGGGGCCTTGATGGCCACCGAGGTGAAGGTGCCCCGGATCTTGTTGACGACCAACGTGGCGAGCGCCTCGCCCTCGACGTCCTCGGCGATGATCGCCAGTGGCTTGCCCGACTGCATCACCTTCTCGAGCACGGGTACGAGGTCGCGTACCGAGCTGATCTTGCCCTGGTGCAACAGCACGTAGGCGTCCTCGAGCACGGCCTCCATACGTTCGGGATCGGTGACGAAGTACGGCGACAGGTAGCCCTTGTCGAACTGCATGCCCTCGGTGAAGTCGAGCTCCAGGCCGAAGGTGTTGGACTCCTCGACCGTGATCACGCCGTCCTTGCCGACCTTGTCGAAGGCCTCGGACAGGACCTCGCCGACCTTGCGATCGGCGGCCGAGATGGCGGCGACGTTCTCGATGTCGGTGCGGTCATCGACCTCGACGGCGAGCTCGCCGATCGCGGCGACCGCCGCCTCGACGCCGGCCTGGATGCCGCGCCGCAGCGCCATGGGGTTGGCGCCGGCTGCGACGTTGCGCAGACCCTCGTGCACCATCGCCTGGGCGAGGACGGTGGCGGTGGTGGTGCCGTCGCCGGCGACGTCGTTGGTCTTGGTCGCGACCTGCTTGACCAGCTGGGCGCCCATGTTCTCGAAGGGATCCTCGAGCTCGATCTCCTTGGCGATGGTGACGCCGTCGTTGGTGATCGTGGGGGCGCCCCACTTCTTGTCGAGGACCACGTTGCGGCCCTTGGGGCCGAGGGTGACCTTCACCGCATCGGCCAGATGATCGACGCCGGCCTGGAGCCGGTGCCGTGCGTTCTCGTCGAAGACCAGTTGCTTTGCCATGGATTGCTACTCCTCTCGTTCGATCGTTCGGTCGGGATGGGACTCAGCGCTCGACGGCCAGGACGTCTCGAGACGACAGGATCAGCAGGTCCTCGCCGTCGATGGTGATCTCGGTACCGGAGAACTTCGAATAGACCACCCGGTCGCCTTCGCTGACGTCCATGGGGATGAGCTCGCCGCTGTGATCGCTGCGGCGGCCCGGGCCGACGGCGAGGACCTCACCCCGCTGGGGCTTCTCCTTGGCGGTGTCGGGGATGACGATCCCCGATGCCGTCATCTCCTCGGCATCTCCGGGGCGCACGACCAACCGGTCGGCGAGGGGCTGGAGTCGGACCATGGTCGAGGTGGACATCGTGCCTCCGTTGTATGTCTCGGCAGCTCTCCCGAGGCTGCTTCTCCTTTGGTGAAACAGTTTCAGCAATCGTGACATCAATGTCAACCCCTTGATCCCCATTTCATCTTGGCGTATCCTCGTCGCCATGGCTCGCACCCGCATCTCCCTCCCCGCCGTCGAGGCGGGCGCCCTTGGTGTGGTCGATCGCGCCGGATTCGAGGCCCTCACCCTCTCGGCGGTGGCCGACCGCCTGGGCGTCGGCCCCTCGGCGCTCTACACCCATGTCGAGGGCCTCGATGGCCTGCGCCACCTCGTCGCCGTGGCCGCGACCACCAATCTCACCGAGGCGGTCCGCACCGCAGCCATCGGCACCGCCGGAAACACCGCCCTCGACTCGATGGGCGCGGCCTACCGGACGTTCGCGCAGACCCACCCCGGCCAGTTCGCCTCGACGCTGCTGCCGCCGGTATCGAGCGACGACGATCTGGCCGCAGCCAACCGCGAACTGCTCGACGTGTTCGTGCTGGTCTACGGCGCCATGGGCCTCGACGCCGAGGCATCGCACCTCGCAGCGCGCAGCACGCGCAGCGCCATCCATGGCTTCCTCGCCCTCGAACACGTGACGGGCACCACCCCTGGCCACGACGCCGAGTACCACCATCTGCTCGCCACCCTTCGGCGCGGCATCGAGGCGTCCGCCTCCTAGCAGCACCCGCGACCCGGCCCCCGATACGCGCCGAAATCTGGGACTTCGCGTGCGCGTGCTGCGCGCGAAGTCCCAGATTTCGCACGATCACTGCATCGGCAGGTACCGCACCTCGTGCACGACCAGGTCGGCGGTCTCCCAGCCGAGGTCGGGAAACGCCTCGGGGACGCGGGTGTCGCCCCACCACGGCGAGGTCGGACCCAGCAGGCGATCACCTGCGAAGGTCCCACCGGCAGCGAGGTTCATGACCAGGCGGTGGTCGGGCGGACGTGCCACCGGCGACCCCGCCTCGGTGGCCGTGGCGAAAGACCACACCACCTCCCCGTCGACCTCGAAGCGCATCACGCCGGGCCGCCAGTCGAGGGCGAAGGTCCGCACCGCCCCGTCGTCGATCGGCAACGGATGCACCTCCGACACGCTCACCAGGCCCGGATCGTTCCAATGCACCGACGTGTGCAGCCGCCCCGGCTCGTCACCGATGGTCTCGAGCAGATCGACCTCGACGTAGTCGCCGGTTTCGTAGCCCGGGCAGCGGCCGGGGGCTTCACAGGCCGCCTCGGGCAGCAGCCACAGCGCCGGCCAGAGCCCCGCACCCTGTGGGATCGAGGCATCGATCTCGATGCGTCCCCAGCCGAAGCGACGCTCGGAGATCACCATGCCCGACATGAGCGGCGTGGTCTCCACCGACACCACCGGCGACGGCTCGGCGCGCAGGCGCAACGCACCATCGACAACGGCCACCTGCGACGGCCGGTACACCTGCGCCTCACCGTTGGTCCACGAGACCCCGCCTGCCGAGGTCGGGGGCGTCGAGCGCTCGATGTCGGTCAACGGGCCGGTGGTGGCCACCCGCCAGCGCCGCAGATCTGGTCGATCGAACGACTCGCGCCACGGCTCGGGCTCGGCCCGGCAACACGCGCGGGGCATGCCGGCGACCGTCCAGCGATCGGAAGGCACAGGGAGGGTGACGGCGTGGCGGCCGTCGGCCAGCGCGACCCCCTTCGGCGACAGATCGAGCGCCTGGGCCACCGCGGCTATGCGGGCTGCAGCGGCAGGGTCGTCGGTCACCGCCGCGACGAGATCGGCCCGGGCGCCGTCGACCTCGCGGGCAGTGGCGGCATCCGCTGCGACCTCTGCAACTGCACCGAGACGCGCCCGCAGCGCCGCCGGATCGGCATCGAGGGGTGGTTGGAGCACCGGCTCGGCACCGGTCAGGGTCATGGCGTCGGCCCCTTCGCGCGAGAACGCCACGCCGAGCGACAGCGCACCGAGCGCGGCCCGATCCGCGGCGGCGACCGAGCCGAGCGTGAGCGTCCAGGATCCGTCGCTGCGGTGCCGCGAGCCGGCGTCGTGGTAGCCGAGGAACGCAGCGGCGGCGTGGTGGGCGAGGTCCGAGACCACCACGGGCTCGCGGTGGGGAACCGGCCGCGGCCAGGCGGCCAGCATCAGCGGGCGGGGCTCCGAACCGGCCACTGCGGCGTCACCGCTCGTTTCCCCATCCGGTGATTCGCCGACGCCCGCAGCTCGTGTCGTGGCATCGGGAGCAGCCGACGCCGGGGGCTCGGCCGGTGCGGCGAGACCGCCGACCAGCGCCGCGGCCAGCCCGACGGCCGCGAGGCTCGCCCCAACCGTGGCCAGGAGAGTCGAACGTCGCCGCACCGCTCTCCGTCGGACACATCGGCCCCACGATGAGTCAACTGGGGCGGCCGCCCCATGTCGCCGACGTGCCCGCTACTTCTGCGGCTCGAGGAAGCCCGTCAGGCCCGTCGGCTGGTGGGGACCCATGATGTTCTGTTCGAGCACACCGATCCCCACACGATCGCCCATCGTGGCCCGCACGACGTGCTGGACGTGCTGGTTGTCGTAGGCGGTCTCGTCGACCTCGTCGAGGCGCCACTGCTCGGTGGCCATGGCGAGATCGCCCCTCCACATGCCGTGCCCCCACTCGGGGTGGTTGTAGCCGATGCCCTTCATGCGGAACGTGAACAGCACCTCGAGGTCGATCCGGTGCTCGATCCCTTCCGGGATCGAGGTCATCGTGAGGCTCGCCGCGGTGATCATCCGGTTCTCGGCCTTGAAGGTGACGTCGTGGGTCAGGTTGCGCATGTGCACCGCGGCAGGGTCCTCCACGCCGGGGAGTTCGGCGATGGAGTCGTAGACCGGCATGTGTGCGCCAACCTGGTACAGCGGCCGGCCGTAGCGGTCCTCGAAGAGCTGGAAGTGCGAACCCAGGTCGTCGAAGTGCAGCGGCGCCCACAGGAAGAAGATGCCGCCGTCGCGCGACTGGGGTGGCGCCCCACGGGTGTCGGCGCCACCGACGGGGCGGAACCCCCAGGACCGGTCCTTGGTGCCGAGGACCTCGTCGGGGTCGATGGCCAGCTCGCCGCCGGCGTCGCGGACCCAGCCGCTCCAGCGCCCGAGCTGGGCGAAGCGGGTGGTGTCCATGATGCGGCGGTTGCCGTGGGTGAGGGTGTGGCGGGGCTCCTCGACGTTGGCGGTGCGTCCCTCGAAGAGCAGATCGCAGGCGAAGTCGGTCTCGTTGTCCTCGACGATGACCCGGCACGACCGCATGGGCTCGACGATCTCGAGCCGCAGCGGCCCGACCGAGACGTCGGTGGGTTCGGCCGGGGCCCGACCCGACACGTGATAGGACCGCTGGACGCCGTCACGGACGACGCTGACCCCACCGTCGAGGATCCCGAGATGGGGGTAGCGGCCGATACCGATGCCAAGGTAGAGGTCGCCCGCCTTCGCATACCCGTTGAACCAGTAGCGCTCGTACACGGTGCGCTCGGTGGTGGCCGGGGTGAGCACCGGGTCCGGCGTCTGGTGGATCGGATAATCGTCGAACAGACTCAGCATGCCCGCGGACACTACCGGTCACCGTCGGCCCCTGCGTCCCCTGCACGGACCGAAGTCGCCTGTAACGATGGGAGGTCCGTGACGTCGGGTCACACCAGGAGGTTCCGGTGGAAGAACGCGAACGGATCGAAGCGGCACTGCCCGCCTATGAGATCGGGGTCGAACTCGGTCGTGGGGCGTGGGGCGTGGTGTATTCGGCGCGCCACCGCTCGCTGGGGCGAGAAGCCGCCGTGAAGCAGCTGCCCCGGGCGTTCGCCGCCGACCCGAAGGTCCGCGAACGGTTCGCGGCGGAGGCACGCCTGGCGGCGTCGCTGGAGCATCCCCACATCGTCCCGGTGTACGACTTCGTCGACGACGAGGGCATGTGCCTCATCGTGATGGAACGCTGCAACCGCACGCTGTCGGACCGCTTCTACGCCGAGGGCATCGCCACCGACGAGGCCTGTGCGGCCATGCTCTCGCTGTGCGCGGGGCTCGGCTACGCCCACAGCCGCAACATCTTGCATCGCGACATCAAGCCCGAGAACCTGATGTACGGCGACACCGAGATTCTCAAGATCGGCGACTTCGGCATCGCCCGGGCCCTCGACTCGAGCATCCGCCTCACGGCGACGGGCATGGTCATGGGGACCCCGGCTTACATGTCGCCCGAACAGGCAACCGGCGAGAACCTGACGGCGGCGAGCGACATCTACAGCGCCGGGGTGCTGTTCTACGAGCTCCTCAGCGGCGAGCTGCCCTTCGGTGAGCTGGCGTCGATCGGCGCCATGATCCAGGCCCACCTGGTCACCCCGGTGCGTCCCCTGCAGTCGATCGCACCCCAGATCCCCCAGCCCATCGCCGCCGTCGTCGAACGCTCGTTGGCGAAGGCACCAGGGGACCGCTACCCCACCGCCGAAGCGTTCGGCGTCGCCATCGGCGAGGCCGCCTCGGCAGCGTTCGGCCCGGGCTGGCTGCGCACCCGCCGCTTCCAGCTCCTCGGCGCCACCGAGATCATGGCGGCGACCGAACGCGACATGGGCGGTACCGGCCGCGGCGGCACCATCTTGGTGCGCGGTCACGACCATCTCCCGGGCGCCAAGCCACCGTCGTCGAGCGATGTGGTCGCAGCCGCAGATGCCACCGCTCCGGTGCCCGTCGCCGATGGGTCCGAGAGTGTCGCCACCAGCGCGGCGCCCGAGGCCGTGTTCGCGCCGCCCCCCGGCTCGCCGCCGGCCCCGCCGCCGCCCAATGTGCCGCCGACCGCACCACCGCCGACGGGCCCTCCCGCCGGCGGTGCGCCACCACCGGCACCACCGGCACCGGGTGCCGTGGCCCCGCCGCCGGTACCCGTGCCTCCCGCGCCACCGGGCCCCGATGCGCCCGGACCCGTCCCGGCCGGCGGACGACTGCCCAAGGCGGGTGGCTCGGGCGGGCCCGGCCGACTGATCGCCGCAGGTGTCGCAGCCGTGGTGCTCCTGGGAGGAATCCTCGCCGTCGTGGTACTCGGCGGCGGCGACAGCGACGACTCGGTGGTCGCAGCCGGCGAAGACACCGACGAACGTTCCGAAGAGCCCGACGCCGAACCCGGTGAGCCGATCGAGGGCGACGACTCGAACCAGACCGACCCGCCTGCCGACGATACGGCCGACGATACGGCCGACGATACGGCCGTGAACGATGACGGTACCGGCGGTGCCACCGACTCGGCCCCACCACCGGCGGGCGGCGCCGGAGCGCTCACGATCGGCGCCATCATCGGCGACACTGAGGCCGACGAAGACGAACTCGTCGCCATCGAGCTGGCCATCGACGACATCAACGATGCCGGCGGCGTCGCCGGTCAGCCGGTCACACTCCTCGAGCCCGGGTTCTCCGCACCCGACGTCACCCGCCTGGTCGGCGCCGGCGCGACCGTCATCGTGGGTCCGAACTCGGTCCTCGACATCAACGACACCATCGCCTCGGCCCAGGGCGTCGCCACCGTCATCAGCGCACGCGACTTCTTCGACCGCGAGCAGGGCCCCACGATGGGCTACTTCCGCACCAAACCCCGCCTCGAACACCCCCGCTACGCCATCCCGGACCTCATCGCCGGCGACGGTCCGGTCGTCATCGTCGACGGCCCGCTGGCCATCACCCGCAAGGGCGAGACCGCCGACGAGCTCCGGGCCGATCTCGAGGACCGGGGTACGACGGTCGAGGTCCTGGCCGAGGGTGCGTCGCCGGCCGAGGTCAACGCCGCAGTCGCCTCCGTTGCCCCGGCCACCATCGTGTTCATCGGCACCATCGACGCCGGCGACTACTACCGGGCCCTCTTCGGGGCCGGGATCACGCCGGCGACCACCCGATTCCTCGTCCTCGGTGGCGACGGCTGGGCGAGCGGCTTCGCAGACGGCGAACTCGCCGGCATCGAAGGCCTCACCCTCGACGTCCTCACCGGCGACACCCTCGAGATGCGCGTCGCGGCCGTGGACTTCAGCGCCGACGCCGCCCAGGCCTACGACGCCACGATCATCGCCGCCCTCGCCGCACAGGCGACGGGGTCGACGGCCCCGGAGGACATCGCCGCCGCGGTGCCCGATGTCACCGCCGGCGGCGAGGTCTGCACCGACTACGCGGCATGCCTGGCGTTGCTGGCCACCGGTGCCGACATCGACTACGACGGCCCCAGTGGCCCTCTCGAGATCGATGCCACCGACGGTCGGCCGAACGCAGCGCTGGTGCGTTCGACCGTGCTCGGCGAGAACATCCTCGACAAGACCACCGACATCATCGTCGTGCGCCGCCCGACGTCGTGAACCGTGATCGGCCCACGGCGCCCGGCGGCTGCGGACATGCTCATTCGAGTGGCTGGCCCCGGTTGCCGCGGACCACGTCGGTGACGCCGTCCCAGGTGTCGTGCGCCTGCTTCCAGCCGTCGAAGACGGCGCGGATGTCGGCGTTGTCGCCGTGGCACTCGAGGAAGCAGCCGATGGCTTCGCGGGTGTCGATGTAGATGACGTTGGCGATCGCCCACAGCGACGACGCCACCGGGAAACCTGCAGCCTCGTACTGCTCGGCGACCATCTCGATGTCGTCGTCGGGCACGAGCATCCCGATGTGGTGGAAGCCCTCCTCGCCTGCGGCAAACATGTCGCGGTAGATGGACGGGCCCTCGTCGTTCTGCTGGATGAACTGCACGTGAGTGTCACCGTGGTAGCCGAACGCGTAGTCGAGCGGCACCGTCATCTCCTCGCCGCGGTACATGTGGCGATCGCCCCAGTGGCCGCGGGTGACGAAGAACGGACCGGCGCCGGTGGCGCGATGCCACCGGTGACAGGCCTCGTCGATGTCGTTGACGAACCAGGCGTGCTGCAGGATCGGATAACGGATGAGTGGTTGCATGGGTCCCCCCGGGGATCTCGGCGTCGGCTCATCGTTCCACCGACGCCGATCCCCTGCCACCACTACTGTCAGGAGATGGCTCGAGGCGCAGCGGCAACCCGTGCACATCTGGCGATGGTCCTCGGCGACCGCCCCGAGGTGCTGGATCAACTCGAGGCCGCGGACGCCGCGGCGTGGGAGGCCGTCGATGCCGACCTGTTGGACCTGTGCCGGATGCGCATCGCGATGCTGCTGGGCCATCCCGACGAGGTCGTCGCACTGCCCCCGCCCGACGGTCCCGATCCCGAGTTGGTAGCCGCACTTGCGTCGTGGCCGACGTCGCCGCGCTTCGACGACACCGAGCGGGCGTGCCTGGCCTTCACCGAACAGTTCGTCATCGACGTGGCCACCATGGACGACGCCCTGGCCTTCGCCGTCGTCGATCACCTGGGCGCCGACTTCCCGGCCTTCGTCAACGCACTGTTGGTGATCGAGCAGCGTCAACGCCTCACCCTGATCTGGCAGCGGCTCTTCGGCGACGCTGCCCCGTCCACGGCCACCCCGTCGATCAACGAGGAGACCCCATGACCACCCGTTCGGTCCGCGTACCCCGTGGCGCCGGCGTCCCCGCCGACCTCGGCCGTGCGCTCGGCAAGTGGCAATCCGCCGTCGTCCGCCTCGGCGAAGTCGACGCCATCACCACCGAGATGGTGCGGCTGCGCTGTGCCCGCCACCACGACTGCCACACCTGACTGTCGGTCCGCTCGGCAGTTGCCAAGCAGCAGGGACTCGACGAAGACGACGCCGCCCGGGCGTTCGGCACCGACCCCGATGGGCTCGAGGCGCACCATCGGGCCGCGTTGGCGCTGGCCGACGCGCTGATGACCCAGCCGTCGGGGCTCGACGACGCCACCGTCGCGGAGCTGCGCCGCCACTTCAGCGACAGCCAGCTCGTCGAGCTGACCATCGACGTCATGAAGTGGAATTACCAGAAGGCCATGGTGGCCATGGGCACCGACCCCGAGGTGAAGCCCGGCGAGCTCGCCGACCTGATCTTCGACGAGAACGGCCACTGGGTCCGCCCGACCTGAATCCATACGCGCAGCGGCCCGGTCGTCACCGACCGGGCCGCGTGCAGTTCTCCGGGTCGCTCAGCCCTGGGGCTGTGCGGGGAACCGGTCTCAGCCCGCGGGGGGCAGCAGGACCGTGTCGATGACGTGGATGACGCCGTTGCTGGCCAGGATGTCGGTCTGCACGACGGTGGCGTCGTTGACGGTGACGGTCTCGCCGTCGACACCGATGGTGACGGTGGCGCCGTTGACGGTCTCGACTTCCTGGCCGTCGAGGCCGACGACGTCAGCGGCCGGGACGTTGCCCGGGACCACGTGGTAGGTGAGGATCGAGGCGAGGTTCGGGTCGGCGAGGAGCTCCTCGGCGGTCACGCCCAGGGCCTCGAGGGCGTCGGCGAATGCCTCTTCGGTGGGCGCGAACACGGTGAAGGGGCCCTCACCCTTCAGGGTGTCGACCAGGTCGGCAGCCTGGAGGGCGGCGACCAGGGTGGGGAATTCGCCGGAGGCGACAGCGGTGTCGACGATGTCGGCCGTCGCTGCGGCCTCGCCTTCGTCGGCGCCCTCTTCTTCAGCCTCGCCGCTGGCGACCGGCTGCTCCTCTTCGTCATCGCCGCAAGCGGCTGCGATCAGGGTGAAAGCGAACAAGAGCGCAAGTGCGCGCAACCAAGTGTTCTTCATGGGGGGATCCCTCCTGGGGATGTGTCTAGGTCTTCTTCGTATCTCTACGAGCGCCGCACCCGCATTGGATGCAGCGAGGCGACATCTTGGCCGACCCACCCGCGTTCGCGACGTCAGGCGTCGAGACGCCAGGAGTCGGGATCACGACCCAGCGAGACCATCCGCTCACGCACAGGGAGCGGTGGTGGCGGCAGGATTCCCTCCCGCAAGCCGGTCACGTGGTCGCCGTTCTCGTCCCAGATGTGACACGTGTTGACGTTGCCGGCGAACTGCCGTTCGCGCTCTTCCGGATTGCGTACACCGGGGGCGACGCCGTCGAGCCGAGCCCGCCGCACCGCCACTGACCAGGTGCTTTGCACGACCGCGGGGGCCATCGCCTGCAACAGGGCAGTGGTGTGGGTGCAGCCGCGCGGACCGCCGAAGAGCTCGCGGACCTTGTGGGTGAACCCCCTCGCGACGCAGAGCCCGACCAGCTTCTGATAGTGGGTCGCGATGGCTGGGCAGGACTCGTGGGGATGGGTCTCGAACACGACCGCGGCATGGGTGATCTCGAGGGTCGGGAGTGCCACATGCCACTCGACCTGCATCTGGTGGATCTCGAGTTCGGACGGGTCGTCGGACACGTACAGACCCGGCGGCTTGGTGTCGGCGATCGCGCCGCGCACGAGCATCGTGTCGTCATCGAGGACGTAGACCCGGACCTCGTAACGTCGGTCGTGGAGCAGCTCGAGATGGTCATCGGGTGGCAACAGTGACATGGAGCGGAGCATAGGAGCTGCACCGAGGCGCGGACGGGGGCGACGGCGGCACCCGCCGCCGGGTCGGCGTCAGTCTCCTAGGATCGGCGACCATGGTGCTCGAACGTTTCCGCATGGACGACCAGGTGGCCATCGTGACCGGCGCGAGCCGAGGGATCGGTGCCGCCATCGCAGTGGCCTATGCCGAGGCGGGCGCCGATGTGGTCATCGGCGCCCGCGACGGCGACGCGCTCGCCGCGGTCGCCGAGCAGGTGGCCGCCCACGGGCGCCGTGCCGTGGTCGTGGCGGGCAGCCTGCACGCCCGCGAGGGCCTGGCCGCGCTCGTCGACGCTGCGACCACGGAGTTCGGGCGCATCACGACGGTGGTCAACAACGTCGGCGGGTCGATGCCCAATGCATTCCTGTCCACCACCGAGGACGACTTCGACGCGGCCATGCGCTGGAACGTCACCACGGCGTTCAACCTCAGCCAGCTGGCGGTCCCCCACATCGTCGACGCCGGCGGCGGCAGCATCGTCAACATCGCGTCCGCGGCCGGCCGCCAGGCGGCCCGTGGCTTCGCGGCCTATGGCACCGCAAAGGCCGCGATGATCGCCCTCACGCAGAACATGGCGCAGGACCTCTGCCCGAGGGTCCGCGTCAATGCGATCGCCCCGGGGGCCACGGCCACGTCGGCGATGGAGTTCGTGGTCTCCACCCCCGAGATCCACGACGCGATGGTCGCGGCCACCCCGATGAAGCGCCTCGGCGAGCCCGAGGAGATCGCCGCTGCCGCGGTGTACCTGGCCTCGCCCGCCGGCGCCTATGTCACCGGGCAGTGCCTGGCCGTCGACGGCGGCATCCTCGGTTCGAACTTCGACATGGGCCTTCCGGATCTGTGAGATCCCTGCCCTTGCGTCCTCGACCCGCCCGATCGGCGCCGGGTGGCCCATGAGCGCGCCGGCCGACGTCACCCATCTCCTGGCCGACTGGCCCGACCCGACTGCGGCGTCGATCGCCCTCGTCGACGGCGCCGACGTCGTGGCCACCGGTGGCGTCATCGCCCGGGTGTCGCGCATCGCGTCGATCTCGAAGGTCATCGCCGCACTGGCGGTGTTGATCGCCGCCGAGGAGGGCACCGTCGACCTCGACGAGCCGGCGGGACCACCGGGTGCGACGGTGCGTCATCTCCTGGCGCACGCGTCGGGGCTCGACTTCGACGAGCACCGCAGCATCGCCGCGGTGGGGAAACGGCGGATCTACTCCAACGCCGGGATCGAACAGCTCGCCGATCATCTGGCGGCACGAGCGGCGATGCCATTCGAGCAGTACCAGGCCGAAGCGGTGCTGGGGCCCCTCGGCATGGCCGACACCGTGCTGCGGGGCTCGCCGGCGCACAGCGTGTGGTCGAACGTCGCCGACCTCACCCGTCTGGCGCGCGAGCTGCTCGCCCCCACCCTGATCGCAGCCGAGACCCTGGCCGAGGCCACGACCGTGCAGTTCGGCGACCTCGCCGGGGTCATCCCCGGGCTCGGCCGCTTCGACCCGGCGCCGTGGGGGCTGGGGTTCGAGCTCAAGGGCGCCAAGTCGCCGCACTGGACCGCTCCGGCCAACGACGCGTCGACGTTCGGGCATTTCGGCGGCACGGGGACCTTCTTGTGGGTCGACCCCACCCTCGGGCTGGCCGCGGTGGCCATCAGCGGCACCGACTACGGCCCGTGGGCGCTCGATGTCTGGCCACCGACCAGCCAGGCGCTGATCGACCTGGCGCGCTGATCCGCCCCGTTCTCGTTGTGGTGATCCACCCTGACGGTGGATCAGCCCGACGAGATCAGCGGTGGCTGACGAAAGCCGAGCGGGCTGCGGCCATGGTGGCGTGGGGATCGATCACCCGGGGTCCGTCGCGACGCACGACCAGGGTGGCGGTGACGCCGTCGTGCACCCGGCGCTTGCGCTCGCCGTCGAACGCGAACAGCACCGGGCCCGGCGTGGTCACCGGCTCGCCCAATGCGAGGCGCTGCACCTCGGTGACGCCGATGGGGGCATGGTGGCCGGGAGCAGTGGGGGCGGTGACGACGATGTCGGGGTCCGACGCCACCGGAGCGAACCGCACCAACAGCGCGGCATCATCGGCGGCGGAGACGGGCTCGAGCAGTCCGCCGACGGCTGCGAACCCGATGGCCGCAGGGTCGGCTCGTGTGAGCACGGCGAGGCGCATCGTGTCGGGGTCGAAGAGCTCCAGCGACCCGACGTAGGGATCGGCCACCGCCACGGCGTCGATGAGGGCGATGTCGCCGGTGCCGGCGTCGGCGGGGAGATCGGCGCCACCACCGGCGAGCTCGAGGTGCACGAGCTTGGCGGCGGTGGTGACCTCGTCGACGTCGACGACGCCACGGGCCACCATGGCCAACGAGGTGCCGGCCACGGTGGGCTCGACGAAGATGGGGAACGCGTTGTTGGTGCCGGTCGAGACCGGCAGCACCACGACGTCCTGCCAGCCCTTGGTCACGGCCCGGTTGGTCCCGTCGCCGCCGAGCACCGCAACCGCGGCGCACCCCTCGTCGCGCATCGCCACCGCGGCACGCGTCGAGTCCTCCTCGGTGAATCCGAGGTCACGGACGACGGTGACGAGCGTGACGTCGCGCAGGGTCTCGGTGGCGCGGCGCACGATCTGATGCGGATCGTGGTTGACGACGATGGTGTCGACCCCACCGGCGACTGCGCCCAACACGATGCGACGAACGATCGAGATCTTGTCCTCGACGGTCGACCGCCCCGCGGCGGCGACCGCCCGACGGATGTCGCCGCCGGACCGCGGATTGACGATGATGCCGATCGATGGGTTCACGGGCGCCGAACCTACCCGACCCCGGCCGCGGCTACGCCGGACCATCTTCGTCGGCCGACGAATTCCGGGGGCGCCGCGGCTGCGTCACCACGTACGAAGCAGCCGCGAGGGCGGAGCCGATCGCGACGAGGGTCGCTCCGAGACCGAACCGATCTGCGAGGGCTCCCGCCGATGCCGCGCCGACGATGTTGCCGCCGCCGACGGCCAGGAGCACCGCCGTGAAGCCTTCGACGGGTCGTGCGTGATGGAGACGCAGGCTCGCCGAAGCGAGACATGCGCTCGCGACCATGATCCCGACGCCTTGCAGACCCGCCGAGCACAACGCGGCGGGTAGTTCGGACGGAACAGCTCCGACGAGGATCAGCGACACGGCAATGGCAGCCAATGCGGCCCGTGTCGTCACCGCGAGACTCGATCGGCTGATGAGACGACCGGTCCCGACGGCCACCAGGCCACACGCTCCCAGGACGACGAACATGGCGGGACCGACGAGGCTGCTGCCCAGCCGACCTCCACCGTCTTCGGCGACGACCGCATCCACCGCGAAGGCCACCCAGACCGAACTCCCGACGCCGGTGATGGATCCGGTGATCAACAGCCGGGGAGTCCCCGGGCACGAGGCAGCGAGGCGCAGCTCGCGGAGCCAACGCTTCGGCCTCGGGGGCGGCGACGGCGGGCGCGGTAACAACACCGCGGCGGCGATCGCGACGACGACACCGGCCAGGGCGAATGCAGCCCAGGCCTGACGCCATGCCAGGCCGTCCCCGACCACCATGGCTGCCACCGAGCCGGTCCCGGCGAGCCCGAGAGCTGTTCCGGTACTGACGATCGCGAGGGTGGAGTCGGATCGGTCCGACGGGACCGCCCGCTCGGTGATGGCATTGAACGGTGTCCACGTCACTCCCGCGCTCGATGACGCCGTGAAGACGCCGACCGCCAAGATGGTGGCGTGCGGTGCGGAGGCGATGGTCGCCATCCCGGCAGTCGCCGCCACGGCGCCGCACACCACCGTCGCCCGCCGGCGGCCGGCGCGCAGCGCGACGACGAGACCGGCCAGGAATCCGAGATAGCCGACTGCGGCGATCAGACCCACCTCCGCGGTCCGCAGCCCGAACTCCGATCGGAACACCGGCACGAACAATCCGAACGCGCTTCTCGCAGGACCGAAGGTGACCGCGGTGGTCAGGAATCCCGCCACCGCAACGCGGGTGGTGGCGCTCGGCCACGGCGGATCGCTCCGATGCTCGTCGGTCGTCTCCGGTACCGCACCCGCCGCTCGGATGCTCGACTTCGATCGGTCGATCAAGAGTGGGACTCCCCTCGCCGCCGGGTGGATGATCGGCTCGGCTCGACACCGAACGTCGCTACCCGAAGCTGCAACATCCGATTCATCAGCCCGCGCCGGTCACCGGTCGCCGTACCCGACCGGAACGGCGACCTCGCCTACCATCGGCTCCCATGGCGCATCGAGTGATCGGTTGGTCCACCGGCAACGTGGGCGCGCACGCCGTTCGGGCCGTCGTCGAACGGCCCGGCCTCGAGCTGGTCGGCCTCTACGTCCGCAGCGAAGCCAAGGCGGGACGCGACGCCGGCCAGCTGGTGGGCATCGACGCGTTGGGCGTCACCGCCACCTCCGACGTCGACGAGCTCGTCGCGACCGACGCCGACGTCGTCATCCATGCACCGCTGCCGTCGCTCGTCCATGGCGACGACCCCGACGCGGACCTCGCCACCATCTGTCGCCTTCTCGCATCCGGCAAGGACGTCATCACCGTCGTCGGCTACATGTACCCGGCCGTGCACGGCGACGAGGTCGTCGATCGCCTCACCGCCGCGTGCGAGACCGGCCAGGCCACCTTCCACGGCACCGGTCTGAACCCCGGCTGGATGGGCGAGATCGTCCCGCTGACGATGTCGGCGCTGTCCAAACGTATCGATGCCATCACCGTCACCGAGATCAGCGACTTCGCCCGCTACCCGTCGGCCGAGATCATGTTCTCGATGATGGGCTTCGGGTCACATCCCGATGAGTTCGAGCGCACCAGCCGCCGGCGCGCGCACTGGCTCAACGGGTTGTTCCGCGAGAACATCACCCTGATGGCCCATGGCCTCGGGGTCGAACTCGACCGTGTCGACGACCAGCTCGAACTCGATCTGGCCACGGAGACCTACGAGGTCGCCGCCGGCACCATCGAGGCGGGCAGCGTTGCCGGGCAACGCTGGGTGTGGACGGGTGTGCTCGACGGCCGGGCCGTGCTCACGCACGAGACCGTATGGCGTATGGGACCCGCCGCCGGCGCCGCATGGCCCACCGGCGATCACAGCATCGTCATCGCGGGCGAACCGGCCATGGACCTGCGCTTCGGGGGCCGGTGGCTCTCCGACGGTCTGCTGGCCACCGCCATGCACGCCGTCAACGCAATCGAGGTGGTGGCCGCGGCCGGGCCCGGGATCAAGACATTCCTGGATCTCCCGCCGATCTTCGGCAAGGGTGCGCTGCGCTGAGCCGCCCGCTCCGAGGACCGGGGCCTCGCGACGGGCGGTGGGTCAGGTCAGGTTGGCCACATCGAGCGCCAACAGCACCAGCAACAGGGCGATGATCGCGACGTTGATGGCGGTGATGGGCCACTTCCAGCGGTGATCGGCGCGGTGGAACCGCCGGATGCTCCACACGTTCGCGGCGATGGCGATCGCGCTGGTGATGATGCCGATCGTCGAGCCGACACCCGACGCGATACCGACCACCGGGGCCACGAACGGGAACAGCACATAGGTCAACAGGCAGCGGACGGCCGAGATCACCACCGACGTGGAGAAGACCCGCTGCGCGTCCTCTTCGGCGGCGACCTGCTCGGCGCGCGTCCTCGAGGCGGCAGGAGCGCTGGGAGGCGTCGTGGTCACCTGACCACACTATCGCCGCTATCCCGCACCGTCCGCATCGGTGCGACCCGGTTGCCGGCAGGGACGGTGGGGTAGAGTCCCGCCAACGATCCGTGATCCGAAAGGACCCCGCAATGGCCTTCGAGCTCCCGCCCCTCCCCTACGGCAAGGATGCGCTCGCCCCCTACATCTCGGCCGAGACGCTCGATTATCACCACGGCAAGCACCACAACGCCTACGTGACCAACCTCAACGGCCTGATCGAGGGAACCGATCACGCCGATGCGTCGCTCGAGGACATCATCATGGATTCCGACGGCGGCCTGTTCAACAACGCCGCACAGGTCTGGAACCACACCTTCTACTGGAACTGCATGGCCCCCGGCGGCGGCGGCGAGCCCACCGGCGATGTCGCCGAGGCGATCAACTCGGCCTTCGGTTCCTACGATGCCTTCCGCGAGCAGTTCACCACCGCGGCCAAGACCCAGTTCGGTTCGGGTTGGGCGTGGCTGGTCGATGCCGGCAGCGGCCTCGAGATCATGAAGACCCCCAACGCCGATCTCCCCATGGCCCACAGCGCCAAGGCGCTGCTCACCATCGACGTGTGGGAACACGCCTACTACATCGATTACCGCAACGCCCGTCCCGACTACATCGAGACGTTCATGAACAGCCTGCTCAACTGGGATCACGTCGCAGCCCAGATGGCCTGAGACGTGCCCGTGCCCGTGTCGCAGGCCGCCACGGGGACTCGAACATGACCGACCGATCGATGCCGGCTCCCAGCGAGCCGGTATCGTCGCGTCCGGGCCCCGAGGACCTGCGAAATCTGGATATCCGGGTCGCCAGTGGGGACCCAGATCTCCAGATTTCGACGACCCGGCCATCGGGCGAGGTGGTCACGCTCACCTGCGCGGTCGGCGATGCCGAGGCGCTGTCCGATCTGGCGTGGGGCCACGGCGCGACGGGCATCGCAGAGCTGTCCGAGGACTGCGGGCCGGGATCGGTTCGCCTCGTGATCGGCGCCGCCGACGCCGGCGCGGCTGCGCACCTGGTGGCCACGCTCGCCGCCGATGGCCGCTGTGCCATCGAGTCGGTGGCGCTCGCCGACGACGCCTGGGCCGACAGCTGGCGGGCCCACGCGACGACGCACCGCGCCGGCCCCTTCGGGATCCGCCTGCCCGACCACCCACCCACCGATGCGACGTTCGACATCGTGATCGAACCCGACTCGACCTTCGGCTACGGCCACCCCACCACGCTGCTCGCGCTCGAACTCCTGGCGACGATCGACCGACCCCTGGGCCGGGTGCTCGACATCGGGACCGGCAGCGGGGTGCTGGCGATCGCGGCATCGAGACTCGGCGCCGACGAGGTGACCGCGGTGGACATCGACCCCGATGCCGTCGCAGCGTGTCGGGCCAACGCCACACGCAACGCAGCGACGGTCGCCGTCACCTGCGCCGACGCCGCCAGCGAACCGCCGGCAGCGCCGCCGGAGGGATACGACGTGGTTCTTGTCAATGTCACCGCTGTGGTCCAGGTGGCGCTCGCGGACGTCGTGGCATCGGTGGCCGGGTCCGACGCGACGGTCGTGGTCAGCGGCATCCTCGCCCACCAGGAGTCCACCGTCATCGCGTCCCATTCGCCCATCCTCGTCGTCGACCGGCGCGAGCGCGACGGCTGGGTCGCGCTGGTGCTGCGGCGACGGCCACCATCGACGGCACCACCACCGGTCGATACGAGCCCTGACGAATAGCGACCCGCCCGGGCCATGCGGCAGCCGGGCGGGTCGAGACCGAAAGAGGGGGAAGAGAGGGCGGAGGCCCCACGACCAGAGCTCGAGAACGAGACCTGGTGGCGATGCATTGGAGGCGTGTGACCTCCGCCCTGTCCCCAGTTGACCGGCGGGGGCGATGCCACCGGCCACTACACTCATCGTCGTCATGGCGGCGGCCTTGACCCCGCAACGACGCTTCGGGCCCGAAATGAGCCCGGCGGCTCAACCCTTCCGGAGCCAGGTGGCACCGATGACCCACATGACGATCGCAGCGATGATCTTCGCCCAGGAATCACTCAACCCCCTGGGCGACGACCTGCTCGTCCTGTTGACCCTCGCCATGGGCGGCGCCCTGCTGGTCGGCAACGTCCTGGCCCTCGTCCGCCCCCGCGACGAAGCCGTCGACGGCGAGCTCGAACGCCCCCCGCTGGCCCGCAGCCTGGCCATGGCCGCCATCGGCCTGGTGGCCACGATCTGGGCCGTTGCAAGCCTGGTGACGTAGTTTCCTGGGCCGGCGCTCTTTCTCTGGGCCGGCTCGTCTCCGGCGGGCTCGCGCCGGGATCCCCGGGCTGTGGACGTCGCATCTCGTTTCCCGAGCGCACATCGCCGGCTGGTGTCGGCGGGCTGCGCAGCAGCGGCGTCTCGCCGAGACGGCCGAGGGGGTACCCAAGGGACCCACCGGGATACCTCGGCCGTCTCGGGAGAGGCGAGAACGCCGACGGGTTGCCGCCCAGCCCACCGCGGCCCCGGCGACAACCACTTCCCTTGGGGATGCTGGACCCCGGGCGCTCATGGGCTCGGGAAGACGTTTGTGACGAGTTTGCACAGCCGACGCGTCGATGCTGCGGGGCCGTGGTTCTGCGGCTGTGCAAACTCGTCACAGACGTGGGCCGCACGGCAGACCTGTCTCCGGGCTCGCGCCGAGGTCCCCTGGCTGATCCATCCCTCTCGGGTGGCCGCTCTTCTGGGCCGGCCCGTCAGGCGGCGAGGCGGAAGTAGCGGCGGGTCGAGCGTTGACGGAGCATCGATGATGCGACGGCTCTCGCTGCGCCGATCAGGCTCGCGGTGACGAAGACGGGGCCGCGCCGTAGCGGCACGAAGCCCGCACGGGCGCAGAGCTGCTCCAGGGTCTCAGGCGTGAACGCATTGACGTGCTCCAGGGGGTTCAGGTAGTTGAATCCGCCGAAATCCGATGGCGAGTCGATGCCGGAACAGTCCGGCACCTCGACGAGGAGCACTCCGCCCGGCTCCAGCACGGTCGTCAGGTTCCGGAGTGCTCCGACGGGATCGACCAGGTGCTCGAGGACCTCGATCATCGTCACCGCGTCGACGGTTCCACGCTCCTCGCGGTGCCACTGGTCGACATCGCTCACCAGCTCGACGCCTCCGCGTTCGGCCTGGGTCCGGCGCGAGGAGCTGAAGTCGACGCCGTGGGCGTCGAACCCGAAGCCGGCGGCCAGGCGCACGAATCCGCCGTCGCCGCAGCCGAAGTCGAGCAGCCGAGGGGCTTCGCCACTCCTGACCTCGACCGCCCGTCGCAACGTCAGCAGTCGTCCCACCGCATGGCGCGACGCGTCGAAAGCTGTGCGCGACGGGTCATCGGCGGCGAACTGACGCACGCACCGTTCGGCCTGCGCGGGAGAGATCCAGGACGAGTAGAGCTCTCCGAGGTCGTCGTCGGCCAGCACCCGCCGCTGGTAGCGCATCGAGCATGCCGCGCACCGGACCAGTTCGAACCACTCGCCGGCCAACACCGACGCCACGTCGACCTCGTAGCCCGTCTGATTCCACCACCGCCGCAGCCCGTCGGCATCGAACCGGTCCCGCCAGACCGGGTGGTGGTCGGTCTCGCCGCATGCCGGACAGGCCACCCGAGAGACCAACGTGACCGAGTCGGAGCGCTCGACACCGCCATCCGTATCGAGTTCCGATGGGTGGTGGCGAACGCTCGACATGGATGACCCCCTCGGAGACCGTCCCAGGAGAGCTATCCGAAGCGGGCCGAACCAAAACGCCGAGGCCCGCCGATACAGGTGATCAGTCGTGTGCGTGCTCGGAGGGGTCGTCGATCGTGTCAATGCGGCGGATCCCGGCGCGAGCACGCCGGAGACGAGCCGGCCCAGAAACACAGCTCTGCCGGGCCACCGCGACCGGGCCGCAACCGTCGGCGCTCTCGCCGCACCCGAGACGGCCAACGCACCCCGGCGGGTCACTTGGGCACCCCCTCGGCCGTCTCGGCCCGACGCCGCTGCTGCGCAGCCCGCCGACACACAGCCGGCGACGTGCGCCCCGGAAACGAGACGAGACGACCACCACCCGGGAATCCCGGCGCGAGCACGCCGGAGACGAGCCGGCCCAGAGACTATGCCCGCGCCATGTTTGCGAAGCGGGTGAAATGGGGCAGGAACGCAAGGCGCACCACGCCGGTGGGGCCACCGCGGTGTTTGGCCACGAGGATCTCGGCGGTGCCCATGTCGGGTGAGTCGGCGTTGTAGACCTCGTCGCGGTACAGGAACATGACGACGTCGGCGTCCTGTTCGATGGAGCCGGATTCGCGCAGATCCGACAGCATGGGGCGCTTGTCCTGGCGCTGCTCGAGACCGCGGCTGAGCTGGGACAGCGCCACGACGGGGCATTCGAGCTCACGGGCGAGGATCTTGAGGCCACGGCTGATCTCGGCGATCTCGACCTGGCGGCTCTCCGCTCCGCTGCGGCCCGTCATCAGCTGGAGGTAGTCGACCACCACCAGGCCGAGGTCGCCGATGCGGGACTTGAGTCGGCGGGCCTTGCCACGGATCTCCATGACGGTGGTGTTGGGGTTGTCGTCGATCCAGACCGGGGCCTCGGCGAGGCGACCGACGCCGTGGCTGATGCGGGTCCAGTCGTCTTCGTTGAGGCGGCCGTTGCGGACGCGGGTGGCGTCGACGCGGGCCTCGGCGCACAGGAGTCGCTGGCTGATCTCGAGCTGGCTCATCTCGAGCGAGAAGAACAGCACCGGCCGCTGCGCCTGCAGCGCGGCGTTGGCGACCATGCCGAGGGCGAAGCTGGTCTTGCCCATGGCGGGCCGGGCCCCGACGACCACCAGGTTGGACGGCTGCAGGCCCGCCAGCAGCTCGTCGAGGTCGATGAAACCGGTTGGCGTCCCGGTGATGGTGTCGCCGACCTCGTAGAGGTACTCGAGGCGGTCGAGGTTGGCGTCGAGCAGCTCACGGATGGGCGACAAGGTGTCGTTGGCGCGGCCCTGGGCGAGGTTGAACACCATCGACTCGGCCGAGTCGATGGCCTTGACGACGTCGTCGGGTTGGGTGAAGCCGATCTCGGCGATGTCGGAGCCCACGCGGATGAGACGTCGCAGCAGAGCGTGCTCGTGGACGATGCGCGCGTACTTGCCGGCATTGGTGGCTGCCGGGGTGTTGGCCTGCAGGGCGACCAGGGCACCGCCGCCGCCGACGGTGCCGAGCAGGCCGGCCCGGCCGAGCTCCTCGGCGACGGTGACGGTGTCGGCGGGCTCGCCGGCGCCGTAGAGCGCGGTGATGGCCTCGTAGACGTGCTGATGGCCGGGCTTGTAGAAGTCGGCAGCCTCGACGATCTCGATGACGTCGGCGATGGCGTCCTTGCTGAGCAGCATCGCGCCGAGCACGGACTCCTCCGCGGCGATGTTGTGTGGCGGGACCCGCCCGGCGCTGCCACCACCGCCGCCACGACCACCACCCCCGCCGGCGCCGCCACCGCTGCTGCGTCCATCGCGGCCGGATCGGCCTCGGCCTTCGAACGGAGCAGGCTCGTCGAAGTACATGCCCCCCGGCCCGGGGTCATCCGGGTCGTCGGGCGGGGGGCCGAAGGGGTCGTCGTCGGGGAAAGGCGGTGGGGCATCCATGGGCTCGGACACCATGGTGCCCCAGCCCTGTGACAGTCCAGAGGACAACCCTGGGGATATCGCATCCTGACCTGTGGGCGCCTGTGGACGCCGACAGGTCAGGAGAGAGATCAGGCGTCGGCGATGACCTCGACGGTCACCGGGAACGACACGTCGCGGTGCACCTTCACCATGACGAGGTGAGTGCCGAGCTCCTTGAGGTGCTCGTCGCCCACCACGGCCCGACGGTCGATGGTGATCTTCTTCTGTTCCTCGATGGCCCGGACGATGTCGCCCGAGGTCACCGATCCGAACAGACGACCACCCTCGCCGGCTCGTGCCGCAATGGTGACCGGATTGTTGACCAGGCGCGTCGCCATCTCTTCGGCGACCGCTCGATCGGCGGCGTCACGCAGCTCACGAGAGCGGCGCATGGCCTCGGCCTGGCGTTCGGCACCGGCGGTCGCCTTGAGGGCGAGGCCCTTGGGGATCAGCAGGTTGCGGCCGTGACCATCGGCCACCTCGACCACATCGCCACGGGCGCCGAGCCCTTCGACATCTGCGCGGAGAACGACCTTCATGGCTCAGTCCTCCCCGGTGTCGGCGCCGGTGTCGTCGCCGAAATCGTCGTCGGTCTCGGCGTTGGGCCGTGGCGGCGGGGTGGTGGGGCGCAGCGGGGCATCGTCGCGACGTTCATCGCGTCGCCCACCGGAACGGCCACCGCGCTGGGTCGTGACCCGGTTGGTGTACGGGATGAGCGCCATCTCGCGGGCGTTCTTGATCGCCAGCGAGATCTCGCGCTGCTGCTGGGCGCTGTTGCCGGTCACTCGGCGGGCGCGGATCTTGGCCCGGTCGGAGATGAAGCGGCGCAGGAGGTTGACATCCTTCCAGTCCACGTACTCGACGCGTTCCTGGGTGAGGATGCTGACCTTCTTCTTGCTGCGGCGGGCATTGTCCTTGTTCTTGCCGCGCTTTTCACGTGGTGGCATTGCTGTGGTGCTCCTGAGATCTGGGGTGCCCTAGAAGGGCTCTTCGTTCGGGTCGTAGGCGGGAGGCTCGTTGCTGACCGGACGGCTGCCGCCGCCGCCACCGCCGCCGCCGGCGCTGCGGAAGCCTCCGCCTCCGCCGTCGCCATCGCGGGGGTTGCGGTGCACCTCGGCGGTCGCCCAGCGCAGGCTGGGAGCCACCTCGTCGGCGACGATCTCGACCTTCGATCGCTTGTCGCCGTCCTGGGTCTCCCAGGACCGCTGATCGAGCCGGCCGTAGACCACGACGCGCATGCCCTTGGTGACGGACTCGCCGATGTTCTCGGCCATCTGATTCCAGGCGGTGACGTCGAAGAACGACGTGACGTCCTCGCCATCGCGTCCCTTACGGTTCCAGGCGAGGCCGAAGTTGGCCACGGCTGCGCCGCTGGGCGTGAAGCGGAGTTCGGGGTCGCGGGTGACGTTCCCGACGACGATGACGTTGTTGTCGAAGGCCATGGCAGCCTCTCCTTGGATGCGGTGGGTACCGGTCGCTGCGGTCCTCAGCCCGCCACGAGCAGGCCGCGGCGTGCGGCTTCGTGGTCGGGGAGACGGATGAGCTTGTGGCGGACCACTTCGTCCGCGAGGCGCAACATGCGCTCGAGAGGATCCATGTCCCGCTGCGCAGTCACCATCTCGAGCACCACGTAGTGACCTTCGGTCTTGTGGTTGATCTCGTAGGCGAACTTGCGCTTGCCCCACTTGTCGGTGGAAGCGAGCGAGGAGCCCTCTTCGGTGGAGAGCCAGGCCTCGACCCGGCTCACGAATTCGTCGACCATTGCGTCCTCATGGTCGCCGTCGACGATGATCATCAGTTCGTACGCTCGCGTTGTCACGCTGAGCACTCACCTCCTCTGGACCCGCTTCTGCGGGGCCCCCGTCGCGGTGATCGGGAGCAGGTCGAATTGTCTGGCGGCCGATCGTACCGGCTGGGTGTGACAGGTCCTCTCGCGGCCGTGGTCGGCCGCGGGCTCACCAGCTGCCGAGTGGATCGTCGGCGACGGCGCGGGCGGTCGATCCGTACAGCCCGAGGGCATCGGCCTCGTCGTCGCCGAGGTGGTAGCACTCGTCGTCGGCGGGGAAGCGCCCGGCACGCACATCGTCGGCGTAGGTGGCGAGCGCGTCGACCGCAGCGGTCTTGAGATCGGCGTAGCGCCGCACGAACTTGGGCTTGAAACGATCCTCGATGCCCAACACGTCGTGGTACACCAGCACCTGGCCGTCGCAGGCGGGGCCCGCGCCGATGCCGATGGTGGGGATGTCGACGGCGTTGGTGATGAAGGTCCCGACCTCGGTGGGGACGCCCTCGATGACGAACGCGAAGCAGCCGGCGTGGACCAGCGCCTTGGCGTCGTTGAGCAGCGCCATGGCGGCCTGGTGGCTCTTGCCCTGCACCTTGAAGCCGCCCATCGCGAGCGAGGACTGCGGGGTGAGCCCGAGATGACCCATGACGGGTATCTCGGCCTCGACGATGGCCTCGATCATCGGCAGGCGCTCATGGCCCCCCTCGAGCTTGACGGCGTGGGCGCCGGCGCGGATGAGCTTGGCGGCGTTCTTGACGGTGTCGGCGGTGGACACGTGGTAGCTCATCCACGGCAGGTCGGCCACGATGAAGCAGTCGGGCTCGGCCCGGGCGACCGCCGCGGTGTGATGCACCATGTCGCGCATGGTCACCTGCAAGGTGTCGGGGTAGCCCAACACGACCATCGCGAGGGAGTCCCCGACGAGGATGAGGTCGATCCCGGCCTCGCTGGCCATGCGGGCGCCCGGCGCGTCGTAGGCGGTGACCATCACCAACGGTTCGGCGCCGTTCGCGACCTTGCGCCCCGCGATGGACGGAGCGGTCAGCTTCTTGGCCATGGATGCACCCTGTCTCGAAGGTCGTGGCTGCCGGGCACGGTGTCGAAACACCGAACGCGCCGGGTTTCGAAGTGTACGCAGCTGCGCAGCGCCGACGCCAGGGGCGATGGGCCCGTCCGGGTCAGCTGACGGCGTCGAGGTAGAGCTGGAACGACGCCCACGCGTCGTCGACGGGCATGCCACCGCACAGCGGGTGCAACGCGACGACGTCGCGGGTGCGGCATTCGTCGGGGGTCAGCACCTGGTAGATGCCCTCGGCACGCAGCTCCTCGACCGTGGCCGCCCCGCTCTTGACCGCCGAACGGATCGAGCCGGTCTGCCAGGAGGCGTAGGTGGTGGCCTCGTGGAGGAAGTGATGGCCGAGCTCGGCCCAGGTGCGGTCGGGATCCTCGGAGCAGAACACCATGGCGGTGTCCTCGGCCGGCATCACGCAGAAGCCGCTGGTGCCGTGGACCTCGCACTGTTCGAGGTAGTACGCCTCGAGTTCGGGCATGTGCGCCGCCGGCTGCATCGGCAGGCCGTAGCGGGCGGCGCGGCGGGCTGCGATCTTGCTGGTGCCACCGACGAGCACCAGCGGATGGGGCTTGGTGAGCGGTGTGGGGGTGACACGTACGGTGCGGCCCCGGTACTCGAAGGGTGCGCCGGTCCAGGCGGCGAGGACCGTCTCGATGCATTCGTCCATGAGCGCACCGCGCCCGTCCCAGTCCTTGCCGTGGAGGTGGTATTCGCTCTCGCGGTAGCCGAGCCCGAAGATGGTGGTGAGTCGCCCGCCCGACACGAGGTCGATGACGGCGATGTCCTCGGCCACCCGAATGGGGTCGTGCAGCGGCAACAGCAACGCCGAGATGGTGACGGCGAGGTTCTTCGTCCGGGCCAGGATCATCCCGGCGTTGAGCATCGGCGTGGGGCTCCAGCCGTTGTCGGCGCCGTGATGCTCTTCGAGGGTGGCCATGAAGAACCCGGCCTGGTCGGCGGCCGCGGCCATGTCCAGCATGGCCCGGTACCGGTCGGCCATGACCGCCGGGTCGAGGGCGGGGTCGACCATGTTGAACCGTACGAGCGACAGCGGCACCGCAGAACTCCTGTGAGAGGCGACGGAACGACAGTAGCCAAGATCTGACACCCCGTCAGAAGCCGAGCATCGGGTGAGGCCAGGCGCGCCACCGGAGATTGCCGAAGGGGCAGATCCAGCCACCGGACACGTCGGCGTTGCGGCTTCTCGGTGTGGTGGCGACTTCGAGGGCGCGCGGAACGGCCCACTCGCTCGGATCCGGACCCCTCGCCTCCCCCTCGTGTTCGCTGCGAGCGCGGGCCGCTCGGGCCACGACCCCTGTGGTTGTCGGCGGCGGAGCGGGCGATGGCGGCGGCGGCCTGGATGATGTTCCGCCGTCCCGATGGGACCTGGGCGGTGGCGGCGTCGATGGACGACGAGCGCGGTACCCGGATGGATGCGGCGGTCACCGCGCGGGCGCGTGAGATCGCGGGTCTGCGGGCGTCGGGTCAGCGGACGGTCACCGCGAACGACCGTGCCCGTGCGGCGTTCGAGTTGTTGTGCGGGATCACGCTCGCCGACGAAGGATCGGGCACAGGGGTCGCGGCGCGTGACAGCGGTGGCGGCGCAGATCCGGCGAGCAGCCCGACGACCGAGCCCGACACCGGCGCGGGTGCCGGTGCCGGTGCCGGCGCGGGTGCCGGTGCCGGTGCCGGTGCTGGTGCTGGTGCTGGTGGGGCCGATGATCGGGTCATGGGCCCGAATCTGGCGGTGGGGATCATCGTGGACGCGGCGACGCTGGTGCACGGTCCCCATGGCGGGTCGGTGGCCGAGACCTGGGATGGGCGTCCGGTCGACCCGGCCGCGGCGTTGCGGCGGTGTTGTGACGCGGACTGGTACGTGATGGTCTACGACGCC
>JBKAGO010000068.1:0-161676 GCA_046290435.1 Acidimicrobiales bacterium
GCCGGCCGGTGTCGGCGTGCTGCGCAGCAGCGGCGACGGGCCGAGACGGCTCGGGGGTACCCAAGCGACCCACCGGGGTACCCAGCCGTCTCGGGAGCAGCGAAAGCGCCGACCTGCACCCGGCCGCCGCGGCCCGATGGCCTGCGCCCGGCCGCCGCGGCCCGATGGCCTGTTCCTGGGGCGCCGCAGCCCGATGGCCTGTTCCTGGGGCGCCGCGCCCGGCCAGCTCTCCGGGGCGGCAGCCTTGCGCCGGCTCCGCCGTCAGTCGGGAAGGTCGGGAGTCAGGTGTGCGGGGATGTCTCGGCGGGCGTGGAGGATGCGCCAGATGTCGATGCGGTCGTCGTCGGGAACGTAGAAGACGAGGTAGGGGAACTTCCGGAGGGGCCAGCTTCGGAGCTCGGGGATCTCGAGCTCGTAGGCGAAGCGAAGGGAGCCGGTCAAGGGATGGCGCAGGAGGTGTGCGATCGCAGACTCGAGTGCGTCGATGAACTCGACGGCCACCTCGGCGCTCGCCTCGCTGCGGTAGAAGGCCACCGCTGCATCGATGTCATCTGCGGCGAGCGCTCGCAGATCGGCTCGCACGATGGAGCTCAGGAATCCGCTCGGGCGCGGTCGCGAAGGGATGCGAAGTACCGGGCATCGGCACTGCCGACCACGGGCGAGCGAGCGCCTTCGAGCAGGGCTGCCCGCAGCTCGCGGCGATCGCGGTCGCGCCGGATCAGCTCGCGTACGTACTCGCTGGTCGATCCGTAGTCGCCCCGGCTCACCTGGGCGTCGACGAAACCCTTCAGATCGTCGGGAAGCGACACGTTCATCGTGGTCATGGACCGAGCGTAGAACCCTTGGCAAAACTTGCCAAGAGGGGGTCTGGGGGGGACGGCCTCCGGCGGTCCCCCCAGCGTCTGCCGAGCTTGCCAGCGGCGGCTTGCCGTCGCTGCCAGAGATGGAGCCTCGGTCGGCAGACGAAGAACAGCGCGGCGTCAGCCGCTCGAATCCAACACGCTTCGAAAGGTTCGCTTCCCTTTCGAAGCGAAGTCACAGGCGGTCGACGATCGCCTGGGCGAACTCGGAGCACTTGACCTCGGTGGCGCCCTCCATCAGGCGGGCGAAGTCGTAGGTGACGACCTTGTCGCCGATGGTCTGCTCGACGGCACGGATGATGTCGTCGGCGGCGTCCTGCCATCCGAGGTGCTCGAACATGAGCACGCCCGACAACAGCACCGACGAAGGGTTGACCTTGTCCTGGCCCGCGTACTTGGGGGCGGTGCCGTGGGTGGCTTCGAAGATGCCGTGGCCGGTGACGTAGTTGATGTTGGCGCCCGGCGCGATGCCGATGCCGCCGACCTGTGCCGCCAACGCGTCGGAGAGGTAGTCGCCGTTGAGGTTCATCGTGGCGATGACCTCGAACTCGGCCGGGCGGGTGAGGACCTGCTGGAGCGCGATGTCGGCGATGGCGTCCTGGACGAGGATCTTGTCGCCGGGATCTCCACCGCAGTCGTCCCAGCCGACGGCCACGTCGCTGAACTCTTCGCGGACGAGCTCGTAGCCCCACTTCATGAAGGCACCCTCGGTGAACTTCATGATGTTGCCCTTGTGGACCCAGTGGACCCGCTTGCGGCCCTTCTTGACCGCGTACTGCAGCGCCGCGCGCTGCAGACGGTGCGAGCCGGTCTCGGAGATGGGCTTGATGCCGATGCCGGAGTCGGCGCTGATCTCGCGGCCGAAGACCTCGCGGATGACCTCACGGAGCCGCTCGGCTTCGGCGCTGTGGGCCTCGGCTTCGATGCCGGCGTAGATGTCCTCGGTGTTCTCGCGGAAGATCACCATGTCGACGAGCTCGGGGTGCTTCACCGGTGAGGGCACGCCCTGGAACCAGCGCACGGGGCGCAGGCACACGTAGAGGTCGAGGAGCTGACGCAGCGCCACGTTGAGGCTGCGGAACCCACCACCGATGGGGGTGGTGAGGGGGCCCTTGATGCCGATCAGGTACTCCTGGAAGACGTCGATGGTCTCCTGGGGGAGCCAGTCGCCGGTCTCGTTGAAGGCCTTCTCGCCGGCGAGGACCTCACGCCACTCGATGGTCTTGCCGTACTTCGCCGCGGCCGCATCGAGCACGAGCTTCGCTGCGGGCCAGATGTCGACGCCGGTCCCGTCACCCTCGATGAAGGGGATGATCGGGTTGTCCGAGACGTTGAGGGTGGAGTCGTCGTTGATCGTGATCTTGTCAGCCATACGTTCGACGAGCATACGGCGGTGCGGGCCCCGCCGCGGCCATGAGGCCGAGTCGATGGGCGAGGCGCCAGCCGAGCCTGTCGACTGGGCCGTGGCCCGAGCGGCCCGTGAGCGCAGCGAACGAGAGCGGGAGAGGCAGGCCTGGATCCGCGGACCGCACCCGCCGACGCCTCCGCCGGCTCAGCCGGCGGCGCGCTCGGCGGCGGCGACGGTGTTGGCGAGCAGCATGGCGCGGGTCATGGGGCCCACGCCACCGATGCGTGGCGACATCCATCCGGCGACCTCGGCCACGTCGTCTGCGACGTCCGAGACGATGGTCCGTCCCTCGAAGCTGACACCGGCGGCGACCACAGCAGCACCGGGCTTGACCATGTCGGCAGTGATCATGTGGGGCGACCCGGCGGCGGCGACGAGGATGTCGGCCTGGCGGGTGTAGCCGGCGATGTCGGCCACCCCGGTGTGCACGACGGTGACAGCGGCGTTGGCGTTGTGGAGCTTGAGCGACAGCAGATTCGCCAGCGGCCGCCCGATCGTGAGACCCCGGCCGACGATGACCACGTGCTGTCCGGCGATGGGCACCTCGTAGCGCTCGAGGAGCGCCTGGATGCCATGGGGGGTGCAGGCCAGCGGGGCATCGACGCCCATGACGAGCTTGCCGAGGTTGACGGGGTGGAGGCCGTCGGCGTCCTTGGCGGGTTCGACCCGTTCGATCGCGGCCTCGTAGTCGAGCCCGCGCGGGAACGGGTACTGGACGATGTAGGCGTCGATGACGGGGTCGGCGTTGAGCTCGTCGATCTTCGCGAGGATCTGGGCCTGGGTGGTGGTGGAAGGAAGGTGCTCGTAGCGGGAGTGGATGCCGAGCTCGGCGCAGTCGCGGTGCTTCATGGCGACGTAGTTGGTCGAGGGCCCGTCCTCGCCGACGAGCAGCGTCCCGAGACCCGGGGTGATCCCCCTCTCCGCGAGCTCGGCGATGCGCCGCCGCAGGTCGTCCTTGATCTCGGAAGCGAGCAGTTCCCCGTCGAGCGTGATGGCGGTCATGGGAGCATCCTCGCACGATGACGCTCCCGAGCGGCACCGGCGGGGGCCGACCACCGACCACCCACGAGGGATCCCAGCGCCACGAGAAACGTTTGTGACGAGTTTGCACAGCCGTGACTGCGACGGCCCGGGGCAGCGGTGAGTCGGCTGTGCAAACTCGTCACAAACGTCGGCCGGGAGGCAGACCACCCCACAGACACGTCGGCGCGCTCGCCTCCCCGGAGACGGCGACGCACCCCGGCGGGTCACTTGGGCACCCCCCAGCCGTCTCCGCCCCACGCCGCTGCTGCGCAGCACGCCGACACCGCCCGGCGACGTGCATACCGGAACGACCGTGCGACGTCCGCGGACAGAGGATCCCGGCGCGAGCCCGCCGGAGACGAGCCGGGCCAGAAACACCGGGGAGGCCGCGCACCCAGGACACACGTCGGCGCGCTCGCCTCCCCCGGAGACGGCGACGCACCCCGGCGGGTCACTTGGGCACCCACCAGCCGTCTCCGCCCGACGCCGCTGCTGCGCAGCACGCCGACACCGCCCGGCGACGTACCCAACGGGCAGCGCGACCGGAGGGCCCACCCAGACACGCCCTGCAAAACGAGACGGGGAGACGAGCCGGGCAATGAGCTCAGTGCTTGAAGTGGCGTTCCCCCGTGAACACCATCGCGATGCCGGCCTCGTTCGCGGCCGCGATGACCTCGTCGTCACGCACCGACCCTCCGGGCTGGATCACCGCGGTGCAGCCGGCGTCGATGGCGGCGTCGAGGCCGTCGCGGAACGGGAAGAACGCGTCGCTGGCGCAGACGCCGCCGGCGGCGCGGCCGTCGGCCTTGGTGGCGGCGAGGATGCCGGCGTCGCGGCGGTTCTGCTGTCCGGCTCCGATGCCGAGCGCCTGGCGGTCCTTGACCAACACGATGGTGTTGGAGCTCACCAGCGCTGCGACCTGCCAGGCGAATTCGAGGTCGGCCCACTCGGCGTCGGTGGGAGTGCGTTCGGTGGCGATGGTCCAGGCCGACCGGTCGAGCGACACCCGGTCGCGTGTCTGCACCAGGAGGCCACCGTCGATGGAGCGCATGTCGAGCAGCGGGAACGACGGCATCGGTGCCTCGATGATGCGGATGTTCTTCTTCTCGGTCAGCTTCGCGAGCGCCTCGTCGGTGAAGGAGGGCGCGACGATGACCTCGGTGAAGACCTCGGCGAGGGCGTCGGCGAGCTCCACCGGCACCTCACGGTTCACCGCGACGATCCCACCGAACGCCGACACCGGATCACAGGCGTGGGCGCGTCGGTATGCCTCGACGATGTCGTCGTGGGCGGCGACACCGCACGGGTTGGCGTGCTTGATGACGGCGACCGTCGGGTCGGTCCCGACCGAGTGCACCAGGCGCCAGGCGGCCTCGGTGTCGTAGAGGTTGAGGTAGCTCATCGCCTTGCCGTGGTGTTGGGTGGCGAGGTCCCACCAGCCCCCGCCCTCGGCGAAGCGGTAGCGGGCGCCGACCTGGTGCGGGTTCTCGCCGTAGCGGAGGTCCTGCACGCGTTCGAGGGCCAGGTGCAACGAGTCGGGCAGCGGGTCGTCGGCGTCGGACACCTCGTCGGTGTCGTCGAGCCAGCCGACGATGGCGGCGTCGTAGGCGGCGGTGTGGGCGAACGCCTTGCGGGCGAGCATCCGTCGGGTGCCGGCCGAGAGGTGGCCGGCGTTCTGGAGCTCGACGAGGACGACGTCGTAGTCGGCCGGGTCGACAACCACACCCACGTGGGCGTGGTTCTTGGCCGCGGCACGCACCATGGTGGGGCCGCCGATGTCGATCATCTCGATACCGGGCTGTGCCGAGAACGGGTAGAGGTTGCCGACGACGAGGTCGATGGGGTCGATGCCGTGGGTCTCGAGATCGGCCTGGTGTTCGGGGTCGTCGCGATCGGCGAGGATGCCGCCGTGGATGCGCGGGTGGAGCGTGACGACCCGATGGCCCAACATGATGGGCGACCCGGTGTAGTCGGCGACGTCGACCACCGGCACGCCGGCCTCGGCGATGGTGCGGGCGGTGCCTCCCGACGACACCAGCTCCCAGCCGAGGGCGTGCAGGCCCTGGGCCAGGTCGACGATGCCGGTCTTGTCGAATACGGACAGCAGCGCTCTCATGATGCGGGCTCCTCGTGAGCGGTGGTGGTGGCGGACGTCGACCGGGCGTTGAGGAAGCCGGCCACACCGCCCGCTTCGATGACGGCACGCAATGTCGCCGGGTAGAGGCGCCGCTCGACGGTCTTGATGCGTTCGTGGAGGGTGTCGGCCGTGTCACCCGCCAGGACGGGCACCGCTTCCTGGGCGAGGATCGGGCCGGCGTCGACCTCGGCGACGGCAACGTGCACGGTGCAGCCGGTGACGGCGACGGGGTAGGCGAGGGCATCGTCGACGGCGTGCCAGCCGGGGAAGCTGGGCAGCAGCGAGGGGTGGGTGTTGAGGACTCGGTCGGCGAAGGGGCCGTAGATGGATCCGTCGAGGATCGTGCCGAACCCGGCCATGGCCACGAGCTCGATGCCATGGTCGACGAGCAGCGTCGTCAGCTCGGCGGTGTAGGCGCGGCGATCGAAGTCGGCCCCGAAGCTGGAACGCTCGACCATGCGGGCCGTGACCCCGTGGCGGGCCGCGACGTCGGTGGCCCCGCAGACGCGGTCGACGACGACGAGGTCGATGTCGACGCCCTGGTCGAGCATCGCCTCGAGAATCGTTCCGCCGCCGGAGGCGAGCACGGCAACACGCACGGCGGCGAACCTACAGCGATCCGGCGCTGTTCGCCGACCTGGTGGCGCGACGGCCGCCGCCGGAGCGGACGGTCATGCGACGCGGCAGGCTCGACGCGTTAGTGTCGCCCCGAAGACGAACGTCGTGCGGGAGGTAAAGCATGGATACGTCGAATCCGGGTCCGCTGCTCATGTTGGGTGGCGGAGTACTGGTGGCACTGGGATCGATACTGGACTGGCGAACTGGGACCAGCGGGTTGAACTTCGACAACATGGGCCTGTTCGGGCTCATCGTGCTGCTCAGTGGCGTCGCCCTCGCAGCAGTCGGTGGCATCCGGGCGTTTGCACCGCAGACCTCGCTTCCGGATGCGGTCGCAGGGTTCAGCCTCGACCAGATCCTCTTCATGTTGGGCGTGACCGTATTCTTGTGGTCTTTCGCCCTCATCGCCGCCGACTTCGTCGAGATCGGCGTGCACCTGACCTGGATCGGCGCGGCGGCAGCCGTCGCCGGCACGATCCTGTCGATGCGCAAGGTCAGCCCGGCCGAACCGCCGCGCACGTTCTAGGAGGACATGCAATGAATGGAATGCGACCAGGCGCAATCGCCGTCCTCGCGGGCGGCGTGGTGCTCCTCATCTCGTCGTTTCTCGATTGGCGTGGTCCCTTCAGTATCTGGGAGAGCAGGCTTTTCGGGCTGACCGGCTTCTTCGTGTTCGTGATCGCGGCTGCCGCGATCGCCGTCGCGGCGATCCGGGCGTTCGCACCGCAGGTGAAGCTGCCCGAGCAGTTGCTGGGCATGACGTTGAACCAGCTGCTCGTCGGCCTGGGCGCCGCGGTGACGATCCTCGCCTTCAGCACGCTCTTCGCCGAGCAGGGCGCCAAGATCGGCACGATCCTGGGCCTGCTCGCCGGCGGCGCCATCACCGCCGGCGCATACATGGAGAACCAGGCCGGCGATCGGCCCTCCGGGCTCCTCTGACAGCCCACGGCGAGCGAGCCGAGCTCGCCACATCGGCACCGAAAACGACAGCGGCCCCGCTCCCGAAGGAGCGGGGCCGTTTCGCGTGTGCGAGACGACGTCGGGATCTACAGCCCGGCGACGATCTCGGCCATGAGCTCGCCGGCTTCGGTGGGGTTGCGGCCCACCTTCACGCCGGCGTCTTCGAGGGCTTCCATCTTCGCGGCGGCGGTGCCCTTGCCGCCCGACACGATGGCGCCTGCGTGGCCCATCTTCTTCCCCGGGGGGGCGGTGACGCCTGCGATGTAGCTCGAGACCGGCTTGGTCATGTTGTTCTTGATGAACTCGGCGGCTTCTTCTTCGGCCGAGCCGCCGATCTCGCCGATCATCATGACGGCCTTGGTCTCGGGGTCGGCTTCGAACGCGGCCAGGCAGTCGATGAAGCTGGTGCCGGGCACGGGGTCGCCACCGATGCCGACGCAGGTCGTGACGCCGATGTCCTTCTGCTTGAGCTCGTACAGCGCCTGGTAGGTCAGCGTGCCGGAGCGGCTGACGATGCCGACGGGGCCGCCGGCCTTGGCGATGTGACCGGCGGTGATACCGATGTTGCACTTGCCGGGGCTGATGATGCCGGGGCAGTTCGGGCCGAGCAGGCGCACCTCGGGGAAGTCACGCTTCAGCTTGTTGTAGAACCAGGCCTCGTCGTGGGCAGGGACGCCCTCGGTGATCGCGACGATGAAGGTCACGCCACCCTCGGCAGCCTCCATCACGGCGTCCTTCACCCCCGGCGCGGGGATGAAGATGCAGCTGGCGGTCGCGCCGGTGGCCTCGACGGCCTCGGCGACGTTGGCGTAGATCGGCACGCCGTCCACGTCGGTGCCGGCCTTCTTCGGATGGGTACCCGCCACCACCTGGGTGCCGTACTCACGGTTGAGGCGGCCGTAGTAGCTGCCCTGGCTGCCGGTGAGGCCCTGGTAGATGACCCTGGTGTTCTCGTCGACGAAAATGCTCATCGTTCGTTCTCCTCTTTCTCGTCGACGGGTCAGCCGGCCAGCTCGACGGCCTTGCGGGCCGCGTCGAGCATGGTCGATTCCATCATCAGCTTGTCGGACAGGTTGGGTTCGAGGATCGCCCGGCCCTCGTCGGCGTTGGTGCCGTCGAGACGGATGACGATGGGCGAGTCGATCTCGACACGGCTCATGGCCTCGAGGATGCCGTTGGCCACCTCTTCGCCGCGGGTGATGCCGCCGAAGATGTTGATGAAGATGGCCTTGACGTCGGGGTCGTTGTTGATGACCTCGAGCGCGCCGGCCATCACGTCGGCGTTGGCGCCGCCACCGATGTCGAGGAAGTTGGCAGGCTTGCCCCCGACCTGGTTGACGACGTCGACGGTGCTCATGGCGAGGCCCGCACCGTTCGCGATGACGCCGACCGAGCCCTCGAGCCCGACGTACTGCAGGCCCTTCGCGTGGGCGGCCTCTTCGCGTTCGTCGCGGGTCTGGGTCTCGTCGAACTGCTCGTAGTCGGGGTGACGGAACACCGAGTTGCCGTCGAGGGTGACCTTGGCGTCGAGCACGTGGACGGTGCCCTCGGGGGTGAGGATGAGCGGGTTGATCTCGCAGAGATCGGCATCGCCCTCGACATAGGCGGTGTAGAGCTTCTGCAGGATGTCGACAGCGCCCTCGACGGCCGCATCGGGGAGGTTGGCCGCTGCGACCCACGCACGGGTGGTGGCCTCGTCGAGGCCGTCGACGGGATCGACCCAGATCTTGGCAATGGCGTCGGGGTTCTCCTCGGCGACGGTCTCGATCTCGACACCGCCCTCCTTCGAGAGCATGCCGAGGTGCTTCTTCGCAGAGCGGTCGAGGGTGAAGCTCGCGTAGTACTCCTCGGCGATGTCGGAGGCCTTCTCGATCCACACCCGCTTGACGATGTGGCCCTTGATGTCGAGGCCCAAGATGTTGCCGGCGTGCTCACGCACCGCATCGATGTCGGGGGCGAACTTGACGCCACCGGCCTTGCCGCGCCCACCGGTGTGGACCTGGGCCTTGACCATCACCGGGGTACCGAGTCGCTCGGCAGCGGCGACGGCCTCGTCGACGCTGAAAGCGATCTCGCCCGGCGAGGTGGGCATTCCGTAGGAAGCAAAGAACTGCTTCCCCTGGTATTCGAACAGATCCACGGCTTCGTTGCCTCCTGATGTCGCCGATGGCGGGCGCGCCGGTTCAACAGTGGGGTCCGGGCACGCCGGGGCGATACTACTCACCGGACTCGTCGATAGGTGCGAGCCGTAGACTCAACCCTGCCATCTCCCGCTCGTGTCGCCTTCGGCGACGGGCCGCTCGGGCCCGAGCGTCCGACGCCGCGGTTGCGACCCGTCGGAACACGTCACCGCTCCGTCACCCACCGTTTCGAGGCAACCCACCGTGCCGGTCTCCGAAGGCCCCACCCTCAACATCCGCCGCAGCCTGATCTACGTCCTGGCGAGCCTCGCCCTTGGCGTCGGGCTCCTGGTGCTGGTCGTGACCCTTGCGGGCAGCGGCGACGTCCAGTTCAAGCTGGGTGACGACGTGTTCGAGGTCGGCGACGCCGAGACCTTCGCCGATCGCATCGCCGACGACGCCGCACCCATCCCCTTCTCGTCGCTGAGCCGCAACCGCCCCATCTACCTCCAACACATCGGCGACGACCCCACCACGGGCTGGTACGCCGTCGACGCCCGGTCGCCGTCGGACCCCGACGCCTGCGTGCTGGAGTGGTCGATCGACGATCAGGAGTTCGTCGACGCATGCGATCGCAGCGCCACGTTCCCACCCGACGGCGAAGGCCTGTTGCGCTACGGCGTCACCGTCGATGCAGACGGCCGCGTGGTGGTGGATCTCGCGGCGACCGGCGCCGACACCGGCGCCGAGCCGTCGGCGCAGACCGGCGACTGACGTCGGGCCGTCGTCCACCCCGTAGCGAGACGTCATCGGGCTGGGTGGCCTCACCCGGGTGAACGCGAAGGACCCGGGCCGAGCGGCCCTTCATCGTAGAGCGCCCGCCCATGACCTTGAGTCGCCGTTCGTCCGGCCGATGTGGAGGCGGTGACGAAGCGGAAGCGAGACCGGAGCAGAGGGGCCGCGGCCGTCGAAGCCGCGCTCATCGTGCCGCTGCTCGTCTTCACCACGTTCGGGATGCTCGAGTTCGGGCTGTACTGGCAGCAGAACCACACCTTCAACGACGCCGCCCGCTCGGCGGCCCGTCTCGGGGCCACGATGGCCCGTGAGCCCAATTACCAGGCCGAGATGATGTCCGAACTGGCCGACGTCGTCGGCTCGCTGCCCCAGCAGGCCGTCGAGAGCGTCACGATCTACAAGGCGTCGCCGGTGACGGGCGACCCCATCACCGGCGACTACGCCACCTGCACCATCGACTGCTACCGCTTCGACTGGAACCCGGCCAGCAAGACATTCGTCCAGGTCATCGGTCCCGAGTGGGCTCCCCTCGAGATGTCCGCCTGCGGCGAAGAAGGCAGCACCGACTACATCGGCGTGTGGATCAAGGGCACCTACGACTCGGTCACCGGCCTCATCGGCGACCGCACGGTCACCGAGACCACCGTGCTCCGCCTCGAACCCGTCCCGTTGTCGGCGACATGCGCGCCATGATCGGGATCCGCGACTCCTCGACGGTCGGCGCACCCGACCGGCGCCCGGTCGACGACCGCGGCCTCGGTGCGGTGTGGCTGGCCATCGGCCTGTCGATCTTCATGTCGTTCGCGGCGATGGCCGTCGACATCGGCCTGTGGTACTCGGAACGCACCGAGGTGCAGACCGCAGCGGACTCCGCCGCGCTGGCCGGGGCTGCGCTGCTCCCCGGCGACCCGACCCAGGCAGAGGACCAGGCGCGGCTCGTGGCCCGCCAGCACGGCTATCGCAACGATCAGGTCGACGTGACCATCATCGACGGCAGCCTGATCGAGGTCTTCATCCAAGCCGAGGTCGACAACTACTTCCTGCCGGCCATCGGCTTCGGCGACACCCAGCTCATCGGTGCGAATGCGGTCGCCGAGTACGAGGGCCAGGTCAACATGGGCAGCCCGGAGAACGCCATCGGCAACGACCCCGAGAGCACCGGGACCCAGCCGGACTTCACCCTGGGCGTCGAGGGGCCCGGCTACACCAAGATCAACGGCGACCGCTTCCTGCCCAGGAACTGCGGCGGGAGCGCGGTGTCGAACTGCGTGGTGGGTGCGACGCCCCAGGAGAACAGCGAATACGACCCCAACGGGTACTTCTTCGCCGTCGAGGTCGAGGCCACCCATGGCCAGGATCTGGTGTTCGAGATCTTCGACCCCGCCTACGTCGCCGGGTACCTCAACTGGGGAGTCGGTGGCGTCAGCTTCAACGGCGACTGCGAGTACCTCAACCCGTACCCCGGTCAACGCACCGCGCTCCGCGACCTGACGCTCTCGGGCACCTACACCGGCTACGACGGCGACACGATTCCCCAGGGCTGGTACGACGACGCCGACACCCGCTACCAGTGGGGGCGTGGCATCTGGTGCCTGGGCGACTCGAACAGCTCGGGACCGAACCTGCTCGACACCGCGTTCACGATCCGAAGCCCGGACGAGACCCCGTGGAACCCCCTCGACAACCGCACGGTCACCCAGGCGCAGTGCATGCCTGCGATGTTCGAGGGCTATGGCCTCGACTACAACTGGAACTCGGAGGCCTCGATCGGATCCGACGCTTCCCTGCCCAACGGCTACGAGTTGCTCGACCCCACCAACACGACCTTCCGCGACCGGGGCGAGTGGAAGGTCGACCTCACCGACGACGAGTGGACTCTCGCCGAGGTGTGGCGCCGCTGGGTGCCGGTCTGTCGCATCCCGGCTGCGTTCGTCGAGACCGGCAAGTACCTCATCCAGGTCCGAACGACGGCCTCGGTTTCCAACCCGCAGGCCTATGACCCTGCGAAGAACGAGAGCGGGCTCAACGCCTTCTCGATCCGAGCCGGCTTCGACAACGGCACCGACACGCTGCAGACCTACAACGACGTCCGCGTCTACGCCGAGGGCAACCTGCCGATCTTCGCCAACGCCGACTCCGCCAACCCCACCTTCCACCTCGCCCGCATCCTCGAGGTCAACCGCGACCGGACCCTGACCGTCGAGCTCTTCGACGCCGGCGACGCCGGCTCGGCCGGCTACATCCGCGTGCGTCCCCCGGCGGACTCGAACATGACGACGTTCAGTGGTTGCGTCTTCGACCTGGAAGGGACCGGCACCCCGCCGAGCACAGCGCCGTCCTCTTGCCAGGTGAACGGGGTCTCGTCGGCGAACGGGTTCAACGGCAAGGTCATGCTGATCCAGGTGCCCATTCCGGCGAGCTACGAGTGTGACGAGAGCCTGCCGACGGGCTGTTGGGTGATGCTGGAGATGGGTTTCAGCGACGTCCACGACTTCACCACTTGGAGCGCCTACATCTCGGGCGATCCGGTGCGGCTGGTGGAGTGATGCGTCGTTATCGCCGCGACAGCGCCGGCCGCTCGGAAAAGACGCGTGGTGCGATCCTCGTCGAGACCGCGATCGTCATCACCGTGATCTTGACGATGCTCTTCGGGATCGCCGAGTTCGGCATGGCCATTCGCACCAAACACGGCCTCTCGGAGGCCTCGCGAGCCGGTGCCCGCGCCGCCGCTGCTCTGCCGCGCGAGGCCGGTTTCGACCAAGCCGCCGCCAATGCGGTGCGCGCCTCGGTCAAAGACGCCGTCCCCAACGGCGACCTGCGCACCCTGGTGATCTACCGCGCCGACCCGAACACGGGCAATCCGGTATCCGGGAACCTCCAGACATGTTCGCAGTGCTTCCGCTACACCTGGGACGAGACGCTGAGCGACTGGGTCCAAGTCGGCGGCTCCGCATGGGCGGCTTCCGATCAGTTCGCGTGCGGGCTCGTGAACCTCACCGACTTCGTCGGTGTCCACGTCTCGGGCGAATACGACTTCGTGACCGCGTTCTGGAGCGACTCGATGACGCTGTCGAGCCGCACGATCATGCGCCTCGAACCGGTCACCGACACCGCGCAGTGCTCGCCGAGCTCGAACCCGCCGCCCACCGTCGCCCCGTCGCCCACCCCGACGACCGGTCCCACACTGCAGCCGACGGCGACCCCGATGCCGACCCCGACCGCCACCCCGTGGCCCACCGCCGGGCCGACGGCGACGCCGACTCCGTTGGCGACGCCCACCGTCACACCGACACCGACACCGACACCGACGGTCACGCCGACACCCACGCCGACGGTGACCCCGACACCCACGCCGACGGTCGACGACTGGGATCCGGACTTCTACTACTTCTATCCGTGGTGGTACCACTGGAACTGGCCGTACGGCCGCCACACCTACGTCTGGTGGGACGAGGATGACGTGCCGAGCACGCTTCCGGCCGGCTGCATCTACACCGGACCGTGGGGAGGCGGCCCCTTCCACGGCGGCGGCTACGAAGTCGCCTGCTGGAACCCGGTGTAGGGCGTTCGGTCTCACTCGCTACGAGCGAGCCCGACTACACCTTCTCCAGTGGGGCCCAGCTGAGGAGCAGGGTCTTCTGGCCGGCCTGCGCGAAGTGAACGGTGGCTTCGGTCTTGTCGCCCTCGCCGCGCAGATCGATGATGACGCCCTCGCCGAAGCTGGCGTGACGCACATCGTCACCGACGCGGAGGCCCAGGCGATCGGCGCCGGAGGGTTCGGGTACCCGCGCCGGCCCCGACAAGGCGTGATCGACGATGCGGTCGCGTCCGGCGCCGATGCGGTCGCCGCCGCGACCCGACGCCGATGACGAGCCCCCGAAGTTGGTGCGTCCCGCACGACGCCGGTCGCTTCGCCCGCCGGGCGCATCGACGATGAGTTCGGCCGGGATCTCGTCGAGGAAGCGGCTGGGCGGGTTGTACTGCGTGGCCCCGAACAGTGTCCGGCTCCAGGCATTGGTGAGATACAGGCGCTCTTCGGCGCGGGTGATGCCGACGTAGGCGAGGCGGCGCTCCTCTTCGAGCTCGTCGGGGTCACCGAGGGAGCGGATGTGGGGGAAGACACCGTCTTCGAGGCCCATCACGAACACGACCGGGTACTCGAGGCCCTTGGCCGAATGCAGGGTCATGAGGACGACCGAGGACTCGTCGTCGTCGAGTTGGTCGGTGTCGGCCACCAGGCTGACCTGTTCGAGGAACTCGTCGACGTCGGCGAACTCGCGGGCCATGCCGACGAGCTCGGCCAGGTTCTCGATGCGGCCGTCGGCTTCGACGGAGTGATCGGCTTCGAGCTCGGCGACATATCCCGAGGCCTCGAGCACCTCCTCGAGGACCGCTGCGGGCCCGTCACCGATCTTGGCCCGTCCGGCCTCGAGCACGCGGGCGAAGTCGTCGAGGCCGCGCACGGCGCGTCCGGTGATGCCGGCCTCCGGGGCACGACGGAGCGCGTCGCCGAAGGTGATGCCCGCCGACGCAGCCCAGAGGTCGAGGCGGGTGACGCTGGTGTCGCCGACGCCGCGCTTGGGGATGTTGACGACACGCTTCATCGACACCTCGTCGATGGGGTTCATCACGGCACGGAGATACGCGAGCGCATCCTTGACCTCGCGGCGGTCGTAGAAGCGGGTGCCGCCGATGACCTTGTACGGGATGCCGGCGCGCACGAGCTGATCCTCGAGCACCCGCGACTGGGCGTTGGTGCGGTAGAAGACGGCGAGCTCACCCCATCGGTGGTGCTCGTCGTCGTGGAGGCGGGCGAGTTCGCGGGCGATCCAGCGCGCTTCGTCGTGTTCGTCGTCGGCGTGGTACCGCACGATGCGCTCGCCGCCCTCGCGGTCGGTCCACAGCGCCTTGGGCTTGCGACCCATGTTCCGCTCGATGACCGCGTTGGCGGCATCGAGGATGACCTGGCTGCTGCGGTAGTTCTGTTCGAGCAGCACGACCGTGGCGTCGGGGAAGGCCTCCTCGAACTCCAAGATGTTGCGGATGTCGGCGCCGCGGAACCGGTAGACGGACTGGTCGGAGTCGCCGACGACGCAGACGTTGCGGTGTTCGCCCGCCAACAACAGGACGAGCTCGTTCTGGACGGGGTTGGTGTCCTGGTACTCGTCGACCAGCACGTGGCGGAACCGCCGGCGGTAGTGGTCGCAGACGTCGGGCTTCTTCGTGAGCAACTCGACGGTGACGCCGAGGAGATCGTCGAAGTCCATCGCGCCTGCCTTGCGCAGACGCAGCTGATACTCGTCGTAGACGTCGGCGAGCTTGCGCTCGGCAGGCGTGGCCGCACGATCCCGGTAGGCAGCGGGCGAGACCATCTCGTTCTTGGCCGCGGAGATGGTGGCGTGCACCGAGCGGGGCGGGAAGCGCTTGGAGTCCAGGTTCAGGTCGCGCAGGACGTAGCCGGTGAGGCGCACCGCGTCGGCCTGGTCGTAGATGGTGAACGACGACGGGTAGCCGAGCTCGGCGGCGTCGCGCCGCAGGATGCGGACACAGGCCGAGTGGAACGTCGACACCCACATCTTGTGGGCGACCGGCCCGACGAGCGCTGCGACGCGGCTCTTCATCTCGTCGGCGGCCTTGTTGGTGAAGGTGATCGCCAGGATCTCGAACGGCGAACATCCCTGCGCGATGAGATGGGCGATGCGATGGGTGAGCACGCGGGTCTTGCCCGAACCGGCACCGGCGACGACGAGCAGGGGGCCGTCGCCGTGGACCACGGCATCGAGCTGGGCAGGGTTGAGGCCCTCGGTGAGGTCCGCGACAGAAGACATCGGCCCGCATCGTACCGGGTGGGGTGTGACGGCTCGTGCCCGGCGTGCAGGCGACGCCGGGTCGGATCGCCGTATCCTCGGCTCCCATGACGACGGATCAAGATCTCGATGTGGCGCTGGCGCTGTTCAACGATGGCCTGGAGCGCCAGAAGGCCGACCGACGCGCGGCCAAGGCGATCGAGAACGCCGAGAAGACCAAGCAGCAGGCAGCGGCGGCGCTGAAGCGCCTCCAGAACGACAGCGGAGCCTCTGCGGAGGATCGCGCTGCGGCCGAGGCCGCGTATCGCGACGCCGTCACCGCGTTCAACGCGCTGCGCAACGGTGAGGCACCTCCGGCGGGCGACGAGACCGACGACGATGCCGAGACCACCGGCGACGACGAGGAAGTCGTCGAGGCCGGCGAGGCCACCGCCGAGAGCGACACCGCGGCTGCGGGCAGCGCTGACGACAGCGCCGAGGCCGTCGCCGAGACTGCCGAGGCTGCGCCGCCGGCCGACGCTACGACCGAGGACGAGACGGCGGGCTGAACACCGCCGCCCGGCCGGTCAGTCGGGCGGTTCGAACCCCATCGGATGCGCCACCACGGCGTCGAGCCACGGCGGCGTGTCGAGCGTCGCCAGCTCCGCAGCGTCGACCCATGCGAGGTCCGTGAGCTCCTCGGTCTCGGCGGGCAGCTCGGTGGAACCGTCGACGTCGGCGTCGAAGATCGTCACGACGTAGTCGCACACGTCGCCGTTGGGGTAGTGGACCCGGTGTGCCGGTCCACCGCCGTACACGCCGCGTAGTCCCGTGAGCCGGACGGCCAGACCCGTCTCCTCGGCGACCTCGCGCACCGCGCAGGTGGCCGGGCGCTCGCCCGGCTCGACAGCACCGCCGGGGATGACCCAGCGACCGGTGTCGCGATGGCGTCCGATCGCGATGCGGTCGCCGTGGTGCACCAGCACGGCGACCGATGGCAACAGCAGTGGCATGGTGCCGACCAGGGCGCGGAGCTCTGCGATGTATCCCTCACGAGGCATGGCGAGATCATGCCACCCGCCTTCGCCGACGGCGCAGACCGGTGCGGCGAGGCCGTGCTCGACCGCGGGGGAACCACCCGGCGGCCCCCGCCCAATGCCCACCCGAAAATTGACCTACGCTTATTGACCTATTTCAGTAGGTGCTTTAAGATGCGCCCATGTCAGCATGCATGTCAGTTGCCATCGACGAGCGCCGAGGACGCCGCGAACGCCGCCCCAACGCGGAAGTTGCGCTCCTCACCCCGGCGCAGGAACGCGAGCTCGCCGCACGCATCGCCGCCGGACGCGAAGCCGCCGAGACCATCCGACGTTCGGGATCGACCCGCCAGCTCAAAGCACTCGTCGCCGACGCGGACGCCGCCCGCGACCACTTCATCCGCGCCAACGTCCGTCTCGTTGTCTCCATCGCGAGCCGCATGAGCCGCCCACCCGCCGTCTCGCTGGAAGACCTCGTCCAGGACGGCTATACCGGCCTCGCCACCGCCGTCGATCGATTCGACGCAGCCCGCGGCTTCCGCTTCTCCACCTATGCCACCTGGTGGATCCGCCAGGCGATCCAGCGCGGACTGGAGCACACCGCGAGCACCATCCGGATCCCGGCGCATCGCCAGTCCGAGCTCAAGAGCCACCTGCATCTCCACGATGGCGACATCAACCAACTCGACCCGAAACTCGCAGCGGTGGCCGGGCTCCGGACCATCGACTCGCTCGACCGCACGCTGCCCGACGGCGAACTGACGCTCGGAACCCGTCTGCCGGCCGACGACGTCGACCTCGCCGACCTCGTCGCCGACCAGGACATCCACGAACGGATCCGAGCGCTCGTGTCGACCCTGCCAGACCGCACTGCGCAGGCCATCATCGCCCGCTTCGGTCTCGAAGACGGCGAGGAGCAGACCTTCGGCGCCATCGGCGAGCAGCTCGGTATCACCGCCGAGGCAGCCCGCCGGCGGGTCCAACGCGGACTCGAAGAGCTCCGCCGTCAGGCCGCCGAGGCAGCCGTCCAGGCGGCCTGACCGAACCGACCGCGCCGGTGAGAGGAGCCACATGAGCCGATCGACGTCGAACCTGCCCAAGCAGCACTACAGCACCACCCGGCTCGAACGTGACACGGGTTCGGCAGCCGCCGGTCAGGGTGACCTGCCGGCCGACGAGCCCACGACAGGGTCCTGGACGTTCCTCACCAACCACGGCCACGTTCTGTTGGCCGTGCACCGCAACCCCGATCTGCGCCAACGCGACATCTCGCGCCTGGTCGGCATCACCGAGGGCGCGGTGCAGCGCATTCTCACCGAACTCGAACACGGCGGCTACATCCACCGCGAGAAGGTGGGGCGCCGGAACCGCTACCAGATCGTCTCCGACACGCCGTTGCGTCATCCTCTCGAACAGAACCACACGATCTCGGAGCTCCTGGAGTTGCTCGAGGACTGAACCGAGGCACGTATCGGCCGATCGGTGGCGAACACAGGTCGTGTCGATGTGGTGCAATGGGCACACGACCGCAACCGCCCATCGAAAGGTCGTGTCGTGAAGCTGAAGCTGTTCCTCCTCGTCGCAGCGCTGGTCGTGGTTTCGGCAGGCTGCCTCCGCACCGAGATCGACATCGACGTCAGCGACGACGGGTCCGTGCAGTACGGCGGCGTCTTCGCGGTCGATCCCGATGCGATCGGCCAGCTCGACGAGCTGTTCGGCGAACTCGGCGAGAGTGGCGAAGGCGTTCCGGGCCGCGACGAGATCTGCGACGAGTTCGTCACCGAGCAGGGGTTCGACGACATGCCCTCCGGCGAGGGCGTCGATGCGAGCGTGGAGCCCTACGACGAGGACGGCTTCTGCGGCGTTCGCTTCAACGTGACCGCCGACGCCGACGCTGCGAACGAAGCCCTCGCGGGCTTCGCCACCGGTGGCGACATCATCCTGCGCCAAGAGCCGGGTGGCGGCTGGTACTTCGAACTCCCCCTCGGCGATCTCGGCGACGCCGGCGACGTGGCGGACTTCCCCGGATTCGACGGGTTCTTCGACGGCGCCAGCTTCGTGGTCCGCGTCAAGTTGCCCGGCACCCAGATCGACCACAACGCCGACGAGATCGCATCCGACGGCACGATGATCTGGAACGTCGATCTGTTGGATCCGCCCGGGACATCGTTGTTCGTCCAGACCGAGCCGGGCGACCCGATCACCGGCGACGCCGACCCCGAAGGTGGCGCCCTCGGCGACGACGGCGGCTCCAACACCCTCCTGATCGTGCTCCTCGTGATTCTCGCCCTCGCCGCCATCGGTGCGGCGATCTGGTGGTTCTCCCGAAAGAAGTCCTCCGGGGACGACACCACGGCCGACCAGCCGGTCGGCGTCGGCGCCGCAGGTTTCGGCGCAACCGCCGCGGCCGACGAATGGGCCACGAACGCCCCGTCGAGCCCACCGGCCGGTGCTTCGTCGCAGCCGACCACACCGGACCCCACCCAGCCCTTCGGCGTACCTGCAGCCGCCCCGACGCCCGAGCCGACGACACCGCAGCCGACTCCGTCGGACCAGCCCGAGGTCGTCGCGTCACCGACGCCGGCGCAGGCCACCGGCCAGTCGGTCTGGGATCCGGTCCGGCGCGCCTATGTGCAGTGGGATCCGACGGCGGGCCACTGGTTGGTGTTCGACGACGCCACCCAGCAGTGGCGCACCGAGGCCTGAGCCCCACCTGACCGGGGCCGGACCGACCGCCGTCGTCTCTCAGGAGGCGGTCGGCGCCGGCGTGGTGATCGCCGGGCGGGTGACCCCGTCGAGCACGGCTGCCGCTGCGACCGCAGGGGCCACCGCATCGACCACCGAGGTGTCGAACACCGACGGCACCACGAAGTCGGGCCGCAGTTCGCTGCGTGGAACCGAATCGGCGATGGCCTTGGCCGCGGCGAGCTTCATGTTCTCGGTGATGTCGGTGGCGCCGGCGTCGAACGCCCCGCGGAAGATACCCGGGAACGCGAGCACGTTGTTGATCTGGTTCGGGTAGTCGCTGCGGCCGGTGGCCATGACCGCCGCGAGGCCGTCGGCCTCCTCCGGGCGGATCTCGGGGTTGGGGTTCGCCATGGCGAACACGATGGGGTCGGTGGCCATCGTGCGCAGGTCGGCCGCGGTCACCAGGTCGGGTCCACTGACACCGATGAACACGTCGGCGCCCTTCAGCACGTCCTGGAGCGTTCCCATGCGCCGGTCGGGGTTGGTGTTGTCGGCGAACCACTCCTTGGCGAAGTTCAGCTCGCCGCGGCCCTGGTAGATCGCACCGACCCGATCGGCCCCGATGATCTGTCCGACACCCGCGTTGATGAGGATCTTTCCGATGGCGACGCCCGCTGCGCCCATGCCCGAGATGACGACGGACAGGTCGCCCATGGCCTTGCCGGTGATCTCCAAGGCGTTCTCGAGCGCAGCCAGGGTGACCACCGCCGTGCCGTGCTGATCGTCGTGGAAGACGGGGATGTCGAGTCGCTCCTTGAGCGCTTCCTCGATGGCGAAGCAGGCAGGGGCGGCGATGTCCTCGAGGTTGATGCCCCCGAAAGTCGGCGCCAGGCGTATGACGGTCTCGATGATCTCGTCGGGATCGGTGGTGTCCAGACAGATCGGAAAGGCATCGACCCCGGCGAAGGACTTGAACAGCAGCGCCTTGCCCTCCATGACGGGCATGGCCGCTGCCGGTCCGATGTCGCCCAGGCCGAGCACCGCCGTGCCGTCGGACACGATCGCGACCGTGTTCTTCTTGATGGTGTAGGTGTGCGCCAGCTGGGGGTCGTCGTGGATGGCCATGCACACTCGTGCCACGCCGGGGGTGTACGCCATCGACAGGTCGTCACGGTCGAAGACCGGCGCCAGTGGCAACACCTCGATCTTGCCGCCCTCGTGCATCCGGAAGGTGCGATCGTGGAGGTCGAGGATCTCGACGCCGGTGACACCGCGCATCGCCTCCTGGATCTTCGCGGCGTGCGCATCGTCTCGGGCGCTGATGGCCATGGTCCGGGTGATCGAGGCGCCCTTGGCCTCGAATCCCTCCATCGCCGCGATGTTGCCGCCCGCTACACCGATGGCGGTGCAGAGTGCGCCGAGGACACCCGGCACGTTGCGGAGTTCGACGGTGGCACTGAACGAGAAAGCTGCGGTAGGGGTGGTCGCCATAGGGCGAGCACGCTATCGCCCCTGGCCCGCACCGTCCCAACTCCACCAGACTGGTCGTCGCCGACGGCGAACGAGGGAGATCCATGGCGAAGAAGAAGACGGCCAACGGCATCCGACGCCTCGACCGCGACGTCTACGAGCGCGAGCTGGTGCGGCTGCAACGCGAGCTGGTGAAGCTCCAGGAATGGGTGCGTACCGAGGGCCTCAAGATCTGCGTGTTGTTCGAGGGCCGCGACGCCGCCGGCAAGGGCGGCGCCATCAAGCGCATCGTCGAGCGGACCAACCCTCGCGTGGTGCGCGTCGTGGCGCTCGATACGCCGACCCAACGCGAGAAGCGCCAGTGGTACTTCCAGCGCTATGTCGCCGAGCTCCCCGCCGCCGGCGAGGTCGTGCTGTTCGACCGCAGTTGGTACAACCGGGCCGGTGTCGAACGGGTGATGGGATTCTGCACCGACGACGAGTACGACGAGTTCCTCCAGTCCTGCCCGGACTTCGAACGCATGCTGACGCGCTCGGGGATGGTGCTGATCAAGTTCTGGTTCTCGGTCAGCGACGCGGAACAGGAGCGCCGCTTCGCGGAACGCATCGCCCACCCCGACAAACGCTGGAAGCTGTCGGAGATGGATCTCGAATCGCGGGCCCGGTGGGTCGAGTACTCGATGGCCAAGGACATGATGTTCCGCCACACCGACACCAAGGCATCGCCGTGGTGGGTGGTCGACGCGGACGACAAGCGGCGTGCCCGCCTGAACTGCATCCGCCACATACTCGACGCCGTTCCCTACGGCGATCTCACCTCACGAGAGCTGACCCTGCCCGAGCGCCGCGAATTCCACTACGTGCGCCCGCCGATGGCCGAACAGTCATTCGTCACCGACCACTACGCCTGAGGCGCGGTCGGGCTCAGCGGTGGCGCACGACGCCGGAGCCGTCGGCGACGACCTCGCCGACGACCACGGGCCGGTGGCCGTGGTCGTCGAGCAGCGCCAGGGCCTCGTCGGCGGCCGGGGCGGCCACGACCGCGATCATGCCCACGCCCATGTTGAACGTCCGGGCCATCTCGTCGGGGGCGACCGAGCCGATGCGGGCCAACTCGCCGAAGATCTCCGGGGGCTGCCAGGTCGCCGGGTCGACGACGGCATCGAGGTCGCCGGGCAGGACCCGGTCGAGGTTGCCGGGGATGCCGCCGCCGGTGATGTGGGCCACCGCGTGGACCTCGAGGTTCCGGGTGAGGGCGAGCACGGCGGGGGCGTAGATGACCGAGGGACGCAGGAGCTCGTCGGCGACCGATGTCGCGGCGCCCTCCCAGGCCGGTTCGTCGAGGTCGCGCCCTGCGACCTCGAAGAGCAGACGGCGGGCCAGCGAGTAGCCGTTGCTGCGAAGGCCCGGGGAGTGCAGCCCGACCAGGACATCGCCGGCTCGGACCCGGTCGGCGCCGAGCATCGCGTCGCGCCCGACCGCACCGACCGCGAACCCCACGAGGTCGAACTCGCCGTCGGCCATCGCACCGGGGTGCTCGGCCATCTCGCCGCCGACCAGGGCGCAGCCCGCCTGACGGCAGCCCTCGGCCACACCGGCGACGAGCGACTCGGCCATGGCCGGGTCGAGCCGACCCACCGATATGTAATCCAGCAGGAAGAGGGGTTCGGCGCCGACGCAGACGAGATCGTCGACGCACATCGCCACGAGGTCGATGCCGATCGTGTCGTAGCGACCGGCGGCTGCGGCGACCATCGCCTTGGTCCCGACGCCATCGGTGGACGACACCAGCAACGAACCGGTGTGACCCGCGGCCGCCAGATCGAACACGCCCCCGAAGCCCCCGATGCCACCGACGACCCCCGGCCGATCGGTGGCCGCCACCAGACCCTTGATGGCCTCGACCGCGGCCTCGCCGGCGGCGATGTCGACGCCGGCGGCGGCGTAGGTCTCGCCCTCGCGTGCAGCCATCGCTCAGGTGCGCCGCTGGGCGCTGACGGCAGGCAGCTCGGCCTCGCCGTCGTCGAACAGGCCGAGGGTCACGGGCCCGGGCCGGGCCGCGTCGTCGCGCCGGTTCGCGCCGAGGCTGAGCTCGACGGGCACATCGTCGGGCACCGCGGTCGGGTAGTAGCCCGTGAGGCAGGCGCTGCAGAAACCTGCCGTCGGGGCCCCGGTTGCAGCGATGAGGCGGTCGTGGGCCAGGTACGCGAGCGAGTCGACGCCGAGGTAGTCGACGATCTCGGCGATGGTGAGGTTCGCCGCCAGCAGTTCGCCCCGGGTGCCGGTGGCCATGCCGTAGTGGCAGGGCCACCGGTACGGCGGCGACGAGATACGCATGTGGACCTCGGCGGCGCCGGCCTCACGAAGCATGGCCACCATCGACTTGGTGGTGGTGCCCCGCACGATCGAGTCGTCGACCACGACGAGTCGGTTGCCCTCGATCGTGTCGCGCAGCGGATTGAGCTTCATCCGCACGCCGAGCGCCCGCAACTCCTGGGTGGGAGCGATGAACGTGCGACCGATGTAGCGGTTCTTGACCAGGCCCTGGGCATAGGGCAGGCCGCTGGCGCGGGCGTAGCCCTCCGCTGCGGGGATGCCCGATTCGGGCACGCCCATGACGAGGTCGGCGTCGACCGGGGCCTGCTCGGCGAGCAGCTCGCCCATGCGGACCCGGGCGTGGTGGACGCTCTGGCCGTACAGCTGGGCGTCGGGCCGGGCGAAATAGACGTACTCGAAGACACACAGGGCCGGATCGACCCGCTCGGGCGGGAACGGCCGCACCGACCGCACGCCGGTCGCGTCGATGACGACCATCTCGCCGGGATCGATCTCGCGCACGAAATGGGCGCCGACGATGTCGAGCGCCGGCGACTCCGATGCGATGACCCAACCCCGGTCGAGACGCCCGAGGCACAAGGGGCGGAACCCGTTGGGGTCGCGGACACCGACGATGCGGGCTTCGTCCATGAGCACCAACGAGAACGCCCCGTCGAGCTTGGGCAGCACCTCGAGGAGCGCCCGTTCGAGCTCGCGACCGTCGGAGCGCTCGTCGGTGCCGTCGCCGGCGCGATGCATCCCTGCGATGCGTTGACCGACGAGCTCGGCGATGACGTCGGAGTCGCTCGTGACGGTGCCCGGCAACATGCCGGCGGCCTCGGCGAGGGCCTCGGTGTTGGTGAGGTTGCCGTTGTGGCCGAGCGCGAACTCGCGCTCGGCGACGCCGCGGTAGACGGGCTGGGCGTTGCCCCATTCGCTCGACCCCGTGGTGGCGTAGCGGACCTGGCCGATGGCCAGATGCCCGGGCAGTCCGCCCAGGACTCGGTCGTCGAACACGGTGGAGACCAGGCCCATGTCCTTCACGACGGTGAGCGAATCGCCGTCGCTGACGGCGATGCCCGCCGACTCCTGACCGCGGTGCTGCAGGGCGTAGAGGCCGAGGTAGGTCATGTGGGCCACCGCACGCGTCGGGGCGTAGACACCGAAGACCCCGCACGCTTCGCGGGGCTTGTCGAGGTCGACGTCGGGCGGCAGCGTCACAGTCGCAGTCTCGCACGGGGAGCGGCCGATACCAACGACTCGCGCCGTCGCCCGGTCGCACCCGGACGCAGTGTGCGTCGAGGATCTGGATCCGGGGACTGCGCGAGACTTCGGCCATGAGCCGCGTCGCTGTCATCGGTCCGGGTTCGGTGGGATGCTTCTTCGCCGCACACCTCGCTCACACCGACCACGACGTGGTGTCGTGTGCCCGAAGGGGGTTCGACGTCTACGTCGTCGAATCCGAACTGGCGCCGATCACCGCGCCCGCCCGCGTCGTCACGGACCCCGGCGAGCTGACAGACGGCCCCTCCGACTGGGTGCTCGTCGGGGTCAAGGCCCACCAGAGCGCCGACGCCGCATCGTGGTTCGACGCCACCTGCGGTCCCGACACCGTCGTGGTCGCCATGCAGAACGGCATCGAGGCCATCGAGCGGCTCACGCCGTTGGTCCACGGCGCCCGGATCGTGCCGGCGGTGGTCTACTGCGGCTCCGAGCTGATCACCCCTGGCCACATCCGCCACACCAGCGCGGGGCGACTCATCGTGCCCGACGACGCCGACGGCCATGCGCTCGCGGCGCTGTACGAAGGCACCGCTGTGGTCATCGACCCCAGCGCCCGGCACCTCACCTCGGCGTGGGTGAAGCTGTCCATCAACGTCGTCGTCAACGGCCTGACGGCGCTCACCCGGCGCCCGATGGACGTCCTGGCCGCGCCCGAACTCGCCCCCGTCGCCACGGCGCTGCTGGCCGAGACCTGGGCCGTCGGCGTCGCCGAGGGCGCCGACCTCGACACCGACGACCCCACGGGCTTCGTCGCCCGGCTGGCCTCGGCCCCCGGCAGCGGCAAGACGTCGATGCTCATGGACACCCTCGCGGGCCGGCCGACCGAACACGACGCCATCCACGGCGCCGTCGCCCGGGCCGCACGCCGCCACGACATCGCCACACCCGTGCTCGACACCGTGCTCGGGCTCCTGGCGACCCGCGAGCCGACGGAGCCGGCCTGAGCTGAGCGACCGACGCAGGACCGGCCGAGGACACCGCCCACGACGACCTCGGGGCGACCTGACGTGGGTGTCGCCGAGCACCGGCCGGGCACACCGCGCGAAGATGGCGTTCATGACCGACGTGTCCTCCATCGATCTCTCGACGTACAACCCCATGGATCGTGAGGTCCAGCAGTGCCCGTATCCGCACTATGCGGCGCTGCGGGCGCACGGGCCGGTGTTCCACCACGCCCAGACGGGGATGTACTTCGCATCCCGCCTCGACATCGTCAACGAAGTCCTGCGCGACACCGAGACCTACTCGTCGAAGATGTCGAACATGGGCACCATGGGCGACAGCGACGTCATGAAGCAGGTCATCGAGATCATGAAGGAGGGCTGGCCTCGCTACGAGACCATGCTCACCATCGATCCGCCCCAGCAGACCCGCTACCGCAAGCTGGTCTCCCGTGCGTTCTCGGCCCGGCGTATCGCCGCCCTCGAGGACAAGGTCCGCGAGATCGCCATCGAACTCATCGAGGCGTTCCCGGAGGAGGGTTCCATCGACTTCCATCGGGACTTCGCCGTGAAGTTCCCGGTACGGGTCATCCACTACGCCCTCAACATGGCGCCCGAGACCGAGGACAAGATCAAGCAGTGGTCCGACGACGCCGTCGCCGCGCTCGGCACCAACCTCACCGACGAACGTCGCCTCGAAGCGGCACGGGGCCAGGTCGAGACCCAGAAGTACTGGCACAGCGAATGGGAGAAGCGGCTCGAGAACCCCATCGACGACATCTTGAGCGAGGTCGCCCACGCCGACTTCGACGATCCCGACCTGCCCGAGGGCGAGACCCGCAAGCTGCACTTCGGCGAGGTCTTCAGCATCATCCAGCAGCTCATGGTCGCCGGCAACGAGACCACCACGAAGTTCCTCAACGAGACCATCCGCCTCCTGATCGAGAACCCCGAGGAGTGGACCGCCATCGAGCAGGACCCGACGCGCATCCCTGCGCTGGTCGAGGAAGGCCTGCGGCTGTCGTCGCCCAACCAGGGCCTGTTCCGCACCGTCACCCGTGACACCACCCTGGGCGGGGTCGACATCCCGGCCGGATCGCGGGTATGGGTGATGTTCGGCGCCGCCAACCGCGACGAGCGCGTGTTCGAGGACTCCGAATCGTTCGACCCCGGCCGCGACAACCTCAAGGAACATGTCGCGTTCGGCAAGGGGCACCACTTCTGCATCGGGGCACCGCTGTCGCGCCTCGAGGGCAAGGTCGCCTTCGAGGAGCTCGCGAAGCGCATCGAGCTGCCGGCGTTCTCGGCGGGCAACACCTTCGAGTACGAGCCGAGCTTCATCCTGCGCGGCCTCGCCGCGCTGCAGCTCGACGTGAAGAAGAAGGCCGCCTCCTGAGCGACGCCCCGCCCCGCCGGGTCGTCGTGTTCGACCTGGGCAACGTCTTGATCCCCTGGGATCGCCGACGTCTGTTCACGAAACTCATCGCCGATCCGGCCGAGGTCGACCACTTCTGCGATCACGTCCTGACGATGGCCGACAACGCCCGCCTCGACGCGGGGTTGCCCCTCGCCGACCTCGTCGCCGAGCTGAGCGAACGCCACACGGCGCATCGCGAGGTCATCGCAGCGTTCGGGGAGCGTTGGGACGAGACGCTCGGCCCTGCGATCGATGGCTCGGTCGACATCCTGCGCGCCCTGCTCGACGCTGGGCACCGCTGCTACGCGCTGTCGAACTGGAACGCCGACACCTTCGCGGCGATCGAGGACCGCTACCCGTTCCTGACGTGGTTCGACGGCCTGGTGATCTCCGGGAGAGAGGGCGTCATCAAGCCCGACCCGGCCATCTACCGGCTGTTGTGCGACCGCCACGGCATCCAGCCCGACGACGCGGTCTTCATCGACGACTCCGCCACCAACGTCACCGCGGCCGTTGCCCTGGGATTCGACGGCATCGTCTTCACCGACCCAGACCAGCTCGGCGCCGAACTCCGCGAGCGCGGGCTGCCGGACTGAGGATCAACCGCCGCGCAGCCAGCGACCGATGACCGATCGTGCCTTGCGATCGGACTGCCCGACGATGCGCAGGTCCTCCATCCGTTGCAGCGTGGCTGCGATGAAGGTGTCCGCGATCGTCGCAGCATCGAGTGGTTCGCCTGCGCCGTCCTGGCCGAGAACCACCCAGGCGACGTGGGCGAAACTGCGTCGCGACAGCTCGCTCCCGCCGGCCTCGGCGCGATCGCGTGCCGATCGTGTCAGCTGGTTGACGACACGCGCCGACGCCTTGGCGCTCCCGTGGCTCTGCCATGCCTCCGCGAGGTGTCGGTACAGCTCGGGCCACTGTGGTGCCTCGAGCAACGGGAAGCCACGATCGACCTGTCGCAACCGCCGGGCCGCGTCCGGGATGGTCGACACGGTCGGCGCCTCGCCGAGCGGTTCGGCGCCTTCCTCGGTTGCCTCGAGGGTGGTCGTCGCCTGCCGAAGATCGGTCGCACCGGTCGAATCCGTCGATGCGTTGGTGTCGGCGACGGCGGGCGGAGGGAGCAGGTACGCCTGGCGGCCGGTGCTGATCTCGCCGTCGGGCACGGCGTGGCGGAGGAACCGTTTGAACGTCCGGTGCCCGAACCAGTCGTCGCTGACCTCGGCGCCGAACTCGCGCTGGAGGGTCCACGCCAGCGACGCGAGATCTATCGGGCGATCGGCGCCGCGCCAGCGGGCCTGCAGGACCGCCGCGGCGTCGTCGGCCTGTTCGGTGGGGGCATCGGAGTCGCCGGCGCCGCCGGGGAGCGCCTCGTCGGGCGCCTCGGGCACCGATTCGCTGACGACGGCCTCGTCGATGCGGTCGAGTTCGGTGCGCAGATCCTCGGCGATGTCATCGAGGGTGGCGAACAGGTCGGCCATCCGGGAGCTGAGGATCTCCACCAGGGGAGGCAGGGCGCCGTCCTTGCTGTAGGTGTCCTCGTGGGTGAGCTCGCCCCAGCTGTCCTGGAGCAGCGTCCGCACCTGGAGCTCACACACGACCGGTACGGGACCGGCATCGGTCGGTACCGAGACGCCGAGGTTGACGTGCCAGCCGCGGTAGCCGGAGTCCTTGGGGTGGGCGACGTAATCGCGCTCCGATGCCGGGTCGAGCCAGAGCCCGCCGCCCTTCTCCGGATGCCGGGGCAGGCCGTCGAGGGCCGCCTGCACCATGTCGATGTCGCGCAGATTGGTGCAGGTGATCCGCAGGCCGACGAGATCGTCGATGATGCCCGGTACGGCGTCGGGGTCGGACACCTTGCCCCGGTAGCGGGGCTGTTGCAGCTTGCGCCAGGTGCGCCGCTTGGACTTCACCCGCCCGCCGGTGTTGCGGATGCGGGCCAGGTCGCGGTCGCCGAGCTGCTCACGCAGCGTCGCGTCGAGCGCAGCGTCGGCCGCAGCGAGGGCCGGTTCGAGCACCGCTGCCCGGTACCGGTCGTACCACGCACCGAAGGCGGCGTAGCCGAGCGCAGCAGTGGCGGTCGAGGTCATTGCCGGACCCTACCGGTCCGGGGTCGCCCGCCCGGCGAATCGGTCGTCAAGCCTGGGTGGTGCCGCTTCCCAGCGCCTCGGGCAGGCGGTCGCGCCATGCGGCGTGCACGTCGGCCAGCGCGATGTCGACGAGGCCCTTGACCGCGATGCGATCGCCGTGGGCGAGTCCGACCCGTTCGGCCGGAACGCCGGCTGCGGCAGCCATGTCCTCGATGACCCCCACCCGATCGGCCGAGACGGCGACGAGCACCCGGCCGGGGGTCTCGGCGAACAGGGTCCGATGGTCGGGGACCCGCGCCAGGGTGCAACCGATGCCGGCGGCGATGGCCATCTCGGCGGCGCACACTCCCAGCCCACCGGTGGAGACGTCGTGGACGGCCGACACGAGCCGGGCGTTGACCGCGGCCCGCACGACGCCTGCCACGGCTTCGATCTGGGCGGGATCGAACGGTGCGAGTGCACCACCGCGGTGGCCGTGCTCGAACGCCCAGCGGCTCCCGGCCAGCGAACCGGCCGCGGGGCCGAGCAGCACGAGGCGATCGCCTTCGGACCACGCGAGTCCCGGTGGGATCTCGCGGAGCTCGTCGACGAGGCCGACGACACCGACGATCGGCGTCGGGTCGATGTTCGTGCCGCTGCTCTCGTTGTAGAGGCTGACGTTGCCACCGATGACCGGGAGATCGAAAGCCGCGCAGGCGGCGGCCATGCCGTCGATGGCCTCGCTGAGCTGCCACATGACCTCGGGGTGTTCGGGGTTGCCGAAGTTGAGGCAGTTCACCAGCGCCATCGGCTTGGCACCGACACACGACACGTTCAGCACGGCCTCGGCGACGGTCCACGCCGTGCCGATCTTCGGGTCGACCGCGCACCAGCGGTGGTTGCCGTCGGTGGTCAGGGCGATGCCACGGCCGGTGTCGGCGCCGGTGGTCGGGTGCTTGAGCCGCAGCACCGCGGCGTCACCGCCGGGGCCGACGACGGTGTTGAGGAACAGCTGGTGGTCGTACTGCGACGACACCCACGACGTGTCCGCCAGCATCGCAACGAGGTCGGCGCCGACGTCGCCGGGGGCTGGTGCATCGTCGGGTGAGGCGGCTCGGCGTTCGGCCAGATCGGCGGGTTCGGCCATGGGCCGGTCGTACAGCGGGGCGTCCTCGTGCAGCGACGCCGCCGGGACCTCGCCGACGCAGTCGCCGTCGAAGCCCTCGACGATGCGCAGCGCGCCGCCCTCGGTGACCTTGCCGACGACGGTGGCGCGGACATCCCAGCGCTCGCAGATGGCGAGGACCTGGTCGATCGTCTCGGGTTCGACGATTGCGAGCATGCGCTCCTGGGACTCCGAGGTCATGACCTCGAAGGGCTCCATGCCCTGCTCGCGCCGCGGCACCGCCGAGACGTCGAAGTCCATCCCGACGCCGCCACGGGACGCGGTCTCCGACGCTGCACACGACAGGCCGGCGCCGCCGAGGTCCTGGATGCCGACGACCAGTCCCGCATCGAGCAACTCGAGACAGGCCTCGATGAGGCGCTTCTCCTCGTAGGGATCGCCCACCTGGACGCTGGGGCGCTTGTCGGCGTCGGCCTCGCTGTCGGAGAACCCGGCAGAGGCCAGGACGCTGACCCCGCCGATGCCGTCGCGGCCGGTGGAGGAACCGAGGAGCACGGCGAGGTTGCCGACGCCGCTGGCCTGACCGAGGACCAGGCGCTCCACCGGCAGCACACCCAGGCAGAACACGTTGACCAACGGATTGCCGATGTAGCAGTCGTCGAAGACGGTCTCACCCCCGACGGTGGGCACCCCGACGGAGTTGCCGTACCCGGAGATGCCCGACACGACGCCCTCGGCGACCCAGCGGCTGCGGGCGTCGTCGAGCGGCCCGAATCGCAGCGGGTCCATCAGCGCGATGGGGCGGGCACCCATGGTGAAGATGTCGCGGATGATGCCGCCGACACCGGTGGCCGCACCCTGGCCGGGCTCGATGTAGCTCGGGTGGTTGTGGCTCTCGATGCGCAACGCCAGTGCGATGCCGTCGCCGACGTCGATGACCCCGGCGTTCTCGCCCGGGCCCACCAGCACGTGCGGGGCCTCGGTCGGGAGGCGCTTGAGATGGATGCGCGACGACTTGTACGAGCAGTGCTCGCTCCACATGACCGAGTACATGGCGAGCTCGAGATGGTTGGGGTCGCGCCCGAGGATCTCGACGATGCGGTCGTACTCGTCGTCGGTCAGGCCCAGGCTGCGATGCAGTGCAGTGGTGTCGCTCATCGTTCGACCCTCTTGTTGCTTGCGCAACGGGCCGGGCGGCCCCGCTCGCTTCGCTCGCTCATGACGCCACCCGGGCGCCGGCGGCGGCGAGGAGGCCGTCGAGCAGGACGAGGCCGTCGGTGCTGCCGAGCAGCGGATGACACGCACGCTCGGGGTGCGGCATCAGGCCGACGACGTTGCGGGCTGGGTTGCAGATGCCGGCGATGTCGTCGACCGAGCCGTTGGGGTTGTCGACGTAGCGCAGCACGATGCGGTCCTCGGACCGGAGCTCGGCCAGGGTCTCGGCGTCGCAGGTGTAGTTGCCCTCGAAGTGGTTGACCGGGATCGACAGCACCTGACCGGCGTCGGCGCGACCGGTGAGGGCGCTGTGGGTGGTCTCGACCCGGAGCTGAGCCGGGGCGCACCGGAACTTGAGGCCGGCGTTCTTCTGGAGGGCGCCGGGCAGCAGGCCCGCCTCGGTGAGCACCTGGAACCCGTTGCAGATCCCCAGGACGGGGCCGCCCTCGGCAGCGAAGGCGTCGACCGCCGCCATGACCGGCGAGAAACGGGCGATGGCGCCGGGGCGCAGGTAGTCGCCGTGGGCGAAGCCCCCGGGCACGATGACGGCGTCGACCTGGCCGAGCGAATCGTCGCCGTGCCAGCACAGCCGGCCCTGGCCGCCGGCGGCCTCGACCGCCTCGACGACGTCGCGCTCGCAGTTGGTCCCCGGAAAGACGATGACCCCGACCGTGGCGCTCATGATGCGCTGACCACGGTGACGACGCTGTCCTCGATGACCGGGTTGGTCAGGAACGTGGCACAGAGCTGATCGACCTCGGCGCGGGCCGCGGCTTCGTCGGCGGCGTCGATGGTGAACCGGATGCTCTTGCCCATGCGCACCCCCGACACGCCGTCGAAGCCGAGCGTGGGCATCGCCCGCTCGATCGTCGCGCCGGCAGGGTCTGCCACCCCGGCCCGCAGTTGTACCTCGACCTGCACATCGAACGTCATGGCGCTCATGCTGCCACGGCGGCCGGTACCACTGGGGTCAAGTACTGCGCTCGAGTCCGGATTCTCGCCCTGCGCGGCGGAACCACTGCGGAACCACTGGGGTCAAGTCGTACTTTCAACCAACTCCGAGCCGGTACCCCGTAGGCCGCAGCGTGACAGTTGGTTGAAAGTACGACTGACCATGGGCCCGAGCAGTGGAGAAGTACGACGTAACCCCTGCCCTACCCGGCGGTTCAGTCGGCGGCGCTGAGATAGTCGTCGACCCGCTTGTGGAGGTGGCGGGCGCGGACCTCCTGGTAGTTGCCGAGGGTCTGGCCGCGCTTGATGCTGGCCTTGAAGCCCCGGGTCTGGGCGGCCATGTTGGCGGTGTCCTGGTCGTACACACGACCCAGTCCGCCGAGGCCCTCGGCGATGGTGTAGCTGTCGTCGACGTCGATCTCGATGACCTCGGGGGGCTCGGGTGCGTCGCCGTCGAGGGGGCGGTAGCGCATCATCAGCAGGTCGAAGTAGCTGACATCGGGGTCCTCGGGGTCGGGGCGGAACCGGTAGACCATGGGCAACTGCAGGCCCGGGAAGAAGAACATGTTCGGGAACAGGAAGTACTCGATGGAGTCGAGCGTCATCGACTCCGACAGTCCCGAGAAGTCCCGCCCGTACTGCTCGCTGTACTGCTCCTGGACGTACTTGGCGTAGAAGTCGCGGGCCCGCACGCCTTCGGGGAGCTCCAGCGGCGCCTGACCGGCGCGCAGGTTGCGGGTCATGTGCGCGAACAGCTCCTGCTCGGTGGCCGGCGGCTGGCGCAGCGGGCTGTTGAGCCCGGTGGTGTGGATGAACCGCGAGACGTTGGGCTCGAACACGTCGTAGGCGGTGGTGACCTCGGTGCCGAGCCCGCCACCGGCGTGGGTCTCGCGCACGTGGTACGCCTCGAGGAACGCCTCGGCGGCGGCCTTCCAGTTGCAGGGCAGGCGCTTGCGCACGTGGGTCTCGATGTAGCGGTCCTCGAGGCCCCAGTCGGCCCAGTGGCGCGGCAGCACACCCAGGTAGTCCTCGAGGGGTTCGGCGTCCTGATCGAAGTTGACGAACACGAACCCGCCCCACACCCCCACCGGCATCTCGGGCAGCCGGTGGCTCTCGGCGCCGGCGTGGGGGAAGTCCCAGGAGCCGGGCAGGTCGACGAGCTGACCGTCGAGCGACCACGTCCAGCCGTGGAACGGGCAGCGGAGGTCCTTGGAGAAGCCGCACGTCTCGGCCGGCTTGAGCGCCGTGCCCCGGTGCATGCAGGCGTTGTAGTACGCCTTGATGTCACCGGCGTCGGTGCGGACGATGAGCGCCTCGAGGTGGCCGATCTTGTAGACGTGGTAGTCGCCGGCCTCGGGGATGTGGTCGACGTGGCACGCCCACTGCCACACCTTCGGCCACAGGTGCGCGAACTCGGCGGCGGCCCGATCGGGGTCGGTGTAGTTGGTGTACGGGATGTCCTCGTCGCCGAGGAACGCGTACGACTCTTCGAGCAGCGCGGCCGGTGGCGGCGTCGGATCCTCGAGCAGTTGCTCACGCAGGGTCTTGCCGGGTCCCCGGGCCTCGCCGGGTGCGGGACGATCCTCGATGGCAGTCACGACCACTCCTCGATGTTTGCGAACGGGTATTCACCGATCGTAGGCAACGAGCGTGAACCGTGCCGCCGGACCGCCGAAATCTGGGACTCTGCGCGCACGAGCTGCGCGCAGAGTCCCAGATTTGGGGGTTCGGGGATTCGGGAGGCGTCGGCTCAGGCGCGGTTGCGGGCGCCGGGCCAGTCGGCCAGGCGCAATCCGCTGATGCGCTCGTAGGCCTCGGTGTAGCGCTGGGTCGTGGCGGCGATGACCTCCGGCGGCAGCGGTGGCGGCGGTGGGGTCTTGTCCCACGCCAGCGCATCGAGGTGATCGCGCACGGGCTGTTTGTCGAACGACGGCGGCGTCGAACCCGGCGCCCACGCCTCTGCCGGCCAGAACCGCGACGAGTCGGGCGTGAGCATCTCGTCGGCCACGACGAGGCGCCCGTCGACGATGCCCAGCTCGAACTTGGTGTCGGCCACGATGATGCCCCGGGCGGCGGCGTGCGCAGCGCCGGCGGTGTAGAGCGCCAGCGACAGGTCTCGGCACGCGGCCGCCAGGTCGCCGCCGACGAGATCGGCCGCGTCGTCGAAGGAGATGTTCTCGTCGTGCAGTCCGTCGGGGGCCTTGGTGGCCGGGGTGAACACCGGCTCCGGGAGCTGCTCGGCCTCACGGAGGCCCGACGGCAACGAGGTGCCGTGCATGGTCCCGCCCGCCTGGTACTCCTTCCACGCCGAACCGGTCAGATAGCCGCGCACGACGCACTCGATGGGCACCATCTCGGCGCGCCGCACCAGCATCGATCGTCCGGCCAGCCAGGGATCGCGGGCCCCGTCGGGGAAGTCCCCGAGATCGCACGACACCAGGTGGTTGGCGGCGATGCCGGCCGTGTGCGCGAACCAGAACGCGGACATGGCCACCAGCACCCGGCCCTTGTCGGGCACCGGTTCGGCCATCACGACGTCGAACGCCGAGATCCGGTCGCTGGCCACCAACAGCAGGCGATCGTCGCCTGCGTCGTAGAGGTCGCGGACCTTGCCCGAATAGAGATGGGGCAGCTCCACACGACCGGGCCCGGTCACAAGATGGGCTCCGGGTCATAGCCCGCCGCCGCCGGATGACGGTCGGCGACGGCGCCGATGCGGGCGACGACGGCCGCCACCTGGCGTTCGGCCAGGCCGGTCTCGGGCGCCGCGAGCAGCGAGGCCAGCTGGTCGGCATCGAGGGCGAGCCGGGGGTCGACCGCCAGGCGCTCGGCGAGATCGTTCTCGGCCGCGCCGTCCTCGCGCATCGCCAGCGCGGCAGCCACCGCATGTTCCTTGATGGCCTCGTGCGCCGCTTCGCGGCCCGCGCCTGCAGCCACTGCTGCGGTGAGGATCCGGGTGGTGCTGAGGAACGGCAGGTAGCGGGTGAGCTCGCGGTCGATCACCGCCGGGTAGGCGCCGAGCTCGTCGAGGACCGTGAGCGTCGTCTGCATGAGCCCATCGATGGCGAAGAACGCATCGGGCAGTGCGACCCGCCGGACGACGGAATCGCTGACGTCGCCCTCGTTCCACTGCGAACCGACGAGACCGGTGACCATGGTGAGGTGCCCGGCCAGGATGTGGGCGAAGCCGTTGATGCGCTCGCACGACCGGCTGTTCATCTTGTGCGGCATCGCCGAGGAACCGACCTGGCCCGGCTCGAACCCCTCGGTGACGAGCTCGTGGCCCGCCATGAGCCGCATCGTGGTGGCGAGGTTGGCCGGGGCCGACGCCAACTGGACCAGGGTCGACACCACCTCGAAGTCGAGCGACCGGGGATAGATCTGCCCGACACTGTCGAAGCATCGCTCGAACCCGAGATGGGTCATCACCCCGGCCTCGAGGCGATCGACCGCGTCCTGTGAGCCCAACAGGTCGAGCATGTCCTGCTGGGTGCCGACCGGACCCTTGATGCCCCGCAGCGGGTACCGCTCGATGAGCGTCTCGAGGCGATCGAACGCGACGAGCAACTCGTCGGCGACGGTGGCGAAACGTTTGCCGAGGGTGGTGACCTGCGCCGCCACGTTGTGCGAACGCGCCGCCATCGCGAGATCCGCATACTCCGTCGCCCGTGCCGCGAGCCGCACCAGCACCGCCACGGCGCGGTCGCGCGTCAAGGCCATGGCACTGCGGATCTGGAGTTGTTCGACGTTCTCGGTGAGGTCGCGCGACGTCATGGCCCGGTGGATGTGCTCGTGTCCTGCCAGCGCGCAGAACTCGTCGATACGGGCCTTGACGTCATGGCGGGTGACGCGCTCGCGCGCCGCGATCGAGTCGAGATCGACCTGGTCGACCACGGCCTCGTACGCGTCGACGACGCCGTCGGGAACTGCGACGCCGAGGTCGATCTGGGCGCGGAGCACTGCGAGCCAGAGCCGGCGTTCGAGCACCACCTTGTGTTCGGCCGACCAGAGCTCGACCATGTCGGTACTGGCGTAGCGGCCGGCCAACACGTTGGCGATGCGGGTCATGTGATCGTGGCTCCCGAGGGGTTGGGCTCGCCTGCGGCGTCGGCGGCGATGTCGGACCGGACCTGCATACCCGGCCAGGAGATCTCGGCCACCGCGGCGTAGGCGCGCGCACGCGCCGCGGCGAGGTCGGGGCCGCGTCCGGTGACGGCCAGCACGCGTCCGCCCGCAGTCACCAACGCATCGGGAACGTCGGGGTCGGCGGCGACACCGGCGCAGAACACATCGACGCCGTCGATGGCACTGGCTACATCGATGCCGGTGATGCGGTCGCCGGTGCGTGGCGCAACCGGATAGCCCTCGGCGGCGCACACGACGGTGACGGTGGCGTCGTCGCCGAAGACGGGTTCGGATCGGATCTCGCCGGCCGCGGCCTCGGCCAGCAGTTCGGTGAGGCTGGAGGTGAGCCGCGGCACGACCACCTGGGTCTCCGGATCGCCGAAGCGGACGTTGTACTCGAGCATCCGGGGGCCGTCGGGAGTCAGCATCAACCCGGCGTACAGCACGCCGCGGTAGTCGATGCCGCGCCGCACGAGCTCGTCGAGGGTGGGGGTCACGAAGCGCTCCATGACCTCGGCCACCAGCTCGGGCGGCGCCACCGGCACAGGTGAGTACGCGCCCATCCCGCCGGTGTTGGGTCCGGTGTCGCCGTCGCCGATGCGCTTGAAGTCCTGCGCCGGTTCGAGGGCCACGGCCCGGCGCCCATCGCAGATGGCCAGCACCGAGACCTCGGGACCGGTCATGCCCTCCTCGATGACCACCGTGCGTCCGGCGTCGCCGAAGGCGGTACCGGACAGGTAGCTCTCGACGCCGGCGCGCGCCTCGTCGAGATCGTCGGTGACGAGCACGCCCTTGCCCGCGGCGAGGCCGTCGGTCTTGACGACGTAGGGCGGCGCCATCGTCGCCAGGAAGGCCTGTGCCGGCGCGACCTCGGTGAAGGTCCCGTGCGCTGCGGTGGGCACGCCCGCAGCCACCAGCAGGTCCTTCATCCAGGCCTTCGAGCCCTCGAGAGCCGCACCGTCGGCGCCGGGGCCGAACACGAGCTTGCCGGCGGCACGCAGCTCGTCGGCCAGTCCGGCGACCAGGGGCGCCTCGGGCCCGATGACGTAGAGATCGGCGTCGATGTCGGCCGGCGCAGTGGCGACCGACCCGGCGATACCGGGGTTGCCCGGGGTGACGACGACCTCGGTGTCACGGCCGAGCACCGACGCCAGGGCATGCTCACGCCCCCCGGAGCCGACCACACAGACGCGCATGGACGTCAGCTTCGCGCGTCGGTCCAGTGGACGAACTGGGAACGTCCCGGCCCGACCCCGACGATGGAGATCGGTACCCCGACCAGCTCCTCCACCCGTGCCAGGTATGCCTGTGCGGCAGCCGGGAGGTCGTGGCGCTCGGTGCAGCCGGTGATGTCGGTCTCCCACCCGGGCATCGACTCGTACACCGGCTGGGCCTTGTGGAAGTCCGTCTGGTGGTAGGGCATCGCATCGACGCGGCGGCCTTCGATCTCGTAGCCCGTGCAGATCTTGACCTCGGCCAACGCGTCCATGACGTCGAGCTTGGTCATCGCGATCTCCGACAACGAGTTGAGCCGTGCGGCATGACGCAGCATGACCGTGTCGAGCCAGCCGGTGCGCCGGCGCCGCTTGGTGTTGGTGCCGTACTCGTGGCCGACATCGACGAAGTGGTCGCCGATCTCGTCGAACAGCTCGGCAGGGAACGGTCCGGACCCCACGCGGGTGGTGTATGCCTTGGCGATACCGACCACCCGATCGATGTGGCGAGGCCCGACACCGGCACCGGTACACGCACCGCCGGCCGTGGGATTGGACGAGGTGACGTACGGGTAGGTGCCCTGGTCGAGATCGAGAAACGTCGCCTGGGCTCCTTCGAGCAGCACATGCTGGCCGGCCTCGAGTGCGTCGTGGACGAGCCCCACGGCGTCGGCGATGTAGGGCTCGAGACGCGGCAGGTACGTGTCGAGATACATCGCTGCGATCTCATCGGCGTCGGGCGCCAGACGGTTGTAGACCTTGCCCAGCAGTGGCCCCTTCTCGCGCAGCACCACGTCGAGCTTCTGGCGGAAGATCTTGGGGTCGGTCAGGTCCTGGACCCGCAGACCGATGCGCAGGGCCTTGTCGGCGTAGGCGGGGCCGATGCCGCGCTTGGTCGTACCGAGCTTGTTCTTGCCCAGGTGCCGTTCGAAGACGACATCGAGCTCCTGGTGGTAGGGCAGGATGAGGTGCGCGTTGCCGCTGACCTTGAGGCGACTGCAATCGATGCCCTTGGCCTCGAGCATGTCCACCTCGGCCAACAACACCTTCGGGTCCACGACCACGCCGTTGCCGATGACGGGCGTGACGTGGTCGTAGAGGATCCCGCTGGGGATCAGCTGCAACGCCGTGGTCTCGCCGTCCACCACGAGGGTGTGGCCCGCGTTGTGACCGCCCTGGTAGCGAACGACGAGATGCATCTCCTTGGCGAAGAGGTCGGTGAACTTCCCCTTGCCCTCATCGCCCCATTGGGTACCGACGACCACAGTTGCTGGCACGACGTTGTCCTTCGACCTCTATCGGATGGACCGGTGGGCGGATCCCACCGGTCCGATTCAGTTTTCCTGGCTTCGCAGCGAGATGCCGCCGATGACCAACAGGGCACCACCGATGATGGCGACCATCGCCCACGATGCGATGTCGCGGGACTGGCTACCGGTGGCGGGAAGCTCCGGGCCGGGAGGCGTGGGCGGGTTGGGCGGCACCGGGGTGCCGGTCGGCTCGGGCGTCGGCGTTCCCGGGGGAATGATGATGGTGTCGACGCACTGGATGGTCGCGCTGGCAATGGTGTCGCCGTCGTGGACGACATCGACGGTGTTGGTCTCGCCCGGGTCCTGGGGCACGTTGACGATCGCAGGGCTGTCGGGGCCGACGGTGACGGTGGTGAGCTCGATCCCGTCCACCAACACCGATACGTCCTGATCGGTGGGGGAATCGGTGGTGATCTCGACGATGGCCTCGCTGTCGTCGACGTCGCCGACACAACCCACCGACGCCTCCGGGATGATGCCGGTGGGAGGCTCGGGCGTGGGCGTCGGCTCGACCGGCGGCTCCGGGGTGGGGGTGGGCTCGACCGGAGGCTCCGGCGTGGGCGGAGGCAGGACGATCGACGTGCAGTCGGTCAGACCCGGGCCGACGACCAGGCGGGTCTCGGCCGGTGGTGTCGGATCGCTGAAGCCGTCGCCCCAGCTGAAGTCGGGATCGACGGTGACGCGCACATCGACGAACGATGCGCCGGGGGGCACGATGGCGGCGCCGGAGAGTCGCCAGCCGTTGGCCTCGCTGAACTCACCGGTGACGACCGTCTCCCAGTCGCTGACATCGGTGCGCATCTCGATGATGACCGAGGGGTGCTCCCCCGTCATGTCCTCGGCCCAGGACACCGCAGCGGTACGCAGAACGAGCGTGTCGCCGTCGCAGACCAGGGTGGTGGACTCGTCGATGCCGGCGAAGTGCGCGCTCGCCGGAGAGGCGAATGCGATGAAGCCGGACAACAACATCGTGAGCGCCGCCAACGCTGCCACGACTCGACGCTCGGGCGCCGCTTGGATCTGCATAGGTGTGTTCCCTCCTCGAACACCGGCTCGGCGCATGCGCGCCGGACCGTGGCGTTGGCTCCGCCCAACGTCGGGGCACCCTAGTCGGTCCGGCCCACTTCAACAATGAGCCGCAACCCGCAGTTCACCTGCCGATACAGCGCGTGACGACGCGACGAGGGGCCGTCGTCCACCGCAGCGGACGACGACCCCTCAGGAGTCTGGCGATCGCGCTGCGATCAGCCGCCGAAGCTACCCGTCTCGCCCTCGACGGAGATCAGGTCCGAGACCGTCGTGTAGCTGCCGGACTCGCCCTCGGCTGCAGGCGCCTGGTACTCGACGATGTAGGCACCCTCGATGATGTAGGCGTCGTTGGCGCCGTCGGTCTGCATCGTGATGCCGTCGCGGAGCAACGGATGCGCGTAGTCCATGTTCCACACTGCTTCCATCAGGCTGGTGCGGCTGAGGCCGCCCTCCGATGCTGCGGCCTCACGCAGCACGTGCTCCATGGTCATGCCGAACAGGATGCCCGTCGACACCGACCCGGCGAAGGGATCGGCGCCGGCTGCCTCGATGATCGAGATGGCCTCTTGCACCGCGGGATCGTCGGCGAAGGCCTGGTCGGTGACCTCCTTGTTGTTCGCCACCATGCGAACACCCTGGCCTGCCGGATCGACCGGCGAGAAGAAGCTCGCGATCGACGCACACGTGTTGGAGATCAGCGTCAGGGGCTCCCACGGGCTCTGCGCGACCGCAGCCATCGCCTGCGGGCAGAACGCGGCGGTCGAGCCCAACACGAAGGCGTCGGCTCCCGATGCCGCAAGGGTGGTCATCTCGTTGGTGATGTCGGCGGCAGCGGCTTCGTGGGTGAGGCTCTCGACCAAGTCGATCGTGCCGGCCTCGGCGCAAGCTTCGAGCACCGTCTGGTACGAAGCACCGAAGTCGTTGTTCGCGAACAGCCCGGCGACGGTGGCGCCCTCGCCGAGCTCCTCGGCGATGTGGCTGCACCAGAGGTTCGCCTCGGTGTCGTAGGACAGGAGCCCGCCGATGGTCCATGGGAAGTTGGCCGGATCGCCCCACGGCGGCAGACCGGTCGCATTGAACAGCTGGGGCACGCACTCGGCATCGAGGATGGGCCGCACCTGGCCGTTGTTCGGCGAACCGATGATGAAGGCGAACGCGAAGATGTTCTCGGTCTCGATCAGCTCTTCGACGTTGGCCTGCGTGCGAGCGGGCTCGTACGCGTCGTCGCGGGCGACCAGGGTGATGCTCTTGCCGTCGACCGGGTCGGTTGCGTTGACGTGGTCGAAGTAGATCTGCATGCCTTCGCCGATGGCGCCGAACGCCGCGAGCTGACCCGATTGCGGAAGCGAGATGGCCAGGCGGATCTCGTCGTCGGTGATGCCGCCGGTGTCCTCCCAGTCCTCGGGGCACTCCCCGACGTCGACGCTGGCGCCCGACGCGAACTCGATGACCCCCTCGGCTATCTCGCCACCATCGTCACCGGCAGCCTCGTCGCCACCATCGTCACCGGCAGCCTCGTCGCCACCGTCGTCTTCGACGGCCGCGGTGTCGCCGTCGTCATCGTCGCCACATGCCGCGGCGACCAGGGCGAAGGCGCACAGCACCGCCAACAACCGCCACCAAGGTGCTCGTTTCGTCATCGTGGGATTCCCCTCCTGGGTCACGTACACCGCGGCGGGCCGGCCCCACTGCGGTCATTGCCGGGGGTCACGGCAGCGCCGCAGACCCCTCGGTCCGGCGCAGGGCCGGCCGATCTTCGTCGTCCTCGGATGCGTCCCCGACACCCCCGGGCGCATCGTCCGACGCGGCCCCCGAGACAGGGGGCCGAGGCGTCACGACCACGAAACGTGATCGCAGCTTGCGGATCCCGGCCACGATCCCTCCGGGCAACACGAAGGTCACCGCGATGAGGAACGCACCGAGCAGGACCTGGCCATAGGGCCGGTCGCCCGTGACGTCGAGCGGGCCGAGGCTGTCGGTCTGATTGGCCCACTGGCTCGAGAAGTGCGGGATGAAGATGATTGCGAGGCCGCCGATGACCGCTCCTGAGATCGTCGCCACACCGCCGAGGACGAGGCCCACGATGAAGAAGATCGCCAGGTTGATACCGAAGACATCGGGAGCGAGGGCGCCGATGGCCACCGTGTACATGACCCCGGCCACACCGCCGTAGGCCGCAGACAGCCCGAACGCCAGCGTCTTGTACAACGGCAGGTTGACGCCGCTGACGGCGGCACTCGTCTCGTTGTCGCGGATGGCGACGAAGGCCCGACCGGGACGGCTCCGCACGACGTTGCGAGCCATCCAGAACATCACCGCGGCGATGAGCACCATGATGATGTAGAGCCACACCCGTTCCTCGCCGCGTTCGTTCAACCCGTCGGATCCGAAGATCCCGCCGACGAGCGGGAAGGCCTGCAGGAATTCGGCGATCCCGTCGAGGGGCAGCCATCCGGGCGGGTGGTACTCGGCCGAGGCGTTGAGGCCGTTCGAGCCTCCGGTCTTGTCCGCCCAGGCGTCGAGGCGAACCAAGGTCGGGAAGATCGTGGCCAACACCAGCGTGACGAGAGCGAGGTAGAGGCCCTTGATGCGCAGGGCCGGGATCCCCACGATCATGCCGAACACGAAACAGACCGGCACGACGACCAGGAACGTCGCCAGGAACGGCCAGTCGTAGGAAACCATCAGAACTGCCGACAGATACGAACCGAGGCCGACGAAGAAGCTGTGCCCCAACGAGATCTGCCCGCTGTAGCCGATCAGCAGGTTGAGCCCCAGCACCGCCACCATCCAGGCGATGGCATGGAGAAGGTTGTCCATGCCGATGGTGTAGGTGTCGCCGAAGATGCTCGGCGCCCACGTATCCGCGAAGACGAACGGCACCAGCGCCACGAACAGCACGAACAGACCCCAACTGATGCGGGTGTACCAACGCTGGGCGGGGGTGCCCTGCACGAGGACGCGCGGGCTCATACGCGCTCGATCGCCTTCGTGCCGAACAACCCGTTGGGCCGCACGATGAGCACCGCCAACAACACGACGAACGCCGTCGCCAGATTGAGCTCGTTCCCGATGTCGGGGAACCACGAGAGGTCGGCGCTCCAGGACACGATGTACTGGAAGAACGCCTGCAACAGGCCCATGATCAAGCCGCCGAACAGCGCGCCACGGATGCTGTCGAGGCCGCCCAGGGCCGCTGCGGCGGTCGAGAAGATCAACACCCGCAGCATGTAGGTGGGCTCGAGCTGGCGGAGCGGGCTGGCGACGAACAGCGATGCGGCCAAGGTGCCGACGGCTGCGGCGAGCGCCCAGCCGAACATCAGGGTCTGACCGACCTTGATGCCCACCAGCCGGCTCGACTCCAGATTGGACGACACCGCCCGGAACGCCAGCCCCACCTTGGTCCGGTTCAACAGTGCCTCGAGCGCGATCACCAGCACCACGACCGACACCACGACGCCGACGTCGTACCACCGCAGCTGCGTGGTGCCCCAGGTGAACACGTCGCCGCTCGGGAAGAGCTCGGGGAAGCGCTTGGGGTCGCTGCGCCAGATGACGACGGCGATGGCGTTGACCATCAGGAACAACCCCAACGTGATGATGACCAGCGGCAGGTGATCCGCAGGGTCGAACGGCCGGATGAGGGTGCGCTCGATACCGGCAGCCAGCGCGGCGGTGAGCATCATGGCGATGATGACGGCGACCCACGCCGGCAGGCCCTGTTCGACGCCCAGGACGAACACGACGAATCCGCCGAGCATCGCGAGCTCGCCCTGCGCGAAATTGATCAGGGTGGTGGCCTTGTAGATGAGCACCAGCGCCAGGGCGATCGCCGCGTAGGTCGCGCCGTTGGAGAGCCCGTCGATCACACGGGCGAGCAGCAGTTCCATCAGGCCTCCCCCACCGATTCGTCGGTGTCGATGTCGATGCCGAGGTAGGCCCGGCGGATGGAGTCGTCGTTTCTCAGGTCCTCGGCGGCGCCAGAGACGGCGATCGTGCCGGCCTCGAGCACATAGGCCCGGTTGGCGATGCCGAGCGCGAGCTGCGCGTTCTGTTCGACGAGCAGCATCGTTGTGCCGGACTCCCGGTTGAGCGTGACGAAGCGTTCGAACAGGTCGGCAACGATCAACGGTGCGAGACCGAGGGATGGCTCGTCGAGCAGGAGCAACTGCGGCCGAGACATCAGCGCCCGGGCCACTGCGAGCATCTGCTGCTCGCCACCCGAGAGCGACCCGGCCGGCTGATCGTGCCGGTCTCGCAGTACCGGATACGCGTCGTACCAGGACGCGATGTCGGCCTCGACCTCGCGATCTCGACGGGTGAACGCTCCCGCACGCAGGTTGTCCTCGACCGATAGCTCCGGGAAGGTGCCCCGGCCCTGGGGAACGTGGGCGATGCCCCGACGGACGATGTCGGCAGGGTCGTGCCCGACGATCTCGTCGCCGGCGAAACGAACCGACCCCTGGGTGTCGATCATCCCGGAGATGGCGCGCAAGGTCGTGGTCTTGCCGGCGCCGTTCGCGCCGAGCACCACGACGATCTCACCCTCGTCGACGAACAGATCGAGCCCGCGCAGCACCGTGACGGGCCCGTAGCCGGCGACGAGACCGGTGACCTCGAGCAGACTCATGGCCTCGTCCTCATGCGGACGTTCCCGCACCGAGGTAGGCCTCGATGACCCGCGGATCGCGCTGTACCTCCGATGGGCTCCCTTCGGCGATCTTGCAACCGAAGTCCAACACCACCACCTTGTCCGAGGTCCCCATGACCATGCCCATGTGATGTTCGACGAGCAACAGGGTCAGGTTGTGCCGGTCTCGCAGCGACCGCAACAGCCCGGCGAGTTCGTCGACCTCGGCGTGGGTCAGGCCGCTTGCGGGTTCGTCGAGCATCAGCAGACGGGGCTCGGCCATCAGTGCCCGGGCCAGCTCGATGCGCTTCAGCGTGCCGTAGGGCAGCCCGGCCGCCGGGTGGAACGCGTGCGCCGTCAGGCCGATCTCGTCGAGCGCAACCCAGGCACGTTCGGTCAGATCCCGTTCCTCGCGGGCGGTCCCGATGCGCAGCGCGGCACTCAACAGGTTCTGCCGGCTACGCGAGTGGGCCCCGACCTTGACGTTGTCGAGCACGGTCATGCCCGGCCACAACGCCAGGTTCTGGAACGTGCGGGTGATACCGATGGAGGAGATCCGATGCGGTGGGACCGACAACAGGTCCGTGCCGTCGTAGGTGATCCGACCGCCGGTGGGGTCGTAGATGCGGCTGATCACGTTGAAGAAGGTCGTCTTGCCGGCGCCGTTGGGCCCGATGAGCCCGCAGATCTGGCCCTCGTCGATGGTGAACGACAGGTCATCGAGCGCTCGGATCCCGCCGAACCGGACGCTGATGCTGTCGACCTCGAGTAACGCCACCAACCATCCCCCTCGTCGTGGTGGCGACCGACGGTAGCCCGCGTCCGCGTTGCAATGCCAGACAGAGAGCCATGCGCGGCCGCGACGGGGCGTATCGGTAGTGTCGCGACGTGGCGACGCCCGGCCCTACGATCTTCGATCAGTCACCCAACGGTCTGGCTCTGCTCGACATCGACGGCTGTATCGCAGCGTCGAACCCGGCGTTCGAGCGGCTCGTCGAGATCGACGCCACCGAACTCGAGGGGCGTCCGCTCGCGGCGTTGTTTCCCGGGCGGCAGGCCGACGAGGTCGCCCGTCTCGTCGCCGATGTGGCTTGTCGCGCCGATCCGGTGCGGGCCGAGGCGCTGCTGTCGACGCGGACGGGCACGACTCGCCTGGTCACCTTCGCGCTCAGCCGCCTCCCCGACGACGGCACGGGCATCGCCATGCTCGTCACCGCCGACGACGTCACCGCCGACCGGCGGGCGACCATCCGCGTCGCGCACGACCAGAAGCTCGAAGAGCTCGGGCGCCTCGCATCGGGGATCTCCCACGAGATCCGCAGTCCCCTGCAGTACGTCATCACCAGCCTCGACTACCTCCGGACCACCGTGGACTCCCTGATGGCCGGCAGCGAACACATCGATGACGTCGGTCCAGATCTGGCCGAAGCCCTCGACGAGGTCGCCGAGGGTGTCGCGCGCATCAACGAGATCAGCCAGGGCATGAACGTGCTCGCACACCGGCCCCCCGGCGAACGCACCGACGTCGATGTCCGGGAGATCCTCGGCTTCCCCCTCGCTGTGGCCCGTGGCCTGGCACCGGCCGGCACCGAACTGGTCCGCCACGACCCCGCCGACGATCTGCCGCCGGTCGCGCTGGTGGTGGGCCGCGCCCAACAGGCGATCCTCAACGTCCTCGTCAACGCCGTGCACGCCATCGAGGACCGCCGCGTCGATCAGCCGCGCCACACCGGACGCATCGACCTCTTCTGCGACCACGACGACACCCGCGTGACGATCACCGTCGTCGACGACGGCATCGGGATGGATGCCGTCACCAAGGCACAGGCCACCGACGCGTTCTTCACCACCAAGGCCGAGGGACGCGGTACCGGGCAGGGGCTCTCGCTGGTGCGCGAGGTCCTCGACGAACACGGCGGCGCGCTCACCATCACCAGCGCGCCCGGCGAGGGGACGACGGTGTCGTTGCAGTTTCCTCGGTCAGCGCAGGTGGAGCCGTGAACCACACGGATCGACGGCGTCTCCCAGAGACTGACGAGAACCCGGTGCAGTCCTCAAGTCCGTTCGGCCCGGGCCGATTGACCCAGTACCGACAGGTGGCGAGACGGGACATCTCGGCAAGAACCCCGAACCAAGGCGACCAGCGATGACCATCACCGAATTCGTCGACACTCGCGAAGACGACGACGTCGCACGCGACGGTGGCGGCCTGCCCCGCATCTTGATCGTCGACGACGATCAGACCCTGCTGCGCAGCATGAAGCGGATCCTGCGCGACCGCTACGACGTGCAGACCGAGTCCAACCCCTACCGGGCGCTCGTGGCCCTCGAGGACGACGGCCCGTTCGCCGTGATCGTGTCCGACCTCACCATGCCCGGCGTGGACGGGATCGACTTCCTGGTCCAGGCCCATGCAGAGGCACCCGAGACGACCCGTATCCTGTTGACCGGCAATGCGACCCTGCCCGCCTCGATCGATGCCGTCAACCGGGCCCAGATCACCTCGCTGCTCACCAAGCCGGTGACGTCGGAAGCGCTGCTCGAGGCCATCCACGCCGCGGTCGTGCGCCATCAGGAACTGGTGGGTCGTTTCGACGACACCGCCGACATCCTCGAGGGCAGTGCAGAAGCCCTGCTCGAGACGCTGGCGATCGCGAATCCCACCGCCCATGCGCTGACCCGACGAGTGCGTTCGTTGCTCGATGATCACCTGGCCGTGCATCCCCGCGGCGATGCGTGGGAGCTGCTCATGGCGGCGAACCTCTGCTATCTCGGCAGTGCTGCGCTGGGGTCGGACCTCAGCCGCCGCGTGCTGCGTGGCGACCCGGTCGCCGAGGCAGAAGGCCTCCTGGTCGGCTGTGTTGCGGCGTTCACGGTCGACATCGTCGCCCGGATCCCGCGCCTGGCGAACGTCGAGAACATCCTGCGTCACCATCGCCGCTCCTCAGACGACGGCCTCGGCCGTCGGCCTGCCGGCGCCCAGCTGCTCGGCATCTTCACGACGATCGCCGAGCTCGAGCTGAGCCATGACGATCCCGCGATGGTTGCCCAGGCACTGGAGGCCCGCACCGAGGGATTCGACCCCGAAATGCTCGCGCAGGTCCTGTCGATCTACGTCCCCCGGCCCGGGCCGCGTCTGCTGCTCGACGACGACGGCGAGGTCATCGACCTCGGCGACACCTGAGGCCCGTCACCGCCGTCGACATCCACGGCGAAATCTGGATATCCGGGGCCTCGCTGACGACTCAGATCTCCAGATTTCGCAGAATGGTCGGTCAGCGGGGGGCGCCGCGGTAGCGGTCGAGTTCCTGACGCAACGGAACCAGGGCGGCGCTGCTGCGTCGTAGCTCGCCGCGCAGCCGTTCGACCTCGTCGGTGAGGTCGGCCACCTGGGCTTCGAGCTCGAGTACCCGTCGAACGCCCTCGAGGTTGAGACCGCCGCTGGTGAGCTCGCTGATCCGACGGAGCTGTTCGATGTCGGCGTCGCTGTATCGACGGCTTCCCCCGCCCGTGCGGGCGGGGTCGACCAGGCCCTTGCGCTCGTAGATCCGCAGTGTCTGGGGATGCATCCCGGCGAGCTCCGCGGCGACGGAGATGACATACACCGCCCGATGGCGGCCTCGCAGATCCATCGTCACACCTGCCGTTCGAGATGCGCGCGGGGCGACTCGTCCGACGCGGCAGCGAAAGCCTCCAGCGCGGAACGCTGCTTGCGGTTGAGTTTCTGGGGGACGGCCACCACGACGGTGACGAGCAGATCGCCGCGACCCTTGGCGCTCTCGATGCCCTGGCCGCGCACCCGGAACGTCCGACCGGGCTGGGTGCCTTCCGGGAGACGGAGGCGTACTGTCTCGCCGCTCAGGGTGGGCACGTCGATGTCGGCGCCGAGGGCGGCCTCGGCGAAGGTCACGGGCAGCTCGAGCGTGAGGTTCGTGCCGTCGCGACCGAAGAGCGGGTGCGTGCCCACGCGAACCACGACGAACAGGTCGCCGGCCGGACCGCCGTTACGGCCCGGACCGCCCTTGCCGCGCAGACGGATGCGTTGGCCGTCGGCGACACCGGCAGGAATGCGGACCTTGATGGAACGAGGCCCGTCGGCGCCGCCGCTGACGGTGACCGACGTGGTTACCCCGCTGACGGCTTCGTCGAACGACAGCGCCAGCTCGGCCTCCTGATCGCGGCCCCGGCGTGCGCCGCCGCTGCGGCCTCCGAAGGGTGCGCCGGCGGCACCACCGGCGGCACCACCGAACATGGAGCCCAACAGGTCGCCGAGATCGCCCATGTCCCGCATGTCGAAGCTGAAACCACCGGGGCCTGCGCCGGCGCCACCGAAGGGGTTGGCGCCGGGCCGGCCGCCGACGCCCATGGCCCGGACCTGGTCGTACTGGGCGCGGGTCTCGGGGTTGCCGATGACGTCGTAGGCGGCCGTTATCTCCTTGAAGCGCTCCTCGGCACGGGCATCGCCGGGGTTGGCGTCGGGGTGCAGCTCGCGCGCGAGCTTGCGGTAGGCCTTCTGGATGTCCTTCTCGGAGACGTCGCGGGCCACGCCGAGCACGGCGTAGTAGTCCGTGTCGAACCACTCACGCTTGGCGTCCACCTCTGGCTCCTTTCTCGGACCCGGCCTCAGCCTTCGACCTTGACCATGGCCGGGCGCAGGACGCGTCCGTTCCAGACGTAGCCGGACCGCATCACGTCGACGACCACCGGGCCGCCGTTGCCGTCGCCTTCGACGTGCATGACGGCCTCGTGCAGTTCGGGATCGAACGGCTCGCCGACGGCGGCGACCCGTTCGAGGCCCTCCTTGCGGAGCGCATCGACGAGGGTCCCGTGGATGGGTTCGACGTCGGTCGCGCCATGGGCGACGGCCGCCTCGCAGGCGTCGAGCACCGGGAGGAGCTTCTCGGCGAGCCCGCTGGCCGCGTGTTCGATGGTCTCGGTCTGGCGCCGGGTGGCCTGGCGGCGGAAGTTCGCGAACTCCGCGGTCAGGCGCTGCAGGTCGGCGAGATGGCTGTCGCGCTCGGCGGTGACGGCCTCGAGCGTCGCGACGAGTGTCTCGACGTCGATGGGTGTGTCATCGGTGGGCGCCGTCTCGGCGGCACCCTCGTCGGGTGCCGCCGCAGGTTCGGTAGGCGCTGCCTGGTCGGTGTCGGGGAAGTCGGCGTCCATCAGGCGCGGTCGTCCTCGTCGATGATCTCGGCGTCGACGATGTCGTCATCGTCGGCACCGGATCCCGACCCGGCGTCGCTCTCGCTGGCTGCCTGTTCGTAGAGGCGCTGGGCGAAGCCCTGGCTGGCGACCATCAGGGCTTCGGTGGTGTCCTTGATGCGCTCGATGTCGTCGCCTTCGACGGCTTCCTTGGTGGCCGACAGCTTGGCCTCGACATCGCCGCGCTCGTCGTCGGTGAGCTTGTCGCCGTTCTCGCGGAGCAGCTTCTCGGTCTGGTACACGAGGGTGTCGGCGGAGTTGCGCACCTCTGCTTCTTCGCGGCGCTTCTTGTCCTCGGCCGCGTGGGCTTCGGCGTCTTTGACCATCTGTTCGATCTTGTCCTTGTCGAGCGCGGACTGACCCGTGATGGTGATGGACTGTTCCTTGCCGGTGCCGCGGTCCTTGGCGGACACGTGCACGATGCCGTTGGCGTCGATGTCGAAGGTGACCTCGATCTGGGGCACGCCCCGAGGCGCCGGGGGCAACTCGACCAGCTGGAACTTGCCGAGCGTCTTGTTGAACTGCGCCATTTCGCGCTCGCCCTGCAGGACGTGGATCTCGACCGAGGGCTGGCTGTCCTCCGCGGTGGTGAACACCTCGGTGCGGCGTGTGGGGATGGTGGTGTTGCGCTCGATGAGGGTGGTCATGACCCCGCCCTTGGTCTCGATGCCGAGCGACAACGGCGTGACGTCGAGCAGCAGGACGTCTTTGACCTCGCCCTTGAGGACGCCGGCCTGGATGGCGGCGCCGACAGCGACGACCTCGTCGGGGTTGACGCCCTTGTTGGGCTCCTTGCCGGTGATGGAGGTGACGAGCTCGCCGACCGCGGGCATGCGGGTGGAGCCACCCACGAGGATGACGTGGTCGAGATCTGCGGTGGCGAGACCTGCGTCGGAGATGGCCTGCTCGAAGGGCTTGCGGCAGCGCTCGAGCAGGTCCGAGGTGAGCTCCTGGAACTTCGAGCGGCTGAGCGCGTAGTCGAGATGCAGCGGACCGGAGTCGGTGGCGGTGATGAAGGGCAGGTTGATCTGGGTGGTCTGGGAGGACGAGAGCTCGATCTTGGCCTTCTCGGCGGCCTCCTTGAGGCGCTGCATGGCCATGTTGTCGTTGGAGAGGTCGACGCCGTGGTCGCCCTTGAAGGAATCGACGAGCCATTCCATGACTCGGGTGTCCCAGTCGTCGCCGCCGAGGTCGGTGTCACCGGAGGTGGACTTGACCTCGAAGACCCCGTCGCCGATCTCGAGGACCGACACGTCGAAGGTGCCGCCGCCGAGGTCGAACACGAGAATGGTCTGCTCCTCGCCCTCTTTGTCGAGGCCGTAGGCGAGCGCTGCAGCGGTGGGCTCGTTGATGATCCGCAGGACGTTGAGACCGGCGACCTTGCCGGCCTCCTGGGTGGCGGTGCGCTGGGCGTCGTCGAAGTAGGCGGGAACGGTGATGACGGCGTCGGTGACGGTGCCGCCGAGATAGGCCTCGGCGTCGCGCTTGAGCTTCATGAGCGTGCGCGCCGAGATCTCCTGGGAGTTGTAGGCCTTGCCGTCGATGTCGATCGACCACGACGTCCCCATGTGCCGCTTGACCGACCGGATCGTGCGATCGGGGTTGGTGATGGCCTGGCGCTTGGCGACCTCACCGACGAGCACCTCGCCGTTCTTCGAGAACGCCACCACCGAGGGGGTGGTGCGGGAGCCCTCGGCGTTGGCGATGACGGTTGGTTCGCCGCCTTCGAGGACGCTGACGACCGAGTTGGTGGTTCCGAGGTCGATACCGACGGCCTTTGCCATGTGGATCTCCGTTTCGCATGGGGTACCGCCGGGTAGACACACCGACGGCTTCGTGTTTCGGGGGGTTCTGCGGCCCGGTCCACGGGCGCTGATGAGGCAGAACGCGAGGCTACCGCCCCCTATTCCCACCCCACCACGAAACTTGAGTGTTATCGACTCAGGGTAGGGCTGCCGGGCCGGGGAATACTGGGGTCACACGGACCCCTGTCCACGGACCCCTGTACACAGGGCCTCAGGCTGCGACGACCTGGGTGTTGGCGGCGCGGTCGGGGAGGCCCCGACCGTCGGGGGTGACCACGGCAGAACCCCAGATGAACACGGCGACCGCGGGGCCGACGGGAATGACCAGGTGGACCAGCGCGGCGATGGCCACCACCGACAGGAACCGGGTGCCCGCTTTCGATGTCGGTGGCTTGGCGCCGGTGTCGTGGTCGACGACCCGCAGCCCCATCCGACGCTTGCCCACGGTGGTGCCGGTGGTGGAGATCATCAGCGTCTCGTAGAGGTACGCGCCCAGCAGCGCGGCGATGACCAGTCCCTGGCCGAGGCCGCCGGTCAGCGCGGAGATGAGGGCCACGGGAACCGCGACGATGCCGAGGTCGATGACGCGGGCGATGGCGCGGGCGGCGGGGGGTGGAGTGTTCACGGTGCGAGGATCCTATGTTCTCGGCCGGACGCGAACCACCGGCCGGGCAGCGGCGTCGACCCGATCGGATCGACGCCACCACCCTGGCCGGTGGTCGGTCAGGGGCTCGACGAGGGGGGTTTCGTCGTGCCGCGCTGCGTTGTCAGCCCAGGGGGCTCAGCTGTACTGCTGCACGTCGGGGCTGTAGCCGTGCACGCCGTGCTCGTGGACGTCGAGGCCTTCCAGCTCGACCTCGGGCGACACCCGCAGCAGGCCTGCGGACTTGAGCGCTGCGAACAGCGCACCCGTGGTGATGAGGACCCAGGCGGCGACGATGACGACGCCGACCAGCTGCATGATCAGCTGCGAGATGCCACCGCCGTAGAAGAGGCCGGCGTCGGGGCGCCCGAGGAAGGCATCGTCGTAGGTGGCGAACAGGCCGATGGCCAGCGTGCCCCAGACACCGCAGATGCCGTGCACCGAGATGGCGCCGACGGGATCGTCGATGCGGATCCGGTCGAAGAAGATGACCGAGAAGACCACGATCACGCCGCCGATGGCGCCGGTGATGACCGCGCCGAGCGGCGACATCGCGGCCGTGCCGGCCGTGATCGACACCAGCCCGGCGAGGACACCGTTGGCGGTCATCGCCACGTCGAGGGCACCGGTCTTCGCCCAGATGGTCGCGCCTGCAGCAAGGCCGCCGGCAGCGGCGGCGAGCAGCGTGGTCACGCCGGCACGGATGACGATGTTGTCGGCTGCGAGCTCCGAGCCTGCGTTGAAACCGAACCAGCCGAACCACAGGACGAAGACACCGATGACGGTGAAGACGATGTTGTGACCGGGGATGGCCTTGGGCTTGCCGTTCTCGTCGTACTTGCCGAGGCGTGGGCCGAGGAAGTAGGCACCCATCAGAGCGGCCCAGCCGCCCGTCGAGTGGACGATGGTGGATCCGGCGAAGTCACTGAAGGCGGCATCGCCGATGGTGATCTCGTTGAGGATGCCGCTGCCGCTCCAGAAGGAGTGCACGACCATCGGGTAGATGAAGCCGGTCATTACCGCGGCGAAGATCAGGTAGCCCTGGATCTTCGTACGTTCGGCCATGGCGCCGGAGGCGATCGTCACCGCTGCCGCTGCGAACACCACCTGGAAGAAGAACGGCGTGTAGCCGCTGTAGAGGCCGTCGAACGCCCCCTCTCCGAATCCGCTCAGGAAGAAGTAGTCGGTGCCGATCAGCAGGGAATCGCCACCGAAGGCGATGCCGTAGCCGACCGCCCAGAAGGCGAGGGCACCGACGCACATGTCGGCGAGGTTCTTCGCCATGATGTTGCCGACGTTCTTGGCCCGGGTGAGACCCGCCTCGACGAGACCGAAGCCCGCCTGCATCAAGAAGACCAGGATGCCCGCGATGAAGACCCAGATGTTGTCCAGGGTGAGTTGGACGACTGCCGCTTCGGACAGCTCCTCCTCCTGCGCCAACGCGGGGCCGGCCAGGAGCACCAGGGACGCTGCCGCCCCCATCGCCCCGACTACCAGTTTCGTTCTCATGCTTCCTCCTTGGCATGACGCCGCAGCGATTTGCTGCCGCTTCGTCCGGGATCGGTGATCCCGGAATCTCGCCTCGCCGCCAACGACGAGCCGACCACCGGCCCCGCGTCGTGCGACCACGAGCCCCGGTTGCCCGGGGTTGCTCGGCGCACGCTATGGAGCGCCGATTTCGAGTCCGTTCCCGCTGTGTGAACGGCCCGACACCAATTCATTTCTCGAATCTTTCGCTTGCGCTTCCCACGCCTGCACCCGAGGAGCCGTTGAACGCCGCCATCGACGCGTGGCTCCACTCGAGGAGGTAGCCCCGCGACCGGATCGTCCTGATGACGAGGCCGAGCTCCTCGATGCGTCGCCGCAGGCGCAGGATCCGCACGTCGAGGGCGTTGCGTTGCGCCAGCCCGTCGGGCCATGCGGCCTCGCCGAGCTCCTCCCGGCTGACCACCGCACCGAAACGCTCGATCAGCAACGCCGCGAGGCGGGCCTCGACCGGCGGCACCGAGACCCACGTGCGGCCCGCGCGGACGATGCCGTCGCCATCGATGGACGGCAGCTCGCCGGTGACCTCGATGTCGGCTCGGCGGCGCAAGGCCTCGACCCGGGCGCGGCGATCGACCTCGAGCGCCGGCACCCTGATCCAGTCCTCGAGCGCGTCGGACACGTGCGGCGGCGGGCGATCGCCGTCGATGACGAGCAGTCTCGGTATTCCCGCCTCAGCGAGCGCCGACCGGCGCGCATCTTCGGCGGGCCAGCGCAGCGTGACCACATCCATGGCGACGACGCTAGGAACCCGGTATTTCCCGTCTGTTTCCGCGAGATGAACTGGTGCGCACCGCCCGCGTGGGCGGCCAACAGCTCCAACTCCTCGCGACAGCGCCTGCCGAACTACCGTGGAGCCAACTATGGCTACTGCGACTCAGACGTCACCCGCACCCGCGGCCTCCGGCGACGACAACGGCGAAACCGGCCGTCGACGCATCCGACCCCACCAATGGGTACTCGCCCTCGGCGTGTTCGTCGGGCTGTTCATCGGCGGCTCGGGCATCGCCTCGGCGATCTTCGACCAACAGAGCGACAGCGACATCACCCGCACGGTGTTCGGCAACATCCCGACAGCGGCCAAGGTGGCCTTCTACTCGGTGCTGCCGGTGCTCGTCATCTGGGGGGCCTGGGAGTTCTCCAAGCGCATGCGCAACTGGCAGCGCGGCGCACCGGACAACCGGGCCACCACGACCAAGAACGTGGAGAAGCGGGCCAAGAGCCTTCGTGCGGGTCTCTACATGCAGACCCTGATGCGCGAGCCCGCGGCGGGCATCATGCACTCGCTCATCTACTTCAGCTTCATCATCCTGCTGGGCGTCACCACGACCCTCGAGGTCGACCATCAGCTCCCGACCGACCTGAAGTTCCTCCACGGCGGCGTCTACAAGGGGTACGCCCTGGTCGGCGATGTCGCCGGTGCGCTGTTCATGATCGGCGTCACCTGGGCGATCATCCGCCGGTACGGCCCCCGCGCGGCGCGGCCGTACCGCATCCGCATCAAGTCGAAGCCCGAACACGCCGTCATCTTGTTCACGTTCTTCGCGATCGGTGTCACCGGCTTCGGCGCCGAGGCCTACCGCATCGCCCTCGACGGCAGCCCCGACTTCGAGAAGTGGTCGGTCATCGGGTACCCGCTTGCACAGCTGGTCGACGGCTCCGACAACCTCAGCGGCTGGCACCAGTTCTGGTGGTACGCGCACGTGCTGTCGTTCGTGCTGTTCCTCGTGATCCTCCCGACGACGATGCTGCGTCACATCTTCACCTCGCCGCTCAACATGTACCTGAGCGACAAGGAGCGCCCGAAGGGCGCGATGAAGCCCATGCCCAACCTGATGGAGACCGAGCTCGAGAGCTTCGGCGCCTCCACCATCGAGGACTTCACCTGGAAGCAGCTGCTCGACACCGACGCCTGCACCATGTGCGGGCGCTGCACGTCGGTCTGTCCGGCCCACGCCACGGGCAAGCCGCTCGATCCCCGTGAGATCGTCCTCAAGACCGGTGAGGTCATGGCGGCCACGGGCTCGCCGGTCACCACCCCGCCCATCGGTGTCGATCCCGAGATCACCATCCCGGCCAACTGGATGTTCGACCGGATCAGCAACGAGGAGCTGTGGGCTTGCACCAGCTGCAAGGCCTGCGACGAGATCTGCCCGGTCAACATCGAGATCCTCGACAAGATCCTCGACATGCGCCGCTACAAGTCGCTGATGGAATCGGACTTCCCGTCCGAGCTCGGCAACGCCTACCGGGCCATGGAGAACTCCGGCAACCCATGGGGCATCTCCCAGAGCGAACGTGCCGACTGGGCCAACGACCTCGACGGCGTCGAGGTCCTCGACGGCGGCGACCCCTTCACCTCGGAGTACCTCTACTGGGTGGGCTGCGCGGGCAGCTTCGACGACAAGAACAAGAAGGTCACCCAGGCCATGGCCAAGTTGCTGCGCCGCGCCGGCATCGACGTGTCGGTCCTGGGCCCAGCCGAGAACTGCACCGGCGATCCGGCCCGCCGTTCGGGCAACGAGTACATCTTCCAGATGCTGGCCATGCAGAACATCGAGACCCTCGACGGCATGGGCGTCCGCAAGATCATCACCCAGTGCCCGCACTGCTTCAACACCCTCGCCAACGAGTACCCCCAGCTCGGCGGCAACTACGAGGTCATCCACCACTCCCAGCTGCTCGAGCAGCTCATCGACGACGGCCGTCTCGACATGACCGGCGCCACCCTCGACGAGCGCATCGTGTACCACGACTCCTGCTACCTCGGTCGCCACAACGACGTCTACATCGCGCCCCGTAAGGTCATCGGCAGCCTGGCCGGTGTCGACATCGTCGAGGCGCCCCGCAACGGCACCAAGGGCATGTGCTGTGGCGCCGGCGGCGCCCGCATGTGGATGGAGGAGACCATCGGCCCGAAGGTCAACGACGTCCGGGCCAAGGAACTGGTCGAGACCGGCGCCAGCCGGGTCGCGACGGCCTGCCCCTTCTGCTACATCATGATGGACGACGGCGTGAAGGCCGCCGGCAAGGAAGACGACGAGGTCAAGGTCGCCGACATCGCGATGCACCTGCTCGAGGCCATCGAGGAAGGCGAGCGGCGGGCCGACGAGTTGCGGCTCGTGCCGATGGGCCGCCCCGGACCGCTGGCACCCGGCACCATGCCGGCGAACCTCGTGGCCGGAACGCCCGAGTTCAACGAGTTCATGGACCGCCAGTACGCGACGGAGACCCCGGCCACCGCAGTGGGCCTCCTCGACATCGATGGCGACACCGGCGCAGCCGAGGGCGGCACCGAGGCTCCGGCTGTCTCCGCCAACGGCGAGACGCCGACCGCTGCCGCGCAGGCCGAGGTCGTCGACGAACCGGCTGCCGAGGTTGCGGTCGACACGGGCGAGACCACCGAGGCCACGACCGACACCACGGCTGCCGGCGATGCGCCTGCCGACGGCGACGCCGCCGAGACGGCCCCTGTGGGCGATGCGGCGGCGCCGGCCGAGCCCGCTCCGGCTGCGGCACCGTCGGCACGCCCCGAGCGGGTCGACGACCTCTCGAAGATCAAGGGCACCGACCCCTACCTGGTGAGCCAGCTCAACGAACGGGGCATCTGGACCTACGCCCAGGTCGCAGCGCTGAGCGACGACGAGGTCGCGGAGCTCTCCGAGGCCCTGGGCGTTCCGGGTCGCATCGATCACTACAACTGGCGCTACCAGGCCAGCCAGCTCGACGAGTAGCCCGCGGTGAAGTCGACGGCCCTGCTGTTGCTGGCCGTCGACGTCTGGGCGGCCGCCGAATCGGTCGAACCACCGCGTTCGTGGTGGCCGTGGCTGGCGGGATTCATCCCGGGAGCGCTCGTCATCGGTGCGCTCGTTCTGGCGTTGCGATGGCTCCGAGGCCGCCGCGCGGCCACCGGTGACGGGACGACGCATCCACCGCAGTAACGTCGCAGCCGATGCAGGTGAGCGAATCCGTCCGGCGATGCAGCGATCCGACCGTTGCGATCGACGTGTCGATCGTCGTTCCCGCCTACAACGAGTCCGAGCGCCTCCCACGCCTGATGCGAGCACTCACCGAGACCGTCGATCGAGCCGGCGTGGAGCTCGTCGTGGTCGACGACGGCAGCACCGATGCCACGTCGAGGGTCGCTTCCCAATTGCTCGACCGCCACGGCTGGAACGGGCGGGTGGTGACCTTTCCCGTCAACCGCGGCAAGGGCGCGGCCGTGCGCGTCGGCATCGGCATCGCCCGGGGCGGCGCCATCGTCGTCATGGACGCCGACCTGGCGACCGACCTGCGGGCGTTCGCTCCAGCCGTCGACGCACTGGTCGATCACGACATCGCCGTCGGGGTCCGGTCCTCGATCGATCACGGTCGGGCGGTGCACCGCCGGCTGATGACCGCCGCTTTCGGCCGATGGGTCCGAGCGACGACGTCGGTGTCGCTGACCGACACCCAGTGCGGCTTCAAGGCCTACCGGGCGCCTGCTGCGACGCTGCTGTTCGCAGCCTCGCGGGCCGACGGCTTCGCACAGGACGCCGAGGTGCTGGACCTCGCAACGCATCTGGGGATGGCCATCGCCGAGATCCCGGTGCGCTGGTCCGCGGTCGCCGGTTCGAAGGTGCGGGCCGTGCGCGATTCGTGGTGGACCGCGTTCGAACTCGCTCGCCACCGGGTGCGGCGTCACCGGGTCGAGCTGGTCGCCGTCACCGTCCGCAGCGGTCGCCTGAGCGTCGACGAGTTGGCCGTGCTGGTCAGGCCACACGTGCGCCGCACCGACGTGGTCCACCGATCAGGCGACGCACTATTCATCCTGGCGGCCGGCGCCCCCGAGATCGCTCATCGGCGCATCGTCGCCCGGCTCGGCAGGGCCATCGATGGTCTCGACGCAACCGTCGCCGCGGTCCCGCTGGCATCGCTGGCCGAGGAATCGTCACCGGCGGCCAGGTAGGGGGTTCGGATTCAGGCGTCGCGCATCCGGTGACGCGGCTCCGTGGCGGGCGCCTACCGGCGAAATCTGGAGATCTGGGTCCTCCGGCGAGCACCAGATCTCCAGATTTCCTCGGGGCGATCAGGCCAGCGGCGCCGGTGGGCGCGGGCGGCGCCGGCGCAGCAGGAGGACGACGGCCCCGGCAGCGAGGCCCAGCCCACCGATGACCAGCGGGGCGCGCTGCACCAGCCGGACCGCGTCGTCGCCCCATGCGGCCAGCGCCACGGTGGAGGGAATGAGGCCGATGAGCGTTCCGGCCAGGAATGCCGGAACCGTCACCCGCGAGACCCCCAGCAGCCAGTCCGCGGCGGGTGTGTAGCCGGTCAGCAGCCGGAGGCCGACCGTGGCCACGAAGCCGTTCTCGGCGAGGCGGACCTCCCAGGTGCGGAACCGTTGCGGCAGGCGTTCGAGCACCCATTCGCGTGCGATCCAGCGGGCCAGCACGAAGCCGACGATGCTGGCGATCATGCCGCCGGCCAGACTGAGCAGCGCCACCTGCCACCACGGCCACACGAAGGTGGCGGGCACGATGAGCACGGCGCCGGGGAGGCTCAGCGGCTGCGCCGCGGTGAACGCCAGGACGAACAGGATCGGCCCCCACACGCCGGCGTCGTCGAGGAGTTCCTCGAGCCGGTCGCCGTCGGTGAGCACGTCGAGCGCGCCGGCCGCCAATGCCCAGATCACCAGGCCGGCGACACAGACGGCGACGCCGATCTTGATGGTGCGCCCGCCGACGGCCATCGGTCAGGAACCGAAATTCTCCCAGTACCTGCTCGGCCGGGGACCGACCTGGTGCTGGTACTTCGACCGCACGGCGTCGGACCCATAGGGGTGTTCGGCAGGGGTGGTCATCTGCATGAAGCTCAGCTGGCCGATCTTCATGCCGGGGTACAGCGTGATGGGCAGGGTGGCGACATTGGAGAGCTCGAGGGTGAGCTGGCCGTCCCAGCCGGCGTCGACGAAGCCGGCGGTCGAATGGATGAGCAGGCCGAGGCGTCCGAGGCTGCTCTTGCCCTCGAGGCGGGCGACGAGGTCGTCGGGGATGGTGACGGTCTCGAGGGTGGAGCCGAGCACGAACTCGCCGGGGTGGAGGATGAAGGCCTCGTCCTCGCCGATCTCGACGAGCTCGGTGAGGTCCTCGAGGTTCTCCTTGACGTCGATGAGCCCGAGGGTGTGGTTGCGGAACACCCGGAAATGGCGGTCGATGCGCAGATCGACCGAGCTGGGCTGGATGGCGTTGTCGCCGAGGGGCTCGATGACGACCCGCCCGGCGGCGAGTTGTTCGCGGATGGTTCGATCGGAGAGGATCACGGCCGAGACTGTACCGGCGCCGATCGGGTCGCTACCGCCTGAAGGTGACGGCGCCGTCAGGACTGCGGGCCGCGCCAGTCGAGCCAGGCGCCGTGGTGGTGCCCCCAGCCGAGGAACTCCCGTGTGGAGGCCCCGTCGCCGGCGTAGCTGACGAGCCCGAGCACCGACGGGGTGATCCGGTCGTCGGGCGTGTCGTCGGGTCGTGGGATCCCGGCGACCACCGACGGGTGATCGAGGCTGATCCAGGAGATGGGCCGGCCCGCGCCGGCGAGGGCCCGGTCGAAGGCCGAGCGCTGATCGTCGTCGAAGTAGGACAGCACCCAGGTGGTGACCACTGCGAGGTGGAGGTCGGGCGGTGCCAAGGCGAGCATCGCGGCGAGATCGTCGACGGCGTCGCCGGTGGTGATGTCGACCGGGTGCGCTCGGGCGAGTGCGATGGCGTCGGCCAGCCGTTCGTTGCGCTCGCGCTGGTCGATCCACACGCAGGCCTGCAGCCAACGTCGCGACGGCTCGTCGTCGAGGTCGATGGGGTCGAGGTCGAGGCCGTGGCGCCAACCGATCGCCGGTGGCTCCTGGGCCACCGGGGGCACGCCTTCGCCGAGCAGCGGGCAGGTGAGCCGGAGCGGACTGTCGGGCGGGCCCGTTGCGACCGGTCCGTAGTCGATGTGGCAGCGGTCGACCTGGAGGTTGAGTCCGGCGCTGGTGCCGACGTCGAGCAGGGCGAGTGGGCCGTGCCGCTGCTGGACCAGGGCAAGGCTCGCCGCGATGTGGGCGCATCGTGCCGGTTCGTTGGTCTGGATGGACCGGAAGGCCATGGCGTCGATGACCTCGTCGCGGTGGCTGCCGATGAAGTCGGCGAAGCATGCGACGAGATAGTCGTCTGCCGGCAGGCCGTCGGCGGCGGCGCGGCGCGTGCGCTCGGCGACACCGGCGAGGGCGTCGGCCAGGGGGTGCGATGCTCCGCCGAGCAGCAGGAACCGCACGGCGGCGAACAGGTTGTTCGGCGTCTGCCGGTCGGGCGGCGCCGCGGCGACAAGGGCCAGGATGTCGGGATCTTCGGCGATGACCTCCGAGAGCAGCTTGTAGGTCGGGGCTTCGTCGCCGTAGCCACGCTCGGCCATGCGACGGAAGCGGTCGGAGAGCTCGGCGTGCACGGGGTGAGGTTCGCACAGTTCGGCGCCGGGTCGATGGCAGTAGGGTCGGCGACCGTGACCACGCCAGACCACCTCACCGTGCATGCCGACGTCATCGGCGACCGCACCGCGATCATCGACGACCGCGGCGAGGGCGCCGTGCGGTCGCTCGACTTCGCCGGGCTGAATGCGCTGGCCAATCGGGTGGCGAACGGTCTGGCAGGTCTCGGCATCGGACCCGAGGACCATGTGGCGTGGTGGGGGCCGAACTCGCTCGAGACCATGGTGGCCATCCATGCCATCCGCAAGGCCGGGGCGGTGTCGGTGCCGATCCCCTACCGGTCGACCGACGACGAGGCCGTCTATCTGCTCGACAACGCCGACGTGAAGGCCCTGATCGTCGACGACGACTACGCCGGCGCCGCCGCGATCGCTGCGGCGTCGGTGCCGGCGCTCGAGATCGTGATCGTCTTCGGTGGCGACGGGGTCGACGGCCAGCTTCGGTGGGACGACGTCCTGGGCGACGAGGCCACGCCTGCGAGCGAGAGCCGGGTCGACGCCACACGCACGATGATCTACACGTCGGGCACGACAGGGCGCCCCAAGGGCGCTGTGCGCAAGGTCGGCGGCGCGGCCAACCAGTTCGGTGGGCTGCTCGAGCTGTTGGGGTGGGACGAGCTCGATCCGCTGATCTTCCTCACCACCGGCCCGCTGTACCACTCGGGCCCGTCGGGATTCGCGCTGCGAGCCCAGCTGGTGGGCGGCACGGTCGTCACCCAGCGCCACTTCGACGCAGAGGACTGGCTGCGCCTGGTCGCCACCCACCGGGTGTCGGCGACGTTCTCGGCGCCCACGCCGATCCGGCGGATCTGCTCGCTGCCCGACGAGGTCAAGGGCCGCTACGACGTGTCGTCGATGCGCACGATGATCGCCAACGCCGCGCCGTGGACGATGACCCTCAAGCAGGCGTACCTGGCGGACTTCCCCGCCGACTCGCTGTGGGAGGTGTACGGGTCGACCGAGTTGTCGGTGTGCACCGCACTCGCCCCGGCCGACCAGCTCCGCAAGCCGGGCTCGTGCGGGCTGCCCGCGCCGGGCGTCGAGATCCGCCTCTACGACGACGACGGCGCCATCGTCGACACCCCGGGGGTGCCCGGCGAGCTCTACGCCCGCTCGGCGGGACTGTTCGAGACCTATCACCGGGCCCATGACCGCTATCTCGACGACCACCGCGACGGGTTCCAGACCGTCGGCGACATCGCGTACCGCGACGACGAGGGCTACCTCTACATCTGCGACCGCAAGAAGGACATGATCCTCACCGGCGGGGTCAACGTGTATCCGGCCGAGGTCGAGAACGTGCTCGACGCCCATCCGGCCATTGCCGAGGTCGCGGTGCTGGGGATGCCCGACGAAGAGTGGGGCGAAGCGGTATGTGCGGTGGTGGTGCCGGCCGGGCCGATCACCGCCGACGATGTCGTCGCGTACGCGCGCACGCACCTGTCGGGACCGAAGTGCCCCAAGCGGGTCGTGCTGGTCGACGAGCTCCCGAAGACCGGGACGGGCAAGGTTCTCAAGCGCCAGATCCGCGACGACCTGACTGCCTGAGTCGCTGCGATCACTGCCGGCATGGGCCGGACGGATCACATGCCCTGCCGTTGTCGAAGGTCGGGGGCGCCGATGCCGATGAAACCGGGGAGTAGCCATGACCCCCTCGTCCCCCCGTCCCCGGCGGCGCCGCGCCGGCGCCCGATCCCGTCAGGCCATCGCCGTGTCGTCGACCACGGTGTTCGTCGGCCTGACCGGAATGATCGCGCTCGACGATGCGGTGGCGACCGTCGACGTGCTGGAGGGTCCGGCGGTTCGGCCCGAGCAGTTGGCCTTCGCAGCTGCGCCCGACCAGTCGACGCCTCCGACCACGCCGCCACTGGTCCCCACCAACGCCCTGTCGTGGAGCGGACCCGCGGCGCTCGAACCCGCGCCGGTTCCGACACCGACGCCCACACCCACGCCCCGGGTGCTCGAGGGCCTGGTCATCCCCACGCCGACGCCGGCGCCCACTGCGGAGCCGTCGCCGCCCCCGTCGGTGGCCACCCCGCCGCCGGTCGCCCAGCAGGCCACTCCAGCGCCCACCGCCACGCCGGTTCCGCAGCGTCAGCCCGATCGGGCACCGCGTCCGGGCCGCGACGACGAGCCCGATCCCCCGCGCCGGCCGCGCCCCACACCGACGGCGGCCCCCACTGCACCTCCCCCACCCGATCGCGAGGAACGGCCCCGGCCCGCCGCCGAGTCCACCCCGCCGCCGACCCCCACGCCGCTCAGTGCGCCCAGTTGACACCACCGCGCCCGCCATGGGCAGCACCGCACGGTTCTACGTGTGCGGCGGATCGCCCGACGTCGAGGCGCGCCTGCGCAGCCGACTCGACGACCTCGAGCGACGCTGGAGCCGGTTCCTCCCCTCCTCCGAGGTCAGCCGAGCCAATGCGAACGCCGGCCGGCCGACGGCGGTGTCGCCCGAGACCCGCCTGCTGGCCGCGCAGGCGGTGCGTGCCGGCGAACTGACCTACGGCTGGTTCGACCCGCTCTTGCTCGAGCCCCTTGCCGCTGCGGGCTACGGGCAGTCCTATGAGCTCTTGGACATCACCGACCTCGGACCGTTGGTCGCGAGCGTCGACCGCTGCGGCCCGACGGTGTCGGTGCTCGTGCGCGCCCGCGACGAGGCTGCGGCTGCGCTGGCCGTCGACGAAGCGGCCGGAACGGTGACCGTCGGGGCCGGCGCGGGTTTCGATCCCGGTGGCATCGGCAAGGGCCTCGCTGCGGACCTGTTGGCCACCGAGGCGGTGGCCGGCGGCGCATCGGCGGTGTTGGTGGACCTCGGTGGTGACATCGCCTGCGCGGGCCGTGCCCCGGCGGTCGGTTGGGTCGTGGACATCCACGACCCGTTCGACCCGGCGCAGACCTGCGCGCAGGTGCGGATCCCCTGGGGAGCGGTCGCGACGTCGAGCTCGGCGGGTCGACGTTGGCGCCACCAGGGCGAGGTCGCACATCAGCTGATCGACCCCCAGACCAGGCGGCCGAGCGACTCGTCGATCGTGCAGGCGACGGTGATCGCCGGGGCGTGCTGGCTGGCGGAGGTGTCAGCGAAGGCCGCGCTGCTGGCCGGACCCATCGCAGGACCGGCACTGCTTGCCGACATCGGTGTCGAAGGCCTGTTGGTGTGCGCCGACGGCTCCCGCATCGAGACACGCGGCTGGTCGGCATTCACGGCCGCATCGATGTCGTGATCGTCGAACCCGAGAAGTGGACGTGGTACGTCGCCCGCTCGGGCGGCATCGTCGCGTGGCTGCTGCTGGCGGCCGGCCTCGTGCTGGGTCTGTTGTTGTCGTCGAAACTGCTCGGGCGCCGGGTGAGCCCGGCGTGGCTGCTGGCGGTGCACCGCTATCTGGGTGGGCTGGCGGTGGTGTTCACCGTGGTGCACGTGGCGGCGGTGATGCTCGACGACTTCGTCGACTTCGGCTGGACCGACGTGTTGGTGCCGTTCGCATCGGAGTGGCGGCCCCAGGCGGTGGCCTGGGGCATCGTCGGGATGTACCTGCTGGTGGCCATCGAGGTGACGTCGCTGGCGATGCGGCGGCTACCGAAACGGTTGTGGCGCGCCGTGCACTGGAGTAGCGCCGCACTGTTCGTGACGGCGACGGTGCACGGCTGGCAGGCCGGGACCGACACGGGACGTGCGTTCATGGCGGCGACGGTGACGTCGATCGTCGTGCTGGGTGTGCTGACGTTCGTGCGCATCGTCCGCGCCGCCCGCAGCCGAGGGCGCGTAACCCCGAGTGGCCGACCGGACCCCTTGTCCGGCGAAATCTGGAGATCTGGGGCCTCCCCTGCGACCCGGAAGTCAAGATTTCGCAGGCGGCAGACCGGTGGGGGCGCGGTCAGCGGGAGAACGTGGCCCGGATCAGGGGCTCGTAGTGCGCCAGGGGCGGGGTGACGCCGTCGGGATCGAAGGCGGGCATGTCGTACTTGGCGCAGAACTCGACGCAGTGGTCGTAGAACTCGTGGTCGGCGAGGGCATCCCGAGCGTTGCGGTCGAGGCCGATGTGGTGCCAGAAGTAGTAGCCCTGCACGGTGCCGTGGTTGGCGACCATCCAGTGGTTCGCGGCGCTGACATAGGGCTTCAAGATGGCGGCGGCGATCTCGGGGTGGTTGAACGGAGCCAGGACGTCGCCGATGTCGTGGAGCAGAGCGCACAGCACGTACTCGTCGTCGCGGCCGTCGGCCTCGGCGAGGTGCGCTGTCTGGAGGCTGTGGCTGAGCCGGTCGACGGCGAAACCACCGTGGTCGCCTTCGAGATGGCCGAGCTGTTCGAGGATGCGATCGGCGACGGTGCTGCGCGCGTGCTCACCGAGGTTGGCCATGATGATGTCCCAGTCGGCCTTCGTGGACTGGTCCATGCGGGTGAAGGCGGCGCGTTGTTGTTCGACGTCGGTCATCGGGTCCTCCCAGGACGGCGTCTCGCCATGGTAGGGCTGCGGTGCCGGCCGTGTCGGCCGGTGCCCCGGTAGCGGACCCGTCAGCTACGGAGGGCGTCGACGCTCGTGGCCTCGGATACGTCGCGGAGCACGACGGGGCGGGGGGCACCGTCGGGACCGGGGCGGGCGGCGTCGGTGATGTCGAGCTCGAGTTGGTCGCCACGGATGTGGTGCAGCCCATCGTGCCAGTGGCGGCGGCACATGAGCTCGTAGCGGACCTCGTGCATCTCGTCGGGTTCGTCGACAGCGGTGTCGCCGACCACCTTGAGGGCACCGGTGTAGACCTGCTGGCCGTTGACGATGCGGGCATTGTGGGTGGCGCGTGCCCCGCACCAGCAGCGGGCCTCGACCTGCAGTTCGCTGCGGACGTCGGCGAGCTCGAGCAACCGGGCGGTGCCGGGGAACAGCTCGCCCTGGAAGCTGGTGAGCAGCCCGAACGCGTAGACGTCGACACCGATGTGGTCGACGACGTGGGACAGCTGCTCGATCTGGCGGGGCTCGTAGAACTGGGCCTCGTCGCAGATCATGGCGTCGAGGCCACATGTCAGCTGCACCTGCTGGGCCATGCGGAACAGATCGACCGAGGGGTCGACGATCTCGGCCTCGGCGGCGACGCCGAGGCGGCTGGACACCTTGCCGACCTGACGGTCGAGCTGGGTGGTCAACAGCACCGACAGCCCGCGGGCGGTCAGGTTGTGCCGGATCTGCAGGGCCTGGGTGCTCTTGCCCGACCCCATGGTCCCGAAGAAGAAACGAAGCTCAGCCACGGCGTCGAAACTACACGCTTGTCATCCGGCGTCCAACGGGTGTCGTGCGACCGACGGGACGTCGCGATGTGCTTGCCGCTGCTGTGGGTCCGCCGGGCGAGCCCGGCCGGCGGGGCCGTCGTCAGCCGACGATCTCGGAGACCTGCAGGACGGGAGCGATGTTGGTGTAGTTGGCGACGTCGACCATGACGTCGCCGGTCTTCTCGGACCCCATGGCGGCCTGGAAGTCCTCGAGGGTCTCGAAGTAGAAGTGCACGGCGGCCACGTTGGGGCCGTCGATGCCACGGTCGATCTCGCTGCGCACCGGGTTCCAGGCGTCGACCGCGAGGGGGATGTGGGTGGCCACGTAGTAGTCGTGATCGAAGGTGGAGTCGTCGGAGGACGGGTAGCTGACGGAGACACGGATCATGGCGCCGGACGCTAGCCCAGATGGGTGCGGACCGCCGACGGGTGGAGGCGGCCGATATCGGCGGACGTGGCCCGAACGGGCGCCCGCCCGCTAGTCTCACCATGCCTGCGGGTGTAGTTCAATGGTAGAACATCAGCTTCCCAAGCTGAGAACGCGGGTTCGATTCCCGTCACCCGCTCCAAGCGAAAGCCCAGTTCAGAGGCCTTTCTGACCGGGATCTGCTGGATCGCCACCGGCCATCGTGCCTACAGTGTGCCTAGAGGTTCGGCGACCAGTAGGCACGAGCAGGCACACATGGGGACGAGTCGGCCGTTCGGCAACATCCGGAAGCTCCCTTCCGGTCGCTATCAGGCGCGCTACTGGCACCTCGGCAAGCAGGTCCCAGCCGACGTCACGTTCGCCACCAAGGCCGACGCCCGAGCGTGGCTGGCGGCGATGGAGACGGATCTTCTCGCCGGCCGCCACGTCGACCCCTCGAGCGGCCGGGAGCGGTTCGGTGTGTTCGCGGAGCGGTGGCTCGAGGCTCGTGATCTCCGCCCTCGGACCCGGGACACCTACGCCTCACAGCTCGCCCACATCCTCGCGGAGTTCGAGTCGGTCGAGCTGCGCAAGATCACACCGTCGGCGGTGCGGGCGTGGCACGGCCGGCTGTCGAAGTCGGGGCTGCACGCCAACACCGTTGCCAAGGTCTACCGGTTGTTCCGGACGATGCTGGACACGGCCGTCGACGACGGACTGCTACGGACGAACCCGGTCCACATCAAGGGCGCAGCGGTCGAGCGGTCCATCGAACGCCCGATGCTCGACTGGGACGACATCGAGCGGATCGCCGACGCCATTCACCCTCGGTTCCGAGCGCTGGTGTGGGTCGGGGCCACCTCGGGACTCCGGTACGGCGAGCTCACGGGCCTCACGCGGCGCCACATCGATCTCGAGGACCGAACGCTACGAGTCGAGCAGGCCCTCACGTTCATCCGAGGCCAGGGCCCGACACTCGGCCCGCCGAAGTCGACAGCCGCCCACCGCACCGTCGTGCTCCCCAGCGGCATCGCCGAGATGCTCGCCCACCACATCGACGAGTACGTCGCCGACGAACCCGACGCGCTCGTTTTCACGTCGGTGAAGGACAGCCCGCTCCTCAACCGCTACTTCGCCCCCTACTGGAAGCGAGCGTTGCACGCAGCCGCCCTCGACGAGTCGATCCGCTTCCACGATCTGCGCCACCACGCCGGCACCTCAGCGGCAACGGCCGGCGCGTCGCTCCGCGAGATCATGGCGAGAATGGGCCACGCCTCCTCCGATGCGAGCCTCCGCTATCTCAAGGCCTCCGCCCGCCGCGACGCCGAGATTGCCGACGCCATGGAGCGGCGGATGAGGGGCGATGTCGGCGCCTGATCAACCGCGGGGAAACCAGCGCGCCATCGGTCTTTTGCTAGCGGCTCTGACGTAGGACCAGCACCGAGGGTGCAGCCGCCCGCGGTGCTGCCGTTCGAGCCCGTTGGGGATAGTCGGAGCTAGTCCTGGCACTTGTACGGGGTCTTGTCGGTTCTGTTATTGCTACCGCTAGAACGGAAATTCGCGGGGCGTTCTTGGGGCGACTCACTCGCGCTGGAACAGCGGGGGTCAGGTACTTTGAACGGATCATGCCTGAAGAGCAAAGGGTCGAACCGGCCACCGCCAACGATACCGTCGACGCCATCGCCGGGAGCACTCAGCGCGACGCGTTCCCGCTGCGTCGAACGTTCCTTCAGCAGAAGTCGGGCAGGGCATCGGCCCCCGGTCCGCTCGCATCCTTTGTGGCCGCCGGTGACCGAACTGGCCTCCTGCTCTACTTCCTCGCGGTGACCAAGGCGAGCCATGCACCATGGGATGTCTCGTTGCACTCGGCGGTGTGGGCCCGCGCTCTGGGTCTGCCGAATCCCACTGGCCCAGCTGCACGCGGACGTGTGTCGAAGGCATGGAGTCGCCTCGTCGAACGCAAGCTCGTATCCCGTTCTCGACGCCAACGAATGGCTGAGTTCACGCTCCTGCAGGAGGACGGGTCGGGGGAGGCCTACACCCGCCCGACCTCGAACTTCATCAACGTGCCCCATTCGCTCTGGACCGAGGGGCCCGAGGACGGCCGCTGGTACCGCGTTCTCGATCTTCCCGAGCTCACGTTCCTGATGATCGGCCTCAGCAATCTCGACTTCTTTCCGCTGCCGGCCGAGCGCGGGCCCGAGTACTACGGCATCTCGGCCGACACCATCCAGAGGGGCTACCAAGGCCTTCGGAAGAAGGGGCTACTGACGATCGACCGCAACCGCATCGTCGCACCCCTCGCGCCAGAGGGCGTCACCTACGAAAACCGCTACACCATGCAGGCCCCCTTCGGGCCGCAGGGCAGAGCAAGCACTGCTGTGAGCTCCGTCCGATGAGTGTGCTTCACGCATTCGTCGACGAGTCGATCCGCGGGCACGACTACCTGATCTGTGCCGCCACCGTGCCGACCACGGAGCTCTCGAGCCCCCGAAAGGCACTCCGCCAACTTCGCGCCCCGGGGCAGCGCCACATCCACTTCGTGACCGAGAGCGCTGCGCGAGGTCGCCGGATTCTCAAGGAGATATCCATCCTCGGCGCGACGACGACCATCTACGTTGCCGAGAGCAGAGACCAGGTAGTGGCAAGGACCGCGATCCTGGAGACGATGGTCCCAGACCTTCGGGACCTCGGTGTGCGACGCCTCATCCTCGACTCTCGGCAGGGGCAAGACCATCGAGACCGCTCGGCGATCTACCGCACTGTCGGGGCCAGCCCGGAGCCGGAGTTCGCCTACGACCATCAGCCATCGGCGGACGAACCGCTGTTGTGGGTCCCGGATGCCGTCGCGTGGGCTTGGGGACGTGGGGGCGATTGGAAGCGTCAGGTCGAGGAGCTCGGGCTCGTCACACGGGTGAAGGCCGTCGATGTCTCCTGAACGCGCAAAACCCGGCCGCTCACCGTCCGGTGAGGAGCCGGGTTCGCTTCCTCGGGCTACTGCCCTTGGTCCCCCTAGTATCGGACCCGCCGGCCCAGATTTCAACCCTAGGGCCTGCCGTGAGGGTGCCGAGGCGCCCTCAGGCACGGGCTGACTGCCGACGAGATCCGCCACGCATGGAGCAACGTCCTCGGCTACACGGTCGACGCCGACACCGAACCACCCAAGAGTCTCTGCATCGGAGCGGATCCAGCAGGGAACCTGCTCGAGATCCTCTACCTCGAACTCGACCACATCGAGCTCGTCATCCACGCCATGGCACTTCGCCCGGTGTTTCGGGCCTACCTCACCGGAGACGACCAATGACCAGCAACGCACCAACTCCCAGCGACGAAGAGAGCGCCGAGATCGCCGAGATCGCCGACGACTTCGCGACCCGCGAGTTCAGCGACGACGAGCTCGCATCCATCAAGAAGTCCCGCCGCCGGATGCCCACCTTCGGAGACGCCGCGGCAGAGGTGGTCACCTTCCGCGCTCCGCCGGCATACAAGGAACGCATCAAGGCGCGAGCCGAGGCCGACCACACCTCCGAGAGCCAGGTCATACGCGACGCTCTCGACGCCTACCTCGCCAGCGCCGAGTAGCCGGCCTCGCCGATCGCAAAGGCCCGGCCGCTCCCCACACGAACAGCAGCCGAAACCACTTCCTCGGCGTCGACTGCGGCCCGGAACGAAGTGTGACACCCCGTCGCTGTGTCCCGATCGGGACTCGACAAGGGCCACAGATTAGGCATGACCTCGCTGCGGGAAACGAACTCGGCCTCGGCGCCGCCACTCCTCGACGTAGCGGGCCTGGCCGATCGGTTGGGCGTGACCGAGCGCTTCGTTCGTCGGCTGGTGGCCGAGCGCCGCGTCCCGTTCGTCAAGCTCGGCAAGTTCATCCGCTTCGATCCGAGGGACATCGAGTCCTGGCTCGAGGAAGCGCGTGTCCCGGAGCTGTGAGGCCGTGCGCATCCGGTCGGGCACGGCGCGTGCTGACCCTCGGGCCTCCGACGCTGGAGGACCCGTGCGCTGCGGACGTGCCCACGCTCCGTGGTCTGCCATCTCCCGAGGCATCTCTCGGCCATCTCCCGACGTGCAGGTCCGAAGGACCTGCAAATGTGTCTGCCGGAATTTCGTTGGGGAGATCAGCTCGGTCGGCGGATCCGACCACGTGACCGAGCGTGGTCGCAACCGAGGGCCCGGCCGAGCCGTCTGGAGGCCAAGCGCCGCTCAGCTCTTCAGCAGCTGAACGCAGCGAATGGCGCGCTCGGCGAGACCCAGGCCTGGGTCTCGCCGTCGTCACCGTCGAAAAGGGTCATCTTGACGACGGCGGCCACCTGGTCATCGCGCACCGCGACATAGACCCGCTGACGGGCGCCATCGAGAGCAGGCACATGCAAGAGGTCCTGCGGGAGGTCCCAGTCCCTGATCGCGAAGCGGAGGCCCTCCTCCAGGCTCACCGATCGCTCGACGTGGATTCCCGGTTCCCCGTCAGCTCGTGGCGAGCACTGCGGATCGGGCATCACGGTCGCGTCGACCGGCTCGGCGACGACCGACGCACCCGCGCCCGACAACTCCGACGCAACCCACCCCAACGCCTCATCGACACCTCGCCTCCGCCGCTGGCGGTCGGCCGACCCTGTGACTACGCCACCCCCAACGCACCCTTCGCTAGAACCATGGAGGTGTGCGTCAATCTCCGAACTCGTCATCGAGCCAACGATTGACGGCTTGTCGGCGCGCCTCAACGTCGGAGCGTCTCTGGTCGGGCTCCCTTACACCGCCGCAGCGCCCGCAGACTGCGCCCTGATCCCGGACAGGCGGAAGTTCGGCGGACGGCCACGTGACAGCCTGAAGTGGACGTCCGCACTTGGCGCAGGTCCGACTGGACGATGGCGCATCTCTCGGCAGACCGGCTCGGTCGGACCAGTAGTGCAACTTCGCGAGCAGTCGGGGCGACGCAGTCATAACCAACATGACCGCGCCGACGACAGCGAGCATCGTCGCGCACGCAAAGGCGAACCACCGCAGACTGCTGCTGATCCACCAACTGGCCACGACGCCGGCCGACCCAAGAACGAGGAATGCGAGCCCGGCGATGCGTCCGGTACGTTGGCCGACGCGTACTCGCTCGATTCCTTCATCGGCATCGACATGGTCGATTTCGCGACCCAACCTGCCTCCTCTGGCTCAGACCCGAGACCTCGACGGTAGGACACGGCGGCGGTTTCGTGCCTACAACGTGCCTAGAACGTCGGAGAACAGTGGTCACGAGCGGGGTCCAGCGGTCGGCTGAGCACCGGCCATAAACCACTCCTCACCTGCGGAAATGCTGGTCAGCGGCTCGCAGCACCGAGACAGCCTGGCAGCTTCCCAAGCTGAGAACGCGGGTTCGATTCCCGTCACCCGCTCCAAACGAAAGCGACTCCAGGACGCCGGCGTGCGCGACGGAGAGCCCCGCTACCGCAGCTGAGAAATGCGAAAGTCCCCGCTCCCGTCATGGTCGGCTACCTTTCGGCAGCCCTCGGCTTGGCACTCCGGGACTCACGCCTTCGTCACGGCGTAACGCCGTGACGCCGTCTCAGCATCGGGCCAGATCCACAGCATCGCGGGTAGTAGAACGAAGGGATGACCAAGGACTACTCCGGATACGTCGACCCCGACTACCTCGACACAGCGTCGCGTCTGCTGTCGCCGGCGAAACGACGGACCTACGAACTGATGGCGTTGCAGGAGGGGCACCGTGTACTCGATCTGGGGTGCGGGCCGGGTTCGGACACCATTGCACTCGCCGGCCTCGTCGGTGAGACGGGCCACGTCCACGGCGTCGACTTCGACTCGGAGATGGTCGCGGAGGCGAACGAGCGGGCGCACGCCGCCGGCGTTGCCGCTCAGGTGGTGCATCAGCAGGCCGACGCCGCATCGCTGCCCTTCGACGACGACTTCTTCGACTCGTGTCGCAGCGAACGTGTCTTCCAGCACCTGTCCGACCCGGCGGCCGGGCTTGCCGAGATGATTCGCGTGACCCGTCCCGGAGGTCGCATCGTGGTACTCGACTCCGACTATGGGTCGATCAGCATCGCCAGCGAGTTCCCCGAGATCGAGCGACGTCTCGTCGAGCACTACTGCTCCGTGATGAACAGCCCGTTCGCCGCTCGGCTGGTGTACCGCATGTTCAAGGGCGCAGGCCTCGACGACGTGTCGGTGGAGGCCGTGCCCTTCATCATCGACGACGTGGGCGTGTTCTCCACGGTGTTCCTGCTGGATCGGTCGCTCAGGGAGGCCGAGGAGGCCGGTCGACTGACAGGCGACGAGGTACGCCAGTTCCGCGCCGACCTCGACCAGTCCGCCCAGATCGGCGGGTTCCTCGCCTCCATCGGGCAGCTGCTGGTGTCCGGTCGCAAGCCGGTCACTGCGACGGGAGACTGACCGGCAGGGGTTCGGGTCAGAGATGCAGCGTCCCCGGCGCAGCCCACATCTCGAACGTCGCGACGTCCTGGTAGCCCATCCGCCGGTACAGCTCTCGGGCCATCGGGGTCGAGTGGAGCACGGTTCGCTCGGCGCCCGCCGCTCGTGCGTTGGCGAGTGCAGTCGCACACAGATGCGTCGCCAAGCCGCGACCGCGCCCGGCCTCGGTGGTCGCCACACCGTAGATTCCGGCGACGCCATCGTTCACGTGCAGGACCGCCTTGGACACCGGAGTGCCGTCGACCAACGCGACCAACCCGCCCGTGCCCTGACGCAGCCCTGCCCGATATACATCGCGCAGGTAGGGGCTGGATTCGTCGGAGAGCCCGTAACGCCACGACACCAGGTCGAGCCAGAGGTGTTCGCTGTCCTCATCGAACTCGACGATCTCGATGTCGTCGCGTGGCGCCGGTGGATCGAAATGGGCCAGGTCGGCACACATGCCGAAGAGCTCCTCGGCGCAGACCAAACCGAGTTCGGCGAGGACGTCTCGAATGTTCGGATCGGTCGTGGGGTGCACGACCCAGACCGGCGACACGCCCCGATCGATCATCGGTGAGAGCAACTCGACGGCTTGCTGGCGCATCGGGCGATCTCCTTCGTCGCGGAAACGCAGCACTGCGTTGTATGGCGGCTGCGGAACCGGAGCCTCGGTCACGAGGCGGGTCGCCGTGTCCACGAGTCGACCATCGGTCCCGAGCCCCATGATCGAGAACATGCTCCACAGGTTGCACTCCAGATCCCGGACCGCCGGATCATCCATCGATGGATTCTTCCACACCCGGTCGCTGCGCACATCAGGCGTCTCGCCCATGCCGGCTCTGACGTCCGCTCGGTAATCCGGTCGACGCCAGGTAGGGAAAACCCTCCCCGAGAACGCATGGCTGCACGGTTCAGCGAGAGCCCACTGTTGCTCACACTGGGCTCATGACTGCGCGAGGACCCCTTCGAACCACCATGCCCGGATGCCTGATCGCGCTCCTGGCGCTGCTGGCCTCCAGCCTCGTGCTGGTGGCGGCCACGCCGGCGGGGGCGCAGCAGCCGACCTGTGACGGCCGTGTGGCCACGATCGTCGGCACCCCCGAGGGCGAGGTCCTGGTGGGTACACCCGACCCGGACGTGATCGTCGGCCTCGGCGGCAACGACGTCATCCGTGGCCTCGGCGGCGACGACGTCATCTGCGGCAACGCGGGGCGGGACCGGATCTTCGGCGGCCCCGGTGACGACACCATCTACGGCGGCAGCGGCCGCGATGTCGTCCGGGGAGGCGGCGGCGCCGACGTGGCCTACGGCAACGCCGGCCGGGACCGGGTCGTGGGCGGCCCGGGCGACGACACCATCTTCGGCGGCAGGGGCCCGGACCGGATCTTCGGTAACGCCGGCGACGATGTCTGTGTCGACCGCGTCGCGGTCTTCGCCGGCTGCGAGTACCAGGGCGCCACACCGCCGACGCCACCCATACCGAGCCGGTCGCCGTGTTCACCTACGGCGACCACAGCCGCCTTCGACGTGGAGACCGCCAATCTGATGATCGGCCTGTCGGACCGGGCGTACGAGGTCGACGGCGGGAGCCCGACCGGCAACACCCTGGCCCCCGAGCCCGGCGACCGCGACGGCGACGACGCCGAACAGGAGCGGTACTTCGCCCGACGCTCGCTCGACGACCTGAGCTGCTGGACCCTGCGAGCGACGCTGGACATCCCGGTCGTCGACACCCAGGCCTATGTCGCCGAGAACATCTGGACCGGCGACGTCGTGGTCTCCTTCCGGGGCTCCACCACGGTGACCGACTGGCTGGTCGACCTCACCGCCACCAAGAGCGGCTTCCGGCTCCCCGACGGCCGCCGGATCCGCAGCAGCGTGCACACCGGCTTCCTCGGCGGCTACGGCGCAGTGCGCGGCCAGCTCGCGGGCATCGTCGCCGAACTGCGAGCGACGAAGGAATCGAACCCCGACGCCCGGCTCTTCTTCACCGGGCACAGCCTGGGCGGCGCCCTGGCCACGATCGCCTCGCTGGACCTGTCCGACAACGCCGAAGCAGTCGGCTACGGCCGGTCCGAGGTCGTGCTCTACACCTTCGGTGCACCCAAGGCGATCACCAAGGCGCTCGATCGCGAGCACGCAGCATTCGTCCCGAACGCACACGCGGTCATCAACAGCGAGGACAACGTCCCCCGCCTCCTGGGCGGCAGCGGGTCCAACGCCTTCACCCACATCCCGCGGGCGGTGGTGCTGACCCAGGGCGGCTCCTCGATCCGCATCGACCACGGGCTCGGACGGAACTACGAGGGTTGCCTCGATGGCATCTTCACCGAGGGCCACGACCGCGACCTCTACGACGCACGGCTGGCACTGGCCCGCAACGGTGTGGACCGGCCGGCCGCATGGCTGGTCGAGGACCGTGGCAACTTCCGGATCCGCTGGAGGGGTGTGGAAGGGCCCTGCGATCGGCTGGGCGTCTACTACGGCACCAGCAGGCCCGATCGGAACACGAGGGCGGAGTCGAGCCGAGACGCGACCGCCGACACCAACAACACCCACCGCACGCTCGTCAACGTCGGGTCCGACTTCTGGGCGGGCTGGGAGAACTCCTTCGGCGATCTCATCGTCACCAACCGGTACGACCGCACGACACCCGAGGTGTGGCTCCGCGAGGTCGGGTTCAGCCGGCTGGAGATGAACTGGCGGATGTCGGACCCCGGCGACACCGACTGGATCTACCTGTTCAGGGGCAACCACCCCCGTGACGTAGGCGTCGCGGGAGCGCACGAGGTGCTGGGCGTCGATGTCCGCAGGCGGGCGTCCACCAGCGGGAGCGACGTGCTCCAGACGGTCGGCGCCGGATCGCGTGGCACCGTCTGGTACATCGCCTACATCGAACGTGACGGCTTCGGCCCCGACGAGATCCTCGATGTGTACCGGTTCGTCACCCCCTGAGGCACACCCGCCTACGCTCCACGGCCATGTCGGACACCTCGGACGTCGAGCCGCCTGCGGAGCCCCCGAGGAGCGTCGACGAACGCCCGTCCATCGCGGCGTCGGAGATACCCGAGGTCAGAGAAGAAGCCCGACAATGGTTGATCGAGAACAACATCTCGGACCAGCGGACGATCCTCGCCTTCGGCGGCGTGCTCGTGGTCCTGGGCCTGGTGCTCCAGGCCCCATGGGCGCTGGTGTTGGCAGGGTGCATCCTGCTGGTCCTGCCGTTCCGGTGGGCGGCGGCGCCCTACTTCGAGGCGGGAGACCTTCGCCGGGGTGTCATCTGGGCGAATCTCGGGTCGTGGTTCCTGCTGTTCCCGATGGTGATCATCGTCCCCGACGCACTGCCCATAGCGATCGCCAACGTGATCGGACCGACGATCCTCGCGGCCACCTACCTCGACCGCGAGACCGTGCGGCGGCTGGTGCCGGTGAACGTCCTGATCGCGGTGGCGGTCGCATGGATCGGCCTGGGCACCGACGGCGTCGGGTTGGACGACGTGGCGCCGCGCCCGGTGTACCTCGGCGTGATCCTGGCGTATCTCGCGGTGGTCATCTGGCAGGTCATGGCTGACATCCAGGAAGCCAACCGCGTCCACGAGCGAAGCATGCAGTGGGCGGCGCGGGCCAACCAGGAGCTCCGCGACGCCGATCGGGCGCTTCGCGAGTCCCGGCGCCGCCTCCTCGTCGCAGCCGACCAGGAACGGGTCCGGCTCGAACGCGACCTCCACGATGGCGCGCAGCAGCGCCTGGTGGCGCTGTCGCTCCAGCTCCGGCTGGCCGCCGAGCTGGCCGAAGACGGCGAGCCACCCACCGCACCGTCGCTGTTCGCGATGCACCAGGCCGCCGCCGAGGCGCTCGAAGAGCTGCGAGACCTCGCCCAGGGCGTCTACCCGGCCAGGCTGCACGAGCTGGGACTGGCGCGGGCGCTGCACGCCGTGGCCCGCCGGTCGACGGTGCCCATCGAGGTGGACGACCGGACCACTGCGGCCATCGACACCAGCATCCAGGTGGCCCTGTACTTCGTCTGCCTCGAGGCCATCCAGAACGCCACGAAACACGGCACCCCCGACACCGCTATCACGGTGTCGCTCACCGACGACGACGACGAGCTGGTCGTGGTCGTCGCCGACGACGGCCCCGGCTTCGACGCTGACCGACACACCCACTCGCGTGGCCTGCTCAACATGGCCGACCGTGTCGGCGCGCTGGGTGGTGCGCTGTCGATCGATGCCGAGCCCGGGGTCGGCACCGCGGTGACGGCGCGCCTACCCCACGCCTCGGCGGAGCCGGAGGTGGTACTCCGATGACGCGCGTCGTGATCGCCGACGATGCCCTGCTGCTACGTCAGGGCGTGTCGTCGGTGCTCGCCACCCTCGGCGGCATCGAGGTGGTGGCCGAGGCCGACGACCACCCCAGCCTGATGGCCGCCGTCGCCGAGCATCGGCCGGATCTGGTGATCACCGACATCCGCATGCCGCCGACGTTGAGCAACGAGGGCATCGCCGCGGCGCGCGAGATCCGGGCGACCTACCCGGATACCGGTGTGATCGTCCTGAGCCAGTACCTCGACGCCGACTACGTGCTCGAGCTGCTCGAGGAGGGCACCGAAGGACTCGGCTATCTCCTCAAGGAGAACGTGGCCGACCGGCGGCAGCTGGCGCGAGCGATCGAGGCCGTCTGCTCCGCCAGCTCGTCCATCGACCCCGCAGCCATCGAGGTCTTCGTTCAGGCCCGCGCGCAGCGCCCGTCGCCCATCGACGAACTGACCGACCGCGAGCGCGAGGTGCTGTCGCGGATCGCCGAGGGCCTCAAGAACTCGGCCATCGCGGAGCGGCTCCATCTGAGCGAGAAGTCGGTGGAGAAGCACATCAACTCGATCTTCTCGAAGCTGCATCTGACCGACGAACCCGAGAGCAACCGGCGGGTGCGGTCGGTCCTGGTGTGGCTGGCCGAACACTGAGGAACTGCGGCGCGACGGCGCGGTCGGGTTTCCGCCCACACAGGCCTTTTGGCCTGTTGTGCGGCGCTGACGTGAGGTCGGCGGTGGGCAGCGCCGATGGAGCGACTGGCGTCGACGTGCGAAAGGGCCGTCGTGATCGGTTGGGTGCGCGAGAACTGGCTCTACGGCGTGCTGGGCATCGTCGCGTCGATGATCGTGGCCCCCGGCGCCGTTGCGCAGGTCCCGGTACTCGGAGGTCTCATGGCCGGCGACGCAGTCGAGTGCGTCACCGAGGCAGCCACAGACGGCGGCACCGACGAGACGGCGTGTGTCGACCCGGCGGAGACTGCGCCGGAGTCGCTCGCGATGCGAGACGAGGACGGAGTTGCCTCGGGTGAGGCGGCGACGGATGAGGCCGCGGGCGCTCAGGACGAGGCCGCAGCCACGGAGCCCCGCCGTGCCCGCGACCGCGACGGCGACGGGGTTCGCAACCGCGAGGACAACTGCCCCGATGTCGTCAACCCCGGCCAGCGCGACCGCAACGGTGACGGCATCGGCGACCGGTGCGCGCCTGACGCGGGCGACGCCAGAGCTGCGGAGCCGCCCGCCGACCCGAAACCCGAGCCGGCGCCGGTCGTCGAACCCACCCCCGAACCGACGCCGGTCGTCGAACCCGAGCCCGAGCCGCTCCCGGAGCTCGAACCCGACCCGCAGGACCCCGATGCCGGCGACGACGCCGCCCCGGGGGAGCAGCAGCCGATCGCCGACCGCGACGGCGACCGCATCGCCGACGAGGTCGACAACTGCCCCGACGTGAAGAACCGCGTGCAGATGGACAGGGACGGCGACGGTGTCGGCGACAGGTGCGACATCCCCGACGAGTGCGCCCACGTCGGCGACGACCCGACGTTCGTCTACCCACGCAACCCTGGGCCTGGGGATACGCGCACGATGGTGGGCACGCCCGGCAACGACGTGTTCTTCGGCGATAACGGAACCGTGAACGTGATGTACGGGATGGGCGGGAACGACTGCTTCATCAGCGGCTTCTCGAACAACGTCATGTTCGGCGGTGAAGGCGACGACGTGATGCTCGTCAACGCCTGGGGCAACTTCCTGTATTCGCGTGGCGGCAACGACACGATCGTGTTGCGCCCCGGCGAACACCGACATCGCCGCGTCCGCTGTTTCGGGTTCACGGTCGAACCGGCACAGTGTACGACGGCTGCGGCGGCGCCCGAGCCCGGCAGCAGGTTCGACGTCGAGGGTCTGCGCATCCGCAGAGACGGACAGCTCCCCGAGCGGCTGTGGCTCCTGGCGGTTGGTGCGCGACCGGGAATTGAGTGGCCCGGGTTCGGCGACTGAGCGGTCGTCATGGGTCGGTAGACGCCCGCCGATCGTCGTCCGGGCGAGACCGAAACGGCCTGCGGCACTTCAGCTCGTCACCGCGATGCAATTCGCCGCACAGCTGTCGCCCACGGACCTCGGCGGGACGACGCAGGGCTGTCACCTCGGCGGCGGAGGAACGCGCCGTTCGGAAGCGTTCGGTGCGGCATGGGCCGGCGACCGGGGCGATGGTGGCAGTGGCGGAAGGTCGGCCCGTCCGCGCAGATCCGGGCGGGGACGACCGCTGCGATCGCCGAGCAGGTCCGACACCTCGGCCACACGCATGATGTCGGCCGGCGAGACGATGCCCACGAGCCGTGACCCCGACGTCACCAGGATCCGGCCACCCGCGCCGTCGCCGAGACCGTCGAGGACATCGCTGATCGGGTCGTCGGGACCGGCGGTGGTGACTTCGTCGATGGGCGTGGCCAGCTCGCGCAGCCGCATGGTGCTGCGGCTGCCGACCGGTACGTGTCTGACGCTCTTGACCGTTGCCAGACCGATCGGAGGGCCCCCGTCGTCGGTGATGGGGAAGCTCGAGAAGTTGTGGCGGAACACGTAGCGATCGAGGAACTCGTCGACGCTGATGTCGCCCGGCGCCGTGACAGGGTCGGCGCTCATGAACTCGGCGACGCGTCGATCGCCGAGGCGGCTCTGCAGCTCGGCGTGTGCCTGCTCGGCGCGGGCGGCCATCACCAGGAACCAGCCGATGAGCATCAGCCACAGGCCGCCGACGCCGATGGCAGCGAACTGCAGGATGCCCAGGCCGATCACGACGAACCCCACGACCTGGCCGGCCTTGGCGGCCTGCACCCACGAGCGCTGCTTGTCGCCGGAGAACTTCCACAGGATCGACCGCAGGACCCGGCCGCCGTCGAGCGGAGCGCCGGGGAACAGGTTGAACACGGCGAGCACGATGTTGATCGCACCGAGCCAGAGCGCCGACTCGACGACGAGGCCGGTGGTGCCGGCCTGGTCGAGCACTGCTGCGACGCCGAGGAACGCGATGCCGAGCACGAAGCTGACGACCGGTCCGATCACGCTGATGCGAAACGCCACGCCCGGCGAGTCGGCATCGCCTCGCAGTCGGGCGACACCGCCGAGCAGCCACAGCACGATGCCGTCGACCTCGATGCCGTTGCGCTGCGCGACGAGCGCATGGCTGATCTCGTGGGCGAGGACCGATGCGAAGAACAACACCGCCGTCACGAGGCCGGCGATGGCGTACGCGAGGGGCGACTGGTCCGGGTAGACATCGGGGAACCGGCCCGCCGCAAGGCTGACGGCGATCAGCACGAAGATCGCGATGATGCTCCAGTTGACGCCGATCGCGATGCCCGAGACGCGCCCGATCCGGAAGCTCTCTTTCACGGTGAGACCTCCATCCCTCCATCCCTGCCTACGCAGTACCCGCCGCCGTATCGCAGCAAACGAGCGGTCGAACCACCCGTCCGCCGCGGGGTCAGGAGCTGTTGGTTCGACGTGCGAGCTGGATGCGGATGGCGGAGCGCCACGCCGGGCAGTCCGACGTGTCGGCCAGGTCGAGCGCCCGGCGGTAGTGGGCGTCGCGTGCTGGTCCCTCGGCCAGATCTCCGAGGGCGAGATCGACCGGGCCGAGGTTGGCGACGCCGGCGCCGAACACCAGGAAGCTGCCGCTCTGGGGTCCGAGGAATGTCGTGAGCTCGTCGGCGAGGGTCCGGTCGCTGTGGTCGATCGCTGCGGCGAGCAGGTGCGCAGCGGCCACGCTCAGGTACGCAGGCGCCTCCATGGCCTCCTGCGCGAGCTCAGCGGCAGTGGCTGCGGCGGCCGCTCGCTCGTCGCTGCCGGCGGCGGCAGCGCGGTGAACACTCACACACGCAGCGACCCGAGCGAGCAGCGACGCCGAGACGTCCGGCGCAGCATCGTCCATGGCGGCGGCCAACCCACCGTGGACATCGAGAGCCCATGCCCGTGCCCACTGCTGAGCCATCCACGCCGCGGTGGTGTCGCGCAGGCCGAAGCGATGCCCGAACGCGAAGGCCTCGTTCGACAGCTCGACAGCTGTGGTCGAATCGCCGCGACTCCAGGCGATGGTCGAGGCGATGACATACCCACGCCACTGCAGGAGTGGACTGATCCGGTCGGCGAGGAGGTCGGTCGCCTGCGCATTCGCCAGCTCGGCGGCGGCGGTGTCGCCGATCGACAGGAGGTCGATGGCCCGGAGCTGATCGAGTTCGGCTCTCCTGAGCGGATCGGCCCCGGCGCTGCTGTCGCCGAGGAGCCGCAGCCGCTCGGCGGGGTCGGTCGTTCCGTAGCCGACGAGGCGTTGCAGGGCCGCGGCGTCGGCGCGGCGTTCGGGCGTGTCGGCGAGTTGCGACCCGATGAGGGCCCATTTCGTGGCGGAGCCACTCCGGCCCAGCAGTTCGAGTTGGCGGGCCAGGGCCATGGCGTGTTCGTAGCGCTCGTCGGCCGAGAGTCCGTCGGGATCGATGGCGCCGAGAAGCGCGACACGTTCTGCGTCGCCCGAGAAGGCCTCGGATTCGGGCAGCCCGCTGAGGGCCGCCCCGAGCGCATCGGACCAGTTGCCCGCCGAGCGATACGCATCGAACGCTCGGCGCCGGAACGGGTGGCCGTCGCCACCGGAGCGGTCGATGGCCGCGGCGTGGAGCGCCAGGACTTCAGGTGCGAGCTCGCCGCCGCCGAGCTCCGATACCCGGTGCAGGTCCTCTGCCGCTTCGCGGTAGCCGCCCTTGTCGTAATGCGCAGCGGCCGAGGCCACGAGCGCCTCGATCACCTCGCCCGCTTCCACGAGGGGGAGCGCACGATGCAGGTGCCGGGCCCGGTGGTGCTGATCGATAGCCGACGACGCGGCCCGCAGGTGCAGACGGCTGCGTCGCTGTGCCGGGAGCAAGCCGATGAACGCATCACGGACGAGCACATGCCGAAACGTCAACAGACCGTTCTCGTCGTCTCGCACGAGGCGCTCGTCGAACAGCTCGTCCACCGCTGCCGCGATGTCGGCCTCCTCTCCGTCGAGGAGCCGCTCGAGATCGGCCAACGTGAAGCGATCGCCGAGCACCGCGGCAGCGGCGCCGACGCGCCGGGCGCTTCGGCTCAGGTTCCCCAGGTGCGCATCGAGCACTCCCGAGTCACCGACTGTGCGTCGACGCAGCGTCGCCGGATCGGCGTGCTCGATGACGAGCCGCGCTATCGCGGGTAGGCCACCGGTCAGGGTCACGAGTTCGGCGGCGAAGGCCCGCCGCATCGACGACGGGCTGGCCGGCTGGAGCTCCCCGACGAGCTCCTCGAGTGCGTCGTCGTCGAGGGGCGGCACATCGATCACAGCGACGCAGTAGCGCTGCATCGCCGAGCGGAGCTGCACCCATCCGTCATCGTCGGTCTCGCTACGACCGGCAACGAGCACCGAGATCCCGCTCTGAGATGCGGCCCGCACCAGATGGTCGACGAGCATCGCCGACGAGCTGTCGAGCCACTGGGCATCGTCGACGATCACCACCGGCGGGCGTCCCGACGACTGCTCTCGCACGACCGACACCACCGCCGACCAACACCGCGCCCGGGCAGTGAGATCGTCCGGCGACGTCAGCAGGTCCGCGAGTGCACCCGCGAAGGCCGGCAATGCGGTCGTGAAAGGCCCATAGGTCGAGGGTGCGTGCTCCACGCCCATCAGATAGGTCACTGCACAGCCTCGGGCATCGAGCAGCGCGGCGATCTCGGCGAGCAGGCGGGTCTTCCCCGAGCCGGCTTCGCCGAGCACCATCGCGACCCCGTCGGACTCGATGCCCGCGAGGATCGCCTGCACCTCGTCGCCCCGTCCGACGATCCGATGGTCGAGCTGGCGCCGCAGCAGCGACGGCAGGAGACTGCCACCCGCGCGGTCGGCTCCCGGGGACTCGAGCGGGCCCTCGGTCAGGAGCGTTGCATGGTCGGCACGCAACACCATGGCCCTCCCCGGCAGCTCACGATCGAGGAACTGCTGCGCATCGTGAATGAGAGCCCGGGCATCGCGCCGGGCTCCCGCTGCCAGGTGGGCGTCGACGACCGTCGCCAGGAGCTGCTCGTCGAAGGGATCGGCCTGGTGGAGCTCGACGCAGCACTGCAACGTCGCCGGTGTCAGCAGATCGGGCCGCTGTGCGGAGAGACGGCCGATCAGCTGGCATCGCTCGACGGCGATGCGACGCTCCTCACGATCCAGCAGATCGCCGCCACGGTCCCATCGAAAGAGCTCACCACGCAGCAGCGACGTCAGCAGCGGAGCATCGGGGAGCTCCGGCCCCGAGGTGCTTCGATCGAGCAACCACCGGTCGACCTCAGATGGAGCCACGTCGAGCCGATAGCCGCCTGCGCTGCGTCCCAGCAGACCATCGCCGAGCACGCTGCGCAAACGGGTGAACCGGGTCCGAACCGAAGAGGTCGTCGACGGATCCCGCTCGATACCCCAGAACGCATCGGCTGCCTCGCTTCTGGTCACTCCGCCGCTGCCGGCCAGGACCAGCACCGTCAACGCCTCGGCCATCGACCCGACGAGTTCGACCCACTGGTTGTCGATACGCACCGCCACCGAGCCGAGGACACGGACCCGCAACCCCGACGATGCCGCCTTGCTGTCCACTCGCCACACCAATCCGCTGCCGCCCGGTCTCGCACCGACGCGAACCACTCCGAGGCGGCTGCCGGCCACACCGTCCTTCTTGCCGGGAGATCACCCGGCACGCGCCGTGCGGATCGTAGCGCTCGAACACCCCGGGAGCCCGGACGTGACTCCTCGCGCAGAGCGCGGGGTCGGCTCCCGCCGCCGACCCCGCAGCTGCGGCCGCCACCCGAGCGAGTCGGATGCTTTCAGACGGCGCGCTACGAAAACGCAACACGGGCCCACGACGTAACGGGGTGGGTCAGCTGCTCCCCGGGGCTGCGACGGTCAACGCCTTGGCGAACCATCGCTGCGCGTAGGGATTGTCGTTGTACTGCTCGATCGGGTGATAGCCGGCTGACTCGTACATCGCGATCGCCTCCGTGAGCGTGGCGTTGGTGTCCAACACGACCTGCGTGTAGCCCCGTGCGACGCACGCCTGCTCGAGCTCGCCCAGGAGGCGTCGCCCGAGTCCTGCGCCCCGCCAATCGGCGTCGACCCACATGCGCTTCACCTCCGCCGTCGTGTCGCCAGAGGGCTGCACACCGCCGCATCCGACCGTCGTGCCATCTGCGGCTTTCGCGACGAGGAACACGCCCCGCGGCGCACTCATGCTCGAGGCTCCCTCGCCGAGGGCGTCGCTGCGGTCGAAACCGTCGGGGAAGCGCTCCTCGAGCTCGTCGAAGTACACCGTCAGGGCCGTTGTCGCCTCGGCACCGTTGGGGTCCACCTCCTCGAACGCGACGGTCGACGCTCGGATCAGGAGTTCGGCCGTCGCCAGGGCTTCCACGAGCCGCCGGCGTTGGCTCGGCGTCAGCGGACCGAGCAGGTCCGCAACGACCTCGTCGGAGCGCCCGTCGAGCTCCTGCCATCGACGCTCGCCTCGCGGCGTGAGGCGACACAGACGTCGCCGTCGATCGGCGGGATCGTCGACCACCGACACCAGGCCGTGCTCCTCGAGGTGACGGAGGAGACGACTGAGGTAGCCGGAGTCGACGCCGAGCCGGGTCCGCAGATCGCGCACCACGGCTCCGTCGGGTCCGACCTCGAACAGCAGGCGGGCCGCAGCCAGCGGCAGCCCGGATCCGAGGAACGAATCGTCGAACGCTCCGATCCTCGGCGTGAACGTGCGGTTGAAGCGACGAATCGTTGCCACAGGATCCATTGCCTGACCTTAGTCAGACAATGGCACCATGGTCGATTACCGTGACGATGCCGTCCAGTCAGCGCGAGATCGCTTGCCGGGAACCGACCCGACGGGAGCGCTGCGCAGAACGGCTCCCTCAGCGGAAGCGCGGGGTGGCCTTCATGTGCTCGTCGTGGAAGGCCGACGTCGGCTGCTGGCCGTCGATGACGCCGCAGGGAGCCGGCAAGCTCAACCCGTGTGTCCGGGAAGCGCCGGTGCCAGCTCGACCGCTTCCCGATCGCCCGGATGGCCGGCATCGCTCGACAGCCGCTCGCCCGAGGTCGGGCAGAACAGGTGAAGGTCGCCGGCACCGACGTGGGCGTCGAGCCGGCCCACCAGATCGCTCGCGCCGTTCAGCCGGGCGCGGACGATGTGGCCACCGATGTCGACATGCGCGAGACGCTCACGACCGAGCAACTCGACGAGCCCGAGAGACCCTTCGAACCGGAGCGTGCCCGTATCGCCCACCCCGATGTGGACGTCCTCGGGACGAAACCCCACGAGTACCTCGGCGCCGCGGCCGACGGGCACCGTCGCGAGGCGCCCGGGGAGAGCCAGACGGGCGCCGGTCGAGGTCACGAGGTGATGGTCTTCGATCACACCGCCGACGAGGTTCATGCCACCGAGGAAGTCGGCGACGAATGCTGTGGACGGATGCTCGAACACCACCTCGGGCGTGTCGATCTGTTCGATCACACCGGCACGCATGACGCAGATCCGGTGGCCCAGCGTGAGCGCCTCGGTCTGATCGTGGGTGACGTAGACGATGGTGGTGCCGAGCTCGCGTTGGAGGTTGGCTACCTCGGCGCGCATCTGGACCCGGAGCTTGGCATCGAGGTTCGAGAGGGGTTCGTCCATCAGGAGCACCTTCGGAGCTCGGGCGAGGGCGCGACCGATGCCGACGCGCTGCTTCTGCCCACCCGAGAGCTGCGACGGCTTGCGATCCAGCAATTCGTCGATCTGGAGGAGCTTCGCCACCTCCTCGACCCGCCTCCGCCGCTGCGGCTTGGGGACACGCGCCATGCGGAGCGGGAAGCCGATGTTGTCCGCGACGGTCTTGTCGGGGTACAGCGCGTAGTTCTGGAAGACGAGCGCGACCCCGCGACTCTGCGGGGGCCGGGTGGTGACATCTTGGCCGTCCACCTCGATCCGTCCTCTGGTCGGATGTTCCAACCCGGCGATGCAGCGCAGCAATGTTGTCTTGCCACAACCCGAAGGTCCGAGGAGCACGAGCACCTCTCCTGGCGAACAGTCGACGTCGAGTCCGCGCAGGGCTTCGGTGCCGTTGGGAAAGCGCTTCGTGATGCGCCGTACCGTGACGGCGCCTGCTGTGCGGTCGTGCTCGGTGGACATTGCGACTCCTGGGGCACCGGAGAGGACGACCATCGGCGGTCGGCCCCTCCGGTGAGTTGCTCGGCGGACGGTTGGTGCTGCTGGACGATTGGTCGTCAGCGCAACTCGTTGGCGCGGGCGACCGCGTCGTCGAGGATCTCGGAGGTGTCCCCGGTGCCACGGAGGGCCGCGTCGACGGCATCGACGATGATCTGGTCGATCTCGACGTTGTTGCGCGGCGCCGAGTACCAGGGAATCGAGTCCGAGGCCTGGATGTAGGCAATCTGGCGGCGGGGTTCCTCATCGAGGTACTCGCGCAATCCCCAGGGCTGATCGGCGTTGCTGGTCTCTGCGACTGCGACGTTGGTCGCCATGTAGCCGAGCGACACCGCCTGGTTGGCCTGGGCCTCGGGACCGGCGAGGTGGCGCAGGACCGTCCAGGCGGCCTCGATGCGCTCGGGGTCGTCGGTCATGATCGAGAAGCCGCTGCCTCCGACTGCGAGCTGTCGACTGCCATCGTCGGGGATGGGGAACAATCCGGTGCCCCAATCGAAGCGATCGCCGACGTTGGAGTCGACCCGACCGAAGGCACCGATCGTGTGCAGGATCATCGCCTGCTGGCCGGCGAAGAAGCGCTCGGACATCTCGTCGTAGCCCTCGACGGGCATGAGACCCTCCTCGACGAGGCCCCGCCAGAAGTCGACCGTCGCCACGGCAGCCTCGTCGTTGAAGGTGAACTCGGTCTCGTCGGCGTTCATGATCGAGCCACCGTTGGACGCGAGGTTCGTCTGGAACATCCAGTTGTCGCCACCGGTCGGATAGGTGATCGGGACGATGTCCTCACCCAGTTCGGCACGGATGGTACGAGCGGCCTCGACCACCTCGCTCCAGGTCTCGGGCGGGCTCTCCGGGTCGAGACCCGCTGCCTCGAACAGGTCCTTGTTGTAGTACATGACCGCGTTCGAATAGGCGTAGCCCATCCCGTAGAGCTCACCGTCGGCCGACATCAGGTCGAGGAAGGCCGAGTCGTACTGGGCGGCGAACTCGGAGCCCTCGGCAGCGAAGAGATCGGTGACCGGCGTGACCCGGCCGGCCTCGACGAACTGACGGAGGTTCGACAGGCCCATCATCGCGACATCGGACACATCGCCTGCGGCGATCTCGCGCTGGACAGCCTGCGCGAGATCCCCGTACCAGCCGTTGACCTGGCGGGTCTCGATCTCGAAGGGGACCTGCTGGCGCAGCTCTTCGAGGTCCTCCTCGATCGGCACGCCGAGGAAGTCCGGCGAGACGTAGATCACCCGGATCGTTCCGGTGAAGCCGGAAGCTTCGTCGTCGGCCGCTGCGGCGGGGGTTGTCGTGGCGTCGTCGGCCGACGCGTCGCTGTCATCGGATTCGTCCGACTCTTCCGGGGGCGATGCCGATTCCGTATCGGCCGTGGTCGGCTGTGCCGTCGCAGTCGCGTCGTCGGCATCGTCACCGCCGCATGCCGCGGCGATGAGTCCGGCGACGACGAGTCCGGCAAGCAGCCGGATCCATCGCTTGGTGGTGAGACGCATCGTGGTTCTCCTCATGTGGTCGTTGGGTGTTCGGTGGATCAGTGACACGGCGACTCGCGTCAACCGTTGTTGCCGGTGAGCGACACGCCCTCGACGATCGAGCGCGAGGCGAGCAGGAAGCCGATGAGCATCGGGGCGATGGCGAGCACCGACGCGGCCTGTTCGGCCGCATAGAGCCGGTTGTTGTCGAACGAGAACGTTGCGAGCGCCCAGGGCACGGTCGCCGCGCTGTCGTCGGTGAGCACGAAGAACGGCCAGAAGAAGCTGTTCCAGTGGTTGACGACGCTGAAGATGCCGAACGCCACGATCGCAGGGCGAGCGAGCGGCACTGCGACCCGCCAGACGATCGTCGCGATGCCGGCACCGTCCATCCGGGCGGCGTCGATGACATCGCCGGGGATCGTCAGGAAGAACTGGCGGAAGAGGAAGATCCCGAACGCCGAGCCGATGAACGGCAGCACCAGGCTCACGTGGGTGTTGAGGATCCCGATCCGGTTGAAGAACAGGTAGATCGGCAGGGCGACCAGCTGTCCCGGGATCATGAGCGCGCCGAGCACCACCCACAGGCCGAGCGAAGAGCCACGGAACCGCAGACGGGCCAGGGCGAACGCCGCCGGGATGCACACTGCGAGCTGCAGCAGCAGGATCGAGCCGGTGACGATGATTCCGTTGCGGTAGTAGTGGAGGAAGTCGAGGCGACCCCACACGAACCGGTACTGATCGAGCGTCGGGTTCTGCGGCAGGAGTCCACCGGCGAATACCTCGTCGTCGGGCTTGAACGAGGTCGCGAGCATCAGTACGAACGGAGCCAGGATGAACACGGCCCCGGCCGCCAGCGCCGAGTGCACGGCCAGCTGACTCCAGATCCTCCGCGGTGCTTTGATGTCGACGTCGAGGTCGTCGTCGGGGAGGCTCATCGCGATCCGGCCTCCTCGAGGCGGCGCCCGAAGGTACGCATCTGGACGAAGGTGGCGGCGAGCACGATCACGAGCAGAACCAGCGCGACGACCGAACCTCCGCCGATGTCGAGGAAGTCGATACCACGACGCCACAGGACGAACAGCAGCGTTTCGGTGTGTCCGAGCGGCCCGCCCTGGGTGAGGACGATGATGGTCTCGAACGCCTGCAGCGAGAACGTGAGGTTGATCACCAGCACGAACAACGTGGCGGGGCCGAGCGCCGGCCACGTGACATGCCAGAAACGAGACCACGCCGAGGCGCCATCGAGCTTGGCGGCCTCGTGGAGATGCGCCGGAACGCCGGCGAGCCCGGCGAGGAACAGCACGGCGTTGTAGCCGACCATCGCCCAGATGCCGACAACTGCTGTGGCGGGGAGCGCCAGATCGAGCGAGTTGAGCCACCCCGTCCAACCGGTGACCTCGCCGATGGTCGAGTCGACCAGGCCGGTGCGAGGGAAGAACAGCCACCGCCATGCCACCGACGATGCGACCAGGGTCGACACCACGGGCAGGAAGTAGAGAGCCCGCCACCAGCCCTTGCCGCGGGTGAGGGAGTGGATCCCGAGTGCGACGAGGAGCCCGAGCACCACCGAGGTCGGCACGGTGATCGCGGTGTAGATGAAGGTGTTCTTGATCGCTCGGCTCAGCTCCGGGTTCGGGAGTACCCGCCGGAAGTTCTCGAGGCCGACCCAGTCGGTCGTGCCGAAGAGGAAGTCCCAGTTGGTGAACGAGAGCACGAACACGGCGATGGCCGGCAGCACGGTGAACACCACGATCAGAGCGAGCGCCGGCGAGAGCAGTACCAGGGGGTGCCATCGGGGGTCGAGGCGCCGCCGCGGGCGGGGTTCGGGGAGCGGTGCCCGGGGCACGGGATCGACGGCGTCCCCGATGCCACCGACCTGTTCGGAGTCCTGGAGGGCGGTCATGGCGTGGCCCCCGGGGAACCGAGCAGTGCTGCGGTCTCGTCGAGCAGGCGGATGGATCCGTCGATCCCCGACACGAGTACGCCACCGTCCACGAAGGTGAGCGGTTCGGTCACCTCGACGCCGAGCTCGACGGAGCCGATCAGGTGGCCGTCGGCGATCGACACCATCTGGACCCGACCGTCACGGAGCGGCACCAGCACCCGTTCGCCGACGACGGTGGCGCCGGCATGCAGCGCTCGCCCGTGGCGCCAGTAGGGGGCGAGCGCCGGACCCGCGGGCGAGGTGACCTCGTGAACCCAGCGGACAGCGCCCGAGCATCGATCGACCGCATGGACGCCACGTCCGTGCGCGGCGACGATGACCACATCGTCGGCGACGACCGGCTCGGCGGTCTGGAACAGACCGCCGATGGGCGAGCGCCACATCACCGATCCGTCACCGGCATCGACCCGAACGAGGTCGCCGTTGCTGCAGGCGGTGTAGACGCTCGGATGGCCGGGGTCGGCGCACAATCCGCTCGATGCGGCCTGACCCATGTGTTCACCCCATCCGGCGTCGCGATAGGCGTCTCTCGGCGAAGCGCACGGCCATCGACTCGATCCGTCGGCGAGCTCGACCGCTTGGAGCCCCGGGCCCTGGGGCCAGAAGCCGAGGATCGCGGCGCCGTCGACGACGACGGGCTGTGCGTACGCCACATGATTGATGTGGGCGCCCAGATCGGTCCGATTCCATCGCTGCTCGCCATCGGCGAGTCCGAGGCCGCGGTAGCCGGCGACGTCGCCCACTGCGACGGTGTCACCGTCGGTCACCGGCCGCAGAACACACCAGTGACGCAACCACGACACCGGCAGGCTCTGCCACCGCTGCGACCCATCTGCGGTTTCGATCGCCACGACACGACCTGCGACGGTCACAACGACGACGAGCCCGTCGATGATCAGCGGCGGGGCCTTGATCGGCTCGGGGACACAGAAGCGCCACCGCAACTCGCCGCCGGCGATGTCGATCGCATCGACCCACCCTTCGGCCCGGTCGTCGTCACGCGACGCTGCGATGGCGACGCCGTCATGGGTCACGACCGGGAGGCGATAGGTCGTGCCGGGCGTTCGATGCACCCATCTCGTTCCCGACGTCAGCTCGCCGGGGCCGGGCTCGTGGCCCGAACCGAACCCGAACCAGGGCGGCGGTGACGAGGCGACCGGATCTTCCGAGCCGGCCCGGGCGACGGCCGTCACCGCGAGCGTGTCGCCGTCCCAGACGACGATCCGGTGGTGCGGGGGCGACCAGTCCAGGCCGCCCATGAACGGTGTGCCGGAGTTGACGTGGGTGGTCCCCGCCGGATCGCGCACCACACGGCTGGTGTGCCAGTGCCCGGAGAAGGTGGCCACGGGCGGATCTGGGAACTGGCCGTAGAAGGTCTCGTCGAGCTGGTCGTGGGTGAGCACGATCAGCGGACGGCCTCGATGGCGGGCGAGGTCGGCAGCCAACCACTCACGCTGGGCATCGTTGTCGTCGCCCCAACGCCACTCCGAACTGTCGATCGCGACGATGTGGAGAGCGCCGTGATCGAACGAGTACCACCGTGGGCCGAGGTGATGCTCATAGGTCGCCGAGTTCAGCCGGCCGTGATCGCCGCCGGCGCCGAGCAGGTCATGGTTGCCCGGGATCGAATGCACTGCGACTCGACAGCCGGCAGCGAGACGGGCGTAGGTGGCGAGCTCCCACTCGGTGCTCCGGTCGGTGAGATCGCCGGTCGCAACGATGAAGTCGATGCCCGGTTCGCCGGCCGACAGTTCGGCGAGAAGCGCTTCGATCTCCTCGACGGAAGCCAGTTCGCGCATGGCGGCTGCTTCATTGTCGGGGTTGCGCTGGCCGGGGGACGGGCGGCGCAGCGTTGCGATCTTCGTCCTGGCGACGTCGACGGCTTCGGACAGGTGGAGGTCGGTGATGTGGGCGAAGCGAACGATCGACGGCTGCGGGATCTCCTCGAGCTCGAACACGAGGCGCTGAGGCCGGCCGGAGCGATGCCACCAGCGATCACACGACCAGCCGCTCGGCCGGTGCACGAACACCAGTGGACGGTCTCCCGGGAGCTCTGCGGTACCACGGCCGTCGGTCGACACGATCCGTCGGCCATCGGACACGTCGACACCAGCGAGCGGGTGGCCGTCCCGTCCTCGCACCACCTCGACTGTTGTCGCCACCCTTGCACCTCCATGGAGATCGAAATGATTTCCGTATTGCTGCCATGAAGGTAGGGAGCACATCTTTCATCGACGTGGAGAGCGCGTGAACGAAGCCTTAACCTCCAACACAATCAGGGTTTCGGGGCGTCCGGCGGCGACATCGAGTGGACAGAAGTATTTTCCTTCTCTCGCCGATCTGTTCCAGCCGGGCTGAGGATGGCGCCGGCGAGCATCACGGCCCCGCCGACGAGGAGCACGCGCAGCCCGGCGACGAGATCAGTGCGCTGTGCGACGGCTGCAACCGCGAACGGACCGATGACGCGACCGATCTGGCCTGCAGCCGAGACCACCCCGAGGGCCCGCGCTGGCTGCGCACTCACCGACGCCACCTGGAGCAGCGTGAGCGGCCAGGCGCAGCTGAGCACGCCCATCGTCATCGCGAGACCGAGCGCAGCCATCGGCGCAGTCCCTGCAGAGGTCAGGAGCACCACGCCGGCCACGACCGCGAATCCCGTGGCGGCGAGCGCCGTCCGGACCCCCGAGCCGGCTGCGACGAGTCCCGCTCCGAGGCGGGCGACGATCGCTACCGACTGGCCCGCCACCACGGCGAGTGCGCCTCCGGCAAGGGACGCTCCGAGATCCTGACGGAGGTAGACCACACCCCACACATCGAGCCCCGCCCCCACCGCCCCGCTCCCGAACAGGCCCGCCGCGAGCAAGACCACGGGGCCGATGACCCTCACATGCCGCACCGGGCGGTCACCTGCCCTCGCACTGCGTGCCGACAGCACGGGTGGCGCCGTATCGAACGAGCGGGAGGCGGCCCACAGAGCGAGTACCGCGACCGACGCCCAGACCACCCGCCATGATCCGCCCAACGACGCGGCGACTGCGGTGGACAGCGCTCCGAGGACGGCTCCGCCGTTGAACCACGTGTTGAACACCAGAAGTCGCCCGGGACGCCCTCCCAACGCCGTCGTCGCCGAGATGTTCATGGTGATGTCGACGCCCGCGGTGGTCGCCCAGACGACCACGACGGCAACGGCAACCAGCGGCGTGGCACCGAACGATGCGGCGACGGCGAGCGCGAGGGCCCACGCGACTCCCCAACGACGCGCGACCACCGGGAGCCCCACCCGCGCACACTGCCGGCCGGCGATGACATTCGCCGCCGCACCACAGAGCAGGCCCACCGCCATGACGGCCCCGAAGACGTCCCGGTCGAGTCCGGATGCGACCTCGATGTCGGCTGCCGAGACCGCGAACGACCCGACCAGGACCCCCGTGAGGACGAACCATCGGCGGGTACCGCGCGTCTGGCTCGCCACGAAAGCGACTCAGCGCCGCGAGCGGATGTCGAAGTGATCGACGAGCCCGCCGTCGAGGTCCGTCACCCGACACGCAAGTGTCGAGCCGGATCGGTCGACCTCGACATCGGCCACGAACACCGCGTCGACCGCCCGCCGCACCACCGACCACTGCGCCCGCTCGTCGATCGGCCCGTCATCGGTCCACAGCGTGCTGGCATCGGGCTGATAGGGATGACGACCTCGATCGACGCGGGTCGGGACCTGCCCACCGCATCCGACGGTCACATAGACCGGCGCACCATCTCGCACGCAACCGGTGTGGTCGACCGGGTCGGTCCGCTCGTAACCGTGGTTGTGGCCGCTCAGCACGAGGTCGACGGCGTGCCGATCGAACAGAGGCGACCAGAGCGAGCGAACGCCGCCATCGGAACCGTGCATCCGGTCCGTAGCGAAGGCGCAGTGGTGCACCATCACCACGATCAGGTCGATCGCCGGGTCACGGCGGAAGTCGGCGAGGGTTTCGTCCAACCACGGCGTCTGGGCATCGGGCTCGACGGCTCCAGTCCGTCGATACTCCGAGCTCACCAGGTTCCCGTCGAGGCCGACCACGCCCAAGCTGGCGAACCTGAACCGAAACGCCCCATCGACCCCGGGCGGCCCCGAACGCGGATGCGGCACCCATCCCCGGAACCCGTCGTAGGCCGGGTCCGGCTCCGCTACGCGGCCGCAGCCGTCGGGGGCATCGAGGCGCTGCACGCGGCGACCATCGGTGTCGTGGTTCCCGGGTACCGCCAGCCACGGCACCCCCGGCGCCGCACCGGTGACGAGATCCACCCATCGCCACCACGCATCGGGGTCGACCCTGCTCTGCTCGTGTCCGTCGACGTTGGCGTAGGCGAGGTCGCCCGGGTGGAGATGAAACGCCGGCCGAACGGCGGCGACCAGGGCCGCCGCGCTGTGCGCCTCGGCGGTGACGCCATGGTCGCCGAACGCGCTGAACCGGAAGGAGGTCCGTCCCTCGGGAGCGGTGGCCACCACGCACTCCCTCGAACGCACCCCAGCCCGATCGTCGGCGATCCGGAGCCTGTAGGTGCAGCCGGGATCGAGACCGACGACCCGCACGTGGCAGCGACGCACCCCTGTCGCGGTGTCGGTGGAGACACAAGGCGCGAGACACCACCCGTCGCCCGCCTCGGGTATCACCTCGAGCAGGTCCCCGTCGCCACGCCAGGAAACGACCAGTTCGGAGCGAGGGTCGGCACCGAAGGAGACGAACAGCCCGCCGATCCGGCACCCACCATCGGAGACGCCGGAATCACTGGCACTGACGATGCAGCTGGAGGACGGGTGGGTACGGCCAAGAGGTGGCCGGCGAGACGGGTCTATGGAAATCATTTCCCAGCGGAGGTTATGAACGAGCCCACCCGTTGCTGGCCAGTCGGGGTGAAAGCTCGGGAAACTCTCGGTGTACAGACACTTCCGGAACCATGTTCCGCGCCTCGTGCTCCCCCGACGGCGACACCGCTGCCCCTAGGATCCGGACACCATCGGCGACGGGAGATCACGACGAATGGGTTCCACGATCAGCAAACTGGCCGCGTCGCTCCCGGAGCTCAATCCGAGTGAGGCACGCGTGGCCAACCGGATCCTCGCCGAGCCGGCAACGGTGGTGCACCAGTCGATCACCGAGCTCGCAGAAGACGCATCGACCTCGCTGTCGACGGTGGTCCGTCTCTGCCAGCGACTCGGGTTCTCTGGCTTCCAGAGCCTGAAGATCGCCCTCGCCCAAGAAGCCACGCCACCGAGCGAGAGCCTCCGGCGCGGCCTCTCGGCCGACAGCGGGACGACCGACGTCCTGCGTTTCGTCACCGAAACGGCGCCGGAGTTGATGCGCAACGCCCTGAGCGCCGTGGACATCGAGACCTTCGAGCAATCGGTCGACGCGCTGGCCGGCGCGACCAGGGTTCTGTTCCTCGGAGCCGGCACCTCCGCGTCGGTCGTCCAGGACGCCGCCTACCGCTTCCGACTCCTCGGCATACCCGTCGACGCTCCCACCGACCCCCATGCACAGCACGTCGCGGGGAGGGCACTGACCACGACCGACGTGTGCTTGAGCATCAGCCACACCGGCTCGACTCGAGAGACCATCGCTGCGACCACCGCCGCACGAGCGTCCGGTGCCACCAGGATCGCGATCACCTCCTATGGAAGGTCACCGTTGGCCAGTGAGGCCGACCTCGTCCTCGTCGCCGGTATTCGCGGCCTGTCGGTCAACTTCGCCCTGCAGGAAAGCGAGCCGGTGCTCCCCACCGTCAGCCGGCTCGCGCACCTCGTCGTGGTCGACGCACTGGTCGTCGCGCTCGCACGCCAAGATGTCGACCGAGCGGCCCACATCTACTCGATGAACAGCGAGGTTCTCTCCAGCCACCTCGTCTGACCGTCGAGGTCCGGCACCAGATCGAGGCAAGCGAAAATCACCAACCGGCTCGGCCGGCCCTGAACCGGACTTCCGTCGGCAGCTGCCAGGCCATGCGGAACCGAGCTCGACGCTCAGCGGAAGCGCGGGGTGGCCATCATGTGCTCGCTCTCGAGCTTGTGGAGGCGCTCGTCGAAGCTGATCTGGCGGAACAGGTCGGCCAGGCTGTCGAAGTCGCCGAAGTCGGCGGTGAACTCGCCGCTGTAGGGCACGTGTTCCCACTCGGGATGGTCCTGCACCAACAGGGCGTATTCGTGCTCGGCGTGGTCCTCGAAGTCGGCGTTGAGGCGGTAGCTGCGTGCCGGTCGCAGCGCATAGAGGAACCACGACAGCTGGTAGTAGCCGAAGGCGAGGAGCTGGGGGATCACCCGGCTACGCAGGAAGCCCCGGCGCTCGCCGCCGGCGGTCAGTTCCTCGAGGATCAGCAGGTGCCACTGCTCGTTGTCCTGCTCCCAGCGGGCGATCCGCACCCGGTCGAAGACCCGACGGGCGAACCCGGGCTCGTTGGCGGTGTGGGTGACCGCGACGTAGGCGACGTTCTCCCACGCCTGGTACGGCACACGGGCCACCAACTCCAGGACACGGAACTTCTCGAGGGACCGGTCCTCGCCGTAGACGCGGTCCATCACCCAGAACAGCGCCTTGGAGCTCAGCGTGTAGCGACGTCTGGGGCTCGACAGGGTGCGTTGGTGCTCTTCGACGAGCTGGTCGTGGTCGAGGCGCCGCATCGGTCCGAACGGCGGGCGTTCGCCGATCGCGGAGGACACCGGGCCGAGTTCGGCACTGAGAGGGGTGGGGGTGAGGGTGTCTTGGGCCATGGATCCAATGGTCCCACCGCCCGTTCCGGCAGCGATCGCGGCGAAGGTGGTCAGCCGTCACCGTCGGTTCGAGCCCATGGGGTCGGTCCGATCGCCGGTCGTCGCCGCGAAGCAGTCAGCCGGTGATCGGCGGCGGCTCCGCCCACGTCGCCGCTCTGGCCGCACATGAAGGTGTGGCGGGAGAAGCCCTTGGCGGCGACCACCGCCGGGACGTCCTCGGTGCCGGACTGGACCCCGACCGGAATCGCCGGCGCCGGCGCCAGCCCTTTCGCGATCGTGGCGATCTCGTCGTGGTCGGCGCAGCGGATGCGGCGTTCACCGAACGGGGCGACGGCGTCGGCGCGGCGGAAGCCGCCGCCGACGAGTGTGCCCGACACGGCGCCCGAGCACGTGACCACGCGCAGCAGCGGCCGCGCCGTCGCCGCGATGACGTGTGCGCCGGCCACGTCCAGGTCGGCCGCGACCTGGAGCTCCGGTCCCGGGCGCTCGTCGAGGCGCGCCGAACGGATCTGCACCACGACGTCCTCAGCGTCCGCGTGCGCCTCCACGACGGCGAAGGAACCGACCACGAGCCCGAGCTCGATCGGCGCCATGGCGTGGATCTCACGACCGTCGGTGGACATGGCGACCTGCGCAGGGCCGAAGCGTTCGTACAGCATGCGCCGCCAGCCCAGATCGCGAGCAACGTCGGCGGGCGCCTGCTCCCCATGCGACGCGATGGACGGCTGGTGTTCGGTCATGGCGATCCCTCCACGATGTTCGTCGGCACGATACGGGACCGGCTCGGTGCGGGTTGATCGACAGAGGCCCGGGTGCCCTGTACTACGGTCACGATCGCTGGACACGCGGCGGAAATCGGAGCGCAGTGACAACCATGGGGACGGCCGTGGCGGCAGCGGGTGCCGTCGAGGCACACAAGACCTACGGCAAGGGCGACGCTGCGGTTCACGCGCTGGCCGGCGTCACCGTCGGGTTCCCGAGCGGCCGGTTCACGGCGATCATGGGACCATCGGGTTCGGGCAAGAGCACCTTGATGCAGTGTGTCGCCGGACTCGACCGGCTCACGTCCGGTCAGGCGTACATCGGCGAGACCGCCATCACCAACATGGACAAGACCCAGCTCGCGCTGCTGCGACGCGATCGGCTCGGGTTCATCTTCCAGCAGTACAACCTCATCCCGACGCTCACCGCCGAGGAGAACATTCTCCTGCCGTTGACGCTGGCGGGCAGCGATCCCGACCGCGACTGGTTCGACTCGATCGTGCGCACCGTCGGCCTGGGCGACCGATTACAGAACCGGCCGGGCCAGCTGTCGGGCGGTCAGCAACAGCGGGTCGCCGTGGCCCGGGCGCTCGTGTCACGGCCCGAGATCGTGTTCGCCGACGAACCCACCGGGGCCCTCGACTCCCGCACCGGCACCGAGATCCTCGGCTTCATGCGCTCGATGGTCGACGACACCGGCCAGACCATCGTGATGGTCACCCACGACCCGCACGCCGCAGCGTTCGCCGACAACGTCTTGTTCCTCACCGACGGGCGTATCACCGACGAGATGGCCGCCCCGAGCGTCGATCGGGTACTGGACCGCATGAAGCGCTTCGAGGTCTGAGGTGTTCAAGCTCGGTCTCCGAGGCGTCCGGTACAACCTCGGCCGCTACATCGCCACGCTTCTCGCCATCGTCACGGGTGTCGCGTTCTTCTCGGCGTCGGGGTTCGTCGCCGACCGGGTGATCTCGGCGTTCGAGGGCGACGTCGACCGCCAGTACGGCGCCGTCGACGCCGCGCTCATTCCCGACGACCGCGACGACTTCTCCAGCGACGCCGCATTCGACCTGCGCGTCGGCGGCCAGGCCGTCGATGCCATCGCGGCGCTCGACGAGACGGCGGCGGTCGCCGGCGACCTCACCGGCGACGTGGCATTCCTCGCGCCCGACGGCGACGTGTTCGCCGACAACGCCACCGGGCGGCTGTGGATCGAAGACGACGACCTCAATCCCACCGACCTCGAGGCCGGCACCGCGCCCGCGGCAGCCGGGGAGATCGCCGTCGACCGTGGCCTCGCCGACGATCACGATCTCACCCTGGGCGACGCAGCCACCCTCCTGACGCTGGCCGGGCCCCAAGACGTGACGATCACGGCCATCACCGGCTTCGGCGATTCCGACGCGCAGGACGGCGTCGGCACCGTGTCGATCCCTGCGGCCACCGCGTTCGAGTGGCTCAACCGGGGTCAGGTGGAGTTCGCCGCGGTGTACCTGCGGGCCAACGGCGAGCCCCAGGATCTGGTGGCCGCCGTCGAACCGCTCGTCCCCGCCGGCTTCCGCGTGCAGGACGGCGACGAGTTCCGGGCCGACCTGCGCGTCGAGGTGGGTGGCATCGGCCGTGCGCTCGAACGCGCGCTGCAGTTCTTCGCCACGCTCGCGCTGCTGGTCGGTGGGTTCGTCATCTACAACACGTTCAACGTGATCGTGGCGCAACGCACTCGCGAGCTCGCCGTGCTCGCCGCCATCGGCGCCACCCCCAAACAGCTCCGACGGTCCCTGCGCTCCGAAGCGCTGCTGATCGGCCTGCTCGGATCCGCCCTCGGCGTCATCGCAGGATTCGGCCTGGCCTTCGCGCTGGTGGTGGTCCTCGCCCGCTTCGGCGTCGAACTCCCCGGCAGCGGCATCGAGATCGGCACCGACACCGTCGTGGTGGCCATGCTCTTCGGCACCGTCGTCACCCTCGTCTCGGCGACGTTGCCGGCCCGTCGTGCCGGCAAGGCCGAACCGATCGAGGCGTTGCGCCAGGCCGACGCCGGCGTCGTCGGGGTGGGGCGGGCACGCTCCATCGCCGCGGCGGTACTGACCGTCGGGGGCATCGTCGCGATGCTCGCCGGACCCACCGCGCTCATCATCGGGCTGGGGACGCTGGTGCTGTTCGTCGGCGTCATCGCACTCGGGCCCCTCATCGCCGTGGCAGGCAGCAAGATTTTGGGCCCGGTCCTGGGCCGCTTCGGGCTCGAGGGCCGCCTCGCCGCCGACAACACCGCCCGCAACCCCTCGCGGACGGCGACCACATCGAACGCGCTGCTCATCGGGGTGTTCCTCGTGACCTTCGTCAGCGTCGCGGGCACCAGCGCCAAGGATTACGCGGTGGCCGAGATCAACGAGCTGTCCACTGCGGACTTCACCATCGAGAGCACCGGCGGCACCATCGACGAGACCCTCGTGGGCGACATCGAGGCGGTCGACGGCGTCGAGCTCGTCACCCCCTTCCGGCGCGAGACCGTCGCCCTGACCGTCGACGGAGAGCCGTCGGGCTCGACGTCGCTGTCGACGGGCGACCTCGATGCGCTCCGCGAGGCCGCCGGCATCGAACTCGACGAGGGCTCCTACGACGACCTCGGCCCCGGCACCGTCGTTCTGCTCGGCACCCAGGTGGCAAGTGGCGGCGGCCTCGGGTCGACAGCGGTTTTCACCGACAGCGCCGGCGACGTCGCCGAGCTCGAGGTGGTCGGCGTCATCGGGGTCTCCCTCGACGCCATGGTCACCGGGGCGATCGTGGCGCCCGAGACCTTCGATGCCTTCGTCGGCGACACGGCGCCGACGTTCGCGTTCGTGAAGACCGCACCCGGCGTACAGACCGACGTCGAGGACGCCATCGCAGATGTCACCGACCTGCGCCCCGACGTGTCGGTGCAGGAGGGCAACCTGGTCGGGCGCGTCATCGGCCAGATCTTCGACTTCCTCATCAACGCCGTCAACGGCCTGCTGTTGATGAGCGTGATCGTCGCGCTCATCGGCATCGTCAACACGATGACGCTGTCGATCCTCGAACGCCGACGCGAGCTCGGCCTGCTCCGCATCGTCGGGATGGTCGACCGTCGGGTCCGGCGCATGGTGCGCATCGAGTCGGTGCTGATCGCCGCCCTCGGCACCGTCAGCGGGATGCTGCTCGGCACGTTCTCGGGCTTCGCGCTGATCACCGCGATCGGTCGCCTGTCCGACGCGGCCATTGACGTGAGCTTCCCGCCGCTGCTGCTGGGCGCCATCTTGGCCCTGGGCGTCGGGCTCGGTTTCATCGCCGCGCTGATCCCGGCGCAGCGCTCCACCAAGCTCGACGTCCTCGACGCCATCCAGGCGAGCTGACGACCGGGCAAGGGCCGGGCAGTCAGCGCCCGAGCGCCTCCGCTCGCTCCTGCCGGGCCTTCTCGAGCAACGCACGGAGGGCGACCTCGTCGACTGCGTCGGGGCGCACCTTGACGTGACGGATGCGAGCACCGGTGCCCTCGATGATGCCGGCCGGATCGTCGAGCAGCGCCCCGTGGTAGAAGCCGAGGTTGACCCAGGCCCGCTGGGGCGCGAGGTAGGCGTAGGACTCGCTCATCTTCTTCTCGCCCCAGCCGTACGCGGCGACGCCCTCACCGGTGCGGGGCACCTCGACGACGTCGGGATGCAGCTCGGCGATGAGCGCACGCAGCCTGTGCGCCAGATCGGCCAATTCGGGTGGCCGGCCCTCGAGGATCTGCTCGAAGGTCCCCAGGCGTTCGATGGAGATCATGCGTCACCTCTGCGGTCTCGGCGATCGGCGATGTGGCAGGAAGTGAACGCCATGCGCAGCCCGGAGTCAAGGGGCTGTCGGCGACGGAAGTCCCCACCACGAGCCGATGTCAGGCTGCGGCGTCGGTCATGTCGAACACGAGCCGGGCGGCGACCTTGCCGGCGAGGACCTCGTCGAAGCATTCGTTGACGGTGTCGAGCGCCCGGGTCTCGGCGATGACCTGCGTCCGCCCCGCGGCGTGCAGGGCGAAGCAGTCGGCGAGGTCGTTGCGGGTCCCGACGAGGGACCCCATGATCTGGATGCCGCGCAGCACCGTCTCGAACACCGGCAGTTGCAGCGTGTTGTCCGCCGGCAGGCCGACGAGCACGAGTCGTCCCGTCGGGTTGAGGCACGCGTACGCGGCCTGCATCGCCTTGGGTGACGGCACCGTCACCAGCGCGATGTCGGCCCCGCCCATGGCGGCCACCTCGGCCACCTGATCGCCGCGGGCGTCGACGACCTCGTCGGCGCCGAGCTCGCGGGCCAGGTCGAGCTTGGCGTCCTCGACGTCGACTGCGATGGTGCGACCGCCGAACACCTTGCCGTACTGGAGCCCGAGGTGACCGAGCCCACCGACGCCGACGACCATCACGGTCTCCGCCGGCTGGGGAGCCGCCGACTTGAGTGCGGCATAGGTGGTGACCCCGGCACAGGTGATGGGCGCAGCATCGACCGAGCTCACCGACTCGGGGACCTTCACCACGTGGCTGGCGTAGCCGATCGCGTACTCGGCGTAGCCGCCGTCGATCGTGTAGCCCATGTACTGAGGCGCCACGCAGTAGGTCTCCTTGCCGGCGATGCAGTACCGGCACCGGCCACAGGCCTGCGCCAGCCACGGCAGCGCAACCCGGTCGCCCACGGCGATGTCGTCGACGCCCTCGCCCACCTCGACCACCCGCCCGACGCCTTCGTGGCCCGGGATCAACGGGAGCTTCGGCTTGACCGGCCAGTCCCCGTGGGCGGCGTGGATGTCGGTGTGACACAACCCGCTCGCCTCGATCCGCACCAACACCTGTCCCGAGCCGGGACTCGGCACCTCGACATCGCGCACCTCGAGGGGCGCACCGAACCCCGTCACCACCGCTGCCTTCATGTCGCCGTCCTCCGTCGCCGTGATCGCCTGCCGGGACCGTAACGAGAAGGTCACTCCCCTGGTAGGGCCCGTGGTCCCTACCGCCGGCGAGGCGGACGTCGCCGCTCGCGCCGGGGCAGCAGGTCCCCGGGCCGGCTCCGCGCTCGAGGGTCAGAGCAGGCCGAGCTCGTGGGCCTTGCGAACGGCGTCGTCGCGATCGGTGGCGCCGAGCTTCTGATAGATGTGCTTCACGTGGGTCTTGACGGTGTTCGTCGAGACGAACAACGCCGTCGCGATCTCGGCGTTCGAGAGGCGTGTGGGCAGATACTCCAGCACCTCCAGCTCGCGCGGGCTCAGGCGATCGATCAGCGGCTGTGGACGTCGGACCGAGCGGCGGCAGGCTCGGACGACGTCGTCGAGATGCGCCGTCGGCGCGCGCCTGCGTGCGAGATCTTCCAACAACTCGAGGCCGACGACCCCGCTGTCGAGGTACACGCGGCTCGTGCCCTGGCGTGCGGTGCGCCGCAGCACCTCCTCGAGCAACACACAGGCTCCGGCGGTGTCGCCTCGGCGATGGGCCACCAACGCGTTCGAGATGTCGCGCTCGAGCGTCCCGAACGGCGCTGCGCCCGCGGGCCAATCCGCCAGGTACTTCGCAGCCCGTTCGACCTCGTCGCAGTCGAGCGAGGCGACGACCGCCGCATAGGCCAGGTCCCAGCCGACGTCCTGCGCTCGATCGACGACCTCCCACCCGGCGACCGCATCGCCACAGGCGAACTGGGCGCGCAGCTCGGCCGCCCGAGCACGGGACTCCACCAGGGGAGCCCGATCGGTCGGAGGCAGCCGTTCGAGCCGTCGCAACCAGCCGAACGCGCTGGCGGGCTCGCCGTCGGCCACGCTGACTAGCGCCCGCTCGGCGAGGATCAGCGCGGTCATCGGCGACCGATCCCATCGCATGGCCAGCTCGAGTGCCGCGTCGGCTCGCTCTGCGGCGTGATCGAGGTGGTTCTGCGAACGCGCCGCGATGACCCGGGCGACGTGGGCCATCGGCGTGGACGGATGACTCTCGGAGAGGTGACGGCCGGCGAGCTCGAGGGCCCGGTCGGCATGCGACGTGGCACTCGATGCGTTGTGGAGCAGCGCCTCCACCAGCGCAGTCGTCGCATGGCGATGCACCTGGAGCGCGACCGGCGTGGACACGGCCCCGTCGACCCCGCGCCGAGCAAACGGCGCAGCGGTGCCGTCGCAACGCAGCAGGCGCGCCTGCGCCGTCGCCCAATCGAGGGTGGACCTCACGTCGGCCAGCGATGTCGCCCCGAAGACGTCGGGCAGCCGCGCCTCGTCCACATGATCGATGGCAGCCAGCGCCGCCTCGGCGCGATCGGACATCGCGGCGCTGGGGTTGCGCGACAGCACGATCATGCAGTGTCCGACATCGGCGACCAGTTGCTCCTCGACGGTCAGATCTCGGATCCGTTCGAGATCGACCAGGACAGCGGCGGCGGCCTCGGGCGAACCCACCGAGAGATGCATGGCTGCGAGGCCGAGCGCCAACCAGGGGCGGGCAAAGACCGCCCGACGTGGCATCGTCTGCATCCACGAGACGAGTGTCCGCGCCCTGCCCTGCTCCCAGAGGCCGCGGCCCTCGGAGCGGATCAGCTCGGCGAGCCCGCTCCAGTCCTCGGCCGCGATGAGGTAGCCGGCCGCGTACTCGACATCACCACGCTCGAGGGCACGCGACGCGGCACGGCGACGGAGTGTCCTCGGACGCTCGGGATCGAGCGACACGAGATCCTGGCGCAGCAACTCTCGGAGGAGCCGGTAGCAGCGGTACTGCCCGGCGCCGTCGGCGACCTTCGTCAGGAAGACACCGCGATGGTGCAGGTCTGCCAGGATCGCCGCCGAGTCCGAACGCCGGGTCACGAAGTCGCACATGTCCGGATCGAGCAGCTCCAACACGGACGTGTCCTGCAGGAATGTGCGGACGTCGTCGGATTCGAAGGCCAGGATCTCCGCCGACATGAAGTCGACGATGTTCCGATCGGTCGCCCCAATTGCAAGCCCGGGATCGGCGAGGCCGGTGCCGGTGCTGACGAGCGACAGCGCAGCCAGGTACACCGCCACCGGCCAGCCCTCGGTCCGGTCCAGGAGATGATCGGCGGCGTCCACGCCGATCTCCACGCCGGCGACACCGGCCACGACCGCCCTGGCCTCGGCGTTGGTGAACCGGAGGTCGTCGGCTCGGATCTCGAAGAGGTCGCCGCGACTGCGGAGCCGGGCTGTCGGCATGGCCGGATCGACGCGCGCCGTCACGACGAAGTGGACATGGGGCGGTGCCTCGAGCACGAGCCGCGAGAGTTCCTCGACCACCGAGGCGTCGACGCGATCGATGTCTTCGACGACGACGACCAGCGGCTCGGGCGACATCCAGAGCTGCTCGAGGAGCAGGTCGATGAAGCGGTCACCCAGGGCGACGGCGCAACCCTCGAGCGAACCGGCCAGTGCATCGCCCATGCCCGGACGGGCACGGTCCAGCGCTGCCAGGAGATGGTGGCCGAGCCGCACCGGATCGGCGTCGCGCTCGTCGAGCGACAGCCACGCCTGCCGATCGGTCGGCATCGACTCCAGGAACTGCGAGATCATCGTCGACTTCCCATAGCCCGCGGGAGTGATGACCGTCACGAGCCGGTGGTGCCATGCCTGCTCCATCAATGCCGCCACGCGGCGTCTCGCGACGGCGAACCTCGGCGCGCCGGGCGGAGTCAATTTCGCCATGACTATGGTCACACGAGGATAGTGACACCGACACTGCCACCTCGACCCGGGTCCTTCGACACGAAGTCGGGACTCGGCGATCAGCGTCCACCGAGCGTCTGCCGGGCGCCTGCACCTGCGGAAGGGACCGCTGTCGTTCGCCGGCGGATTCGTTTCCGTCGGCTCGTCAGTCCGCCAGTCGGGCCACCGAGACCAGCTCGAGACCGAGGTCGCTCACGCGTCGCAGCTTCCCCTGGAGATCCGACTGGTCCCGGACCCACCCCACCAGACGCGTTGTGCCCTCCTCGGTGGCGATGGCCTCGAAGCCCTCGATGGCGCCCGCCAACCGGGGTCCCAGGCCGCCTTCGACCACGATCTCGTAGTGGATGGACATCAGCGGTGCCCCTCCTCGGCCCTGGTCTCCCATGGTGCCCACCCCCGACCCTCGCCCGGATCACCCGACCGGGATGATCGGGCTCGCGATCGGGCCCTCCTCGGGCGATCACCCGGTCCGGGTGATGCCCCGGCACGGCGATCGGCACAGAGTGGCGCCGGCTACACGTCGCGCGCCGCGCGGCGGGCCGCACGAAACGAGGAGAACCATGTTCGCTGAATGGCAGGTCGGTCAGGTGCTCTGGTCGACGATCTGGATCACCCTGTTCCTCCTGTGGATCCTCCTGGTGATCCGCGTGTTCGCCGACATCTTCCGCAGCCAGGACATGAGCGGCGTGATGAAGGTCCTGTGGATGATCTTCGTCGTGGCCATGCCCTACCTCGGGGTGTTCGCCTACGTGATCGTCCGGGGCAGGTCGATGACCGACCGCGACATCGAGGCCGCCCAGGCCCAGGAGGCCGCACTCCAGTCCTACATCCGCCAGGCGGCCGGCGGCGGCGGCCGGGTCGCCGAACTCGAGCGACTCGCGGCGCTGCGGGCACAGGGGGCGATCGACGACGCCGAGTTCGCCCGGCTCAAGGCCGAAGCACTCGCCTGATACGCCCATTGGACCGACGAAAGGAACCGACCATGCCGAACGGAAAACCGAACATCTTGATCATCTGGGGCGACGACATCGGGATCACCAACCTGTCGTGCTACTCCGACGGGATGATGGGGTACCGGACCCCGAACATCGACCGCATCGCCGCAGAAGGCATCCGCTTCACCGACTACTACGCCGAGCAGTCGTGCACGGCCGGGCGGGCGGCGTTCCTCTCCGGGCAGAACCCGTACCGGACGGGCCTCACCAAGGTCGGCATGCCCGGCGCGCCGATCGGCTACCAGCAGCGGGACCCGACGATCGCCCGGGCGCTGAAGGATCAGGGCTACGCCACGGGGCAGTTCGGCAAGAACCACTTCGGCGACCGCGACGAGCACCTCCCGACCGCCCACGGATTCGACGAGTTCTTCGGCAACCTCTATCACCTCAACGCCGAGGAGGAGCCCGAGCACCCGGACTACCCGAGCGCCGAGGAGTTCCCGAACTTCCGGGCACAGTTCGCCCCGCGCGGCGTCATCCACTCGTGGGCGGACGCCTCGGTCGAGGGCGGCCAGCGCATCGAGGACACGGGCGCGCTGACCCGGAAGCGGATGGAGACCGTCGACGGCGAGTTCCTCGCCGAGGCGGAGCGGTTCATGCGTGACGCAGCTGCCGCCGGCACCCCGTTCTTCCTGTGGTTCAACACGACCCACATGCACTTCCGGACCCACTGCCGCGCCGAACTGCGGGGCCAGGCCGGCCGCTGGCAGTCCGAATATCACGACGTCATGATCGAACACGACGGCCAGGTCGGCCAGCTCCTGGACCTGGTCGATGAGCTCGGCATCGCCGACGACACCATCGTGCAGTACTCGACCGACAACGGCCCGCACATGAACACCTGGCCCGACTCGGGGATGACCCCCTTCAGGTGCGAGAAGAACTCCAACTGGGAAGGCGCGTATCGGGTGCCGTGCGTGGTGCGGTGGCCCGGCACCTGGGCTGCCGGCGAGGTCCTCAACGGCATCGTCGCCCACAACGACTGGTTCGTGACCCTTCTCGCCGCCGCCGGCGACCCCGACGTCTCCGATCGCCTGAAGGCGGGCACGACACTCGACGGCCGCGAGTACAAGGTCCACCTCGACGGGAACGACCTGAACCCCTATCTGCGCGGCGACGCCGACGAGAGCCCGCGCCAACACTTCTTCTACGTGTCCGACGACGGCGATCTGACCGCCATCCGGTTCGACAACTGGAAGATCGTCTTCATGGAGCAGCGCGCCACCGGAACGTTGCAGGTCTGGGTCGAGCCGTTCACCGAGCTGCGGGTCCCGAAGATCTTCAACCTCAGGACCGACCCGTTCGAGCGAGCCGACATCACGTCGAACACCTACTGGGACTGGGTCCTCGACCGGGCGTGGATCCTCGTTCCCATCCAGATGTACGTGGCCCAGATGCTCCAGTCGCTCATCGAGTTCCCGCCGACGCAGGAACCGGCGACCTTCACCATCGACAAGATGATGGAGAAGCTCCAGGCCGGCCTGCCCTCGGCGTGACCACGATGACGACCGATCTACTGCCGTCCTGGAACGACGGCCCGACCAGGGACACCCTCGTCGAGCTCCTCGAGGGGGCGGCCGACATCGAGCCAGCGCGTCGGGTCGCCGTGTTCGACAACGACGGCACCCTGTGGTGCGAGAAGCCGAACTACACCCAGTTCGACTTCCTGGTGGGCGAGCTCCACGAAGCGGTCGCGACGACACCGGAGCTGCGAGTGCGCCCCGAGTACGCGGCGCTGCTCGACGGCGACGCCGAGGCAATGCATGCGGTGGGCCTCATCCCCATCGCCCACGCGCTGGTCGAGCTGTCCCGGGGCATGGGCCCCGAGGCGTTCGACCAGCGGGTGCGGGCCTTCTTCGACAACGCGGTGCACGCGTCGGGGCGCTCGTATCGGGCCCTCACGTACGCGCCGATGGTCGAGCTGCTGGACGCGCTCCGCGACGCCGGCATCACGCCGTTCCTCGTCACCGGAGGCGGCGCCGAGTTCGTACGCGCCGTGTGCGACGAGCTCTACGACATCCCGCAGTGGCACGTGGTGGGGACCACCGTCACCTACGACGTCCACGACGTCGACGGCGTCCCGGTCCTGCGCCGCACGGCGCAGGTCCTCGGTGATCCCAACGAGGGCGACGCCAAGGTGTCCAACATCCGCCTGCACCTCGGGACGAGGCCCATCCTCGCGGCCGGCAACTCCGCGGGTGACGCCCGCATGCTCGACTACGTGCTCGGCGCCGACGGAGATGGCGTGGCGCTGCTGGTGGACCACGACGACGACGAGCGCGAGTACGCCTACGAGTCGGTTGCTGGGACCTTCGAGGCCGAGCCCGTGCTCGAGACGGCACGTCGTCGTGGGTGGACGGTGGCGAGCATGCGCGACGACTGGAACCGGGTGTTCGAGTAGGCCCTGGGCCCTCGACGGGCCTGCAGGTCCGGGTCCGGGGACCTGCAGGCCGTCAACCGGCGAGGATGCGGGCCTTCTGGGCTGCGAACTCGTCGTCGGTCAGGATGCCCTGCGCCTTCAGCTCGGCCAGTTCCTTGAGCTTGTCGATCGTGGCGTCGCCCGATCCGGCAGTTGCCGGCGGTGCCGCGACAGGTGCAGGCGGAGGGGGCTGCGCAGCTGCAGCGGCGGCGGCCTGTTGCGCAGCCCACTGCTGCTGCGCTTCCCACTCCTGCTGCTGCTCGAGCTGCGCGACGGCCTGCGCCTGCTGGGCCTTGCCTGCCTGGCGGCGGCTGACGTTGTTGGACACCGCCGTGGCGGTGCCGGAGATGACTGCAGTACGCGCCACGGTGCCCACGAGCCCCGGCCGTCCCATTCGTCCTCTTCGCATCGGGATGTCTCCTCCTCAGTCCGTCATGCCATCTTCGGCGAGCGCTTCGAGCACCGCAGCGCCGGCGAGCCGGCCGCTGGCGACGAACTCCCCGCCCGAACTGCGTACGGCCTCGATGAACGGCACGGCCCACCGGTTCTCCCAGATCAGAAGCGCCGCAGAGTTGCCCGGCTCCATCTCCGCAGCGACCTCCATCAGGTCCTCTTCGGAGACGAGATCGCTGAGGAAGCCGGCCAGACCGGCCAGCGGCCCGAGATCGCCCAGCTCCTCGAGCTCGGCCATCACCACGTTGCCCTCCTCGTCCTTCGCGACGAACGCGACATCGAGGATCCGAACCAGGCCGGCTGCGATCAGATCGTTGAGGGCGGGTATGACCTCGCCGTTGAACTGGCTTCCCGGGAACTCGATGACCGTGTAGTCGATCGGTCCGAGCTGGTCGGTGTCGGTGTCTGCCATCGGGACCTCCTCGGCGGCAATGCTGTGCCGCCGGGCTGACCGGCGCATCACCCCCGGCGAGTGATCGAGCCAACGGAACGCGACGGTGGGCCGCCACGAGGAGCGGCCCACCATCGTGTCGGTCTGGTCGAGGTGTCGGTTCAGCCCTCGCCGCTCTCGCCGGCAGGGCCGCCGTCGGGGCCGAGGCCGGGGCTCTGAGCGTTCAGGGTGCGCCAGGCGTCGGCCATCTCGGGGCCGAAGTTCTCGTCGAGGCAGCTCGCGACCGCGTCCATGAAGGCATCGTCGACGAAGTCGGATTCGAGGAGGTCATCGGTCATGCAGAGCTCGAGCGCACCCTCGCTGGAGAGCAGTTCGATCGCCTCGGCCATCTCGGAGTTCAGGCCGAAGGCCGTGTCGACCGGATCCACCAGATCGGCCGGCGGCGCCTCGATCGCCGGCACGGGGCCCGTCCCGAACACGACCGAGATGGTCGCATCGATGCTGCCCCCGCCGGCGTTGCCGCTGCCCGGGAACTCGCCGACGGCATCGAGACGCAACGTGCGCACGAGTCCGTCGGACACCGTGACGGTCACGTCGACCTCGTCAGGGAGGAATCCGGGCGGGACGCCCGGCTCGCCAAAAGCCGGGCCGGTGACCGCGAGGAACGAGATGCCCGCCGGGAGCCGATCGGCAGGGATCGCCTCGAGGGTGGCCGACGAGACCGTCGCCGAGTAGGTCACCGAGCCGTCCTCTGACGAGACCTCGCGGACGTCGGAGGCCGACCGGACCAGGTCCACGATCACCTCCGGTTCGAGATTCGACCGAGAGAAGCCGAGGTCGTCCGCAAAGTTCGCTGCGAACGACCCGGTCGGATCGGCGTCGTCGGGCAGCTCGACCCAGCGCCCGGGTTCCTCGCTGCTCCAGTACGTGACCCCGTCGACCTCGCGATACTCGATGTCGATCTGGCCTTCGAGGGTGGCGGCTTCGATGTCCATCGTCAGGACGTGGTCGTCTCCATCGAAGGCGTAGCGCATCGAGAGCGTGCCGGGATCGTCGACCCCTTCCTCGATGAACGACCGCACGTCGATCACCACATCGACGGTGCCGCTGTCGCGCTCGGCGAGGGCCTCGGCGGCGGCGATGACCTGCGCGTGCGCCGACGACCCGCCACGTTCGCCGACGGCGGCCAGGCCGCCGACCACCAGCAGGGTCGCTGCGGCCGCAGCGCCGAGTGCGGCGCCGGGGCGACGCCAGACGGGACGGCGGACCGGTACGGCGCCGGTGCCTCGGGTGGATCGGGTGTCGATGTCGGTCATGGTGATCTCCGTGAACAGGGCCTCGCGGGCCGGGTCGTGTCCGACGGAGTCATCCCGCTCGGAGGCGAAGGGGACCAGCCGTGCCAGGATCTCGTCCGGGTTGCGGTCGTTCATCGTCCTTCTCCTTCGATGGTGGGGATCGACGCCGTCGACCCCCACGTGTCGTGATCGCCGGCGACCTTTCGGCTCGTCGCCGTCGACGGGCCATCGGTCCCAGAGCCCCAGCGTGGATCGCGCTCGAGCCGTTTGCGCAGACGTCCCCGCGCCCGATGGAGGCGGATGGCCACGGCGTTGACGGAGCAGCCGAGCACCACCGCCGCATCGGCGTGCGACGCCGCCTCCCAGGTGACCAGGCGGATGACCTCACGGTCGTCGTCGCCGAGGGCGTGCAGGGCCTCGACCAACGCCCGGATCTCGTCGACCTCGAGGCCCTCGGCACCGGCCTCGTCGACCCGGGTCGAGAGCTCGCCGACGATGACCTCGGTGAGGACGTCGGCCCGGGCCACCGAGCGGCGGCGGTTACGCATCAGGTTCCGGGCGACGGCGAAGAGCCACGGTCGGGCCGGGTCGGGGAGATCGTCGAGGCGCCGCCACGCGATGGTGAACGTCTCGGCCACGATGTCGTCGACCATGGCCGGCTCGATGCGGCGCCGGCAGTAGCCGACGAGGTCGGTGTAGCCGTCGTCGTAGACCCGACGGAACCGCTGCACCCGCCAGGGTCCGGGCTCGTTCCGTCGGCTCACCGTGGCCTGCTCCTCGTCGGCGATCGTCTCCACGACATCCACATGTCGCGAGCGCCACGAACCTTTCGGCATCTTCGCGAAGAATTCGCGGATCGGGCGGTCTTCGCCCGACTCCCACAGCGGGAGGTCAGGCGCGCTGGTCGTCGATGGTCCGGGCTGCGACCTCGGCGGCGTCGCTGAACGGCTCGAGGACGAAGGTGGCTCCCATCGTGGCCAGCGCCGCTGCGCTCTGGTCGTCGTGGGCAGTGACGGCGGTGTTGCCCTCGTAGCCCCAGTGCCGCAGCGCGCCCAGCAACGCACCGTTGGAGTCAGTCCGGGGAACGGTGCTGATGACCCAGTCGACGTCGGCGAGCGGGAGCGTCCCGGGGAACTCCGCATCCTCGATGTCGCCGTAGCGGAACTCGATCGGCCGCTCGCCCACGTCTTCCTCCGCATAGGGGTTCCAGTCGATGACCAACACGCGTTGGCCGCCATCGACCAGATGCTGCACCAGATTCCGACCGAAGCGCCCGTAGCCGAACACGATCGTGTCGAACCGCACGTCGTCGTCGGGCATCTCGGGGCGCGTCGAGCTCCGTTCGAACACGCTGAGCAACGGCGCCAGGCGTTCGTAGATGGGATGCGAGTACAGGATCAGATAGGTGGACGATCCGATCGTCACCAACCCGACGAGGGTGACCAGCCCGACGGTGTCGGACTCGATGTGGCCGAGCTCGAGCCCGAGCGCCACCAGGATGAGGGAGAACTCGCTGATCTGGGCGACGGTCAACCCGGCCAGGAACCCGACCCGGCGGGGGAATCCCATGAACCCCATGATGACGAGCACGATGATCGGGTTGCCGACGAGGACGAACAGCGACAGCACGAGCGCCGCCGGGATCTGGTCGCCGATGAGGCTGAGGTCCATCTTGGCGCCGAGCTCGATGAAGAAGAACAGCAGCAGGAAGTCCCGCAACGGCGTGAGGCGCGAGCCGATCGCCTCCCTGAACGGCGTGGCAGCCAGGGCGAAGCCGGCCAGGAACGCGCCGACCTCGGTGCTGAAACCCAGCATGTCGCTGACGGCCGCGACGGTCACGGCCCATGCGACCGCGAAAACCAGCAGCAGCTCCGAACTGCTGGCGATGTGGTGCAGCACCGCCGGGAGGACCCACCGGATGATCGCAGCCATGGCGCCGAGGAATGCCACGCCTCGCAGCACCATGTAGGCGATCTCCACACCGAGGCGGCCATCGGTATCGCCGCTGAATGCACTCAGGGCGATCATGACGAGCACCACGACGATGTCCTGCACGATCAGGAACCCGATGGCGACCTTGCCGTGGAGGTCGTCGAGCTCGCGCTTGTCCGACAACAGCTTGACGATGATGATCGTCGACGAGAAGGTCAGCGCGATCGCGACGTACAGCGCCGTGACCGGGCTCATGCCCAGCAGCAACGCCAGCCCGAACCCCACCCCGGACGTGAACGCCACCTGCCCGAGCCCTGTGGCCAGGGCAACCCTGCCCATCGTTCGGACCAGGTGGAGGTCGAGCTTCAACCCCACGACGAACAACAAGACCGCGATGCCGATCTCGGCGAACAACTCGAGCGGCTCCTCGTCGGCCACGAGATCGAACGCCGACGGCCCGAGGAGGAGCCCGACCGCGATGAACGCCACGATCAGCGGCTGGTGCAGCTTCGTGCCGATGAACCCCACCACGACCGCGGTGGCCAACACCACCGCCGTCAGCTGGAACGGATCATCCATCTCGCAACTTCCTTCCCGCTCTGCTGGCCCGGCGACGTCGCCCGACCACGCTCCTGGGGTCTACCGGACGCATGCGGCGAGCCAAACCGCCATTCGGTCACCTGACGCCCACGACTACGGTCGCGTTCATGGACGCCCCTCGCTACGACGAGTCGACGGCGCTGGTCGTCGTCGACATGCAGAACGACTTCGCCCATCCCGACGGTTCGCTGTTCGTCACCGGCGGCGACACGCTGGTCGGACCGATCAACGACGAGATCGCCGCCGCCGCTGCAGCCGGTGCGGTCGTCGTCCTCACCCAGGACTGGCATCCGCCGTCGACACCGCACTTCGTCACCGACGGCGGCGTCTGGCCCGTGCACTGCGTCGCCGGCACCTGGGGAGCCGAGCTCGTCGACGGGCTCGACCCCGACCACCGGGCCAGCGCCGTCATCCGCAAGGGCACCAACGGCGAGGACGGCTACTCGGCGTTCATGATGCGCCGACCCGGCGGCTCGACCGACATCCCCACCGGACTCACCGGCCTGCTGCGCGACCGGGGCGTGGAACGCGTGGTCGTGGTGGGGCTGGCGTCGGACGTGTGCGTGGCCGCCACCGCTCGCAGCGCCGCCGAAGCCGGGTTCGGCACCGTCATGCGGTGGGAACTGAGCCGACCCGTCGATGCCGGCGACGAGACCCGCGCTGCTGTCCTGGCCGAGCTCGGCGATGCCGGCGTGGCCGTCACCGGCGCCTCGTGACCGCCGTCCATCCCGGCGGCACACCGGCGGACGACGCAGCTGCAGATACCGCCGGGTCCGACCCGCTGAGCCGGCTGGGAGCCGGCATCCGCGACCGCTGGGCGTCGGTGCGGGGGCCGCTGTTCTGCGACATGTACGAACTCACCATGGCGCAGGTCTACGTCCGCACCGGCCTCGCCCATCGCCCCGCGCAGTTCGACGCGTTCTACCGATCGAACCCCGACTACGGCACCCATCAGGCCGGCTACTGCGTCTCGGTGGGCCTCGGCCCGTTCTGCGACTGGCTCGCGGGGCTGCGGGTCAGCGACGACGAGGTCGCAGCGCTGGCCGCATTGCAGGCACCGGGCGGTGGGCCGCTGTTCGGCCCGGAGTTCCTCGAATGGGTGCACGACCCCGACCTCTTCGCCGACCTCGAGATCCACGCCGTCGGCGAGGGTCGGGTCGTGCACCCCAACGAGCCCATCGTCTCGGTCACCGGGCCCTTGGCCGCGGCGCAGCTGATCGAGACGGCGCTGCTCAACTTCGTCAACTACCCCACGCTCATCGCCACCAAGGCGTCGCGTGTCGTCAGCGCCACACGCGGCGGCCGGGTCCTGGAATTCGGCATGCGGCGGGGTCCGGCCACCGGCGTCAACGACGGCATCCGGGCCGCGCTGATCGGCGGATGCGTGTCGACGTCGGACGTCGAGGCCGCCATCGCCACCGGCTACCGCCCGAGCGGCACCATGGCCCACAGCCTGGTGCAGGCGTTCCTCGCCCTGGGCATGGGCGAGCTCGAGGCGTTCCGCGCCAGCGCCGCCGCCGCCCCCGACGAGTGCATCCTGCTGGTCGACACCATCGACACGCTGCGGTCGGGCGTACCCAACGCCATCACGGTGTTCGGCGAGCTCCGCGAGGCAGGGCACGAACCGGTCGGCGTGCGGCTCGACTCGGGCGACCTGGCGTACCTGGCGGTCCAGACGGCTCGGCTCCTCGACGGCGGCGGCTTCCCCGATGCGGCCATCGTGTTGTCGAGCGATCTCGACGAGCTCACCATCTGGCAGATCCGCGACCAGATCGGCGACGATGCGAGGCGCACCGGGCTCGACCCGGACCCGATCCTCGACCGCCTCGTCTACGGCGTCGGCACCCGCCTGATCACCTCGGCGGGCGACAGCGCCCTCAACGGCGTGTACAAGTTGGTCGGCATCGCCGACGCGGAGGGTGCCTGGCTACCGGCCATCAAGGTGTCGGAGGATCCGGGCAAGGTCCCACTGCCCGGGCGCAAGCGGGTGTGGCGCCTGTACGACCACCGCGGGATCGCCGTGACGGACCTGGTGGGCCTCGCCGACGAGGAGCCGCTGGCTGAGGAGGAGAACCTGGTCCACCATCCGGTGCAGGCAGGGGTCCACAAGATCATCCGTCGTGGCGACATCGCCCGTATCGAGCCGCTGCTGGAGGTGATCGACGTCGCCGGTGCGCAGCCGACGGTGGCCGAGCTGGCCGAGCGGTGCCGCAGCGATGTCGACTGCCTCGACGTCGGCGTGCAGCGCCTGGTCAATCCGCACCGTTACCACGTGTCGGTGACCGACGCCCTCCACCGGCTCCGGGCAGACCTCCTCGCCCAGATCGAGGGGTAACTGCCCCGATCTCGTCATGTCTTTCCACCGTGACGGTGGAGCAACATGACCAGATCGGGGTGGTATCAGCGGGGGACGTCCTTCCAGGGGCCCTTGTCGGTGCGGGGCTCACCCGGCAGGCCCAGCACGCGCTCGCCGATGATGTTGCGCTGGATCTCGTCGGAACCACCGGCGATGCGATACCCCGGTGCGCCCAGGACCTGTTCGCCCCAGGCGTAGGTGCCCCACTCGCCGCTGTCGGCGATGAGGCGCGGCCCCAGCACCTTCGACACGGCGTCGGACATGACCCGCATGCCCTGGGTCCAGAAGATCTTGCCCAGCGAACCCTCGGGTCCGGGCGTGCCCGAGCGCGCCAGGTCCGCGGCCCGACGGTTCAGCAGCGACTCGACACGGGTGTGGATGTACACCTTGGCCAGCTCGTCACGCATCACGGGATCCTCGGTCACGCCCATGACCTGCGCGGTGGCCAGCAGCTTCGTCCACGATGCGCCACCGGTGCCGCCGCCACCGCTGCCGTCGGAGGAGTGGTCGCGCTCGAAACCGAGGGTGGTCATCGCCACCTTCCAGCCCTCGCCGACCGGGCCGAGGCGGTAGCGGTCGTCGATGCGGGCGTCGCTGAAGAAGACCTCGCCGAAGGACTGCCCACCGCTCATCTGCTTGATGGGCCGGACCTCGATGCCCTCGACACCCATCGGGATGACGAACGCGGTGAGGCCCTTGTGCTTGACGACATCGGGATCGGTGCGGGCGATGAGCAGACCCCAGTCGCTGAACTGCGCCCCCGACGACCACACCTTCTGACCGTTGAGGACCCACTCGTCACCGTCCTGGGTGGCCCGGCACGACAGCCCGGCCAGGTCCGAGCCGGCGCCCGGCTCGCTGAACAGCTGGCAGCAGAACTGGTCGGCACGCAACAACATGGGCAGCCACTCGAGCTTCTGCTCGTCGGTGCCGAACGCCCGCACCGTCTGGGCCACCAGGTTGGTGGTGACGCCGAACAGCTCGTGGCCGCCGGGGTGTTCGTAGCCCCGCGCCAGCTTCCCGAAGGCCCGGGCGTGCGCCCGGCCGAGGCCGAGTCCGCCGTACTCGGTGGGCCAGGTGATGGCGTGATAGCCCTTCTCGGCCTTGCGCTGGTTCCACTCGGCGATCCGGGCCAGGTATGCGGCCTCCTCGTCGTGTTCGAAGGCGTGGAAGACGGCGACATCGAGCTCTCCCTCGCCCCACACGAACACCGGGGCTTCGGCGTTGTCGTCGACCCGCTTGGCGTTGGCATCGAGCCAGGCGGCGGCCTCTGCGGTGAATTCGTCGAGATCGGTGGCAGTCATTGCTTTCTCCTGGTCTGCGACGGCATCGATGGCGTCGCTGCGACGGCGTGCGCGTGCGGGACCCGTCGATTGTGTCAGACCGACGGCGATCGGATCCGACCGAGACCGCCTCAGCTCTCCGAGTGGCGATCCACCGAACGCTGGACACGGGCGGCGAGGTGCGCCGCGACCTCCTCGGGGCGCAGCAACCAGCGGCTCTGGAAGGCATCGGTCATCGTCCAGCCCGCACGCCGCAGGGTGAGGTGGCGTTCGATGTGGGCGTCAGGGCCGTCGGGATGCACCGTGCACTCGACACCGATGGCCTCGGCACCGTTGCCGAGCGCGATGTCGATGGTCCAGCCGGCGACCGGATACTCGGTCACCACCCGCATGTCGGTGCCGCCCAGCGCATCGGCGACCTGGCGCACCCAGGGGGATGCGTCGGACCGACGCTCGACGTACTCCGGCGGGTCGTCGGCGAAGCGGAAGTACTGCGCCAGCAGGCCCGACGGGAGCGCCGCGGGTTCGAAGGAGTGCAGCAGCACGATGTGTCGCCGGGCCCGGGTGACCATCACGTTGAACAGGTTCGGGTCCTCGACGAAGCGCAACGACCGACCGAGCCCCTCGTCGTCGAGCGCCAACGAGATGACGACGGTGTCGCGCTCGCTGCCCTGGAAGGCGTGCACCGTGCCGGTCCGGAGCCCGAACTGGCGGATCTGGGCGACGGAGAACCGCTCGACGATCGCCGCCTGCATGGCATCGGCCTGCGCCCGGAACGGTGTGAGCACACCGATGCTGCCGGTGCCGGGCCGGTACGCGAGGTCGGCCACGAGCTCCAGGACACGGTCGATCTCGGACTGGTTGACCCCGTCGACCCTGGTGCCGTCGACCCGGATCTGGGTGATGGCGTCATGGCCCTCGACACTGGGGTGCTGGGTCATGAGCCGGAGCTCGTCGTCGTAGAAGGTCCGGGCCGAGAAGTCGATGAGGTGCGGCACCGAACGGAAGTGTTCGTCGAGCCACACGACCGACGCGGCCGACGCGCCCACGTCGAACAGGCTGTTGCGCCGAACGTCGAGCAGCCGCCGCAACGACGAATCGTCGACACCGGCCTCGTCGAGACAGCGATCGACGTCGGCGTCGGCGATGAACGACACGTGCCGCAGCTGCTGGGGATCGCCGACGACCATCACCCGTTCGGCCCGGCAGAGCGCACCGGCCGAGCGGAGCAGGTCGACCTGGCTGGCCTCGTCGATGATCACGAGGTCGAACAGGCCGGCGATGACGGGCAGGGTCCGCTCGATCTCGTCGAGCGTGCCGATCCACAACGGCAACAGGTCGAGGAAGTCGTCGGTCTCGATGTCGGACAACAGGCTGGTGCGGCGGCCGACCCCGGTGCGCAGCACGGTCGCGAGCGCGGCGACGCTCGACCGGGCACGCCGACGCTGGAGGCGACCGGTGTGGCGACGCCGGACATCGACGAGCTCGGCCAGCGCGCTGCGCCACGCCCCGTCGGCCGCATCGAGCTCGTCCCACAGGGAGTCGAGGCTGGTGCCGCCGGTGGAGAGGGCGTGGTCGACGTCGCGTTCGGCCTGGGCCACCTCCAGTGCCCGGGCGATGCCGGCGAGGTCGACCTCGCGACGGGCCCGGACGAGGCTCCGCAGCGAGCGCTCGGCCCGCGACGCCCGACGGCGGCGGAACCACCCACCAGGCCGACCTGCGGCGTCGAGCAGCTCGTGGGCGGCGACGAGGTCGAGGTCGGGCGCCAGCACGCCCGGTGCGTCCGCTGTGAGCACGGCGAGGGTGTCGCGCCGGCGGAGCCCGTCGCTGAAGGCCGCTTCGCGCCGGAGCGCCGCGTGGATCGAATCCCGCAGGGCCGTCATGCGCTCCCGTGCCCGGGCCTCGGCTGCAGCGGCTTCGTCGACCTGGCCGCCGGTGGGGGCCTGATGACGCCCCGCCGAGAGTCGATCGGCGATGCGTTGGCGATGCTCGGCCCGGCCGAAGCGCAGGTACGGCACCGACGGATGGCGTTCGAGGAGCTCGCAGACGCTCTCGGCCGCGTGGTCGGACTGCGTCGCTATCAACACGCTCTGACCCGCCGCAACGGCATCGATGGCCGCCGCGGCGACCGTGTGGGTCTTGCCCGTCCCGGGCGGCCCGGAGATGACGCTGACGGGATCGGTCCGGCACCGTTGCAGGGCCTCGCGCTGGCGGGCGTTGACCGGCAACGGCGATTCGAGCGGCTCGTAGGCCGCATCGGCGTCGAGCGATGGCTCCTCCCCATCGTCCCCCTGGTCGTCGTTGCGCTCGTCGGGATGGAGGCCGTAGACACGGGCGAACGCCGTCCGCTCGACGCGTTCGTTCGCCCACCGGCTGATGCCGCCGGCGACGGTGGTCGGCGCATGGCCTCCGGTCGCGTACACGGCTGCGCCGACGCCGAGGTACAGCACATCGTCCTCGTGGCGCGACCGCCGGGCGATCGCCGCCGCGTGCTCGAGCGGGCTGCGGCCCCGTTCGACCACCTCGGGCAGCTGCGTCATGCCCAGCGTCCGGCACCCGGCGAGCACCGGTGCCGTGTCGTAGCGGAGATAGCTCTCGAGGAGCCGCTCCTGGTCCGCCGCTTCCATCCATTCGGCGAGGAACGGATGGATCTCGGGGTCCGAGCGCCATTCCGGTTGAAACTTCCCGTCGCCGGGCGCTTCGTGGAGCCGGACCACGCGCGACACGGCCGGCAACAGCACTGGTTGCGGGGCGCCCTTGGCGTCGCGGCGGCGCCCGCACAGCCAGAGCCATCCGATCCGCAGCGCCTGCTGGTGGGGATCCAGCCAGTCGATCGCGCTGAGCCGTGCCAGGCCCTCGGCGCGAACGGCGGGAGCCAATGCGTATCTGTAGCCGTAGTCTCCGTATTCCGCAGTGAGTCCCCGGGCGATCTCCAGTGTGGAGTCGACGGCGCGGCGGACAGTCGATCGGTCGAACAGATCGGGCGGCGGCGGATCACCCCGACGGTCATGGAGGTCGACGTCGCCGAGCCACGCGAAATCACCCGGACGGGCCACGGCGTCGAGCGTCGCCTCGGTCGACTCCTGCTGCGCCGGCGCGAGCGCCGCCAGATAGCGCAGGATCGACGAGGGGCTCACCACGGAGAGCGACACTACTTGGAGGCGCCGCTCGTGGATCCGAACCGGCGGCTCCAGCGCCTGGCATCGCCGCTGCGCATCGCTGCGCTCCCGGCCGCCCGGTTGCATGCGATGCTCTGTCATCTGCGGGGAACCCGCCCGCCCCACCGAACGTCGTAGAGAACATGAAGAAGATGTTGATCCTCCCCCTCCTGCTGCTCGCCGTCGTGTTGTTCGCCGCCGCCTGCGGCGACGACGCCGACACCGCTCCCGCCCAGACCGGCGACGGCGATCCCCTCGGCGACACCGAGTGGGTCCTCACCGCCGCCGAGGTCGACGGCACCTCGCTCGAGCTGCTCGACACCCACCCGGTCACCCTGATGCGCACCGACGACGGCATCGGCGGCACCGCCGCGTGCAACAACTACGGCGGCGACATCACCATCGACGGCTCGACCGTCACCGTCGGCGACCTGTTCCAGACCGAGATGGCATGCGACCCGCCGGCCGCCATGGAGCTCGAATCCGCCTACACCGCCGCCCTCGCCCGGGTCGACACGGCCACCGCCGATGGCGCAGGCCTCACCCTGTCGGGCGACGGCGTCACCCTCACGTTCGCTGCCCGTGCCCCCGAACCCGACGCAGCCCTGACCGGCACCACCTGGACGCTCGACACCATCATCGAGAACGAGGCCGCGTCGACACCGGTCGCCGGCACCGACGCGACGATGACCATCGACGACGCCAACCAGGTCACGGGCAACACCGGGTGCAACAGCTTCATGGGCGAGATCGAGGTCGGCGACGACGCCTTCGAGCCCGCAGCGCTGGCGAGCACCCGTATGGCATGCCAGCCCGACGTCATGGCCCAGGAGGCCGCCGTCCTGCGGGTGCTGTCGGAGGGTCCGAGCTGGTCGATCGAGGGTCCCCTGCTGACCCTCACGCTCGACGACGGCACCGGCCTGATCTTCCGCGCCGGCTGAGTCGGGGCAGCTGACCCCGACCGGCCGACAGGTGCCGGGCACGCCCGGCTGCACGGCCCGGGCGTGCCGGCAAGAGCGTGCCGGCATGGGCGAGCACGGTGGAGCCGCTTCACTACCCTGACCGGCGACCGTCGACCCCCAGGACCGGACACCCACCGTGCAACAGCCTGCCGAGCACATGACCCCCTTCGAGGCGGTCAACCACCAGTTCGCCCGCGCCGCCCAGATCACGGGTGTGGCGGAATCGACCAGCGCCGTCCTGCGCTCCCCCCAACGCGAGCTCCGTGTCGAGGTGCCGGTCCGCCGCGACGACGGCAGGCTCCAGGTGCTCACCGGCTTCCGGGTCCAGCACGACAACTCCCGGGGCCCGTTCAAGGGTGGCATCCGCTACCACCCCGATGCCGAGCTCGAGGAGGTCCGGGCCCTGGCGTCGCTGATGACCTGGAAGACCGCCGTGGTCGACGTGCCCTTCGGTGGCGCCAAGGGCGGCATCGAGGTCGACACGTCCGAATTCAGCCGGACCGAGCTCGAGGCGATGACCCGCACCTACACCCGGGCCATCGCCGGCATCATCGGCCCGGCCCAGGACATCCCCGCCCCCGACATGGCCACCGACGCCCAGGTCATGGCCTGGCTGCTCGACGAGTACGAGCAGCTCCACGGCCACTCCCCCGCCGTCGTCACCGGCAAGCCGCTGCCCCTCGGCGGGTCGCCGGGGCGCGTGTCGGCCACCGGTCGGGGCGTCATCGAGATCCTCGACCGCGTCATCGCCGACGCCGGCGGCGAGCCCGCCACCACCACCGTCGCAATCCAGGGCTTCGGCAACGTCGGCGCCTGGGCCGCCCGCGTCGCCCACGACCGCGGCTACCGGGTGGTGGCCGTCTCGGATCTCGCCGGCTGCCTGGTCGACGAAGGCGGTATCGACGTCACCGCGCTGTCGGCACATGTCGACGAGCACCGCACCATCGAGGGATTCGCCGGCGTCGAGCTGATCGAGCGAGACGCCGTGCTGGGTCTCGACGTCGACGTGTTGATCCCCGCGGCGATCGGCGAGGTCATCCACGCCGACAACCACGAGGTCGTGCAGGCCCGCATCATCGTCGAGGGCGCCAACCATCCGGTCACGCCCTACGCCGATGTCGCCCTCGCCGAACGCGACATCACCGTCGTCCCCGACATCCTGGCCAACGCCGGCGGCGTGACCGTCAGCTACTTCGAGTGGGTCCAGAACCTGCAGCAGTTCGCGTGGCCGCTCGACGACATCAACGAACGCCTCGCGTGGCAGCTGTCCAAGGCCTACGACAACGTCCGCGCGGTCGCGGACGAGACCGCATGCACGCTGCGCGACGCCGCCTACGTGATCGGCGTGTCACGGGTAGCCGAGGCCTCGGCGCTGCGGGGCAAGCTCTGACGAACCGCTGCGCCGACAGCGGCCCCGCGCTGCGCCGAACCGGCGACGGCGGCAGACTGGGCCGATGGCACCTGCAGCGGACCCACTGACCCCCATCGACGCGATCGCCGGGATCATCGAGGGCACACGGCGGGCCTTCGAGTCCGGGCGCACCCGCACCCCGGAGTGGCGGGTGAGCACCCTGCACGCCATCCGCGCCGGGCTGGTCGAGCACGAGAGGTCGCTCGAGGCGGCGCTGGCCGCCGACCTCGGCAAGCCGGCGCTCGAGACGTTCGCCACCGAGATCGGCTTCACCCTCGGCGAGATCGACCATGCCCTCGCCAACCTCGGTGGGTGGATGGCGCCACGGAGGGTCCCGACGCCGCTCACGCTCGAGCCGGGTAGCTCGCGCATCGTGGCCGAGCCGCTGGGCGTCGTCGCCGTCATCGCCCCCTGGAACTATCCGGTGCAGCTGACCCTGGGCCCGATGGTGGCAGCCGTCGCCGCAGGCAACGCGGTGGTGGCCAAACCCAGCGAGCTGACCCCCGAGGTCGACGCCGTGCTGGCCCGGCTGATCGCCGGGCTGAACGAGCCCGCCATCGCCTCGGTGCACGGCGGGGTAGCCGAATCGACCGAGCTGTTGGCCCAGCGCTTCGACCACATCTTCTACACCGGCAACGGCCGCGTCGCCCGCGTTGTGATGCGGGCTGCCGCCGAGCACCTGACCCCTGTGACGCTCGAGCTCGGCGGCAAGAGCCCGGCAATCGTCAGCCGCCACGCGAACATCGAGCTCGCCGCGAAGCGCATCGCCTGGGGCAAGTTCCTCAACGCCGGCCAGACCTGCATCGCCCCCGACCACGTGCTGGTCGACACCACGGTCCACGATCAGCTGGTCACCGCGCTGGCCGACGCCGTCCGCGACTTCTACGGCGCCGATCCCGCCGCCAGTCCCGACTACGCCCGCATCGTCAACGATGCGCACTTCCATCGCCTCGAGAAGCTGCTGCACGCCGGCGACATCGTCGTCGGCGGCGGCGCCGATCCCGACCGCCGCTACATCGCCCCCACCGTCATCGCCGGCGTCCACCGCGACGACCCCGTCATGGGCGAGGAGATCTTCGGCCCGATCCTGCCGGTGCTCGCCATCGACTCCATCGACGAGGCCATCGCTGCCATCACCGCCGGCGACAAGCCCCTGGCGCTCTACGCATTCAGCGAGGACGACGACGAGATCGACCGCATCGTGTCGGGCACCAGCAGCGGCGGCGTGTGCGTCAACGGCACGCTCATGCAGGTCTCGAACCCACATCTGCCCTTCGGCGGCGTGGGCCCCAGCGGCACTGGCGCCTATCACGGCCGCCACGGCTTCGACGCCCTCAGCCACCACAAGGCCGTCTACACCCGCAGCACCCGGCTCGACCCGCCGCTGCTGTACCCGCCCTACACCGCCACCCAGGCGAAGATGATCCGCATCGGCCTCGGCCTCCCCGACCCCCGGGATCTGGTGGCCGGTCTGCGCAACCGCCTCCGCCGCAACTGACTCCGGCGGCTGTTGGGGCGATCAGCGTTGAGACAGCGGTGACGATGTGCGGGGCGCCCGAGGCGCTCCTGTCCCCTACGGTTGCGCCCAACGCGAAGACACAGGAGGATCCATGAACGTCGGCGACCTCATGACCACCGAGGTGGTCACCACCACGCCAGGCACCACCATCGCCGAGCTCGAAGAGCTCTTCACCCGCAACGCCATCTCGGGGGCGCCGGTGCTCGACGGCGATCAACTCGTCGGTGTGGTGTCCCAGACCGACATCATCGGCGTCATCGCCGACCAGCCCCGTCTCGGTGGCGAGCTGCCGTCGTTCCTGCTGAGCCCCCAGCCGATCGCCGCACCGATCCTCGCCGAGCTCGCAGCCGAACGTGCGGCCGCGGCCGAGCGCATGGCGGCGCGTACCGTGGCCGACGTCATGACGGGCGTTCCGGTCACGGTCGCCGCGGGCGACGACGTCGCCGTCGCCGCCGAGAAGATGTGCAACGAACGCATCCATCGTGTGCTGGTCACCGAGGACGGCCGTCTGGTCGGACTCCTCAGCGCGCTCGACCTGGTGGGCCTGCTCATCGACATGGACTGAGGCCGGCTCCGTGGAGGGACTCGTCCATCCGGACTTCACTGCCGTCGCCGACAAGCTCGACGCCATCATGTCGAGCCGACGCTCTCGCGGCGGTGCAGCCGTGGCGGTGTATCACCATGGCGAACCGGTCGTCGACATCTGGACGGGCACGGCCCGGGCCGGGCTCCCGTGGCAGCGCGACACCATGGCCGTGTCGTTCTCGACCACCAAGGGCGTCGTCGCCACCGTCGTCCATCGCCTCGTCGATCGGGGCCTGTTGTCCTACGACGAACCGGTGGCCACCTGGTGGCCCGAGTTCGCCGCCAACGGCAAGGCCGACATCACGCTTCGCCACCTGTTGACGCACCAGGCGGGCATGCACCGGGTCCGCAGCCTCGTCGACGGCGCCGAGACGCTGCTCGACTGGGACGAGATGACGGCGCGGCTGGCCGCCGCCGAACCGGCTTGGGAGCCGGGCACCCGGCCGGGTTATCACGCCCTGACGTTCGGGTGGCTCGTCGGCGAGGTCATACGCCGGGTCACCGGCGGCACCGTCGCCGAAGCGGTGCAGAACGAGATCTGCGCACCGCTCGGCATCGACGGCCTCACCATCGGCGCACCACCGGAACTGTACGAACGGATCGCGCCGCTGCATGTCGATCCGGCCGCATCGACGCGGCTGCTGAAGCTGTTCCACTGGCTCGAGACCAAGGACCGCTATCGGCCGATGGTCGAGGCGCTCGTGGTCGACGACTACCTGCCGCTGGCCGCCACCGACCGCATCCTCACCGGCGAGATCCCCGCCGCCAATGGTGCCTTCACCGCCCGATCGCTGGCTCGGATGTACGCGGCGCTCGCCACCCCGGACGCGTTCGACGGTCCCCCGCTGCTGTCGCCGGCCACCCTGGCCGAAGCCACGCGCATCCAGACATCGGCCAAGGACCGGGTCGTCCTGTTCACGATGCAGTGGCGGCTGGGCTACCACCTGGCGGCCACCACCGCCGGCGTCCTGCCCCGGGGCTTCGGCCATTTCGGCTTCGGCGGCTCCGGCGCCTGGGGCGACCCCGAATCCGGCCTGGCCGTGGCGATGGTGCTCACCCGAGTGGCCGGCACCCCCTTCGCCGACACCCGTTTCCTGCGCGTCGGCGGGGCCGCTGTACGCAGCGCCCGCGCCCGGATCCGGTCGGGTGCGGCCTCGATTGGCCAGAGGAGCCCGATCTCATGACCTCATCAGTGCATCATCCGCTGTTCGCCCGCTTCTACGACAAGATCGCCCCGATCGCCGACGAGCACGGCGTCGCCGCCCACCGCGACGAGCTCCTCGAAGGCCTTTCCGGGCGCGTGCTCGAGGTCGGCGCCGGCACCGGACGCAACTTCGCGCACTATCCCGACGCCGTCACCGAGGTCGTCGCCGTGGAACCCGAGGACTACCTCCGCCAACGCGCCGTCGAGGCCGCCGAAGCCGTCGCCGCTGCCGGCGGCGGTCCCCCCATCGCCGTCGGTGACGCCACCGCCGAGGACCTACCCGTCGACGACGGATCCTTCGACGCCGTCGTGTTCTCGCTGGTGCTGTGCTCGGTGCCCGACCAGCATGCGGCGCTCACCGAGGCCCACCGGGTCCTGCGCCCTGGCGGCGAACTGCGGTTCTACGAACACGTCCTCGCGGACACGCCGCGGCTGGCGGCGTGGCAACGCCGGATCGATGTGCTCTGGCCGCGTTTCGCCGGTGGCTGCCACCTGTCGCGCGACACCCTCGCCGCCATCGAGGAGGCCGGGTTCACCCTCGACGCCCACCGGTCGTTCCGCTTCTCGCCGGGCCTGCTCGCCAAGCCCGTCGAACCCCACATCATCGGTATCGCCCACCGCTGAGCCGATCGGGCGCCACAGGTCCGGCGTCGCCCTGCGACGCGTGAATCGGGAGACGATCCCGGCGGTCGACGCCGGATCGACGGGCAACTGCGAGACTGCTGCAATGGCACCCAGGTCGCTGCCCGAGATCGTCGCCGGCGGGTCCTACGAGCGGGCCTGGCTGCGTCCGGACCTGCTGGCCGGCCTCACCGTCGCCGCCATGGTGGTCCCCCAGGCCATGGCCTATGCCGAACTCGGCGGGCTCGAACCCTCCGCGGGCTTCCGGGCGATCCTCGTGGCGCTCCCCATCTATGCGCTCCTGGGCACGAGTCGCCACCTGGGCGTCGGCCCCGAACCCGGTACCGCGGTCCTCGCTGCGGTCGCCGTGGCACCGCTCGCGGGCGGCGACCCCGATCGCTACCTCGCGCTCATGGCGGCGCTGGCCGGCATGGTCGGGGCCCTGGGGATCCTCGGAGGTCTGCTGCGCCTGGGGTTCGTGGCCAACCTGCTGTCGAAGCCGGTGCTGGTCGGCTACATCACCGGGGTCGGCCTGACACTGCTGTCCAGCCAGCTTGCGTCGTTCACCGGCGTGCCCATCGACGCCGACTCGTTCTTCCCCCGGTTCGGCGAGTTCTTCACCCGCCTCGACCAGACCGACAGCGCCACCATCGGCGTCGGGATCGTCACCCTGGCGATCATCATGGGGTTGCGCCGGTACCGCCCCGCGCTGCCCGGTGCGTTGATCGGGCTGGCCGTGACCATCACCGCCGTGGCGGTCGCGGATCTCGACGTGGCGCTGGTGGGCCAGATCGAGGCCGCCCTGCCGACGCCCGGCGTGCCCGACATCGCCTTCGCCGACCTCGCCGATCTGGCACCGGCAGCGGCGGGGCTGCTGCTCATCGGGTACACCGACAACATCTTGACCGCCCGCTCCATCGCGGCGAAGGAGCGCTACGACATCGACCCCAACCGCGAGCTGTTCGCGCTCGGCGGCATGAACGCCGCCACGGCCTTCGGTGGGGGCTTCCCCATGTCGTCGAGTGCATCACGGTCGTTCGTCCCTGCATCGCTCGGCAGCCGCAGCCAGATGTCGGCTGTCTTCACCTTCGCCGCGGTGGTCGTGTTCCTGCTGGTCGGCCAGCCGCTGCTCGAGCGCATCCCTCGTCCGGCGCTGGCCGCAGTCGTCATCGCCGCGGCCTTCGCGGTGATCGACATCGAGGGCTTCCGGCGGCTGGCCCGCATCGACCGCACCGAGACCGCACTGGCGGCCGTGACGGCCTTGGCGGTCATCACGACCGACCTGCTGACCGGGGTGTTGTTGGCCGTCGCGCTGTCGGCGGTGATCACCCTGGGGAGGGTGGCGCGGCCCCACGATGCAATCCTCGGCGAGGGCTCGGGCCTCGACGGCTGGATCGATGTGGCCGACGAACGGGCACAGACGCTACCCGGCCTGATGGTCTACCGGTTCGACGCGCCGCTGTTCTTCGGCAACGTCGGCTACTTCGAGGACCGCATCGAACTGCTCCTGGAGCAGAACCCCGGACCCGAACGCCACGTCGTGCTCGATCTCGAGGGGATCGGCTCGATCGACACCACCGCGGTCGAAGAGCTGATCGAGATCGTCGAGGCACTGCACACCGCCGGCATCGGTGTGTCGCTCGCCCGCGGAAACAGCAGCGTCCTGGGCGTGATCGAGCGCAGTGGCCTGGCGGAGCTGGTGGGAAGCGAACACATCCACCCCACGATCAACGCCGCCGTCGCCGCCTTCCGCCGCCGCTATCCCTGAACGGCGTGCCGGCGCAGCGCCTCAGAGCCGCGGTTCGACGGTCTGGCCGTGTGCGGCCCAGTAGTCGTTGATGGCGCCCTGGATCCGTAGGTACCAGATCAGGTTGCCGATCAGCGGGAGCAGGAACCACAGGCCCCACAGGGTTGTGATCGGGGGCTCGCGTCCGTCATCGCGGTAGCGCTGTTCGACCTCACCGGCCAGCAGGAACATCGTCACAGGCGACACCAGGATGGTGACCAGCAGGTACACCACGCCGCCGAGCCCGCGACCCGAGAACCGCTGGAGCTCGTTGCCGTTCTGGTACGACCACACGATGGCCCAGACGCCGAGCGTCACGATGGTCAACAAGATGACCAGACCGGCCGACCGCGGCTTGCCGAGCTCGCCCGTCACCGGGGCCAGCCCGAACCCCGCTGCGGCGGGCGCCTGGCCGGTCTGGGGCGGGGGGAAGACTGCGCCGCCCGGAGGTGCCGGCGGTTCGGGCGGAGGGGCATCGGTCATGGCGCGTGACACTAACCCATCCGGGCCGAGGCGAGAAGGGCCGCCATCGGGCCATCCGAGCATCGGGTCGGATCCTCAGCACTCGACGCATTGCGACGATGAGAAGTACATGCGCATGTCTGAGCGCCCTTGGCTGCGATGGTGGGTCGCGTCCTGGCTCGTCTTCGGAGGCGTCGAACTCGGCGCGCTCCTGCTGACCGACCGATCCTGGGAAGCCCCTCACGTCCTGTTCTGGGTCGTGGTCGTCGCCGCAGGTCTCTGTGTGCTCACCTCGGGGGCGGTCATCTGGAGGGCTTGGCGAAGCGGCCCCGGCGAAGCCGCCCTCGTCGGCTCGTTCTTCATGAGCGCATCGTTGCTGCCCCTGGCGCACGGCATCACCACACCAGGGGTCCTCTACGGACCGAACACCGCCACCATGGCGACCATCTTCTGGGCGATCCCCGCCGGAGCGGTCGCCGTGATCCCCCTCGCCGCGCCCAGGTCGCGTTGGGCCAACCGGCTGCTGCAACGATGGAAGCCCTGGGTCGTCGCACACACGGCCGGGTTGGTGCTGATCTTCGCCGTGGCGCTGATCTGGCCGAATGCGATCTGGGTCCCCGCGATGGGAAGCCGTGAGGCAATCGCCGGGGTCGTGGTGTCGCTGGCTGCGTGTATCGCACTCTCCTACCGTCATCTCCGGTTGGCGTGGATCGCCCAGGACCCGCGCCCGCTCGCCGTGTCGGTCGGTGCCGCCCTGGTCGGTTCGGCCACGATCGTCTTCGTCGGCGACAAGGCCTGGACGCTGGCCTTCTGGATGGCCCATGCGCTCGACATCGCGGGCGTCTTCCTCGCCACGTTGATCGGGGCGCGGATCTACCGGCGAACGGGTTCGGTCGCCGCCGTCCTGGCCCCCGTCGAGGCGATGACGCCGTTGCGGGCCGTCGAGCTGAGCCTCGACCCGCTGGTCCACCGGTTCGTCGCAGCGCTCGAACACAAGGACGAGATCACCCGGGATCACGTCGTGCGTGCAGCGGAGATGACCTCGCTGGTCGCCTCCGAGATGGGTGTGCCCGCACGGGATCACTCGACGGTCGTACTCGGTGGGCTCCTCCACGATGTCGGCAAGTTGGACATGCCCGACCACATCCTGAAGAAGGCCGGACGCCTGACCGACGAGGAGTTCGCCATCGTGAAGCGCCACCCCCTCGATGGCGCGGCCATGGTCGAGGCGTCGGGGTGCCTGGCGGATCTCGCGCCCGTCGTCCGCCATCATCACGAGCGCGTCGACGGCGGCGGGTACCCCGACGGTCTGGCCGGTGCAGCGATCCCGCTGGGTGCTCGCATCGTCGCCGCGTGTGATGCCTATGACGCCATGGCGAACACGCGCCAGTACCGCGAGGGCATGGGCCCGGACAAGGCGCTCGCGATCCTCTCCGAGCATCAGGGCTCGCAGTGGGACTCCGACGTGGTCGCCGCGCTCCATCGTGTGGTGACGAGGCACGGGACGACCTTCAACGGGGATGCCCTCGCAACCGTCGGGCGGAACGAGTACGCCGACGTCGAAGGTTTCGCCTTCGACCACGCCGGCTGGTGCGGTTGCGCCGATGCCCTACCTGCCGGGGTCACACAACCGCAGCCGCAACCGGTGCAGCCGATGCCGCAACCGGTGGCGGCGACTACGAGCCGCGTACCGGAGCCGCCCGTCCGTAGAGACATCGACGACGAGCGCCCCTGGCGGCCTCGGCGCTCGCAGCGGACTCCCGTCGCGCGCTGACCCGTCGGCAGCCGCCCCGACCCGCCACATGCGGCGGTCGTGCGGCTCGGGTTTTCGATCAGGTGGGCGTCGAGACCAGGCGATCGACCAGCGCCGCCACCGACGCGTGGACCTCGGCGGCGTCGTCGACGTGGAGGGCCTGGGTGATGAACGGTGCGAAGAACCGCCACCCGAAGATCAGCGCCAGCATCGCCGCGACCCGCGCCTCGGCCTCGGCGCCGGTGAGACCCAACTCGCCGGCCTTGGGCAACAGCTCGTCCAGCGCGGCGTGGCGCCGATACGGCTCGGCCCCGTCGCCGCCCCGTCCCACAGCACCGGCGCCGTCTGCCCCGGCCGCCCCATCGCCGAGCAGGCTCCAGGCGAGCAACCGGAGGTAGGCACCGGCATCGGGGTTCTCGCCCATCAGCCGCCCGGCTGCGTCGCCGAGCGATGCGTCGGCCGGCAGGCTCTCGCGCCAGCGCCGTTCGTAGCGGGCCAGGAGGTGGTCGAGCAGATCGTCCTTGGTGCCGAGGTGACGGTTGACCAGGCTGTAGGTGACGCCGGCCTCGCGGGCGATGTCACGCATCGACACCGATCGCGGCCCGGCGGTGGCGAAGAGCCGCTCGGCGGCGTCGAGGGCTGCGTCGACGATCTCGTCGCGACCTCGCGGGGCGTCGTCCTGATCTCCGGCATTGACAGGTGTGGCCATTGGCCACATACTAGTCGTCCAGGAGGTCCACCATGCGATTCTCGATCATCTACGAGGCCCAGACCGCCACACCGGGCCGCGAAGACGACCATCGGATGTTCACCGAGATCGTCGAGCAGGCCCTCCTTGCCGAACAACTCGACTTCGACGTCATCTGGGCGGTCGAGCACACGGCGCTCACCATGTACGCGCACATGTCGGCGCCCGAGACGTTCCTCGCCTACCTGGCCGGCGCCACCAGCCGCATCGGCATCGGCCACGGCGTCATCTGCCTGCCCCCGAAGATGAACCATCCCGTCAAGGTCGCCGAGCGCTGCGCCACCCTCGACATCTTGAGCGGCGGCCGCCTCCACGTCGGATTCGGCAAGGGCGGCACCCAGCAGGAGGCAGGCACGTTCGGCTACGACAAGGCCGACCTGGCGCCGATGATCGACGAGGCGATGCGGCTGGTGCCGCGCCTGTGGATCGAAGACGTCGTCGAGCACCACGGCACCTTCATCGACCTGCCACCGCGACCCATCCATCCCAAGCCGCTGCAGGATCCGCATCCGCCGCTGTACATGGCGTGCACGCAGACGTCCACGCTCGAAGACGCGGGTGGCCGCGGTATCGGCGCGCTGGTCCTCGGCTTCGGCGGCCCCGACCAGGTCGCCGAGAAGAACCGGGTGTACCGCCGGGCGTTCGCCGAGCGCGACCCTGCCCAGCAGGTCGGCGCCCGCCCCACCGAGCACCTCGCCGCACTGTGCCCGGCCGTGGTCATGGCCGACGGGCAGGAGGCGCGCCGGCTGGGCCTTCGGGGCCAGCGCTTCTTCATGGAGTCGATCTCGCACTGGTCGAGCGACGGCAAGGTGCCGCTGCCGGACCCGGCCTCGTGGCCCGACGATCTGTTGGCCCGAGCCGGCGACGGCACCCAGGTCATCCAGGCATCGATCGGCTCCGAGGCGGTCAGCGTCGACTTCTCCGACCCGGCGATGGCCATGCTGAACCCCAACCACGGCTATGGGACCGCGCAAGACTGCATCGGCTATGTGGCCCGGCTGATCGAGGCCGGCGCCGACGAGATTCTGTTCCTCACCCAGATGGGCACCATCCCTCACGACGCCCAGATGGAGACCATTCGCACCATCGGCGAACAGGTCATCCCGTACTTCCGCAGCGGCCCGGGCCGCGAGCTGATCGAAGCCCGCACAGCCCCGGCGGTGGCGACCGTCGGCTGACATGGGCCCGGGCCGGCTCCGGCCGGATTCGGCCATGCGGCCGCGAATCGGGTCTCGGCTCTGCTCGTGACTTCGGCCTCGGGTCGGGTCTCGACGCGAGGCTCGGGTCAGGCGTCGGCCAGCGCGGTGCCCAGAGACTCGACGAGGGCCGGGGTGTAGGGGCCGCGCATCGACCACACGATGACATCGACGCCGGCGTCGAAGAACGCCGGGGCCTGCGACACCAACGCGGCCGGGTCGGCGTCGGCCGGATAGCCCAGGTGGATCGACCGGGTGATGGTGGCCGGGTCGCGGCCGAGGTCGGCGCAGTGGTTGCGCAACACCTCGTCGAGGCTGCGCCAGTGGTCGGGCGAGTCGGGGAAGGTCATGTCCCACTGATCGGCCCAGCGGGCGATGGTCCGCAGCGTGCGCCGGGGGCCCTTGCCGCCGATGACGATGGGCGGCCGCGGGTCCTGCACGGCCTTGGGCTCACAGCGGGCGCCCGTCAGCGTGTAGTAGCGACCACTGAAGTCGGTGTACTCCTGGGTGAGCAGCCGGTGGATGATCTCGACACCCTCGTCGAACCGATCGAACCGCTCGGTCATCGACCCCAGCGGGATGCCGTAGGCATCGGACTCGGGCTCGAACCAGCCGGCGCCGAGCCCGCGCTCGAAACGGCCACCGGAGATGTGGTCGACGGTGACCGCCATGTTGGCCGTGACCGCCGGGTGGCGGTAGTGCATGCCGTTGACCATCGCCCCCAGGCGCAGCCGCTTGGTGGCCTGGGCCAGGGCGGCGAGCATCGTCCAGCTCTCGAGGTGGGTCCCGTCCATCGGCGGTGTGAGCGGATAGAAGTGGTCCATCGTCCACGCCGACTCGAAGACCTCGATGTCGTCGGCGGCCCGCCACGTGTCGAGGAAGTCCGCCCACGCCCCGTGCTGAGGCGGGGTCTTGATGGCATGACGTCCGGTCATCACTGTCTCCCTGAAGGGTCGGGCAGCGGCGGGATGCCGCTGGTCGGCACGGCGCGGAGGCTCTCGACGGTGGCCGACGTCATGGGCGCTTCGAGCCCCAGTCCGACGACGAGGGCGTGCGCCGCTTCCATCTCGTGGAGGCGGCGCACCGCGTGCGGGCCGGTGCCGTTCACCAGCCGTCGGACGAAGGCTTCGTCCATGGTCTCGAAGGCACCGACGAGATCGGACCACGTGTCGCCGGCGAGGCCCGCTGCATCGGCGGCGCGCATCGCCTCGATCAACACACCGGCGAGGCCCTTCATGACGATGCTCCGCAAGAGCTTGCGCGTGGCGGCATCACCGGCGCGCACGCCGATCGCCTCGATCGGCACCCCGGCGGCGGCCAGCCAGTCGACATAGCGGTCGGCGGCGACACCCGACGCCAGCGCCGGCGTGTGGAGCCCCCGCCCGGGGACCGTCGACATCAGAGCGACGTCGACGAAGGCGAGGTCGCGCCCGGCCGCGTCGGCGGCGAGGGCCTGCTTGACCTCCGGCGCCGCCGTCGACAGATCGGCGTACACCGTGCCGGTGGGGATCTCGCGGCGGGCCTGGGCGAGCGCCGTCGGCGCGTCGGCGGCGGCGGTGATCGCGAGCACGACGTCGGCGCCGACGACCGCGTCGGCGGGATGGGCGACCCGCTGGACACCTGCGACGTCGGGCACCGGTGCCGGGTCGAACCCGCGAACCGTCGCTCCGGCAGCGGCGAGGTCGGCCGCGATGGCCGACCCGGCCTCACCGAGGCCGAACACCGCCACCGTCGCTTCGGTCAGCGGCGGCAGAGCCGGGTGCTGCGCCATCGTCTCGGTGCCCACCCCGGGGAGTGTGGCACATCGGCGCGACCGCACTGCGCCTCACGTCGAACCCCCGGATGCGAGGATGACCGCCATGATCAAGCTGACCTTCTGCCTGCGACGACGACCGGATCTGAGCGTCGAGGAGTTCCAGCGCTACTGGCGCGAGGTGCACGCACCGCTGGTGGCCGAACGCGCCGAGGTGCTGAACATCCGCCGCTACGTCCAGGTGCACACCGCGGAGGAGCCCGGTCTGCACGAGGCCTTCCGTCGGCGCAACGACGGCGCGCCCGGGCCCTACGACGGTGTCGCCGAGCTGTGGTTCGACGACCTGGCCTCGTTCGGTCGGGACACGCCCGAGGCCCGCCAGGCCGGCGCCGAACTGCGGGCTGACGAAGCCAACTTCATCGACCTGCCCAACTCGCCCATGTGGGTCGGCGTCGAGCATCCGATCGTGCCCGGCGCCCCCGCCGGGAGCTGATCCCGGCGGGGCTCGTTCGGCAGCCTGCTAGAGCAGGTCGAGACAGCCGAGGTGCTCGATGGCGGCGACGTTGCGCTTGATCATCTCCGACATCCAGGCGTTGCCCCGCTCGTTGGTGGGGTCGAGCGTGCCGGCGATGACCGTGGCGTACACCCACAGGTACAGCACACCGTGGCGGTAGTCCTCCCACGCCTCGTCGAAGCCGTAGCCCTCGATGCCCTGCGCGGCCAGGCCATCGACGTAGCGCTGGATGAGCGCCTGCTCGTTGGCTTCGCGCACCGGGGTCTGGGTGCTCTGGCACAGCAGATACGCGACGTCGTGGATGCCACGGCCACGCAGCGGACCCTGCCAGTCGACGAAGGTCATCGGATAGTGATGGGGCTCGGTACCGAAGAACAGGTTGTCCATCCGGAAGTCGCCGTGCACCAGGGTGCGGGGCTCGGCATCGAGGCGCTCCTGCAGGCGGGGTACGGCCGCGAAGTAGGCGTCCTTGGCATCGCGCAGCCACTGCGGCACGTGGGCGCCGAAGATCTCTGTGACCGGATCCCAGCCGACCTTGGAGCCTTCGAGCATGTTGGTGGCGTTCTGGCTGCCGGCGGCTCGGGGCAGCCAGTCGTACTCGTCGCTCTCGAGCTGCCCCCAGAACGAGGCGTGCAACTTCGCGAGCCCGTCGATGGCGGCTTCGGTCTGGGCGAGGTCGGCGCCGACGACCTGGTCGCCGAGCTCGTAGCCGGTGAGGTCCTCGAGGACGATGACGAAGTCGCCGCTGTCGTCCATTGCCGAGATGTGCACGGTGGGTCCGTCGGCGGCGCTGCGGGGATCGAGCTGCGCGAAGTAGTTGACCTCGCGGGTGTAGACGCCGTAATGCTCGGCGACGCCGCGGTTGACCTCGTTGGTGGTGGGGAACTTCACCACGACGCTGGCCGGGGCGTCGCCGGCGTCGCCGTCGTAGGTGAGGCCGATGAACTCGATGGCGCTCAGCATTCCCACGCCCTCGGCCACTGGGGTGCGCGTGAACGACGCCACGGTGCCCGTCTCGGGGAGCGCCCCGCTGCCGTGCAGCACCGACGTGAGCCAGGGGGCGGTCACGTCGTCAGGGGTACGGGGAAGGGGCAGGGTCGACACGGCGGGCCTCCATCGGCGCTGGTGGATTCGGCGGAGACGATAGTGCCCGCCGTCACGCCGCAGGGCGCTGGAGCGGCCGAAAGGTTCTGTCCGCCCAGCTGCCACCTTCCCAGTTGGTCGGCGGCCCGCGGTCACCCGCTCGGCGCTGTCGGCGACCGGCGAGTCGGCGACCTCAGCGGCCGCCGGCGGCCATGCGCTCGGCGGTGTCGTCGGGCATCCCGTGGGGTAGCCCTCGCTCGTGGAGGAGCGCCTCGGTGCGGGTGCGTTCTGCCCGATCGGCCAGCAGGCGCTTGACGATGCGATTGGTGCCGGCCGAGTTGGCGCATATCTCGGCAGCGAGCTCGGCGACCGTGGCGTCGAGCGCGTCGTCGGGCACGCATCGGTCGACCAGACCGATGGCCGCGGCGTCGGCACCCGAGATACGCCGCGACGTGAACATCAACTGCTTGGCGGTCGCGGTGCCGACCCGTTCGGGGAGCCGAACCGACATGCCCCAGATGGGCACGAGGCCCCACTGGCCGTGGGTGTCACCGAGCTTGGTCGACTCCGCAGCGACCAGCAGGTCGCAGCCGAGCGCCAACTCGAGACCACCGGTGAAGCAGTGGCCGTGAAGGCGGGCGATCGTGGGCTGGGGCAGCGCCTCGAGGGCGTCGACCGTCTCGGGTTCGAAGTGCTTCGACGGGGCCCGCTCGTGGGCAGCGATGGAGCCGAGGTCGTGCCCGGCGCAGAACGACCGTCCGGCGCCGGCCAGCACGACGCAGCGAACCGTGTCGTCGACGGCGATGGCGTCGAGGTGGGCGCGCAGCGCGACGAAGACACCGGGGGTGAGCGCATTGAGCTTGTCGGGCCGGTTGAGGGTGAGGGTGCACACCCCGGCGTCGTCGTGACGCAGGACGAGTTCTTCGGTCAACGGGATCCTCCGGTCTTGTCGGGAACGCCTCCCGCACGCCGTGGCTGCTCGACGTCTGTGACGCGTTTGCACGCAGTCGGGCCGTGCACGAGCGTCACAGACGTTCAGGCGAAGCCGACCACCGGGTGCGGTGTGTACGGGGCCTCGAGGCGGGCGACCTCGTCGTCGGTGAGCTCGACCTCGGTGGCGGCGACGGCGTCGTCGATGTGGTGGGGCTTGGTGGCGCCGATGATCGGGGCGGTGACCACCGGGTTGTGCAGCACCCAGGCCAGCGCCACCTGCGCCCGGGGGATGCCGCGTTCGGTGGCGATCGCGGCGACCTCGGCGGCGATGGCCCGGTCGGACTCGACGGTGTCGTAGAGGGCGCGGCCGAAGTCGTCGGTGCGGGACCGCTCGGTCTCGGCGTCCCAGTCGCGGGTGAGGCGGCCCCGGGCCAGCGGGCTCCAGGGGATGACGCCGATGCCCTGGTCCTCGCAGAGCGGCAGCATCTCGCGCTCCTCCTCGCGCTGGACGAGGTTGTAGTGGTTCTGCATCGACACGAAGCGGGAGTAGCCCAACTGGTCGGCGAGGAACAGGGCCTTGGCGAACTGCCAGGCCCACATCGACGAGGCGCCGATGTAGCGGACCTTGCCGGCGCGGATGACGTCGTCGAGGGCCTCGAGGGTCTCCTCGATGGGCGTGTGGGGGTCCCAGCGGTGGATCTGGTAGAGGTCGATGTAGTCGGTGCCGAGGCGCCGGAGGCTGTGGTCGACCTCGGCCATGACGGCCTTGCGCGACAGGCCCATGGCGTTGCGGCCCTTGCGCATCGGGCCCCACAGCTTGGTGGCGATGACGATCTCGTCGCGGTCGGCCATGTCGGCCAGGGCCCGCCCGACGATCTTCTCGCTGGTGCCGTCGGAGTAGACGTTGGCGGTGTCGAAGAAGTTGATGCCGGCCTCGAGGGCCTGGCTGATGAAGGGCCGGCTGGCCTCCTCGTCGAGGCTCCATGGGTGTGTGCCGCGGTCGGAGTCGCCGTAGCTCATGCAACCGAGGCAGATCTCGGAGACCTCGAGCCCGGTCGAACCCAGTCGTCGGTACCGCATGGTGATGCCCCCTCGATGATCGGCGTGGAGCCGCCACCCTACGCTCCCCGGTGCCCGCCCGCTGTCCTGCCGAAATCTGGGACTTTGCGCGCAGCAGGTGCGCGCAAAGTCCCAGATTTCGCCGGCGTTGTAGTCTCGGAGGGGGCGTTGGGGCATCGATCGGGGGAACGACCAATGGGCACACCACAGACCGACATCACCGATCCGTCGTGGTGGCAGCTCGACCCCCAGGACGCCTACCGCGACCTGCTCGACCATCCAGGGCTCTGGCGCGACGAGCGCAGCGGGTTCTGGCTCGCCGCACGCCACGCCGACGTGCTGCACGTCGAGCGCGACGCGGCCACCTTCGCCAGCCGCGCCGACGACCACGGCACCTACCGGCTCGTGCCCTCCGAGTACGAGGCCACGATGATCAGCCACAACGATCCCCAGCACCTGGCCCAGCGCCGCATCGTCAACCGCCGGTTCACGCCCCGGGCCCAGCGGGCCCACGCCGAGCACTACCAGGCGATGATCACCGAGCTCGTCGACGCCGCCATCGAGGCCAACGCCGGCGGGGGGTCGGTCGAGGTCGTCGACGCCCTGGCCGCGCAGCTCCCCTGCCGGGTCACCGCCGAGCTACTCGGCTTCGGCGCCGACATGTGGCACGAGGTCAAGAGCTGGTCCGAACGCCAGATGCGCATCGATCGCCGCTACGTCGAACCCGACGTCATGACCGACCTCGAGGCCAGCATCCGCGAATGGGCAGCGGTGATGACCGAGGTCCTGCCCCAGCGTGCCGTCGAGCCCGCCGACGATCTGTTCTCGGACTGGCTCGCGGCCGGCGTCGACCCGAACACCATGGTGCAGGAGACGGGCCTGCTGATCGCCGGCGGCGCCGAGACGACACGCACGGTCATCGCGCACGGGCTGCGGACCTTCGTCGACCACCCCGACCAGTGGGAGCGCCTGGCCACCGAGCCCGACCTGGTGACGACCGCCGTCGAGGAACTCATCCGCTGGGTCACGCCCCTCAACAACATGTTCCGGATCGTCACCACCGAGACCGAGGTGGCCGGCACGGCCATGGCACCCGGCGACCGGGTGGCGCTGGTGTACCCGGCCGCCAACCGCGACCCCCGGGTGTTCGACGAGCCCGACCGCTTCGACATCGCCCGCGACCCCAACCCCCACCTGGCGTTCGGCCACGGGACGCATTTCTGTCTGGGGGCCAACATGGCCCGCGTCGAGCTGCGTCTGCTGTTCGCCGAACTCGCCCGCCGCGTGACCGACCTGGCCGTGGTGACCGAGCCCGACATCGAACCCAACATCTTCGCCCGCGCCGTCCGCCGCTTCGACCTGACGTTCACCGTCCGCTGAGCTGCCGGGGAGCGCGGGGACGCCGGGGTCAAGTCGTACTTTCAACCAACTCGGCCTCAACTGCCCGCCAGGCTCGACGGCTCGGAGTTGGTTGAAAGTACGACTTGACCCCAGTGGTGCGGATCCCACCGGTGCGCTGGCCTCCGATGACCCGAGCCGGACAGCGCTACCGCGCGTCGACGGCGCGTTGGACGACGTCATCCAGATTGGTTCCCTGGAAGCGATGGCCCTCTGCGAGCAGCCGGGCGGGTATGGCGCGGCGGCCCGTCAGCGCGAGGGCTGGGTCGGAGCCGAGCAGCCATGCGCCGAGTGTGGTGATGACCGAAGGACTCGGCAGTCCGAATCGGCGGCCGACGGCACGGCGATACGCCGACATGAGGTCTGCGTTACGCGCCGGTTCCGGTGATGTCAGGTGGTAGAGCCCGGCCATGCCGTCTTCCACGACAGCGCGATGGATGAGGTCGAAGAGATCCTCGGCGTCGATCCACGAGACCCATTGGCGCCCGGAACCAACGGGGCCTCCCAGCCCGACACGCGCCAGACGCGCCAGCTGTCGAGTGGCAGGATCGGCGGCGCCACCGATCGCTATCCCGGGTCTCAACAGTACGGTCCGCGGGACCTCGGCGGCTGCTTCGTCGAAGGCAGCCTCCCACCGACGGCAGGCCTCCACCTGCTGGCGGAGCCCGGTGGAAGGGACCGGCGACGACTCGGTGATCACCTCGTCACCGCTGTCGCCGAACACTGCCAACGAGGACAGCTGGATCCATGCCGACGGTGGGGAGTCGAGCCGTCGCACCGCCTCGCCGACGAGGCGAACCGTGTCCGTCCGCGAGGTGATCAGCTCATCGACGTTGGGCCGGGTCGGGCGGCAATCGACTCGCTTGCCCGCGAGGTGCACGATGACATCGGCCCCTTCGAGGCATCGTGTCCACGGACCGAGACTCGTGGCGTCCCAGTCGACATGCCGCCAACCATTCGCTTGGGCGGCGGCTCCGCGTCCGACAACGGTCACCGCGTGGCCGCTCGCCAGGAGCCGTGCACGCAGACCTCGTCCGATGAAACCCGATCCACCGATCAGGACGACATCGAGCACCCGACCGGCTTGCGCGTCGGAACCAACCACGGGCACTCTCCTGTCTTCTACGGAGCTCACGAACGGTGGACTCGCGCATCGCTCACCCGACGCAGCGGTCCCTCGTCTGGCGGCAGTATTGCCGAGCCGCCCGGAAGGGTCGACGAAACCGAACACATCGTCGGTTGTGGCACTCTGGCTGTCTCCCGTCCAGCCACCCCCTGCATGGACAACCCCGCACAATGCCGCCGGCCGCGGGTGTTGAACGCAGGGGTGGTTGGACCCCAGTAGTCGGTCGGCCTCCCGAGGCGGGCGACCCTGGACGTGGGGAAGGGCTTGACCGCGGTGGTCGGCCCGCCGATGAGCGAGGGGTGGATCATGCGATCGTTGCCCAGGGGCTGACCAAACGATTCGGGGACAAGGTCGCCGTCGACGCGCTCGATCTGGCGGTGCCGCGGGGCAGTTGGTTCGGGCTCGTGGGGCCGAACGGGGCCGGCAAGACCACCACCATCAAGATGGTCGTCGGCTTGTTGCGTCCCGACGCCGGGAGCGTGGCGATCGACGGCGTCGACGTCTGGCCGAACCCTCGTGCGGCGAAGGCTCGCCTGGGGGTCCTGCCCGACGACCTGCGGCTCTTCGAGCGCCTCAGTGGCGTCGAGCTCCTCACCTACATCGGCCTGCTCCGCGGCATGGAACGCAGCGAGGTGGACCGGCGGGCCGTGCAGCTCCTCGACGTGCTCGGCCTCGCCCGCTCGGCCCACGACCTCGTCGCCGACTACTCCACCGGCATGCGCAAGAAGGTCGCCCTCGCCGCGGCGCTGTTACACGGCCCCTCGGTGCTGCTGCTCGACGAACCGTTCGAGTCGGTCGACCCGGTGTCGAGCCGGGTGATCGTCGAGGTCCTCCAGCAGTACCGCCGCAGCGGCGGCACCGTCATCTTCTCGAGCCACGTGATGGACACCGTCGAGCGGCTCTGCGACGAGGTCGCCATCGTGTCCGACGGACGGGTCGTGCGCTCGGGCACCATCGCCGAGCTCGTCCGGCGCGATCAGCGCCGACTGGAGGACATCTTCATCGACGCCGTCGGCGCGCAGGCCGCCGGCGCCGACGGCTCGCTCGACTGGCTCGGGGCTGCAACGTGAGCGTCACCGACCCGTTCGCCGCGCCGTCACCCCGAACCGCCAGGCAGATAGATGAGGCCGGCGACATGACCGTCGCCGACCCGTTCGCCGCGCCGTCACTCCAGACCCTCAGGCAGGTGGGCGTATGCGCTACGACGTGACGTTCACCGATCCCCTCACCGCAGCGCCCGGCGCCCCGCAGGGGACGGCGTCGCCGTCGTTGGCTCGCCTGGCGCGCCTCGGCATCGAGCTGCGGTGGCGCCTGGTCGACAACCGGGCCCGCCGCCTCGGCAAACGCACCCGCGGCTTCGCCGTCGTCTTCGGCGCGCTCTACGCGGTGGGCACCATCGCCGCTCTCGTCGCGGCCCGCTCGGCGACCGACGACGTCGCCCAGGCCACGCTGGTGCTCACCGCCTCGTCGCTGGCGTCGGGCTGGATCTTCGGCCCGATCCTGTTGGGCGGCGTCGACGAGACCGTCGACCCCACCCGCCTCGCCCTCCTGCCGCTCGAACGCCGCGAGCTGTTCGTCGTGCAGCTCGGTGCCGCGCTGTCGGGCATCGGTCCGGCAGCGGCGCTGGTCGGGTTCGGCGTCGGCATCCCGCTGGGGTTCGCGACCGCCTCGCCGCTGGTGCTGCTGACCCTGCTGGCGGCGCCGGCGATGATCGCCATGACCATCGGGCTGGCACGCTCGACCGCAGCGCTGCTGGCCATCGCCCAGCGGTCGCGCATCGGCCGCGACCTGGCGGTACTGCTGGCCGCGCTGTCGGCCGGCGCGTTGTTCGTCGTCGCCCAGTTGGCGACCAGCGTGTCGGGTAGCCGGGCGGCCGGCCTGATCGACGCGCTGGCGTGGGCGCCGTGGTGCTGGCCGGGCCGGGCGGTACTCGCCGCCGGAGCCGACGACGCCACCGCTGCGCTCGGATGGACGGCGCTGTCGCTGGTCTCAGCGGCTGCGGCGCTGACGCTGTGGGCGGCGTTGTCGCAGTTCCTGTTGACCAACGGCGAACGGGTCGTGCGCGTCGGACGCCGCGGTGACGGCGCCGCGCTCGGACGGGCCGACTCGGTGTTCGGTGCCGCCCTGGCCCGCCAGTGGATCTCGGTCCGGCGCTCGCCCAACACCCGCGTGGCGTTGGTGTTCGGCATCGCATTCGGGGTGGCGTTCCCGGTGCTGCAGATCCTCCAGCACGGCGCCGAGGGCTCGTCGTTGGTGGCCTTCAGCGCGCTGCTCGCCATGCTCGCCAACATCGGGGCCACCAGCAATTTGCTGGGATTCGACGCCGGGTCGCTGTGGATCGAGGCGCTCTGCAACGGTCCCAGCCGCGCCCACATGGCCGCCCGCAGCCTGGCGGCGCTGCCCAACCTGTTGATCCCCACGTGGCTGTCGGGCCTGGTCGTCGGCGTCTGGACCGACCAGTGGGCCGCAGTGGCGCTGGTGTCGGCCATCGCCGTGCCCATCGCGCTGATCGTCCTGTCGCAGGGACTGGTGACGTCGCTCCTGGCGCCGTGGCCTCTGTCGGATGGCGACAACCCGTTCGGCAACCGCCAGGGCGCCGAGGGTCGCGGCGGGCGCCTCGCCGCCACCGCGCTCTCCGGGCTGGGTGCCGCGCTAATGCTGTCGACGCCGATCATCGTTGCCGCCTACGCCGGGCGTGAGGCATGGTGGGGTTGGCTGGTGCCGCTGGTGGCCACCGCATGGGCAGTCGCGATCGGCGCCGCCACCCTGCGCTGGGTCGGTCGGCGCCTCGCCGGGTCCGAGCCCGAACTACTCGAACTGCTGTCGCCGCGGGCGATGACCTGAGGACCGGAAGCCCGGTCAGATCATCGGGTCGCTGGACATGGCCATGTGGTCGGAGGTGAACGCGACCAGCGCCCGGATCCACTCGTCACGGTCCCAACGCATGATGCCGGTGCCCGCCAGGGCGGCGTCAGCGTTGGACGTGTCGTAGAAGGTCGGGTGGGTGAAGTAGTCGGCGGCATCCGCGGGAATGCCCATGACCGCCTCGACGCCGGGCACGTGCGCCAGGGCGCCCTTGGCGACCCGCTTCGGTAGCCGGAGCCGGACCAGCCGCCGCCCCGTCGCGTCGCCGAGGCGATCCATCATCTCGGCGATCGTGAACGGTTCGGGGTCGGCCAGCGCGAAGCATTTTCCGACGGTGTCGCTGCGGCCGGAGAGCTCGACGATGGCGTCGATGACGTGGTCGCGCGGCACCACGTTGAACCGCACCGTGGTGGGGTCGCCCATGGTGGGTACGACGGCCAGCCACGACGGCTGCCGGAGCAGCCAGCGGATCACGAAGTAGATGCCGTCGAGCTTCTGGGTGTCGCCGGTGCGGGAGTCGCCTGCGACGACGGCCGGCCGGTAGATCGTCGCCCGCAGGCCCGTGGCCATGGCCTCGCGGACGACGACCTCGGCGTGGTGTTTGGTGGACTCGTAGTGGTTGTTGAACACCTGCCCGGGCCGGATGAGGTCGTCCTCGCGCCAGATGCCGGTGTGGCGTCCCGACACGTAGCAGGTGCTGACGTAGTGCAGCCGCTCGAGAGCGTCGCACGCCTGCGCGAACGACACGACGTGACGGGTGCCGTCGACGTTGACCGTCGTCGCCAGGTCGAGGGGGACCGTGAGGTCGTAGACGGCGGCGAGGTGGTGGATCGACGTCGTGGTGGACGCCAGGTCCCGGTATGCCTCGGCCTCGAGGCCAAGAGCGGGATCGGTGATGTCGCCGACGATGCAGCGGATGCGCCCTGCAATGGCCGGATCGGCCGCCATCTGCTCGTCGGCTCGGCCAAGGGCGAGGTCGGCGAAGCGGTCCTGCACGATGCAGACGGCCTCGGCGTCGGGCTCGCGGGCGAGCAGCCGGGGTAGCAACGCCGAACCCAGGAAGCCCGGATAGCCGGTGACGACGATGGTGGGTGCCATGGCCGCAGATCCTGTCACGGCCGATGAGCGAGCGCCGATCGCCACAGACGGCGGGGCGCGCTCAGCGCGACCCCGACGACTCGGGTGGGGTCTCGACCGCCTCGGGCTTGCCGGCGGCGTTGGCCTCGGCGTCGGCCACCGTGCGCAGGATCGAGCCGAAACGGAGCCACTCGTCGCGGGTGAAGTGGTCGCTGAGAGCCGCACGGACGCCACGGACGTGGAGCGGGGCGGCCTCGACCAGGCGTTGATACCCGAGCTCTGTCAGCTCGGCCCAGATGGCACGACCGTCCGACGGACACGGCCGCCGGGCCACGAGGCCGGCGGTCTCGAGGCGGTCGATGCGATAGGTCAGGCGGCTGCGGGAGGCCAGCAGCGCGCCGGCGAGATCGGCCATGCGCATGCGCCGGTCGGGGGCCTCCGACAGGAAGACCAGGACCTCGTAGTCCTCGAGGGTCAGCCCGAATGCCCGCTTGAGATCGTCGTTGAGCCGATCGGTGACCCGCGTGGTGGCCTCGAGGTAGGCGCGCCAGGCCTGCTGCTCGTCGGCGTCGAGCCAGGGCACAGCAGCGTGTTCGGTGCCGGGGTCTGGGGCGGGGTCCACGTCCCGATGATACCCGGTGGGGTTGTACAAATTTGAATCATCACCTAGAGTCCCATTCGTTCAAATCTGAACTACCCACCGAACGGAGACTCCCCATGTCGCTCACCGAGCAGACCATCCCCCTCGCCACCGGCACCTGGACCATCGACCCCGTCCACAGCGCGGTCACCTTCTCGGTGCGCCACCTGGGCCTCGCCAAGGTCCGCGGCCGCTTCAACGACTTCTCCGGCAGCGTGACCGTCAGCGAGACCGTCGCCGACACCGTGGTCGTGGCCGAGATCGACCTGGCGTCGGTCGACACCAACAACGCCGACCGCGACGCCCACCTGCTCGGCAGCGACTTCTTCGACGCCGCGACCCACCCGAAGATGTCGTTCGCGTCCACCGGCGTCTCCGGTGCCGCCGGCGAGTACTCCCTCGACGGGCACCTGACCATCAACGGCGTGACCAAGCCGGTGTCGCTCGACGTCGAGTTCTTCGGCGCCGAGACCTTCCCCCTCGACGGCTCGCTCCGCGCCGGATTCTCTGCGAGCGGATCCATCTCGCGTTCGGAGTTCGGCGTGAGCTTCGAGATCCCGATGGGCGCCGACAAGGTCGCCATCGGCGACAAGGTGAGCATCGAGCTGGACATTCAGCTCGTCGCCCCCGCAGCCGACTGACCCACCCCCGAAGCCGCCTGACCCACCCCGGCGCCGGCCCTGGCCCTGCCGCTCCCGTCCTGGAACCCCCATCGGAGCCAGAGCAGGGCGGGCCGGCGCCCGATGGACCGGCGCGATCAGGAGCTACCGCAACCAGACCTCGCGGTTGCGTTCGAGATAGTCGTCGAGCGAGGTCGGTGGGCGCCCCAGCAGGCGGGCCACGTCGTCGGTGATGCGTTCGTCGTCTGCCCGCCGTAGTTCGGTGTGCAGCACCGTCTGGACCAGCGCCTGGGACCACCCCATGCCCTGGGAACGCAGGCGGCGCACATAGCCGATGGGCGAGACGGGCTCGTAGCGCACCGTCCGATCGAGCAGGCCCGACAGCTTCGATGCGACCTCGTCGAAGCTGTGCGCCGTCGCACCCGTCAAGGTGTAGGCCTTGCCCGCATGTGCATGGGGATCTGCGAGCGCCACTGCTGCCACCTCGCCGATGTCGAGCGCATCGATGAACGCCGGCTGGCCGTCGCCGGCGGGCAACACGATGCGGTCCTCGTTCACGATGTCGGCGCGGTAGGCGCTCTCGATGTTCTGGGCGAAGAACCCGGGCCGCAGGATGGTCGACGGGATCGCAGCGGAACCGAGGTGCTTCTCGACGCGGTGATGCGGCACGATCGGGTTCTCGGCGGCGCCGGCGACCGATGCGAACACGATGTGCCCCACGCCTTCGGCGGCGGCGACGTCCACGAATCGGTTGAGCGTGGGTCCCACGCGCGAGATCGCAGGTGGGCGCATCAGGAACACGGCATCGCAGCCGGCCACGGCGGGCGCAAAGGTGGCAGGGGCGCCGAAGTCGAGGTGCCGCTCGCCGGGCTCGGTCGTCTCGCTGCGCACGGTCGCGATCGGATCGAGACCCGCTGCGAGCGCAGCGGTCGTGACCGCACGGCCGAGGTTCCCGCTCGAGCCCACCACCAGCACGCCCGCCATCGGTCACTCCCTCACTCGTGTTCGCTGTCGGCCCGAGCGTAGGGGCGACCGGTCGCCGGTTGCCCCCGGCTCCGATGGCTCGGGGGCAACCGGTGGCTCACACCGGCGTGAGCGCCACGGCCAACACGTCGTCGATGTCGTGGGCCAGGTGCACGGTCAGATGCTCGAGCACCTCGGCCGGGACGTCGTCGAGATCCTCGCCGTTGGCCTTCGGCAGGACGACCTCGCGGATGCCGGCCCGGTGGGCGGCCAGGAGCTTCTGCTTCACCCCGCCGATGGGCAGCACCCGGCCCTGCAGCGTGACCTCACCGGTCATCGCCACCTCGGGGCGAACGGTGCGTCCCGACAGCAGGCTGATCAACGCCGTCGTCATCGTGATGCCCGCCGACGGGCCGTCCTTGGGGACGGCCCCTGCGGGGAAGTGGACGTGCAGCCGGGTGTGGTCGGGCAACCGGGCCCCGTAGCGCTCGCCGTGGGCGGCCACGACCGACCGGGCGATGACCGCCGACTCCTTCATGACGTCGCCCAGCTGACCGGTCAACAACGGCTCGCCGTCGCCGGCGATCAGCGCGGTCTCGACGAACAACACGTCGCCACCGGCCCCGGTGACCGCCAGGCCCGTCGCGATACCCGGCCGGTCGATCCGATCGGCGACCTCCTCGGCGGGTACCGGGCGCCCGAGCAGCGCCCGGAGCTCGTCGACGGCGAACACCACCGGCGCCTCGGCACCGCCTGCGATGCGGGTGGCCGCCTTGCGCACCAGCTTGTCCAGCAGGCGCTCGAGGCGACGGACGCCGGCTTCACGGGTCCAGTCCGCAGCGACTGCGGCGATGACCTCGTCGGTGATGTCGACCTCGCCGGGGTGCAGGCCGTTGCGTTCGATCAGTCGGGGCAGCAAGTGCGTCCGGGCGATTGCCGCCTTCTCGTCGGTGGTATAGCCGTCGACGGTGATGACCTCGAGGCGATCGAGCAGCGGTCCCGGGATGGTGTCGACGACGTTGGCCGTCGCGATGAACACCACCTGAGAGAGGTCGAGCTCGAACTCCAGATAGTTGTCGCGGAAGGTGGAGTTCTGGGCCGGGTCGAGGACCTCGAGCAGCGCCGCAGACGGGTCGCCCTGCCAACCGTTGCCCAGCTTGTCGACCTCGTCGAGCAACACGACAGGGTTCATCGACCCGGCCTCGATCAGCGCCCGCACGAGACGACCGGGGCGCGCACCGACGTAGGTGCGGCGGTGGCCCCTGATCTCGGCCTCGTCGCGGATCCCGCCCAGAGACACCCGCACGAAGGAACGTCCCAGGGCGCGGGCGACGGACTCACCGAGCGACGTCTTGCCGACACCGGGCGGACCGACCAGCGACAGGATGACGCCGCTGCGGCGGGCACCGGGACCACCGGCCTCCGAGCGACGCCGTTGGCCGTCGACGCCGTCGGGCTCTTCGCCGGCGGCATCGTCGGCATCGTCGATCTCGCCCTCGTCGTCGGTGCCATCGTGCGCCGCGGCGGCGGGACGGGGAGCCGGGTCGAGCCCGCGTTCGGCGCGTAGGCGCCGGATGGCCAGGTACTCGACCAGGCGCTCTTTGACCTCCTCCAGTCCCGTGTGGTCGGCGTCGAGGATCTGGCGGGCTGCGACCAGGTCGTGGTCGACGACCTCGGTGCGGCCCCACGGCAGGTCGAAGACCGTGTCGAGCCAGGTGCGGATCCAGTTGGACTCCATCGACTCGTTGCCCATGCGCTCGAGGCGGTCGAGCTCGGTCTCGATGGCGCGCACCGTGGCCTCGGGCATGTGGTCGGCCACGGCGGCGAGGCGTGCGCGGTAGTCGCCACGAGCGTCCCCATCGCCGTCGCCGAGCTCCTCCCGGATCGCCGCCAGCTGGCGGCGCAGGATCGCTTCGCGCTGGGTCCTGTCGAGGTCCTCACCCACCGATCGGGCGATGTCGGAGGCCACTTCGACCTCGGCCAGCGCCTCGGCCACCCACTCCAGGGCCAGGCGCAGACGGGCCTCGACATCGACGGTCTCCAACAGCTCGATCCGCCGTTCGGTGGAGAGCTCGGGCCAGTACGCGATGGTGTCGGCCAACTGGCCGGGCGACGCGATGTCGTTGAGCGCACCCGCCATACGGCTGCCGCCGATGCGGTCGAGCAGAGCGGTGGCGGCGGCCCGGTACTCGGCGGCCAGCGCGGTCGTGTTCTCGTCGGGCTCGGGCTCCTCGACGGGTTCGACCTCCACCCACAGGCCTGGAGCGTCACCCACCACACCGGCACCGACCCGGGCCCGCTGCAGTCCGCGGATGGTCAGCGCGGGGGTGCCATCGGGGAGCTTGCCGCGGTTCTCGATCGATGCGATGACCCCGACGCTGGCGAAAGAGGCCGACCCGCCGCTGCGCCGGGGCACGAGCAGGATGCGCCCGTCGGGAGCTGCGGCAACGGCGGTGCGGGCCTCGGTCGATGCCAGGGTGACGGTGACGACCATCTCGGGGAACACGACGCCGTCGGGCAGCGGCAGGACGGGGAGGGTGGATGTGGAGACTTCGGGCACGGGACCTCTTCTCGGACTTCTCTGACGGGTCGACCGATGGACGACGGGTTGGCGGGGTCGATGGGTTGACAGAAGATGATTACGCGCTTACAAGTAAGCAGGTAAGTGACAACCGGAGTCGGGATCCACACATTCCCGGCCCGCCGACGGCCCTTGCGACCAGGAACGAGAGATCCCATGAACGAGCGCCCGCCCTGCGATCCCCACGAGACCGCGGCCTGGTTCGCCGGCCGCATCCCTGACGCCTGGTTCGCCGGCACGCTGCGCGTCGAGGTCGACCGCGACGAGATCATCGTCATCGGCACGTTGGCCGAACCCGGCGGCGTCGAGGGCGACGACGCACTGCGGGTGGCCGCCGGCGCCCGCATCGAGGCCTTCCGCGAGGACACCCGGGCCGCACGGATGAAGATCGCCGATGCCGCCCAGCAACGCTGGCGCCGGGTGGTGTCCTGGGGCGTCACCTGCGGGCCCGTCGAGGAGATCTTCACCAACGCATCGGTGCCGGTGATGACACGCCTTCGTTTCGAGGACCGCCGCGTGCTCGACACCCTGATCGACGCCGGCGTCGCCCGCAGCCGCTCCGAGGCCCTCGCCTGGTGCGTCAAGCAGGTCGGCCTCAACCAATCGGACTGGATGCAACGACTACGCGACGCCATGACCGAGGTCGAGCGCATCCGCGCCGAAGGTCCCTGAACCCGACCTGCCACGAGCCGGGCGACGCGCCGGGTCGCCACACACAGGTGGTTGTCCCCGGGCACGCTCCGGTAGGTTCTGGCGATGCAAGGTTCACCCGAGATCATCGAGTTCCTCAACGAAGCCCTCACCGCGGAGCTCACCGCCATCAACCAGTACTTCGCCCACGCGAAGCTGTGCGAGAACTGGGGCTGGATGGTGCTCGCGAAGAAGTACCGCGAAGAGTCCATCGAGGAGATGATGGACGCCGAGAAGCTCATGGAGCGGATCCTGATGCTCGACGGCATGCCGAACCTGCAGCGCCTCGGCAGCGTGCGGGTCGGCGAGACGGTCGAGGAACAGCTCCAGGTCGACGGCGAGCTCGAGATCGCAGCCATCGAGCGGTACCGCCGCGGCGTCGTGCTGGCTCTGGAACTGGGCGATCCCGGTACTCGCGATCTCCTCGAGAGCCTCGTCATCGGCGAGGAAAACCACCTCGACTGGATCGAGACCCAGAAGTCGAGGATCGCCGACATCGGCATCGAGCGCTACCTGCAGTCGATGATGGGCGAGGTCGGCTGATCTCACGGGTTCGCCGCTGCGCCGCCCGCACCCGGGGGTTGTCGGTCGGCTCAGCCGATGCGTCGCTCGAACACGAAGCGGGTCGCCGGCACACCACCGATCTCGTCGATGCCCGTGCGGCCCGGGGCCTGGAGCAGGAACCAGCCGTCGGCCAACGCGTCGACGCCCGTCGCGTAGGGCGGCTCGTCGGCGGGCAGCGGCAGCGCTCCTGAGGTCCCGTCGTAGAACGCCCACGCGCACACCGCGGTGTCGAGGGCGTCGCTGTGGAGCCAGAGCTCGAGGATCTGCTGTCGGGGACCGTCGCCGCTCACGAGCCGGCTCCGGCCGATCCGACAGCGTCGTGCGCAGCGGCCATGCCGGTGCGGGCGAGGCGGTGCTCGTGGCGGGTGAGGTAGTAGTCGGCGTCGAAGGTCGGGTCGCCCGACAGGTACCGCCACAGGCGTATGCGCTCGACGAGGTCGTAGCGCTGCGCATCGACGCTCTGCCACGGGTGCGGCCGGCGGAAGACCGCGGCGACCGAATCGGGCCGGCTGGTGGCGAAGATGTGATCGGTGTGGTCGTTGTGCACTGCGTCGAAGTCGTCGAGGTTCCACAGCCGCACCTGAGGCACCACCGGGTTGAGCCGGACCTTGACCATCCACCGGTGACGATCCGACGGGTTGTCGTCGCCGGCATGCCAGAGGCCGTGATGGAAGACGAGGACCGTGCCGGCAGGACCGGCGAAGCGCTGATCGCCCACCACGTGCTGCAGCGCCGCGGTGGCCGTCGAGGTCGTCCGCCGCAGATGCGAGCCCGGCACGAACCGGGTGCCGCCCTCGCCGGGGCGGACGTCGTGGGGGAAGTAGAAGACCTGGATGTCGAATGACGGGTCGGTCGTGTCGACGATGGCATCGGGGTGCAGATGCTGACGCTCCCCGCTCGAGGGGCGGAGGTGGTGCACGAAGTCGTGGTCGAACACCGGGTCGGCGCCGACCAGCGACTCGATGATGCCCCGCAACGCCGGCAGGGCGAAGACCTCGCCAAGCGCCGTGCCGGTGCGGTACCCCGACAGCGGCGTGGAGGTCGCCGGCGTGGCCACCGCGGGCTCGACACCGAGGAACGGCGCGAGCTTTGCCTCCTCGAGCGCCGGGAGCTCGTCGAGCACCGCTGTGTTCAGCTCCGGTGGGACGAGTGCGTCGAAACGCAGGAAACCATCGTGGGCGAAGTGAGCCATCTCGATGGTCGTGAGACGATGGTCTGATGCCGGCATGTGCGCAATCTTTACCGAACCTCCGCTGCGGCGCGTCCGACAACGCCTACCCCGCCCCGGCGCTTGTGGGCCCGATGTCACACCTCGGATACGGAACCGCAGTGGCTGCTTCGGCGACCTGTACACCGTGACCCCTTTCCGTTCTTCACCCGGGCCCCGGCACTCGGCGCACTCTTCGTCGGGTGCGGCCTTCGGCCGGGCACTGCCGCGATGGCGACGCGTCGCCGTCGTCGCCGCTGCGGCCATCGTGCTCGCAGCCTGCGGAGGCGACGAGGAGCTGAACCTCTCGCCCGCAGCGGCCGAGGGTCGCAGCATCGCCGAGGAAGCCGGTTGCGTGTCGTGCCACGGCGCGGACGGCGGCGGCCAGGTCGGCCCCGCGTGGAAGGGTCTCGCGGGCTCGGCGGTTTCCCTCGCCGACGGAACCACGGTCCTCGCCGACACCGAGTACCTGACACGTGCAATCACCGATCCCGACGCCGAGATGGTCGAGGGGTACACCATCCGCATGCCGGAGAACACGCTCTCCGATGCCGAGGTCGCGTCGGTGGTCGCCTACATCGAGGAGCTGAGATGACAGACCTTCCCGACGCACCTGCCACCCGCCGGCTCCGGCCATCGCTGCGATGGCTACCGGTCGCGATGGCGGCAGCGCTGGTCCTCGGCGCCTGCGGCGGAGGCTCGGCCACGTTGGTCGGCATCGAACGCGAGCCCGGGGTCGACGTGGGCAACGTGACGCTGCCAATCGCCGGCAGCGGCGAGGACCTCGCCTTCGTCGCCCCCGAGGGCGGAGTGATGGTGGTGTACTTCGGCTTCACGTTCTGCCCCGACATCTGCCCGACGACACTGGCCGACCTGCGGTTGGCGCTCGACGACCTCGGCGAGGATGCCGAGCGGGTCGAGGTCGTCATGGCCACCATCGATCCCGACCGCGACACCGACGAGTTGGTCACCGGATACGTGCAGTCGTTCGTGCCCGATGCCATCGCCGTGCGTACCGACGACCAGGGCCTGCTGCGCGACGCCACCGCCGCCTTCGGCGCCGACTACATCATCACCACCGACGACAACGGCGAGCCCGAGGTCGGTCACACCACGTCGCTGTACGCGGTCGACGACGAGGGCAACCTGGTCCTGTACTGGGCGTTCGGCACGACCGCCGAGGACATCGGCAGCGACCTCGAGGTCCTGCTCGATCGGGCGTGATGCCGATGCGGCTGCCGTCCACTCCCACCCGTACGGCGATCCGCGTACTCGCCCTCGTGCTCGTCGCGTTCGCCGGCCTGCTCGTTGCGGGGTGCGGTGACGACGAACCGTCGAGTTTCAGTGTCGGCTCGGCAGGCGATCGAGCCGCCGACTACGCCTTCGTCATCCCCGTCGGCGCCGGCGAGGCGCTCGATGCCGGACAGCCGCTCGAGATCCTGCCGGCCGACCTACCGGTGAAGGTCGGCGAGGTCATCGAGATCGTCAACGAGGACGACCGCGGCCATCTGGTCGGGCCGTTCTTCGTCGAGGCCGGCGAGACGCTGCGCCACAGCTTCGCCAGCCCCGGCGAGTTCGTCGGTATCTGCACGGTGCATCCCAGCGGCGAGATCACCGTGACCGTCACGGAAGCGTGATGGCCACCCGCGTCGACGTGGCGGCCGCGCGACGGCGGCGATCGGCGCGGCGCCTACTGGCGAGATCGGGCACCGCACTCCTGTCCATCCTGATCGCACTGGTCGCCGCTGCACCGACCGCATTGGCCGATCCGGCCGGGCCCACCGACTACCAGACCGAGATCATCGGCATCGAGCCCGACGTCGACGGCATCTCCCTCGAGGTCATCGGCGGCGACAGCTTCGTCGAGCTCACCGTCGACCCCGGTGTCGAGGTGATGGTGCTCGGCTACCGCGGCGAGGACTACCTGCACTTCCTCACCGACGGCACCGTGCTCCAGAACGAGCGATCGCCGTCGCGCTGGCTCAACGACGACCGCTTCGGCGACGGCACCATCCCACCCGAGGCCACGCCCGACGCCGAACCCGATTGGGTGCAGGTCTCCGACGACGGCCAGTTCGCGTGGCACGACCATCGCAGCCACTGGATGAACGAGGCCCGACCCCCGGCCGCCGGGCCCGGCGACGTGATCCTCGAGGCGGTCATCCCCATGATCGTGTCGGGTACCCCGGTCGAGGTCAGTGTTCGGTCGACCTGGGTCGAGGCACCGACAACGGCGGCACCAGTGGTAGTGGGCGCCATGGCCGCGCTGGCGCTTGGTGTCGTGGTGGCGGGGCGCACCCGACCCGGTGGACGCAACCGCAGTGACGAGCCCAACGACGCCGCACCTCGGGGTCCGATGTCGGGAATCGCCGTGGCCGCGCTGACGACCGCCGGTGTCGCCGCCCTCGCGCTGGCGCTGGGGCTCGTGGCGTACACCTCGGTGCCGTCGGAGACCGGTCCCAGCCCGCTGTTCTGGTTCCTGCCGGCCATCGCCGTCGTGCTCGCGGGCGCCGCGCTGATCGTCCGACGGAGCCAGGCGTTCGCCGCAGCATCGATCCTCGCAGTCGCAGCCCTCGTGCTGGCTTTCTGGGGATGGCTGCGACGCGAGGCGCTGGTGCGGGCGATCATCCCCACCGACGCCCCGGCCTGGCTCGACCGCATCGGCATCGCAACCGCCATCGCAGTCGGCGTCGTCGCCCTGGTGGCCGCCGTGTGGACAGCGGCCACCCCGGTTGCGCCGGCGCCTACTCCGGAGCGTTCTCGCTGACGGTCACCGCCACGACGATCTCTGTGTCGTCGTCGAGGGTCAAGGTGACGTCGAACTCCTCGCCGGTCTCCAGCGGGTCGGGCAGCTCCAGCAACATGACGTGGTAGCCGCCGGGCTCGAAGACGACCGTGCCGCCGGCGGGAACCTCGACCGAGGGGACCTGCTGCATGGTCATGGCCATCTCGCCGTCCATGCCGTCGTGGTCCATCTCGCCATCGGCCATCTCGCCATCGGCCATCTCGCCATCGGCCATCTCGTCCTCGGCCATCTCGTCCTCGGCCATCTCGGCCTCGCCGTCCATCTCGTCCTCGGCCATGTCGTCCATGGCGCCCTCGGCGGGGACGACCTCGTGGAGTTCGGCGACGCCGGCGACGTCGGGATCGACGCTGACGCCGACGATGGTGGCGCCGTCGGCGCTGGTGACCGTCATGTAGGCGGCACCGGCCTCGGCCCCTGCCGGGCTGGTCCGGGCCCAGGCTCCGCTGACGTCGATGGCCGCTCCGGAGCCTTCGTCGTCGTCGCCGCACGCCGCAAGGCCGCCGGCGGCGAGCGCCGCGATCGCAAAGCCCGCCATCAGCTTCGATCCGGTTGCCCGCGACCTGTTGGTGCTCGATCCGTTCATGTCGGTGTCCTTTTCGAGAAGCTCTCTCCGCAGCGCCGTGCGACGAGCGGGTTCTGTGGACAGGTCGCTCGACTCACGCTGGTGGTTCCCCACGTTGACCGATGTCACCGCTCCAGCCGCCCCTGCCATCCGCCGAAATCTGGGACTTTGCGCGCAGCACGTGCGCGCAAAGTCCCAGATTTCGGCAGGGAACGGGGTGCTCCGGGGGTCAGTCGGTGGCGGAGTCGGTGCCCCGGTCGGCGTCGCCGGCCGCCATCGTCTCGATCAGGTCGGCCCGGGCGCGCGACACGCGCGAGCGGACCGTGCCCACCGGGCAGCCGAGCACCTGGGCTGCATCGGCGTAGGACAACCCGACGAACTGGGTGAGCACGAACGCCTGACGCCGATCGGCATCGAGGGTGGCGACGAGGTCGGCGACGTCGGCCCACGAGGCGTCGTGGGCCGCTTCTTCGACGGCCGGCACCGAACCCGCCCGGCGGCGGTGGCGGACGCGTCGACGGGTGGCGTCGGCACAGGTACGCCGGGCGATGGTCAGCAACCAGCCGATGGCCGGACCGTCGTTGCGGTAGCGGGGCAACGACCGCAGCGCCCGGTAGTAGACCTCCTGGGTGAGGTCGTCGACGGTGTCGGGATCGCCGAGGTGACGGCACAGCGCCCGCACCTGGGGCTGGGATCGCCGCACGAACTCCTCGAGCGCATAGGCGTTGCCGTCGCGGGCAGCCAGCGCGAGCTCGGTCAGGCGATCCATCGCACCATTGTGGCCCTGCCGGGAACCCGATGGCACCCCGGGGCGACCTCTTCCTACATGGACGCCGATCCCATGCACTGCGCCACCGCCCGCGAGCTCATCTCCGCCGCGGTCGACGACGAGGTCGACACCGCAACGCTCGGTCACCTCGACGATCATCTCGCCGCGTGCGCCGGATGCCTGGAGTGGCAGAACCAGGTCCATGCACTGCGTCGCTCGCTGGCGGTCACACCGGCGCGAGCCGAGACCGATCTGACCCCGATCATCCTGGCGCGCGCCGGCGTCCCCGATGTCGGCCGCGGCGAGTGGGTGCGGGCGCTGCTCGGGGCCGTCAGCCTCACGTTGCTCCTCGTCAACCTCCCGATGCTCGTCACCGGGTCGGCAGCCGGTGCCGACGTCCACGTGGGCCGTCACCTGGGCGCCTTCGGTGTCGCGCTGGCCATCGGACTGGGGTATGCCGCGCTCCGACCCGAGCGGGCCCTCGGCATGTTGCCGCTGGCCGGGGCACTGGGCGCCACGCTGGCTGCGACGGCGATCATCGACACCGCCACGGGCACCTCGACGATGACCAGCGAGATCCGCCATCTCGTCGAGTTGCTGGGCGTCGTCATGCTGTGGGTCATCTCCGGCGGCCGCCATCGCCTGGCCGACCGCCTGGCTTCGCTGCGCCGGCCGGCACCGGCGACAGGGCTGCGCGCCGTCGAGTAGCCGACCGTTCCCCGTGCGGCTGCCATGATGGCCGCCATGCACATCACAGAGCTGTTCTCGGTCGAGGGGAAGGTGGCCATCGTCACCGGCGGGTCCAGAGGTATCGGCGAGATGATCGCCGAGGGCCTCGTCGCCAACGGCGTGCGGACCTACATCACCGCCCGCAAAGCCGCGGCCTGCGACGCCACAGCGGCGCGGCTGGGCGAGCACGGCGAGTGCGTGTCGATCCCCGCCGACCTGGCCACCGCCGAGGGTCTGGCCGCGTTCGTCGCGGCGTTCTCCGAGCGCGAGGACCGCCTCGACATCCTGGTCAACAACGCCGGCGCCGCGTGGGGCGCACCGATCGACGAGTTCCCGGCGTCGGGGTTCGACAAGGTGCTCGACATCAACGTCAAGGCGCCGTTCTTGTTGACCCAGGCGCTGCTGGGGCAGCTGCGGGCGTCGGGCACGGCCGAGGACCCGGCCCGGGTGATCATGATCGGCTCGATCGACGGCATACGTGTGCCCGTGGGCGACAACTACTCGTACTCGGCATCCAAGGCCGGCATCCACATGCTGGGCCGCCACCTCGCCCACCACCTGGTGCGCGAGCACATCACGGTCAACTGCATCGCGCCGGGGCCGTTCGAGTCGAAGATGATGGCCTACATGCTCGACGACCCGGGCATGCGCGAGATGGTGGAGCGCAGCGTGCCCCGCGGCCGCATCGGCAGCCCCGAAGACGTCGCCGGCACCGTCATCTGGTTGGCCAGCCGGGCCGGCGCCTACCTGACCGGTGCGGTGATCCCGCTCGACGGCGGCACCTCGACCCACGGCTGACAGCGGCCGATCACCGCCCGTCGCGGCTCGTGGTGTCATCGGCCCTCGGCTGCCCGCGGGCCCGGCCCGGTCGGTAGGTTGCCGGCGTGGCCGAGCGACTCACCGACGAGCAGCGCCGTGAAGCGGCGGCGGGCGACGTCAACGTCCTGGCGATACTGATGCTCGTCGGGAGCGCGGTCTTCGCGCTGGTGAACTACTGGATCGGAACGATGAGCTGGATTGCCGTCGTGTTGTCCATCACGTCGACGCTGGCATGGTCGCTCGGCCTCTGGCGACGATCGCCGATCACGACATCCTTCGTTGCGGTGGGCTTCGGCATCGGTGGTCTCGCAGCGCCGGTGTTCGGACTCATCGGCGTCGTCGTCGCGATCCTCGGATTCATCTGGGGCTGGGCCATCCTGGGCGGATCGATCCTCTACTTCGCCTTCTCGGTGCTCGGCCTCGAGATCATCGAGCGGGCCCACGAGACCGGAGCGATCGACCGGTACGCACCGGAGTGACGAAGACCATGCCCCTGGGTGATGCCGGCGGTGCACCCGAGCGGCTCGCGACACGCTGCTGAAGGACTGCCGGCAGTCGGCGGCGGTGGTCTCAGCGCTCTTGGTGGTGATCAGCAGGCAGGTAGTACGGGTCGTGGATGTCGGGGTCGGTGGCGAAGAACGTGCGGACCGACACCACGAGGCCGGCGTCGTCCACCCGCCAGATCTCGATCGACTCGACCACCTCGGTGCGATCGCCGAGGGTGCCGTGGTTGACGAGGTCGACGGCGGCCTCTGCCCCGCAATCGACGACACGCCGGGGCCGGAGCTCCCAGCGGCGATCCTCGGTCTGCGATCGCTCCCAGGTGGTCAGCAGCGCGCTGCGGCCGTGCTTGGGGACGCCGCCGACGGGGTCCTCGAGCTCGACGTCGTCGGCGAAGATGGCCAGCCACGCGTCGAGGTCCCGATCGTTCCAGGCCCGGACGTGCGCCGCGAACGCGTCCGCCGCCGAAGTCATCGGGCCATCGGGCACTGCTGACCTGTCTCCATGGCCGGCGATTGTCGCACGGACGCAGGCGGCGGGCTCAGGCGGTGGGGTCGGTGACCTGGCCGGCGAACAGCACGGCGCCCGAGTCGACGTGGCGGACGAGGTAGAGGAACGGCCGGTCGGCGGCGACGACGAGCTCGGGCTCCGGTGGGCCCTCCTCCTCGAAGCCGAGCGCAGTGGCGGCCGCAGCCTCGGTGCCGTTCTCGTCGACGGTGATGTCGGCCCCGTGGACGGCACCGGCGAGGAACGCGTCGGGCGAGATACCGGGGAAGCTGCCGGGGGCGATGCCCTCGTCGCCCAACCATCCGAGGAGGTCGATGGCCGTGGTGGTCTCCCACTCGGGCATGCGCAGCTCGTAGGGGCCGGGGGTGAAGGCCGCGTCGATCTCGGCGAGCAGGTCGGTCGAGAGGCGGCCTCGGACCTCGTCGAAGCGGCCCTCGTCGGGGACGATCAACAGCATCGTGTAGTCGTCGCCGAGATAGGGCAGCTCGGCCCCGACGTAGCCGTCGCCCACGCCGCGGGGCCCGGGTTGTTCGAGATCGACGAGGTACGACGTGTCCACCTCGGTTCCGTCGAGGCGGGTGAACACGCCGTCTTCGGGGCCGTACTTTCCGAAGACCGTCTGCCACTGGGCCTTGAAGTACACGGCGTCGGTGAGCACCAGCACCGTGCCAGGACCGATGAAGCCCGGCGGTAACAGCTCGGGGATCAGCTCGTTGGTCTGGTCGGACACCCACTGATTGACCCGTTGGCGTGAGCCCTCGCCGTCGGCGACGTCGATGAGCTCGACGTCGGCGCCGTGGTGGCTGGCCATGAGATCGACCCAGCCCTGATCGGGAGAGGCAGTCGTCGAGGGCCACAGCCGCGACGCCAACGTGACGATCGGCGACTCGGATCCGTCGAGCGCCTCGGCCGTGGCGTTGCTCTCGGCGATCGCGACATCGAGCGCGTTCCATGCGTCGTGGGCGGCGATCCCGGCGGGGAGCCCGAACGTGACGTCGATGGCGCCGGCCGTGGCAGGGTCGGCCGCTTCGCGGGCCATCAGCAGGGCGTGCCCGATGCTGAGCGGGCTGAACACCAGGTTGTCGGTGACCGGCTGGGTCTGCAGCAGGTCGAATCCTGCATCGTTGAGCCCGGCGGTCAGCTCCGCCACCGGAGCGTCGGGGTCGACCGCCGACCGCTCGACGCCCGCCGACGCAGCAACCGTCGAAGCCGGGTTGCCATCGGCGCCGCAGGCAGCCGCCACCAGCGCCGCGATCGCCCCCACCGCCATTGCCACAGACCATCGACGTCGCACGACGCGCCTCCCCTTCGTCACCACGTTCCGACGTACCGGAAGCGCCGCAGGTTCCCGCCGCCCGGAGATCCTACGACAGCGCGGACAGGCGCTCTTCGGCGGATCGTGCCCGGCTCGGCTGGCGCCTCACGTCTCGGCCACGGTTCTTACAAAGCAACGCCGATGCCCTCCTTGTAAGCTCACGGAATGGCCCAGACCGGTGACTTGAAGATCTCCTCACGGGGCCAGATGAGCCTGCCGGCCGGCGCCCGGCACCGGTGGGGCCTCGACGAGGGTGGCGACGTCGGCTACCTGGACCTCGGCGATGCGGTGATCCTCGTCCCAGGCGGTGTCGACGTCTGGCGAGCCTCCCTGCTCGACGCAGTCGACGACGACATCTGGCAGGCGGCTCGCAGCGGGTTCGGTGATCGCGACCTCGCCGACCAGTGATCCGACTCGTCGACGATCAGCACCTGGGTGCCATCCTCCGGGGAGACCCGACAGCACACTCCGACGGCCAGGTCTTCACGACCGGCTACTGGTACGTCCGGCTCTGCCAGGCCGTTGTCACCGCCACCTCGCAGCCAGACCGGCTCTCCGGCCCGTTCCTCGACCTGCCCGAACCGCTGCGTTCGCGTGCCATCGACGCGCTGCTCGTCTTGCCGGAGTCGATCGGCCTGCTGAGCCTCCGCGACCTCGGACCATCGATCGGATGGCTTCGCGAGCGGCACCAACTGAACATCCTCGGGATGGAAGCACTCGCTGCGGCGGTTCACCTCGACGCAGTGGTCCAGCTCTCGGCGAGGTCCCCGAAACTCGAAGCCGCCCTCGAGGCGGAAGGGCTGACGGTAACCGTCGCCAGGGGAAACGAGCCTTGACTCTGAGGGCCGCAGCGCCGACCCTCCGATCCGATCGAGAGCCACTGTCCGTCCGCCGCAGCGATTGGTATGGTCATCGGTATGGCGTCGAAGAAGGTCACCATCACCTTGGACGAGGAACAGGTCCGCCAGATCCGTGACCTCGTCACAACCGGCCGGGCTCCGAGCGTGTCCGGGTTCGTACAGCACGCTGTGGACGTAGCGTTCGACGACATCGCGGGATGGGGAGCCATGCTCGCCCGGGCGCTCGAGGAGAGCGGTGGCCCCATCTCTGCCGACGAGAGGGCTTGGGCCGACGCCGCGCTCGGCGTGTCGAAAACGCGACGACGATCGGTTGCCTGATGGCGGGCATCACGCTCGACGCGGGAGGGCTCATCGCGCTGGACCGCGATGACCGGCGGGTCATCGTGCTGCTCGCACGTGCCCTCGAGACGAACAGCCGGGTGACCATTCCCTCATCGGCGCTGGCACAGGCGATCCGACGCCCGGATCGCCAAGCACGTCTGTCCAGGCTCATCCGTCAACCGACGAGTGACGTCGTGCCGCTCGACCGTGTCGACGCGGTGCATGTCGGGCGACTGCTATCGGCGAGCGGCACGTCCGACGTCGTCGATGCTCACGTCGTCGTCTGCGCCCGTCGATCCGCCCAGCGTGTCGTCACCTCGGACCCGACCGACCTCTCGCTGCTCGATCCGACGCTCGAACTCATCGTCGTCTGAAGCAAGGCGCTCCCCCTCCCGGCCGGAGACTTCGATGACTCCAGCCGGCCGGCACCGGCCTCGAAACAGCGAAAGCCATGGCCAGCGACGCATCCACCGCTTCGCGAGGGCCGCATATCGCCGGCCGTGGTCGGCAGACGGCTCATTCCGACGTCGCGACTACATGCGGCCGTCCGACGATGGGCGGGCGATCGGAAGTGCCGTTCCTCAGCGGGTGAAATGGCCTTGGCGGATGCTGCTATTTGCGGTGTTTGGTGCGAGACCGGTGAGGTCGCCGGTTCTGAGACTCCTCGGCCTCTGCACGAGCAGCTCGAAGCCATCCTCGATGCAGCTCACAGCTCAACTAGCCCGGACCGTTCATTAGCCGGCCTGGGTGGCGAGGGTTGGGGCGTTGGCGGTCGTGGTGGGTGGCGACGGTCGGCTCGTGGGTGGTGGTGCGCGT
>JBKAGO010000069.1:0-35128 GCA_046290435.1 Acidimicrobiales bacterium
GGTCCCGCCACGCCGACTGGCCCCAGCCCACCCAACAACCCACTCCCACCATCCAACGCATCTAACTGAACGGTATTGGACTTGACCCCTGTCCTGCAAGACCCTTGGCCAGCCCCCAGCCAAGCCCGGCGCACCGAAACCCGGTCAGCTCGCCGGCGTCAGCACAACGGCCGCCAGGGGCGGGAGTTCGAGCTCGAGCGATGCCGGACAGCCGTGGGCCTCGACGGCATCGGTCGACACCACCGCCCCGGGCGTGCAGCCCGAGCCGCCGTAGCCGGGGTCGTCGCTGTTGGCCACCAGGCGCCACTCCCCCGCCACCGGCACGCCGACCCGGTACCCGGTGCGCACCACCGGCGTGGCGTTGAGCACCACCAGCACCGGATCGACACCCTCGGCGTCGGGCGCGTCGCGCAGGTACGCGAACACGCTCTGTGCAGCATCGTCGCCCACCAGCCAGCGGAAACCCGACGCGTCGCGATCGACCAGATGCAGCGCCGGCAGCTCGCGGTACAGCTCGTTGCACCGCCGCACCCACCCCTGCACCCCGGCGTGGGCGTCGTCGCCCAGCGCCGGCCAGACCAGCTCCTCTTCGTGGTTCCACTCGCCCGGCGCGCCGAGCTCGCCGCCCATGAAGAGCAGCTTCTTGCCCGGCATCGTCCACTGGTAGCCCAGCAGCAGTCGAAGGTTGGCGAACTGCTGCCAGCGGTCGCCGGGCATCTTCGCCAGCAGGCTGCCCTTGCCGTGCACGACCTCGTCGTGGCTCAGCGGCAGCACGTAGTGCTCCGAGGATGCATAGACCGCACGGAACGTCAGGCGGTCGTGGTGATGCGCCCGGTGGACGGGATTCTTCGACAGGTAGTCCAGGGTGTCGTGCATCCACCCCATGTCCCACTTGAGCCCGAAGCCGAGCCCACCGGCGTCGACACCGTTGGTGACGCCGGGCCACGCCGTCGACTCCTCGGCCACCATGACGATGTCGCCGTGTTCGGCATAGAGCGACCGGTTGAGCTCACGCAGGAACTCGATGGCCTCGAGGTTCTCGTTGCCGCCGTGGGCGTTGGGGATCCACTCGCCCTCTTCGCGGCTGTAGTCGAGATACAGCATCGAGGCGACTGCGTCGACGCGCAGCCCGTCGGCGTGAAACACGTCGATCCAGTAGTTGGCCGACGACAACAAGAAGCTGCGCACCTCGGCGCGGCCGTAGTTGAAGACGTTCGACGTCCAGTCGGGATGGAAGCCCTGCCGGGGGTCGGCGTGCTCGTAGAGGTGCGTGCCGTCGAAGTAGCCGAGGCCGTGCTCGTCGGTCGGGAAGTGCGACGGCACCCAGTCGACGATCACCCCGATGCCGGCCTGGTGCAGCGTGTCGACCAGAGTCATCGCTGCGTCGGGATCGCCGAAGCGTGACGTCGGCGCGAAGTACCCCGTGGTCTGATAGCCCCACGATCCGTAGAACGGGTGCTCGCAGATGGGCATGAGCTCGACGTGGGTGAAGCCCATGTCGACGCAGTAGTCGGCCAGCTGCGCGGCCAGCGCCGGGTACCCGCCGGGCTCGTAGCGCCACGAACCGAGGTGTACCTCGTAGATGGACATCGGCCGGTCCCAGCGCTGGACGTCGCCGCGGATGGCCATCCAGTCGTCGTCGTCCCAGGTGTGCGCGGATGCCCAGATCCGCGACGCGGTGGCCGGGGGCAGCTCGGCGGAGAACGCCACCGGATCGGCCTTGGCGACGGTGCGCCCATCGGCGCCGGTGACGGCGTACTTGTAAGTGGCGCCGTGGCCGATGCCGGCGACCTGGCCGCGCCACACACCCGACGGATCGGGTTGCAGGGGGTCGGCACCCGGCGTCCAGCCGTTGCCGTCGGTCAGCACCGAGACGGCCCTGGCGTTGGGAGCCCACACGCGAAACGTCGTGCCGCCGTCGCCCGGGTGGGCGCCGAGTACCTCCCACAGTCGGCGGTGGGTGCCGGCAGCGAGGTGCCAGGCATCGTCGGCATCGAAGGCTCTACCCATGACGCGAGGCTAGTGCCGCCGCTGTGCGCCCCTCGGGAGCGGCACAGCGGCAGCTGCGCAGCACGAGCGAGGGGAGCCCTCGACGACGGGCATGGCACACCCCCGGGTCCGGTCACTCGGCATTCACAGACGGTTCATGACTTCGGCCCCCACCAGCACGGGTACGCGGCACCTACGATGCGGGCCATGGTGACGCACTTGGCTCGCAAACCGATCCTGTCGATCGTCCTCGCAGGCGGCGAGGGCAAACGGCTCATGCCGCTCACCGAGGTCCGGGCCAAACCGGCGGTGCCGTTCGGGGGCAAGTACCGCCTCATCGACTTCGCCATCTCCAACCTGGTCAACGGCGGCTTCCGCCACATCGTGGTGCTCACCCAGTACAAGAGCCACAGCCTCGACCGCCACATCTCGCTCACCTGGCAGCTGTCGACCATCCTCGGCAACTACGTGACGACGGTGCCCGCCCAGATGCGGCGTGGCCCGCGCTGGTTCACCGGCTCGGCCGATGCGCTGTTCCAGAACCTCAACCTGCTCGACGACGAACGCCCCGAGCACGTCATCGTCTTCGGCGCCGACCACATCTACCGCTTCGATCCCCGCCAGATGCTCGACGCCCATCTCGCCAACGGAGCGGGCGTCACCGTCGCCGCCATCCGCCAGCCCAAGTCCGAGGCGTTCCAGTTCGGCGTGATGGAGAAGGCCGCCGACAGCGACCGGATCCTGGCGTTCCACGAGAAGAACCCCGATGCGCCGACCCTGCCGGGATCACCCGGCGAGGTCCTGGCCTCGATGGGCAACTACATCTTCGATGCCGAGGCGTTGCGCGAGGCGGTCAACGCCGACGCCGACGACCCCACCTCTCGCCACGACGTCGGCGGCGACCTCATCCCGCGCATGGTCGCCGACGGCACGGCATACGTCTACGACTACGCCACCAACATCGTTCCCGGCGAGACCGACGGCAACGACCACTACTGGCGAGACGTCGGGACGCTCGACTCGTACTTCGACGCCCACATGGACCTCGTCGCTCCGGTGCCGGCATTCAACCTCTACAACGAACAGTGGCCGATCTTCACCCGGGGCATGACCGAACCGCCGGCGAAGATCTCCGATGCGCCCGAGGGCCCCAGCCAGGTGTCGAACTGCATCCTCAGCAGCGGCGCGATCATCGCGGGCGGCGCCGTGTACGAGTCGGTTCTCTCGCGTGGGGTGCACATCATGCGCGGCGCCGAGGTCCGCCAGTCGGTGCTGATGGAAGGCGTCACCATCGAGCCGGGCGCCCGCCTCAACCGCTGCATCGTCGACAAGAACGTCACCGTGCCCTCTGGTTTCTGGGTCGGCTGGGACCACGAGGCCGACGCCGAGCAGTTCCTGGTATCGGACCGGGGCGTCGTGGCCATCCCGAAGAATCACGTCATCGAGGCCTGACCGCAGTGCGCCGATCGGGCCTGGGTCCGGTCGAGACCTCCGTCGCCGCGGCGGGCTCGCCGGCCATGTGGGATGCCATCGCAGCCAGCGGTCGCGAGGTGCGCTTCGACGCGGGCGACACCCTGGTGCGCCAGGGCGAGCAGAGCACGCACTGCTACGCCATCCGCAGCGGCGAGGTGTTGGTGACGGCCACCACCGCCGCGGGTTCGACGGTCGTGCTCGGACGACGCAACGGGGGTTCGGTCATCGGCGAGCTGGCTGCGCTCGACCCGGCACCACGATCGGCGACGGTCACCGCCCGCACCGACGTCGTGGCTCAGATGTTGAGCGCCGTGGAGCTCGAGGCGTTGCTGCTCGATCAGCCCGCGCTGGCGTTGGCCGAGCTCAAGCGCCTGTCGCTGCAGTTGCGGTCGCTGACCGAGCGCTACGCGGTCGGTGGTGCGGCGCTGCGCACTCGCATCGTCACGCTCCTCGAGACCCACCGTGCCGAGACAGGGGTGGCGTCTCTGCGGTCGACGCGCTCGGAGCTGGCCGGCTGGCTGGGTGCGTCGCGCGAGGCGGTGTCGCGGGTGCTGCAGGAGCTCGAAGCCGAGGGGGTCGTGCAGCTCGGCCGTGGCTGGGTCGGGCTGACCGACCGCTGACCGGCCCCTGAGCGGCACTGACCAGCCCCTGAGCGGCAGGTCGTCGTCGGCTGATCGTCGATGACCGTCCTCGGGCCGACCGGGACGGGGCGCACCGGGAGCGGGCGGCCGGGGCAGCGGGAACCGACGGGGGACTCGATGACGAATCTGCGCTGCACGTGATCGCGATCACAGACGGTGAACCTCGGACCCTGGATACTGCAACTGCGTCGGTCCGGGGGTTGCAGCGCCCGGGTCACCAGACGCTCCGCGAACCTCCATATCGCGGAACCTGGCGGACGCTTCGACGCCGGCGCCTTCCGGAGCCGGCGTCGAAGCCGCCGGCCTGCATCCTCGGATAGCCGCCGGGCATCGAACGTCGCGGGTCGGAATGAGCCGGCCACCATCGATGCACCCCGATCACCGGCGATCGAGCCAGCCACCGTCGAGCCGGGGCCGCCTCGGCTGCGAATCCGTCCCGTCGGGAAATCCTGCCCCGCGTGATCGCGATCACAGACACCGGTGCAGGCACCACCGATACTCGGATCTGCGTCGATCGGGTACGGGCGGGTACCCGAACGTCGCTGTGGGATGCGGACCTCCACACCGCGGAACCTGACGGGAAGCTTCGGCGCCGGCGCTCTCGAGCGTCGGCGCCGGCTCGTCCCGGCGGCCGCACGGGCTACCGCCGCTCCTCCGACGACCGCCACCACCGAGGCCGGCGGATGCGGCGACTCCGCGGGCGTGATCGGGCTGTTCTGCGGTGGCCGATCGCGCTTCGGGTCTCCAGATCGGGCGAGTTGGCGTCGCCGCGCCGCTCGTATCAGCCGGCGGTGAGCGTTGCCGCGAAGCTCAGGTCGGTGCTGCCGAGACCGTTGTGCACGCTGACGGCGACGACGTTGGTGCCGTCGACCAGGATCGCCGGATCGAGCGTGAAGGTGCGCAGTTCCTGTTCGGCCGCGCCCCACCGGTAGCCGAGCGCCGGCGTGGTGGCGTCGAGGGGTCCGGGACCGACGTTGTCGCGCAGGACCTCGACGCCGTTGACGAACACGACGGCGCCGTCGTCGGCGAGCAGGTCGAGCTCGAGCGATGCGAACGCCGCAGCGTCGGCGACGTCGAAGGTGTGGCGGAACCACACGACGGGCCGGTTGGTGACGACGGTGGCCTCGTCGCCGTCCTCGGCGCCGAGCTCGGCCGGGCCGACCAACCATTCGCTGTCGTCGAAACCGACGCCCACCCACGCGGCGTCCGGAGCGACGCCCGAGTCGAGGTAGCGCCAGTCGGCAGTCTCGGCGATCAGGAGCGCCGGCTCGACGACGGCCGGCGCAGTGTTGACCGTCACCGGGTCGGACAGCGGTCCGACGTTGCCGGAGGCGTCGATCGCACGGACCCGGTAGGTGTAGGTGGTCTCGGGCATCAGGCCGGTCTCGACGAAGCCGGTCGTGAACGACGTCCCGACCGTGGCGCCCTCGCGGCGGATCTCGTATCGGTCGACGGCGACGTCGTCGGTGGCCGGCGCCCAGGTCAGCGAGACGCTCGTGTCGTCGGCGGCGACGACGCTCGGCGTTCCGGGAGCGGAGGGCGGTTGCGTGTCGGGCGCCGCTGCGTCCTCGGTCTCGAGGGTCGCTGCGAACGACAGGTCCGTGCTGCCCGATCCGTTGTGCACGCTGATGGCGAGGACGTTGGTGCCGGCCACGAGTGCGCCGACCGGCAGATCGAAGCTGCGCAGGGCCGACTCGTCGGCCACGGTCCAGCGGTAGCTCGCCGCCGGCGTGGAACCGGTGACGGGCCCGGGGCCGACGTTGTCGCGGACGAGCTCGATGCCGTTGAGGTACACGACGGCGCCGTCGTCGGCCCGCAGTCCCAGCGTCACCCGGGCCAGGGCAGCCGGGTCGGCCACTGCGAACGAGGTCCGGAACCAGACGACGGGGCGGTTGGTGACGACGGTGACCTCGTCGCCGTCGCCGGCACCGAGCTCTGCGGCGCCGGCCGGCCAGCCGCTGTCGTCGAATCCGGGGGCGGCCCAGCCCGGGCCGGGATCGACACCGGTGTCGAGGTAGCGCCAGAGGTGGTCGATGGCGATCGTGTCGGTCGTGGCCCCAGCGGTGAAGCCGGTCACGGGATCGCTTGCGGGCCCGACGTTGCCCGCGACGTCGACCGCGACGACGGTGTAGACGTAGGAGGTCGCCGGGGACAGCCCGACATCGACATGGGTGCGGCCGGGCAGGGTGACGATGTCGACGCCGTCCCGCTGGAGGCGGTACTCGGCAACGCCGACGTTGTCGGTCGCTGCGTTCCACGAGATGGTCAGCGAGTCGGCCGTGGCGTCGCTGACCACGACCCCGGTCGGCGCGCCGGGCGCCTCGGTGTCGGGACCGAGCTGGTACGAGGCGGTGAGCACGGCATCGAACGACAGATCGCTACTCCCCGGTCCGTTGTGGATGCTCACGGCGAGGACGTTCGGGCCCGACTGCAGCAGCCCGGCGGGCACGACCCAACGGTTGAGCGTGGTCTCGTCGGCGACGGTCCAGCGATAGCTCGACGCCGGCGTGTTCTGGTCGACGGGTCCGGGGCCGACGTTGTCGCGGACGATCTCGACGCCGTTGAGGTACGCGACCGCACCGTCGTCGGCCAACAGGTCCAGCGTGAGAGCGCCGACGGCGGTGGGGTCACCGACCGAGAACACCGTGCGGGCGAAGATCACCGGCCGGTTGGTGACGACGGTGGTCTCGCCGCCGTCGCCCACACCGATCTCGGTCGTGCCCGTCTTCCAGATCGCCGGGGCGGCGAGGGCAGTCGTCCAGTCGGGCGGCGGCGCAACACCACGGTCGTCGAAGGCCCATTGCGTGCCGGCGCCGACGAGCACGACGTCGCCCAGTGGCGTGGCCGTCGTGGTGGCCTGCACCGGCCCGGCCGCGGGACCGGTGTTGCCGGCGGCGTCGAGGGCGACGACCTCGTAGCCGTAGGTGGTCTCGGGTGCGAGGCCCCCGTCGACGAACGCCAGGCCGGAGGTCGACCCGACGACCGTGCCGTCACGCAGGATCTCGTAGCCGACGACACCGACGTTGTCGGTCGCCGCTTCCCAGGCAAGGGCGACTGACCCGTCGGTGACCGATGCGACGGTCAGCGCCGGCGGTGCCTCGGGGGCACTGGTGTCAGGGGCCGAGGAACCGACACGCAGGTCGAGCTGGGCGTCGAAGGTCAGGTCGCCGCTGGCCGACGCGTTGTGGAGGCTGACGGCGATGACGTTGGTGCCGGCGACGAACAGATTCGGGTCGAGCTCGACGGTGATGATCTCGGTCTCCAGATCGCCGAAGACGATCGCCGAGGCCGGTGTCGTGTGGGTGATCGGCCCGTCGGCCACGTTGTCGCGCCGGACCTCGGTGCCGTTGACGGTGATGACCACGCCGTCGTCGCGCACGTACTGCAGGGTCGCTGCGGCCACCGACACGTCGGGGCTGACGGTCACCGAGCGGCGCAGGTACGTGACGGGCCGGTTGGCGATGACGGTGGCCTCGTCGCCGTCACCGACGCCGAGCTCGGCCTGTCCGCTCGGCCAGGCGGCATCGTCGTAGGCGACGCTGCGCCAGTCGGGCTCGGGCTCCGGGCCGGTGTCCAGGTAGCGCCACGCCGATCCGAACGGGACCGGGGTGATGGGCGTCAGCGGGCCGAGCGTCAGCGCCGCGAGGGTCGGGGTCGGAGGAGATTGGTTCCCGACCAGGTCGATCGCGGTGACGGTGTAGTCGTAGGTGGTCGACGGTGCGACGGTCGTGTCGACGAAGGTCGTCTCCCGAGTGGCACCCAGGGCGACGCCGTCGCGGCGGACGACGTACTCGACGACGGGACCGTCATCGGTCGCCGGGGCCCATTCGAGGGCGACGGTGACATCGCTGACGCTGCGGACGGCCAGATCCTCCGGCATCGTCGGGGTGGTGACCGGGTCGCCACCACGGGATAGCGGGCGATACCCGCGGCGTCGACGGGCGACGCGGCGGTGATGGCGCCGCCGACCCACAGGTGGGTGTCGGTGACCAGCAGCGCCCAGATGCCGATGCCCTCGCTGGTGGTGAGCGACGGCCCGAAGACGGGATCGACGGCGTCGTCGATGCCGCCGATACGAGCCACGGGCGACACGGGGGTGCCGATCCCCAGGCCGGTCTCCTGATGGCCGCCGGCGATGATGTCGAGGCCCGCTTCGGTCAGGACCTGGAGGTCGCCGTCACCGAACAACGACTGGATGCGGTCGCCGGTGGCGGTGTCGAGGATCTCGACGCGCCCGCCGGGGCCACCCGCAGCGGCGTAGAGCCGACCGGGTCGGGCGAGGATGTCGTACACCTCGCCCTCGGGGTTGGGATCGAAGCTCGAGATGACCGCGCCGGTGCTGCGGTCGATCGCGGCGAGGCGTCCGGAATCCGCGACACCGTCGATGCCCGAGAAGAACCCACCCACGTAGACCCGGTCGAGGATGGGATCGACGGCAACCGAGAGGATGGTGCCGTCGTCGGAGCGAGGCGACCAGCCGGCGTCGAGCAGCCCGGAGGTGGCATCGACCCTGGCGACCTTCTCGCGGTTGACGTCGTTGATGTTCCAGAAGCGGCCCGCCAGGTAGAGATCGTCGCCGTCGAGGGCGAGGTCGAGGACGTCGTTGTTGGCCTGGGCCACGAAGCCGGGCAGCGTGGCACCGGTGAGGGGGTCGAGCGCGACGATGCCTCGCCTCGCCTCACCGTTGACCGTCGAAAACGTGCCGCCGACGTAGAGCATGTCGCCGTCTGCCGACAGCGCCAGCGCCCGCACGCCACCGTTCAATTGCGGGACGAAGGATGTGACAGGCTCGCCGGTGACGGCGTCGAGCGCCACCAGGCGCGCCTTGTTCGTCACCGGGGCGTCGGCATCGGCGCGCACACCGGTGAACGAGCCGCCGACGAAGATCACCGAATCGCCCTCGGCCAGCGCACGCACGTCGCCGCCGACGGTCTGCCAGATGCTGTCGTTGGTGTTGGCGAAGGTCGTGGCGCCCGCGCCGCCACCTGCCGAGATCAGCGTCGCGCCGAGCGCGCAGACGACGGCACAGGCGGCGATGGCGTTGCGGCGCCACCGGCTCGATACACCCCTCCGATCCATGACCCAACGGTACGGACGTCACGCTGCGGCGTCATGAGGCGAAACCCCCCGTGCCATATGGCTCATGCGCGTCTCGCTGCCCGTGCCGTGCCCGTCGGCGCCACCGAGCGGCTCGTGCCGGCGAGACCCGAACGGCAGCCGGCCTCGCCGACGGGCTCCCCCGGGAGGGCCAGCGTCGTTCCCGGCGGGCGGCCGTCCCGGCGCAGCCGCATCGGTCGGCGACGGCGCCGCATCGACCGTGCGCTCGGCGGTGCGGGTCAGTCGGGAGCCAGAAGTTCGTGGCACCACCGGGCGGTGGTCTCGTCGCGGGGATACCAGCTCTCGATGCGCAGCTCGTCGAGGGTGACGTTGCTGGCTGCGTTGAACACCGTCATCGTCGTCAGGAACGACATCGCCACCTCGCCCATCGCGAGGTCGACGGTGATGACCGGTTCGTCGGGTGCGGCGACCGCGGCGCTTCGCCAGTGTTCGTCGAGGAGGCCCGAGGCGACGATGTCGGCCAACAGCTCGGCGAGCTCCTCGTCGAGGGGGTTGTGGAGGACCTCGCGTTGGAGCCGGCGGGCCACGTCGCCGGCCAGCTGCGGCCCGTTGGTCACCATCGCCGCAACCGAGGGGTCGATCACCAGACGCACCAGGTTGAGGTCCGCGGCGTCGGGGTCGGCGCCGGTGAGCGAGACGAGCGTCCGACCCGCCCGGTTCATCCGCAGGACCCGGTACGTGCGGTCGACGACGATGAGCGGGAAGGGTTCGTGGTGGGCGGCCATCGTGTCGATGGTGGCGCCCAACGGCCCGTCGAGCAGCGCGTCGAGGCCGGGTTCGGGATAGCGGGCGCCGAACCCGGCGGCGCGCAGGAGCTCGTTGCGGTTGCGGAGCGGGACGTCGAGGGTCTCGGCCAGCGTCAGCACCATCTCGACGCTCGGGCGCGACCGGGCGGTCTCGAGGAAGCTGATGTGGCGTGCCGAGACCTCGGCGGCGAGGGCCAGGTCGAGCTGACTCATGCCCCGCTGGCCGCGCCAGTACTTCAACAGCGCCGGGAAGACGCGTTCGCCGCCGTCGGCGCCAAGGTCGGTCATGGCGTGAGCGTAGGACCGCCGCCGGGCCCGGGCACCTACCCCGTCGGGTAGTCGACCGCCGCCGCCCGAATCCCTAGCGTCACCGGCAACACGACGAAATCTGGGACTTGTGCCGGACATCTGCAGGCAGAAGTCCCAGATTTCGGCGGAGCCGCAGCGAGAAGGAGGAGTGGGCAGATGACCGAGACGATGGTTCCCAGCGGGCCGAGCAGGTTGGCCGTGCGCAGCGTGGGCGAAGGGCCCGACGTGGTGTTCGTGCACGGTTGGCCGCTGCATCGCGAGACGTGGCGCAATGTCGTCGATCACCTCCCCGGCTATCGCTGCCACCTGATCGACAATCACGGCACGGGCAGGACCGAGACGCCTGCCGGCGCGGACATCACGTTGGTCGACGGTTTCTCGTCGGGCATCGCGGATGTGGTCGGCGCGCTGGGCATCGAGCAGTTCCACCTGGTCGGCAACGACAGCGGCGGACTGATCGCCCGCTACGTCGCCGCGTCGATGGGCGACCGGGTGCAGTCCCTGGTGGTGACGGGATCGGAGATCCCGAACGACCGGCCGTGGCAGCTACGGATGTTCAAGCTCATGGGCCAGGCGCCGTTCACCGGGGCGAACCTGCGCCTCGCAATGCGGTTCCGCCCGATCCGCCGGAGCCCCATCGCGCTGGCCGGCGCGTTCGCCGACAAGTCGCTGCTCGACGGCGAGTTCCACGAGCTGTTCACCAAGCCGCTGGCGCAGGACCGAGCGCTGATGAAGCACCAGGTGCGGTTGCTGCGCAGCTTCGGCTTCGACCACATCGACGCGCTGGCCGACATCCATACCCGTATCGAGACACCGACGCTGCTGATCTGGGGCAGCGACGATCCCTTCTTCGCAGTCGACAAGGCCCGGGCGATGCTGCCCCAGTTCGCCAGGCCGGCGGAGCTGGTGGCGATCGAGGGCGGCAAGTTGCTGGTGCACGAGGAGTTCCCCGAACGCTTCGCCGAACTGTGCGCCGAGCACTTCTCGACGTCGACCACCGCGACCTGAGTCTGCGTCGGAGCCGGCCCTGGCCTTGCCCCGGATCGCCGCCAGAACCACCGGCCATCCGTTCCGGCGCCGAAACCCGTCGCCAGAGCAGCAATCCTCGGCGCCAGAACCCCTGGCCACACCAACCGGCGCCGAAACACGTCGCCAGAGCAGCAATCCTCGGCGCCAGAACCCCTGACCACCCGAACCGGCGCCGAAACCCGTCGCCAGAGCAGCAATCCTCGGCGCCAGAACCCCTGGCCACACCAACCGGCGCCGAAACCCGTCGCCAGAGCAGCAATCCTCGGCGCCAGAACCTCTGACCCTGCCGGCCCGGCGCTGCACTACCGTGCCCCGACGTGACCGACCGCACCGACACAGACACCAGCGCCCCGTTCGACAGCAGTGCCCCGCTCGACACCGGCGCCGAGGCGCAGGGCTTCGACCTGTTCGACCGCGACCTCCAGCAGGACCCGCACCCCCACTACTGCGCCATGCGCGCCCAGGCCGGTGTCCACTACATCGAGGCCAACGGCATCTACCTGGTACTCACCCACGACCTGGTGCTCGAGGTCCTGCGCGACGTCGGGACCTTCTCGTCGAGGAACCACAACCGCGAACCGCCGCCGGCCGAGATCCGCGCCGAGTACGACGCCATGATGGCCGACGCCCTGCCCGTGCCGCCGACGATGCTCGACAACGACCCGCCCAGCCACACCCGCTACCGGCGCCTCGTCTCCCGGGCGTTCACGCCCCGCATGGTCAACGCCCTGCGTCCCGACATCGAGGCCACCTGCGACCGCCTGATCGACCAGTGGATCGACACCGGCACCATCGAGTTCCTCGACGCCTTCGCCGTGCCGCTGCCCGTCGCCGTCATCGCCAAGGCCCTCAACGTCCCCGAAGAGCGCCGGCACGACTTCAAGCGCTGGTCCGACGACAACATCGCCGCTATCGGCGCCAAGCTCTCCCCCGAGGCGTACCTGGCGGCCCAGCGCGGCATCAACGAGATGCAGCAGTTCTTCGTCGGCGAGTTCGAACGCCGCCGCATCGACCCAACCGACGACCTCCTCACCGACCTGTTGCACTCCCACGTCGGCGCCGCCGACGACGGCAGCGACGACGAGCCGCTGTCGATGCCCGAGCTCGTCCGTGTCGTGCAGATGCTGCTGGTGGCCGGCAACGAGACCACCACCAAGTTCCTGGCCGAGACGCTGCGCTACCTCGCCGCCGAGCCCGCTCGCTGGGACGCGCTGCGCGCCGACCCGTCGCTGATCCCCAACGCCGTCGAGGAAGGCCTGCGCCTGGCCGCCCCCACCCAGGGCATGTACCGCATCGTCACCACCGACACCGAACTCGGCGGCATGGCGATCCCGAAGGGGTCGAAGGTGGCCATCATGTTCGCCTCGGCAAACCGCGACGAGGCACTCTTCGACGACCCCGACGCCTTCGACCTCCAACGGCCCAACCCCCGAGAACATCTGGCGTTCGGCAAGGGCACCCACTTCTGCGTCGGCGCCAGCCTGTCGCGCCTCGAGGGCAACGTCGCCCTCGAACGCCTCACCGCCCGCCTGGGCTCTGTTGCGCTGGCCGACACCAACACCTACGAGTACCAGCCCAGCTTCGCCCTCCGCGGCCTGAAGCGCCTGGAGTTGCACGTCACCCCGGCGTGAGCGAGGCACCGCGGGCGCCCGTCGGGCGCTGACGGTCGCCCCAGCCGCAGCGACTGCGACCGAGACGAGCGCAGCCCGAGCCGGAGCGCGACTATCTTCGACCGCCTTCGTCGCCGGAGCCGCTCTCCGGAAGAAACGGTGAGCCCTCGATGCCGGCAGCGCGGCGCCGTCGGACGAGTTGCAGGCCGACGAGGACGCCGACGGTGCACACCGCGACGACCGCGCCGAGGACGATCGCTGCGTACAGCACCTCGCCCGAACCGGGTAGAACCGGGTTCATGGCGACTCAGGCCGGCGATCGAGCTTCACCCGCAGCAGCACGAGCGCACCACCGACGAGGAGCAGGCCTCCGATGGACCAGCCGCTGAATGTCGTGCTGGACAGCACATTCGTCATGAGCAGAAGACCACCGAGATAGAGGAAGAAGACGGAAGCCGCAGCGACCGCCTTGACCTTCGCCCGCCGCTGAGCCGGGCGCGGAGGCAGGCGCGTGTCCCTATCGGAAGACCGAGGTCCGGGAATCACGCGCCACTTCGGATTCGACAGCCACGCTTCGACATCTACCCCAACCTCGCTGTCTTCTGGCCGACCTCACCCAGCAGGATCCCTGCGGCGGCGTGAGTGCGACATTCGTTCCTTCGTCGCCGAATGTCAACGGATCCGCGCAGATGGCAGTACCACTGCCCGTTCCGCAACCGGGGCCACGGGGCGCCAACCCACGGGGTCATGTATCTGGCGCCGAAACTCGTTGCCAGAGCGACGGTTTTCGGCGCCGGAACGATGGCACCGGCGGCCACGACGCTCGCCCAGGCCGCGGGCAGCGACGCTCCCCCGCCCACCGACGACTCAGGGCAGCAGGTCCTCGTAGAGGTCGACGAACTGCTGGGCGGGGGCGCTCCAGGACCAGTCCTGGCGCATGCCGCGCAGCACGATGCCCCGTCGGCGTTGGGCGTGACGCAGGCTGCGCTGGGCCCGATACAACGCATCGACCAGACCCGCCAGGTCGATCGTCGCCGCCACGAACCCCGTCCCCTCGCCACGCGACACGTCGTCGTCGACCACCGTGTCGACCAGGCCACCCACCGGCGTCACCACCGGAATGGTCGCGTAGGCCATCGCCTGCATCTGTGCCAGGCCACACGGCTCGAACCGGCTCGGCATCGCCAACAGATCCGCCCCCCCGAAGATCCGATGCGAGTACGCCGCATCGAACCCGTCGGTGAAGTGGAACCGGTCGGGCTGCGCAGCGGCCAGCGCCCGACCCTGGTCTGCCAGTGCCCGGTCGCCCGAACCCAGCACCACCATGCGCATCCGCATGCCCTCGAGATAGCTCCCGACCCCGAACGCCAGGTCCATACCCTTCTGGTCGACCAGGCGCGACACGATGCCGATGACCGGCTCGCCCGTGTCCTCCCAGCCCAGCTCCTCCAACAGCGCCGCCCGGCACGCGAGCTTGCCCGTCAGATCGTCGAGCGAATACGGCGCCGCGATGTGCGGGTCGTTCGCCGGATCCCAGCTGCGGGTGTCGATGCCGTTGCGGATGCCGACGAGGTCCGGGCCACGCCACGCCAGGACGTCGTCGAGGCCCATCCCGCCGGGGTGCTCCACGATCTCGGCGGCGTAGGTGGGGCTGACCGTGACCACCTTGTCGGCCACCGCGATCGCACCCTTCAGCGCGTTGATGCCGCCGCCACGCAGGTACGCGTCGGCATGCACCGGCAGGCGGTCGTGCCAGGAGATGTCGGTCCAACCCTGGTGTCCGAGATTGTGAATGGTCAGCACCGTCGGCTTGTACACCGGCGCGAACGCGGGCTCGAACGCCGTGTGCCAGTCGTTGAGCTGCACGACGTCGACATCGAGGTGCGCTGCCAGGACACCGACCGCCGCCGAGAACGCAGCGAACCGGCGGTCGTTGTCGGGCCAGCCGACGCCGTCGCCGTCGACATAGGGGTCGGGGCGGGCGATACCGGGCACATCGACCAGCACCAACGGACCGACGTCGGGATGGACGCCCCGACGTGCCGACGCGGGCGAGGCCCAGTCGGGCAGGTCGAGCGCGATGTCCTCGGCGTCGTCGAGGTGCCAGCGCTGATAGTCGGGCAGCACCAACTCGACCTCGTGGCCGAGCTCGCGCAGCGCTGCCGCCAACCCGGCGGCGGCTTCGCCGAGACCACCGGCGCTTACCAGGGGCCGGAGCTCGGCGGTGGCGAACAGGATCTTCACGGTGTCGGCTCCGCAGGCCGTTCGCCCACAGATGACGGCGGTGCAGCGGAGTCCGCCGACGCCGAGTCGGCCGATCGCTGCGAATCCAGCGGCGTGGCCGACGCCGGCGAGCCGGAACCAGCCGACGTATCGAGACCGCGGCCGACGGGACCGGGAGCGGCGCTCCCAACGTCCGGCTGATCGGCGATCACAGACGGGTTGGCCCCCGGGTGCTCGGTCTCGCCGGGGAGGGGCATGATGTCGCCGCTCGTGCTGTCCTCGTGGACGCGGTTGCGTTCGAGCAGCACCAGCGACCAGGCGCCCAGTTCCCAGTCGTCCCGGGTGGCGACGGTCTCATCACGGTTGGCGGGGTCGGCGGTGTCGATGACCACGCGCCACCGTTCGCCGCCCAGCCCGGCGGGCACCGTGAAGGTGAGCGGCTCGGGGCTGGCGTTGAACAACACCAGGTAGCTGCGGTCGATGACCGGCTCGACCCGCGGGCCCTGGCTGACGATCGACCCGCCGTTGAGGAACACGCTGAGCGCCCGGGCGTAGCCGACACGCCAGTCGGCATCGGTCATCGGCGTGCCGTCGGGACGGAACCAGCCGATGTCGTCGAGGTTGGACCCCAGCACGGGCCGGCCGTCGAAGAACCGGCGGCGCCGGAACGTCGGGTGCAGCCGGCGGATGCGGATGAGGCGACGGCAGAACGCCAGCAGGTCGGCGTCGACGCTCGACCAGTCGTGCCAGGAGATCTCGTTGTCCTGGCAGTACGCGTTGTTGTTGCCGTCCTGGGTGCGGCCGATCTCGTCGCCGCCGGAGATCATCGGAACGCCCTGCGACAGCAGCAGCGTCGCCAGCATCGAGTAGCTGCGGCGGCGGCGGATCTCGACGACGTCGGGGTTGGCGGTGGGTCCCTCGACGCCGCTGTTCCACGAGCGGTTGTCGTCGTGGCCGTCGCGCCCGCCTTCGCCGTTGGCGAGGTTGTGCTTGCGGTTGTAGCTGACGAGATCGCGCAGGGTGAACCCGTCGTGCGCAGTGATGAAGTTGATCGACGCCGACGGGCGACGGCTCTCGTTGTCGTACAGGTCCGAGCTGCCGGTGAAGCGGAACGCGAGGTCGGCGATGGACTCGTCCGCGCCGCGCCAGAAGTCGCGCACGCCGTCGCGGTAGCGGGCGTTCCACTCCGACCACTGCGGCGGGAAGTTGCCCACCTGATAGCCGCCTGGACCGACGTCCCAGGGCTCGGCGATGAGCTTCACCCGGTTGATGACCGGGTCCTGGTGGATCAGATCGAAGAACGACGACAGGCGATCGACCTCGTACAGCTCGCGGGCCAGCGCCGAGGCGAGATCGAAACGGAACCCGTCGACGTGCATGTCGAGCACCCAGTACCGCAGGCTGTCCATGACCAGCGCCAACGCGGCCGGGTGGCGCACGTTGAGCGTGTTCCCGGTGCCGGTGAAGTCCTGGTAGCGGCCGGGGTCGGACTCGTCGAGGCGGTAGTAGGTGGCGTTGTCGATGCCGGCATCACGCGTCCGTCGGCGGTGCCCTCGGTGGTGTGGTTGTAGACGACGTCGAGGATGACCTCGATGCCCACTGCGTGCAGTGCCCGCACCAGTTCCTTGAACTCGCGGACCTGCGCGCCGCCGTCGCCGGCGGACGAATACGGGCCGTGCGGAGCGAAGAACGCCGCAGTCGAATAGCCCCAGTAGTTGGTGAGGCCGCGCTCGACCGTGAAGCCCTCGGGCACGAAGTGGTGCACCGGCATGAGCTCGACGGCGGTGATCCCGAGATCGACGAGGTGGCGCAGGATGGGCTCGCTGGCCATGCCCGCGTACGTGCCCCGCAGCGCCGGCGGCACCTCGGGATGGGTCATCGACAGACCCCGCACGTGGGTCTCGTAGATGATGGTGTGGTGCCACGGCGTGCGCAGCGGCTCGTCGCCGCGCCAGTCGAACGCCGGGTCGACGACGATCGAGCGGGGCACGAACGGTGCGCTGTCGCGCAGGTCGGGCCGCCCCGGATCCTCGATGCGGTGGCCGAACACCGGACCGTTCCAGTCGACGCTGCCCTCGACGGCGCGGGCGTAGGGGTCGATCAGCAGCTTGGCTGCGTTGCAGCGCAGCCCCAGCCCCGGGTCCCACGGGCCGTGGACGCGGTAACCGTAGCGCTGCCCCGGACCGACCCCGGGCAGGTACACGTGGTGGATGTGCGCATGACGCTCGGGCAGCTGGATGCGTTCCTCGCGCCCGGCGCTGTCGAACAGGCAGAGTTCGACGCCGTCGGCGACCTCGGAGTACAGCGAGAAGTTGGTGCCGCGGCCGTCCCAATGGGCACCGAGGGGATGCGCTTCGCCCAGGTGGATCTCTCGCGCGTCGCCGTTGTTCGCTGGCCGGTCGCGCCGCGCCGTGACCGGCCAGCCGACGTCGCCGACCCCGTGGCCGTGGTCGTGACCGAGAGCCGACGGCACGGCGTCGCGGGGGGTGTTCATGGCCAGTCAGGGAGTCCGGATCGGGGTGTAGAAGCGGCGGTCGTACTCGGCGACCATGCGCGCGGCAGTGACCTTGGGGCCGAGGTGGCGCAGCGAGACCCGCACCATCTCCCACCAGTCGGGCCGTGCCGGAGCGCCGGCCGCGTAGAGCGGCAGGACCTCGTCGACGAGGATGGCCAGCATGGCCTCGGCCTCGTCGTCGTCGCGTTCGACGAGGTTGCGTGCCGACGAGGTCGGGATGGCCCAGCCGATGCCGTCGGTGTACCAGTCGGCCCACCAGCCGTCGAGGATCGAGCAGTTGAGCACGCCGTTGAGGGCGGCCTTCTCGCCGCTGGTGCCGCACGCCTCGTGGGGGCGGATGGGGTTGTTGAGCCACACGTCGCATCCGGCGTAGAGGTCGCGGGCGACGGCGATGTCGTAGTCGGGAATGACGACCATGCGGCCGCCGGCTGCAGACGACGCCGCGAACGACGCGAGCTCGGCGAGGACGGCCTTGCCGTCGGCGTCGGCGGGATGCGCCTTGCCGGCGAACACGAACTGCGCGCCCGCGGCGAGCGCCTCCTCGAGACCCTCGGGGTCGCGCAGCAACAGCGCGGCGCGCTTGTAGGTGGCGAAGCGGCGGGCGAAGCCGATGATGCAGCCGTCGGGATCGAGCTCGACGCCGGTGGTGGCCGCCACCCGGTCGACGAGGGTGACGCTGGCGTCGTGGCGGATGCGGCCGAGCTCGGCGGTGTCGAGCGCGTCGACCTTCGACCAGGCCTCTTCGTCGCCGTCGGACCAGCTCTGGCCCAGGACGTCGTCGTAGTACGCCGCCAGCGGGACGCCGACCCAGGTGCGGGCGTGGACGCCGTTGGTGATGCCCTCGATGCCGGCGGCCCGAGGAAGCGCCGAGAACAGCTCGCGGCTGACCCCGGCGTGGAGCTGGCTGACGCCGTTGACCCGATCGCACAGGTGCATGGCGAGCGCAGCGGTGTTGAACGGTTCGTCGGGGCCGTCGTCGGGCATCGTCGCCCAGGCGCAGATCTCGTCGACGGTGACGCCCAGGCGCGTGGCCCACGGCTCCATCTCGGGACGAACCAGCTTCTGGTCGAACCGGTCGATGCCGGCCGGCACGGGGGTGTGGGTGGTGAACAGCGTCGACGCCCGAACCGTGGCGATGGCCTCGTCGAGGGTGGCGCCGGCGTCGATGTGTTCGCCGAGCAGCTCGAGGAGCAGGAAGCAGGCGTGGCCCTCGTTGAGGTGGAACACACCGGGCGAGATCCCGAGCGCCCGCAGGGCCCGCACGCCGCCGACGCCCAGCACGAGCTCCTGGCTGAGACGGTGACGGCGGTCGCCGGAGTACAGACGGTCGGTGATGCGCCGGGACTTCGCAGCGTTCTCGGGCAGGTCGGTGTCGAGCAGGACCAGCGGGGTGGCGCCCACCATCTGACGCCAGACGGCGCACACGACGGCCTCGCCGTCGACGTCGACGGTGATCCGGACCTTCGTGTCGATCGCTCCGATCGACTGGGGCCGGATGGTCTCGTAGCGCTCGCGTTGGCGGCCCTCGACGATGTCTTGGCGGAAGAAGCCCTCGTGGTAGAGGAGCCCGACGCCCACCAGCGGCACGGCGAGGTCGCTGGCGGCCTTGAGGTGATCGCCGGCCAGGATGCCGAGGCCGCCGGAGTACTGCGCCACCTCGGCGGCGACGCCGAATTCGGGCGAGAAGTAGGCGATCTCGGGTCGGCCGACGGACGAGACGATGGCGTCGAGGCGGTCGCAGGCCGCGGCCAGCGCATCGGCGTGCGCCGCCGCCCAGGCGGCGATGGCCTCGTCGTCGAGGTGGGCGGCGACGACGGCGGGGTGCGTGCCCGGGGTGGCGCCCGGCAGGGTCGCGAGCAACTCGACTGCCCGCACATCCCAGCTCCAGTGCAGATTGCAGGCCAGGGTCTCGAGCGCAGCGCGGGCGGCGGGAACGGACGGGGGATTCACGATGGGTACCTCGGGGGCGAAGGCGGGATGGACACAACGGGGGTGCCGGTGCCCCGCAGGCACCGACGGTGACGCTGCGGCGGCCGAGGCGGCGACAGCACGGGGGCAAACAGGGCTGACACAGAAGTCATCGGCAGCATCGGGGGGCGGCTGAGTGTGAGGCGGTGGGCGGACGCGGTCGGCGGCCTCGAGGCGCGAACTCAGGCGCTCTCGGCGACGGACTCGATGTCGTAGCCGGCTTCGTCGATTGCGCCACGCACTGCGTCGTCGCCGCCACCGACGACCCGCACGGTCTTGGTGTCGACGTCGACCACGACGCTGGTGACGTCGTCCACCTCGGCGACCTCGGTCTCGATGGCGCGCTTGCAGTGGTCGCAAGAGATGCCGGGCACGGTGTAGATGCGGGTTGTCATGGCGAGGCGTCCTCTCGCAGATGCGCTGGGGGCGGACGGTCAGAACACGACGCTAGCGGCCGCAGGGCACCCATAGGTGGTTCGTCGGCGTCGCTGTCGCGGAGGTGAAACCTGAACCGATCCGGCGTCAGCCGATCAGGGCCTCGATGCGATCGGTGAGGGCATCGCCGCCCAGGGACCCCGACACGACCTCGGCCGATCCGTCAGCGTCGATGAACACCCATGCGGGTTGCCCGACGACGCCGTAGCCGGCCCACAGGTCGCCGGACTCGTCGATCGTGTGAGGAAAGCCGTCGAGGCCGAATTCGGCGATGAAGCCGTCGATGTCGGCCGCGTCGGCCCGACCGGCCATGCCGACGAAGGCGATGGAGTCACCGTAGATCTCGTGTGCCGCTGCGACCGCAGGGGCTTCACCTCGGCAGGACGTTCACCATGGCGCCCAGAACCACAACATGGCCGGGCTGCCCTCGAGATCGCCGAAGTCGAGCTGGCCGCCACCGGCGGTGGGCACGACGCCGGGGGCAGCGGCTACCTCGGATGCGCCGCTGGTGCCCGTGACGTCGTCGCCGCCGCATGCGGCTGTGAGCAGGGCCAACACTGCGGCGACGGCCAACAGCAGGGATCTGGGGGTCTGCTTCGACCCGGAACCGGCCACTCGGTGTGACGACACGGCCGAGAGGGTAGTGCGCACTGGCAGACCCGTGGGGTCGCGTGGAAGGTTTCCCCGCCGATGTCGCCGCGACCGTCCAGCCCTTCGCGGCGCGTCGTCTCGACGGCACGGGACCTCGGACCCTGGCCCGCGGCCCGGTCGGCCGCGCGACACTGCCTGACGGGATGTCCGGTTGGGCACCCGACGAGAGGAGCACCTGTGTTCGTAGACGTCGTAGTACCGCTCGATGGCACACGCGAGGCGATGCGGGCGCTGGGGCCCGCAGGCGCCATCGCCCACTACCTCGACGGCGTCGTGCATGTCGTCGCCATCGACGTCGAGGGTGGCGACTTCGCGCTGCGCGTCGAATCGCAGTTGTCGGACCTCGGCGACGTCGACCGCACCCTGACCCTGGCCGACCCGACGGGCGACCTCGCCGGCCAGCTCGTCGGGCTCGTCGAGGAACACCCCGGCGCGCTGTTGGTCATGGCCAGCCACGGCGCCGACCCCGACGAGCCCGGCGGCGCGCTGGCCGCGGCGCTGCTCACCCAGACGGTACTGCCCATGGTGCTCATCGGCCCCGACTTCTCGCCCGGCAGGTTCCGCTGCCACGGGCCCCTCGTGGCCACCGTCAGCGCCGACGCGCACTCCCAGGCCATCCTCCCGGTGGTCGAGGCGTTCGGCATCGTCTTCGACTTCGACGTCGAGATCGACACCGTCGTCACCGACGACGACGCCGAGGCGCTCGACCTCGTCGAGCAGATGGCCGCCGACGCCGCCGAGAAGATCGGTGGCCCCGTCTCGGGCCGGTTGCTGATCGGCGACGACGTGGCCGCCACCGTCGTGGGCCGCGCCGCCGAGACCAAGGCCTCGCTCATCGCCATGGCCACCCACGGCGGGGGCGAGGACGACGAGGCCATCCTGGGCAGCACGACGCTGCACGTGGTCCGTCACGCCCCGTGCCCGGTCCTGGCCATGCGCCCCGCAGCCCTGGCAGGCTGACGCGGTGCCCGTCGCACCCCACGTCGACCCCGCCGACATCCCACCGATCCGATCCGTACCGGGCAGCTGTGATCCCGCCGAGGTGCTGCACCACATCCGCGCCGGAACCCAGATCGTCGTGCCCCTCGCCGTCGGCGAACCCAAGACCCTGCTCGACGAGGTCGAACGCGTCGGCGACCAACTCGAGGGCGTGCGCGTGCACCAGATGCACGCCATCCACGACCGGCCGTACCTGCACGGCGCCTACGGCGACCGGCTCCGCCATGTGGCGTACTTCCTGTCGCACATCACCCGCAAGAGCTTCGCCGAGGGCAACTGCGACCTCGTGCCCGCCAACTTCTCCGAGGTGCCGGACCTGCTGCGGTCGCTGAAGGACCCGCTGGTGTTGACAGCGGCGTCGATGCCCGACCGCCACGGCTACATCAGCCTCGGCACCAACGCCGACTACACGGCGTCGCTCATCGGGCGGGCCCGCTTCTTCGCCGAGTGCAACGCGCAGATGCCACGCTCGGCGGGTCGGGCCCAGCTGCACGTGTCCCAGCTCGTGGGCTGGTGCGAAGCGGACTACCCGCTGCTCGAGGTCCCGCCCGCAGCGCCGACCGGCGCCGACTTCGAGATCGCCCGCCACATCACCCGCCGGATCCCCGACGGCGCCACGTTGCAGACCGGCATCGGTGCCATCCCCAACGCCGTGATGAGCGGCCTGCTCGACCACCGCGAGCTGGGTATCCACACCGAACTGATCAGCGACGGCCTGATCGACCTGGTGGAGCGGGGTGTGGTGACCGGCAGCCGCAAGCGGATCAACCGGACGAAGATCGTCGGGACGTTCGCGCTGGGCACCCAGCGCCTCTACGACTTCCTCCACGAGAACCCCGCGGTGGAGATGTGGCCGGTGCGCTACGTCAACAACCCCCGGGTCATCGGTCAGGAGGAGAACTTCGTGTCGATCAACGCCACCCTCGAGGTCGACCTGCTGGGCCAGTGCGCATCGGAGTCGATCGGGTCGCGCATGTACTCCGGCAGTGGCGGCCAGGCCGATTTCGCCCGCGGCGCCATGTACAGCGAGGGCGGCCAGGGCTTCGTGGTGCTGCACTCCACCGCCGCCGGGGGCTCGATCTCACGGATCCGCTCCCAGCTGTCGCCCGGCGCCGCGGTCACGACCATCAAGAACACCGTGGACAAGATCGTCACCGAATACGGCGTCGCCGAGTTGCGCGGCACGACCGTCCGTCAGCGCTGCGAACGCCTGATCGCCATCGCCCACCCCGACCACCGCGAACAGCTCGAGATCGAGGCCAAACAACTCGGCTTCCTGTAACCCTGGGCCGGCTCGTTGTTCCTGGGCCGGCTCGTCTCCGGCGGGCCGCGCCGGGATCCTCGGGCATCTCCTCGTCGCACTGGCGGTTCCCGGTGCACGTCGCCGGCCGGTGTCGGCGGCTGCGCAGCAACGGCTCGAGCGGCGCCGGCGCTGAGTGCATCGGCAACACCGGTCAGTTGGCAGCGCCGCCGCCGGTGCAGCGAGCGCCGACGGCACCCCAGCGCCGCCGGGCTTCCCCCATGGCCGGCTCGTCTCCGGCGGGATCCTCGGGCATCTCCTCGTCGCTGGCGGTTCCCGGTGCGTCGGGTCGGTGTCGCGGCTGCGCAGCACGGCTCGAGCGGCGCCGGCGCTGAGTGCATCGGCAACACCGGTCAGTTGGCAGCGCCGCCGCCGGTGCAGCGAGAGCGCCGACGGCCACCCCCAGCTCCGCCGCCGGGCTTCCCCATGGGCCGGCTCGTCTCCGGCGGGCCGGGATCCTCGGCATCTCCTCGTCGCACTGGCGGTTCCCGGTGCACGTCGCCGGCCGTGTCGGCGATGCGCGCAACGGCTCGAGCGGCCCGGCGCTGAGTGCATCGGCAACACCGGTCAGTTGCAGCGCCCCGCCGGTGCAACCAGAGCGCCGACGCCACCCCCAGCTGCCGCCGGGCAGATCAACCTGGGGTCAAGTCGTACTTTCAAAACTCGGCACGCGCGGCCTCCGGGCTCGCGCCTGGAGTTGGTTGAAAGTACGACTTGACCCCTGCAATCCCAGACCTCGATGGCCTCCGGACCTGCGCCTTTCCCCACACGTGTCCTCCGTGGTCTCCTCGGCACTTCCCACATGCGCGCGGGTGCTGGACTGCCGGTCTGCGGTGGGGATCGGGCACGATGGACGGATGCAACGCCGTGACGTCATCGTGATCGGCGGTGGTCCTGCAGGGGCTGCTGCCGCCATTCGGGCCGCTCGTGGTGGCGCCAGCGTCACCGTGTTCGAAAAGGCCGGCCCGGGCCGCGACAAGGTCTGCGGCGACGGCCTCACACCTCGGGCGGTCGCGGCGCTCGAGGACCTCAAGATCGACCTCGACGATGCGCACCGCATCGACGGGTTGCGCATGATCGCCGGCAAGATCCGCCGTGAGCTTCCGTGGCCCGGCACCGGCCGGTTCCCGCCCTACGGCGCCGTGTGGCCGCGTCGTCGCCTCGACGCCCATCTCGTCGGTGCCGCCGACGCGGCCGGGGCCGAGATCGTCTATCACGCCGACGCGATGCCGGTCCTCGACGACAACGGTCGCGTCACCGGTGTCGAGGTCGGCGGCGAGCGCTGGGACGCCGACCTGGTGGTGGTCGCCACGGGCGCGCCGGGCGCCGTCACCCGCCTGCTCGGCGCCGACCGCGTGGCCGACGAGCCCTTCGGTCTGGCCATCCGCACCTACGTCGAGAGCCCCCGCCACACCGACCGCCTGCTCGAGGCGTCGCTGGCCATGAAGGCACCCGACGGCACGCCGATCCCGGGCTATGGCTGGATGTTCCCCGCCGGTGACGGCACGGTGAACCTCGGGGTCGGCGCGCTCAGCACGATGAAGGGCTTCAAGGCCCTCAACCTCAACCACCTGTGCGACATCTACCGCGACCTCGTGCGCGACGAGTGGGAGATCGGCGACTACCTCGAGAAGCCGCGGGCGTGGCGCCTGCCCATGAGCGTCACCCGCCGCCACGGGGCCGGCTGGGTGGCCATCGGCGATGCCGCCGGCCTGGTCAACCCGATGAACGGCGAGGGCATCGACTACGGCCTCGAGTCCGGGATGCTGGCCGCTGACCTCTTCCTCGAGAACCCGGCCACGGCCCCCGAGCGCTACGACCGCCTGGTCGGCGAGCGCTTCGACAGCTTCCTGCGCACCGGTCGCCGGTTCTCGTTCCTCATCGGCCACCCGCTCATCCTGCGGACCGGCCTGCGCATGGCCGTCGGCACCCAGGCCATCGCCGGGCTGACGTTGCAGGTGATGGGCAATCTCGTCGACAACGAGACCCCCGGCGCGGCCGGGCGGGTGTTGCGCCTGACCGACAAGAGCCTGGCGCTCGCCGACCCGATCCTGCGCCGCACCCGAGCCGCAGCCTGAGCCGATCTGGCGCCCGGCTCACCGCCGGCCGGCAGCGAATCGGCTACCGAGCCCACCACTCCCGCCCGCCGGCTCTCGTGGGCGCTTGCGTTGCCGAGTTCGCCTCATCGCCATTCGAGATGAGGACTGCACCATCTGATCGCCCCATGCGATGTTGCCGTGCGCAATGGAGATCGAGTCTCGCCCCAGGATCTCCCCAGGCGATGCCACCCCGGAGAAATCTCGGGAAAGTCGGCGTCGGCGACCGTTTTCCCGGCAGCGAAACCTGGGTTGTGCTAGTTTCTCCCTATTCACTCGCTCGGCCGAACAGGCCGGGCGTTCGTCGTTTTCCGGCCCCGTCGGGCCGACCCGTGCGATCCCGCACAGAGCGATCCTCGCCGGCGCCCATGCCGGCCGCCGATCACCCGATCGCATGAGCCGACCCGGCCACGGCCAGGAGGATCGACTCGCCACCCACCGCAGGCCGCCGCCGAGGCGCCGGCGTCGGGACACCCGGCCCGGCGCCCCCGACGCCGGGCCGCACATCCGCATCGACGCTGGACGGCCGCCGGGACTGCTCGAGCTCCACGTTTCGATGCCGAGACAGCAGCCCAGCGGGACGCCATCGCCTCGAACACCCGGAACATCGCGATACGCGATGCCTAAACCAGCTTATGATCTATCTGTACGATCAATTGGAGTGTTCCCGCGATGAACTCGGCCCCATCGATCGACCGCAGTGATGCCTCCCCGGAGAAATCTCGGGAAAGTCGGCGTCGGCGGCCGTTTTCCCGGCAGCGAAACCTGGGGTGTGCTAGCTTCTCCTTATTCACTCGCTCGGCCGAATCGGCCGGGCGTTCGTCGTTTTCCGCCGTCGACGGCTCAGCGCCCGACACGACGTCGGCACAGCTGCGACATCGATCGCCACCACCGCCTGAGTCGCAAAGCCGCCGACCGGCGCGCACAGCCCAGGGGCAATCGCCATCGACGATGACGGTCGCCCCGCATGATCGTTCAAGACGATCAACCAGTGGTCTCGGGCGATGGAATCAGGCCCGAACATCGCTCGAGACGATGCCAGCGACGAGAAATCTCGGGAAATTCGACGTCGGCGGCTGATTTCCCGGCAGCGAAACCTGAGGTGTGCTATGTTCTCCCTATTCACTCGCTCGGCCGAACCGGCCGGGCGTTTGTCGTTTTCCGCCCCGACCACCCGACGGCCAGTGCGGCGAACCGCCGTCGAGGACGGCGACGATCCCCCGACCGGCAGACCAGCCGGACCGGGGGGCGACGACCCAGCCGAAGCGCTAGATGCGCTCGATGATCGTGGCGGTGCCCATGCCGCCGCCGGTGCACATCGCCACCAGACCCGTCGTGAGGTCGCGTCGCTCGAGCTCGTCGACAAGCGTGCCGATCAACATGGCACCGGTGGCCCCGATGGGGTGCCCCAGCGCGATGGCGCCGCCGTTGACGTTGACCTTCTCCGGGTCGGCGCCGGTGTCGGCGAAGAACCGCAGCACCACCGACGCGAACGCCTCGTTGATCTCGAACAGGTCGATGTCGTCGACCGTCATCCCGGCCCGCTCGAGGCACTTCAGCGCAGCCGGGCCCGGCGCGGTGAGCATGATGAGCGGCTCGTCGGCCGCCACTGCGGACATGACGATGCGGGCCCGGGGCGTCAGCCCGTGGGCCCGGGCGTAGTCGGGCGATGCGACCAGCACGGCACCGGCGCCGTCGACGACGCCCGAGCTGTTGCCCGCATGATGGACGTGGCGCAGCTCGACACCCGGGTACTTCTGGGCGATCAGCTCGGCCATGGTGGCCTCGGTCTGTTCCATCGACAGGTCCATGAAGCCGGGGAAGGCCGGCTTCAGACCGGCCAGGGACTCGAGCGTGGTGCCCGGCCGCGGGTACTCGTCGTGGTCGAGGGCCAGGCTGCCGTCGTCGTTGACGATGGGCACCAGGCTGCGCTCGAAGCGGCCCTCGCGGATGGCGACGTCGGCGCGTTCCTGGCTGGTGACACCCAGCTGGTCGCACTGCTCGCGGGTCCAGCCGTCGACGCTGGCGATCAGGTCGGCCGACAGACCCTGGGGAACCTGCGGGTGCTGCTGCAACAGGTGCTCGTTGTTGGCGTGGAAGCCGTCGGTGCCGTTGCGTGCCGGTCGGCTCATCGACTCGACACCGCACCCGATGACCAGGTCCTGGTGGCCTGCCAGCACGCCCATCGCCGCGAACGACACGGCCTGCTGGCCGCTGCCGCAGAACCGGTTGAGGGTGACGCCGGGGACCGAGATGGGCCAGCCCGCGTCGAGGACGGCCATGCGGCCGATGTCGTGGGCGTGGTCGCCGGCATGGGAGCCGTTGCCGCAGACGACGTCGTCGACATCGGCGGGATCGAAGCCGACGCGCTCGCGCAAGCCCTCGAGGACCTGGGCCAGCACCCGCTGGGGATGCAGGTGCGAGAGGCTCCCCTTGCCCGGCTTGCCCCCGCCACGCGGCGACCGGGCCGCATCGATGATCCACGCTTCACGTTCCACTGGGACTCCCCCGATTCGACTGCCTCGCCGCCCGGAGGATGGTGCATCACCGGCCGGCCGGACCCCCGAGTGGGATCCCGCGCCACCCTACTTCGGTCGGCCCTGCGCGCCCGGAGCTACCAGCGGGGCCAGAGACCGGGGTCCCACCGCCGGGGCCCTTCCCAAGCCGTCGGCTCAGTCGCCGAAGCCTTCGTAGCCGGCTTCGAGCTGGTCGTTGGAGTAGCTGCGGAACGCGATGCTGGTGCGGGTGGCGCGGACGCCGTCGAGCTTGGCGATCTTCTCGGTGACCACCGTCGCGATGGCCTCGTGGGTGGGAACCCGCACGATGGCGATGAGGTCGACGTCGCCGCCCGCCACCGAATGGGCCTCGCGCACACCGTCGATGTCGGCGAGCGCGGGGGCGAGCTCGGCGATGGCGTCGGGCGCCGCCTCGATCGACACGAATGCCGTGATCATCGTCAACAACCTCCAGGGAGCCTGCGGGTCGACATCGTCGCCCGGTCGACCAGCCTCGCGCACATCGACCCTGGGAGTCGGTCCATCACCACCCGTCTCGGCTTCCTGGCGGCCGTGGCCGGCGCCCGGGCTCGTCAGCGGCCGGCGGTGTCGATGCCCTCGACGTCGTCGAGGAAGCCGAGGAGCAGCCGGTTGAACACCTCGGGTGCCTCGGCGGGGAGCAGATGTCCGGCGCCGGGGACCTCGACCAGACGGGCGCCGGGGATCTCGGCGGCGATGGCCGCGGCGTAGGACGGCGGCGTCTCGGTGTCGAGCTCGCCGACCACCACGAGCGTGGGAACGGCGATGGCGCCGAGCCGGCCCCGCAGGTCGTGCTCCACCAGGCAGTGACATGCCGAGCGGAACGCCTCCACCGAGATCCGTCCGAAGGCGGCGACGCTCTCGTCGAAGCCGGGCCCTGCGAAGCCGGGCGCCGCGATCGCCCGCACGACGGGCTCGCCGATGTCGGCCAGCGACCGGGCGGGCGCGCTGCCGTCGGCGCCGCCGCCACCGGCGTCGGAAGCGGCGTCACCAGGGGCGGTGTCGGTGTCGAAGGCTCCCAACCGTGACGCCAGCCAGTCGGCACGTGTCGTGCCGTCGAGGCCGAACGCCGGGCTGGTGTCGACCAGCGTCAACGACGCCACTCGATCGGGGTGCGCCAGCGCTGCGTGCTGGGCGTGCATCCCCCCGAAGGAAAGGCCCACCAGGTGCGCTGTGTCGACGCCGAGATGATCGAGGAGGCCGACCAACGCATCGGTGATCGCGGCGAAATCCAGCTGCCCGGCCACGGGCGCAGAAGCCCCGTAGCCCGGCATGTCCCAGGCGACCGCCGGTCGACGCTCGCCGACGGCACGCAGCTGGGGGTCCCACGCCGTGCGTCCGCCGCCGAGGCCGTGGAGGAAGAGGACCATCGAGTTGCGCTGACCGACCCGACTCGGCGTTTCCAGGCCCGCCATCTCCCGCTCTGGTTCGTTGCGCTCACGGGCCGCTCGGGCCCCCGCCCCGTCGGGATCGCCCGCGGCGCGGTAGGCGATCGGCGACGCGTCGACATCGATCAGGGCGGGTTCGGTCATCGGATCCGACGTTACCGGCCGCCGCCACCGCCCTCGATGAGCAGCACTGCGGCGCGGCTCAGGTCGGAGCCGCCGAGGTCGACCCGGGCCGGCGGATTGCATCGCGAACACACGCCGACCCCGTCGGGACTCCGGCTAGCGTCAGCGCCCATGGCGCTCCCCCTCATCGGCCTTCCGGGCCGCCGCAAGACCGGCCACGACATCGCCGGCATGCCCGCCTCGCTGCTCGAGCTCGAGCTCGACCTCTACTACGCCGACTATGCACGCGGCATCATCGAGGCCGGTGGCCTCCCCGTGCACCTCCCCCTCGACGCCGATCCAGCGGCGTTGGCCGGGCGCCTCGACGCGGTCGTGCTCACCGGGGGCGCCGACATCGATCCGTCTCGCTACGGGGCCGCCGCCGAGACCGATCAGTTCCCGCCGGAGCCCATCCGCGATGCGTTCGAGCTGACGTTGCTCGATGCCGCCGTGCAGCGCGAGCTCCCGGTCCTGGGCATCTGCCGGGGCCTGCAGCTGATCAACGTCGCCGCGGGCGGCACCCTGCACCAGGACGTGCCACCGCACTCCTGCTTCGACGACCCGCCGCACCAGTTGGCCCACGCCATCTCGGTGCAGGAGGGTTCGACGCTGCACGCCCTCTACGGCGAGCGCATCGAGGTCAACAGCCTGCACCATCAGGCCGTCGACGAGCTCGGCGCCCGGCTGAGCATCACCGCCACCGCCGACGACGGCACCGTCGAAGGCCTCGAGTCCACCGACGGGCGCATCGTGGCGGTGCAGTGGCACCCCGAGATGATGACCACCCGGTCCACCGATCCGGTGTTCCGTTGGATCGTCGAAGCCGCCACCCGCAGCGCCGGCTGAATCACCGACGAGAACCGCGAGAGCGGCGGATCCCGGTCATCTCGAACGACCCGGATCCGCCGCCCCGCACGCCGCCCGCTGTCCCGGGCGAGCGAGCCTGCTAATCGCCGAGCAGACGCCAGGCGGTCGGGAACAGCACGCCGGCCGCCAGCATCTTGGCGGCGTCGCCGGCGAGGAACGGCTGGACTCCCAGCGCGAACGCGCTGCCCTCGCCGCCGAACATCGGGACGTCCAGCACCTGGGCGAGCCACGCCGCGCCGATGGCGTAGAGGATCACGTTGGCCGCGACCACGGCGAGGACGAACGAGACGACGTGGCGGTCGCGCCCGCGCTGGGCGGCCAGACCGACGATCGCCGCCATGACGGGATAGGCCAGCAGGTAGCCGCCGGTGGCTCCGGTGACGGTGGTCCAGCCGCTGCTCGCGTCGGCGAAGAAGGGGAACCCGACGATGCCGAGAACGAGGAACAGCCCCATCGAGGTCGCCCCACGCCGCGCCCCGAGCGCTCCGCCGGTGAGCGCGGCCGCGAAGGTCGCCAGGTTGATGGGGACAGGGGTGTACCCGAGCGGGATGGATACCTGCGATGCAGCTGCGGTGAGCAACGCGCCGGCCGTCACCAGGATCGCCGTCCGCCGGACGTCGGCGCCGAGCAGATCTGCCAGGACCGGGTACGTACCGACGGTGGACGTCGTGGCGGTTGCTGCCGTTGTCATCGCGGATCTCCTGAACATCGTTCACTGAACGCCGTTCAGGATACTGGGGCGCGGCCGTTACCGGCCACAATGCATCCATGGCCGACGGCATCACGCGAGCAGACATCACCGGAGCCGCGCTCGCCCTGCTGGCCGACGGCGGTCTCCACGCACTCGCCATGCGTCGGATCGCAGCCGAGTTGGGCGTCCAGCAGAGCGCGCTCTACTGGCACTTCGACAACAAGCAGCAATTGCTCGCCGCACTGGCCGACCTCGTCGTGGCCTCCGTCGAACCCACCAACGCCCGGAAGTGGCAGAACCGGATCCTCGGCCTCGGATCACGCCTGCGAGACGAGTTGCTGCGGTACCCCGATGGGGCCGAGCTCGTGGCGACCGCGATCGCCTTCCGGCTCGGGGCCGACCGCCCGCACCGGCTGTTCACCGACGAGCTGACGCGTGTCGGCATGACCGACGACGACGCCGGCGTCGCCGCGTCGGTGCTCGTCCACTTCGTCGTCGGCTACACCACCGACGAGCAGCAGCACCACCAGGCAGCGGCACTGGGCGCGATCGACCGCGTCGATGCGACCCAGGGCCGGTTCGAGCAGGGCCTGCGACTGATCGTTGCCGGCGTCGAGACGCAGATCGCAACGGCCGGAGACGCGTAGGGCCATGGGAACAGCCTCCCCAGGGACCGGGACGAACTGCTGTGCCGGTGCCCGCCGGAAATCGGCCCGGCGTGCAGCGTCCGACAGCTGGATGGGGGCGGGACTCCTGGGCTCAGGCGTCGGGGTCGTCGCCGAGGAGCCAGCGCGGGCCGGGGCCCAACGCGGCGGCGCGGTCGTCGAGGTTGTAGAGCTCGCAGTGGGTGAGCGACAGGCAGCCGCAGCCGATGCAGCCGTCGAGCTTGTCGCGCAGGCGTTGCAGGCCGGCGATGCGCTCGTCGAGCTCGCCGCCGAAGCGGCGGCTGAGCCGCTCCCAGTCCTCCACAGACGGCGCCGCGTCGGCCGGCAACGTGTCGAGCTGTTCGCGGATCTCGACCAGCCGATAACCCAGGCGCTGGGCGATCAGCACGAACGACAGCCGGCGGATGGCCGAGCGCGGGAACCGGCGATGTCCCGACGCCGTCCGCACCGACCGCACGAGGCCTTTCGCCTCGTAGAACCGGATGGCCGACACGGCCAGGCCGGTGCGCTCGGCGACCTCGCCGATCGCGAACGACGGTTCGTCCACCGACCCCTTGACCTCAACCATGGTTGAGATCCTAGACATGACGCCATGAGCCCCACAGAGCCCCTTCCCACCCCCGAAGCACTCCCCTCTCCCGGCGAAGAGGATGCCGACACCAACGCTGTCACCGCGTCGGTCGGGGCGCTCGCCGACCACGCCGTCGGATCGATGCGTCTCGCCCGCGTCGGCGAGCGCCGGATCGCCGTCATCCGTACCGCCGACGGCGTCCACGCCCTCGACAACGCCTGCCCCCATCAGGGCTACGGGCTGGTCACCGGCGCTCTCGACGGCGACGTCGTCACCTGCCAGTGGCACAACTGGAAGTTCCGGGTCACCGACGGCCGCTGCCTGCTGGGCGAGGAGGACGTCGCCTGCCACCGGGTCGACATCGTCGACGGCGACGTGCAGGTCACCGTCGCGGAACCGTCGGCCGCGGAGCGCCGGGCGGTGCTGTGGCCGAGCCTGCTGCGTGGCGTCGACCGGCACTACACCGGCCAGATAGCCCGCGACGCCGCCCGTCTGCTCGATGCCGGCGCCACGCCGGCCGAGATCGTCGCCGCGGCCATGGCCCACGCCGCACCGAGGCTCGAGGACGGCATCGGCCACGAACTCGCCAATGCCGCCGACTGCCTGCACCTGGCCCCGCTGTGGACCGGGCTCGACGCCGCGCTGCCGGTCACCCAGGCCGTCGCCGGCATCGCCGAGGGCGCCCGCGACCGGCCGGTCCAGCCGCTGCCCGCGCCCGACGCCGCCGTCGACCTGCTCGACGCCATCGAGCGCGAGGACGCGGCCACGGCGATGGCGGCCGTGCTCGGTCGCCTCGACGCCGAGGGCACCGACGCAATGCCCGGCCTGCGTGCCGACCTGATCGAGGCTGCGTCCGCGCATCACCTCGGCTACGGCCACGGCGCGATCTACACCCAGAAGACGTTCGAGCTGCTGGACCTCGTCGGCGACGACCACGCCGGGGCGTTGCTGCCGTGGCTCGCCATGTCGCTCGTGCAGCTCACCCGCGAGGACCTGCTGCCCTACATGCGACGGGCAACCCGCGCCATCGAGGCCACCGACCTCGACGCGCTCGCCGCCGCACCCGATCGTCGCCGGACCGGATGGTCGCCCGACGACGCGCTGCTCAGCGCGCTGCTCGACGGCGACGACGCCCCCATCGAGACCGCTGCCCTGACCGTGACCGGCGGCGCCGGCGTCGAGGGGCTGCTCGACGCCGTGGTCCTCGGCGCCGCCGCCCGCCTGCTCCGCCACGACCCGACCGTGGACTTCGACCCCGGCGTCGCATTCGACTGGCTCGACATCACCCACGCCCTGACCTATGCGAACGCGGCCCGATGGGCGTGGCGTGCCGCCCCGGGCCCGGCCACGGCGCGCCTGGCGTTGTTCACGGTCTTCCTGCTCCACGACAGCGGACGCGCCGAGCGCTGGGGCCTCGTGCATCCCGTGCCGACGCCCGACCCCCGTCCGGGCTCGGTGCTCGACGAGGTGCTCGATACCGTGCTCGACCGCCGACCCGACGACGCCGTGGCCCACGTGCTGGCCGTCGACCCCGACGACCACGAGGCAGTCGCCGCGGTGGGCGAACAGCTCGCCCGGGTAGCGATGGCCGATCGTGCGGGTTCGTTCATCGTCGCAGCGCACGTGGTGAAGCTCATCGAGGCGGCCCGACGCGAGGCCACCGAGACGGCGTCGATGCTGCCTCTCGCCGCCGCCGCCCGGTTCGCCGCCGCCCCGAGGCTCGAACGTTTCGTCGCCGCAGCGGCCGTCGAAGCCGTCGACTTCGTCCGCACCGGCACACCCCCACGCCGCTGACCCGCCGGGCGCCCGTCCCGGACGGGCTCCTCGTGGGGCCTACAGTGCGGGTGCCCGTACTGTCCGCCCGCGGAGGCCCCGATGCCAGCTGATGACCACGAGCCACGGATCGCGGTGTACCTCGACTATGAGAACCTCGCCATCGGGGCGCGGGACAACCTGGGCGAGCCCTTCGACTTCGCCAACGTGGCCGACGCCATCGCCGAGCGCGGCCGGGCCATCGTCCGCCGGGCCTACGCCGACTGGTCGTACTTCGACAGCGACCGCCGCATGCTCACCCGCCACGGCGTCGAGCTGATCGACATCCCCCAGAAGATGGGCGGTAGCCGCAAGAACGCCGCCGACATCAAGATGGCCATCGACGCCATCGAGCTGGCCCTCGACCGCCAGTACATCTCCACGTTCGTGATCTGCACGGGCGACAGCGACCTCAGCCCGCTGGTGCAGAAGCTGCGCGAGCTCGACCGCACCGTCATCGGGGTGGGCGTCAAGGGATCGACGTCGAAGCTGCTGCCGCCGGCGTGCGACGAGTTCCTGTTCTACGACAACCTCGTCGGGGCGACACCGACGCGCAGCGTCGCCGGCACCGGCGACGACGACAGCGACGACGCACCGATCACCTCGGGCAGCTCCGACACCGGCATCGTGCTCTCCACCCTGGCCGGCCTCGAAGGATCGTCGGGATCGGTGCGGGCATCGACGCTGAAGCGGGCCGTGTTGCGCAAGGACCCCACCTTCAGCGAGGCCGAGCTCGGCTACCGGGGCTTCGGGGCGCTACTGGCTGCGCTGGCCGAGGACGGCCTGGTCACCCTCGACGGCACCGGCGACCCGCACGTGTCGATCTCGGGCGCGTCGGCGTCGGATCAGGCCGAGGCCCTGCTGGTCGAGGTGGTCACCGCCGCCGGCGAGGTACCGCTGACAGGCCTGAAGACCGCGATGAAGAAGCAGGACCCCGACTTCTCCGAGCGGAACCTCGGCTACCGCAACTTCGGCAGCTTCGTGAAGAACGCCGAGGCCCGCAATCTGATCGTCGTGGAGGGCGAGGACGACGACCGGGTGGTCAAGGTCGCCAAACCCAAACGCTCCCGCTCCCGCCGCCGGTAGTCCAGGGGTCATCTGGCTTCTCTCCCGAGAACAGTCGGTGCGGTGGGCCGCAACCCGGGAGAAGGACAGGGGTCAAGTCCAATACCGTTCAGTTAGATGCGTTGGATGGTGGGAGTGGGTTGTTGGGTGGGCTGGGGCCAGTCGGCGTGGCGGGACCGTTTGACGTTCCATTTGGAGATCTTGCGTTTGACGATGCGGGGGTTCGAGCGCAGTCGCCGGATGGGGTTGAGGCGTTGGCAGAGCAACGCGA
>JBKAGO010000070.1:0-331356 GCA_046290435.1 Acidimicrobiales bacterium
CAGCACGCCGACACCGGCCGGCGACGTGCGTCCGGGAAGCGGGATGCGACGACCACAGACTGGGGATCCCGGCGCGTGGGAGCCGGAGACGAGCCGGCCCAGGAACACCGCGTATCCCGCTGGGAGGCTGACCGGCGCAGGCGCCACCCGTCGGCGCTTTCGCTTCTCCCGAGACGGCTGGGTATCCCGGTGGGTCGCTTGGGTACCCCCGAGCCGTCTCGGCCCGTCGCCGCTGCTGCGCAGCACGCCGACACCGGCCGGCGACGTGCGTCCGGGAAGCGGGATGCGACGACCACAGACTGGGGATCCCGGCGCGTGGGAGCCGGAGACGAGCCGGCCCAGAGATACCGCCGATACCGTTACCCCTCTTGGCTGGTTCCGAACTCTCTCTCGACGCGGGCGCCGACAGTTCCGACGAACATCTCTTCCGCAGGGGTGTGCGCCTCATCGTCCGATCGCTGCGGGCGCGCCCGGCCGCGCATGCGATCGCCATCACCGGGGCGTGTGTGTTCTCGTTCGCTGCGGTGGCCCTCACCCGGGTGCTCGCGTGGGTGACCGACGAGGTCATCGTGCCGGGCCTCGACGGCGACGGTGTCGCCGATTCCCGGGTGTGGCTGGCCGTCGCGCTGCTCATGGGCGTCGGTCTCGTCCGCGGGACCGGCGCAGTCGTGCGCCGCTACTACCTGGCGGTGGCACGCTTCGGCACCGAGGTCGTGTGGCGCAATCAGCTGTTCCGCCAGTACCTGCATCTGCCGGTGGCGTTCCATCGCGGACGGCCGACGGGCGAGCTCCTCGCCCATGCCGACAACGACATGATGATGGCCAGTACCGTGCTGATGCCGCTGGCGTTCGCGCTGTCGACCGTGGTGCTCATCGTCATCGCGCTCGCCAGCCTGGTGTTGCTGCATCCGTTCCTGGCGTTGGTGGCGCTCGTGTTGTTCCCGGTGCTGGCGACGATGAACCAGCTCTACACCAAGCGGATCGAAGCGCCTGCCACCGCGGCGCAGCAGGCTGTCGGCGAGGTCTCGTCGATCGCGCACGAGAGCTTCGACGGCATCCTGGTCGTCAAGGCCCTCGGCCGCGAGACCGACGAGATCGGTCGGTTCTCCGATGCTGCCGAGCGGGTTCGCACCGAGCGGGTCCGTGCCGGGCGGCTGCGGGCGGCGTTCGAGCCTGCGCTCGATGCCCTCCCGAACATCGGCATCGTGGTCCTGCTCGTGGTGGGCGCGGGTCTGATCGACAACGGATCCATCTCCGAGGGGGATCTGGTCGGGGCGATGGCGCTGTTCTCGATCCTGGCGTTCCCGATGCGCATCGTCGGCTTCTTCCTCCAGGAACTCCCGCGCAGCGTCGTGGCGCTCGACCGGATCGATCGAGTGTTGGACCTCGAGATTCCCGACGACCTCCACGGCCACGAGATCCTGCCCTCCGGTCCGCTGGCGGTCGAGGTCGTGGGGCTGGGCGCGGCTTACGACGACCAGGTCGTGCTCGAGGACGTGTCGTTTCGCGTCGAACCCGGCGAAGCGGTTGCCATCGTCGGTGCCACCGGCGTCGGCAAGTCGACCCTGGCCGACATGCTCGTCGGGCTCCAGGCGCCGACCGCCGGGGCGGTGCGCATCGGCGACATCGCGGTGACCGACCTCGATCCGGCGTCGCGCGCCGATGCGGTGGCGCTCGCGTTCCAGGAGGCGTTCCTGTTCGCCGACACCATCAGCGAGAACGTCGCGCTGGGGCGACCGGTCACCGAAGCCCAGATCCGTGAGGCCCTGACGGTCGCCGGCGCCATGGAGTTCGTCGACCAGATGCCCGATGGCATGCACACCGTCGTCGGCGAGCGGGGCGTGTCGCTGTCGGGTGGGCAGCGCCAGCGGGTGGCGTTGGCCCGGGCCCTGGTCGGCAAGCCCCGCGTGGTGTTCCTCGACGACGCCACCTCCGCCGTCGATCCCATCGTCGAGGCCCGGATCCTCGACAACCTCCGCGCCGGTCTCGATCTGACGCTCATCGTGGTGGCGCACCGCCTGTCGACGATCCGTCTCGCCGACCGCATCGTGTTCCTCTCCGACGGGCGCGTCGGCGGTGTCGGCACCCACGAGGAGCTGATGGCGCTGCCCGCGTACGAGGCAGTGGCCCGCGCCTACGAGCTCGATGACCCGCTGGCCGGCCTGGCCGGCCCGGGCTCGGACGGGGAGGTGCGATCGTGACCGCAACCGAAGCCGAGACCGGCCGCGATGACCAGACCCCCGACGACGACAGCACGGTGCCCCAGGAGATCGATGTCGTCGCGGTCCTCAATGCAGAGGTCCGTGAGGTCAAGGCGATGGAGGTGCTGCGGCGGGGCCTGGCGATCAGCCCCGGCCTGCGCGCCGGCGCCTATGTCACGGTGCTCATGGCCCTCGCGCAGGCGGCCGGGCGCCTGAGCATCCCGATCCTCATCCAGCAGGTGCTCGACAGCGGCATCCGCGGCGACGAGGGACTGCGCATGGGGTTCGTGCTGTCGGCCGCCGGCATCGCGCTGGCGGTCATCGCCGGCGTCTACCTCGCCGGTTGGGCCACCTACAACCGTCTCGTCCGCGTCGCCGAGAAGACGCTCGCCGATCTGCGGGTCGATGCCTTCGCCCACCTGCAGCGCCTGAGCCTCGCCGACCACGTGGCGTCTCGCAAAGGAGTGCTCACGGCCCGGGTCACCAGCGACGTCGAGACGCTCTCGCAGTTCGCGCAGTGGGGTGCCATCGCGTGGATCGTCAACAGCATCGTCATCATCGGCACCATCGTGGTCATGGCGGTGTACAGCCCGCTGCTGACGGTCGTGACGGTGCTGGTCTACCTGCCGCTCATCCCGATCCTGCGGCGGGTGCAGCGTCGCCAGTTCAGGGCCTACGGCGTCGTGCGCGAGCGGGTGGGGCGAACCCTGGGCGCTGCCTCCGAAGCCGTCGGTGGTGCTGCGGTCATCCGGGCCTACGGCTACCGCGATCAGGTTCGGGCCAACCTCACCGAAGCCAACGACGAACAGTTCCGGGCCCAGATCTTCGCCCACAAGTTCTTCGCATGGCTGGCGCCGTTGACGGATGGTTTCAGCGCGTTGGCGCTGTCGGCGGTCGTGGCCGTCGGTGTGTGGGCGGGCCCCGGGGCCGACATGTCGTCGGGTGAGTTGGTGGCGTTCCTGTTCCTGGTCACGCTGCTGATCAACCCGATCGCCGAGATCGGTGAGATCCTCGATCAGACCCAGACTGCGCTGGCGGGGTGGTGGCGGATCCTGCAGGTGCTCGACGTGCCCGTCGAGATCGTCGAGCCCGAGCCCGGCATCGATCTCGAGCCAGGTCCCATCGCCGTGCAGGCGGTCGGATTGCAGTTCGCCTACCGGACGGGAGGCCGGGTGCTCCATGGCGTCGATGTCGACATCCCCGCCGGGACCTCGGTGGCCGTCGTCGGCGAGACCGGCTCGGGCAAGACCACCTTCGCCAAGCTGCTCGCCCGGTTCGCCGACCCGACCGACGGGGCGATCCTGGTCAACGGGGTCGACCTGCGGTCGGTGTCGTCGCGCACACGGCACCGGGGGATCCGCATGGTGCCCCAGGACGGGTTCCTGTTCGACACCACCGTCGGCGCCAACGTGGCGTTCGGCCGCACCGTCGGTGCCGGCCAGGCCGAACCGACCCGTGCCGACATCGAGGCGGCGTTCGACGCCCTCGATCTGCGCTGGTGGCTGGATCGGCTGCCCGCCGGGCTCGACACGCCGGTGGGCGAGCGGGGTGAGTCGCTCTCGGTCGGCGAGCGCCAACTCGTGGCGCTGGCACGCGCCCAGCTCGCCGATCCGGGCCTGCTGATCCTCGACGAGGCCACCAGCGCCGTCGATCCCGAGACCGAGGTCGCGTTGACCTCGGCGCTCGATCGCCTGGCACGGGGCCGCACGACCATCTCGATCGCGCATCGCCTCAGCACCGCCGAGCGGGCCGACCTGGTCCTGGTCTTCGATGCAGGCCGCATCGTCGAGCAGGGTTCCCACGACGAGTTGATCGCCGCCGGTGGGACCTACGCCGGCCTCCACGCCAGCTGGGTCGGCAACACGCGATGAGGCTGTCGCCGGAGTCGAGTCGCATCGTCGACCGGCTCGCGGCGGTCGCTGTCACCGGGCCGAGCAGCCCGGAGTTGGTCGAAAGTACGACTTGACCCCAGACCCCTCCTATACGCTCGGCTCCGGCGCTGCCGCACGCAGTGTCATCGCTGTCTCAGTGTCGAGGAGAACCCCCGTGAGCAAGTCCCCCGTCCGTGTCACCGTCACCGGCGCCGCCGGCCAGATCGGCTACGCCCTGCTGTTCCGCATCGCGAGCGGCCAGATGCTCGGCGAGGACCAGCCGGTCATCCTGCAGCTGCTCGAGATCACCCCGGCGCTGGGCGCGCTCGACGGTGTGCACATGGAGCTCGACGACTGCGCGTTCCCGCTGCTCGACAGCGTCGTCAAGACCGACGACGCCAACGTCGCGTTCGCCGACACCGACTACGCGCTCCTCGTCGGGGCCATGCCCCGCAAGGAAGGTATGGAGCGGGCCGACCTGCTCGAGGCCAACGGTGGCATCTTCGGCCCCCAGGGCAAGGCCATCAACGACAACGCCAGCCGCGACATCAAGGTGCTCGTGGTGGGCAACCCGGCCAACACCAACGCCCTCATCGCGCAGGCCGCAGCTCCCGACATCGACCCGGCGCAGTTCACCGCCATGACCCGCCTCGATCACAACCGTGCCCTCACCCAGGTCGCTCAGAAGCTGGGCGTGGCCGTCAGCGACGTGAAGAAGATGACCATCTGGGGCAACCACTCGGCTACCCAGTACCCCGACCTGTTCCACTGCGAGGTCGGCGGCACCTCCGCTGCGACCCAGATCGACGACCAGGACTGGCTCGAGAACGATTTCATCCCCACCGTGCAGCAGCGTGGCGCCGCGATCATCAAGGCCCGTGGCGCGTCGTCGGCGGCCTCGGCGGCCAACGCCGCGATCGATCACATGCACGACTGGGCGCTCGGTACCCCCGAGGGCGACTGGGTGTCGATGGCCATCCCCTCCGACGGCAGCTACGACGTGGCCGAGGGCATCATCTCGTCGTTCCCGGTCACCACCAGCGGCGGCACGTACTCGATCGTCCAGGGACTCGACATCGACGATTTCAGCCGCGGCCGCATCGACGCCACCGCCGCCGAGCTCGTGTCGGAGCGTGACGCTGTCGCCGGCCTCGGCCTGATCTGAGCACAAGGGGTCAAGTCGTACTTTCAACCAACTCGCAGTGTTCGACCGGTGGGCCGATCAGCTCGGAGTTGGTTGAAAGTACGACTTGACCCCAGCGGTTCCCAGATCCGAGCCCTGTCAGGACCGGAAGTCCTCGAGTTCCTCGACGGTCTTGGGCCAGTCCTCCTTGAGGAGACGTGACAGCGACCGGTCGGCCAGGACACGTCCGCCGGTCTGACACGTCGGGCAGTAGTTGACCTCGTTGTCGGCGTAGGCGATGCGTTGCACCTCGGTGCCGCACACCGCGCACGGTTCGCGGAACTTGCCATGGACGACCATCTCGGGGCGGAAGGCCGTGACCTTCTCCGGCCAGCCGTCGCCGGCCTCGGCGCGGAGGCGTTCCACCCATTCGGTCAGCACCGTCTGCGTCGAGGCGTACAGGCGGGCGATCTCGTCGTCGTCGAGCTGGCGGGTCCGCTGCACCGGCGAGAGCCCGGCGTGGCGGAGGATCTCGTCGGAGTAGGCGTTGCCGATCCCCGAGAAGGTGCGTGGCATCGTCAGCGCCCGCTTGAGCGTGCGGTTCTCGGCGGTGAGGCGGTCGGCGAAGGTGGCGAGGTCGATCTCGAGTGGTTCGGCCCCGCCGCGGTCGTGCTCTTCGAGCATCGCCTGTTCGCCGCGGTGCAACCACAGGCGGGCCCGCTTCTTCTTGGCCACCTCGCGCAGCATCAGCTGCCCGTGCTCGAACCGCCAGACGGCCAGCACGTCGCGACCGCCGGTCTTCGCGTCGGGCGGCTTCCAGAACAGGCGTCCTGCGATCATCAGGTGGATCACGCAGTAGAGATCGTCCTCGAGTTCGAGCACCAGCCGCTTGCCCAGACGGCGGGTACCGGTCACCACCTTGTCCGAGGCCTCGGCGATCGGCGGGTCGAACGAACGCAGCACCGCGAGGCCACGCACGTCGATGCGGTCGATGCGATGGCCCACCAGGTCCCGCTCCATGGCCTCGAGGTACACGACGACGTCGGGCAGCTCGGGCATCGGGGTTCAGCCGTCCCGGCGACGACGGTGCGCTTCGATGATGGCGGTGGTGTCGCCGGCGAGGTCGAGGTCGCCGGCGAGGAACGCCTCCTCGGCGCTCTGGCGCCCGGAGCGGATCGCCTCGGCCGTGGCTGCGGTGAGCCGGAAGGTCACATCGGGCGTCGCCGCAGGCCCCGGGTGGGCCCGATCGCCGTCGGGCCCGAGCACCAGGTGGTAGCGGTAGTCGGCATCCGCTGTCGACGAGAGATCCTCACCGGGGCAGACGTCGTACTGCACCGTCAGCGGTTCGGGCACCGAGCCGGGGCCCGATGCGAGCTTGTCGTCGAGTGCCGCGACCCAGGCGTCGTCGATGCCGTCCACGGCTTCACGCTACTTGCCGGTCGGCGGAGATGGTGCGGCGACGACCAGTGCGTTGCGAACGATCTCGATCGATACCGGCTCCGAGCCGAACGGGCCGCCGACGGGCTCGCCGTCGGCCCAGAGCTGCACCCCCGGGCACGACAGCGCAACACGGCCACCGCGGTACGTCGTGACCTCCGCCAGCGTGGTGTGGGTGCCGCGGAAGACCCGCCCGAAGAAGCGGAGCAGGCGAAGACGTCCGACGGGTCCGACGACCGTGATGTCGAGCAGGCCGTCGTCGGGGGCCGCATCGGGAGCGATGCGCATTCCCCCGCCGAAGCGGTCGGTGTTCGCGACCGCGACGAGCGTCGCCTGGATGGCGCTCGGAGCGCCGTCGTCGATGCTCAGCTGCACGGGCCGGGCCTGCAGGCGTGGCAGCTCGACGATGGTGGCAACGGTGTAGCGGCTGGCTCCCCGGGGACGGCGCAGCCGATTGGCGCATGCGTTCACATCCCCCGCGAACCCGATCGTCGCGATCGACGCAGCCCAGTGGTCGCCGATGCGGAGGAGGTCGATCGATCGGGTGGGTCCCAGCGCAGTGCGCAACGCCTCGTCGAGATCCGGCGGGATCGACATCGCGGCGGCGATGTCGTTGCCCGAGCCCACCGGGCAGATCCCCAGCGGGATCGACCCCTCTGCCAGGACCTGCACAGCCAGATGCACGATGCCGTCGCCTCCGAGGACGATGGCCCGGTCGACCGCTGCGGCATCGATCAGCTCGCGCAGCGCGGCCGCGGTGGCGGCTGCGCTTGACCCGGCAACGGTCCGCACCGTTGCCCCCAGGGCTCGCAGCTCCCGCTCGGCGCAGTGCACGGCGGTTGCCCCGGTGCCTGCGCCGGCTGCGGGATTCGCGACCAGCGCGACCCGGGTCATGGCAGGTCTACGGACTCGTCGTCGACGTCGAGTCCCGTGATCATGGCCGAGACACTATTCCCTGGCACCGTGTGCGTGGGAACGTCGCCCGGCCGCGACGTGGCGACCTATCGTCCACGCCATGGAGATCGGCCGGGTCGACGAGTCACCTCACCAGCCCGGAAGCGAACCGGGATGGTCCGAGTGGTGGTCGGCCGCATGGTGGTCTCGCGATGCGACGATCGGCGGCTCGGTACGTCTCGAGGTGTTCCCCCGGCTGGGGCGCAGTTGGCTGTGGGCGACCTGCATCGGGCCGTGGCGTCGAACGGTGTCTGTCCACGAGCCCGATGCGCCACTGCCGCGAACCGACAGCCTCGAACTGCGATCCAGCGGCCTCTGGGTCGACCTGATCGCCCAGACGCCCGGCGTCCACTTCACCGTCGGGCTCGAGGCGTTCGGTATCGGCATGGACGATCCCGCCGAGGGCTTCGGGCGCGGGTGGGGCGAGCGGGTGCCGTTGGGCCTGGACCTCGAGTGGGAGACGACGGCGCCGGCGACGCCCCTCGACGGCGATGCCGGCTACGCCATCGGATGCGTGGCCCACGGCGAGGTGCTGGTCGGCTCGGAAGCCTTCGACCTCGATGGCTGGGGTGTCCGAAGCCACGGCTGGGGCGAAACGGCCGCGTGGACATCAGCGGAGGCCTGGGCGGTCGACGGTGGCGGCATGCCTGTGGCGGTCTCGCCGGCCGACGACGAGATCCTGGCGTGGGCGGGTGCGCCCGTGGCCTCGCCCGATCAGTTGCCACGGCTGGGCAGGCGGGAGGCCCTGCTCGCCGGACGCGAGGGCAGCTGGGTGGGGTGGCTCAGCGATGTCGTCGTCCTCGATGGCCGTGGCCCGAGCGGCCCATGAGCGCAGCGAACCGGAGCGGGAGATGACCGGCCTGGATCCGCCGCGTCGCACCTGTGAGCGCGACCCCTGAATACGACGATCGGGTTCAGGCGTCGGCAGGCACGGTGCCGGCGACCCCCCGGGCACGGCGCTCGGCATAGATCGACAGGCCCAGGACGAACGCGAACGCGCCGGCTGCCAGCAGGCTCGGCCAGGCGAACGAAGCGAAGGATTCCGGCCAGCCCAGCGCCGTCCCCGAGATCGATTCCTCCTCGACGTCGCTGACGACCCCCACACCGTTGGGCCAGGGCCACAGCACCCGCACGCTGCCGATCATCAGGCCGATCACCGCCGCGAGCAGGGGATCGGCGTGGTTGTGCAGCATCCATCCGAGCAGCGACGAGAACAGGGCGAGCCCGAGCGTTGCGCCGACGGCCACCGCCAGCAGGCTGACGATGTCGCGATCGGTCACGGCGCCCAGGACGGGGGCGTACATCCCCATCATCAGCAGCAGGAACGAGCCCGAGATGCCGGGCAGGATCATGGCGCAGATGGCGATGGTCCCGGCACCGAAGAAGACCAGCAGCGATGGGTCCTCGACGGCCCCGGACTTCAGCCCGAGGGCGGCGAATGCGACGACGCTCACGACCGCCACGATGGCGAGGTTCCGGGTGTCCCACGTCGAGACCATCTGCCCGGCGATGATGACAGAGGCGCCGACGAGGCCGAGGAAGAGACCGGCCATCTCCTCGGGGTGGTCCTCCAGCAGGCCCTCGATCAGATGGGACAGGCTCACCAGCGCGGCGAGTACGCCGGCGCCGAGGGGGACGAGGAACAACCACTCGACCTCGCGCAACCGAACGATGGCGCCTCGGACGTCGAGCTTCACCAGCGATCCCAGGGCCCGGGCGCCGGTGCGGATGTTGTCGATGAGCCGCTGGTAGATCCCGAAGATCAAGGCGATGGTGCCGCCCGATACACCGGGGACGATGTCGGCCATACCCATGCAGAAGCCGCGCACCAGCTGCATGGCGGCTGTGCGGCCGGTCGATGGGGTGGTTGAGGTCATGGTCATCAATCGGCGAGTGTACGAACCTCCTGAGTGCGCCCCACGATGCCGGCCCCGGGCGGTGGGAAGCCGGAGGCCCGCACGTGGCAGACTCGGTGTGACACCGTCGCTCGCGCCGGCGGGGGAGAGGGTCCGAACAATGACGACAGCGCTCGACGACGAACTCCAGCGCCGGGGCGACACCTGGCTGCTCGAGCTGATCCTCACCCCCGAGGGCATCGCCGATCCCGCCCCGCGGTATCGGCGTCTGCGAGAGGAGCTGCCGGTGTTCCGCAGCTCCAACGGCGTGATCTTCCTCAGTCGCTTCGACGACTGCCGGGCGTTGTTGCGCGACAACCGCTTCGGCTCGGGCGACGACGACGGCGGTGGGGGCATGCTCGCCGTCGACGAGTCCGAGGAGCTGCGGGAGTTCCGTCGCCAGACGCGAGAGCAGCGCCGTTCGCAGGGCACCCGGTCGTGGTTGTTCCTGAACCCTCCCGATCACACGCGGCTGCGGGGCCTGGTCAACCGGGCCTTCACGCCCCGGCGCATCGAGTCGATGCGCGAGAGCATCACGGCCCTGGCCGAGGAGTGCCTCGACGATCTCGCCGAACGCGGCGGGGGCGACGCCATCGACGTGCTCGGTTGGCTGCCGGTCAATGTCATCGGCGAACTCGTCGGGGTGCCCCGACCCGACTGGTCCCACTTCCGTGGACTGGTCACCCGGGGTGTGGCCACCCTCGAGCCCGGCGCCACCCTCGAGGAGCTCACCAGCGCCCGCTCGGCCTTCGAGGAGATGTGGGCGTATTTCCGGGAGCTGGTGGCCGAACGGCGCCGAGCTCCCGCCGACGACCTCATCTCGGCGCTGCTCGAGGTCGAGGAGGCCGGCGATCGCCTCACCGAGAACGAGCTCATCTCCACGACGATCCTGTTGTTCTCGGCGGGGATGGAGACAACCCAGAACCTCATCGGCAACGGCCTCGGTGCGCTGTTCCGCAACCCCGACCAACAGGCCCGGCTGTGGGCCGACCCGGCGCTGGTCGACTCCGCCGTCGAGGAGATGCTGCGCTGGGACAGTCCGGTGCAACTCGACGGCCGCCAGGCTCTCGTCGATGCCGACGTCGCCGGGCTCGACGTCGCCAAGGGCACCACGGTGATCACCCTGCTCGGCGCCGCCAACCGCGATCCTGCCCAGTTCTCCGACCCCGATCGCTTCGACATCGGCCGCGACGAGGGGCCGCCGCTCAGCTTCGCCTCGGGCATCCACTACTGCCTGGGGGCCAACCTCGCCCGCGCCGAGGCACAGGAGACCTTCGCCGGTCTCATCCGACGGTTCGCTCACGTCGAACAGGCCGGCGAGCTCGTGCAACGGGGCCGAATGACGTTGCGGGGTTTCGAGGCGGTTCCCATCCGGGTGACCCCTCGTTGACGGTCCGGTAGCGTCGAAGCCCATGCGCACCGGCACGGCCAGCAACGGCGACATCGACCTCTACTGGATCGACGAAGGACCCGTCGACGGCCCTGCGGCGGTGTTGGTCAACGGCGCCGGATCGACGGCGGTCATGTGGTGCCGCGAGCTCATCGACCCGCTCGTCGCCGCAGGCATGCGGGTGGTGCGCTTCGACAACCGCGACGTGGGACGCAGCACCCGCGTCGACCCCGAGCACGCGTACACCGTCGCGGACCTCGCAGCCGACCTGGCGACGGTGCTCGATCACCTGGGTATCGACGCAGCCCACCTGATGGGCCGCTCCATGGGCGGGATGACCGTCCTTGCGTTCGCCCAGGCGATGCCGGGTCGTGTCCGGTCGCTCACGCTCGTCTACACGTCGCCGTGCCTGGGCGAACCGCACACCTACGGCCTCCCGGGCCCGCAGCGGGCTGCGCTCGAGGCCATGGCCGAGGCTGCTGCGGCGCCGCCTCCGGAGACCGACGACGAGCGCATCGCCGCCCGGGTCGAGGAGACCAGACTGTTCACCGGCACCCGGTATCCGTTCGACAGGGAATGGGCAACGGCCGAAGCGGTCGCCGATGTCGCCCATGCGCCTCATGCCCAGCCGGCGCACGGCCTGGCGGTGATGCGCAGCCCCTCGGCGGTCGAGGGCCTGGCGGACATCGCCTGCCCGACCCTCGTCATCCACGGTACGCACGACCCCATCATCGACGTCGCCCACGGCCGGTTCCTGGCCCAACGCATCCCCGGCGCTCGCCTGGTCGTCCTCGAGGGCATGAGTCACGAGATGCCGCCGGCGATGTGCGACGAGATCATCGCCGACGTCCTGGCGGTCATGGCCTGACGGCGCCGGTGCTCTGGGCGGTTCCCGCTGCCCGGCCACGCGGGTACTGTCGGCGCAGCGCCACGACGGCGCACGATCCGGATCGACCAGGAGGTTCCCCGATGGGTGAGATGATCGAGTTCGCGGCCAACGGCAGCACGGCCAGGGGCTATCTGGCGGTCCCCGACGCCGGGTCGGGCGCGGGGGTGATCGTCCTCCAGGAGTGGTGGGGCCTGGTCCCTCAGATCCAGGCGGTCTGCGATCGCCTCGCCGCCGAGGGTTTCGTGGCGCTCGCGCCCGATCTCTACCACGGCGAGATGGCGAGCCACACCGAGATGGACAAGGCGGGCGAGCTCATGAACAGCCTGCCGCCCGATCGTGCCGCCCGTGACATGTCGGCGGCCATCACCCACCTGCTGGGCCTCGACGCCACCACCGGCGAGGCGGTCGGCGTGGTGGGTTTCTGCATGGGCGGCATGCTGACGCTGCTCATCACCGCCCAGGAGGGTGACCGGGTCGCCGCTGCGGCGCCATTCTACGGAGCCCCGCTCGGCGACGGCGGACCCGATTGGTCGGGCCTGACGGCCAAGGTCGAAGGCCACTTCGCAGAGACCGACGACTTCTTCCCGCCCGAGGCCGTCACAGCGCTCGAGGGTGAGCTCCAGGCGATGGGCAAGGACGTGACGTTCCACATCTACCCCGGTACCGGTCATGCCTTCACCAACGAGGAGAACCCCCTCGGCACCTACGACCCCAATGCCACCGCAACGGCCTGGGGCCGCACGCTGGAGTTGCTGCGCAGCTCGCTCTGAGGAATACGAGACGATGGTCGTCCACGGCCTCCGACGACGGTGACGCAATGCCCTTGGCACTCGACCGTCGCGACCAGGCATTACTCGACGGCCATCATGGGCCGGCGGCGGCGCTGGCCATGCGAATCGTCGTCCGGACTGCCGAGTCGATGCAGGCCGAGCAACTGCTCGACATCACCCATGCCCACATCGACTCGTGCCTCTACCACGGACGAGCCGGCCTCGACTTCGCCCAGCGGTTGGCTGCCGACGGCGCCCGGGTGGCGGTGCCCACAACCCTCAACGTGAGTTCGCTCGACCTCTTGCACCCCGACCTGTACCGGGGCGACGACCACACCCGGACCCAGGCCCGAGCCCTCATGGCCGCCTACGAGAAGATGGGCTGCGAGCCGACCTGGACCTGTGCGCCGTATCAGCTCGATGCTCGCCCCGGGCTCGGCGAGCACGTCGCCTGGGCCGAATCGAACGCCATCGTCTTCGCCAATTCCGTCCTCGGCGCCCGCACCCACCGCTATGGCGACTTCCTCGACATAGCGGCCGCCATCACCGGCCGGGCCCCGGCGGCTGGGCTGCACCTCGGCCCGGCTCGTCACGCCACCGTCGAGTTCGACGTTTCGTCGGTGCCCGATGATCTCCTCGCCCTCGATGTCGCCTACCCGGTCATCGGCCATCACATCGGCAAACGGGTCGGGACCGCAGTGCCCGTCATCACCGGAGCCCCGGCCGGGTTGAGCGAGGACCGCCTGAAGGCCATCGGCAGCGCCGGAGCATCGTCGGGTTCGCTCGCCATGTTCCACGTCGTCGGCTCCACCCCGGAAGCTCCCGACCTCGAAACCGCGTGCGGGGGACGGACACCGGCCGAACGCCACGACGTGACCTCTGCCGACCTTCGAGTGGCACGAGATCAGTTGACGACGACCACAGACACGCGGCTGGGAGCGATCAGTCTCGGTACCCCGCATTACTCCGTGGCCGAGTTCGCGCGGGTCGTCGAACTCCTGGGCAATCGCCGCATCCATCGCGACGTGCACGCCTACATCAACACTGGTCGCAGCGTCCTCAACGAGATAGGGCTCCGGGGGTGGACGGCACGACTCGAGAGAGCGGGGGTGCAGATCGTGACCGATACGTGCACCTACATCACGCCGGTGATGGCCGACGTCCACGGCACCGCGATGACCGATTCGGCGAAGTGGGCGTACTACGCCCCGGGCAACCTCGGGCTCGATGTCGCCTTCGGTTCGGTCGAGGAGTGCATCGAGTCGGCCGTTCGGGGCGAGGTCGTCCGGGACGACAGGGTGTGGGGCGACAGGACGTGGAGCGATGCCTGAAGCTCGCCGGGTACTGGTTGCCGGCGAGGCCCGCGGCGTGGTCCTCGCCCTCGACGAGCCGTTGAGCTTCTGGGGCGGCTTCGAGCCCGAGACCGGCATGATCATCGATCAGGCCCACCCACAGATCGGCGAATCGCTCGCCGGCAAGGTCGTGATGATGACGGTGGGTCGTGGTTCGAGTTCGGCCTCGTCGGTGCTGGCCGAGGCCATCCGGCAGGGAACCGCCCCGGCGGCGCTGATCCTGCAGGAATCCGACGAGATCATCGTGCTCGGGGCGATCGTCGCCGACGAGATCTACGGCATCGTCATGCCGATCATCATCCTCGACGAAACCACCTACGCCGAGATCGCGGCAGCTGCTGCAGTGGTGATCGCTCCCGATGGCACGATCACACCCGCATGACGCGGAGCCAGGCGAAGGACCTCATTCAGCCGAGCGATGCGATGCCGGGTGCATCAGGCTAGCGATCGCCTTCACCGAGGTAGCTGGCCCGCAGCTCCGGATTCGCGAGGAGAGCCTCGGCGGTGTCGTCGAGCACGACCCGGCCGGTCTGGAGCACCCAGCCGCGATCTGCGATCGAGAGTGCCATGTTGGCGTTCTGTTCCACCATGAAGATGGCGACGCCCTCTTCGTGGATCTGCTGGATCAGCTCGAAGTTGGTCTGCACCAATGCCGGCGCGAGACCCATCGACGGCTCGTCCATCAACAGGACACGAGGGTTCGCCATCAGGGCGCGGCCCATCGCCACCATCTGCTGTTCGCCGCCCGACAGGGTGCCCGACTTCTGGTTGAGCCGTTCCTTGACCCTCGGGAACATGTCGTAGATGCGTTCGAGGTCCTCGGCGACCTTGTCGGTGTCGTTGCGCAGGTACGCCCCGAGCTCGAGGTTCTCCTTCACGCTGAGCCGCTTGAACAGGCGGCGATTCTCGGGAACCATCGTGACGCCCCGGGCGACACGGTACGACGTGGGCTTGTCGTTGACGACCTCGCCGTCGAGCACGACCTCGCCCGTAGTGGGCTTCACCATGCCCAGCAGGGTCTTGAGGGTCGTCGACTTTCCTGATGCGTTGCCGCCCAGCAGACAGACGAGTTCGCCGGGGTAGATGGCGAGGTCGACGTCTTTGAGGATGTGTACCGCTCCGTAGTGGGTGTTGATGCCACGGAACTCGAGCAGCGGCGGGCTCGCCTCGGTCCGACCTCTCACGATGCCTCCTCTGCGGGTCGACCCAGATATGCCTCGACCACGAGCGGATCGGTGGAGACCTCTTCGTAGGAACCCTGGGCGATGGTGACGCCGTGGTCGAGCACGACGACCCGGTCGGAGACGTCACGCACGACCCCCATGTCGTGTTCGATCATCACGATCGTGAAGCCCCACTCCGAACGGAGCTTGCCGATGAGCGTGGTCAGCTCCTCGGACTCTTTCGGGTTCATGCCCGCCACCGGCTCGTCGAGCAGGATGATCTCGGGTCGGGTCGCCATGGCCCTGGCGATCTCGAGACGCCGGCGGTTCGCATACGACAGCACCGACGCCGGCTGGTGGAGCCGGTACCCGACGAGGCGGCTCCCGAAGAAGCCGAGCACCTCTTCGGCGTGGTCGCGGATCTCCTGTTCTTCGCGCTTGAACCGGCGCGTCTGCAGGAGCGCACCGACGATGCCCTGTTTTGTGCGGCAGTGCTGGGAGACCATGACGTTCTCGAGGATCGTCATGTTGGCGAACAGGCGCACGTTCTGGAACGTGCGCGCAATGCCGCGGGCCGTCACCTGGTTCGGGTAGAGCCCGAGCAGCGACTCGCCCTTGAACACGATGTCGCCCGAGGTCGGCCGGACCATGCCCGAGATCATGTTGAAGAAGGTGGTCTTGCCGGCGCCGTTGGGGCCGATCACCGAGACGATCTCGCCTTCGTCGACGTGGAAGTCGAGATGCGAGAGCGCATCGAGGCCTCCGAAGGTCACGCTGAGGTCCGAGATGTCGAGCAGTCGTTCGCTCATGCCGGCGCCACCTTCGGGCTCGCCGCCCCGTCGTCATCGCCGTCCTCGACCTGTCCCTTGAGCCAGGCGTCCTGCAGGAACTCCTCCTGATGGAGCTCGCGGCTCCTGCGCACGTTCGGGATGAGGCCCTCGGGACGCTTCAGCATCATGAAGACGAGCAGCGCGCCGTAGATCAGGAGCTTGAACTCGGAGAACTCGGCGATCAGGCCCGGCTGGTTGGGACCGCCGAGGATCCCGACGAGGACGAATGCGCCTGCGGCGACACCGGCGATGCGGCCCATCCCGCCCACGATCACGATGACGAGGATCACGATCGAGACGAGGATCCTGAACGAGCTCTCGAACACCGAGCCGACCTTGGCCGCGAAGATCGCTCCGGAGAACGACGCCAGGATGGCGCCGATGACGAAGGCCTGCAGCTTCGCGTTCCCGGTGTTGATGCCCATGGCCTCGGCGACGGATTCGTCTTCCCGGACGGCCATCCAGGCCCGCCCGATCCGGGACTTCTCCAACCGCCAACTGATGTAGATCGCGATGGCACAGAAGCCCATCACCAGGTACAGCACCTGCTGGGGCTCGGTCCCTTTGATCGTGACGATGCCGAACAGGTCGGCGCCGGGGATCGACAAGATGCCCTGGGACCCGCCCGTGAAGCCGCTCGCCCAGTCGGACCGCACGGTGAGGCGGATGATCTCGCCGAAGCCGAGCGTGACGATGGCGAGGTAGTCGCCTCGCATCCGTATCACAGGTGCACCGATGAACAACCCGGCGACCATGGCCATGAAGATCACGATGAAGATGGCGACCCACCATGGCAACTCGGGCGAGAATCCCGGCGAACTCGGCGAGGTCAAGATCGCAGTGGTGTAGCTCCCGACGGCGAAGAAGGCCACGTACCCGAGGGCGAGGATGCCTGCGAGGCCCACTGCGATGTTGAGGCCGAGGGCCAGGAGCAGGAACAGGCCGACGTTGGTGAGCAGGTCGTTGGTGAGACGACCGAGCACCATCGGCAAGAAGATGGCTGCCGCGGCCACCAGCGTGAAGCCCAACGCGTTGACCCCGGTGGGGTTGGCGGCGCGGGCGGTGGCGACAGCCGCCTTCCCCCTCTCGACCTGCCCGCCTGCCCAGACGACGCCGACCGTCGCGGCGACGGCGAGGATGATCGCGCCTTGGATCGACAGGCCCCCGGTTCGTTCGAAGATGATGTCGAACAGCCACTCGAGGCGGAAACCCTCCGCGATGTCGTCGAGAGCCGACTCGAGAACGGCAGCGAGCACGATGGTCAGACAGACCGCACGCAGCACCCGGTTGACGATCGCCGGCAGGAGATGGAGCAGCCCGCCGAGCAACCCGAGACCGGCCGAGGCGAGGATCCAGAACACGGCGCCGTAGCCGACACCCTCGCCGAAGGTCAGGACCTCGAGCAGAGCATCGTTCCAGTTGACGAGCGGATCGCTGAGGTCGCGTGTATCGAGCAGCCAGATCAACAGCGCGAGGCCGAGGCCGCCGATGAGGCCGACCACGAGGCCGGCGACCAACTCGCGAGCGCCCTTCGCTCGTACGGCCATGCCTTCGAGTTCGGTCTCTTTCGTGACGACGTGACCGAGCACGATCGGAAGCCAGATGAGCGACAGGTACCCCATCGAGAGCAGAGGTTCCACGATGATGCGTCCGTCGAGCTTCTCGGGCATGTCGGTCAGCGACACGAAGACGAGACCGAGGGCCAGGAGCAGGCCCCAGTTGACGAGCTTGCGCCAGTCCTGATCGAACGGGCTGCGGGCAGCAGCCCGAGAGGGGGTGTCGGATTGCACTGTTGCGCTCATGCTCGGTCCTCCGCCGACAGACGCTCACCGAACAGGCCGGTGGGCTTGAACAACAAGACGAAGATCAGCACCAGGAACGCAACGGCGTCCTTGAGCTGGGTGTGGCCGGTGACGCCCATCGGCTCGAGGATGACCTGCGGGGCCAGTGACTCCGAGCCCCCGAGCAGGAGGCCGCCGGCCATGGCGCCACCGAGGTTGCCGATGCCGCCGAGGACCGCGGCGGAGAACGCCTTGATCCCGGGCAGGAAGCCGGTGAACTCGGTGACCGAGCCGAACATGATGCCCCACAGGATGCCGGCGACACCCGCCATGGCGCCGCCGACGGCGAAGGTGGTGACGATGGTGCGGTCGACGTCGATACCCATCAACGCGGCGATCTCCTTGTCTTCGGCCACGGCGCGCATGGCCTTGCCCGTCTTGGTGCGTTCGACGAGGTGCCAGAGCCCGGCCATGGCGATCGCGGCCACGACGAGTACGAGCAGCTTGTCACCCTCGATCCTGAACGGGCCCAACGAGATCGGGTCACGGAGCCAATCCGGCAGTCGCGGGTAGGACTTGGCGCCTGGGCCGAGCAGCACGGCCGAGGTGTTCTGGATGAAGAACGACACGCCGATCGACGTGATGAGGGGGATGAGGCGGGGCGTGCCGCGTAGTGGACGGTAGGCGACCCGCTCCATGACCACTGCGGTGAGGGTCGAGCATGCCATCGAGACGAACACTCCGACGAGGATGGCGAGAACGAAGTTGCTCTCCCAGACGCCGGCCTCGAAGAGCTTGTTCGAGGTGATCATCCCGGTCATGGCGCCGATCATGAACACTTCGCCGTGCGCGAAGTTGATGAATCCGAGCACGCCGTAGACCATCGAGTAGCCGAGGGCGATCAGGCCGTACATCGCTCCCTGGGAGAGGCCGGAGACGACCAGACCCTGGAAGGCATCCCAGCGCAGACGGCTTGCGTCGGGATTGATCGCCTGGGCGAGCGGATTGCCCGGATCGATCTGCTGGAGAACGAAGGCCAGCAGACCGAAGGCGACGAGCCCGGTGAGCAGGACTCGAAGAAGGGTCAAGAACCAGTCGACACCGGTTCTCGGTGCGGCCTTCTGCCGCATTGCGGTGGTCACGTTTTTCCCCCGGAGGCGTGGTGATGGATGACCCACACGAGGTCCCCGCCCACCTCGGGCGGACGGGGACCACGTGTGGAGGACTCAGGTCTCGGTCTGTTTGCTCAGTACCGGGGGATCACGGGGCGAACTCGAAGACGACCGTCTCCTTGGACGTCTCGATGTCGCCGGAGTCCTGGTGTTCGATGACGGTGATCTTCTGCGAACCGCAGTCGCCGAATTCGTCACAATTGATGGTGCCGATGAGGCCGCTGTAGCCGGTGATGCTGTTCAGGTACTCGCGAACGCCGGCCCGATCGATGATCAGGTTGCCGTCGCCATCGACCGTGGAGGCGGCGGCGATGGCATCGAGGAGCATCGCAGTGGCGTCGTAGCTGTGACCCCAGAACGCGGCGGACGGGGGCTCGCCGTGGGCGGCTTCGTAGTCGGCGAGCACTTCCTCGGCGGTCTTGCCGGTCGACTGGTTGGTGTTGGTTCCGAACCGCAGGTCAGGGCCGGAGAAGTACATGCCCTCGGACTGGGGCAGCTCCAGGAAACCGTCGACCAGGAGGCCATCGGCTGCGAGCAGCTGGGTGTCCTCGAGCCCGGCGACGCCGGCAGCCTGATCGGCGATGAAGTCGCCGGCCGGCTGGAAGATGGGGAAGAACAGCGCTTGCGGCGAATTCGCGGCGACCTCGGTGAGGACCGGCACCATGTCGGTGTCTTCTTTGTTCACACCGGTGAAGCCGGCGTTCTCCCCGCCGAGAGCGGTGAATGCGTCCATGAACGCCTGGGCGAGACCCTGGGTGTAGGGATCGCCGTCGTGGATGGCGGCGGCGGAGGTCAGACCCAGCTCGTTGTAGACGAACTCGGCCATGGCAGCGCCCTGGAAGAGGTCGTTGTGTGCGGTGCGGTAGTAGCCGGGTCGGTAGCTCTCGTTGGCGTTGCCCTGGAGATCGGAGGTCAGCGCCGGCGAGGTGTTCGAACCCGAGATCATGACGAGACCGGCGTCGCTGATGAGCGGGGCGCCCGAGGCAGCGGCGCCGGAGCACGAGGTGCCGATCACGCCGACGACTTGTTCGTCGGCCACGATCTGCTGTGCGGCGGCTTGGCCGCCTTCGGCCGAGCAGAGATCGTCGAGGCCTTGACCCGAGGTGACCTCGAAGCCCTTGATGGGACCGTAGTCGGCGACGGCGGCTTCGACGGCCCGCTGGTTCGGGATGCCGAGGAAGGCCACGTCGCCCGAGATCGCATTCAGTGAACGGATCTGGATCTGGTCGCCGGGTTCGACCGTGACCGTGCCGAGGGAGCCATCGCCGAGAGCGCTCTGGTCGGCCATGTCATCTTCTGGCGCTGCCTCGTCTTCGGGTTCTTCGGCTGTGCCGTCGTCTCCCGATTCCTCGGCGCTGGTGTCCGTGGTCTCCTCCTCGTCATCGCCACATGCAGCGGCGATGAGCGAGAACGAGAGCAGCACGGCAAGCAACGTCATCAGCTTGCGTGAGAGCTTCATGTTTGGGTCCCCTCCATATGGGATAGACGCGGTTGGTGGGATACGGCACCGCTGAACCGTGGGTCGGCGGGATGGCGGATCCCGATACGACCGGCGAAAGTCTCCCGAGCAAGGGATTCCCTCGTCTTGTACCAATCCCGCTCGCAGGCGGTGGGAATCGTCCAAACGTGCATCGTTTTCGGGTCGCGCGCGCGACGATGTGCGCCGATCGACCACCCGACGGTTCCGAACCGGAGCCCGAATCGGCCATTGGATGCGGCGCGGCAGCACCGAGCGCCGGCGATGTCTGCGATGTGCTCGCCGGTCGCGTCCGCCTCGGGCGTGTCGTCGCAGCCTGCTGGCTAGTCGTGCGCCGTGTCGTCGTCGCTCGCCCGGGTCGCAGCGCGGAACTGAGCCGGCGTCGCGTTCGTGAGGCGGGCGAACCGACGGGTCAGGTCGGGCTGGTCGTAGAACCCGCAGGCTGCTGCGATGTCGGCGATCGGCATGTCGGTCTCGGCGAGCAACCGGGTGGCCGCCTCGACTCGGACCCGCAGGACGTGCTGGGTGGCCGTCACCCCGAAGACGCGCTTCATCCGCCGTTCGAGCTGGGCTTCGCTGAAGCCTGCGACCGCAGTGAGGTCGCCGACCCGGATCGGTTCCGCATAGTGGGCCTGGACATGGCGGACGACCTCGCGCAAACCCTCCGCTCCGATGTCGGTGTCCGACGGTGCGATGAGATCGCGACTGACCGAGACCAATCCCACGATCGGTCGGGGTTCCTTCTGGTCGCGGACGGGCAGCTTGGTGGTCAGGTACCAGCCGAGTTCGCCGTTGACACGTCGAATCAGCTCGAGCTCGTCATAGAGCGGTTCCCCGGAGGCGAACACGTGGGCGTCCTGCTCATGGAACCGTTCGACCAGCTCGGGGATGAAGTGATCACGGGCGGTGGTGCCGATGACCTCGCCCTTGGACTGCTTGCCGGTCCGCCGGACGAACGCGGTGTTGACCGCGACGTACCGGCCGTCGGTGTCCTTGGCGCAGAAGATGACGTTGATGAGGGTCTCGAACAGTCCGATCAGCTCGGGCTGACAAGCGAACAAACCATCCGATGGTGCGTTGTGCGGAATACCCACCATGGTGGGGCGCATCGTACAAGACCGCTGCGTCGTGGTTGCCCAGGCTGGGGTGATGGCCGCACCATCGTTCTCCCACATGGATTCCTCGGGTCCGAGCCGCGACGTCGCCGATGCCGACGCGCTCGTCGCCGATGCCGTCGAGCTGGTCGACCACTGGTTGCGCCGGGCCGAGGAACTCGAGACTCGCCGAGCGCGCCGCACGCTGCGCCGGCTCGAAGGTGTCGTCGTCGACGACGCCGGTGTCGACTTCGTGATGGCGTTCATCGATCGGGTCGCCCGACCCGACGACGACCGGATCGCAGCCGACCAACTGGGGGCGCTCGTCGGATCGACCCGGCGGCTTCCCGACTTCCTCAACCCCGTCGATCGATTGCTGCTCCGGATCGGGTCGCGTCTGGCGCCTGCGCTGCCGTGGTTGGTGATGCCGCTTGCACGACGTCGGATGCGGGGAATCGTCGGCCATCTGGTGGCCCCTGCCGAGGCCGCCGGCCTGGCCGGCCACCTCGCTGGTCAGCGTGACCAGGGCTGGGCTTCGAACGTGAACCTGCTGGGTGAGGCCGTGCTCGGCGAAACCGAGGCTCAGAACCGAGCGGCGGCGCTGCGGGGCCTGCTCACGCAGCCCGATGTCGACTACGTCTCGGTCAAGCTCAGCAGCATCGTCGCGCAACTCAACCCGTGGGCGCACGCCGCCTCGGTCGACGCCGTGTCCGAGCGCCTCGCCGAGCTCATCGACACGGCCGAGTCGGTGACCCCGCGGACCTTCGTGAACGTCGACATGGAGGAGTACCACGATCTCGAGTTGACCCTCGACGCTTTCGAGCGTGTGCTCGACACGCCCGAGCGCAGCCAGGTGTCCGCCGGGATCGTCTTGCAGGCGTACCTGCCCGACGCCCTGCCCGCGCTCCAGCGGATCTCGGCCTTGGCCCACCGACGGGCCGAGAGCGGCGGCGGCGAGATCAAGGTTCGCCTCGTGAAGGGCGCCAACCTGGCGATGGAGCGGGTCGACGCGGCGATGCACGGCTGGACCCAGGCGCCCTACGACACGAAGGCGGAGACCGACGCCAACTTCGTGCGCTGCCTCGACTGGGTCATGACCACCGACAACCTGGCTGGTCTCCGCCTCGGTGTGGCCAGTCACAACCTCTTCCACGTGGCATGGGCGGGACTGCTCGCCGAGCAGCGACAGGTCACGGACCGGGTCCAGTTCGAGATGCTGCAGGGCATGGCCGAGGCGCATGCAGCGGCGGTGGCCGAATCGACCATCGCCGGTCACCGCCCCTTGCTCTACACGCCTGCGGTGGACCCGGCCGACTTCGACGTTGCGATCGGCTATCTCTTCCGGCGCCTCGAAGAGACCGCAGCGCCGGACAACTTCCTCCGCTCCCTGTTCGACCTCGCCCCCGGCTCCGGTGTCTTCGCCGCCGAGGCGGCTCGCTTCACGGCGTCGGTCACCGACCGCGATCGGCCCGCCATCGGTGCCCGCCGCGACCAGGACCGCAGCGTCGCTCCGACCCGGGCCTTCGCTCCGGGAGAGCCCTTTCGCAACGAGCCGGAGACCGACCCGACGCTGCCCGCCAACCGGCGGTGGCTCGCTGCTGTCGCGTCGACGCCGCCGCATCGGCTCGAAGCCGACCCGATCACCGAGCCCGCGGACGTCGACCGTCTGGCCGAGGGCGCACGCGAGGCAAAGCGCCGGTGGTGGAAGCTGCCGGCCGACGTGCGACGCGAACACTTGCACCGGGTCGGCGACGAGCTCGCCGCCCGCCGCGCAGAACTCATGGCGACCATGGCCGACGAGTGCGGCAAGACCATCGCCGAGGCCGACGTCGAGCTGTGTGAGGCCATCGACTTCGCCCGGTACTACGGCGAGCGGACGGTCGAGCTCGAGCGGCCGGGCATGGCGTTCGAACCATTCGGGCTGGTATCGGTGATCCCCCCCTGGAACTTCCCGGTCGCGATTCCGGCCGGGGGAGTGCTCGCCTCTCTCGCCGCCGGCAACGGTGTGCTCTTCAAGCCGGCTCCGGAAGCGGTGCGCTGTGCCGAACTGATCCACGACGCAGTGACGGCCGCAGGATTGCCCGAAGGGCTCGTCGCCTTCGTGCCGGCGGGCGACGGTGATGCCGGACGGCGCGCTGTCGAACTGGGCGACGCCGTGATCCTCACCGGCTCCACGGAGACCGCCGACCTGTTCCGCTCGTGGAATCCCTCGATGCGACTCTTCGCCGAGACCTCGGGCAAGAACGCCCTCATCGTCACCCCGCGCGCCGACATCGACCTCGCCGTCGAGGATCTGGTGCGGTCGGCGTTCGGTCATGCCGGGCAGAAGTGTTCCGCGGCGAGCCTGGCGATCCTGGTCGGCAGCCTCGCCGATTCGCCACGGTTCCGTCGTCAGCTGATCGACGCGGTCGAGACGCTCGAGGTGCGTCCGGCAGAGGACCCCGAGGCAACGGTCGGGCCGTTGATCGGCCCGCCGAACGAGCGGCTGATGCGAGCGTTCGGCGAACTGGACCCCGGCGAGTCGTGGCTCGTCGAGCCGCGACTTCTCGACCCCGAGCGCCACCTGTGGCAACCCGGGTTGCGGCTCGGGGTGCGTCCCGGCTCCTGGTTCCACCGAACCGAGTGCTTCGGTCCGGTGCTGGGGCTCATCCACGCCGAGACGCTCGACGACGCGATCGCCATCCAGAACGACAGCGCCTTCGGCCTCACCGGCGGCATCCACTCGCTCGATCCCGAAGAGATCGACCAGTGGGTCGAAGCCGTCGAGGTCGGCAATGCGTACGTGAACCGTGCGATCACCGGTGCGATCGTGCAGCGGCAGCCGTTCGGCGGTTGGAAGCGGTCATCGGTCGGTCCCGGCGCCAAGGCCGGCGGCCCCAACTACGTCGCCCAGTTGGGCACGTGGCGGCCCCTCGTCGCGCCCGCCGTCGCTGCGGCCGACTACGAGGCGGTGTGGGCGGATCACTTCGCCGCCGAACACGATCCGACGGACCTGGCGTGCGAAGCGAACATCTTCCGCTATCGCCCCCTGGCTCGGCTGTGCGTGCGCCATGGTCCCGACACCGAACCCGCCGAACTCGACCTCGTGCGTCGGGCAGCTGCGACAGCGGGCGTCACGATCATCGAGAGTGATGCCTCGGTGGAGACCGGCGCCGAACTCGCCGCCCGACTGGCGGGCCTCGAGGTCGAACGGATCCGGCTGGTCGGTGTCGCCGCCGATGCTGCGCTGCTCGCTGCGGCGGCGGCCGTGGGCGTCCACGTCGCAGACGCGCCGGTCGTGCCCTCCGGCCGGATCGAACTGCTCCACTACGTGCGCGAACAGGCGGTCAGCATCACCCGTCACCGGTTCGGGAACCTGGTGCCGGACCACCGGCATCGGTGATGGTGACCGAGATGGCGGTCGCAGCCACGGCGACCGGCGATCGGCCCGTGGCTCGCTCGCATCGCGCCCGACGAGTGTGAGACATTGGTGTCCCACATCTCGCACGTACTCGGGGGAGTCGACCATGAGCCGAGAACAGTTGGTCTCCATTGCACGTCGTGGGGTCGCCCACGTCGAGAACGGCACCCAGGACCAGGCACCCGGCGTGCACGAGGTCCCCGTCACCAACTACTTCGACGCCGATCGCTGGCAGCTCGAGATGGACCGCGTGTTCCGCCGTCTCCCGTTGGTGCTGGGCGTGTCCTCGGAGCTCCGCGAGCCGTACTCGTATCAGGCAATCGAGGTCGCCGGCATGCCGGTCCTCATCACCCGCGGCGACGACGGCCGGATCCGGGCCTTCGTCAACATGTGCAGCCACCGCGGCGCCATCGTGACCGAGGACGGCGTCGGCACCGCCCGGCGCCACACCTGCCCGTACCACGCATGGAGCTACGACGTCACCGGCGCCCTCGTCGGCGTCCTCGATGCCGACGACTTCGGCGACATCGACCGCTCGTGCCTCGGCCTCACGGCGCTACCCGCCGCCGAGCGCGCCGGACTGATCTGGGTCACGCTGTCCACCGAGCCCGCCATCGACATCGACACGTTCCTCTGCGGCTACGACGAGATGCTCACCCACCTGGGGTTCGAGAACTGCCACGTGGTCGGGCGTCAGTGGCTCGACGGGCCCAACTGGAAGGTCGCCTACGACGGCTACCTCGACTACTACCACCTGCCGATCCTGCATCGGGAGTCCTTCGGCCCCGACATGTCCACCAAGGCGCTCTACGACGCCTGGGGCCCCCATCAGCGCGTCACCGCACCGGACCGCCACTTCGAGCCGCTGGTCGGGCGCGATCCCGACCAATGGGCCATGTCCGAGCTCATCGGCGGCGTGTGGACGATCTTCCCGCACGTGTCGATCGCCTCGTTCGACGCCGCGGGCAAGGTCTACATGGTGTCCCAGCTCTTCCCCGGCGACACACCCGACACGTCACGGACCCTGCAGACGTTCCTCCACACCGTCGAGCCCGACGACGCAATCCGTGAGGCCGTGGCCGAGCGCATGGCGTTCAACTACGGCGTCGTCAACGACGAGGACTACTACACCGGCAAGCGCATCCAGCGAGCGCTGCGCACCGGAGCGAAGAAGGTCAACATGTTCGGCCGCAACGAGGGCGGCGGCCAGCGGTTCCACACATTCCTCGACGAGGTCCTCGCCACCGACGACGCGGACCTGCCGGCACTGTTCAAGGCAGCGCCGCGCCCCTGAGGCCCGTGCCCGGACGCGCAACTGCCCGGAGCCGGGGCTCCGGGCAGAACGGTCGGGGTCTCGGTCGGCTCAGCGCTGGCCGAGCAGCTTGCGGTTCTTGACCTTCGACTTCATGTAGTCACGGTTTGTGTAGGCGATGAAGTCCAAGGGGATCTCCTTGGGGCACGCCTCGCTGCATTCGCCGTGGTTGGTGCAGGACCCGAAGAACTGCTCCATGGTCTCGACCATGGCCTCGGTGCGCTTCCAACGCTCGGCCTGGCCCTGGGGCAGCAGGTTCATGTGCTGGATCTTCGCAGAGGTGAACAGCTGGGCCGCAGAGTTCGGGCAGGCCGCCACGCACGCCCCGCAACCGATGCACGCCGCCGCGTCGAACGCCGTGTCGGCCGCGTCCTTCGGGATCGGGATGAGGTTGGCGTCGGGCGCCGATCCGGTGGCAACGGTGATGTAGCCGCCGGCCTCGATGATCCGGTCGAATGGCGACCGATCCACCACGAGGTCCTTGATGATCGGGAACGCCTCGGCGAGCCACGGCTCGACGACGATCGTGTCGCCGTTGTTGAACTTCCGCATGTGGAGCTGGCAGGTCGCCGTGGCCTTCTCGGGACCGTGCGCCTTGCCGTTGATCATGCACCCGCAGGTACCGCAGATGCCTTCCCGGCAATCGCTGGCGATCTCGACGGGCTCCTTGCCCTCGTTGATCAGCCGCTCGTTGAGCACATCGAACATCTCGAGGAACGACATGTCGGTGCTGACCGCCGGCATCTCGTAGGTCTCGAAGCGCCCTTCGGCGTCGGGGCCGGGCTGACGCCAGACCTTGAGCGTGAGATCGATCGTTTCCATCAGTGCTTCCTCGGGTTCGAGCCGGTCACGGGGTCGGCAGGGCTGCCGGTCACTCTTTGCTGCACGATCACTTGTAGGACCGTTGCGTGAGCTTGACGTTTTCGAACACGAGCTCTTCCTCGTGCCGAATGGCGGAGCTGGGATCGCCGCCCCATTCCCAGGCCGCGACGTGGGCGAAGCGATCGTCGTTGCGCAGCGCCTCGCCCTCCTCGGTCTGGCTCTCGGTGCGGAAGTGGCCGCCGCAGGACTCCTCGCGCTCGAGCGCATCGCGTGCCTTCAGTTCCGCGAGCTCGAAGAAGTCGGCGACCCGGCCGACCTTTTCGAGCGAGGAGTTGAGGCCGTCGGCGGTGCCGAGCACCCGAACGTCCTTTTCGAACTCTTCGCGCAGCGCACTGATCTCCGACATGGCCTTCTCGAGGCCGTTGCGGTCGCGCTCCATGCCGATGTAATCCCACACGAGCTTGCCGAGCTCACGGTGGAACCAGTCGACCGAGCGCGTGCCCTTGACCGACAGCCACTTCTGCGTGCGTTCCGACACCTGGGCGACGGCATCCATGCAGACGGCATCGTTCTCGGCCATCTTCTTGGTGCCGAGCAACGGAGCCAGATAGTTGCCGATGGTGTACGGCAACACGAAGTAGCCGTCGGCGAGGCCCTGCATCAGCGCCGAGGCGCCGAGGCGGTTGGCGCCGTGGTCGGAGAAGTTCGCCTCACCGATCACGAACAGACCGGGAAGGTTGCTCTGCAACTCGTAGTCGACCCACAGCCCGCCCATCGTGTAGTGGGTGGCGGGGTAGATGCGCATCGGCTGGGAGTACGGGTTCTCGCCGGTGATGCGTTCGTACATGTCGAAGAGGTTGCCGTAGCGGGCCCGGATGGAGTCCTCGCCGTCGCGGGCGATGGCATCGGCGAAGTCGAGGTACACCCCGTTCTTGAGCGGTCCGACGCCGAGGCCCTGATCGACCACCGTCTTCGCGTTGCGTGACGCCACGTCACGTGGCACGAGGTTGCCGAATGCGGGGTACTTCTCCTCGAGGAAGTGGTAACGCTCCTCTTCTGGGATGTCGCGGGCGGCGCGGTTCTCGTCGTGGATGCGTGGCACCCAGATACGGCCGTCGTTGCGCAGCGACTCCGACATGAGGGTCAGCTTCGACTGGAACTCGTCCGAGGCCGGGATGCAGGTCGGGTGGATCTGCGTGTAACAGGGGTTCGCGAACAGCGCGCCCTTGCGATGGGCCCGCCATCCGGCGGTGACGTTGCAGGCCATGGCGTTGGTCGACAGGTAGTAGACGTTGCCGTAGCCGCCGGTACCGAGCACCACCGTGTGGGCCGTATGGGCCCGGATGTCGCCGGTGATGAGATCGCGGGTGACGATGCCGTGGGTGCGGTCGTCGTGCACGATCAGGTCGAGCATCTCGGTGTGGGTGTGGAGCTCGACGTTGCCGAGCGACACCTGGCGCATCAGCGCCGAGTAGGCACCGAGCAGCAGCTGCTGACCGGTCTGGCCCCGGGCGTAGAACGTACGCGACACCTGGGCGCCACCGAAGGAGCGGTTGTCGAGCAGACCGCCGTACTCGCGGGCGAACGGGACACCCTGGGCGACGCACTGGTCGATGATGTTGACCGACACCTCGGCGAGGCGGTGCACGTTGGCCTCACGGCTGCGGTAGTCGCCGCCCTTGATGGTGTCGTAGAACAGGCGGTACACCGAGTCGCCGTCGTTCTGGTAGTTCTTGGCGCCGTTGATGCCGCCCTGGGCGGCGATCGAGTGCGCCCGTCGGGGGCTGTCGTGGTAGGTGAAGACCTTCACCCTGTAGCCGAGCTCGCCGAGGGTCGCAGCCGCCGATGCGCCGGCGAGGCCGGTGCCGACGATGATGACCTCGAACTTGCGCTTGTTGGCCGGGTTGACCAACTTCATGTCGAACTTGTGCTGGGTCCACTTGTCGGCCAGTGGCCCCTCGGGAACCTTCGAGTCGAGTGATCCGATCATCGCAGGGCCTCCTCGGCCAGTGCCTTGTTGGCTTCGTACTCTTGTTCTTCGGTTATGCCGCAGGGGGCGGTGCAGTTGTCCTGGTCGACGAGACCGAACTGCACCGAGAGCGGGAAGCTCAGGTTGCCGATCAAGATGATGGCGGCGAGGCCGGTGGCCAGGTGCTTGCGGGCGGCGTTGATGCGGGGGCTGTTGATGCCCAGGCTCTGGAACATGCTCCAGGTGCCGTGGAAGATGTGCACCGCCAAGGCGATGTTGGCGACGATGTAGATCAAGGCGAACGGGAGACGCTCCATCGAGATCACAATGTTGTGGTACGGGTCGCCGTAGACCCAGTCCTCGTCGAGCCAGCCCCACGTCAAGTCGGCCAGATGGAAGAACAGGTAGAGCAAGACGATCGGGCCGGTGACCCGCATCGTGCGGCTGGCGTAGTTGGCAGCGATGTAGTCACGGCCGCCGACGTAGGTCTTCTGCCCGTCGATGCCGTTGCGGGGATTCGACTTCCGGCTCATCGCTGCCAGGCTGTACGCCGAGTGGATGTGGACGACGAACGCTGCGAGCAACACGAAGCGGATCGCCCACAGCACCCACTCGCGCGGCACCACGGAGACGCCGAGTTCGCGAAGGGTCTCGGCGTACTGGCGGAGCTCGAGGGGTCCCTCGTAGATCTTGAGGTTGCCGATCATGTGGCTGACCACGAAGCCCAGCAATACGATCCCGCTGACGGCCATGACCCACTTGCGACCCACCGCGCTCTGGTAGAGGTTCAGCGGGAAGGGCCATTCCTTGGCACGCTTGCGCACCGGTGCGGGACCGGGACGTTGCATCGTCTGCGCCATGAGTTCCTCCGAGGGAATCATCCGAGATGTGCGGACCTGTGGTCCGCACCGGCTCAAAACGTACTGCCGGAGCCGAAACCAACGCTAACCGTGTCGGCCTCGACGTTCCGGGATGAAGAAACCTGTCGGAGGTATTGCGTGGCTCGGTCGAGTGACAACGGCGGGTACCGCTCGGTAGGGGCCGACCGGACGGCGGCCGGTGGTGCATCCCGAGTGCGTCCGGACCGGTACCGTCGAGGACCATGCGGGTCACCTCCGACGCCGAGATCGTCCACCGCTGGTTCGAACGTTGCCACACCAGCGGCGTCGCCCTGGCCGCCGCCAACGAGATGGGCGCCCGACTGGTGGCCGCCCACACCGAGCCCGGACGCCACTACCACGATCTCGGTCACGTTCGTCACGTCCTCGACCTCGCCGCGGGTTTGCGGCTCGACGACGCCGAACGTGAAGTCGTCGACTTCGCATTGTGGTTCCACGACGCGATCCTCGACCCCGCCCGCAGCGACAACGAGGCCCGCAGCGCCGAACTGGCGCAGTCGTGGTTGGCCGACCAGCAGCTCCGCTGCGGCGACGAGGTCGCCGAGCTCATCGACATGACGGCCGGACACCGTCTCGTCGATCCGGGCACGCGCGCTGCGGCAGTGGTCCACGACGTCGACCTCGCGATCCTCGGTGCGATCGATCACGAGTACGACCGCTACGTCGACGCGATCCGCCGCGAATACGCGCATCTCGACGACCAGACCTTTCGCGCCGGTCGACGAGCGGTGCTCGAGAGCTTTCTCGCCATGGAGCAGATCTTCGTCACGCCGGAACTCGGGCCCGTGCTCGAGCGCCGGGCCCGAGCCAACATCGCCCGCGAACTCGATCAGCTGCGGATCGTCGCGTCGTAGCGGTTGACGGCATCGACCGGGCCGCGAAGGGTCAGCGTCAACGTGACGAGGCCGGGCGCATCGGGCACGATCCACGACACGGTGCCGACCCGGGTCACGTCGTTGGCGGCGACGGCGCCGCCGAATCGCCAGCGGTGCGATCCTCCGGCCCACGAGAGCGTCGCGTCGACGATCGCGCCGTCGATCGGGGATCGCAGGTCGCTGATGACGTGGACATCGGCGGCGACGGCGTCGCCCGGGCGCAGGGTTGCCGGCAGCCGGTCGGCCACCACGATCACGGGCCGGCATGCCTCGACGACGGCCCGATAGGCAGGCTTGGCGCATCCGCTGTGGTCCACGGTGCCGAAGCCGATCACGGGTGCGGTGTCGTCGAGCATGTGGATGCAGAACCCGCCACACGGTCGGTCGGCCAGCCGTCGCAGGCTCTCGATCTGGCGGCGGAGCAGACCCGCCTGATAGGCCTGGGTGGCCTGGCGCCACGCGGTGTAACTGTCGTGTCCCGCCGTCGGGACGTAGCGGTCGAACGAGGCGATTTCGGCGCCGACCGCTTCGAGCGAGGACGGGGCGATGGCCGGCCAGGCGCCCTGGTCGATCACGTCGGTGTCGGGCACCGATTGCGCGCCGAACTCCGCCACGAACCGCACCTGACTCGGCCAGCGTGCCGCGAACTCCGCCAGGTCGCGTTCGCTGCCTCGTCGCCACCCGAACCACAGATGCGTGGCGGTGCCCTCGAGGCGGGGCAGGTGCGGGAGCACCCCGGTGAAACCGCTGACGTGACGCGTCCCGTCGCTGCGCTCGAAAGCCGTCTTGACCCAACGATCGAGCACGGACTTGGTCGGCGTGGGCAGCTGGTGCTCGACGACTCGGGCGAGGCGCCGGCGTGTAGTCGTGACCCCGCTGGCCATCCACTCGATGGCCGGGCTGACGTGGGCATTCCACGTGATGATCGACGGATGGTGGCCGAGTTGGTCGACCATCGCCGTGGCGCCGGCGACGGCATGGGGCCGCATACCGGTGGCGGCGTGTCCCTGCAAGGGGAGGTCCTGCCAGACGAGCAGGCCCCGCTCGTCGCAGCGGGCGTAGAAGCGGGGGTCGGCGACGTGGACGTAGGGGCGGACGAGGTCCAGCCCGGCATCGCACGCCAGGTCGAGCTGGGTATCGATGGCCTCGTCGGTCACCTGCGCCAGCAGCGGACGGGTGGGGGCGAGGTTGGCGCCCTTGACGAAGAGGCGCTCGCCGTTGATCTCCAGGCGCCACCGTCGCATCGAGAGCGAGCGCAGGCCGATACGGCGAGAGGCCCGGTCGCTGAGCTCGCCATGACGGGTCTCGACGCCGACGGTGAGATCGGCCAGCGGCTGGTCGCCGAGCGCCCGGGGCCACCAAAGGTCTGGGTCCGCGATGGTGACAGTCCATTCGACGGTGTTGACGCCTTCGGCGAGCGACTGTTCGAATTCGTGATCGACGCCGGCGACCTCGGTCCGCAGCGTGACGGTCCTGCGGGTGGCGCTGTCGAGCACGGCGCGGATGGCGACGGTGGCCGAAGCAGGGGCGGCCGCCGTGCACACCGCCCGCAACCGTTCGATGCGTACCGGCCCGGTACGGCGGACGCGGACCGGCGCCCAGATGCCCCCCGGGCGGCTCTGCGGGAGGACTGCGTTGCCGCCCTCGAACACCCCCATCAGTGCCCGCCGTCGCCGGTCGGCGCCGGCGGGGTTGCAGGTGACCTCGACGGCGACGACGTGATCGGCGCCGTCGCCGATCGGTTCGGTGATCTCGAAGGCGTGGCGGATGAAGTAGCCGTCGGTGTCGCCGAGATAGTTGCCGTCGAGCCAGACGTCGCCCTGGGTGAAGAGGCCGTCGAGCTCGAGCCAGACACGCTCTCCGGTGGACACGCCGGGCCCGCCCGTCGCTTCGGCCGAGGAGAACGAGCGCCGGTACAGCACCTCGGTGGCGTCGGCGAGCTCGGCGCAGTCGCTCCAGTGGCCCGGCACCTCCAGCTCGGGCCAGCCGGCATCGTCGAATCCGCGCAGATGGAAGCTGCGCCGGAGTCCTTCGTCTGCTCGTTGGCCGCGCCAGAGACCGCTCAGCTCCACCCGGCGAACCTACCGCGCCGGGCACACGGCGAACGTGAAGGGGCTGTTCGGCTCTCGGTCACCTGAATCTCACGCTGTGTGCATCCCCGCGTAAGTCGCTCTACCTAGCGTCTCGGCCGGTCCGCACTGGGCGACCGAGAATGTGGAGAACCAACCATGAATCTGGAAGACGACGGGATCAGTAACCCGACGAACAACCGTCCGTTCGAGGACATCATGCGATCGAGGCTGTCGCGTCGCGGTGTCATGGCCGGCGGTCTGGCCACGGCCGGCGCCTTCATGGCCAGCGGCGCCATGGCCGGCGTCGCAGCGGCCGAGGGGCCCCGCGGCCGCAAGGGCAACGGCGGCGGCAAGGGCAACGGCAACGGTGGCGCCGGCAAGGGCCGCCCCGCCATCGGCTTCACCCCTGTGCCGGTCGCCGACGCGAACGGCCCCGAGGTGGTCATGTCGTCCGACTACATGTGGGCACCGCTGATCCCGTGGGGAACCCCCATCCGCAAGGGCGTGCCGGCCTTCAGCTGGCCCCCGACCGACCCCGAGGCGGCCGAGAACCAGATCGGCATCGGCCACGACGGCATGTGGTACTTCGGCGACGACAAGGGCGGGATGCTCTGCATCAACCACGAGTTCGGCCGGACGACCCACGTACTCGGCAAGGCCCTGCCCGAGAGCGCCGACGAGGTGCGGATCATGCAGGCCGTCCACGGTGTCTCCTGTGTCCGCATCGTGAAGAAGAACGGTGCGTGGACCGCTGCCGCCAGCAACAAGAACCGCCGCATCCACGGCAACACCCCGGTGACCTTCTCGGGCCCGGTGGCCACCAGCCGACGCGGCAACTGGCTGGGCAACAACGCCAAGAACCCCTATCTCGGCACGCTCAACAACTGCGCCAACGGTTACACCCCTTGGGGCACCTACCTCACCTGCGAAGAGAACTTCAACGGCTACTTCGGCACCGAGGACGCCGACTGGAACCCCGGTCCGCGTGACCGTCGCTACGGCATCAGCGCCGGCGGCTTCGGCTACGGCTGGCACCTGTTCGACCCCCGCTTCGACGTGGCGAACAAGGACTACTTCCAGGAGCGCAACCGCTTCGGTTGGGTCGTCGAGATCGACCCCGACGACCCCGAGCAGGTCCCCGTCAAGCGGACTGCGCTCGGCCGGTTCAAGCACGAGGGCGCGACGGTGGTCGAGGGCAAGGGTGGCCGTGTCGCCGTGTACATGGGTGACGACGAGCGCTTCGACTACATCTACAAGTACGTCTCGAAGGGCAACTGGGCCTCGATGCTGGCTCGCGGCAAGAGCCCCCTCGACGAGGGCACGCTCTACGTCGCGAAGTACAACGACGACGGCACCGGCTCGTGGCTCCCGCTGACGATGGACAACCCCGCTCTCGCGGGCGCTTTCCGCGATCAGGCCGAGCTGCTGACGTTCACCCGCGAGGCCGCCGACATCGTCGGCGCCACGCCGATGGACCGCCCCGAGTGGAGCTCCGCGCATCCCGACGGCAGCATCTACTTCACGCTGACCAACAACAGCCGCCGCACCGAGCCCAACGCCCCCAACCCGCTGGCGCCGAACCCCGACGGCCACATCATCAAGATGGTCGACAACGACGGGCACGTCGGCGACGGCTTCGCCTGGGACATCTTCCTGCTGTCCCAGGACACCCATGGCACCGAGGACGCCTTCGGTTCGCCCGACGGCCTGTGGATCGACGAGGACGGGCGCATCTTCATCCAGACCGATGGACGTCAGCCCGAAGGCATGAACGATCAGATGCTGGTGGCCGACGATCAGCTCGAGATCCGCCGGCTCTTCAGCGGCCCGAACGGGTGCGAGGTCACCGGCGTCGCCATCACGCCGGACCGCCGGACGCTGTTCGCCAACATCCAGCACCCCGGCAACGGTGATCCCACCGAGACCAACTTCCCGGCCGCAACCGACGGCACCACCGTGCCTCGCGACGCGACCATGGTGATCATGCGCAAGGACGGCGGCATCGTCGGGTCCTGAACCCACTGATGCCTCTGGCGCCATGGATCGTCGCTCCGGCGACCTTCCATGGCGCCGGTCCGCGCCCGGGGCCGGGCGCACAGGAGTCGGCCCGGCCCGAAACCGGTGCCGGTCCTGAGCTACGGTCGGACCATGACGCACCCTGCAACCCTCGGCGAGCTCCGATCCTCAGGCTGGCGGTCCGTGCCGGTGAAAGAAGAGATGCGCGCCAACGCCATGGCCCGCATCGCGGCCGGTGACGAGCTCTTCCCCGGGGTCCTGGGCTACGAGAACACGGTCCTGCCCCAGCTCGAGAACGCGCTCCTCGCCGGCCACGACGTGATCTTCCTCGGCGAGCGTGGCCAGGCCAAGACACGCATGATCCGCGGCCTCGTCGCGCTGCTCGACGAGTGGATGCCCGTCGTCGCCGGCTCCGAGATCAACGACGACCCCTACGCCCCGGTGTCCAAGCACGCTCGGGACCTGGTCGAAGAACTCGGCGACGACACCCCCATCTCGTGGGTGCACCGCGACGACCGCTTCGGCGAGAAGCTGGCCACCCCCGACACCTCCATCGCCGACCTCATCGGCGAGGTCGACCCCATCAAGGTCGCCGAGGGCCGGTACCTCTCCGACGAGCTCACACTCCACTACGGGCTGGTCCCGCGCACCAACCGGGGCATCTTCGCCATCAACGAACTGCCCGACCTGTCCGAGCGGATCCAGGTCGGCCTGCTCAACATCCTCGAAGAGCGCGACGTGCAGGTCCGCGGCTACAAGATCCGGCTGCCCATCGACATCATCCTGCTGGCCTCCGCGAACCCCGAGGACTACACCAACCGCGGCCGCATCATCACGCCGCTCAAGGACCGCTTCGGCTCCCAGATCCGCACGCACTACCCCCTCGAGATCGAGCTCGAGCGTGACATCGCCGCCCAGGAGGCGGTCGTCTACACCAGCGGCGACGTCAACGTCGAGATGCCCGAGTTCATGTCCACCCTCGTGGCCACGGTCTCGCACCTGGCCCGCGACAGCGCCCACATCAACCAACGCTCCGGCGTGTCGGTGCGCCTCACCGTCGCCAACTACGAGACGCTCATGGCCGGGGCGCTCCGCCGGGGCCTCCAACAGGGCGAAGCCGATGTCGTGCCCCGTGTGAGCGACCTCGGTGCGCTGATCGCGTCCACCGCCGGCAAGGTCGAGATCGAGAGCCTCGAAGAGGGACGCGACGCCGAGATCGTCGAGCACCTCATCAAGAGCGCCGTGCTCACGGTGTTCCGCGACCTCGTCGATCCCGCACAGCACCGCGCTGTCGTCGAGGCCTTCGACGAGGGCGTCGTCGTCAGCGCCGGCGACGACATCGCCTCCTCCGACTACGTCGCGCTGCTCGATCAGATCCCCGCGCTGCGCACCGCGGTCGAGTCGCTCGGGCTCGACGCGGCCCAGCAGAGTCGCCCGGCGATGGTGGCCAGCGCCGTCGAGTTCGTGCTCGAGGGACTGCATCTGAGCAAGCGGCTGAACAAGGAGGCCGTCGGTGGCTCCGGGGTCTACCGGGCCCGCGCCTGAGCGGCCCCGCGTCTAGGGTCCGGCCATGGATCGTCGAGTCGCCCTCATCGCCCCCAGCGCCAGCTACGTCGGCCCTGCGCTGGCCCGAACGCTGGCCGACCGTGGCCACGATCTCGTGCTCGCCTCACCCGATGGCGAACTCGTGGCCGAGCTCGAAGCCGGCGGCGCAAGCGTCGTGGCGGTGCCCGACTCCCGCGATCTCGCCGAACCCGACACCTGCGAGCGTCTCGTGGCGGCAGCGCTCGATCGGTTCGGACGCCTCGACGCGGCCTGCATGTTCAGCGGCGCGATCCTGCTCGGACGGTTCCTCGACACGACCATCGACGATCTGGCGCACATCGGGCGCGGCAACCTCGAGGCGCCCTACCGGTTCCTCCAGGCGGTGATGAAGCCGATGGTCGACCAGCGCAACGGGCAGGTGGTGGTGATCACCAGCGCCACCGCCGTGCGGCCGGCACCGGGGGCCTCGCTCTACTCGGCCACCCGGGCGGCGGCCACGATGCTGGTCCGCAACGTCGCCGCGGAGCATGCCCGCGACGGCGTGCAGGTCAATGCCGTCGGCACAAACTTCATGGACTTCCCGGAGTTCCTGCGGGCCAACGGCATCGCCGACGATCCCGAACGGCGGGCGAAGGTCGAGGCCATGGTGCCCATGGGGCGCCTCGGCACGATGGAGGAGTTCGCCTCGTTCTGCTCGGTGCTGCTCGACGGCACCAGCCGGTTCCAGACCGGGCAGTTCTTCAGCTACTCGGGTGGGTGGAGCGACTGAACCCGCCGTCCGCAGCCCGGTGCGTCGTGACGCCGGATCAGCCGGCGTGGGAGCGCACGAAAACCGGGCGATCGGCCGTGGAACGTCCGGCGTCGTATCGATAGCCGTCGCCGTCGAACTCCACCAGCGCCTTCGCCGACTTGATGCGCTCGCGGACGATCCAGCCGGCCATGGCGCCGCGGGCACGCTTGGCGAAGAAGCTGATCATCTTCGGCTCGGCGCCGGGCTTGGCGTCGAGGAACGCCGGGGTGACGATCCGCGCATCGAGCTGGTCGGGTCGCACAGCGGAGAAGTACTCGTTGGATGCCAGATTGACGAGGATGTCGGCACCGGGGCTGGCCTCGAGGTCGGCGGCGAGGACCTTGGTGATCTCGTCACCCCAGAACTCGACGAGGGTGCTGCCGTGCGCTGTGTCGAGGCGGCTGCCCATCTCGAGGCGGTAGGGGGCGATCAGGTCGAGCGGTCGCAGCACCCCGTAGAGGCCCGACAGGATGCGCAACGTCTTCTGCGCGTGGGTGAAATCTCGCTCGGAGAACGTCGCGGCGTCGAGGCCGATGTAGGTGTCGCCGTTGAACGCCAGCACCGCAGGACGCGCATCGGCCGGCGTGAACGGTGGTTGCCAGTCCTGGAAGCGCTCGAAGTTGAGCTCGGCGAGTGTCGGCGAGATCGACATCATGGCGGCGAGCTCGTCGGGTGACTTCGTCCGCATGACGGCGACCAGCTCGGCGGCCTGGTCGAGCATGCGGGCGTCGCTGTGCTTGCGCGTGGGCAGCGGCGACTCGTAGTCGAGTGATTTGGCGGGGGATACGACGATCAACACGACTGTCGTTCTACCGCACCGGGCCGCCCGGCGCATCGTCGCGCGGGGTGCGCACCTCGACGCCGGGGAGCACGCACAGCATCTCGTAGAGCAGGTTCGCTGCCGTCAGCGCCGTCGTCGCGGTGGTGTCGTAGATGGGTGCCACCTCGACGAGGTCGGCTCCGACGAGGTCGAGACCGACGCAGCCGCGGATGATCTCCAGCGCCTGGGGCACGGTGAGGCCACCGACCTCCGGCGTGCCGGTGCCGGGAGCGAAGGCCGGGTCGAGCCCGTCGATGTCGAAGCTGAGGTAGACCGGCCCCGAGCCGAGCTGGGCCCGGATTTCGCCCATGAGGGGCACGAGGCTCTTGTGCCAGCACTCCTCGACCTGCACGACGCGAAAGCCCTGCCGGCGTGACCAGTCGAAGTCGTCGGCCTCGTAACCGGTGCCGCGGACACCGATCTGCACCACCCGCGTGGGGTCGAGCAGGCCCTCCTCGACCGCTCGGCGAAAAGGTGTGCCATGGGCGATGCGCTCGCCGAACATGGTGTCGTTGATGTCGGTGTGGGCATCGACGTGGACGAGCCCGACCGGACCGTGACGGCGGGCGACGGCACGCAGGATGGGCAGCGCGATGGTGTGGTCGCCGCCCATGGTGACGGGGACGACGTCGTCGGCGAGGAGCTCGTGGTAGCGGGCTTCGATACGTTCGATGGAGTCGGCGAGGTCGTAGGGGTTGGTGGCGACGTCGCCGACGTCGTCGATGCGCAGGCTGTCGAACGGCGCCGCCCGGGTGGCCATGTTGTATGGCCGCAAGAGCACGGACTCGGCGCGTATCGCTCGGGGACCGAAGCGGGCGCCGGGGCGGTTGGAGGTGCCGATGTCGAAGGGCACGCCGACCACCGCCACGTCGAGGTCACCGGTGGGGGTCCGCCCCGGGAGGCGCATGAAGGTGGCGATGCCGGCGAACCTCGGCATCTCGTTGCCGCCCAGCGGCTGGGGGTTCGACGCCATCGTCCGAGCCTACTGCCCCGCACGGGCGGGCCCCGGGCGACGCAGTGATCGCTGCTCATCGCCGGTGCCGGCGTGCTGCGATACCGTCGCGACCGTCGGCACGGGTCGACGGGTGGGACATCCATGAGCGCAAGCGATCAGACAGACCTGGGCGTACCCGGCATCGGACCGGGTTCGCTGATCGGCGCCGGCGGGACCGCGCGCGTCTATCGGGCGCGCCAGGATGCCCTCGATCGCACGATCGCGGTCAAGATCCTCGGGCCGCTCGACGATGCCGGTCGCCGTCGGTTCGATCGCGAGCGACGGGCGATGGGGAGGTTGTCCGCGCACCGCGGGATCGTGACGGTCTACGAGGCCGGCGTGAACAGCTACGGCCAGTCCTATGTGGTCATGCCCCTCATGGAGCAGGGCTCGCTGCAGGACATCGTCGATCGCGGACTCGTCGAGTGGCCGGTCGCGGCGCGCCTGATCTCCGACATCGCGGCGACCATCGCCGATGCCCACGACATGTCGATCCTGCACCGTGACCTCAAACCGGGCAACGTCCTGGTCGACGATCAGGGCAATCCCCAGGTGGCCGACTTCGGTCTGGCCCACATCGTCGATTCCGCGACCGCGCACAAGTCCACGCAGCTGTCGTTCACGCCCGGCTATGTGCCGCCAGAGACCCTCGAAGGACTGCCGGCAACCGCCGCCGGCGACGTGTACTCCCTGGGCGCCACGCTGTTCGCGCTGCTGGCCGGTCGTGCCCCGTTCGTCTCGGAGTCCGCCGACGGCAACATCTTGGCGCTCGCTCTGCGGGTGCGTGACGAGCCCGTGCCCGATCTCCGGCCCCGTGGGGTGCCCGACGCACTGTGCGCGGTGCTCGAGGCGACGATGGACAAGGACCCCGCCCGACGGCCCACCGCTCGAGAGCTGAGTGCCCGGCTCGCAGCGATCGCTGCGGGCGATGTGGCGGCGCCGTCGGCCGCCGCCATAGCCACCGTGCCCGACGCAACGCTGCCCGACGCCGGGCGTCTCGTGGCGGCCGGCGCTCCTGCGGCCACCGGTGACGCCGCGTCGGTCGGGACACCGCTGCCCATCGTGCCGGTCGGCGACGGTGGTGGTGGAAGCGGCCGCGTGTTCGCCGCTGTGGGTGCAGTGGCGGCTGTGATCGTCGCTGCGATTCTCGGGTTCGTGGTGCTCGGTGGCGGCGACGGCGATCCCGTTGCCGATCCGGGCACGGATCCGGCCGACGGGGGTGCTGACGCGGCCGGTGGTGGCGCCGACGGGGCCGACGGTGGCGATACCGCGGCCGATGGTGGCGACGGAGCCGGCGATGGCGGCGGAGCCGGCGATGGCGATGGGATCGATGGCGGTGGCGCCGATGGGGCCGACGGTGGCGATACCGCGGCTGATGGTGGCGACGCGGCCGGCGCAGACGGGGCCGACGACGCGGCTGATGGTGGTGGCGGGGCCGGCGACGGGGCTGATGGTGGCGACGGGGCTGGCGCGAACGATCCGGCCCCTGACGTCAATGCGCTCGAGCCATTCATCGAGACGACCTTGCCCCTCAGCATCGTCCCGCGGTTCCCACTCGCCGCCGACGACGGCCTCTTCGTCGTCGATCCCGCCCAGGGCATCGTCGCGCGTGTCGACGTTCGCACCGGCGAGGAGACCTCCATCGATGTGGGAGAGCGGCCCTCCCACGTCGCAGCCAGCGGTGGGTTGCTCTGGGTCTCCAACCGTGGCGACGACACGGTCAGCGTCATCGATCCGGCATCGATGACGGTCATCGCCACCCTCGACGCAGGGGCAGGGGTCAACGCCGCTGCCGGCGATGGCACCCTCCTCTATGCGCCGAACAGTTCCGACGGCACCGTGAGCGTCTTCGACATCGCCACGCTGGCGCCCGTCGCCACCATCGACGTCGGCGAAGACCCCTTCACGCCCAGCTTCTTCGACGGCTATGTCTGGGTGCCCAACCGCGGCGACGACACCGTCAGCATCATCGACCCGGCAACCCTTGCCGTCGTCGAGACCGTCCCCGTCGCCGCGGGTCCCAACCGGCCCGAGGCGCTCTTCGAGCGGCTCTGGATCGCCGGCGCCACCTCGGGCGAGGTCACCGTGTTCGATCCCGGCTCGTTCGTCCCCGCTGCGACGGTGGAGCTCGGTGATGACCTCAGACCCCCGATCGCCCAGGGGGGTCTGGTGTGGTTCGTCGGCGTCGCTTCCGAGCGGTTGTGGGGTGTCGCTCCGTCGTCGGCCGCCCTGATCCACAGGATCCCCCTCCCGTCGGGAAGCGCTCCTCGGGCGCCGCGGGGTGCCGAAGGCGGCGTCTGGGTCGCGTTGGCAGGCCTCGACCAGGTGCGCGTCTTCGATCCCGAGTCGGGTCAGGTGGCCCACACCATCCGCGACATCGGACCTGCGCCGGGCATCAGCGAGCCCGTCGACGGCCGCATCGCCGTCCCGTCGACAACCGAATCGTCGGTGTCGATCATCGACCCCGGTCGCCGCTGACCATGGTCTCGCTCCGATTCCGCACCGGTAGCGACGAGACCGGGCTGTTGTCGCTGCCGTGGCACGAACCCCTGGCCGAATGGCCCGACGAGCTCTGCGTCCGCCTGCCGGCGGGGGCCCATCGTCACGTCGTGCGGTTCCTGCACGTCGGGTCGCACTACGTCGCGCTCAAGGAACTGCCCCAACGGCTCGCCGAACGCGAGCTCGACATCTTGGGTCGCCTCCGCGAAGAGGGGCTCCCGGCCGTGACCCTCATCGGCATCGCGACCGGCCGCACCGACAGCGCCGGCGAGCCGCTCGAGGCCGTCCTGATGACCCGCCACCTGCGGTACTCGCTGCCCTATCGGGCCCTGTTCACCGACGTGCAGCACGACGGCCTGCGCGACCGGCTGGTCGATGCGCTCGCCGTGTTGCTCGTTCGGCTCCACATGGCCGGGTTCTACTGGGGCGACTGCTCGCTCAACAACGCTCTGTTCCGGCGCGATGCGGGTGCGCTGCGTGCCTACCTCGTCGACACCGAGACGAGCGAGTTCCACCCCACGCTCAGCGACGGGCAGCGCCGCCACGACCTCGACATCGCGTCGGAGAACACCCTCGGTGGTCTGCTCGACCTCGAAGCCGAGGGTCTGCTCGACGCGTCGGTCGACCCGGCCGACATCGCCCTGCGTGTGGTCGACCGCTACGAATCACTGTGGGCCGAGCTGACCTCGGTCGAGGAGATGCCGTCGTCGGACCTGGGGCGCATCCACGCCCGTCTTCAACGGCTCAACGAGCTCGGGTTCGACACCGAGGAGTACGAGCTCCATGCCAGCGACGGCATCGCCCGGTTCCGGCCCACCGTCGTCGAGGAGGGCCACCACAAGAGGGCGCTCATGCGCCTGACCGGCATCGAGGCCCACGAGAACCAGGCCCGCCGGTTGCTCAGCGCCATGCGCGGTTACGGCGCGTGGCTGGCCCAGACCGAGGGCGAGGTCCTGCCCGAGGGCGTCATGGCATTCCGGTGGATGACCGAGCGGTGGAAGCCCGCGCTCGACATGATCCCCGCCGAACTGCGGTCGCGCCTCGAAGACGCGGAGCTGTACCACCAGATCCTCGAACACAACTGGTATCTGGCCGAACAGGCCGATGCCGAGGTGCCGCTGGCCGTCGCGGTGCAGAGCTACATCGACACCGTGCTCAGCCGCCGCGCCGACGAACAGGCCGTGTTGCCGGTCGGCCACCTCGCAGGCCAACCCCCGGCCGACTGACGAGGGTTCTGCGGATCAGCTGCCGGCGAAGGCACGGCGCAGGGCGTCGTCCTCGTCGCCGCGCCAGCGGACCGACAGGGGCGCGTCGGCGACGAGCCCGGACGAGGCATGGAAGGCTCCCGGGTAGACCCGCAGCTCCACCGGGACACCCGCTCGGCCGAGGGCCTGGGCGTAGGCGACGTCTTCGTCGTAGAAGAGATCGAGGTCGCCGACCGGTATGTACGCCGGGGGCAGGCCGGCCACGTCGGTTGCGATCGCCGGCGAGGCGTAGGGCGACACCTCGTCGGCGCCGTCGAGGTAGTACCCCCATGCTGCGACGTTGGCGGCCCGGTTCCAGACCCGTCCGTCGGTTATGACCTGGCTGCTGTGGGTGATGTTGCGGTGGTCGAGCATCGGGAACACCAGCAGCTGGAAGCAGATGTCGGGTCCGCCGCGGTCGCGGGCCATCAACGCCAGGCCCGCGGCGAGTCCGCCGCCGGCGCTGGCCCCGCCGATGGCGATGCGGGCCGGGTCGACGCCGAGTTCTGCGGTGTTGTCCGCCAGCCACGCCAGGGCTGCGTAGCAGTCGCGCACGGCGGCGGGGAACGGCGATTCGGGGGCGAGCCGGTAGTCGACCGACACGACGACGCAGCCGACGTTCACGGCTCGTTGGGCGCAGTTGGCCTCGTCGGACTCGGCGTCGAGGAGCACCAGGCCACCACCGTGGATCCACAGCAGCGCCGGGGCGTCCTGGCCGACATCGGCCGGGCGGTAGACGCGCACCTCGAGATCGGGGTCGTCGTCGAGTCCGGCGATGGTGACCACGTCGACGGACAGCCCGTCGGGGAGCTCCGGCGCCGGCATCGCCGACAGCAGCCCGTCGAGGCGGGCCCGCGCCGCGTCGATGTCCTCGAGATCGAACAGATCGGGCGGCAACATGTCGAGCACCATGCGGTGCAGGTCGTCTGCGGCGCGGGCGTGGACGTCGACGAGTTCGGGCGTGGTCATGGCGTGCCTCCTGGTGTGACCCGGGACACTATCGCCGCTGCGCTCCGGGCGGCGACGGACCGCTGCGGGCGGGTCGGGGCCCGAGCCGGTCGGGGCCGGCGCTCACAAGCCCGGCGCTCGGGCCGATCGGGTCGGGTGGTGCGTCGTCGCGTGATGTGGGTGCTCGCTGCCGTTCCGGCGGTGGTGGCGGCGCTCTTCGCCTTCGAGCGGACGGCACCGGGCGACGACGCAGCGCAGTACTGGGTGATGGCCGGACGCCTCGCCGCGACAGGCGATCCGTTCTACGTGGCGGCGGTCGACCACAAGGGCCCACTGTGGGTCTGGGTGTACCGGATCGCCTACGCCGTCAGCGGTGATCAGCGCCTGTTCTGGTTCGTCATCGCCGCGATCGCGCTTGCGCTGGGAGCGCTCATCGGTTGGGCGGTCCATCGGCTGGTCCGCCATGCGACCGGTGACGCCGCAGTCGCCACCGCAGCGGGGCTGGCGACCACGACCCTGCTCTGGTTCGGGCCCGAGCCCTACAGCCAGGTGCTCTACAGCCGGACCATCACCATCGCGATGACGGCGGTGGCTGCAGTTGCCGTCGTCGGCGCGATCGACGACCCGTCGCGTCGGGGCACGTGGCTCCTGGTTCCCGCAGGCGGCGCCCTCGGGCTGGCATCGACGACCGTCCTGACGACCGTCGCGCCGGCGGTTGCGTTGGCGACCGCCCTGGCCTTCGTCGGCGTCGATCGTCGCTGGGCCCTGCGACGAGCGGTCGTCCTCGGCGCATCGGCCGCCGTCGCGTTCGCTGCGGTCCCGCTCTGGTACATCGCCCGTGGCGCCGGCGCTCCCTTCCGCACCTACTTCTGGGACTACAACCGCCTCTATGCATCCGACGACGCCCCGCTGATCGGACGTGTCGTCGAGGCGGCCACCGAACTCGTCCGTCATCACCTCGGTCATCCCTACCTGCTGGCCGGACCGGCCGCCGCGCTCGTCGTGGCCGGTTGGCTCTTCGGGGGAGGGCTCCGCAACGCCGACCGGCCGGTGCGGGCCGGCGTCGTCCTGGCCGCGTGGTGGGCCGGTGAGATCGTGTCGGTGAGCGCGCCCGGCCGCTGGTTCGACCACTACTGGGTCCTGCTCGTCGTGCCCGCCGTCGCCCTCGGGGGTCTCGTCGCCGCGACGATGCGGACCCGGTGCGCAGAGTCCGGTCGGGCCGACGGCCCGACCCGACCGCGTCTCGCCGCCGCGATCGGGTCGATCGCCGTCTTCGCGGTGGTGGCCATGGCGGTTCCACGTGCCGTCGAGGGCGCGACGACCGCAGCGTCGTTCGATGGTCTGAACGCCCACCAGGCCCAACGCTGGGAGACGATGTCGCCGGGGCTGTCCGCCGTGCGGGCCGCAACGGCAGCGCTGACCGAGCCCGGCGAGGCGGTCTACGCCTGGACGCCCTTCGCAGCCATCCATGTCATCGTCGACCGGCCGGCCGCCAGCCGCTTCGACCGCCGGACGTGGCAGACCGGCGAGATCTGGGGCAGTGACGGCCGGGCCGAACTGCCCGGCGTCTGGGACGATCTGATGGACGACCTCGCCGTGAGCCATCCCGATCTGATCATCGAGATGCTCGACGAGCCGATCCCCGGCGACAGCCCGCTGGCCGACCTCGTGGCATCGCAGTACCGGCCGGTCTTCACCATCGAGCCCGACTACGCCCGGCTGTACCTCCGTGAGTCCTCGGGTACAGATGGCCCACCGGCCGAGCTCGCCGCACGTGACGCCTCTTCCGCAGACGACGTCCGATGTGTGTCCATCGCTGCCACGGCCACCGGTGAGATCTCCCTCGCCGGGCGGGCCCAGAGGGTGGCCTTCGATATCGGACCCGATCAGGTCGCCATGGTGCGCCATGGGGCCGAGGATGCGGAACCGGTGATCGGAAACCGCAGCGGCGGCGACCTCGAGCTCCGGATCGGGCCGACCTGGGTGCTGCTCCGCGAGGGCGACCACATCGTTGCGGCTGCGACCCTCGCCCACGGCCTCGACGAGATGACCACCGGCCTCGACACGATGCCGGTTCGCTGCCGGGAGCAACTGTCCTGAGGGATGCCCGGGCCGGGAGGACCCGCCGGGTCGGCACGCCGACGGACGGGCGGGCTCAGCGCAACGGGGTCCCCAGCCTCGACGGGTCGGCGTAGGCATCGCGCAGCTCACGCTTGAGGACCTTGCCGGACATGCCCCGCGGCAGCGGTTCGTCGAGCACGACGATGTAGCGCGGCAGCTTGTAGTCGGCCAGCCGTTCGGCACAGTGGGCAAGGATCGAACCGGGGTCGATCTCGGCGCCGGGCACGGGCCCGATGAGCGCTGCCGGGGTCTCGCCCCAGCGCTCGTCGGCGACGCCGATGACCGCGCATTCGGCCACGCCGTCGAGCCCCGACAGCACGGCCTCGATCTCGGCCGGGTAGACGTTCAGCCCGCCCGAGATCAGCATGTCCTTCGAGCGGTCGACGATGAAGACGAAACCTTCGTCGTCGATACGCGCGAGGTCGCCGGTGCGCAGCCAGCCGTCGACCAGCGTCGCCGACGTGGCATCGGGATCGTGCCAGTAGCCGAGCATGATCTCGGGTCCGCGCAGGATCAGCTCGCCGACCTCGCCGACGGCGACGTCGACGAGGTCCGGCGCTTCGGGATCGACGGTGCGGACGCGGGTGTGCATCATCGGCCGCCCGCACGATCCGAGCTTGCGCTGGGCGTCCTTGGCGTTGAGCCAGCAGTTCATGCCGGCGCCCTCGGTGAGGCCGTAGCCCTGGCTCATCGGCAGCCCGGCGTCCTGGAGACGCTGCAGCAGCGACTCGGGGACCGCGGCCCCGCCGGACCCGATGACGGTGAGCGACGACAGGTCGTGGTCGCCGAAATCGGGGTGGGAGATGAGCTGTTCCCAGATGACCGGAACGGCGCTGTAGTTGGTGATGCGCTGGGACTCGATGACCTCGAGGGTGCGCTTGGGGTCGACCGCAGGGTCGAGGACGAAGGTGGCACCACCCACGTAGGCCGGTGCCCACATCGACACCAGGCCACCGGTGAAGCTGAGGGGGAACGGGAGGTAGACCCGCGACGCCGACGTCAGGTCGTCGGCCAGGATGCGGTTGTGGCTCATGGCCAGCACGTTGCCGTGGCTGAGCATGGCGCCCTTCGGCGTGCCGGTCGTGCCGCTCGTGTAACAGATGTACGCGACGTCGTCGGCGGCGACGTCGACATCGGGGTCCTCGGCCTCGTGGGCCCGCAGTTCGTCGAAGCCGATGCCGAACCCGGGCGCCATGCCGATGCGTGTGATGGGCCGGGCGTCGGAGCGGTCGCCGGCGGTCTCGAGGTGGTCGAGGGCACGTGCGGCGAGGTCGGCCAGATCGGCGTCGGCGACGACCGCCCGACAGCCGGCGTGGTCGACGATGTAGGCGAGCTCGGGTGGGGTCAGCCGCACGTTCAGCGGGACGAGGATCGACCCGAGCTCGTAGCCTGCGATCGCGAGCTCGAGGTACTGGAGGCAGTTGCCCGACAAGATGCCGACACGATCGCTGCGCCGGACTCCGTTCGCCGCGAGGCCGTTGGCGATACGCGAGGTCCGTTCGTGCAGCTGCGCCCACGTGACGGTGGTGTCGCCGAAGATCACGGCGTCGCCCTCGGGGTTCCAGCGGGCCCAGAATCGCACCACGTCGCCGAGGTTCATGCGCCTGCTCCCGCTGCGCTTGCTCCCGCTGCGGCTGCGGCACGCGCGGCGACCATGATGTCCGGATCGCCCATGCGCCAGAGCACCGTGAGTGTCACCCCGGTCAGCAGCCAGCCGGCGGGACCGCGGTTGTCGCGTACCAGGGTGTCGTCGTAGTAGCCACCGATCGTGAACCACGACATCGGATCGTCGGGGTCGAACACGTGGTGGGCCTGCATGTACATCCGGCACGTCGCCACGTCTCCGTCGACGACGGCCAGCGGGTTCGTCATCGAGTGCTGGGTGGCTGCGAGGCCGTTGAACAGCCCCTGCAGACCGGCCACCCACTGGTCGGCGGTCATCGTCGCAGCCGGTGCACCGCTGTAGCTGGAGAAGTCGATGGCCACCTCGTCCGCGAAGATCGAGCGGTACTGAACGAAGTCGCGCGTGTCGATTCCCACGGCGTACCGGTAGACGGTCTCGGCCACGTCGAGGCGATCCCCGACCGATGCTGCTGGGATGTCCATACGGCGAAGCTAACCGATCGGTTCGCAGCGGTGCGGTGGTGGCGGTGCCCGCAACGGAGCACGACCGTGTCGGCTACGGTCCGACCCGATTCGACCGTTCACCGATCACGTACAACCTCAACAGGAGCATCACCATGGATCTCGGACTCGCCGGCAAGAAGGCACTCGTCACCGGCTCCACCAAAGGCATCGGCCGCGCCATCGTGGAGACGCTCCTCGACGAGGGCGCCTCCGTCGCCATCTGCGCCCGCAGCGCCGACGCCGTCGACGCAGCCGTCGCCGAACTGTCCGCCAAGGGCACCGTCGTCGGATCCGCCGTCGACGCTGCCGACACCGAGTCGCTGCAGAACTGGATCGCCTCGTCGGCCGAGGCCCTCGGCGGCATCGACATCTACGTCCACAACACCTCGGGCAAGCCCCAGAAGAAGCTCGAGGACTGGATCCAGAACTTCGACATCGACCTCAAGGCCCTCGTCGGCGGCGTGCAGGCCGCCAAGGACGCCCTGGCCGACGGCGGCGGCGCCGTCATCAGCATCGGCACGTCGGCCACCGCCGAGCACTTCGCCTCCGGCGCCGGCAGCTACAGCGCGTTCAAGGCCGCCGTCACCAACTGGACCCTCGGCCAGGCTCAGGTGCTCGGCAAGGAAGGCATCCGCTGCAACGTCGTGTCGCCCGGACCGATCATGGTCGAAGGCGGCGACTGGGACATGATCTCCCAGCACATGCCCGACTTCTACGCCGCCACCCAGGCCACCCACCCCGGCGGCGAGATCGGCACCGTGCAGGACGTCGCCAACGCCGTGGCGTTCCTGGCCAGCCCGGCGGCCAAGCACATCAACGGTGCCAACCTCGTCGTCGACGGCGGCTTCCTCAAGCGCATCAACTACTGATTCTCGCGCCGGCGCCCACCCCCGACGCCATGTCCACGCCGCCGCTCGACACGACCGAGATCGCCAGCGTGCTCGCCAAACAGGCGATCACCGAGGCGCTCTACCGGTACTGCCGCGGCCTCGACCGCATGGACGAGGACATGGCCTACGGGGTGTGGCACGCCGACGGCACCGCGCACTACAGCGGACTCTACGAGGGAACCGGCCGGGGCTTCGTCGACTGGGTCAACGAACTCCACCGGTCCATGGTGGCCACGTCGCATCAGGTCACGAACATCCTGATCGACGTGGCCCCCGACCTCGTCCATGCCACCAGCGAGTCCTATGTGACCGTCCGGCTGCGCACCGAGAGCTACGCAGGGGCGCTGGTCGACGTGGTCGGCGCAGGCCGCTATCTCGATCAGTGGTCGCAGCGTGAGCGTCGGTGGGCCATCGATCACCGCCGCTACGTGGGCGACTTCACCACCAGCGTCCCGGTCCCCGCCGGCAACGATCGTGGGCGTCTCGATCCTGCCGGGACGGTCGCCCGCCTCGTGGCGAGCCGCGACACCGACGATCCCAGCTACCACTGGCCGACCGCCTGAGCCGCGTCGGCACCCGCCGACGGCCCCGGGCCGAGCCTGCGATCGGCGATTAGGCTCCGGCGATGGGGGAGACACGGACGTTCTGCCGGATCTGTGAGCCGTCGTGTGGGCTGATCGCCCACGTCGACGACGGGGCCCTGGTCAAGCTCACGCCGGATCGCGAGCACCCGGCCACCAAGGGGTTCGCATGTCACAAGGGCCTGGCCGCCGTCGACATCAACCGCGATCCCGACCGGCTCGACCACCCGCAGCTGCGCTCGCCGGACGGTTCGTGGACCGATGTCTCCTGGGACGTCGCCATGGCCGAGACCGCCACGCGCCTGCGCTCGGTGATCGACGCGCACGGGCCGGGCGCGGTCGCCGCATACGTGGGCAATCCGTCGGCGTTCAACGCGCTCGGCAGCCAACACGTGGCCCAGATGCTGCGCACGCTCGGCGTCGCCCGGACCTTCAATTCGGGCACACAGGACTGCGCCAACAAGTTCGTGGCCAGCGAGGCGGTGTTCGGGACCAGCCTCGTGCATCCGATTCCCGACCTGGACAACACCGACCTCTGCATCGTCATCGGCGAGAACCCCCGGGCATCGCAGGCGAGCTTCTATTCGATCCCCAACGTCTTGGGCGAGATGCGTCGCGCCGCAGCTCGTGGTGCCCGATTCGTGTTCGTCAATCCCCGCCGTATCGAGACGCCAGAACAGGGCATCGGCGACACGCTGTTGATCCGCCCCGACACCGACGTGTGGTTCCTCGCTGCACTGCTGAACGAGATCGATCGCCTCGGCGGCTTCGACACCCATGTGCTCGCACGCCACGGCGCCAACGTCGACGAGCTCCGCGCTTTCCTCGCTCGTTACACACCCGACGCCGTGCAGTCGGTCACGGGGATCCCCTCCGATCGCATCGCCGAACTCGCGGCTGCGTGGGTGGCAACGCCGCGGGCCTCGGTGCACGCCTCGACGGGCATCAACATGGGCCGCCAGGGAACCCTGGCGTACTGGCTGGTGCACATGTTGAGCTTCGTGACGGGGCGCCTCGACGTCGAGGGCGGCAACCTGAAGTCCGACGGGTTCTTCCCCAATGCCGCGTCCGGAGCCGCCGACACCGCGCAGATGTACACCGACACCGAGTTCGGGCGTCTCCGCCGTGGCGCGTTGCCCGGCGTGTTGATGGCCGATGCGATCCTCGACAGTGCGGATCCCATCCGGGCCATGATCGTGGTCGCCGGCAACCCGCTGCTGTCGATCGGTGGCCAGGACCGGCTGGCGAAGGCCTTCGCCCAGCTCGATCTGCTGGTGGTGGTCGACATCTACCCCAGCGCCACCGCCGAGCTCGCCCACGTGGTGCTGCCGTCCACCGACATGTACGAACGTGACGACCTCAACATCGTCAACATCGGCACCAGCCATCGCCCCTTCGCCCAATACACCCCGGCGGTGGTCGAGCCCGCGGGGGAGCGCCGCCCCGAATGGTGGATAGCGCACCGGTTGCTCCAGGAGCTGGGCCTGCCCTCGCTGCTCGACGACGACGAACCCGATCCGTGGGGAAAGTGGCGGCATCTGCTGGCCCGGGGTTCGGGCATCGAGCTCGACGACCTGATGGCGTCGGGCGACGTCGTGATGGTCGATCCGCCCGAGCCGGGCGGTTTCTACGACAATCAGGTCCGGACCCTCGACGGTCGGGTCGACTGCTGCCCGGCGGTGTTCACCGAGGCCATCGAGCGGTGCAGCGCGTTGTTCGGCGAGGCGTCAACGGTGTCCGGTACCGGGCCGGGGACGCATGAGGGCGACGGTGCGCTGTTGTTGATCCACAAGCGTGACCCGTGGATGCACAACACCTGGATGGCCAACCTCGACCGCATGAAGCGTCGCGGTCGGATCACCAATCCTCTGGGGATGCACCCCGACGATGCCGCCGTTCGTGGCCTCGAAGACGGTGCCGAGGTTCGGGTGCGTAGCGACCATGGGGAGGTCGTCGCGGTGGTCGAATTCGACGAGGACCTCATGGCCGGCGTGGTGTCGATGGTGCACGGCTGGGGCCACGAGGCCAGCCCGAGACTGCGCATCGCCCACCGGGACCCGGGGGTCAATCCCAATGCGCTCCTGCCGAGCGGGCCCGGAGCGTTCGAACCCCTGTCGAGCCAGGCCCACATGACCGGGATCCCCGTCGAGGTGGCCCCGGTGGCGGTTGCATCCCGCTGACAATCGTTCCGGCGCCGAAAAGCGCTGCCCTGGCGACAGGTTTCGGCGCCAGAAACATGGCCTCGGTGACTCAGCGCTCCAGGTACGGCTCGAGCAGCGATGGCACCCGCCAGGCCTCGGGGATGTTCTCGGCCCCGAGCATGGCGTCGATGGTCTCGTGCAGATGCCAGATCCGACGTTCCTGGTAGTTGATCGGGATACCCGACAGCGCCGGCGACTCGAGCGACCGCTGCATGGGGGCCATGTTCAACATGTCCTCGTCCATGATCTGGTTGTACTGCTTGCGGCGGATCTCCCAGTGCTCGGGGATCTCGTCGCCCTCCCAGTCCTTCGGTGCGTAGTAGATCCACTCGAGCAGCGTGGTGCCCTTGTCGATCGGCCAGAAGATGTTGATCGGAAACCCGAACTTGCCCAGCGGGATGATGATGTTCGGGAAGAGGCTGACCGCGGTGCTGGTGCAGTCGACCATGTCGGGCACCGTGTCGATGGTGGGGAACGGGCCGTGGTCGAGCGTCTTCCAGTCGCTCCAGTCGGCCATGCCGTTGCGGTCGCAGTTCTGCTGTGAGTACGGGGTGATCATCCGGCTGTGGCCGCCGGGATAGAGCCCCATCGCGGCGCCGCGGTTGTCGAGGACCGACACGCCGTCGTGGGAGTGGATGTGCTTGAAGTGGTACACCTCGAGGAACGCCTCGGCGGTGACCTTCCAGTTGCACGGCACCAGCACCGACTCGCGGTAGACCTCGCGCAGGTTCTCGCAGTCGAACGGGGCGAACATCTCGGCGGCACCGCCGATCCACTCGCGCAGCGGCGCAGCATCGGGATCGGGGTTGACGAACACGAAGCCCTCGAACACCTCGCACCCGATCTTCGGCAGGCACCGCTCCTGCCAGTCGAGATCGACGAAGTCACGCTCGTCGGGCAGCGCGACGAGCGTGCCGCCGTCGATCTCGTAGGTCCAGGAGTGATACTGGCAGCGCAGGCGACGGGCCGAGCCCCGCTCGTCGCGCACCACGGGCGCGCCCCGGTGCTGGCAGGTGTTGTAGAAGCCCCGGACGACGCCGTCGGTGCCGCGCACGATGATCATCGGGTCGCCGAGCTTGTCGAACGTCAGGTAATCGCCCGGCTCGGGAACGTCCTCGGCGCGCGCCGCGATGGTCCAGGAACGTCCGAACACCCGCTCCATCTCCAGGTCGAAGAACTCGTCGGTGACGTGTCGTTCCTTGGGGATGTCGGGGAATCGGGGGAAGCCCTCCGGTGGCGCCTCGCGGGCGAACTCGTAGTGCATCTGCGCACGGATGCGGTCGATGAGCGCCTGGTCCATTGGATGACCCCCGGGGGACGGCTGGAGTTGCGACGCCGCCCACATTAGTGAACGGCTGTTCATCGGGCCAGTGCCGGCATGCGATGCCGCCGGGTCGCCTCAGGTGGCGACGCTGTGGAGGAGGTCCTCACGACGTTGTTCTGCATCCCAGCGCCAGGGCCAGTGCTCGAGGGTCAGCTCGAGAACCCCGATCGCCGTGGTGCGGTCACCGAGGGCGGTGGCGCAGTCCGCGACACCGATGAGGGCTCGCGGGGTGGGTCCGAATTCGTCGGTACAAGCCATGAAGGCTTCGAGAGCACCCTCGACATCGCCGGCGTCGAATCGGGCACGAGCTGCATTCGACTGCTCGAGGCCCGGTCCCTCGTCGCGGAGCGGGGCTCTGCGGTCGGGCCGGGCGCCGGATGGGACGACGGCGCCGGTCGGCTCGGACACTCGCGAGGCGTCGAACACGATGGCACCCGGTCCGGCGCAGCCTGCCTCGGGCCGCTCCATGTCGCGGACGGTGCAGCGGTAGCCCAGCGCTGCGAGGTGGTCGATCATCTCTGCGCCGAAGATCGTGTAGACGAGCAACGCGTCGGTGGTCGGGCCGTGGTACTCCGGTGGCGCATAGAGATGGACGCGCCCATCGACCACGGCGGCGCGCTGTTCGTCGAACGGCATCGCCATGTTCGACGGCACCGTGAAGATGTGGTGGCCCCCCGGTCGCAGGATCCGGTGCACCTCACGGTGGGCTTCGTACGGTTCGGGGATGTGCTCGAAGACGTCGGCAGACACGAGGATGTCGATCGAGGAGTCCTCGAACGACGTCGCCAGCAGATCCTCATGGCGGATCCCGTTGCGAACGGTGCCCGAGGCGACGTCGGGACCGAGGTACTCGCTGGTGGTGTAGCCCTCGAAGGGATGCAATGCGTCGTGGACGGCGCCGCCGATCTCGGTCGAATGGATCCGCAGGCTCTCGGCCGCGGGCTCCGACGCGATCGCCGTCAGCGACGGCGGACGGACGCCGGTGAGGTCGGCGATGGCGTCGAGCAGCACCAGGGCCAGTTGCCGCTGACGGTTGAAGGACATGCACTGCCGACAGCGTCCGGACTCGCGGACGTTTGCCGAGAATGCCGACATCGTTGTTTCGTGGCCACAGACCGGGCAGTGAATCGTTCGACCCATACATTGCCATCGGCCGCATGGCGCCGGTCCTGAAGCGCCCGACCGGTCGTCGGGAAAACCGTAGGGTCCGGCGCTGCGCCGAGCGGGCGCCTCAGCGGCCGGTCCAGCGTGGGGGGCGCTTCTCGGCGAAGGCCTTGGGGCCCTCGATGAAGTCCTCGCTGGCGACCATGGCTTTGACGGCCGGATAGCGCATGTTGTCCATCGCCTCTGCGAGATCGGCGATGTCGAGGCTCTCGAGCACTACCTGCTTCGATGCCCGGATGGACATCGGCGAACACTCGCAGATCGTCATGGCCCAGCGCTTGGCCGCTTCGAGGACCTCGCCGTCGGGGACGACCTCGTTGACGAAGCCCAACGACTCGCCCTCGGCGGCCGACACCCGGCGACCGGTGAGGATCATGCCCAGCGCGCGCTTCGAGCCGATCTGGCGGGGGAGCCGCTGCAGGCCTCCGGCCAAAGCGGCGAGACCGACCCGGGGCTCGGGCAACGCGAACACCGCCGATTCGGCGGCGACGATCAGGTCGCAGGCGAGTGCGATCTCGAAGCCGCCGCCCATGGCGAAGCCATTGACCGCGGCTATGACCGGCTTCTCGAGATCGAATCGCGAGGTGATCCCGCCGAAGCCGTGGGGCGAATTCCAGCGCTTGCCGCCCTCGGCCTGGTACTTGAGATCGTTCCCGGCCGAGAACGCCTTGTCTCCCGCACCCGTGATGATGGCGACCCACTGGTCGGCGTCGACGGCGAATGCGTCGAGCACCGCGTCGAGCTCGTCGTGTGCGGGAGGATGCAGGGCGTTGTAGACCTCGGGGCGGTCGATCGTGATCACCGTGATGTTGCCGTCGTGCTCGACCTGGCAGAACTCGTAGCCGGCCATCATTGTCCTCTCGTCGTCGGCTGGGCCCCCGACAGTAACCGCCCGGAGGATCCGTGCCGCCGACGCGGCGTGCGGGCCGGTGTCGGCGACGGCGTCGAGCCCGGGTTCAGTCGGGCAGGAGCCGGTCAGGCAGATCCTCGACCCGCAGGTCGATGAGCGGCGAGCTCGGTGCGCTCACCCGGGCGATGACCTGACGGGTGGCGGCGATGAGTTCGAGCGCAGCGTCGGTGGTGACCAGCCCGGCGAGAAGATCGAATCGCATGACCGAAGGCGTGCGCGACGTCGCCCGAACCAGGGTGGGCTGATCGATCACTCGATCGCGCCATGTGGGCTCGAGTTCATCGGCAGCGCTGGCGAAATAGCGATGCACCTTCTCCCAGGCGGACTCCGCGTCGCCGACGCCGACGGCCTCGCGATAGAGGTCCATCAGGGCGGAGATACCGCCGAAGGCGGCGCCGATGTCGCGCTGGTAGTCAGCGCTGAGGGTCAGCTCGTAGATCGGCGTCGCCGCGGCCTGGAACTCGGTGCTCGCGAGGTCATCGATGGTGCCGGGCGAGATCCCGTGGACGACGTGGGCATCCACGATCGCCTCGCAGAAGCCCGCCAGGCGCTGCGCGGCGCCGGCGATGAGCGGGCGATCGGACATGACGCCACCATAGTTCGGGCGGCGACCCAGGTGAATGACTGGTCAGGAATCGACCCGGACTCGTTGGCGCGCTGCGTCGGCCTGGTCTGCCTTTGCTCGTGAGGCCGCAGCCAGCATGCGGGCGAGGTCGACGGTGGTGGCGATCGTCGATTCGATCAGCATGGGATCGACCGCCTCGGGGTCCTCGCGATAGGACGCGAGCAGCGCATCGTTGAGCGCCCCGGCGTGGACCATCGTCAAGGCCATCTGGTCGGTGGACGGGGCCTCGGGGGCCAGAGGAGCGAGCAGCAGGTGGAAGAGCTCGACCCGGAGGCGATCGGGGGGCTGGGTGACGTCGACGCTGGCCGCCCATTCCTGGAGGCGGGCGCCGATGATCGAGACCGCAGCCAGGAGTCGTCGTCGGTCCTGGGTCTCGAGCACCCCGGCGAAGTTGCCGCGCTGGCCGTCATCGCTGGGGCGCAGGCCCCGTTCGTCGGCGGCGTCGCGTCCGGCCTCGGTGAGGCCGATGCGATAGACGCGGCGACCGTTGACCTCGCGATGCACCAACCCGGCGTCTTCGAGGTCGGCGATCGCGCGTCGTACGGATTGCGCAGGGAACCCGCCGACCTCGGGGTCGGCGAGTAGCTCTGCTGTTGCGAATCCGGACGCGTCGATGATGTCTCCGGATCGGATGACGAGCGACCTCAGAATCGCTCGTCGTGGTCCTGACATTCTCATTTTTTTGTCCCTTGCCCCGTATGGCGACCCGCACACTGTGCGCAGTCGTTGCCTGCACCGTAGCAAGTTCGCGTCCAGCGATGGTGCACTCGGGCTCCGGAGCCACCGCCCGCGGCTCGACCGGCTGCGCATCATGTGCACCGGTGGTCCTCCGTGTGCAGGGGTAATACCCAGCTGGGGCTAAAGAACTGTCTCGCAGTGTCCGATACATCCTCTGTGCAGTGATGGTCGAGCGTGTCGGGTTCTTGTCCCAGGCCCGGCAGGTGAGACCAGGTGTTGTACCGGGCCGGTGTGCTCGTAGCCGATGGCGACTGTCCCCCACACGGCGGCTGTTGCCGGTGCCGATGATCACGGTGCCGGTGACCACAGCTCGTCGGTGGCGCTTCGGCTGCGACGCGCCGAGCCCGGTCGACCGCTGCATCAATCGCAGGCACCGTCGCCCAGAGCGGCGTGACGAAACCCGAGAACGGCAGCAGGCCAGCGCCGAAGGGCGCTGGCCTGCAGTTGTTCGTGTGGTCGGGACCGGCGTCGATCCGGTGACCTACCGCTTTTCAGGCGGTCGCTCTGCCGACTGAGCTACCCGACCGTGGATTGCCATCGGTTGGACCGACGACGGGCACGCCCTCCTCGAGGGTTGGCATACATCCGCGGTCCCGACGGGATTTGAACCCGCGACCTCCGCCTTGACAGGGCGGCGTGCACTCCAAACTGCACCACGGGACCAACTCGACGGCAGGACCCGAGGGCCCGTGCCTATGCCGGCTCGATGAGCCGAGGCGCCACTCTACGCCATGGCGACGTCGACACCAATCTCGTTGCCGAATTCCTGTCGACGAGCCGCTCCGGTCGGCGCCGGAGGGCCGCCGGGGGGCATCCGGCGGCGGAGGCAGTCGACCGGGGCTGGTGCTGGTATCGTCAGCCCCGCCGTTTTCGAGCACGCCCCGTTCGTCCAGCGGCCTAGGACGCCTGCCTTTCACGCAGGTAACACGGGTTCGAATCCCGTACGGGGTACGAGGTCGATGCGCGCGTTCGGGTGCCGGTGCACCCTCGCCGTGTCCCGTCATGCCTCCGCTCCGCTGTGGGCGTTCGGGCCACGCAGGCCCTTGGCACTCCGCCGGCTCTCGGCCCTGCGTCCGACTCGTTTCCACCTCCCGTGGCGAGGCCCGATGCCTCCGCCCTTTTTCGCACCGGTCACGGGCTCTCGACGGGGCGTAGGCTCTGGCACGTGGATCCTGTGGCGCGGGAACTGATCGAGCGGCTCGGGCTCGAGGCCCATCCCGAGGGCGGTTGGTACATCGAGACGTGGCGGGCGCCGGCTTCGCCCGGCGAGCGTCCGGCCAGCACGGTCATCTCCTTTCTGTTGTGCTCCGGCGAGCGGTCGCACTGGCACCGCGTCGACGCCGACGAGATCTGGTGCCACCAGGCCGGGGCAACGCTGACCCTCTCGGTCGCCGAGGGCGGTGGGCCGATCGCCCATCATCGCCTCGACGCCGGGGTCGGTCGGCCCGACGGGGCGACAGCGCAGGCAGTGCCCCACGCCGTCGTCCCGGCCGGTGCCTGGCAGGCTGCCGAGACCACCGGCGCGTGGTCGCTCGTGACCTGCGTCGTCGCCCCGGGGTTCGACTTCGCAGGATTCGAACTCGCCCCACCCGGTTGGGAACCGGGCGCCCACCGTTGAGCGCCGGACGGCGAGTCCGCCCGTGCGGAATGGCCGCACCCGCATCCGGGGTTCGGGCACCCGTGTCCGTTCCCCGCTCGATCGCCGCCGTCGGTGCCGCTTATCTGATCGGCACGCTGCCGTCGGCCGACATCGTCACCCGCCTCGCCACCAAGGGTCGCGTCGACATCCGCAGCGCCGGAACCGGCAATCCCGGCGCGGCGAACGTGGCCGGCGTCGTCGGCAAGAAGTGGGGCGCCGTCGTGATGGCCGCCGACGTGGCCAAGGGTCTCGTGGCCTGCCGGCTCGGTGGCCGCCTCGCCGGCGGGCCGGGCATGCATGTTGCCGGCCCCGTCGCTGTCGCCGGTCACTGCTATCCGGCCTGGGACGGTTTCGAAGGCGGAAAGGGCGTGGCCACCAGCAGCGGTCAGGTGCTGGCGACGTTCCCCATCTACTTCCCGATCGATGCAGCCGTGGCCGCTGTCGTCTCCCGGCTCCCGATGCTGCGCCGCCGCGCCTTCGCCGCAACCGAGGTCGCCTCCGCCGCATGGGTCGCATCGGCGCTGCTGTGGTGGCGGTGCGGCCTGCCCAACCCCGCCGGCGCCGCGCCCGGGCCCGGGCTCGCCATCGCGGCGCTCGCCACCAGCGCGATCATCCGCGTGCGCTTCGAGCAGACCGAAGCGAAGGTCGAGGCCTGGCGCCGGCAACAGGATGCGGGCGACCAGCGCACCGAGCGCGACGCGAACGCGGGGGAGCGGGCGTGATCGCCATCGTCACCGACTCGAGCGCCCAGCTCCCCGACACGCTCGCCGCCGAGCTCGGTGTCTCCCGGGTGCCCGTGCGCGTCACCGTCGACGGCACCGAGTACCGAGAAGGGGTCGACCTCGACCCCGACACCTTCTACGGATTCTGGGCCGAGGGCGCCCAGCCCACCATCACCACCTCGCAGCCTGCGCCCGGCGACTTCGTCGACTGCTACCGACGACTCGCCGCCGACGGCGCATCCGAGATCCTGTCGATCCACGTCGGCCGCACCTGGTCCGGCACCTGCGACAGCGCCCGCATCGCCGCCCGCCAGGTCCACGTCCCCGTCACCGTGATCGACTCCGGCAGCCTCTCGTTCGGTGTGGCCTGCTGCGTCCGTGAGGCGGCCGAAGCGCTCGCCGCCGGCGCCGACCTCGTCGACGCGGCACGCGTCGTCGCCGCCGTCGCCCCCACCATCTCGTCGGTCACCGTCATCGGTGCGCTCGACATCGCCCGAGCCGGCGGACGCTTCACGCTCGCCACCCCCGCACGCGACGGTGCCGCCGCACCCGTCATCCGCATCACCGGCGACGAGACCGCCGTCGTCGGGTCCGGCACGACCGTCGACGAGCTGGCCGAGCTGATGGTGGCCACCATGACCGCCGACCCCGGGCCCCACCGCATGGCGCTGTGCGTCGCCGACGCCACCGCCGAACCGCTGCGCATGGCAGTGGACGACCGGCTCGGCGGGCATCCCGGCGTCGCCGACCTCGTCCGTTACCGCGTGGGCCCCAGCATCGGCGCCCACACCGGCCCCGGCACCGCCGGCGGCTTCTGGTACCCGGCACGCGAGTCCTGGATCTGAACCCGTCGACCCGAGGCGGAGGCGAGCGGCGAACGGGGGCGAACCGGGGGGAGAGGAACCATCGGGGGCTCGGCCGGATCAGTCCTCGAGGGCGTCGACGATGATCGCCAGCATCTGGGTGAGCAGCTCGTAGCTGACCCACAGCGCCTTGTCGGGATCGTCGTCGGCGACGTCGCCGGGATCGAGGTCCTCGCTGACATCGAGCCGGGTGCCCAGCACCAGCCGCAGGCTGTTGACCGCCTGCATCCAGCCGATCAGCTGCTCCTCGGTGAACTCGCCGCCCTCTACGGTCGCCTCGACCGTGTCGAGCGCGTCGAGCTTGGCCGCCAACAACTGATCGCCGACGAGGTCGGCGTAGGCCGCATCGGCCTCGGCGTCGGCGGGGTAGGCGGTGGGGAACAGCCGGCGCAACAGCGGGCTCGAGCCGTCGAGCAGCAGGTCTCGGAGTTGGTCGACGAGGTTGGTCAGCATCGACTGCTGCCAACCGAGGACCTGCACCCGGTACGTGCCGGACCGGGTCGGGCGGATGATCACGTCAGTCCTGCTGCATGGTGGCCCACAGGCCGTGCTCGTGGAGTCGGAACACGTCGAGCTCGCACTTCTCGCGGGTGCCCTCGGCGACCACGGCCCGGCCCTTGTGGTGGACGTCGAGCATCAGTTCGGTGGCCTTCGCCTTGCTGTAGCCGAAGAGCTTCTGGAAGACGAAGGTGACGTATCCCATCAGGTTGATGGGGTCGTTCCAGACCAGGACGATCCACGGGCGATCGGGGTCGGTCGTGGTCTCGTCGACGGGTTGGTCGAGTTCGGCTGGCGCAGTCATGGGCGACGCCATTGTGCCTCACCCGCTGGTGACGAGGTCCGACGGCCGGTCGTCGGGGTCGGCGTCGCCATTGCTCGAGGTGTCGTCGGCGGCCTCGATCCGCTCGTCCGGATCCGACGAATCCGGACGGGGCGACACGGGCAATGGCAGGCGCACGCCCATGTGCAGGCGCACCGCAGCGATCCAGACGAGGGTGGCGCCCAGGATGTGGACGCCGACGAGCAGTTCGGGCACACCGGTGAAGTACTGGACGTAGCCCACTCCGGCCTGGGCCACGATGATGACGATCAACGCCTGCGCAGCATCGAAGACGTCCTGAGGCGCACGCTCGCGCTTGAGGCGCACCGCGAACCAGATCGTCGCGGCGAGGAAGATCATCACCGACAGCCCGTGCACCCGGGCGACATCGGGGACGTCGAACGGCAGCCGTTCGATCTCGAGCTCCTCGGGCGTGAGCAGGCTGATGTCGTAGCCCTTGGCCTCGAGGGCGGCCTTGGTCTGCTCGGATTCCGAACCGCTGTGGGGGCCCGAACCGGTGACGAACGTGCCCGAGACGAGGACCACCGAGGCGAGCAGGCTCAGCACCCGGACGTGGCGCGTGATCGACGGCAGCTCGCGCGGGACCACCACCTCGTCGTCGGGCAGCCCGGCGCGGTGGTGGAGCACCATCGCGTTCCACACCAACACCATCGACAACAGGAAGTGGCCCATCACCAGCGTCGGCGGCAGTCGTTCCTGCACCACCAGCGCCCCGAGGAGGATCTGCGCGATCACGCCGGCGACGAGGCCCCACGACCACCAGGTGAGGTCGCGCCGACGCGGCGTGCGCCACATCGACCCCAACACCGCTGCGATCACCGCGAGCGACACGAACCCGGTGATGACACGGTTGACGAACTCGACCATCGCATGGACGTTGTCGAGCTCGGCGACCAGCGAGCCCTCCTCGCAGGTCGGCCAGTCGCTACAGCCCAGGCCCGAGCCGCTGAGGCGCACCGACGCACCTGTGACGATGATGAACGACAACAGGATCAGCGAGGCGAGGGTGATGCGGCGGTAGCCGCGGGGGCTGATGCTCAGACGACGGCGGGCAGGCACCCCTCCAGTCCATCACGCGCGCCGCTCGAACGGCACGTCACCCGTCTCGACAGGGCACGGAACCCGCATTCGCGCTCACGGTGTGCCCGAAACCCCGATGAATCGGTGCGACTGCTTTGTCCGGAGGTCCCGGTGCACCTACCCTCAGAGCCGTGGAGGTCCTCACCGCCCAGCCCTTGTCGCTGTCTCGTCGCGTCCGGGCATTCGTCGCTCTCACCAAGCCGCGCATCATCGAGCTGCTCCTCATCACCACCGTGCCGACGATGGTGGTCGCCGAGCAGGGCATCCCGTCGGTGTGGCTGATGGTCGCCACCGTGCTCGGCGGCACCCTCGCCGCCGGCGGTGCAAACGCGATCAACATGTACGTCGACCGCGACATCGACAAGATCATGGAACGCACCCGCAACCGGCCGCTGGTCACCGGCGACGTCGCGCCTCGCGAGGCGCTGGTGTTCGCCATCGCCATCGAGGTCGTTGCGTTCTTCTGGCTGTGGGCCACGGTCAACCTGCTCAGCGCTGCCCTCGCCGTCGCCGCGTGCCTCTTCTACGTGTTCGTCTACACCTTGTGGCTGAAGCGGTCGTCGTCGTCCAACATCGTCATCGGCGGCGCCGCCGGCGCCGCGCCGGTCCTCATCGGCTGGTCGGCGGTGACCAACAGCCTGGACTGGCCGCCGGTCGTGCTGTTCGCCATCATCTTCTACTGGACGCCGCCGCACTTCTGGGCCCTCGCCATCAAGTACCGCGAGGACTACTCGGCCGCCGACGTCCCGATGCTGCCCAGCGTGGTCAGCACCCGTACGACCGCCATCCGGATGATCGCCTACACCGTCGTGCTGTGGGCCCTCACCCTGGTGTTCGCGCCGGTCGCCGACATGGGGCTCCTCTATCTCATCTCCGCCATCGTGCTCGGCGCCATCTTCATGGTCATGGCCATCCAGGTGTACCGACTCCAGACCACCAAGTCCGCGATGGCGCTCTTCGGCTACTCGATCACCTATCTCACCATCCTCTTCGTGGCCATGGCCGCCGATCAGTTGGTGCGCACCGGTTGGTGAGCAACGGTTGGTGAGCAACGTCCCCGAGGGCGCGGCCGTCCTCGTCGGTCGGCGCCCGCTCCTGCCTCAGGGCTCGCCAGCCCGCGGAATTCGATCACAGTTCGGCCCCGCCCGGATGCGCTGTGTACAGTCGGCAGCCGAGTTCCGCCTCGGCGGCCATTCGCCACGTACCATGTGGCGCGCCCCCTATTCGATCCAGCTCTCGACAACCGGCAGGGTCTGCACTCCATGACAGTCACCGAGAATCGACCGACCACAGCAGCCGCCTCCGAGGACGCGGCCATCGTCGGCCCACCCCGTGAGTCCGGCCTGGCCGCTGCGCTCGCCACCACCGACCACAAGGCCATCGCCAGGATGTACATCCTGCTGGGTCTCGCCGGCGGTCTGCTGGCGACGGTGCTGAGCATGCTGGTCGCGCTCGAACGCAGCGACATCTCCGGCATCGAGGTGTTCACCTGGGGCGCCGAGTCCCAGACCTTCTTCCAGGCCTGGAGCCTCGGTCGGACGTCGCTGCTGTTCTTCTGCGTCATGCCGCTGCTCATCGGCCTGGCGACCTACATCGTCCCGCTGCAGGTCGGTGCGCCGTCGATCGCATTCCCCCGGGCGGCAGCGGCAGCGTTCTGGACCTGGCTGCTGGCCATGGGCATCCACATCGCCACCGTGTTCGTCGACGGCGGCCTCGGTGTTCCCGAGAACACGAGCCAGGCCGCCCAGGGCTCCGATGTCGAGGCCGTCGAGCTCTCGTTGCTCAGCATCGGCATCGTCGCCATCGCCCTGATGCTCGCCACCGTCTGCATCCTCACCACGGTCATCGCGCAGCGCCCCGAGGGCATGAGCCTGTGGGACCTGCCGTTGTTCGCCTGGTCGATGCTGGTCGCAGGCGGCGTGTGGCTGTTGGCCCTGCCGGTCTGGCTCGCCAACCTGACCATCGTCTGGGTGGACTTCCGGGGCGCCGACGCCGTCCGCTACGGCCGGGTCGACGCCATCTGGGACCAGCTCGGTTGGCTCTTCTCCCAACCGATGGTCTTCGCGTTCGCCATACCGGTTCTCGGCATCGTGGGTGACATCGTCCCGGTCTCGGCCCGTCGCCGACAGGCCTCCTACGCGGTCATGCAGAGCGCCATCGCCGCGCTCGGTTTCCTCAGCTTCGGTGCCTTCGCCCAGCCGGTCTTCAATGCCGAGGTCTCCCAGCAGCCGCTCTTCGTGGTGATGAGCCTCCTGCTCGCAATTCCGGTGCTGGTGGTATTCGGCGGGCTCGCCGACACCCTCGCCAAGGGCAAGCCGCAGTTCTCGGCCCAGCTGGTGCTGGGGCTGTTCGCCATGGGCATGCTCCTCGCCGGGGCGGGCGCCGCGGCATTGCACGTGTCGGGTCCCGCCATCGGCGTCGTGCGTGAGTTCGACCAGGACTGGCTGGCCGAGGTCATCGATCCCCTCGAGGACCTGCTCGGCACCGTCATCGCATCGGGCGTGATGCAATACGCCCTGTTCGCAGCGGTCATCGGTGCGGTGGCCGGCCTCTACCACTGGGCCCCCAAGATCTTCGGACGACGCCTCAACCCCGGCGCCGGCGTCCTGGCTGCCCTGGCCCTGGTCGGCGGCACCGTGCTGGTGGCGCTCACCGATGTCGTCAACGGCTTCCTCGACGAAGGCGACGAGGTGTTCCGCTCGGTCGGCGACCGCGACGCCTACGCCGAGGTATGGGACGCCGACGCCGTCGAGTTGTTCAACCTGATCGGGTTCGTCGGCGCCATCCTGCTGATCGCCGGCCTGGCCCTCGTCGTGCTCGACGTCACCGTCTCGGGTCTGATCGGCAAGGGCGACGACACCGACGCCGATGATCCCTGGAACGGCCACACCCTCGAATGGGCGACGGCATCGCCGCCGCCGTTCGGGAACTTCGAGCAGGCCCCGGCGGGAATCACCTCGGAGCGACCGCTGCTCGACTGGAAAGAGGAGGACGCCTGATGGCTGCCGTCACGACCGACCTCCCCGCAGCGCCCGCAGCTCGTGGGCGCCACATCCTCGTGGGCACCGGCTTCGCCGTCGCCGCCTGCATCATGTTCTTCGCCGGTCTGTTCGGCGTGTACTTCCGTGAGCGGGCTGCCGTTCGTGGCACCGATACCACCTGGATCGATGGGCGTATCGAGCTGACGCCGCCCACGATGATCATGTGGACGCTGCTGATCTCCATCGCAGTGATGCAGTGGGCGGTCTACTCCATCGCCCGTGACGACCGCCAGCATGCGCTCCTCGCCATCGGGGCCACCTTGACGATGGGATCGATGGTCCTCGTGCAGACGGCTTTCCAGTACATCCAGATGGGCCTGGTCATCGACGCTCCGCCGGTGTCGTCGACCCTGATCTACACCATCAGCGGCGCCCACCTGGCCATGGTCATCGGCGGCATGCTGTTCATCGCATTGATGGGCTTCCGGGCACTCGCCGGCCAGTACAGCAGCCGTCAGACCGACGGCATCGTGGCCGCTTCGATCTTCTGGTACGCAACCGTTCTGGTGTACTTCGTACTCTGGATCGGCATCTTCATCGCAAAGTAGGGACGTCGATGTTCACCCCTGGATTCAGACTCTTCGCCGGATTCGCCGCTGCCGGCTTCGTCGCGATGTTCGTCTATGCCGTTGCGAGCGGCGGCGACGGCACCATCGACTACTTCGGCTTCGTCGATGCGTCGGCGTGGGTCGGCGCGATCAGCTTCGGCTGGAAGGGTGGTGTCGGCGACCACCTCGGTTACTTCATCCTGCTGTTCTTCGTGATCGCAGCCGGGTGGCTCGCCGGGATGCTCGTCGCCTTCCGCGACGCCGACCCCGAGGCTGTCGCCGAGCTCAACGGTGGCGTTCTTCCTCCGGCGCAGGGCCCGTCGGGTCCCAACTACTGGCCGCTCATCGGCGGCTTCGGCGTGGCCGTTGCCATCATCGGTCTGGCGCTGAACGCTGCGATCTTCGTCATCGGGCTGTTGCTCATCCTGGCTGCCACCTTCGAGTGGATGATGTCGGCATGGGCCGACCGTGCCACCGGCGATCCGGTCGCCAACCAGGAACTGCGCGATCGCATCATGAAGCCCATCGAGGTCCCGGTGCTCAGCGCCATCGGCGTCGCGGTCGTCATCCTGGCGATGTCGCGGGTCTTCCTCGCCGTGTCCAAGGAATGGGCCGTGTGGGTGGCCGTCATCGTGTCGGCCGTCGTGTTCTTCGCCGCCGTCGCCATGGTCGTCGTCGACAAGGTCAACAAGAACCTCGTGGCCGGGGTCCTTTCGATCGGTGCGATCGCGTTGCTCGCCGGCGGCGTCGTGTCGGCGTCGGTCGGCGAGCGCGAATTCAAGAACCTGGCCGAAGAGAAGCTCGAGGAGCTCGAGGCCGAGGGCATCGACGTCTCGGTCGCCGAGCCCGACGAAGAGGGAATGGGTGTCGACGAGTGATGTCGGACTTGGCGCACGCACCACGGCGCGGCAACTCTAGAAACCACGTGGCCATCCAGACCGCCCACACCACCCGGAGACGACGAAACCCAATGCGACTTCGTTCCCGACGGCTCATCGCACTGCTGATCGGCTTCGTGCTGATCGCCACCGGTTGCGCATCCGATGCCCCGCTCGACACGCTCGATCCCGCCGGCCGCAAGGCCGAGAGCATCGACGATCTGTTCATGGGCGTCTTCTACGTTGCGACCATCATCTTCGTGCTCGTCTTCGGTGCGGTGGCCTACATCGCCTGGAAGTACCGGGTCCGCAAGCCGGGTCCCGACGACACCCATTACGCCGGCGACTATCCCGACGAGGAATTCCCCGAGCAGGTCCACGGCAACTTCCAGCTCGAGATCGGCTGGACGGTCGCTCCGACGATCATCATGGCTGTCGTCGCGGTCTTCACGCTGAGCACCTGGTTCGCTCTCGACGACGTCGAGGCCGCCCCGGAGACCTCCCCCTATCCGGAGATGGAGATCCTGGTCGTCGGCCATCAGTGGTGGTGGGAGTTCCAGTACCACCTCGACGGTGACACCTCGACCCCACCCGATCTCGTGGTGGCGAACGAGATGGTCATCCCCGTCGAGCAGGACATCCAGATCTACACGACCTCTCGCGACGTCATCCACAGCTTCTGGATCCCCCGCCTGAACGGCAAGAAGGACTCCGCGCCGGGTCGTCTGCACCCCTGGACCATCCAGTCGAACGAGATCGGCCGTTTCGCGGGGCAGTGCACCGAGTTCTGCGGCCTGTCCCACGCCTACATGCGGATGTACACCGTTGCCGTGAGCCACGACGATTTCGCCACGTGGGTCGACAACCAGAGCACCGTGCGGGAGCCGCTCGCAGAGGACGACCCGAACTACGACGGCGAACAGGTGTTCATGCAGCAGTGCGCCCGATGCCATGTCATCTTCGGCCTGACCGAACGCGACCGTGACGGCGACGGCGTGATGGAGCTCGACGATCTCGCCATGTACGGCGACGTCGAGGAGTACCGCAACCTCCCGGATCTGAGCATGGGCATGTACACCGGGCCGGAGAACCTCACGGCCGGTGCCGCGCCGAACATGACGCACTTCGCCACCCGGTCGAGTTACGCCGGCTCCTTCTTCGAGCTCTACGCCGACGCCCAGGAGATCTCCGACAACGGCGAGTACCTCTCGTTGCCGGGCAGCCCCTACTTCCGGGCCCAGCTCGAGGCGTGGCTGCGGAACTCGCCCGCCGAAAAGCCCAACGCCCAGCCCGAACAAGCTCGGGGCATGCCCAACCTCGGCCTGTCCGAAGCAGATATCGACGCCCTCGTCGACTACCTGCTCATCCTCGACTGAACCCGATGTTCGCTTCGTCGGCCACCGGACCACGCCCGGTCCGGCGTCGTGAGCTCACCCCCGCCACATCCATCGACGACGTGATTCCCAGGAGCCCCTGATGGCGATCATCGAACGCGAACCTCTCGAGCTCGAAGCCGGAGAGGTCGACGAGCATGCCGAACGCCCCCTCGGGGTGTTCACGCGCCCGAAGGACAACACCGGCTGGCGAAGCTGGCTCTTCACCGTCGACCACAAGAAGATCGGCATCATGTACGGCGCTGCCGGCCTGGTGTTCTTCGTCATCGGCGGCATCTACGCCCTGTTCATCCGCCTTCAGCTGGCACGTCCCGAGCTCGAGATCCTCAGCGCCGACACCTACAACCAGGTGTTCACCATGCACGGCGTCGTCATGCTGTTCCTGGTGGCGATCCCGCTCGGCGCGGCGTTCGCGAACTACCTGCTCCCGTTGCAGCTCGGAGCTCGAGACGTCGCCTTCCCGCGCCTCAATGCGCTGAGTTTCTGGATCTTCATCTTCGGCGGCTTCTTCATCGTGTCGTCGATGTTCATCGGTGGCTGGTGGGAGAACTCGCCCGACGGCGGCTGGTTCGCCTACGCCCCCAACACCGGCGTGATGTTCTCGCCGAGCAAGGGTCTCGACTTCTTCGCACTCGGCCTGCAGATCACGGGTATCGCCTCGTTGATCGGTGCCGTGAACCTGATCGTGACCGTTCTCAACATGCGGGCTCCCGGCATGACCTTGATGAAGATGCCCATCTTCACCTGGATGATGCTGATCACCCAGTTCCTGCTGCTGTTCGCCATGCCCGTCATCTCGGTGGCGCTGTTCCTGTTGACCTTCGACCGCCTCTTCGACGCCAACTTCTTCAACGTCGCAGCCGGCGCCGACCCGCTCCTGTGGCAGCACCTGTTCTGGATCTTCGGCCACCCCGAGGTGTACATCCTGATCCTGCCGAGCTTCGGGATCATCTCCGAGATCATTCCGGTGTTCAGCCGCAAGCCGATCTTCGGGTACCCGTTCATGGTCTTCGCCGGTGCCGCGATCGGCTTCATGGGTTGGGGGGTGTGGGCCCACCACATGTTCGCTTCCGGCATGGGCCCGGTCTCGGTGGCCGCCTTCTCGGTGTCGACGATGTTCATCGCGGTGCCGACGGGCGTGAAGATCCTCAACTGGTTGGCCACCATGTGGGGCGGTCGATTGCGGTTCACCACCGCGATGCTCTTCGCCAGTTCGGTGGTGGCGATGTTCACCATCGGTGGCCTGTCCGGTGTGACGCACTCCCTCGCTCCGGCCGACACCCAGCAGACCGACACCTACTACATCGTCGCCCACTTCCACTACGTCATCTTCGGTGGCATCATCCTCGGCTTCTTCGGCGGCTTCTACTTCTGGTGGCCGAAGGTCTTCGGCTACTTCCTCGGGGAGCGCCTGGGCAAGCTCAACTTCTGGGTGATGATCATCGGCTTCAACATGACCTTCGGGCCTCAGCACATCCTCGGCCTGCAGGGCATGAGCCGCCGCATCCAGACCTACTCGCCCGGGCAGGGCTTCGAGTTGTGGAACATGGTCTCGACCATCGGCTCGTTCCTCATCGCTCTGGCCACTGCGATCTTCATCGCCAATGTCATGGTCAGCTGGCGTAGCCACAAGCGCGAGCCACAGAATCCCGGCCCCGATCCCTGGGATGGGCGATCGCTCGAGTGGATGACGGCGTCGCCGACACCCGAACACAACTTCGACCGCGAGATCGTCGTCGAGCGTCAGGACGACTTCTGGTGGCGCAAGTGGGGCCGCGACGAAGAGGGCCGCATCGTGCGGCGCGCACCCGCCGAAGAGATCGCCCACGACGGATCGAACGGTGCCAACGTGCACCTCCCGTCGCCGTCCTACTGGCCCATCGTCATCGGCGCCGGCCTGCCCATCATCGCCTACGGTCTGATCTACACCCTGTGGCTGTGCGTCGTCGGCGGCCTCATGGTGCTCGGCGGCCTCTACGGTTGGGTGTTCGAACCCGTCGACGATCCCGAGGCCGGTCACGGCCACGGCGACGATCATCACGCCGCACCGATGCTGCCCGGCGGCGAGCCGGCTGCCCTCGCCGCCGGCGAGGCCGGTGCCGACGGCACCGAACTCGAAGGTGGTGGTGTCGCAACCCTCACCGAAGCCGATCGACCCGAGGAGCCGACCAATGGCTGATCTGGCCACGGCCGCTGCGCCGGAACAGGCGTCCATCCCGGTCGCCACCGATCACGACTCCCACGAGGGCGAGCACCACACGTCACTGGGGCTCTCCAACGAGAAGCTCGGCATGTGGGTGTTCCTGGGGTCAGACTGCCTGCTCTTCGGCGGTCTCATCTCGACCTACCTGTTGTACAAGGACCGCATCGGGCCCCTCGACATCGGTCCGAAGGACGTGTTCGACATCCCGTTCACGTCGGTGAGCTCGTTCGTGCTGCTCGCCAGCTCCTTGACCGTGGTTCTGTCGATCTCGGCGCTCGCCCGTGACGACGTCCGCCGCTGCAAGATCTGGTTGCTGACGACCGCACTGCTCGGCGGTGTCTTCGTCGGAGGGCAGGTCTATGAGTTCACGGCCTTCTACCGTGAGGGCCTGGGCTTCACCACGAACCTCTTCGGAACGGCCTTCTACACCCTGACCGGTTTCCACGGCGTGCACGTCAGCGTCGGGATCATCATGTTGATGTCGATGTACGTCCAGGCATCGCGCGGCCGACTCCGCGCCGCACAGTCCGAGAAGCTCGAGATCATCGGGCTCTACTGGCACTTCGTCGATGTCGTCTGGATCGTCATCTTCACCATCGTCTACCTGTTCCCGCAGTAGGAGCGTCGATGACCACCACTGAATCCCCACTCGCCTCGGGGCCGGCCGAAGCTGTCGGCGTTGCCGAGGCGGCCCACGACGAGCACGTCTCGGACTGGGTGTACGTCAAGGTCGCCATCGTGCTCGCGGTGATGACTGCCATCGAGGTGTTCATGCACTTCGAGTCGGTGCACCAGCTCTCGGACACGATGATCACCATCATCCTGGTCGTGTTGATGGTGCTGAAGTTCGCCATCGTCGCGGCGTACTTCATGCATCTCAAGTACGACAATGCCTGGTTCACCAAGATGCTCGGCGCCGGTCTCGTGCTCGCCTACCCGGTCTACATGGTCATGGCCTATGCCATGGGCTTCCTGTCCGACTGGGGTTGGGTGGCGAAGGTTCTCCTCATCGCGGTTCCGACGATCATCGGCGCAATCTGGTTGCTCTTCGCCTGGAAGGGTGGCGACGCCGAGCACGCCGACCACCCCGAGGAGGGCCACGGAGCCGACGACGAGGCGCATTCGCCGGCAGTGACCGAGGCGACACACTGATTCGCCCGCTCTGCATGGGTGCGCGGTCTCCACTGGTGAGAGACTGACACCATGATTTTCGCTGCGGACACGGACATCTGGCGGTGGCAGCCCCACCTCGAGGTGTGGGTCGTCATCGCCGGCGCGATCTTTCTCGCGTGGTACGCGGTCCGGGTCATCGGCCCCCACGCCGTCCGCCCGGGCGAGCCGGTCGTCACCCGAAAGAACAAGATCGCCTACGTCGCCGGCATCGCGGTGCTTTGGATCTCCTCGGACTGGCCCCTCCACGACATCTCCGAGGAGTACCTCTACTCCGCCCACATGATCCAGCACCTGCTGATCTCGATGATCGTGCCTCCGCTGTTGCTCGTCGCGATGCCGGAGTGGCTCGCGCGTCTCATCATCTCGGACCAGGGTCGGGTCGGGATCTGGACACGACGTATGACCCACCCGGTCGTGGCCGGCTCGGTCTTCAATCTCGTCGTGGTCTTCACCCACCTCACCGTCGTCGTGAACACCTCGGCCGAGAACGGCCCGTTCCACTACCTCGTGCACCTGATGGTCTTCATGAGCGCCCTGTGGATGTGGACCCCGGTCATCGGGCCCATCCCCGAGGTGCGGATCAGCCCGCAGGGCCAGATCGTCTACCTGTTCCTCATGTCGGTCATCCCGACCGTTCCTTCCGGCTTCCTGACCTTCGCCGAGGGCACCCTCTACGAGGCCTACGACCACGAGGTCCGGCTCTTCGGTATGAGCGTCGCGACCGACCAGCAGATGGCCGGCCTGATCATGAAGCTCGTCGGTGGCTTCTACCTCTGGGGCTGGATCATCCACCGCTTCTTCCAGTTCTCGAGCTCGGGGCGTGGCGACGACGCTCCCATCGTCGAGAGCCCCCGCATGGGTGGTCCCCAGGACGGCTCGGGCGCCGGTAGCGGCGCCGACGTCGATCTCACCTACGACGAGGTCGCCAAGGCCTTCGAGAGCAGCGGGCCGGCGCCATCCGAACGCACCTCCTGAGGGGGGCTTCTGCGCGTCGGCGTCGGGTCCGCCTCAGCCGCGGGTCGAGCGGGCTTCGATGCGATCCATTCCGCAGAACGGGCGGAGCACCTCGGGAACGACGAAGCTGCCGTCGGCTTGCTGGCAGTGCTCCATGAGGAACACCAAGGTGCGTCCCACGGCGCAGGCAGTGCCGTTGAGGGTGTGCAGCAGTTCCGTGCCGTCATCGGTTCGGACCCGCGAACCGAGCCGTCGTGCCGAGTAGTCGGTGTAGTTCGAGGTGCTGGTGAGCTCGCGGTAGCGGCCCTCCGACGGCAACCAGACCTCGCAGTCGTACTTCATCGCTGCGGGAGCGCCGAGGTCGCCGGCGGCGACCCGGATGACGCGGTACGGCAGCCCCAGTTCGCCGATGATCTCCTGCTCGATGCCGCGCAGGACCTCGAGCTCGTCCCAGGATCGCTCGGGATGGCACCACGAGAACATCTCGACCTTGTCGAACTGGTGCACCCGGAAGATGCCGCGGGTGTCCTTGCCGTACGTGCCGGCCTCGCGCCGGAAGCAGGACGAGAATCCGGCATAGCGAACCGGAAGTGCATCGGCGTCGAGCCGCTGGCCGCGATGGAGCCCGGCGAGTGCGACCTCGCTTGTGCCCACCAGGAAGAGTTCGTCGTTGCCGAGCTCGTAGACCTGGCTCCGGTCGGTGGGAAAGAAGCCGGCCTCGACCATCATTTCCTCGCGGACGAGCACCGGAGGAGCGACCGGGGTGAACCCCCGGGCGACGAGCTTCGCCATGGTCCACTGCACGAGCGCGAACTCCAAGAGCACCGCCTCGCCCATCAGGTAGGCGAACCGGCTCCCCATGTTCCGGGCCGCCTGCTCGGTCTCGACCCATCCCATGCGCTCGCCGTACTCCGCGTGGTCGAGGAGAGGGGCCTCGGTGGTCTCGCCGACCACTTCGACGACCTCGTAGTCGTCCTCGCCACCCGATGGGCAGGCCGCCGCCGCGGGATTGGGGATCGTCAGCGCCAGGTCGTCCACCTCGGCGGCCACGACACCGTGGTCTGCCTCGGCCGCCTGCAGTTCGGCCTTGACCACCGCCGCAGCCTCGATCATGGCCTGGCGCCGATCAGGATCTGCCTTCCCGATCGCCTTGGATGCGGCGTTGGACCGGGCCCGGAGCTCTTCGACACGGCTCATCGAGATCCGCCGGGCCTCGTCAGCGGCCAGGAGTCGGTCGATGTCGGCCGCCGGGGCGCCCTTGCGGATGGCGCCCTCGCGGTAGCCGGCATCGTCGCGGAGACGTCGAAGATCGATCATGGGGACCGAGGCTACCGGCGCCGTTCGAGCCGAGGTGTCCATGGCGAACAGCCGTCGGGTCGGGTCGAGGGAACGTCGGAGTCGAGGTCGCCGGTGCACCGCGGAAACGGAAGCCGCGCGATCGCTCCGCGCTGGCTAACGTGACCGCCATGGTGAAGACCTCCGGTGCGGGCGCCGAGGAACTCGACGTCGACGGAGTGGTGGTGCGAGTCATCCGCAGCGATCGCCGTCGCAAGACCAGTGCGGCCCGCCTCGTCGACGATGGTGTCATCGAAGTCCGTGTGCCGGCATGGTTGTCGGAGACCGATCGGGCGCGAACGGTGCACGATCTGGTCGGCCGCATCCGCAAGGCCCGACCGCTTGCGTCGGACCTCGCCGACCTCGACGAGCGCGTCCGGGTGCTGGCGCGTCGCTACGACCTGCCGTTGCCGACCTCGGTTCGCTGGGTGACCAACCAGGCGAGGCGCTGGGCGTCCTGCACGCCCGAGACCGGGGTCATCCGCGTGTCGTCACGGCTGCAACGGGTACCGCTCTGGGTTCTCGATGCGGTGCTCGTGCACGAGCTCGCGCACCTCGTCGTCGCCGACCACGGACCCGCCTTCCGGGCGGTCGAGGACCGCTATCCGTTGCGCGAGCGTGCCGACGGCTTCCTCGAGGCGATGGGCCTGGGGCTGGCCCTCGACTGCTACACCGCCGACGGGTCCGCACCGGCACGCTGATCATCCTCCCCCTGCGTTGGGGAGGGCGTGCGGAACGGCGGCAGCGCCGGCGCGCGATGACCGTACCTGGCGCCGAGCCGACCTATCCAGCGGGCCGTGGTCCGCCGGATACGCTCAGCCACCGTGCTGAACCGTGCGATCCGCCGTGCTGCTGCCGACCATGCCGAAGTGGCGGCCTACGTCGCGCCCGACGGTTGGGCGGTCACCTACCGCGATCTCGATCGGCTCTCCGACGAGGTCGCTGCCGGCTTCGCCGCTCGTGGCCTCGGTGCGGGTGCCGTCATTGCGCTGAGCCTCCCCAGCACCGCCGACTACATCGTCGCCTACCTGGCGGCAGCGAAGATCGGCGCGGTCACCGCGGGCCTCAACCCGCGGTTCCGGGGAGCGGAGCGCCAGGCGGCGCTCGATGTGCTCGAGCCCGATCTCGTGATCGCCGACGACGCACATCTCGAGGGGGTGCCGGATCGCCTCGACGTGGCGCGCGTAGCCCTCGCCGACCACGTCGACGGTGTGCTGGCGGGCCTGCGGGTGCCCGGTGGGCAGGTCGCCGAGCTCGCCGAGGATCCCGATCGCCCGGTGTGCATCTGCTTCACGTCGGGGAGCACCGGGGCTCCCAAGGGCGCCTGGTACACCGGGCGCCAGCTGGCGGTCATCGCCGAGCTCGACACCGGCGGGGCGTGGGGTGGCGGTGGCGACCGCTACGCCAGCACCGAGTTCGCCCACGTCGGTGTCATGACGAAGCTGCCGTGGCTGCTCGCCACGGGCGGCACGACGCACCTGCTCGACAAGTGGCGGGCCGAACCGGTCCTCGAGCTCATCGACCGCTACCGGATGACCTCGGTCAGCGCCATCGCGCCGCAGGTGGCGCTGATGCTGCGCGTGCCGGACCTCGATCGCTTCGACTTCTCCTGCGTGAAGGCGATCGTCAGCGGCGGCGCACACGCGCCTCCTGCGCTGGTGCGTGCGGGGCGCGAGCTGTTCGGCGCGCCGTGGTCGATCCGCTACTCGTCCACCGAGTCGGGCGGGGTGGGCCTCGGCACCGCTCTCGACGCCGACGATGAGGAAGCGCTGCACACGGTGGGGAGGCCTCGGCCCGGTGTCGAGGCCGCGATCCGCCACGGCGATGGGAGTCCTGTGCAGCCCGGCGAGGTCGGCGAGCTCTGGCTGCGCTCGGGGGCGATGATGAGCGGCTACTGGAACGACCCGGAGGCCACTGCCGAGGCGCTCGTCGATGGCTGGCTCCGCACCGGCGATCTTGCGTACGTCGACGATCGCGGCTGCTATCGCCTGGCCGGTCGGACCAAGGAGATGTACATCCGCGGTGGCTACAACGTGTACCCGCTCGAGGTCGAGGCCGTGCTGGCCGATCATCCCGGCGTGGCCGCCGTGGCGGTGGTCCCACGCCCCGACGAGGTGATGGGCGAGATCGGCGTCGCGGTGGTGGTGCCGACCGATCCGGGGTCGCCTCCTGGTCTCGAGGACCTGCGGTCGTTCGCCGCCGTCTCGCTGGCGGCCTACAAGCTCCCCGAGGCCGTGCGGGTGGTCGAGCGCCTACCGGTCAATGCGACCGACAAGCTCGATCGCCGGGCCCTCGTCGAGATCGAACGCGCCTCGGCCACGCCGCCGGGCTGAGGTCGGCCGCTTCTGGCTCGGGTCGATCGCCTCGTCGAGACCTGCTCGATGTGCCGGGGAGGACGAGGTCGCCGTCGCCGAGCGGGCACTGCGCCTCAGGAGCGTTCGATGATGCGCTCGATCCAGTTGATGTAGGTGGCGCTCTCCTGCGCTCCCGGCACGGGCAGCACGCCATTGATGACCACGGTGGGGACGGCGGTGATGCCCTGGCCGATGGCGTCGTTGTGCTCGTCGATCACCAGCTGGGCGAGGGCCGGGCGCTGTTCGGCGACCAGCGAGTCGAACTCGTCACCGGGGATATCCACGTCGACCGCCAGGTCGTGGAGGACCGGCCACGACGAGATGGTGCGGTTCTCGGTGAAGTACGCCATGAACAGGCGCCGGTGGAAGGCGGCGACGTGGTCGGGGTAGGCGCCCTCGACGACCTTGGCGGCGACGAGCGCCGGCAGGCTCGACGACGGCGGATCGTCGTCGGATGCCCACGGCACGAAGGTTGTGCGGGGCTCCATCTCGGCCATGGTGCGCCAGTTCTGGGTGTACTCGACGAACTTCGCCCGCTCGGGCACCTTCGTGTCATGGCGGAGCAGGAAGCTCTTCCACTCGATGCGGATGCGGTCGCCGAAGTGCTCGGACACATCGTCGAGGCGGACCGCCCCGACGTAGCACCACGGTCAGAGGAAGTCCGACCAGACGGTCAGCGGGATGGGCGAGGTCATGGGTTCACCGTAACCGCCGGAACGTGGTGTGATCGGCGCAAGGGGGTTCGGTGGTCTCGGCCAGGGCGATGTCGGCCAGGTTCGTCGGAGAAGAACAGGCCGGCGCCGACACCGGCCGTGAGGCCCGGCCGGCTTCAGGAAGCGGCGAGTTCAAGTCCCGCAAGCGCTGCGAGGATGCCGGCTCCGATCGCAACCCCCAGGGTGGTGGCCACGCGGGCCGGACGGTTGTGCAGCGCCTGGTCGTGCAGGTGGTGGACGAGTGTCGAGAACGTCGACAGCGTGCCGCAGAGGGCGACGCCGACCAACACGGCGGTCGGGCGCTCGGATGCGGCGACGAGCCCGGCGAAGAAGCTGGCAAGCGTGTTGGCGCCGATCGTGCCGAATGGCAGGCCGGCGTCGAAGCGTGCGAGCACTGCTCGGGCGAGGGCGCCGAGGCCGGCCAACACGACGAACGCGGCGGCACCGAGGAGGATCACGACGGAGCCGCCATCGGTTCGCGTCGGTTTCCCATGCGTCTGCCCACGGCGTAGGCGACGAGGCCACAGGCGAACGACGAGAGGAGGTAGCCGGCGAAGAGTCCGAGCCGGTCGTCGCGGGCCATGACGGCGAGGTCGACGGCGAAGGCCGAGAAGGTGGTGAGCCCACCGCAGAACCCGATGGCCGCTGCGGCGAAGACGCGGTCCGGTAGAGCCGCACGCCGGGCGACGAGCCATCCGAGGGCGGCACAGCCGACGATGTTGACGACGAAGACCGCCCAGGGCCAGTCGTCGGTGTCGCTGAAGACTTCGCCGATCGTGAAGCGCAGGGTCGCTCCGACGACGCCGCCGATGGCGATCGCCGACGCCGTCCGAGGATCGAGCGACGTGACCGGTGGGGCGTTCCGGTCGTCGGCGCTCACGGGTGGGTCGTGCACTCGTGCGACCCTAATGGGAGACACGAGTGGCGCCTCGATGCTGCGACCGGGCGGAGCGAGGCCTGCGCCCGGCGTCAGGTTTCTGGCGCCGAAACTGGTTGTCAGAGCAGCAGTTCTCGGCGCCAGAGGCGACGCGCGACACTGGATCGATGTCCGGGGCTCGTGTCGACAGCTGGTTGTGGGCGGTGCGGGTCGCGAAGACGCGCAGCGCAGCGAAGGCCCTGGTGGTCGGCGGCCACGTCGCGGTCAACGGCAAGAAGGTCAAGCCTGCACACAGGGTCGCCCCCGGCGATCGGGTCGAGGCGACGGTCGCCGGCCGGCTGCGGGAGCTCGAGGTCGTCGAACCCGTCGAGAAGCGTGTCGGCGCGGCCCGGGCCGCTGAGTGCATGGTCGATCACTCGCCGCCGCCACCACCTCCCGAGGAACGACCGGGCCCGGTCGCCGCCCGCGAGCGCGGTGCCGGACGTCCGACCAAACGGGATCGGCGTCAGATCGAACGCTTCCGCGGGAGCTGAGTCGGCTGACCAAACGGGATCGGCGTCAGATCGAACGCTTCCGCGGGAGCTGAGTCGGCTGACCAAACGGGACCGGCGACACATCACGCTTCCGCGGGAGCTGGGTCGGCCGACTCGCCCGACGCCGGCGGCCGGTTCGGATCGCGGCCCGCCCTGCCCGGGTGCGACAATCGTCGCCGTGGATCTATCGCATGTCCGTGAGCAGTACGAGACGACTGGCCTCGACGAAGCCGACGTCGATCCCGACCCGATCGTGCAGTTCCAACGTTGGTACCGGGATGCCGAGGCGGCCGAGCTCTGGGAGCCCAACGCCATGGTGGTGTCGGCAGTCGATGCCGACGGTTGGCCGGCGTCTCGGTTCGTGCTGCTGAAGAGCGTCGACGACGAGGGCTTCACCTTCTTCACCAACTACTCCAGCGCGAAGGCAACGGCGCTCGACATGGCGGGTCGAGCGTCGCTCACCTTCGGCTGGCTCCCGCTGCGTCGCCAGGTCCGGGTGCTCGGTCGGGTCGAGCGGGTGTCGACAGCGGAGTCGGATGCCTACTTCGCCCAGCGGCCACGCGGGAGCCAGCTCGGTGCCTGGGCGTCGCCGCAGAGCACCGTCGTCGCCGGGCGGGAGGAGCTCGATCGCCGCTACGAAGAGGCGGCGAGCCGCTTCGGCGACGGCCCGGTCCCTCGGCCCGAGCACTGGGGCGGCTACCGGGTGGTGCCGGCGGTGATCGAGTTCTGGCAGGGCCGCCCCGATCGGTTCCACGACCGACTGGCGTTCACCCGGATCGACGAGACCGCCACCGGCCCCGACGCTTGGACGATGGTGCGCCTCGCCCCCTGATCGCCAGGGCAGGAAAGGTCAGACGGTCTGGCGCCGAGAATCGTTGTTCTGGCGACAGTTTTCGGCGCCAGAACTCATGGCGTCGGATTTCTGGCGCCGAGAATCGTTGTTCTGGCGACGGTTTTCGGCGCCGGAACCGATGGCCGAGGCTGGGCTCACCGATGGTCGGTGCGCCCACCGGGCCCGCGGGGGCTGGCGAGCCGGATGGGCGGCGTCCGGGTCAGCGAGGCCAGCTGCGGGCGGCGGTCGCCAGGGCGGCGATCAGGGTGTCGACCTGCGGCGCCCGGCCCACCTCGCCGTGATCGGACCAGCCCCACTGCTGATAGTGCCAGCGGATCGTCGGGGGCAGCTCGATCTGCACCCCGCGCATGCGCGGCAGGTTCACCGGGTTCTGCCGATGCTGGCCCGCCAGCTCCTTGGGGATCTCCGCCAGATCGTGCTGGAACGTGAACTTCGGCAGTGCGAAACGGGCGTGTGCGGCGATGTGGCGCGCCAACGCCCGGTTGCGGCCCCCCAACAGCACCGAATGGAACAGGTGCTCGCGCCCATAGCCGTGGATGGTCACCACCACGTCGACCTGGTCGAGGAACACCTGCAGCGCCTCGCTGTGCTCGGGACGCACCGACGTCGACGAGAAGTGCGTCGGCTCCTCGTGGGCCTGCACCACCCCGTAGTACGAGGCCCCGGCGAGTGCCGCCGCGTCACGGGCGATGGCGTCGGTGGTCTTTTCGAGGGTGCCGCCGTGGTAGGCCATGAACCCGAACCGCGACCGCAGCTGGAGCTCCTCGACGACGTCGGAGCGGTGGAGGAGGCGGTTCAACACCCGCCCGACGCTACAAGGCGGCGGCGGTGTCGGTCGTGGCGTCCCGCTCGCGATCGTCATCGTCGCCCCGGGCCAACAGCCTGCGCCCGACGGCGAACCAGAGCACCACGGCGATGATCGCTGCGAGCATCAGCTCGAACATCACCGGCCAGCGGAACGGGTCGGTGAACCAGTTGCCGATGCGCTCGGGGATGTCGGCGATGGTGCGCAGCAGCGGCAGCACCAGCAGGTCGAAGCGGTAGGTGACCACCTCGAGCAGGGCGTAGACGGTGAGAAAGCCGCCCCGGATCATGCGCTTGTCGTTGCGGTTGGCCATCTGGGCGGTGATGGCCCAGACGATGGCGAAGCCGACGATGACTGCGACACCCATGGCGAGGCGAGTGGCGCCGACATCGTTGATCCAGTTCTGGATGGTGCTCTGCACCCGCTCGCCGAGCTCGACCACGGGGTTGTCGGGGTTGTTGCCCCGCAGCACCTGGATCTCCCACCAGCCGAACGTCGCCAGGTAGGCGCCGGCGAGGATGAGCATCCCTCCCGACACCTTGTTGACGTACGGCAGGAAGCGGCGCATGTTGGTGGCCACCGAGTTGCGGGCCAGCGCCACACCGATCGACAGCACCAGGATGACCAGCCCCATGCCGGTGGCGTATGCCAGGAATCCGGCCATGCCGTGGAGGACGCCCTCGCCCTCGCGGGTGAACGAGTCGGCGATGGCGGCCAGGAACAGCCCGATCGTGCACGACACCGAGACGACGGCGTACGACACTCCGAACAGGAAGATCGACGGGAGCTGGTTGCTGCCGCCGCCGGCCTGCAGCCGGCGGATGTTGAGCTTGGGCTCGTAGCCACGCAGCATCGCGATGCCCAGCGGGACCATGCCGATCCCGAAGGCGACCGTTGCGTAGGGGACGTTGCGCGACAGCGTCGACTCGGCGATGAGCGTGGAGGTGAGGATGCCGATCGTGCCGAAGACCGCCATGAACCCGAGGGTCATGGTCACGGCCACGACGAGGGCGCGCATCACGTTGCGGGCGACGTTGGTCTCGTCGTCGGACTCGAGGCCGAGGAAGTACGAGACATACGCGGGGAGCATGGCGAAGCCGCAGGGATTGAAGGCGGCCACGAGTCCCAGGGTGAGGGGTCTGGCGAGGTCGATGTCGAACATCAGGAGGGAACCGTTTCGTCCGGGGCCGGCGCGCACGTTGCGCCGAGGTCACGAACCCAACGACGGGTGGTCGGTCGTGGTTCCATCAGCCGAAGTTCGCCTCGATCTTGTCCCGCAGCGCATCGTCGTCGAGCGCGCCGGTGTGGACCTCGACGATCGTGCCGTCGGCGTCGACGAACGCGGTGGTGGGCATCCCGAGCCCGCCGATGATCTCGAAGAGGTCGCCATCGTCGCCGAGGACGACCGGGAACGTCACGCCGGTCTCCTCGAGCAGCGCCAGTGCACCGTCGACGTCGGTCTCGCGGGTGTTGACCCCGAGGAAGGCCACATCGGCGATCACTTCCTGGCTGACCTCTTCGAACTCGGGGAGCTCGGCACGGCACGGGGCGCACCAGGTCGCGAAGAAATTGACCACGGTGGGGGTGCCGACGATGGATGTCAGCTGGAACGGCTCGCCGTCGAGGGTGGTGAGCTCGAACTCCGGGACGCTCGCCTCGCCGGGAGTGTCGACGGCCCATTGCACGGTCACGACGAAGACCAGTCCGAGGATGCAGGCCGTGACCAGACCGATTGCGACGCGCCGCCGTTTGGCGTCCGCCTCGGCAGCCTCGATCCGGTCGAGGTCCTCGGGGGTGAGTGGTGTGTCGGGAACGGTCATGGGAGCAGGAGCCGGAGTGCGGGGGGCGGAAAGCACGGGAACATCGTGAACGGTACCGGCCTGTCCGGTCCGAGGGTCGTCACAGCCATGGCGGACCGAACCCGGTGGCCGGCTACGGGCATTCCCGCAGTCACGAATACCCACGCCTGCTCACCGTGGCGCATCGTGGGTCCTGCCCGTCCGCCGTCGGCTCATCCACGCCGCCGGTTGCGAGGCTCGATCGAGTCGTCCCCCGTGGCGTCGTGATGAGCCGACGCTGGCCCATCGCCCACCCGCTACGCCGTGCGGGCGAGCGGGCGGAGGTGCTCGGGGACCTCGATGTGGGGGATCTGGTCCTCGGGCCGAGCAACCTTCGGCGGCCGTCCCCGGCGACGCTTCAGCATGACGATGCGGCCGTTGTCGAAGAGCTGGCCGCCCCAGACACCGCACGGCTCCTGACGTTCGAGGGCGCCCTCGAGGCAGGGGGCGAGGGCGGGGCAGCCGCCGCAGATGGTCTTGGCCAGGGCGATGTCGGCCAGTTCGTCGGAGAAGAACAGGCCGGCGTCGACACCGGCGGTGGTGACGCAGCGGGCTTGTGCCCGCCAGGGTTCAGATGGAGCGTCGAGCGGTGCCGTCATGGCGGTGCCCTTTCTGATGCAGTGCAATCGATGCGGTCGAAATGGAGATGTCGGGTGGAGGGAGGCAGCCGCACGCCGAAAATGCGAAAGGCCGCCGGTGTGAACCGGCGGCCTCGGGAGCGTCCCTGTGTCTCTGTCGTGAGATTCAGGTGACGGCGTCCTTCGGCCGCTGGTGGTAGGGCGCGAACACCGGCGCGATTCGGGCGAATGCGGTGTTCTGCCAGGTGCCGGTGGTGCCGTGCGCGTGGCAGCGAGCGGTACCGGTGGCGGCGGCGTTCTCGACCATGCGCGCAGCGGTGGCGCGGGGCTTCGAGAGGGCCACGTGGAGCGAATGCACGTGCAGGCGCGCGGGAACCGATGCCTGGATGGCTTCGCCCGTGGTGGGCAGGTGCTTCTTCATCGGTTCCCTCCTCTCGCCTGGTGCTGATCCCGACGGATCGACCGAGTCATCGGTGCTCGGTGCCGTCGTCAAAGCAACCACGGTCGCGAAACCGTGTCAAGGGAATAAACGGATGCGACCGGTCGGTCGGTCGGTCAGCCGACCGGGGTGTAGTGCGCGAGCCCGTCGGGATCGCTCCGTTGGAGCTCGCCGAGGCAGCGCAGATGCTCGAGATGCGCGTAGGTCTCGCTCTCGGCCATGTCGCCCCAGGCCCGTTCCCTGAACAGGATGCGCATGTACTCGGTCACCGTCCCTGCGGGTACCCGATGGGTGGCGGCACGGATGGTGTCGAGACGTTCCTGGTGGTGCTCGACGATGGTCTCGGCCCGGCCGGCGAGGTCGGCGAAGGGATGGCCGTGGGCCGGCAGGGCGACCGAGACACCCTCGACGTCACGCATGCGATGCAACGACGAGAAGAACTCGGCGAGCGGGTCGGGCTGGGGGGAAATGCCACCGATGTGGGGGGTGATGGTGGGCAGCACGTGGTCGCCGGTGAACATCACCCCGTGCTCGGGGTCGAACAGGCACAGGTGGTCGTTGGTGTGGCCGGGGGTGTGCATGGCCACCCAGTCGCGTCGGGCGAGGCGCACGACCTGGCTGTCCTTGACGGCGATGGAGGGCTCCGGGGTGCGGTGCCACTCGGCGCTGAAACGACCCATCCGCCGGAACTTGTCGATCTCGGCCTGCGGCGGCCGGGTGCGCGGGGTGCCCCAGGGGAGCCGCTCGGAGAAGATGCGCTCGAGCTCGCGCTCCTGGGCCTCTTCCTCGGCGAGCTCGAGGGAGTCGGTGTCGTCGTGCTCGTCGAGCTCGGACCGCTGCCAGGCCGTGCGGAACGACTCGTGGGTCAAGATGTCGGCGCCGGTGACGTCGTGGATGCGCGTGGCGCCGCCGAAGTGATCGAAGTGCGAGTGGGTGATGACGACGGTGTGGATGTCCTCGGCGCGGTAGCCGGCGCGGCCGAGCCGGTCGTTGAGTGCATTCCAGGAGTCCTCGCCGGGCAGGCCCGGGTCGACGACGGCGATGCCGCGCTCGTCTTCCATCACGTAGCAGTTGACGTGACCGAGCCCCGGAAGGTTCACCGGCAGCTGGGTGCGGATGATGCCGGGTGCCACCTCGGCGACGTCGGTGCCGGCCTCTTCCTGTTCCTGCTTGCGCGGGCGCGGTGTCTCGTCGTCGCCGGCCGCGGCATGCTCGCCGTGGTGGTGATGACCGTGGTGGTGATCGCCGTGCTGGTGACCGTCGCCCGCTGCGGGTTCGGGGCTGCTCAAGGGGTTTCTCCGGGAGTGTCGGCGGGGGCACCGAACAGTCCGGCGCGGTAGTGGCGCAGTTCGGCCAGTGATTCCTTGATGTCGTCCATCGCCCGGTGGCCGCCGGCCTTGGACGGCGCGGCTGCGACGATGTCGGGACGCCAGCGCTTGGAGAGTTCCTTCAGGGTCGACACGTCGATCGAGCGGTAGTGGAGGAAGTTCTCGATGTCGGGCAGGTGCCGGGCGAGGAAGCGCCGGTCGGTACCGATCGAGTTACCGCAGAGGGGCACGCTGCGCTCGGTGTCGATGTGGGCCCGCAGGAACTCGAGGGTCTGACGCCCGGCCTCCTCGACGGTGAGGGTCGACGCGGTGATGTGGTCGAGCAGTCCGCTACGGGTGTGCATGTCGACCACGACCGGATCCATCGCGGCGAGCGCGGCCTCGTCGGCATGGATGACCAGGTCGGGTCCCTCGGCGACGAGGTTGAGCTCGTCGTCGGTTATCAGCGTTGCGATCTCGACGATGACGTGGCGGTCCGGATCGAGTCCGGTCATCTCGAGGTCCATCCAGGCAAGCACGAGGGTCGACTGTACCCCGGTCGGCGCCGACGGGCGTTTTGGGCACAGCGAGGCGCCCTGTCGGACCGGGCGGTACCGTCTCGGCCGTGATCGACCTGATGGTGCACCGCCTCGACCCCGGGCTCCCCGTGCCCGCCTACGCCCGCCCCGGCGACGCCGGTTGTGACCTGGTCGCCGCAGCCGACGTCACGCTCGCACCCGGGGGAGGGCGGGCGCTGGTCCCCACCGGCATCGCGATCGCGATTCCCGAGGGCTACGCCGGTTTCGTGCAGCCCCGCAGCGGGCTGGCACGCGACCACGGCGTGACCTGTCTCAACACGCCCGGTCTGATCGACAGCGGCTACCGCGGCGAGCTGAAGGTCCTGTTGGTCAACACCGACCCGACCGAGGCGTTCGAGGTCCGTCGCGGCGAGCGCATCGCCCAACTCGTCATCCAGGCGGTCGAACACGTGCGTTTCGTCGAGGTCGACGAGCTCCCGGATTCCGAGCGCGGCGCCGGCGGGTTCGGCTCGACGGGTCGCACCTGAGGATTTCGGCGTCGCCGCCGACTGCGCCGACCGTCAGCGGTGGTGTTTGGTGACGGTGATCCGGCTCTGGCCGGCGTCGACCATGTGGTCGTCGACCAGGTCGCCGATGATCGCCTCGAACCGCTCGATCGCCGCTGCCGTCAACGGTTGCACGTCGTCGCCCTTGACGCTGGCGTCGATACCCAGATGGTTGCCCTCGACGGCGTAGTCGATCTCGACCCGGTCGCCGCCCACGTCGGGGCCCAGCAACAGCACGGCGGCTTCGTCCATGGCCAGGCGGAGATCGTCGATCTCGTGCAAGGAGAAACCACGACGCAGCGCCAGGTGGGCTGCGGCGATCCGCATGACGCGACCGTAGGCAGGAACGGCCGGTAACTCGAGATGGATCTGGTCCGTGCGCGACACCTCGGTCAGTGTCCCATGCCGACCGTGTCGCTGTCGTGCGGTCTGCCAGTCGGGAGCGTGGCGGGTCGGCCCGGCGGGCGTCGCAGCCCGGCGGCGCGCAGGCGGCGGACGATCACCCGGGGATCCACGAGTTCGGCTCCCGCCTCGATGGCCGCGTCGAACAGCCGCTCGGGAATGTCGTAGTGGTCGCCCTGGAACGCCCGACGTGGCACGCCGAGGGCTGCGGCGAAATCGTGGAGCTCGTCGAGGCTGGTGTCGCTGACCAGATGCGACCAGCGCTCGCCACGGAAGTGCCAGATGGGCCGGTCGACGAGGATCGTCACCGGGCCGCTCGGCGACGGTCCGGACGGGCGGAGCTCCCGTCGACCACCGGCGCGCTCAACCGCACGGCGACGCAGCGAGAACGCCGGGGAGCCGCCCTGCCCGCATCGCGGTGACGATCGTGCCGTCGGTGGTCCAGATGATGCGGAAGTCGCGGTCGACCTCGTCGGTGGGGATGAACACGATCTCCTCGCCGCCATCGACGGTGACGGTCTCGATGTTGGACTCGAACAGTTCGATGATGTCGGCGACCGCCGAACCGACGCCGATCCCCGATCGGGTGGTGATCTCGGGCGAGGCGAGGTCGATGCGTTCGACGCGTCCGTCGAGGATCATCAACACGGTGCCTTCGGGGCCACCGGCGGGTTGCATCGTGAAGCACGAGGGCCGGGCGTCGGCTGCCGGCAGGCCCACCCAGTCGCCCGGGACCTTCGAGCGGATGTCACGCACCGTGTCGCCGAAGAAGACGTCGTCGAGGCCGACGGTGGTGAGCTTCGACGCGCTGGTGAACGCAGGCTCGCCCGAGACGGGCGCCGGTGTCGGGAACGGAACGTCGGCGCCGCCGCCGACCTCGGGTTCGCCCTCGTCGTCGCCCGTGCCGCCGGTTGGATCCTCGTCTGCGGCGTCACCGGCTGCGTCCTCCTCTTCGGCAGCGCCGGTCCCATCGGCCTCGGTGTCGGTGTCGGTGTCGGTGTCGGTGTCGGTGTCGTCGGCACCGTCCTCGCCCTCTGCGGTGGTCTCGTCGCCCGCGCCTTCGAGCTCGGGGTCGTCGCCTCCACCACAGGCGGCTGCGAGCAGCGCCAGCGCCGAGAGCAGAGCGACGAGCAGGCGATACGAACGACGGTGCGGCGACATGCGCCGAGCATAGGATGCGCGCCCCGGCCGGTGGGGTAGGCGTTTCGGCCATGCGCCGGGATCCGGCGAGGACGTAGGTGCCGCAGCCCTGGCTGTCCTCGGCGGTGGCGGCCCCACCGTTACCCTGGGCAGGGTGCGACGTCCCCTGGTGATCCTGACCATTGCCGCAGTGATCACCGCGTCGTGCGGCTCCTCGCCCGGCCCCGAGCTCGAGGCCGTCCCCGCTGAGCCGCAGGCTGCCGACGCGCAACAGCCGGACACATCGACGGATGCCTCGGACCCGGCGCCGTCGCCGACATCGGTTCCGGCACCTGCGGTCGACGACACCGACCCGGCCCCCACGCCGACGCCCACGCCGGCCGCCGAGACGGTGCTCTCGGCCGGCGACGGCCGCGACGTCGACGAGATCCGGGCTGCGCGTCGATGCATCCGGCGCATGCCGCTGCGGCTCAGGCTGGGGCAGCTGCTCGTCCCGCTGGTCACGCCGGGAGATCTCTCCGTCGCCGCCCGGCTCGGCGCCCGCGGCAGGATCGGCGGCGTCGTGTTGTTGGGTGCGCCCACCCGCGACCAGGTCGCCCAGCTCGATCTGGCCGACGACGCAGGTCTGGCGCTGATGGTCGGCTCCGACGAGGAGGGCGGCCGCGTTCAGCGCCTCGCCGGCACGCTCGGCCCCCTGCCGTCGGCGGCTGCGCAGGCGACCCGTCCGGTACGCGAGGTGCGTCGGCTGTTCCGCGACTACGGGCGGGCGCTCGCCGACTACGGCGTCGACGTGGCCTTCGCTCCCGTCGTCGACGTAGGCGGCGGACCCGGCATCGGCGATCGTGCCTTCTCCGACGATCCCGCAGTCGTCACCCGCTACGCCCGCGCCGTGGTGGCCGGCTACCGCCAGGGCGGCATCGTGGGGGTCATCAAGCACTTCCCCGGCCATGGCCGGGCCTCGGCCGACACCCACTTCGGGTTCGCCACCACGCCGCCCATCGAAGAGCTCCAGCGCACCGATCTCGTGCCGTACCGGGCGCTGCTCGACGAGGTCGACGTCGTGATGATCGGGCATCTCCTGGTGCCCGGGCTGACCGAGCGTCGGCCCACCTCGCTCTCCCGACGTGCGATCACCGGTCTGCTCCGGCGTGAGATGGGTTTCGACGGCGTCGTGATCACCGATGCCCTGGGCATGGGCGCGGTCGCGCAACGCTGGACCAACCCAGAGGCCGCGCGGCTCGCGCTGCAGGCCGGGGCCGATCTGGCGATGATCGACTCGGTGGGCCAGACCCGGGCGACGCTCGACCATCTGGCTGCTGCCGTCCGGTCGGGCGACCTGTCGCGGCGTCGGGTGATCACGGCGGTGGTGCGCAGCCTGGAGCTGCGCGGCATCGATCCCTGCACGCTGTCCTCGAGCTGATCGTCGGTCCCTGAGATCCCGTCGCGCGACGCGTCGGGCGCGGCCATCGCCTGGACGTCATGTCGTGGTCGTCTTGCGGTCATCGGCGCTCCGGCCAGTGTTCGGCTGATCGTTCACCGGGTGTCCGCAAGTGGACAGCCGGTTGTCATGACCTCTTCCTAGGTTGCGCTCCGACACGGGCCCCCCGGCTCCGTGCATCTTGTGGAGAGGGAGACCATGAAGCGAACCAACCCCTGGCTGCGCATCGTCGCAGCACTGATGATGTTCAGCCTGATCGCAGCCGCCTGTGGTGGCGACGACGAGGGCGATGCCACCAGCACCGAGTCCTCCGGCGACGACGCCGCCGAGGCGGAGACGCCCGCCGAAGAAGAGGGCGAAGCCGCGGAAGAGGCCGCCGGCGACCGCAGCGACTGGCCGGACACGCTGACCTTCGGGTCGGTCCCGGCCGAGAACGCCGAGAACCTCGCCGAGTGGGTCACCCCCCAGATCCTCTCCGACGAGCTCGGGATCGAGATCGAGTTCCTCCAGGCTGCCGACTACGCCGGCGTCATCGAGGGCATGATCGCCGAGAAGGTCGACATCGGTGGCTTCGGCGCCTTCTCGTACGTGATCGCCACCGGCAACGGCGCCGACATCGACGTTGCCGGCGTCTGGGCCGGCGAGACCCCCGACACCATCGGCGACTACCGCTCCTATGCCATCACCCAGGCCGACAACGAGGAGATCAACTCGTTGGAGGACTTCGCCGGCAAGACGATCTGCTTCGTCGATCCGGGCTCGACGTCGGGCTTCTTGTTCCCGTCCGAGGGCCTGCTGTCGATCGGGCTCGATCCCAACGAGGGCTCCGCCGATCTGAACCCGACGTTCGCCGGCGGCCACGACGCCGCTGCCATCGCAGTCGCCAACGGTGACTGCGACGCCGGCTACGCCTACGACTCGATGGTCACGAGCCAGCTCATCTCCGACGGTGCCATCAGCGGCGTCATCGACACGGTCGAGGACGAGAACGTCAACCCCGACGACGCCGATCTCAAGATCGTCTGGAAGAGCCTCCCCATCGCTGCGCCGCCGCTCGCAGTCGGCAACTGGTTGCCCGAGGATCTCAAGGCCGAGATCGTCGAGATCATCACCACCAAGGTGAACATCGACTGGGCTGCCGAGAACGGCTACTGCGAGGTCGCCGACGAGACCTGCATCCTGTCGGATGGTTTCACGTGGGGCTTCCTGCCCGCCGACGACACCTACTTCGATGGCATCCGCCAGCTGTGCGACGTCACCGGCGCCGCCCAGTGCCTCGGCTGATCCCGTGACACCGCCCGAGGGAAACGCACGCATGGACGAAGAACCACCCCGCCAGACCGTCGTCGAGGTCAGTGGCCTGACCAAGACCTTCGACAACGGTCGGGTCCGGGCACTCGACGACGTCAGCTTCAGCGTGCCCCTCGGGCAACTGTTGGTGATCATCGGCCTGTCCGGATCTGGCAAGTCGACGCTGTTGCGGCACCTCAACGGACTGCACCGTCCAACCGACGGTGCGGTCCGGGTGCTCGGCGTCGATGCCGCCAACGCGAAGGGCCGGGAGTTGCGGGCCCTGCGCCGCGACGTCGGTTTCGTGTTCCAGCAGTTCAACATCGTGGGGCGTCTCAGCTGCATCGAGAATGTCCTGTCGGGTGCGCTGGGACGGATCCGTGGACCGCGCTACGGCGCCATCACGTATTCGAAGGCTTTGCGCCGTGAGGCGCTGAAGCAGCTGGAGCGCGTCGGTTTGGGCGACCGGGCCTTCCAGCGCACCGACACCTTGTCGGGCGGCCAGCAGCAGCGTGTGGCGATCGCCCGCACGCTGATGCAGCAGCCCCGCATCGTCCTCGCGGACGAGCCGGTGGCGTCGCTCGACCCGGAGATCTCGGGTCAGGTCATGGACGTGTTGTTCCGGTGCTGCGTCGAGGACAACATCACCGTGTTGTGCAGCCTGCACCAGGTCGACCTGGCGCTCGGTTGGGCCAACCGCCTCATCGGGCTCCAGGACGGTCGGGTCGTGCTCGACTCGCCCGTCGACGACGACCTCGACGAGGAACGGGTGATGGAGGTCTACAAGCGCCTCGACCCCGACGGGACCAAGGCCGACGAGTATCTCGGCCCGCGTGCGCAAGCCCCGTCGCGGGCCCAGGTGGTGCAGCTCCCATGACGATCGCTGCGGATCCGCCGAGGACGACGAAGGGCGATGTGCCCTCGGCGGATCCGGGGCCACAACGACTCTCGCCGTCTTGGACGCCGCGTCGGGCCACGCTGACCACGATCCTCTTCGCCTTCCTGGCGATGTGTCTGTGGTCCTTGCAGGACATCGGGGTCAACCCCCTGACACTCTGGACCGAGCGTGAGGACCTGCTGAACCTGTTCGAGCGGATGTTCCCGGTGACGCTCAACGACGCGGGCACCATCTGGGACGCCACGATCGACACGTTCCTGATGGCGTTCGTGGGAACCTTCCTCGGCGTGGTCCTGGCGATACCGCTGGCCTTCGCCTCTGCGTCGAACATCGTCCGCAACCCCGTCATCAGGGGGGCGGCGAAGGCGATCATCGTGATCACCCGGGCCATCCCGGATCTCGTGTTCGCCGCCATCTTCGTGCGGGTGTACTCGATCGGCGTGCTGCCGGGGATCATGGCGCTGGCCATCCACAGCATCGGCATGCTCGGCAAGCTCTTCGCCGACACGATCGAACAGATCGATCCTCGCCAACGCGAGGGTGTCGTCGCCACCGGGGCGGGACGCTTCCAGGAGCTGGCCACCGGCGTGTTGCCGCAGATCATCCCGTCGTTCATCGCCGTGGCGCTGTACCGCCTCGACATCAACTTCCGGTCGGCGACGCTGTTGGGCCTCGTCGGCGCCGGCGGCATCGGCCTCTGGATACGGGCCTCTCAAGGCAGCCTCGACTATCCGCAGTTGCTGGGCATCACGCTGGTGCTCATGGCGCTGATCGTGCTGGTCGAGCTGGTCTCGACAAACGTTCGCGGACTGATCCTCGGCCACGCGGGCATCGGCAACAAGGCCGACAAGGCGTTCATCGAGCACGGCGCCGCTCCTGTCGGCGTTGCGCCCATCGCCGATGTCGCCCGCGGCTTCGACCACGGAGGCACCCGGGTGGAGGTGCCCGGCCCGACGCCCCTTTCGTCGGTGGACGAGCTGGACGTGCCGCCACCGCCGTTGGTGCCGGCCGGCGAACTCCGCCCGCCATGGACGCTCGAACGCATCGTCATGTGGAGCCTCGGCGGCGTCACGCTGCTCACGCTCGTGCTCGCGTTCACCGTCACCGAGATGTCCCTGGCCGACTTCATCTTCGGCCTGCCGGAGGTGCCCCAGACGATGCAACGGCTCGTGCCGACGTCGATGGACTGGTGGCAGAGCCAGTACGCCGATCAGATCATCGAGACGGTCGCCATGGGCTTCGCCGCAACGGGGTTGGCGCTGTTCTTCGGACTGCCGACGGCGTACCTCGCCGCACGCAACGTCGCCCCGGCCCGGTGGATCTACGGCACCGCTCGCGGCTTCATCCTGCTGGTCCGGGCCCTGCCGGATCTGGTGATCGCCGTGATCTTCGTGGCCGCCCTGGGACTGGGCCCCAAGCCGGGCGTGCTCGCCCTGGCGATCGGTTTGTACGGCTTCGCCACGAAGCTGTTTGCCGATGCGATCGAGGAGGCGTCCGAGGGCCCCCGCGATGGCATCCGGGCCACGGGCGCCACCCGCACCCAGGAGGCCTTCAGCGGGGTGACGCCGCAGGTGCTGCCCTCGCTGCTGGGCAACTCGCTCTACCTGCTCGACGTGTCGATCCGGTCCTCGGCGGTCCTGGGCATCGTCGGTGCCGGTGGGATCGGGTTCACCCTGGTGCAGGCGATCCGGCTGCTGGAGTGGGAGACCGTCGGTGGCCTGATGATCATCGTCTTCGTGATCGTCTACGCCATCGAACTCCTGGCAACCTGGGTCCGCAAACAGGTGATCTGAGGGCTGGGGTCAGTTCGGGGTCAAGTCGTACTTTCAACCAACTCTTCGCATGTGAGCACCCGGCTCGACGGCCCGGAGTTGGTTGAAAGTACGACTTGACCCCAGCGGTTCCGTGGGGTTCAGCCCTGCACGAGGTCTGCGATCTCGGCGGCGAGGTCGGGGGTGGCGGCGGCGATGCCGCTCCAGCGGCCGGCGATGTCGGTCGTGAACTCCACGGGACGCCCGTAGGCGTCGATCACGGCGCCGCCGGCGGCTTCGACCAGCACCACTGCGGCGGCGAGGTCGACGATGCGGTGGGTGTCGCTGCCCGGGTCGCAGAAGGCGTCGAGGGCGCCGTCGGCGACCCAGGCGCACTCGAGTGACGTCGACCCCAGCACCCGCACGCGGTCGGCGCTGCGGCTGATGGCCAGGAAGCTCTCGGGGTCGGCCTTGGGGCGGATCATCGACACCAGGGCACCGTCGAGCGAACGGCGTCCGCTGGTGCGCCGGCGCGACGGAACATCGCGGTCGGCGGTCCAGGTCTCGCCGGTGTGGAACCAGCGGGTGAGCGCCTGGGTGAACCGGCCATCGATGGCGATGGCCGCGGTGAAGGCGCTGATCGGCAGCCCGGTGACCGCGTTGCCGGTGCCGTCGACGGGATCGATGGCGACGGTGATGTCCGCGCCACGGTCGAGGTATCCCGCTTCCTCGCTCACGACGTTGACGTCGTGGCGATCGAGCGCGTCGAGGACGGCACGTTCGACGAGCTCGTCCATACGGCTGGTGGGGGTGCCGTCCGCGCCGAGCGCGACGTGCTCGGAGAGCGCCCGGCGGTCGTGGGCGCGCAATGCCGCGCCCCACGCCGAAATGGCCGCATCGGCGGCATCGGTCAATGCAGGATGCACCGCGACCGCGGTGTCGATGGTTGTCATTGCTGTGTCTCCTGTTCGGCGGCGGTGCGCCCGTGAACCGCTGGGGTCTGTGAACCGCTGGGGTCTGTGAACCGCTGGGGTCAAGTCGTACTTTCAACCAACTCCGAGCAAGCCGCCCGGGCAAAAGAGCGCCGAGTTGGTTGAAGGTTCGCATGCGAGCCGCCCGGGCAAAAGGCGCCGAGTTGGTTGAAAGTACGACTTGACCCCGGTGGGTGGGGTGGGTGGGGTACTCAGCTCCGGGCGGCGGTGACGTCGACGACGACGGGCCAGCGGTGGCGGTCGTCGACCAGGACCAGGTCGGCGCGGGCGCCGGGCTCGATGCGGCCCCGGTCGTCGCAGCCGGTCATGGTGGCAGGGCCGGAGGTCACCAGGGCGATGGCCTCGCCGAGGGTGCAGACGTCCTCGGCGGCCAGTGCGAACGCTGCTGCCAGCATGGTCGTCGGCAGATAGTCCGATGCGAGGGCGTCGCACAGGCCGTGGTGGACCAGCTCCCGGGCCGACACGTTGCCCGAGTGCGACACGCCGCGCAGCGCGTTGGGTGCGCCCATGACGATGCGCATGCCCAGCGCGCGGGCGTGCCTGGCCGATTCGATCGCGACCGGGAACTCGGCGATGGATGCGCCGGCCTTGGCGGCGATCTCGATCGCCTCGACCGAGTCCGGGTCGTGCGCCAGCAGGCTGATGCGCCCGGCGTCGGCCAGGTCGCCGACGGCTGCGAGGTTGCGGTCGCGGATCGGCTTGGCCTCGGCGGCCTCGGCCATGACCCGGCGCACGTGCTCGGCGGCGTCGACGCCGCGCTGCTCGCGCTCGATCATCGCGGCGTAGGCGTCGACGTCGCGGTACTGGCCCTGGCCGGGGGTGTGGTCCTCGAACGAGACGATCGGTGGGGCGGCGGGCAGATGCGGTGTGGCTGCCTCGACCTGGGTCTGCAGCGCGGCGAAGGCGGTCGGGTCGAGTGCCTCGAACCGGAACAGGATGGAGTGGTCGATCAGGCGGGCGTCGTCGCGCTGGTGGTCGACGATGACTCCGCACATCTCGATGGCCTGGCTGACCGAGCGGCCGATAGCTGCCTTGTCCTGGAAGCCGACGCCGTGGAAGACAGTCGTGATTCCGGCGGCGCGGACGCGGCCCTCGAACGATGCCATCGCGAAGTCCATCGGGAAGCGGACTGTCGAGCGCGGCGACACCTCCTTCTCGAGGCCGTCGCTGTGACAGTCGACGAGGCCAGGCACCAGGAGGAGCCCGCGGCCGTCGACGGCGTCGGGCGGTGCGGCGCCGCCGGCGCGCACGTCGGTGATCACGCCGGCCTCGACCACCACGGTCGCTGCGTCGACGATCCCATCGGGGGTGACGGCGCGGACATCACGCCAGGAAGCGCTGCGCCAGGAATCACTGCGGTCGGCACGGGAGCTCATCGGGGGCCACCTTCGGAGACGGGGAGGGTTCTGGTGTCGGTGACGACCCGGCCGTCGGCCAGGTCGACGATGCGGTCGGCGAGACGCTGCATCGCATCGAGGTCGTGGAACACCGACAGGACCGACGCCCCGGACCCGGTGAGGTCGGCGATGACGTCGAGCACTGCGGCGCGGTTGGCGGGGTCGAGCGCGGAGACGGGCTCGTCGAGCAGGAGCAGCCGGGGCGGGACGACGATGCCCGACGCCAGGTTGACGCGCTGCTTCTCGCCGCCCGACAGCAGCGTCGGGTACGTCTGCCAGAGCTCCTCGCCGATCGCCAGGCGGCGCAGCACCGAGGCGGCGGCGTCGCGGGCCGCGTCGGCGGCGAGGCCCATCCGGACGGCGGATCGGCTGACGACGTCGAGCACGCCACGCCGGGGTTCGGCGCGCAGGAACTGCGAGACGTAGCCGATCTCGCGCGAGCGCAGGTCGGCGACCTCGTGGTCGGCCAAGCGGACGAGGTCGACGGTGGTGCCGTCGGCGCAGCGGTAGGTGATGCTGCCGGCGTCGGCCAGGTAGGTGCGGTGCACGCACTTGAGCAGCGACGACTTGCCTGCACCCGAGGTGCCGGCGAGCGCCACGTGTTCGCCCTCGGCGACGTCGAGGTCGACACCACGCAAGCCGATGATCTCGCGGCCGTCGACCTCGTGGAGGACGAAACGCTTCTCGAGCCCGCGTATGGACAGCAGGGGGGCGTCGCCCGTTTCGGTTCGGATCATGGGTGTGTCGTCGGTGATCGTCATGGTCATCCTCGTGCCGCCCCGACGAGTCGCTGGCTGTAGGGGTGTTGGGGGTCCTCGAGCAGCTGGTCGGTCAGGCCCGCCTCCACGACTCGGCCGTGGTGCATGACCAGGCAGCGCCGGGTGAGCATCTCGATGACGGAGAAGTCGTGGCTGACCACGACGGCTGCGACGCCGGTCTCCTCGAGGAGGTCCCGGATCAGATCGAGGACGCCGGCAGCGACCGAGGCGTCGAGCCCGGTTGTCGGCTCGTCCAGCAGCACGACGCTCGGGTCGTTGGCCAGGGCCTTGGCCAGCTGCACCCGCTGGCGCATCCCGCCGGAGTAGGTGGCGACGATGTCGTCCATGCGGTCGAGCGGGATCTCGGTGCGGCCCAGCAGATAGCCGGCCCGCTCGCGGATGGCTGCGAAGTTGCGCCACCCGGCGGCGGTCAGACGGTCGGCGATGTTGCCGCCGGCGGTGACGTGGAGGTCGAGCCCCTCGGAGGGGTCCTGGTAGACCACGGCGAGCTCGGCGATGCGCAGGGCTCGCCGGGCGGCGTCGTCGAGGGTGAGGATGTCGGTGACGCCGTCGTCGACCGAACGCAGGTGCACGGCACCGGTGGTGGCGGCGATGTCGCCGGCGATGGCGCGCATCACCGTCGACTTCCCCGACCCCGACTCGCCGATGACCCCGAGCGCCTCGCCGGGGGCGACGTCGAAGCCGACGTCCCAGCAGCCCACGACCGCGCCGGTCAGGGGGCTGACCGTGCGGCCGAACTCCGGTCCGGTACCGGTGACCGCTTCGGCGCCGCCGGGTCCGTAGATGTGGCCGAGCCCGCGCACCCGAAGGGCCCAGCCCTCCATGGCACCTTCGGCCTCGGTGATGCCGTCGGTCTCCATGACGTTGTCCGTCTCCATGACCTTGTCCGTGTGCATGGCGCTGTCGGTCTCCATGACGTTGTCGGTGTGCATCGTGCTCACCAGTCCTCTCCGTCGTCGGACGTGCCGATGTCGACGGCGGATTCGTCGAGCAGGCCGTGCGCGACGCGTTGGCGCACGCACCAGTCGGTGTCGCTGCAGACCCACGTCGACGGGCCGTCCTGGGCGGGGAGCTCCACCAGGTAGGCCTGGAGCTCGCCGCCGGGGCGGACGAGCCCGCACCGGCACGGAGCCTGGACCTCTTCGACCTCGAAGGCGACGTCGTCGAAGGTCAGGGGCTCGACGTCGGTGTGCGGCGGGATGGCGTAGATGCGCTTCTCCCGCCCGGCGCCGAACAGCGACAGGAACTCGGCCTGGTGCAGCGCCGGCACGTCCCACCGGGGGATGGGCGTCGTCGCGATCACGTAGCGACCACCGACGAGGCACGGGTAGCCGGTCGTGCGGGTGATGACGCCGTTGCGGACGAGGTCCTCGTAGAGGCTGACCCACATCCGGGCGTAGTCGCCCTCGGCGTGCATTCGGCGCAGACGTTGCATGTCGCGCTCGACGCCGCGCAGCGGCTCGGGCACCGGAACCTGGAGCACCAGGATCTGGTCGGGGCCGAGCGTGTCCTCGGGGACCCGATGGCGGGTCTGGATGACGCCGGCGTCGCGGGCGTCGGTGGTGGTGGCCACGCCCTCGGCGCTGCGGACCAAGCGCCGGAGGTTGGCGGCGTTGACGCCGGCGTCCTCGCCCTGGTCGTAGACCTTGACGACGTCGTCGGGTCCGACGACCGCGAGGGTGATCTGGAGCCCGCCCGAACCCCAGCCCCTCGCGACCGGCATCTCACGCGACCCGAAGGGCACCTGATAGCCGGGGACGGCGACGGCCGTCAGGACGGCTCGTCTGATCTCTCGTTTGGCGTACTCGTCGAGGACGGTGACGCGCTCGGGTCCGCCGTCGGCGGTGCCGGTCGGGGCGGCGGCGAGCTCGGTGATCGCGCTCATGAGTTGGCCACCGCCGCTTCGGCCGGTGCCCGACGTTCGGCTGCGCGGCGCATGGCCGACTTGCGTTCGACCATCGAACGGAACGTCACGTAGTGCGGGAGCTTCAGGTGTTCGAGGAAGCCCGAGGCGTCGAGGCCGTCGGTGGTCATCAGGATGGACTGCTCGAGCGGGTCGCCCGGTCCGGCGCGTTCGACCGCGATGTCGAGGTTGGCCATGGCGATCGCCTTGCGTTCGTTGTGGCCCAGGCACAGGCCGTAGCCGACGTCGAACTTCGTGCGGTCCTCGTCGGAGCCGTTGAGATCCTCGATGGCCTCGACCTCGGTCACGCGGATGTGGCCGATGGTCACCGGCTCGTCGATGTGGGGATGACGCACCGGCACCGGAAGGCGACCGTGGCGGACCTCGCCGAGGGTGACCTCGTGGAGATGGTTGTCGGGACCGAGGATGTTGCGGTACCAGAGCTGCACCAGCGCGCCCGTCTCGGCGCGGGCCATGACGGCCAGGCGAGCGGAGCGCCCGGATCCCGGACGGGCGGGCACCCGGGTGATGTCGACGGGTTCGGGGTCGTCGCCGCGGCGGCGATCGACGGCCAGGTCGGCGTTGCGCAGGACGTCGAGCAGTCGGCCCGGGACACGGGGCTGCGCCGGCGCGCCGTCTCCGTACGGCGCGCCGCGGTCCGGGGCCGCATCGGCGCGGGCGGCCGTCGCTCGGGCGGCATCGTGATGGGCGGCCGATGCCCGTGCCGCGGCGTCGCGGGCGTCGTCCTCGGAGGTGCGGTCGAGCAGGCGGCCGGTGTAGTCGGGGGTCAGGCCGAGCAGCTGGGGACCCGGAGGCTCGCGATAGGCGGGCACGATGCGGCGCAGCACGTCGAGCTCGTCGGCGTCGACGACCTCGCTGTAGGCCAGCCGGGGCAGGGTCGACCGGTAGGTGCGGATCAGGTGTGCGGCCTCGATGAGGTCGCCGTCGGCCTGGCGCAGTGCTCGAGCGGCGGTCGGTTCGTCCCACAGGCCGCCCTCGCCCATGACGCGGTCGACCGCGAGCGGGAGCCGCTCGATGATCTGGTCGAGCTCGAGCCAGGGGCTGGCGGCCTCGGCTCGGCGGCGGCGGGTGAGTTCCTCGGCGGCGCGGATGGCGTCGAGTCCGCCTCGTGCGGCGACGTAGCCCATGGTCAGGCCTCCTGGTCGGTTTCGGTGGTGGTGTCGAGTTCGACGGTGGTGCTGCGCGGTAGGCCGACGACGGCGCCGTCGGGGGCGACGAGCCAGGTGTCGATGCCGGTGGGGAACGTGCCCGACGCCCGGCCCAGGCGGGCGAGGACGTCGACCGCCAGGCCGTCGATGCCGATGCAGCGATGACCGGCGATGCCGGGGCCGCTCAGCCGTACGCAGGTTCCCGCGTCGGACCCGGCGTCGGCGGCGTCGATCCCGTGGATCGCGTCGACGGCGACGAACAGGCGGCAGGCGTCCTCGGGAGCCAGGGGTGACCCGATCGACAGACCGTCGAGGTCGGCCCCCACGACGGGCCGGCCGAGCAGGGCGGGGTCGGCGATGACCAGATCGGCGTCGCATGCGGCGACGATGCGGGCGCCGGTGGCTCGGAAGAGGTCGCCGGCGAGATCGGCGTCCTTCCCCAGCACGGCGACGGTGACGTCGACATCCGCGAGCGCCAGCGGGCCGAGAGCAACGGCCGGCATGTCGAGGACTTCGTCGCCGAACCGCAGGATGCGACCCGGCTCGGCGAGTGTTCGCAGGAGCGTGTCGAAGACTCGCTGTGAGGTGGCGCCGTCGATGCGGCGCAGTGCGGCGGTGGTGGTCATGCGTCGAGCTCCTCGAAGTGCACGGTGGTGGCTGCGAGCTCGGCCCATTCGCGGGCGCGGTCATCGGCGAGCACCAGCGCGGTGTTGCGGCAGAGCTCGTCGATCGCCGATCTTCTGGGCCCGTCGGCTGCAGCCTCGGCGTCGAGGAGCGCAGCGGCCAGCGTGGCGGCACGATCCTCGCCCATCCGCATCGCCCAACCGCTCTGGCCACGATGGTCGACCTCGGCGCGACACACCAACACCTCGCCGACGTGGAAGCGGATCGCCTCGACCGGCTCGCGCACCGTCATCATGGTCATGCCCAGCTCGGGGGCGAGGACCACCGTCGGAGGCCCGGCGTCGTCGATCACCTGATCGGCGAGTGCGATCAGCGTCGGTCCCGGCGTGGCCGCCAGCAGTTCACAGCGGCGGGCTCGGCCCAGCGGTGCATCGGTTGCTCTGGTCATGACATCCCTCTCTCGGTCGGGCCTGGCATGGCCCCGTCGGATGGTCCGTGTTCGAACCGGACCCGGAACGCGTCGGCGCGCAGCCAGCCGTGCGCCAGCTCGATGATCCGGCCAGTGCGGCTGCAGCGGTTGCAGCTCTCGATGTGCCACGCCTGGGGGCGCCCCTCGAAACCCAACGCGTCGGCGATGTCGGCAGGCACCGTGGCCAGCTCGGCACGGCTCCAGTAGCGGCGGGGCTCGAAGCCGTAGGCGTCGACGAGTGTCCGGAACAGTGAGTCGCAGGCCTCGAGCTCGCCACGCAGGCCGGGCACCAGGGGAGCGGGCAGCCAGTGGGTCTGGTGGCTGACGACGTCGCCGTCGACGAAACCGCGACGTCGGATCCGTACGGTCATGGCGTCGGGTCGCAGCGCCAGCATTTCCCGCACATCGCGGGGCGGGCGCACGGTCCGGATCTCGTCGATGTGATGGCTCGGCGTGTGGCCGTGGCGGGCCACGATCTCGGAGAAGCTCGGCGGTCCCGCAGAGGTGACGGGGTAGTCCAGGCGCAGGGCCACGAAGGTTCCTGAGCCACGCACCCGGCGCACCAGATGACGTCGTTCGAGCTCGCCGAGCGCAGCGCGGGCGGTGATCCGGCTGACGCCATGACGGGCGACGAGGTCATTCTCCGACGGCAGGCGTTCGCCGGCCTGCATCCGGTCGATGGCTGCCGCCAGGTCGTCGGCGAGGCGGTGGTAGGACTGATCCGAGAGGCTCACGACGCTCATGCAACACCCCCCGAGTTGTCATGACAACTATGTTTTCCAGAGTTCACCTACGGACCCGCGGGGGTTCACCTCGGTGTCGGATGATCTGTCCACAATCCCTGTGGACGTCCCCGATCCGACCCCCGTACGGTGGCCGGTTCGGAGGCGAAGGCACCCGAGTCGAGGAGAGAACGGGCATGTCGACACCTATCGAGGACCTGGCGGTCGGCGAGCCCCCGAGCGAACCGACTGCGGTCGCCGACGCCATCCTGGCGCTGTACCGGGAGCGCGGCGCCGAGCGCTACGACGAGGTCGTCACCCAGATCCAGCACGGGCTGCAGTGCGCGATGTTGGCCGAACGATCCGGTGCTTCGGAGTCCCTCGTGGCCGCCGCGTTGCTGCACGACATCGGGCATCTGCTCGAGCGCGAGCCCGGCGACACAGCCGACCACGACCTCCGCCACGAGGCCGCCGGGGCGCACTACCTGGACCGGTGGTTCGACCGCGACGTCACCCGCCCCATCGCGTTGCACGTCGCCGCCAAACGGTATCTCTGTGCCGTCGACGACGAGTACCACGCCGGGCTGTCGCCGGCATCGGTGCACAGCCTCGAGCTGCAGGGCGGCCCTTTCGCCGACAGCCAGCTCGACGCCTTCGAGGCCACCAGCGGTTGGCAGGACGCGGTGCGGCTGCGGCGCTGGGACGACGAAGCCAAGCAGACGGGTGTGCGGACCCGGGCCCTGGCCGACTATCGCGATCTGCTCACCGGGCTGGTCCGCCGGTGAGCCGTCCCGACGCCCTCGGCGGCGTCCCTGGCGACCGCGTCGACGGGGTCATCGTCGGCGGGCATGTGCTGTCGCCCGACGGCACGATCGTCGAGGGCGTCGTCGCCTGGTCGGGCTCCGACCTCATCGAGGTCGTCCCCGGCACCGACCCGGCTGCATTGTCGGCCGATGTGGTCATCGACGCGGCCGGCGCGCTCGTCATGCCGGGTCTGGTCGACCTCCACGGCGATGCGTTCGAGCGGTCGGTCATGCCTCGGCCCAATGTCGCCATGCCCGTCGACCTGGCGCTCGCCGAGAACGATCATGCGCTCGCTGCTGCCGGGATCACGACGTCGTACTTGTCCGCCACCGACTCGTGGGAGCCGGGGCTCCGCAGTCGGGCCATGCTGCGGGAGCTCATCGCTGCCATCGCCCGGCGGACAGCCGGCGTCGATGTCCGCCTCCACGTCCGCCACGAGCAGTGCAACACCGACGACCTCGACGAGCTGGTCGAGTGGCTCGACGACGGGACCGTGACGTTCCTGTCGTTCAACGATCACGCCCCGAAGACGACGGCTGCAGCGTCGGCCATGGCCGACTCGCTGACGGTGCTCGCCCGCACCGGTGTCGACCGTGATGTGCTGGCCGGCATGGCCGAGCGCGCCGTCGGTCGCCGGCCCGTCGGCGAGCGCCAGACGGCGGCGCTGCGCGAGACGGCGTTGCACGCCGGTGTTCCCACGGCGTCGCACGACACCTCCAACGACGACGAGCTCGCCGGGGCATTGGCCCTGAAGCTCGACATCGCCGAGTTCCCGGCCACGCTCGATCTCGCCCGGGCCTTCCGTGAGGCCGGCGTCGGGGTCATGTACGGCGCCCCCAACCTCGTGCGCGGCGGGTCGCACCTCGGCCTCGTCTCGGCGCGCTCGGCCGTGGCTGCAGGCGTCGTCGACATGCTCGTCAGCGACTACCACTACCCGTCGTTGCTCCAGGCGCCGTTCGTGCTGGCCGACGAGGGCGTCGTGGAACTCGCCGAGGCATGGGCATTGGTGTCGTCCACGCCCGCGCGTCTGGCCGGGCTCCACGACCGCGGCCGGCTCGAGGCCGGCGCCCGAGCCGACGTCGTGGTGGTCGACCCTCCCGCAGACGACCGTCCTGCGTCGGTGCGTGCGGTGCTGGCCGGCGGCCGTGTCGTGCACCGGGCGCACGGAGCGATGGCGACCCGGCAGGTGGCGCGGTGACGGCGCCGGGATCGCTCACGACCCGCAGCGACCGGGCTCCGGCACGCGAGCTGATCCTGTACGCCACGCCGACCGGGGCGCTGGCCGACACGTGTGCCGCCTACTTCGCCGCGGCATCGCACCTGGGTCCCACCACTGCCCAGACCTATCCGCCGCACTGCACGCTCACCGGGTTCTTCCACCGGGGATCCTCTGCGCTCGACCGGATCGTCGACGAGGTCCGCGTCGCGGTCGGCGAATGCGCCCGGGTCTCGTCGGTGGCGGTCGACCTCGTGTCCCTGCACACCACCGACACGTGGGTGGGCATCGAGCTGCGTTCGCAGTTGTTCCTCGACATCGCCGATCGCTTCCGTGTCACCCACGAGCTCGGCGACGACGACGATCCCATTCGCTGCAAGGACTGGATGCATCTGAGCCTCGCGTACGGCGACGGCGTCGATCTCACCCGCTACGGCGGTCTGGCAACGGGGCTGTTCGCCGATGCGATGACCCCGTGCGACTGGGAGATCGGCCTGTGGGAGCGAACCGGCGCCGGCCGCTGGGTCCGCCACACCTGAGGTGAATCTCCCGGCGTGACCCACCCTGTGGTGGGTACTGTCGACGCCCGAGGGGGAAGCGATGACCGAACACGACCCGCGCATGACCCGCCGGGGGTTCCTCGCCGCGACCGTAGCCGCGGCGTTGGCCTCGGCCTGTGGCAGCGACGACTCGCCCGACGCGGCACCTGCGCCCACGACGGCCCCGACAGGGTCCGCCGGCGAGACGCCCACACCGACGGCGTCGCCCGCCGCCGACCCCACAGCCGAGCCGGCCGCGCTGGGGCCCACGGGGAACCCGTTCTGGATCGGTGTCGCCTCGGGCGACCCGCTCGCCGACTCGGTCATCCTGTGGACCCGGCTCGATCCGTCGACCGGACTGCCCGACGGCGACATCGAGGTCCGCTGGGAGGTCGCCACCGATCCAGCGATGGTCGACGTCGTCGCCTCCGGCACCGCGGTGGCACCCGCTGCCCTCGGCCATTCCGTCCACGTCGACGCCACGGGCCTCGAGCCCGACGGCGTCTACCACTACCGGTTCTCGGTCGACGGCCACGACAGCGCGGTCGGCCGTACCCGGACGTTCGCCGCGGCGGGCACGATGCCGGAGCGGTTCCGGTTCGGGTTCTCGTCCTGTCAGAACTGGGAGCAGGGCTACTACGCCGCCTATCGCGACGTCGCCGAGACCGGGGACCTCGACGCCTTCATCTTCCTCGGCGACTACATCTACGAGTACGCCTCGGGCGGGTACGCGGACAGCCGGGGCCGCACGACGGGCCAGGACTTCGAGTGCGAGACGATCGACCAGTACCGGCAGCGGTACGCGCTGTACCGGTCCGACGCCTTGTTGCAGTCGGCGCACGGGCAGGTCCCGTGGATCATCACCTGGGACGACCACGAGGTCGACAACGACTACGCCGGCGCCATCAGCGAGAACGACGACGACCCCGCCGGGTTCCTCGAGCGCCGCGCCGCCGCCTACCAGGCCTGGTACGAGTTCATGCCCGTGCGGCTCGACCCACCGGACGGGCCGGACTTCGACATCTACCGGTCGGTGGCCCACGGCGACCTGGTGCGGTTCCACGTGCTCGACACCCGCCAGTACCGGTCCGATCAGCAACGCAGCGACCCGTTCCTTCCGGCGCTGGGCGACGCCGTCCAGGTGCGTGACGACGTCGGCGGTGACGATGCCACGATGCTCGGCGCCGATCAGTTCGCCTGGGTCGCCGACGGTGTCGGCGCATCGTCGGCGGTGTGGGACGTGCTGGCCCAGCAGGTGCTCATGTTCGGCGGCAACGCCGTGGCCGGGTCCGATCCACCGGTCGTGATCGTCGACACCTGGGACGGCTACGCCGCCGAGCGCGCCCGACTGCTCGAGGCAGTCGGCGCCGCGGCGGACAACGTCATCGTGTTGACCGGCGACTTCCACTCGGCGGCGGTGGGCGAACTGCGTCCCGATCCGTTCGACCTGTCCCAGCCGGTGGTGGGCATCGAGTTCATGGCCACGAGCATCGCGTCGTCCTTCTTCGACGGCGACGACGTGATCTCCGGCCTCGTCGACGCGGCGCTCGCCGCCAACCCGCAGCTGCGGTACTTCGACTCGCGCCGCGGCTACACGCTGTGCGAGGTCACCCCTTCGACGTGGACGGCGACGTACCGGGCGGTGACCGACCAGTTCGATGAGGACTCCCCGGTCGAGACGATCTCCACGTGGCTGGTGGAGGCCGGCACCGCGGCGGTCAGCCAGACGGCGTGAACGCCCGCCGGCGGGCGGCGGCCGACAGCACCGGCCATCGCCCGATCTCGGATGGTCAGCAGCCGAGCGCGTAGCTGATCGCGGAGCACACGCGTCGGAGGGTGTCGTCGTCGACGTCGCCGACGCGCTCGGTCAGCCTGGACTGAGCAACAGTGTGGAGCCCATCGCAGTTGACGAAGGATTCCCGTTGGAGGCCGACCGACCCGTGGTCGATCTCGACCTCGGCGGCGAGGCCACGCGGTGATGTGGTGATCTCTGCGACGGTCACCAGGGCTCGTACGTCGAGCACCTCGTTGCGGGTGAGCACCAGGACGGGACGCCGTTTGCGTCCGACCTCGGCCAACCAGACCTCGCCACGATTCACTCGGTCCCCCATACTTCGGCGTCCGCCCAGGCGTCGTCGGTGGTCTCCGGCTGTGCGGCGTAGGCGTCTCGGTCGGCTCGCGCGAGCGCTGCGCGCACCGCTGCCGCGACGCCGTCGCGGGCCGCAGCCGACACGTTGATGCCGAGTCGGCGCGCCTGATCGGCAAGTGCCTCGTCGAGACTGAAGGTCGTGCGCGTCGATGCCATGCATTGAATGCTAGCGCTCGGTGCTACGGCAGTTGGTAGCTCGGGATGGTGGACGGCCAGCCCGCCTGAACGCCCGCGGCCGGGTGGCGGTCCTCGCAGAGCGTTCCGTCGTCGACGTGTAGCGTCCGGTGATGGATCTCGACGACGTCATCGCCGCCTTCTCGGACCCCTCGGCCTCGGTCCCTGCAGTGATCGCCGATGCGTCGCGGCCGCGTCGTCTGCGCGACGCGATCGAGCCGATCGCGATGCACTCGGTGTGGTCGCGCACCACCAACGATCGCCTGGCCGGCTTCGGCCTGGATTTCATGGGCTCGTACCTGCTCAGCCGGGCGTCGCTGCTCGGCGCGCCCGAACCCGGCGTCGTTGCCGCAGCGTTCGCGGTGTTCGAACCGGCGATGGTCGAGGCCGCCTATCAGCAGGCGCGCCACCTGGTCGGCGGCGACGAGCTGCTCGCTGCACGCGAGGAGGCGACGACCGTCAGCCTCACCGCCGTGCTCGGCGACGGCGAACTGCCGGCGATCGTCGAGGTCACCGATCGTCTCCAGGCGGCCGTCTCGGAGGCGGACGGCACGGGTCGGCCGCTGTTCTCCGGCCTCGCCGGCCGACGGTGGCCCGACGATCCGGTCGCCCGTCTGTGGCGTGCCTGCGAGCAGGCGCGGGAGCACCGCGGCGACAGCCACGTGGCCGTGTGCACCGCACGGGGACTCGGACCCGTCGAGATGAACGTCCTCACCGAGCTCTGGCTCGACATGCCCCTCGGCAGCTACACGGCGACGCGGGGCTGGCCCGGCGAGGCCATCGACGCAGCGGTGGGCAGCCTGGAGGCGAGGGAAATGGTGTCCGACGGGCGACCGACCGACGCGGGACGGGCCTTCCGCGACGCCATCGAAGCCGACACCGACGCGCTCGAGCAGCCTGTCGTCGACGGGCTCGGTCCCGACCCCGACGCCGTCATCGAACAGCTCGCCGCATGGTCGGACCGATGCGTCGCCGCAGGCGCATTCCCCGACAACCCGCACAAGCGCGCCGCCGGCTGACCGACCGGGCGGAGGTGGCCGACAGGGCCGACCCGGCGAGTACGATCGCAGGGCCCTCGTAGCCAAGTCTGGTCACGGCAGCGGACTTTTAATCCGAAGATCGTGGGTTCGAATCCCACCGGGGGCACTTTGCTTTCCACCTACCCACCCGGCGATCCCGCGTTGGCCGGACGGCTTCATGCGTCCATCAGCTCCGGAATTCGGGTGTTGCGGTGGGGTAGGTACCGGGCCACGACCATCGCTGCGACGAGCGTGACCACGGCACCGGTCGCCATCGACCAGCCGACGCCGGTGACGAAGGCGTCTCGGCTCGCGTCGACCAGCGCCGCAGCCGTGGTGGACTGGCCGGCGGTCGCGATCGCGTCGGCGGTCTGGCGCGCGCCGGGCAGGGTGTCGGTGGTGATTGCCTGCGCGGCGCCGAGGCCGACGCCCAGGACCAGCATCGCGATGAGGATCGCTTGGCTGGAGGCATCGACATCCAGGGCATCCGCGAGCAGGCCGAGCCCGATCGCGGCGACCGCGAGTGAGCCTGCGGCCGGCCACTTGCGGCCGACTCGGGCGGCCAGCGCTGCACTCACCAACGATCCGAGCGCGACCGCGAGCACGAGGGGGATGAGGCGGGTTCCGACCATCAGGCTGCTGTATCCGGCGACGAGCTCGAGGTGCTGGGTCAGCAGGAACAGCGATCCGACCAGCGCGAAGTTGGTCAGTGCGCAGAGCGTCTTCCGGTGGGTGACGGCCCGTTGCCGTGCGGGCGCGCCGGAGCGCCCGACCCGGGCGAGGGTCAGAGGATGCGGGTGCCGTCGGGGCGGTAGACGGCGAGGGTGCCGTCACCGAGGCGTTCGACGCGGTAGCCGTGGTTGCGGAGGCGGTTGTGGTGGCCGCAGCAGGGGCCGGCGTTGTCTTGGTTGGTGGGGCCGCCGTGGTCTGCGTGGGGGATGAGGTGGTCGATCTGGCAGTCGGTGACGGGGACCCAGCAGCCGGGCCAGTAGCAGGTGGTGGCGGTCATGCGGGCGGCGATGGCGGCGTTGTCGCGGAAGAGGCGCATCTTGCGGGATTGGTCGATGACGACGGAGCGTTCGTCGATGACGACTCGGCGGACGTGGCCGATGAGGGCGGCGGCGATGGCGGTTGCGGGGTCGATGGGGTGGCCGTTCATCGATTCGCAGCGGTAGCCGGGTGGGAGCAGGCCGTCGGCGGGTGCCGCGCTGTCGTCGGGCCCGGGGGAGCCGGAGGCGTCGGCGGGGGTGATGTTTGGGGTGCCGGCGAGTTCGGCGGCGCGGTGGGCGAGCCAGTGGTCGAAGGTTCGGTGGTCGATCATCAGGTTGGTGATGACCTGGGATCCGGATTTTCCGGGGAGGGTGGAGGCGGCGCGGCGGGCCATTTCGAGCATGGCGTCGAAGCGGCGTTGGTTGGGGGTGCGAGCCAGGTCGGCGACGGAGATGTCGTCGCGGCCGAGGCGTTGTTTGGCTTCGGCCCAGTCGAGCTCGAATTGTTCGGCGACGAAGCGGTCGAAGATGGTGGAGAGTTCGGCGCCGTCGTTGGCGGCGCAGCCGCCGGTGATGGTCCAGGACTTGTCGTAGTCCTGGCCGATGCGGAGATCGCGGTTGGCGTGGGTGCGTTGGAAGCGGTCGGTGGTGCCGTCTTGGTCCATGAGGTCGGCCCAGTCGCGTACGGTGCGGTCGAAGTCGCGGTAGTCGACGGTCGGGTCGGTGGCGAGGGCCGTGAACTGTCCGTCGGCGTCGATGACGTGGCTGCGGATGCGTTCGTTGGCGAAGGCTCGGGCGATGACGGCGACCTGGTCGGCCGAGACGAGGCCTGCTTCGAACGCGGCGGCCATGGTGGGCATGTGGCGCAGGGCCCGGGCGCTCTGGTCGCGGGTGCGGGCGGAGGCCTCGGAGAGCCGGCCGAGGTGGCGGACCATGATCTTGGCGGATTTGTGGCCGTCGAGGCGGTGGGTGCCGGAGCGGTCGATGGCGTCGACCATCTTCACGCGGACGGCGTCGATGCGTCGGGCCTGGGATTCGAATGCCTGGACCAGGATGCGGGCGGCGTGGCCGTCGGTGGGGGTGACGCCGGCGGCGAGGATCTGGTCGAGGCCGGCGACGACCTGCGCGAGCCCGGCGGCGAACGATGGGCCGCACGGGGGGTCGAGTTCGGTGGCCGCAGTCCGATCCATTTATCGAACATTAGTTCGGGGGTATGACAACGAAGCCCGAGAAGGGCGGTCAGGGGAAAGAAAACCCTGGAACCGACCGAGAGGTGCCAAGAGGCCACGGTTCACCACGGCGCGATGGCGCCGGTTCGGCTGGCGCGCACGGTTCTCGGGCTTCGGGCTTCGGGCTTCGGGCTTCGACTTCGGTGGCGGGCTTCTTGGCCGGCGGCTTCTCCTCGTGGCGGCCCCGCCGACCCCCATCGCCAGGATGTCCACTGCCTCGACAGCGTCTGGACAGGGCTCAGCCCCGGTCGGTTGTCCGCCGGATCGCCCACAGTTCCGCCAGGTTCCAGAAGAACAACGCCAGCGCGGCCGACAGGGAGGCTGCACCGAAGACGAGTGACCCGATGCGGGTCGCCTCGCCGAGTGCGAACACGACGATGAGGACGGCGACCGCCTCGAGCAGCGCCACCCGTAGCGCCGTCGCCACTCGCCCATGGGCGAGCTGTTCCATCGGCACGACGACTCCGATCGCGACCAGCGCGACCGTCACGACACCGATGCGGTCGCTGATCACGACCAGGCCCAGGCAGGCGAGCAGCGCGGGGACGGTCAGCGCCGCCCATGCTCCGACGACCCACCGTCCACGGGTGGCGTCGGGAAGTGGCGCCGCAGGGCGGCGCAGGTGATCACGGAGCTCGTCGTGGCGTAGCTGACCGAGCTCGATGCGCTGTCGTAGATCGGCCAGCTCGGTTCGTTGACGGAGCAGCTCGGTCATCCGGGCGCTCTCGGAGTCCATCTCCTTGGCGCTCGGGCTCTGCCGGAGCAGCGGGAGCAGACGGCCGACGCGGCGCACCTCGGTGTCCAGCTCCTCGAGGGCCATGTCGATCTTGTCGAGGTTGACACGACGGGCCATCGCCGACGGCGGCGGCGTGCCGTGCAGCCCGGCCATGCCCAACGGGTCGGCCCACGAAGGTCGCACCTCGCCACGCCGATCGAACTTCGGTCCCGACGGGCCGCGCTCGCCCTGCAGCGGATCGCCGGTGTCGAGCCCCCAGAGGCCCCGGTAGCGGTCGGCCCACGCCGGCGAAGCCAGACAACGCAGCTCGGCGTCGCGGACGACCTCGCCGTCGCCGCCGGCCGAATCGATGAACGGCACCCCCAGCACCGGACCGGGCCCGTGCGGCTCGACGTCGGGGAGCGCGAGCGTCCGGCGGACGAACGAGCGGGCACGCAGGGCCCAGCGCAGGCTCGGTACGTCGACCGTCGTGACGTAGTCGCCCGGTCGGAAGAACATCGCATGGGAACCCGCAGCCACATAGAGCACGGGTCGGTTGCCACGCTTGTCGACCTCGGGGTCGTCCCAGTGACGCCGCAGGTCGGCGCCACGCAGCTCGTGGTTCGTCGTCGCCACCCAGATCGGCCGATCCGTGGCCGGGTCGCAGTAGATCCAGGCCTGCTCCCAATCGGCCTCGTGGTCGTTGAGCCCCCGATAACTGGTGCGCCAGTCGTTCATCACGTAGAACCAGGCGTAGTGCAGCACGACCCACTCCCCGGCCCGCACCACGCGGCCGTAGGTCACCCGCTCGGCGTGCAGTCCCAGCTCGTCGGCCTTGGCGGCCGCTGCCGCTGCGGTCCGTCGGGGCGTGCACGGCCGGATCCAGACCGACAACTGGAACAGCGCATCGAGGAACCGGGCGAACAGGCCGACCAGACCCAGCCTCGACGACCGCACGCGGCGGGCGATCCTGCGCGCTTCGCTGCTCAACGGCCCCTTCAGCTCCGCCTCGGCGACGAAACGCAGGTAGGTGCCGCTGCTCCAACGTTCGTCCAGCGCGTCGGCGCGGACGCCGTCGACGAGGGTGCCGCCGTCGACCAGAGTGCTCGCCTGCACGTAGCCCTCGACCGCGCAGGGCCGGAAGAGCTCACGGGCGTCGAGGCACAGGATCGGCGCATGCCGTTTCAGGAGGTGCTGATCACGAGTGCTCGCGGCCGATGTCGCCGACCGCGCGTCGGAGGCCGCCGTGTGGAGCCCCGTGGCCGTCACGACGTGGCCTGGTCCTGCGAGGCGACCGCCGGGGCCTGACGCCAGTATCCCCAGTCGCTGCGGCGCACCGTGTCGCCGAACAGCCCGAAGTACAGAGCCGTGTTGCGGATCGCCCCGTGCGCGATCTTGCGCGCAAGGCCCGCCTCCAGTCGACGGTGGTCGAAGGAGAGGACCGTGAGGTCGCGTGCGAAGGCAACCGAGTAACGCGAGCGGGCGATCCGGAACATCAGCTCGGTGTCCTCGTTCACCGACAGGGCCGGGTCGAACCCGCCGACCTCGTCGAGTGCGTCGGCACGAACGAGCATGTTCGAACCGCTGGCGGCGGGGATCCCCAACCCCGAGAGCAACCGCTGACCCCGGACGAACCAGCGGTGATACCGATCGAAGCCGTCGGACGTCGATTTCGTGCCGACCACGCCGCCGGTGTCCTCGCCGACGACGAGCCCCTCGAGCTCCGAGAAGTACGTCGGCGCGAACACGACATCCGCGTCGGCGAACAGTAGCCACGGCGTGACGGCGGCATCGCTGCCGATCTGACGGGCGACCGGGATGTTCGTCCGGGCCCGGATGACCTCCGCCGACGGACGCATCTCGGCGATCACGTCCGGCGTGGCGTCATCGCTCGAATCGACCACCACCAGCGCGATGTCGTCGGGGATCGACGCCAGGAAGCGCCCGATGTTGTCGGCTTCGTTCTTCGTCGGAACGATGACGGTGACGTCGCTTCGGGGGATCCTCATACGGCTGGCACCAGGATGCGAATCCGGTCGCGATCGGTCACCCTTACAGAGTTGTCATTCGCAGATGGATCACGCCTTCACATGGCGTTGCGCGCCGGTTACGGGTCGGAGAATCTCAGAGCGTGGACGCCCGTCTCGGAGCTCCACGCCATGATCGGACGACCATCCGGCTGCGGCGCTGCCTGCGGATCGATCCCCGCCATGGTCGCGTAGCGGGTGGGATCGCCGATCAGCGCACGCCGGCCCCCGGCATCGCTCTCCTCGATCGGGCAGCACACGTACAACGCCCAACCTCTCGGCTGCAGCGACGTGACGATCTCCGACGATTCCGTCGCCTCGCCGGAGCGCCAGTCGTAGACGAGATACCGATCGCCCAGCTCGAGGCGGCCCGGGACCGCGTCGTCGACCTCGGCGAGGTGCAACGCCACCACGTAGCGCCACGGGCCGATGCGGGCCTCGGCCCAGGTGGCGAGCGACACCGCATCGGAATCGAAGAACGAGGCATCCGTCAGCGCGAGCGGGGTGTCGGTCGTCGCGATCGACCCGTCGGGAAGGCAGAGCCGTCGCACGACCGACACGTCGGTGCAGCCGATCCGATCCCCGATACCCACGACACCGCCCGAGAGCCCGGCGAGCACGGACTCGGCCTCGGCATGGCGATCGCCGTCGAAGCCGCTCGAACCCGCCTCGCTCGCAGTGAAGAAGCAGTCCTTGAAGACGGGAACGCCGAGCGCGCCGGCGAGTCGATTGACCGTGAGGTACCAGCGCCAGAGACGAGCGGGGTCGTCTTCGATGCGGTAGTCGTCGCCGCTCCGCACCGCGACCACCCGGTCGAGCCCGACCGCGGCGATCATGTCCGCGGGGGTCGCCATGCACCAGATGACGACCATGCCGGCGGCGGCTGCGGCGTCGTTCAGCGCGGCGAGCCACTGCTGCGCCCGCGCCGGGGCAGCTCGGAGCTCGCGCACACCGAACCACGTCATGACCATCCAGTCCTGCTCCAGGCAGACCGCTCCCCAACGACGAGCGTCCTCGAACCACCGGTGGAAGAACCCGGTGTCCGCCGGATGGGCGACCAGCTCGCTCCACCATTGCCCGTCCTCGACGTAGGGCGACGTCGTCGCGATGTGTCGGCTGTGGAGCACCAGGGGTCGGTCGCCGAGGCGAGCCGCCAGATGCTCGATGCCCTCGGGGAGCACATCGGGCCTGGGTTGCCACTCGAGCATCCCGGTGGGCGGCACCTGGTCGAGTTCGGCATCCGCGGCGTCGATCGCCACGACCGGGCGGGTGATCTCGTGTGGGTAGAACCACGAATCGAGCTCGACCGCGCCGATCGTCACCCCGAGTTCGTCCAGCTCGTCGATCTTCGTGGCGATGGAGTCGCCGATGGTCAGGTCGGGCTCTCGCCGGTACCAGTAGGCCGCGCCGTTGTCCGTCCAGTACGACAACCACCGCCGGAGCGGATGGTCGGCGCCGGGTCGATCGACCGGGTTCTGCTCACGGAGGAGTCGTCCCCAGGCATCGAAGCACGCTTCGACCGAGGAACCCTCGAAGATGCCGAGGGTGGTGACCGTACCTGCGGGGACCTGGTCGAGATCGCCGTGCCACCCCCATCGCAGGAGGGGCTCGCCTCCCAGGTCCTGGTCGACGGCGATGATCTGTTCGTGCCACGAGTCGAGCGGCGCCAGCAGGCACACGTCGGAGCCCGACCGCAGCACGACCGGGATGGTCGAGTGGGGCGAGTTCACGTTGGAGGCCGGGCTCCAGTCGATGGGTCGACCGGTTCCGCCGCGCACCGGCATGGCGAACTGAGCGAACGAGAATCCAACGAAGTCCACGACTCCACCGGAGGGCGCGACCTCGAGTTCGACGCAGACGGCCGGCGAGGCGAATACGCCGGTCGCAACGCCGCTGAGGTCGACCTCGGCCCGCAGCACGAGGCGGTCGCCGAGATCCTCGAAGCGCACACCGCTCGGGACGGTCGGCCGCAGCTCCCGGATCAGACGTCGGTCCATCGCCAGATTCTGGCCTCGATGCGGGTGGGTCGTGTGGCGTCGAGATGAACATCAGCCGACGTCGCCGCGGGTCGTCGCGTCGGTCTGGGACGATGGCGGCGATGCAATCGCCCCTGCGGCGCGACGGCGCCAACCCGATCCTGACCGCCGACTCCTTCGCCCCTGACTGCGTCCTCGTGTCCAACCCCGGGGTCGCCGTCCTCGGCGACACGTTGCTGATGGCCATCAGGGTCGATCACGGACGGGTCGCAGACCCGAACATCGACGGCACCACCATCGCGTTCGCATCGAGCCCCGACGACGGCACGACCTGGACGCTCGACGCCGTGCCGGCGATCGACCGCGTCGCCGCGCTGGAGATCCTCGTGCCCGCCGAGCCGCACCGGGATCTCGCCGACGAGCTGTGGCGGGTCTACGACCCTCGTCTCACATCGATCGAGGTCGACGGATCCACACAGCTGGCACTGTGCCTCGCCGTCGACACCACCCACGGGCTCCGTCCCGCCCTGCTCACGAGCCCCGACGCCCGGACCTGGCGGTGCCGCTATCTGGGACCCCCCGACGACCGGAACCATGTGGTGTTCCCCGAGCGCGTCGACGGATCCTGGTGGCGTCTGACCCGACCGATGCACGACTACGGCGGTCCGGCGCTCGGCGCCGGCCGGTACGAGATCTGGGTCCAGCGGTCGCCCGATCTCGAGCACTGGGGCCACGATCGCGTGGTGCTCGACCCGGATCGCCTCGGCGCGGCACACGTGAAGATCGGCCCGGGGCCACCACCGGTGCGCACGCCGGCCGGTTGGCTGTGCCTCACCCACCTCGTGTCGACAGCGGGTTCGCCGGATCGTCGCGGCTGGGAGGAGCGCTGGGACAAGACGTACACGATCGGGGCGATGCTGCTCGACCTCGACGACCCATCGCGGCTGCTGGCCGTGGCCCCGGCGTCCCTGCTCGAGCCGACCGCTCCCTACGAGCGCACCGGCTACCGCCACGACGTGGTCTTCGCGACCGGATGCCACCTGCGTGGCGACACGCTGGACGTGTACTACGGCGCCGCCGACACGGTCGTCGCCCGTGCGTCTGCGGCGGTGGAGGAGATCGTCGAGTTCGTGCTCAGCGGCCGTCGGAGCGACTGAGCTGGTCGGCCGCCCACAGGTCGAGCGTCTCGCCCGCCAGGCGGTGGCTCGCCTCCAACAGCTCTTCGGTCCGGCCGAAGTTGAAGCTGCCCATGTCGGGAGGCGTGGCGCTGGCCAGGACGGCGATGCGGTAGCGGTTGGCCAGATCGTCGACCGCGTGGGACCGCTGGCTGCGCAGCATCAGCGATGCCGAATGCAGCAGCGACCCGACGAACGACGTCGGCGCAACGGTGGCGAGCGACGGAGGCGTGGCATCGAGCGACAGCACGCTGGCAGCGCCGAACGCGATGGCCTGACGGATCGGGACGTTCGCTGCGACCCCACCGTCGACGTAGCGTCGATCGCCGATCTCCACGGCAGGGAAGAGGCCGGGAACCGCCGCGCTGGCCAGCAGCGCCGGCAGCAGCGGGCCTTCGGACAACAGCTCGGGCTCGCCGGTGAGGACATCGGTGGCGACTGCAGCGAAGCGAACCGGCAGGTCCTCGAAGGTCTCGGCGCCGAGCGTCTCCTCGATGAGGGTCGAGAGCCGGTCGAAGGACGCGAGGGTCCGATGGCGCCACCAGTTGCGGGCGAGATCGCGGCGGCCGCCGAAGACCGATCGTCGGTCCATCGCCGGCCACAGCTCGCTCATCACCTCGACCGCGTCGTCGCCACGTGAGGCGACCAGCGCCCCGTGGAGCGCGCCGACGGAGGTCCCGACGATCATGTCGGGCCGGATGCCCCGTTCGGCGAGCGCCCGGAGCATCCCGACCTGCACCGAGCCGTAGCCACCGCCGCCCGACAGTACGAAGGCGAACGGGCGCGGCCAGTCCTCGAACGGAGGCGGGAGCGGGTTGCGAGGCGGTGTCGTCATGGGGTCCGAGCAGGAACGTCGAGGTGGCTCTTCAGTGAACACGCTGTACTCGGGCGCGGCAAGGCGCCAGGTGGGTCCGGGTCACGCCACGGCGGAGGAGTTCGATCTCCCATCGAAGCTCTCAAGGTAAGCTATACATAACGTTGTAGACGTTACAGTAATCTAGAAATTACATTGAGGTTCCCTACTGTTCGAGGTGACCGTGATGAGCAGGCCCATTCCGTTCCGAACCCGCCAAGCCGCCGGCGACATCGGTCAACACCTGGCCGCATGGCGCAAACTGCGCGGCCTGACGGTCCAGCAGGTGGCGGAGCGGGCTGGGACGACCCGACAGACCGTCGCCCGCCTCGAGCACGGCGATGTCACGGTCGGTACCGGCATCTTCCTCGACGTCACCCGGGCCCTCGGTGTGCTCGACGAGGTCGTGAAGGCCGTCGACCCCTACGAGACCCCCTTCGGGCGAGCCCGCGCAGACCAGGTATTGCCGCAGCGAGTCCGCCCGTGACCGACGTCGAGGTGTACCTCGACACCGGAGGTCGAACCTCGATCGTGGGCACAGCGCGCATCCTTCGTCTGCGCGGCGTCGACACGACCGAGTTCACCTACGACGACGGGTTCCTCGCCGGGCGAGGGTGGGAGATCAGCCCGGACCTGCCGATCGCACAGGGGCGAGCAGTGCTCCAGGGCCTGCCGGGAGCACTGCTCGACAGCGCGCCTGACGCGTGGGGACGGAACCTGATCGTCAGACGAGCGGCTGCCCGTGCCAGGGAGGCCGGGCACGTCAGCCCGACGCTCACCGAGGCGGACCATCTGCTCGGCGTCGCCGACTCGACCCGGCAGGGGGCTCTGCGGTTCCGGCTCGCCGGCGAGGGGCCGTACCTGGCCGAAGGCACCGAGGTGCCCCAGCTGGTCGATCTCGCAACGCTCCTCGACGCTGCCACGAGGGTCGCCGAGAACAGCGACGCCCACGACGCCGTGGAAACGCTGCTCGATGCCGGATCCGGGTCCCTCGGCGGTGCGCGCCCGAAGGCGTCTGTTTCCGACGCAGCTGTGCTGTACGTCGCCAAGTTCCCGCACCCGCTGGATCGCTGGGACATCATGCGTTGGGAGGCGGTCGCCCTCGACCTCGCAGAAGCGTGCGGGTTGCGTACGCCGGCGCGGCGCCTGCTCGACATCGGAGGTGCGGCGGTTCTCCTCGTCGAGCGCTTCGATCGCGTCGACGGACGGCGGATTCCCTACCTCAGCGGCCAATCGCTCGTCGGGGCCGAGGTGGGTGCCCGTTGCGACTACCTCCAGCTCGCCGAAGCGCTGACCACCCATGGAAGCGACGTCACCGCCGATCTCGAAGAACTCTGGCGCCGCATCGCATTCTCGGTCGCGGTCAACAACACCGATGACCACATGCGAAACCACGGTGCACTCCGGTCCAAGGGCGGCTGGACGCTCTCGCCGGTCTTCGACGTGAACCCTGACCCCAACCCGGCTGCTCGGAGAATGACCAGCATCAGCGGCGCGACCGCACCCCAGGCGTGCCTCGAGGCGCTGTTCCAGATGGCGTCGGCCTTCGACCTCGGCGAAGCCGAGGCGACAGCGCACTGGCGGGACCTCGTGGCGGTCACGTCTGGTTGGCGGCGCTACGCGTCCGACCGTGGGATCAACGACGCAGAGCAGGCTGAGTTCGCCCCCGTCCTCGACCGTTGGTCAGCGACGGTCTGAGCTCTCGCTACGACGGCGCAGCCGCTGCCCGCGTCCCTCTGGCCATGTCCGGGGCAGCCCGTGGCTGTACGGGGCGCCGGAGCTCCTGACCCGCTGTGGGTCAGACGATGCGGGTGCCGTCGGGGCGGTAGACGACTACCCGCCGAGGGCGGCGGTCGTGACGTCCTCGGTGGTGTGGGTGCGTTCGATGCTGCCAAGCTGCGTGTTGAGGTGTCCGGCGTCGACCACGGCCTCGGGGGTGGTCTCGAGGAAATCGAGCAGCACGTCGAGGAACTGCTGCGGTGCCTCGACATGGGGGAAATGACCGAGGCCCTCCATCACCACCAGGCGGCTGCCCTCGATCGCCTCGTGCGCGGCGTAGGCGTGGCTCACCGGGATGATGTTGTCCTGATCGCCCCAGATGATCAGCGTCGGCAGGTGCGAGGCCAGGTACAGGCGATCGAGTGCGCTGACCGCCTGACCGCCCGGCTCGATCACGCCACGCAGCGTCCGCACGAACGCCTTGCGGTTCTCGGCGCCCGACAGCGACGCATACGCCCGCCACATCTCGGTCACATGGGGAGCCTGCAGCCCGACCTTCGACAGGAGACGGCCGACCTCGTTGCCGCCCCGCACGACGAAGCGAGGGAAGATGCACGGCATCAGCTGCTCGGCACCGGGCAGGCTGACGAAACGCAGGAGCCAGCTCACCTCCCGGCCCAGGCCGCCGCTGCCGACCAGCACCAGCCGGCTGCACAGCTCGGGATGCTGATAGGCGAGCTGCATGGCGACGCCACCGCCGAACGACTGCCCGACGACGGTTACCCTCGGCACCCCGATGGCAGCCAGGAAGTCCCGCAGGCCACTGGCGAACGCGCCCAGCGAATAATCGCCCATCGGCTTCGCCGACTCGCCGTGACCGAGGAGATCGGGCGCGATGACGTCGTGGGTCTTCGCGAGCAGCGGCTGGATCGTGTCCCAGTTCCTCGAACTGCCCGCGAGGCCATGGATCAACAGCACCGCCTCGCCCTCGCCGGCGCGCCGGTACGAGACGGCATGGCCGTGGATGACGACACTCGACAGCGGAACCGATCCCATCCGCGCATGCTCCCACGCCATGGCGAGCCGCACGCAGAGGCGAACGTCATCGAGCGGCGGCGTTCCCGTCGCTCGACGGGCATGACCCGGGGTGGTCGGTCGGCGTTGTCAGTCGGTGCGGACGATGTCGTCGGGTTTCCAGGTCTGGTCGAAGTAGCTCTGGAGCGGGCCGTAGAGCCGGATGAAGACGGACCAGCCCTCCTCGGGCAGGGTCTTGATCCAGTTCTGTTCGTTGCCATCGGGTGGGGTGGGGCCGAAGTACACGTCGACCGAACCGTCGTCGTTCCAGCGCAGGTCGTCGTAGCTGTTGCGCGCCGGCTTGTCCTCGCCGTTGGCGAGCAGCGACCGGGTCTCGGGGTGGTAGGCCGTCACCGACCAGAACTCGGCGGCCGGGATGTCCGGCGGTAGGCGGAGGCGATACGAGTGCTGGCCCATGAGGAAGTCGTCGTTCGCATCGCGGTAGCAGGCGAGATACTGCGACCCGACCCCGACCATCTCGATGGCCATCGCCGGCGTCACGACGATCGCCTCGTAGTGGAACAGCAGCCTGGCATCGAGCCACAGTGCGTCGCCCGCCATGAAGTCGTGACGGCCCCCGAGGAACAGGTACTCGTACTTGCGGTCCGGATAGGCGCGGACCCCGTCGAGCCGGGACGCGTAGGCGTTCGTCTTGGCGATGGCGTCGCCGATCTCGATGCCCTCGGCCAACAGGGCTCGCATCCGCTCGTCCGGCTCGAACGCCTTTCCCTGCTCGATCCCGATCGCCTTCAGCAGGCCGAGCTGGTACGGCGTGAATGCGCCGGCGGGCTCGTGTTGGAGGGCTTGGGCGAGCCGCTCGTAGAACCTGACATCACGCGCATGGGTGCAGTCCAACGGGTGCTGCGAGAACGGCACATAGGCGGCATCGGGATCCGGTCCGTCGGCGAGCGGGTAGATCCGGAAGTTCTCGCGGTACCAGGCCATCGCGCTCTCGCCCTCGCCGGTGTCGCCGACGAAGGCGCGCGCCATGATCCAGTTCTTGTAGGTCGGGGTGCGGAAGACGAAGTGCCCGTCGGGTAGCTCGCCCTGGTAGTCGTCGTGCGCCAACAGGAAGGATCCGCCCTGGCCACGGTCGGGCCCCGCGTTGCCGAGGTCGGTGATGTACCGCATCCAGCCGTCGTCGATCACGCCCAGGATGTTGGGTGGCGTCTCGACCACGACGGGGCCCTGCTCGACGTCGAGGTTCGCCCCGCAGTAGATGCTCTCGGTGTTGAAGGTGAGGCCGACCCACTCGACCTTGCCCTGCGCCTGGTGATCGAACACCCCGACATCACGGTTGTCGCGCAGCAGCGTGCCCTGACTGTCGAACAGCGCCTGCTGCGACATGAACGGGATGAACTCCAGGTAGACCTGGATGGCCCGCTGCAGATCGAGCTGATCGTACGCCCGGCGGATGGTGTCGTCGGTGGGGTAGCCGCCCACGTATGCCAGCTCGCCGATGCGCGTCGAGACGGTTCTCGTCGTGTGCTCGTAGTCGTTGGGGTTCACCGCCATGTCCGATGCCTGCTCTCGCTCGTCGTGCCACTCGTCCTCGATGCGTGGGAGCCCACGCACCATGCGCGCAACACTGACGGCATCGCCGTCGGCGGTCTACGGACTTCCGACCCTGATGTCGGAAGGTGTCAGCCGAAGTACTTGCCGAAGTCGACCTGGCCGGTGTCCATCGCCGCGCTGAAGCCGCCGTCGATGACGAGGTTGGCGCCGTTGACGTAGCTGGCCGCGCCCCGGTGCGAGAGGAACAGGATGGCCGGGGCCATCTCGGCGGGCTGTGCGAGCCGGCCGATGCCCTCGCCGGCGGTCATGTCGATGGCGGCGTCGCCGATGCCGGCCCGGAAGTCCGCCATGATCTTGGTGTCGGTGACACCGGGGCTGATCGAGTTCATGCGGACCCCGGCCTTGACGACCTGCACCGACCGCCACAGCGTGTAGTACCGCACGGCCTCCTTCGACAGGAAGTAGCCGTCGCCCATGATGGCCTCCTGGGCTGCGCACCACGCCTCGCCGCCGGCGTAGTCGGTGGCCATCAGCTCGGCCAGCTCTGCGGCATGGGCCTGCCAGCCGTTGCCGGCGATCGACGCGACGTTGGTGACCGCACCCCCGGCTGCGATCCGGTCGACCAGGGACTCGGTGAGGTGACGCAGGCCGAGGAAGTTGACCCGCATGATGTCGAGCGGCGACCAGTGCGCGCCGTTGGGGATGCCCGCGCAGTTGATCAGCACGTCGATCGAGGCCGGGAGCTCGGCGACGGAGGCGTCGATCGCAGCGGGGTCGGCGAGGTCGCAGCGATGCGACCCGGCGACCGGCTGGCTGACGTCGGCCACGTCGATGGTGTGCACCTCCGCGCCGGCGTCGAGTAGGAGCTGGGTGGTCTCGTACCCCATGCCGGTGGCGGCACCGGTGATCACGACGGTCTGAGCGCTGAAGTCGAGGAGATCGGTCATCGCCGGAGCGTACCGCAACCACGGCGAACCGGAATCGTTCCCATTTCGCGTCGGGTTGCGGTGCGGCCCGGCAGCGAGGAGACGGCGTCCACGCCGCTGACCGCCGTCGATCAGATGCGACCGACCGCCCGGGTGGGCGTCAACCGGACGATGACTCGATCGGTCGCGTCGAGGCCCGCCGCGATGTCGGCGGCCAGGATGGCCGCATGCGCCGGCTGCAGCGATGCCAGCAGGCGGTCGGTCAGCTCGGCCCGCTCCGGGTCGGTCTCGATGGCCTCGGCCCTGCCGTACAACGACAGGCACTGCTCGCCCTCGGCGACCGTCACGCACACCTGCGGTCGGGCGAGGACGTTGCGCCACTTGACGGTGGTGCGGCGGATCGACATGACCACGTCGTGACCGTCCCAGTGGTAGGCGACCATCGTCACCTGCGGCCCGCCCGACACGCCGATGGTGGCGATCAGTGCCCACCGGTGGTGGCGCAGATAGGCGTCCTGTTCGGCGGTGACGGTCATCGGACGGCGCGGCTCAGAGCCCGCCGGCGACGGTCGGGATCTGATCGGCCGGTTCGAAGCTGTGCATGGGACCCCCCTCGGTCGGCGCCGACCATACCCCGCACCGCCCTGCTGGGGCCGTGGCATCGACGCCGGCCGACGGGATGCGACGATGGAGCCTCGCCGAGGGGGCGCCGAACCAGCCATGAAGCTCGTGATCCACCAGGAGTTCCGCTCACACGGACCCGGCGACGTCGCGGCCGCGTATGCCGACCCCGGCCTCTACGGCGCCATGCACGACCTGCCGTTCGTCGGCACGCCGTCGCTGGTCGACCATGACGTCGAGGGCGAGGTCGCCCGCCTCGCCGTGCGCTGGGCCGTCCAGGTCGACCTGCCCGCTGCCGCCCGGGTGTTCGTCGACCCGGCACGCCTGAGCTTTGTCGAACACGCCCGGCTGACGCCCGACGGGACGGCGTCGTTCCACGTCGAGCCCGACCACTACCGGCGTCTGCTCGCCTTCGCCGGTACCTACCGGGTCGAGGCCGGCGTGGACCAGGGCGCCCGCCGCACGGTGGCAGGCGAGCTGCGGGTCGACCTCGGCTGGAAGGGCCGCCTGGTCGAGGGCGAGGTCACCCGCGTGATCGCCGCCGGCCTGACCGACGCCCTCCTGGCCCAGGTGGCCGCCGTGGAGCGCTACCTGGGGTGAGGCGCGCCGACCGACGGGCCGAAGGTCGAGCGGGTCGGTCGGCCCCGGTCGACGCCGGTTGATCTCGAGCCCGTCGGAACCCGGGCGGCGACCGGTGTCGGGGCGGCCCGACCGGTGCCATCGGACCGGCGCCGAGAATGGTTGCCCTGGCGACGAGTTTCGGCGCCAGAACCCTGGTGTCATCGGTCTGGCGCCGAGAATGGTTGCCCTGGCGACAGGTTTCGGCGCCAGAACCTCTGGACTGTCGCCCATCGGTGCTCCTGCGGCATGCTCATCGCTGTTGCACTCTGTGTGCAACCGGCGACCCCGGGTGAGACACTCGCTGCCCGACCCGAAGTCGCCCGCACGTCGCGGCGCAGAAGTAGGCTCTCCAGTCATGAGCGCAATGGCCGACCTGGATCGTCTCGAGCAGGATCTCTCCGACGTCGAGGTCGTGCTGGCCTGCCTCACGACCGACCGGCGCGAGGTCTGCGACACCTGTCGTGTCGCCCGGGCCGACGCCAGCATCGCCGAGCGCCCGGCGCTCGCGGCCTGCGCCGCCGACAAGCTCCCCCTCGAGGTCCCGCTCGACCTCGGTTGAGCCTTGCCCACCGCTTCGGTAGGTCCCGAGGGGCAGACCCCGCGCCGCCGGCTCCGTCGACTGCACGCCCCGTCGAGCGGCGCGCCACACTCGACTCTCGATGCCCTCCACCCGTCGCTCGATCGCCAGTAGTGCCGTGCCGGCGACCGCCGCACTGGCCGCCGCCTCCGGCGTCATCGCCGGGCGCCGCCTGCTGGCGGACGAGGCCCGGCGCGTCCATCTCGAGCGGTCCCTTCGCATCTGGCGGCTGACGGCACGTCGCGGCGTCGGCTACGGCGTCAATCGCATCCGTGGCTTCGCCGCCGACGCCGACCGGCGCGCCGAACTCGACCGGGCCTATGCCATCCGCAGCGCCGAGGACGTCGCCCGCGAGCTCGGCCACATGAAGGGCGCCATGATGAAGGCCGGGCAGGTCCTGTCCTTCGTCGTCGAGGGGCTCCCCGACGAAGCCCGCAACGCCCTCGCCACGCTGCAGGCCGACGTGGCGCCCATGGCGCCGACGCTCGCAGCGAAGGTCGTCGAGGCCGAACTCGGTGCGCCGCCCGAGCACGTGTTCCTCGACTGGAGCGACGAGCCCGTTGCCGCCGCCTCGATCGGTCAGGTCCACCGGGCTGTCACCCGCGACGGGCGGGAGGTGGCCGTGAAGGTGCAGTACCCCGGCATCGACGTCGCCATCGGCGGCGACCTACGCAACGCCGAGCTGCTGTATCGGATGGCGTCGTCGTTCGCGTTCGACAGCCTCGACGCCCGTGCGGTGGTCGATGAGCTCCGGGGTCGGCTGCTCGAAGAGCTCGACTACCGCATCGAGGCCGCCCGTCAGCACGAGTTCGCCGTGCGCTACGCGGGCCACCCGTTCATCCGGATCCCGGCGGTGGTGGCGGAGTTGTCGACCCGGCGTGTCCTCACGACCGAGTGGGCCGACGGCGCCCGGTTCGCCGACCTCGTCGAGACCGGCGACCCCGAACTGCGGGGCCGTGCCGCCGAGGTGCTGTTTCGCTTCGCGCAGGGCTCGGTGTACCGGGCCCGGGTGTTCAACGGCGACCCTCACCCGGGCAACTTCCGGTTCCATCCCGACGGATCGGTGACGTTCCTCGACTTCGGGATGGTCAAGCGCTGGAGCGACGACGACGTGGCGCGGTTGTGGCCGATCATCGATCCGTTGCTGGCCGGCGACGCTGAGGGCACCGTCGCCTGCATGGCAGATGCCGGGTTCATCCGGCGCGACCACGGCTTCGACGCGGCTGCCGTGTGGGACTACGTGGTGGCGCCGTACGTGCCGTATCTGACCGAGACCTTCAGCTTCACGCCGGAGTTCACCAAGGACTCGCTGCGGCACCTGGTCGATCTGCGTGGGCCCAATGCCGAGATCATGGCGGTGGTGGACATGCCGCCTGCGTTCGTGATCCTCGACAGAGTGGTGTGGGGCCTGTGCGCGATGCTCGGTCGGCTCGAGGCGACCAACGCCTGGCGGGGGATCCTCGCCGAGTATCGAGAGGACGGCCCGCCGGCGACGCCACTGGGTGAGCTCGAGCAGCAGTGGTGGGACGAGCAGGGCCGTCGTCAACTCGCCGAGGCAGAAGCGCTGGCAGCCAGGGAGCCGGTGCCCGACCCGGCCTCGTGAGGCCCGGCGTCCAGCGGGTCTGGCGCCGAAACTGGTTGCTCTGGCGACAGTTTTCGGCGCCGGAACGGATGAACGCTCGGAAACCCGGCTCGAACGGCCTCAGAGCTGGTCGGGGATCGTCTCTTCGTCGGCGCCCAACAGATGGACCCGCTCGCCCAGGCGCCAGCCGCTCTGGAGCCCCGAACCAGAACGGGAAGCCGCACTCGACGAGCTGACCGCAGCCCCGGCGCCGTTTCCGGAACCTGGGACCGGGTCGACGTCACCTGCGGCCGCGTCACCCGCATCTGGGTCGAAGTGGAACCACCTGCCGCCCAGGTTCGCGACCCGTTCGAACTCGGCGCCCAGCGCCGCCTCCAGCGCGTAGATGACCCCGCCGTGGCTCACCGCGACGATGGTCTGCGCTCCCGTGGCCCGCAGGCGCTCGATGGCTGCCGCCAAGCGCACGACCATCACCTCGTCGTGTTCCCAGCCGTCGGGCCACCGGCCCGCATCGAGATAGCCGGGGTAGCGCTCGTCGATCTCGGCCCGCGTCAGACCCGAGAACCCGCCGGCGTCGCGCTCGACCAGATCGGCGTCGCGCACGATGTCGCTCACGCCCACCACATCCGCGATCTCGTCGGCGGTCGTGGCCGCCCGCACGAGCGTCGACGACGCCAACAGGTCGAAGTCGGGCAGGTGCACCGCCGCATGGCGGGCCTGGGCGCGTCCCAGTTCGGTCAACGGGGGATCGGCCTGGCCCTGCCAACGCCCGAGGGCGTTCCATTCGGACTGTCCGTGGCGCACCAGCAGCAGATCGGTCACGGGCGGTCACCTTAGGAGACGCGCTGGTGGGAAGCCCCGACCGAGCGACGGCCGGGCGGTTTCGCGTTCAGGCCCGCGCCGCGACGCGCCGCTGCGACCTACCCCCGACCGGCGCCTCGCACCGGCGGTACCATCTGGAGCCATGGCGACGCTGCGTCTGTTCGCATCGGCCCGCGAAGCGGCCGGCACCGGATCGACCTCCATCGAGGGGGCCACCGTCGGCGCCGTCATCGAGTCGGCCACCGCCACCTTCGGCCCGTCGTTCGCGGCGCTGTTGCCGAGTTGCCGGATCTGGCGCAACGGCGAGCCGGCGCTCGACGACGACCCCGTCGGACCCGACGACGAGATCGCCGTGCTACCGCCCGTCTCCGGCGGCTGACAGCGACGCCACTACACTCGACCCGATGCCTGCGCACCTGCCCGCCGCCCTCGCGGAGATCACCGCACCCTCCTTCGTCGAGGACCTCGCGTCGCTGTCGCTCGACGAGCTGCGCGCCCGGCGAGAACGCAGCCAGGCGGTCGAGAACTCCCTGTCCTATGTGCGGCGGCTCATCCACGGTCGCCTCGACATCGTGCGCGGCGAGCTCGAGCGCCGACGCAGCGGTGCCGAACGCTCCGAGCTCGACGCCATCATCGCCCGCCTCCCCGAGCTCCTCGCCGACGGCTCGCGCAGCGATGCGCTGCCCCGTCCGCCCCAGGACATGGAGCCCGGCGCCGACGCCGACGCTCTCGTCGCCGAACTCGAGGCCCGCGTGCCCGCGTCGGTCATCGGATCGCTGCCCGACCTCGACGACGACCGCCTCGCCGAGGTCGCCGAGACACTCACCGCCCACGAGCGCGAGATCTCGGTTGGGCGCAACGACCTGCACGGCGTGATCGACCGGCTCCACGCCGAGATCATCACCCGCTACCAGGCCGGCAGCGCCTCGGTCGACTCCCTCCTCGGCTGACCCGAGCCCATCCGGGCACTCGCCCGACGGCCTCGGGTCGTCGCGGCCACCGCCCGGCGCGTTACCGTGCCAGGCGTGAACGCGAGCAGCTCCCCCCGCCGCAGCGTCGATCGTCGACGCGTCGCCATGCTCTCGCTGCACACCTCGCCGCTGTCCCAGCCCGGTACGGGCGACTCCGGCGGAATGAACGTCTACGTGCGCGAGCTCGTCGCCGCGCTGGCGCATCGGGGCTCGGACTGCACGGTGTACGTCCGCCGATGGGCCGACGACCTGCCCACCGTCGTCGACGTCGAACCTGGCGTGCGGGTGGTGCACGTCGCCGCAGGCGACGCCGATCTGCCCAAAGAGGCCCTGCCCGACATCGTCACCACGTTCACCGAGCGCGTCGGCGACGACATAGTGCGCCGCGGCGGCGCCGACGTCGTCCATGCCAACTACTGGCTGTCGGGCGTCGCCGGCCACACCCTGAAGCACGAGCTCGACCTGCCGCTGGTCACGACCTTCCACACCCTCGCCCGGGTCAAGGCCGAGACCGGCGACCCCGAACCCCAGCGTCGTATCGACGCCGAGGCCGAGGTCATCCGCTGCAGCGATGTCATCACCGCCAACAGCGTCGCGGAGCGCAGTCAGCTCCAGCGCTTCTACGGCGCCGAGCTCGACCGGATCGAGATCGTCCCGCCCGGCGTCGAACACGCCCTGTTCTCGCCCGGCGACCAGACCGCCGCCCGTCGGGCGTTGGGTCTCGGCGATGCACCGTTGTTGATGTTCGTCGGCCGTATCCAGCCGCTCAAGGGCGTCGACGTCGCCGTTCGGGCCCTCGCGGAGCTCGGATCCGACGGCCGCGGCGCCAGGGGGCGCAGGGCCAACGGGCGCGGTACTGACGGGCACAGCCTTGCCGGACGCGGCGCCGCCCCGGCCGAACTCGTCATCGTCGGCGGTGCCAGCGGCACCTCGGGCGACTTCGAGGTGGCCCGTATCCACGCCCTGGTCGATGCACTCGGGCTGTCCGGGCGGGTCCACTTCATCGAGCCCCAGCCCCATCATCTGCTGTCGAGCTGGTACCGGGCCGCCGACCTCGTCATCACGCCGTCGCGGTCGGAGTCGTTCGGGCTTGTCGCACTCGAGGCCGCAGCGTGTGGCACGCCTGTCGTCGCCGCTGCGGTGGGGGGGTTGCGCACCCTGATCGACCACGGCCACACGGGCTTCCTGGTCGAGGGCCGCGACCCGATCGCCTACGCCGCCTACGCGGCCGAGATCATCGACAACCCGCTGTTGGCCGCCGAGATGGCCATGAACGCGGCCGAGCGGGCTCGGCGCTACACCTGGTCGGCCATGGCCGATCAGCTCACGTCGGTGTACGGCCGGCTGCACGACCGCGCGCTCGTCAGCTGCAGCTGATAGCACCGATGGCCATGGACGGCACCGGACCCGCCAGCCCCGACGATCTCGACCGCCTCGAGGCGGTGATCGACGACTACCTCGCGCTGCGCCTGAGCGAGGACCCGGCCGTTGCTGCGGTCGAGCGCGGAGAGCCCGGCCAGCGCCGCTGGTACGTGCGCATCCTCGGCGAGGCCAAGGACGTCTACAGCGTCTGGCTCACGCTGGGCCAGCGGACGCTGCACTACGAGACGTACTTCATGCCGGCCCCGGAGGAGAACGCCGAGGCCGTGTACCGCCAGCTCCTGGTTCGCAACGCGAAGCTCTACGGGCTGGCCTTCTCCATCGGTCAGGAAGACGCCGTGTTCCTGGCCGGTCAGCTCGGCAACGAGTCCGTCGATGCCGCTGCCGTCGACCGGGTGCTCGGATCGATCGTCGCTGCCGTCGAGCTGTGTTTCCAGCCCGCGATCCGCTTGGCCTTCGCCTCCAAGTTCGCCCCGCGGGACTCTTCGTAGCCTTTCATTGCTTTTCGGTATTCGACTGTGTAGTCTGCTTCCCAGCCGGTGACGGGCGGATGCTCGTCGTTCGGGGAAGTCGACGGTCGGACCGACCCGTCACCGGCCACCCCCGCATCCGCCGGACGATGGCCCGCCCGGGCGCCCGGCCCGGTGTGCATCCGCGGGGCGGAGCGAATAGCGTGCGCGCCGATGCCCCGCCACCGTCGAGTCCTCGTTGCCGTCGCCTTGTTGGTGTCCGCTGCGGTCGGCCTCGCCACCGTTCCCCTCGGTGCGCAGACCTCCGAGATCGAGGCCGCCAAGGCCGAACGCGAAGAAGCCCGCGCCGCCGCAGCCGAGGCAGCCGCACGCCTCGATCCGCTGCTCGCCGAGGACGCCGAACTCGAAGCGGCCGTCGCCGATCTCACCGCACACGTCGCACTCCAACAGGCGCGCCTCGATGCGATCCGCCAGTCGTTGCGGGCCTCGCGTGTCGAGGCCCGCGAGGCCGCCGCCCGGGTCGACGACATGACGGGTCGCATCGACAGCCTCCGGTCCTCGCTCGTGCGCCGGGCGGTCGAGGCCTACGTCGAACCCGACGGTCAACGCATCGACCCGTTGCTCACCACCGCCGACGTCACCGTCGCCGCCCACAAGCAGGCGCTGCTCGATGCCATCTCCTCCAACGAGGCCGATCTCATCGACCAGCTCCGCGGCGCGGAGGACCAGCTGGTCGAGCTCCGGAGCGATGCCGACGACGCCGTCCGGCGCGTGCGGGCAGAGGAGGCCGCCGAGGCCGAGCAGTTGGCCCATCTCGAGGATGCCCTCGCCGAGCAGCGGCGCCTGCAGCGAGCACTCGATCGGCGCATCGCCGATGTCCAGGCCGAGGTCGACGCCCTCGCCGCCGAGGAGAACGACCTGACGGTGCTCATCACGTCGCTGATCACCGAGGAGGAACAGCGCCAGGCGGCGCTGGCGCTCGCCCAGCAGCAGGCGGCGGCAGCGGCCGCCGCGGCGGCAGCCCAGCCCGACGACTCCGCCAGCCCGCCGAACGTCCCGACTCCCGAGCCGCTCCCGCCGCCATCCACGGCCAGCGGCATGATCTGGCCTGCGGGCGGTGTGGTGACGTCGGGATTCGGTCCCCGTTGGGGTCGGGCGCACCAGGGCATCGACATCGCCGCCCCCACCGGCACGGCGATCGTCGCCGCCCAGAGCGGCACCGTCGTCTCCGCAGCGCCCTACGGCGGGTACGGCAACATGGTCCTCATCGACCACGGTGGTGGCTTCACCACCGTGTACGCCCACCTCAGCGTCTTCAGCGTCAGTGCGGGCCAGTCGGTCGGCGCCGGCCAGTTGCTCGGCCAGATGGGCTGCACGGGTAGCTGTACCGGCCCCCATCTGCACTTCGAGACCCGGGTCAACGGCGTGGCACAGGACCCCATGCTCTACCTCGGCTGAGCTGAACAGGACCCGGCGGACATGCGTGACCGGTTCTTCCCCATCGATCCGGAGCTGATCGACGCCGTCGTCGCCTGGTCGACCGACCGCATCGTCGGCGGTGAGGACCCGATGACCGGGGCGCGCCCCGCTCCCGAGATCGAGGCGGACCTGTCCGGTTCGATCACCGCCGACGGCATCGGCGGGGCCGAGGCCCTGCGCCGTTTCACAGAGGTCATCGTCCCGGCCACCCGGGCCCAGGGGCATCCGATGAACCTCGCCTACGTCCCCGCGGCCCCGACGGCCGCTGCGCTCACCTTCGATCTCGCCGTCAGCGCCGCACAGATCTTCGGCGGCATCTGGGAGTGCGGTGCGGGGGCCATCCACGCCGAGAACCAGGCGCTGGCCTGGCTCGCCGGCCTCGCAGGCTGGGGCGACGAGGCCGGGGGCACCTTCGTCCAGGGCGGCACGGTCGGCAACCTGAGCGCGCTGGTCGCGGCCCGCCATCGCGCCCGGCGCCTGCGCGGTGAGCCGCGGAAGCGGTGGCGCATCGCCGCCACCGACGCCGTGCACTCCTCGATCGCCGCCGCAGCGCGGGTCATGGACGTCGACGTCTGCTGGGTGCCCGGCGACGACGCAGGGCGGCTCACCGGCGCAGCGCTCGCCACCGTTCTCGACGACGACGACACCGACGTGTTCGCGGTCGTCGCCAACGTCGGGGCCACCAACGCCGGCCTCGTGGACGACCTCGACGGCATCGCCGCCGTGTGCGCCGACCACGACTGTTGGCTGCACATCGACGGCGCCTACGGCCTGGCAGCCATGGTCGCGCCATCGGTGCGGGCCAGGTTGCGCGGCATCGAACGTGCCGACAGCTTCGTCGTCGATCCCCACAAGTGGCTGTTCGCCCCCTACGACAGCTGCGCGCTGGTCTTCCGCGACCCCCGCGAAGCTGCTGCCGCCCACTCCCAGCACGCCGGCTACCTCGAACAGATCGACCGCGACGAGTGGAACCCGTCCGACTACGCCATCCAGCTCAGCCGCCGCGCCCGGGGCCTGCCCTTCTGGTTCTCGCTCGCCACCTACGGCACCGACCGCTACGCCGCCGCCGTCGAGACGGTTTTGGCGACCACCGCCGAGATCGTCGCGGGCATCGATGCCGACCCCGCGCTCGAGCTGGTCATGGAGCCGGACCTCAGCGTCATCTTGTTCCGGCGCCCGGGCTGGTCCGAGGACACGATGCGGGGGTGGTCGGCCGATGCCGCCCGGGCGGGGACCGTCCTGATCATCCCCACACGCTGGAAGGACGAGCTCGTCTTCCGGCTGTGTCTGGTGAACCCGAGGACCGAGGCAGCCGAGGTCCTGGCCGTGCTCGCCACCATGGGAACCTGAGCCGGCGGCGTCGTCCGGTGGCCCGTGCGGCGCCGGGCCCGCCGGTTCGGGCCCCCATCGCGTCGGTGCCCCAGCTACCGTCGCCGCCATGATGCAGTTGGTCGTGGTCGGTGGCGGAAAGATGGGAGAGGCACTCGTGGGGGGCCTCGTGGCGGCCGGTTGGGCGCCGCCGGGGGCGATCACCGTCGTCGAGCCGGTCGAGGGCCGCCGCGACGAGCTCGAACGCCGCCACGAGGGCCTCGTGCTGGCAGCGGGCATCGACGACGCCTTGGCGGCCGCGGACGGGCCGGTCGATGTCCTGGTCGCGGTCAAGCCTGACCAGGTGGCCGACGTGTGCGCGGCGTTGTCGCCCCACGCGCCGCGGCGGGTGCTGTCCATCGCGGCCGGTGTGACGACAGCGGCGCTGGCCTCGTGGCTGCCGCCCGCCACCCGCGTCGTGCGTGCGATGCCCAACACGCCGGCGTTGGTCGGTGCGGGCATGGCCGCTGTGTGCGTGGGCATCGACGGCGCCGGTGCCCACGACGGCGCCATCCACGAGGCCGGCACCCACCATGGCGAGGACCTCGACTGGGCCAGCGAGATCATGGTCTCGGTGGGCGAGGTCGTCGTCGTCGACGAGGACAAGATGGACGCGGTCACCGGCCTCAGCGGTTCGGGCCCCGCCTACCTTTTCGCCATGGCCGAGGCGCTCGTCGCCGCCGGGATCGCCGTCGGTCTCGAGCCCGGCACCGCCGACGCCCTCACCCGCCAGACCATCCTCGGCGCGGCGCGGCTGCTGTGCGAATCGGGTGAGGACCCTGCGGTCCTGCGCGCCAACGTGACCTCGCCCGGCGGCACCACGGCCGCGGGTCTCGCGGTCCTCGCCGCAGGGGGCTTCGACGCGCTCGTGGCCGATGTCGTCGCGGCGGCGACGGCCCGCTCGGTCGAGCTCGGCGCCCGCTGAGCCGCTCGTCCTACCCGGCCTTCCCCCGACCGAAACCTGAAGCGGCGAGGTCGCCGAAGCCCAGCTGGTACGGGCGGATCGACGGCCGTCGAGCGACTTTTGGCATCCCGGGCCCGGTGACCTATGGTGGCCGCTGGCAAGCGGAAGGGGTAGCAGAATGGCGCAGCCGGAAGGTCTTGCACGGTTCATGACCGTCGCTGAAGTGGCAACGCTCATGCGCGTGTCGACCATGACCGTGTACCGCCTCATCAAGGCGGGGGACATCCCGGCGGTGCGGGTCGGCAAGTCGTATCGCCTACGCGAAGACGACGTCGATCGCTTCCTCTCGAGCCGGTACACCCAGGCGGGCTGAGGCACCGGTTGCCGGGGCCGGCCCACCCGCCACGAGGCGGGTGGCACACCGCTCGAGCCCCACAACGCTGACGATCACCGCCACGGTGGCCGTACCCTGAACCGCCATGAGCGAGCTGCGGTACGACACGGTCAGCTTCTTGAGCGACTACGGACTCGTCGACGAGTTCGTCGGCGTCGTGCACTCGGTGATCCGTTCGATCGCCCCCGCGGTCACCGTCATCGACATCACCCATGGGATCGCCCGCTATGACATCCGCGCCGGTGCCCTCGCCCTGGCCCGGGCCAGTCAGTATCTCGTTCCCGGTGTGGTCGTGGCCGTCGTGGACCCCGGCGTCGGAACCGATCGGCGTGGCATCGCCATCGAGGTCGGTGGGGGTCAGTCGATCCTGGTCGGCCCCGACAACGGCCTGCTCGCCCCCGCGGTGGCGATGGTCGGCGGTGCGACCCGGGCCGTGGTGCTCGACAACCCCGCCTATCACGTCCCCGCTCCCGGTCCCACCTTCGACGGCCGCGACGTGTTCGCTCCGGTCGCTGCACATCTGTGCAACGGCGTGCCCCTGGGCGAGGTCGGTACCGACGTGGCGATCACCAGCCTCCAGCCCGGCGTCATGGGCGTCGGGGGCCGCGAAGGCGACGCGCTGGTCGGCGAGGTCCTGTGGGTCGACCACTACGGCAACCTGCAGCTCAACCTCGACCCCGACGACCTCGAGGGGTTCGGCTCGGGACTGATGCTCGTCGCGGGCGATCTCACCCGGCGGGTGCAGCGGGTCACGACCTTCGATCAGATCCCCGCCGGCGGTGTGGGGCTGCTGATCGACTCCTACGGCCTGTTGGCGATCGCGGTGGCCCGTGGTTCGGCGGCCGACGACCTGCGCATCGGTGCCGGCGACCAGGTCCAGTTGCGCGACGCGGGCGACGATGCCGACGTCGTCGGCGTCTCGACGCCGGTCACCCTCGGACGCGGGCCGCGAGAGGTGGGCTGATGCGCCCCTGGACGACGTTGATCACCGCGATCCTGCTGATCCTCATCCTCGGCGCCAGCGTGTTGCAGCTGTTCTTCCTGGCCCGCTGACGTCGGTCGGCCATGAGCCCGAGCCGTGGCTCGGGCTCAGGACGAGGCTGCCAGCAGGATTCGCATCGTCGCCGCGAGCCGGCGCGGATCGACGGTGGGAGTGTCGGCCGACGACGTCGGCTCGTCATCGCCGGGCGCATCGTCGTCGGCGAAGGCCAGCTCGATCGGCGGGGGAGCGTCGAGGTCGACCGGCGCCGATCCCGGATCGGGCGGTGGCGGCGGGTCGGTTTCCTCCGGCGTCGGTGGGGGAGGGGCCGGCGCCTGATCCGAGACCGCACCGGCGAAACGGTGTGCGGTGTAGAAGATGCCGTCGGAGGTCTGCACCACGCCCACGCCGATGCGCGTGAACGCCGGATCCAGGACGTTCGCGGCGTGTGACGGGCTGGCCATGAAGGCCTCCCACACGGCATCGACCGTTCCGCCACGGCCCACGTTCTCGCCGGCCTTGGTCCAGTCGGCGGGCGCACCGGTGACGATGTCGTCGGCATGGCGCAGGTCGCGGCGTTCGCCCATCCAGCGAGCCCACCCGCGGGCGGCGTCGATCAGGCCGTCGTCGCGTCGGAGGGGTTCGAGGCCGGCTTCGGCCCGGGCGGCGTTGAGGTGTGCGACGAATGCGTCCTCGGCGGCCGGTACCGGTGCGAGGACCGCAGCGTCGTCGTCCTGGGCGGTGGTGGGGGTGATGGACGCGACGAGCGCGAGCATCGACACCATCAACGCGGCCAGGAACTTCATCTCGGACCCGTCGGCGCCCGCACGGCGGCGCCCATGGTCCGTTCGTCCCGATCGGCGCCAGCCTGAGCCACCCGACCCATCGAGATCGGAGGATCGTCACCGGCACCTGGGCTGTTCGGCTCACCGCCGCTGCAGCGCTGCGAACACCCCGGCGGGGGGCGACACGAGACCCGCCTGACGTCTGATGCTCCGTCAGGGCTACTGTGGTCGTTCGCAGGTGTCGCCGGTCACGCACGCGACCGCTACTGCAGGTCTCGGAGGGTCCCATGAACTTGTTGTCGATGCTCGACGAGCGTGCCGGATCGGATCGATCGGCCCTCGTGCATCGCGGCCGCACGATCACGTTCCGCGAGCTCGCCGAAGACGCAGCCCGGTTCCACGCCGGCCTCGTCGAGCTCGGGATCGGTCCCGGCGACCGGGTGATGATCTTCGCGGGCACGACCCCGTGGTTCGTCACCGCGCTGTTCGGGACGCTGCACGCGGGCGCCGTGGCCGTGCCGGCCAACCCGCTGTCGCCCCCGCCGGAGATGTCCACCGAGATGGCAGCTGTGCGTCCCGCCCTCGTCGTGGTCGGTCCGGCCGCCGCAGCCTCGATCGCCGAGTGCGCCATCGACGCCCCGGTCGTCGCGCTGCCCGGCGCCAACGTCACCGATGCCATCGCCTACGACGACTTCCTCGGCGAACCGGGACGCACCGCGGTGGAGCGCGAAGCCGACGACCTCGCCATGTTGTTGTTCACCAGCGGAACCGCAGGCTCGCCCAAGGCGGCCATGCTCACCCACCGAAACCTCGTCTCCAACCTCGAACAGGTCCACGGCGCCCGGTCCGAGCTCGTCGACCGCGACGACGTCGGCTTCGGCGTGCTGCCGATGTTCCACATCCTCGGGCTCAACGCCCTGTTCACCATGGTGTTGTTCAACGGGGGCTCGATGGTGCTCGTCGAGCGCTTCGACCCGTTGCAGTCGGTCGCGCTGGTCCGTGACAATCAGGTCACCGTCGTCTCGGGCCCGCCGGCGATGTGGAAGGCCTGGGCCGACCATCCCGAGATCGGCCGCGACGACTTCGCCTCGGTACGGATCGGCATATCCGGTGCGGCCGGGCTCGGCCGCGAGGTCGCCAACGCCGTGCAGGAACGCCTCGGTGTCCGTCTCTCGCAGGGCTATGGGCTCACCGAGGCGGCACCGGTCCTGACGCTCGGCGCCGGTACCGGCGCTCCGTCGACATCGGTCGGGCGACCCGTTCCGGGGGTCGAGCTGCGCCTCGTCGATCCGGCGGGCAACGACGTCCCGGTCGGCGACGAAGGCGAGATCCTCGCGCGTGGCGCCAACGTGTTCAGCGGCTACTGGGAGAACGAAGCGGCCACCGCCGAGGTGTTGACCGCCGATGGGTGGCTCCGAACCGGCGACGTGGGTGTCGTCGACGACGACGGCTACCTCTACATCGTCGACCGCACCAAGGACCTCATCATGGTGTCGGGGTTCAACGTCTTCCCCGGCGAGGTCGAAGGCGTGCTCGGCGACCATCCCGGCATCGCCGAGGCCGCGGTGATCGGCGTCCGCGATGCCGTCACCGGCGAGGCCGTCAAGGCCTTCGTCGTCGCCGCCGACGATGCCGTCCTCGACCAGGACGAGATCATCGCGTTCTGCGCCGACCGCATGGCCCGCTACAAGTGCCCGTCGTCGGTCGAGATCGTCGACGAGTTGCCCCGAGGCAGCGCGCTCGGCAAGATGCGACGCCGCGAGCTGCGTGCCGCCGACGCCGGCTGACCCCATGAACCCGCGCGTGCTCCCCGGAGCCGCTGCCGGTCGACGAGGTGCCGGGTACATCAGGCCGTGGTGACCCCATGGTGAGCGCCTCGCCGCAGGACCCCGACCTCGGCTGGTTCGCGGGCTCGTCGTCGGGGCGGGTGGTGGCGTCGGTCGTGCTCGGTTTCCTGGTCGTGGCGCTGGTCATCTGGAACCTGCCGTCGTCGGAGCTGCGCAGCGAGCTGCGCCCCGGTGTACGTCCCGTGATGAACGCCCTGGCGCTCGACCAGAGCTGGTCGGTGTTCGCCCCCAACCCCACGACCACCTCGATCGCGGTCGAAGCCGACGTCACCCTGGCCGACGGGCGCGTCGAGCGGTTCGTCTTCCCCCACGGTGACGACTTCGTCGGCGCCTACCGCGAGTACCGCTGGCGCAAGTGGGAGCGGCGGGTGCGCCTCGACGACCGCAGCGAGCTCTGGCGCCCCACCGCCGAGTGGGTGGCCCGCCAGTTCGACGAACCGGTCACCCGGGTGGTGCTGATCCGTCGATTCAGCGAGACACCCGAGCCCGGGTCGGGGACCGAGCGCGTGTGGACCTCGGTCGAGTTCTTCGATCACCCGATCGACCCCGCAGGCGGAGCAGATGTCGTCGACGTCGAGGCGGGACCATGACCGTCGACCTGCCCGCGCCCGACTCGCCCGACGCCGCAGACACCGCCGTGGCGGACATCGCAGACGCCCCAGCAGCGCGGCCCGGTCTCGTCGTGCGATTCCTCGACGGCTTCGCCGCCCGCTGGCTGTCGTTCTGGTTCACGCCGGCATCGATGTCGGTCGTCACCGCCATGCGCGTGCTCATCGGGGCCTGCTCGTTGGCCTGGGCGCTGTCGATGGCGCCCGACCTCGCCACCTTCTACTTCGACGACGGCCTCCTGCCCGAGCCCGGCTACGCCGACCACCGCCTGGCGCTGTTCCAGTGGTTCGGGTCCGACGCGGCGGTCGTCGTGGTGTTCGTGGCGTTGGTGGTCGCCTCGGTCCTGGTCATGGCCGGATGGTGGGTCCGCCTCAGCGCCCCGGTGTTGTGGCTCGCCATGATGACGATGCAGCTCGGCGCTCCCAGCACGCTCAACGCCGGCGATCTGATGTTGCGCATCTGGACGGCGTATCTGGCCCTGTTCGCCGTGGTCACGCCCAGCCGGTTCCTGTCGGTGCCCCTGCGCGGCGAGATCGGCCCCGACGGCGGGCGCCGCTGGCCGGTCGGGCCGGTCTGGTTCGTGCGTCTCGCCCAGATCCAGCTGACCGTGGTGTATCCCGCCACCGCGATCGCCAAGCTCGACGGCAACACCTGGCGTGAGGGCACCGCGGCGCTCTACGCCCTGGGGCTCGTCGACTTCGAGCGCTTCTGGGTGCCGACATTCGTGCGCGAGAACCTCATCGTGGGCAACCTCATGACCTGGTACACGATCGGCATCGAGCTGGCACTCGCCTTCTTGCTGTGGACCCGAAGGACCCGATGGTTCGCCATCATCGCCGGGTTGAGCCTGCATGTCGGGTTCGATTACACGATGCGCCTCGGGTTCTTCCTGCCGGCGATGGCCATCGGCTACCTCGCATTCGTCCGCCCCGAGGAGCTCGAGCGGGTGCTGCGGCGCCTTCCGCGCCGGGCCGATCCGGTGCCGCCGACGAGCGAACCCGTCGACCGCCCGTCGATTGTGCGTTCGTGAACGTCCCCCTACGCTTCATTCTCGTGAGAGCCGTCCGATGAGACAGGGTGAGGCCGGCCGTCCATCCCGGAGCACGAGAGCCATGAGGATCGGATGACCACCGAGCGCAGGATCCCCGATGCGACCGTGGGCCGCCTTCCCGTGTACCTCCGCGTGCTCGGCGATCTCCGTGACGCAGGCGTCACCACCGTTTCGTCGGACCAGCTCGCCGACCTGGCAGGGGTCAATGCAGCGAAGGTGCGCAAGGACCTGTCGTACCTCGGAACCTACGGCACCCGCGGCGTCGGCTACGAGGTCGAGTACCTCCGGTTCGAGATAACCGCCCGCCTCGGGCTGTCGACGTCCACCGGCGTCGCCATCGTCGGCCTCGGCAACCTGGGCCGTGCCCTCGCCAGCCATCGGGGATTCCGGGAGCGGGGCTTCCCGGTCGTGGCCCTCTACGACATCGATCCCGCCAAGGTCGGCACCGAACTGGCCGGGGTCACCGTGTCCCACCTCGACGCTCTCGGCGCCGTCGACGACCCTCTCGTTGCCATCGGCGTCATCGCCACCCCACCCGCGGCCGCCCAGAGCGTCGCCGATCGCCTCGTGGCCGCCGGCGTGCGGGCCATCTTGAACTTCGCACCCGGGCTCATCACCGTGGGCGACGACGTGATCGTCCGCAAGGTCGACCTGGCCTCCGAGCTCCAGGTCCTGTCCTACTACCACCACCGAGACGTCGCCCCGGACGCCGTCGACTGCAGGGAGACCGTCTCGGCGGCGCCTGCCGACGACGCCGTGGCCGCACCCCCGACGGCGAGCTGATCGGACCCGCCATGCCTCTCGACGAGCCGCTTTACCCGATCAACCTGCGCATCGCCGGCCACCGCTGCCTCGTGGTCGGCGCAGGCACCGTCGCCGCCCAGAAGATCGGCGGCCTGCTCGACTGCGACGCCGAGATCGTCGTCGTCGCCCCCGAGGTGTTCGAGCCGGTCGAGGCCCTCGCCGACCGCGTCGAGATCATCCGTCGCCGCTACCGGCCCGAGGACCTCACCGGCATGCGCCTCGTGGTCGCCGCCACCGGCGATGGCGCGCTGCAGGCGCAGATCCTCGCCGACGGACGGGCCGCCGGGGTGCTGGTCAACAGCGCCGACGATCCCGCGAACTGCGACTTCACCCTCCCCAGCCGGGTCCGACGCGGTCCGGTGCTGCTCACCGCATCCACCCAGGGACACAGCCCTGCACTCTCCACGTGGCTGCGGCGGCGCCTCTCGCAGGACTACGGTCCGGAGATCGAAGTCCTCTGCGGCCTGCTGGCAGAGGCCCGCGAAGAGATCCGCGATCAGGGACTTTCGTCCGAGGGTCTGGCTTGGCAGGAAGCCCTAGACTCGGGAATGCTTGAACTCGTCCGCGAAGGACGCCTCGTCGAAGCCAAGGAGCGCCTGCAGGCGTGTCTGTCGTCGTCATCGGAGTGAACAACCGAACCATGCCCCTCGACCTGTTCGAGCGGCTCGCGATCACCCCCGACGCCCTGCCGAAGGCGCTGGCGGACCTCTCTGCGCGTCGCAACATCAGCGAGGTCGTGCTGGTCGCCACGTGCAACCGCACCGAGGTCTACGCCTACGCCGAGAAGTTCCACGGCGCCTACCAGGACATCCGCGACTTCCTCGCCGAGTCGGCCCACATCGCCCCCGAGGACTTCGCCGATCACGTCACGGTGCACTACGACACCGAAGCGGTCCGCCACCTCTTCTCGGTCACCGCTGGGCTCGACTCCGCGGTCCTCGGCGAGAACGAGATCCAGCGCCAGGTCAAGTCGGCATGGGAGACCGCCCGCGACGAAGGCACGGTGGGCCCGTCACTCAACGCGCTGTTCCGCCACGCGCTCGAGGTCGGCAAGGCCGTCCGCACCGACACCGGCATCTCCCGCAACATCGCCTCGGTCAGCCACGCTGCGGTTGCGATGGCCGATCGCCACCTGGAAGGCCTTGCGGGCCGGCGGGTGCTCGTCCTCGGCGCCGGCGAGATGGGTCGTGGCATGGCCGCGACACTGGCCTCTGCCGAGCTCGGTGCCATCACCTTCGCCAACCGCAGCCTCGATCGTGCCCACGCCCTCGCCGAGCAGGTCGGCGGCGACGTCATCGCCCTGGGCGACCTCACCATGGCCCTGCACGAGGTCGACGTCCTGCTGAGCTCCACCGGCGCCCAGTCGCTCATGCTCGATCTCGACGAGATGGCGGCCGTCATGGCCCGCCGTCAGGGACGCCCGCTCCTCATCGTCGACCTCGCCGTCCCCCGCGACGTCGACCCCGCGGTCGCCGGCCTCGAGGGCGTCACCCTGTTCGACATGGATGACATCGGCGCGTTCGCCGACGCCGGACGCCGCGAACGCGAAGCCGAGCTCGGCAACGCCCGTGAGGTCATCGCCGCCGAGCTCGACCGTTACCTCGAGCTGGCCTCGGCCCGCCAGGTCGCCCCGTTGGTGGCCGCCTTCCGCAGCGATGCCGAGGCCATCCGCCAGGCCGAACTGGCCCGACACGGCGCCAAGCTCGCGCTGCTCGACGACGACGCCCGCGCCGCGGTCGAGGCCATCACCCAGGGCATGCTCGGCAAGCTGCTCCACGAGCCCACCGTCCGCCTCAACCAGGCCGCCGGCACGCCTCGTGGCGAGCGTCTCGCCGACGCCCTGCGCGAGCTGTTCGACCTGTGACCCGGCGGCGTCCCGCCGCGGACGCCACCGCCGATGGCGCCGGTCCATGGGCACCACCGACCAGGACGCTGATCTCGTGACCACCATCAGGGCCGCTACCCGGGCCAGTCCACTGGCGCGATGGCAGACCGACCGGGTGGCGCAGTTGCTCGCACCCCATGGGGTGCATGTCGAAGCCGTCGTGGTCTCCACCGTCGGTGACGAACGCCTCGACGTCCCCATCCACGCCATGGGCGGCAAGGGCGTGTTCGTCACCGAGGTCCAGCGCGCGGTGCTGGACCACCGTGCCGACATCGCTGTGCACTCGATGAAGGACCTGCCGTCGGTCACCGAACCCGGCCTGGTGCTGGCCGCGGTGCCCGAGCGCGCCGATGTTCGCGATGCCCTGGTGGGTGCCCGCCTCGCCGATCTCGCCGAGGGGGCGTCGGTCGCCACCGGGTCGATCCGTCGCCGGGCCCAGCTCGCAGCGCTGCGACCCGACCTGGTGTTCTCCGAGCTGCGGGGCAACATCGCCACCCGCCTCCGGAAGGCATCCGACTACGACGCCATCGTCATGGCGGCGGCAGCCATCGTCCGTCTGGGCATCGACCCCGACGTGTGGGAGGCGCTGCCCGTCGAGGTCATGCTGCCCCAGGTGGGCCAGGGCGCTCTCGCCGTCGAGTGCCGCGCCGATGCGGCGTCGACGCTGGCGCTGCTGGGCACCATCGACGATGTCGAGGCCCACCGCCTCACCGACGCCGAGCGGGCGTTCCTCGCGACGCTCGGCGGCGATTGCGATCTCCCGGCGGCGGCGCACGCCACCGCCGAGGCCCCCGGAGCCGAGATCACGCTGCGCTCGCTGCTCGCCGCCGAGGACGGCACGACCGTGCTGCGCGACGAGCGCCGCGGTCTCGATGGCGTCCGGCTCGGCTCCGAGGCCGCCACCGCGCTCCTCGACGGCGGCGGTCGGGCACTCCTGGGACCCCGTCGCTGATCGAGGCCTCCGGGCTGGGTCCGGGCCACCGGCGCCCGCTGCCCCGTACGCTCTCGGACATGACCGTCTACCTCGTTGGCGCCGGCCCCGGCGACCCCGGACTGTTGACCGTGCGCGGCGCCGAGGTGCTCGCCGCCGCCGACGTGGTCATCTACGACCGGCTGTCGGTCGCCGACCTGTTGGAGCTCGCGCCGGACCACGCCGAGCTCATCGGCGTCGGCAAGACCCCCGGCGGGCCGTCGGTACCCCAGGACGCCATCAACGACCTCCTCGTCGAGCACGGCGGGCGCGGCGGTTGCGTCGTGCGTCTCAAGGGCGGCGATCCCTTCGTCTTCGCCCGGGGCGCGGAGGAATGCATGGTGCTGGCCGACGCCGGCATCGACTTCGAGGTCGTCCCGGGCATCACCTCGGCCATCGCCGCACCCGCCGCAGCAGGGATCCCGGTGACCCTGCGCTATTCGTCCACGGCGTTCACCGTCATCACCGGCCACGAGGATCCGACCAAGGAGACGTCCATCGACTGGGAGGCCGCGGCCCGGCTGGGTGGCACCATCGTCGTGTTGATGGGCGTGGGCCGGTGGCCGAAGATCGCCGCGGCCCTCGAGGCGGGCGGGCTCTCGCCGGACACCCCCGCCGCAGCCGTGCGCTGGGGAACCCGACCCGAGCAGACGACCATCCGGGCCACGCTCGCGACGCTCGGCGACCACGAGCTCGCATCACCGTCGACCATCGTCGTCGGTGCGGTCGCGGCGGTCGACGTCGGCTGGTTCGAGCAGCTCCCGCTGTTCGGGCGACGGATCGTGGTCACCCGTACCCGCACGCAGGCGTCGTCGTTGGCGCATCGCCTGCGCCGCCTCGGTGCCGATGTCGTGCAGGTCCCCGCCATCGAGATCGTCGACCCCGACGACGGTGGCGCGGCGCTGCGCAACGCCCTCGGTGCCATCGACACCTACGACTGGTTGGTCCTCACGTCGCCCAACGGGGCCGACCGCGTGTGTGCCCAGCTCCGCGACGCCCGCGCCCTGGCCGGGGTCGAGGTCGCCGCCATCGGTCCGGGTACCGCAGCGGCGTTGCGCGCCCACAACATCGAGGCCGATCTCGTGCCCGAACGCTTCGTCGCCGAGGGTCTCCTCGAGGCGTTCCCCGCCCCGCCGGCCGTTGGCGGCCGCGTCCTGCTGGCCCGGGCCGCCGAGGCCCGCGACGTCCTCCCCGAGGGTCTCGCCGCCGCCGGCTGGCACGTGGACGTCGTCGCCGCCTATCGCACGGTGCCGGCCGAGATCACCGACGACCAGCGGGCTCGCATCGCAGCCGCCGACACCATCACGTTCACGTCGTCGTCGACGGTCTCCAACACCGTCGCTGCGCTCGGCACCGACCCGCTGCCGTCCGTCGTGGCCTGCATCGGTCCCATCACCGCCGACACCGCCCGCTCGCTCGGCATCGAGGTGGCGGTCGAGGCCGAGGTGCACACCATCGATGGCCTCGTCGCGGCACTGTGCGATCACGGGGGCCCCACCGCAGTCGAGGCCTGATCCACGGCATCTCGTGCTGGACCACGCCATCGTTGCGGCGACGTGCGAACATACATCGTCGGTCCCAGAACGTGAGTGTCGAGAGGAGGGCTCGGTGGCAAAGGCCAAACGTCGTGCATCGGTGTCGGGAGAAGAGACCCGTGCCAGGATCCTCGACGCCACCCTCGACACGCTGCAGAGCGAAGGCATCGTCGGTGCGAGCGCCCGTACCATCGCCCGCCACGGCGACTTCAACCAGGCGCTGATCTTCTACCACTTCGGCAGCGTCGACGAGGCCATCGTCGCCGCGGTCGGCGAGCTGAGCCGCCGCCGCCTCGAGCGATATCGGGCCCCGCTGCTCGCCACGACCAGCCTCACCGAGCTCATCGAGGTCGCCCGCGACCTCTTCGAACACGACCGGAGCTCGGGCGAGGTCACGGTCCTCGCCCAGTCCTTCGCCGGCGCCATGCGTGACCCCGAGATGGGCCCTGCGTTGTTCGAACACATCGACGCCTGGAACCAGCTGATCGCCGAAGTGGTCGAGCGTGCCATCGAGTCGTCGCCGCTGGGCGGTCACCCCATGGCTGCCATGCTGCCGCGCCAGCAGCTCGCGATGGCCATCTCGGCGCTGTTCCTCGGCATCGAGATGATCGGTGGCCTCGATCCCGAGCGGGCCCAGACCGACGCCATGTTCACCACCATCGCCACGATGGCCCAGCTCGCCGAGAGCATGCTGGTGAGCGGCATGTTGGCGATCGACGGCTGAGCGCTCGCTCCTGCCTCGGCCCGCCGCCGGGCCGACCCGTCGCCTCCCGCTCTTGTTCGCTGCGCTCACGGGCCGCTCGGGCCACGTCCTACACTGCGCGCCGTGACCTTCCCCCAGGACCGCCCCCGCCGACTCCGCCGCAGCCCCGCCATGCGTCGGCTGGTTGCCGAGACCCGCCTGGGGGTCGACGATCTCGTCGCTCCGCTGTTCGTGCGTGAAGGTATCGACGAGCCCGTCCCCATCGAATCGCTGCCGGGCGTCGTCCAACACACCCGCGACTCGTTGCGCGCCGAGGTGGACGCACTGGTAGCTGCCGGTGTGCCCGCGGTCATCCTCTTCGGGGTGCCCGCGAAGAAGGACCCCACCGGCTCGGGCGCGTGGGACCCCGACGGCATCGTGCAGCTGGCGCTGCGCGACCTCGCCGGCGACCACCACGACCTGGTGGTCATGGCCGACCTCTGCGTCGATGAGTACACCGACCACGGCCACTGCGGCATCGTCGACGGCAACGGCAGTGTCGACAACGACGCCACCCTCGAGCTCTACGCCCGCATCGCCGTGGCCCAGGCCGACGCCGGTGCCGACGTCGTGGCCCCCAGCGGGATGATGGACGGGCAGGTCGCGACCATCCGCGCGGCGCTCGACGGCGCCGGCCACCTCGACATCCCGATCTGCGCCTACGCCGCCAAGTACGCGTCGGGCCTCTACGGCCCGTTCCGCGACGCGGTCGACGTCACCATCGCCGACGGCGGCGACCGCAAGGGCTACCAGCAGGACTGGCGCAACGCCCGCGAGGCCCAGCGCGAGATCGACCTCGACCTCGCCGAGGGAGCCGACATCGTGATGGTCAAGCCCGCCGTCACCTACCTCGACGTCATCGCCACCGCCCGCGCCCGCCTCGACGTTCCCATCGCGGCATATCACGTGTCCGGCGAGTACGCGATGATCAAGGCCGCGGATGCCCGCGGCTGGATCGACGGCGACGTGGTGGCGCTCGAGCAGCTCACCGCCGTCAAGCGCGCCGGCGCCGACATGATCCTCACCTATTTCGCCCGCGAGATGGCCGACCGGCTGTCCCGCTCCTGACCCGGGAGGTCGTCGTGACCACCAACGAAACCCTCTTCACGCGCGCCCAGCGCGTCATGCCCGGCGGGGTCAACTCGCCCGTGCGTTCGTTCCGCTCGGTGGGCGGCACGCCGTACTTCGTCGAACGGGCCGAGGGCCCCTACGTCTTCGACGTCGAGGGCCGCCGCTACGTCGACTACGTGATGAGCTACGGGCCCGGCATCTTGGGCCACGCCCACCCGGCCGTCCTCGAGGCGATCGCGTCGGCGGCGGCGAAAGGCACCTCCTACGGGGCCCCGACGCTCGGCGAGATCGAGATGGCCGAGGAGCTCTGCGACCGTATCGACGGCCTCGAGATGGTGCGTCTGGTGTCGAGCGGGACCGAGGCCGCGATGTCGGCCATCCGCCTGGCACGTGGCGTTACCGGTCGGGACAAGATCATGAAGTTCGCGGGCCATTACCACGGCCATGCCGACGCGCTCCTCGCCGCCGGCGGCAGCGGCGTGGCCCAGCAGGGCCTGTCGGGCTGCGACGGGGTGCCTGTCTCGGCGGTCGCCGACACGGTCGTGGTGCCATGGAACGTGGTGCCGGAGCTCGACGACTCCATCGCCGTGCTCGCCGTCGAGCCGCTGCCCGCGAACATGGGGCTGGTGCCACCGCGTGAGGGCTTCCTGCAGGAGTTGCGCGAGGCGTGCGACGCAGCGGGTGTGCTGTTGTTGTTCGACGAGGTCATCACCGGGTTCCGTCTGGCCCGCGGCGGCGCCACCGCCTGGTACGGGGTGCGGCCCGACGTGTGGTGCTTCGGCAAGGTCATCGGCGGCGGGCTGCCCGTCGGCGCCTACGGGGCCAGCCGCGAGGTCATGGCGCACGTCGCGCCCCTCGGCGGGGTCTACCAGGCCGGCACCCTGTCGGGGAACCCTCTGGCCACCGCAGCGGGTCTCGCGCAGCTGCGCCTGCTCGACGATGCCGCCTATGGGCAGCTCGAGGCCACGGCGAAACGCCTGGCCGACGGCATGGCCGCGGCGTTCGACGCTGCGGGCGTGACGGCCATCGTCCCGAGGGTGGGGCCGTTGGTGGGGCTGTTCTTCTGCGCCGACCAGCCCACGAACTTCGACGAGGCCCAGGCCGCGGCGGACAACGGGACGTACCCCCGGTTCTTCCACGGCATGCTCGAGCGCGGGTTCGCCCTGGCTCCCGGCGCCTACGAGGCGCTGTTCCCCAGCCTGGCCCACACCGACGAGGTCATCGACGCCACCATCGAGGCCGCCCACGAGGTCGCGGCAACGCTGGCCTGAGCAGGCCTGAGTAGCGCGACCGCCCGAGTCCGCAGCCCGAGCAGCCCGAGCCTCGGCTGACCAGGGCGCGTCTCGGCAGGTTCAGCGGTTCTCGCCGAAACGTGCCAGAGCAGCTTTCGGCGCGCGGAAGTCCGCGGGATACCGGGCGATGAGGGCGTTGGTCGACGCGTCGTGGCTCGGAGACGCGGTGTCGGCGGTGAGGTCGGGGGCGATCTCGGTGGCCAGGACCTTGCCGAGCTCCACGCCCCACTGGTCGAACGAATTGATCTGCCAGATCACGCCCTGCACGAACACCTTGTGCTCGTAGAGGGCGACGAGCTGGCCGAGCACCGACGGCGACAGCTCCGGCACCATGATCGTCGTGGTCGGACGGTTCCCCGGGAACGTCTTGTGGGCCACGAGCTCTTCGGCCACGCCCAGCGCTCGCACCTCCTCTGCGGTGCGGCCGAAGGCCAGCGCCCGGGTCTGGGCCAGTGCGTTGGCCACCAGCAGGTCGTGCTGGTCGCCGACGCCGCCCTCGACGGGCACCTCGTCGGCGGGACGGGCCACGACGATCACGTCGGCCGGCACGATGGTCGTCCCCTGGTGGAGCAGTTGGTAGAACGCGTGCTGGCCATTGGTGCCGGGCTCGCCCCAGATGATCGGGCCCGTTTCGCACGTCACGGGGGTGCCGTCGAGGCGCACCTGCTTGCCGTTGCTCTCCATGTCGAGCTGTTGCAGGTACGCCGCGAAACGGTGCAGGTCGGCGGCGTAGGGGAGCACGGCGTGGGTCGACCACCCGAAGAAGTTCCGGTACCAGATGCCGAGCAGCGCCAGGATCACGGGTGCGTTCTCGGCCAGCGGTGCGGTGCGGAAGTGGGTGTCCATGGCGTGGAACCCGGCGAGCATCTCGCCGAACGCCTCGGCGCCGACGGCGATCATCAGGCTCAGCCCGATGGCCGAATCCATCGAGTAGCGGCCGCCGACCCAGTCCCAGAACCCGAACATGTTGGCCGGGTCGATCCCGAACTCGACCACCTCGTGTTCGTTGGTGGACACGGCGACGAAGTGCTTCGCCACCGCGGCCGGGTCGCCCAGACCCTCGATGAGCCACCGGCGGGCGCTCTTCGCGTTGGTGATGGTCTCGATGGTGGTGAACGTCTTCGAGCTCACGATGAACAGCGTCGTCGCCGGGTCGAGACCGGCCGTCGCGCCGACCAGGTCGGCCCCGTCGATGTTCGACACGAAGCGGCACTCGATGCTCTCGTGGCGATGGGATCGCAGGGCTTCGTACGCCATGACCGGCCCGAGATCCGAACCGCCGATCCCGATGTTGACGACCGTGGCGATCCGCTCGCCCGTGTGACCGCGCCAGGAGCCGTCGCGCACGGCCTCGGCGAACGCTCCTGCCTTCGCCAGCACCTCGTGCACGCCGGGTACGACGTCGACGCCGTCGACCTCGATGGTGGCATCGGCGGGCGCCCGCAGGGCCGTGTGCAGCACGGCGCGGTCCTCGGTGGTGTTGATCCGCTCGCCGGCGAACATGGCGGCGATCCGTTCGGGTACGTCGGCCCGCTCGGCGAGCGCGACCAGCAGCCCCAGCGTCTCGTCGGTGACGCGGTGCTTCGACCAGTCGATGTGGACGTCGACCGCGTCGACGGTCATCGACTCGGCACGGCCGGGGTTGCTGGCGAACAGCTCGCGCAGGTGGAGGTCGGCGACGATGCCCTGATGGCCCGCAACGGCTTTCCACTCGGGGAACACGGTCAGGTCGATCATGGTGGGGGTCCTCTCTCGACAGCACGCGAAGCCGTGCGCCCGCGAGTCTGACAGCCAGGCGTCGCAGGTGCAGGTGTCTTCGGGGATTCGCAGGACGCGGCCCTGGTTAGCCTCGGGGCGTGACGGAAACCCTCGAGGTCAGCGGCCTCCGCAAGCGCTACGGCGACGTCGTCGCCCTCGACGGGGTGCACCTGCGCGTCGAACCCGGCCGCCTCCTCGGCTTCCTGGGCCCCAATGGCTCCGGCAAGACCACCACCATGCGGGCCGTACTGCGCCTCGTCGAACTCGACGCCGGCACCGTCACCTGGGGCGGTCGGCCCGTCGGCGACGAGGCCCGCCGGGCCATCGGCTATCTCCCCCAGGAACGCGGCCTGTACGCCCGCATGCGGGTCCACGAACAGGTCGCCTACTTCGGTCGTCTCGCCGGTCTCGAGCGAGCCCATGCCGATGCCGCGGCGACGAAGTGGGTCGATCGAGTCGGCCTGGGCGACCGTCGTGACGATCTGGTGCAGGCTCTGTCGGTGGGTAACCAGCAGCGCGTCCAGCTGGCCGTGGCCCTCGTGCACACACCGAAGCTGCTCATCCTCGACGAGCCCTTCGCCGGTCTCGACCCGGTCGCGGTGGCCAACCTCCAACGCATCATCGTCGAGCAGGTCGAGGCAGGCGTGGCCGTGGTCTTCTCGAGCCATCAGCTCGAGCTCGTGCAGGACCTCTGCGAGGACGTCAGCATCATCGCCCGGGGCCGCACCATCGCCGAGGGAACCGTGCAGGATCTCCGTGCGGCCTCGGCCGAACGCATCGTCGACATCGGCTTCGAGGACCGCAGCATCGAGTGGATGCCCGAGCGCGTCGACGTCAGGGCCATCCGCTGCACCCCCGGGCGCAGCGTGTTCGCCGTGCCGACCGGCACGCCGCCGGGGGCGATCATGGAGGCTGCGGGTGCCGTGGGTGCGCTCTCGGCGATCAGCTACGCACCGCCGTCGCTCGACGAGGTGTTCATCGAGCTCGTCGACTCGTCGCTGCCTGCACCGATGGGTGAGACGCCGCCGTGATCGGTGAGATCGCGAAACGAGAGATCCTCGTGCGTGCACGTTCGCGGACCTGGCAGATCATCACCGCGCTGTTGTTGGTGCTCGTGGTGTTCGGCGTCATCATGGTTGCAGCGCTCGACGGCGGCGACGGGGCGGTCGAGCGCATCGACGCGACGGTGGCCGTCGGGCCCGGCGTCGACTCCGGATTGGAGGCGTTGCTCGGCGACCCGAGCCGCTCCCGGTTCGACGTCACGGTGATCGAAGCGACCGGCGACGAGACCGTCGATCTCGCTCGGGCCGATGTCGTGGTGCGACCCGACCAGCTCGTGTGGCCGGGCGAGATCGACGCCGAGCTCTCGTTCGTCATCCGGTCGATCCTGGCCGAGCTCGATGCCGTCGAACGAGGCGGCGAGCTCGGCCTCGAGCCCGCGGAGGTCGAAGGGCTCCTGACGCCCGCTCCGGTGGGCGAGCGGGTGGTCGACGACCCCGACGCCCCGGCGGATCTCGGCGCCGGGGTCGGGTTCCTCGCAGCGATCCTGACGTTCATCGGCATCCAGTCCTATGGCTCGCTCGTGGTGCTCGGTGTGGTCGAGGAGAAGAGCAGCCGGGTGGTCGAGGTGTTGTTGTCCCACGTCCGGGCCACCGATCTGTTGGCCGGCAAGGTGCTCGGCGTCGCAGCGCTCGCCATCGTGCAGCTGCTGGTGGTCCTCGCCGGTGCGCTGGCGGCGCTCGTGGCCACCGACGCCGTCGACGTGTCGGGTTCGACGGTGGCGGCCATCCCGCTGGTGGCGGTGACCTTCATCGGCGGGTTCTGGTTCTACGCACTGCTGTTCGCTCTGGCCGGATCGTTGGTGTCGCGCCAGGAAGACGCCCAGCAGATCATGCTGCCGATCATGGTGCCGCTCTTCGCCGGCTACATCCTGGGCTTCGTCACCGCCGAGACGCCGGACTCGCTGCTGGCACGTACGGCGTCGATCGTGCCGTTCACCTCGCCCTTCGTGCTGCCGATCCGGGTCGCGTCGGGCGACGCGGCAGTCTGGGAGGTCGCCGCGGCGATCGGTCTGTTGGTCGCCGCGTCCTGGTTCGTGTGGGGGCTGGCCGGGCGGGTGTACGAGTTCACGCTCCTGCGCACCGGCAGCAGGATCCCGATGCGCGACGTCCTCCGACTCGTCCGGAGCGAACGATGACGCCCGACGGCCCGATCCCGGAGGATCGTCCGCCGGAGGTGGCCGCGGTCGATCCCGTCGACGGCACCGTGTGGTCGATCGATCGGGGCTTCCTCGCCTCGCACTGGACCTGCATCTGGGACCGGGGATGCCCGGGCATCGGCAACACCGCGGCCCCCGAACTCGGCCTGGGGTGCTGTTCCGAAGGTGCGGAGCTGCTCGACGATGACGAGGCCATGCGCATCAGCGCCCTGGCCGCGTTCTGCGAACCCGAACACTTCGAACACCACGCCGTCGCCGCCGCCGACGGCGTGTTCGCCGACGAGCGACGCCGGTCGACGCGGGTCGTCGACGGTGCCTGCGTGTTCCTCAACCGCCCGGGCTTCGCCGGCGGTCACGGCTGCGCACTGCACATCGCCGCAGAGGCGGCAGGCGAGTCACCCCTCGACTGGAAACCGTCGGTGTGCTGGCAGCTGCCGCTGCGCGTCGACCGCGGCGTCGACGCCGATGGCCGTCCGACCGCGACCCTGCGGCGCTGGCGACGCGACGACTGGGGGAGCGGAGGCGCATCGATGGCCTCGTGGTGCGTCGAGGCCCACGAGACCTACGTGGGATCGGAACCGGTCGTGGACCGGCTGGCGGACGAGATCGAGGCGATCGTCGGCCCCGACGTCGCCGTGCAGATCCGCCGCGCCGTCGGCGGCCCGGGCTGAGTGGATGCGGCCGCCGGGGCAGCCGCCGGGCTCACTCGGCTGCGGCCATCTCCTCGACCATGGCGGCCGCCTCGGGATTCGTGGAGAGGAACTCCTGGAAGTCGGCCTCGATCTGCTGGGGGAGGACGCCCTGCTCCCAGTCGGGCACGGTGCCGCTCTCGGCCCAGAGGACCCACGGCTCGAGGTCTTCTTCGGGCTGTTGGCCGTGCGAGACCCGATTGTAGAGCGTCACCTCGAGGACCTCGAGGCCGCCCAACGACGCGAAGGCCGGCATCTGGCTGCCGAGAGCACCGGAGATGCGCTGGCCGCCGGGACGGTCCGGATTGCCATAGGGCGTACCTGCCGCAGGTGATCCGTTGACGACCCAGGCGACGTGCGATGCGACATCGGGGAAGGTGAGCAGTACCTCACCGTCGTTGAGCTGGTAGCCGACACCGCCGCCACCGCCGGCACCATGACACGAGGCGCAGTTCGAGTAGATCCCGGATCCTGCGGCGATGGGACCGGCAGCTTCGCGGGTGGGCTCCTCGAGGGTGCCGTAGACCAGAAAGCCCCAGATCGGCAGGAACAGCGCCACCGGCGCCATCCAGACGGGGATCTTCTTTCGGGACTTCGCTGCAGCGACCCAGGGGGCGATGGGTGCCGGTGGTTCGTAGGTCTCGATCTCGGTCGCGCTGTCGGCGACGGGTGCCGGTGTGGCGGCGGCCGTCGTGGCCGGAACCGGTGCCGACTCGCCGGCGTCGGCCGCCGGAGCGGCCGCATCGCCGCCGTCGCCGGTCGACAGGCCGAGCGCAGCGCGGCGCTCACGTGAGCGCTGCAGGAGATAGTCGGGTACTTCGGTCAACGCGATGCCTCCGTCGGCGTGGCGGTCGATCGTGGGTTCGGTCCGGGGTGCCCGCCGGCCCGCATCGCTGCGCGCCGGCACTCACCACGAACCACGATCGCAGACTGTACGCCTCCGAGACGGTAGCGCAGCAAGCCGTCGGGGTCGCGGCCCCGGATCGCCCCGGCGGTGACTCGGCCAGGGATGGCCGACGCGCGGCCCAGCGGGTGCGACGATGTGTCGGGTCGTTCGGCGAAGTGGTAGACCAGACGACCGGGTGTGCCGCTACCGCAGGGGTACACTGATTTGTGATCGGTTTCACGAGGAGAGCAACGCGTGGCCCAGAAACGGCCCATCGACATCGCCGTGTTGAAGGTCTACGGCGCCATGCTCGGCGCCACGGTCGCCCTGTTCGGGATCCTGACGCTCTGGGTCTGGCTCACGAGCGACCAGAACGGCCAGGATCCCTTCTACATGAACACGGCGTTCACGCTGAGCTGGATCATCGGCGTCGTGCTGACCGCCGGCATCCTCGAGTTCGCCAAGCGCCGGCCCGCCGACGCGCCGCTGTCATGGGGTGAGGCGAACGTCGGGGCGATGTACGTCTTCTTCCTGCTGTTCTGGGTGTACGGCATCGTCCCGCACCAGTTCCTGGTCTACGCCGACAACGAACTCGCCTGGCGTGTCGACCGCCTCGTCGTCGGCCCCACCGGTCTCGGTTTCACCAACGGCGAGGGCATCCTCTCGTGGATCCTGCCGTTCCAGGTCACCTACCTCGTGATTCGCGACATCTTCGCCGTGACCATCTACGGGCTCATCCTCGCCGGCAACGTCGCGATGTTCTTCGTGTGGCAGGGCCGGGGCAAGGTCGCTCCCACCGAGCAGGTCGAACAGTCCACCTACGGCCGACCACTGGTCAGGGAAGGGGTGTAGCCGATGGGTACCGATGCCAACCCGCCGATGCCGGAGTTCCGCGACGATTACGTCCTCCAGGAAGTCGATGCCGCCTGGCTGTCGCAGGCGGTCAAGCCCAAGCAGTTCATCCACATCGACCAGTCCGAGTGCATCATGTGCGAGGGCTGCGTGGACATCTGCCCGTGGAAGTGCATCCACATGGTCGCGCCGGGCGCCATCGACGAGGCCATCGGTACCGAGCTCCCCGGCTCCGACCCCAACGATCACGTCATCTTCACGATCGACGACGATGTGTGCACCCGGTGTGCACTCTGCGTCGACCGCTGCCCGACAGGTGTCATCATCCTCGGCAAGATCGGCGATCCGACCGCCGTCGGCGACGTCCACCAGAGAATGCCGAGCCACGGTTATGGCTACGGCATGCGTCTGGCCTAAAACCGAGTTCGTACGAATCAACCCGCTCCGACCCGCAGACGACACACGAGGACCCAAAGCGTGCCCAAGCAACCCTTGAGCGAGCGGCTCAGCAAGAGCGCCAGCAACCTCACCGACCAGGTCCAGAGTTCCCAGGCCTGGAACTCGATCTTCCGGCCAGGCTCCATCTTCCGCAAGGGCTACTCGGACAGCCCTCGTAACCGGTCATACGTGATCATGAACAGCGTGCTGTACCACCTCCACCCGGTGAAGGTGAAGCGTCACGCGGTCAAGGTCAGCTACACGCTGTGCCTCGGCGGGCTCAGCTTCTTCCTGTTCATCCTGCTGACCGTCACCGGCATCTTCCTGATGTTCTTCTACCGGCCCACCGCGGCCCAGGCCTGGGAGGACATCTACACCCTCCAGACCTCGGTGACCTTCGGCCTGCTCGTGCGCAACATGCACCGATGGGCCGCCCACCTGATGGTGTTGTCGGTGTTCCTGCACATGGCTCGGGTCTTCTACCACGGTGCCTACAAGGCGCCGCGGGAGTTCAACTGGGTCATCGGTGTCATCTTGTTGACGCTCACGCTGCTGCTGTCGTTCACCGGCTACCTGTTGCCGTGGGATCAGCTGGCGCTGTGGGCTGTGACGGTGGGAACCAACATGATGGGCTTCACGCCCGTGTTCGGCGACCAGGTGCGCTTCGTGCTCCTGGGAGGCGTCGAGATCGGCACCGACACACTGCTGCGCTGGTACGTGCTGCACGTGCTGATGCTGCCGTTCGTGATCGTCATCTTCATGGCGATCCACTTCTGGCGAGTTCGCAAGGACGGAGGAATCTCGGGTCCCCTGTAGGGCACCCGGGAAAGGACCACCATGACCGAAGTTCCCGAGCATCTCCTCAAGAGGGCCCAGGCGGCACGAGAGCGTGCCGCCGGCCCGGCCGACGAGCCCGAGGCCGTCGACGCCGGATCCACTGCAGCGGCCGCATCGGGCGACGCTGCCGCCGAGAGCAAGATCCCTGCGCACCTCCTCGAGCGGTCGAAGTCGGCCCGCGACCGGGCGTCGGGTGCCGTCGCCACCACGACGGCGCCACCTGCGGCCACAGCCGGCGGTGGTGCGGTAGCGGCAGCAGCGCCGCCACCGGTCGCCAGCGGACCCGGTGGTCACACCCAGCGCCTCTTGACGGTCGTCAAGTCCGGCTCCATCCAAGACGTCAAGCTCAAGCCCGTCGACAAGGTCCACGTCTGGCCGCATCTGCTGATCGTCGAGTTCGCAGCCGCGCTGGCGGTCACCGCGTTCACGCTCATCTTCTCGATCTTCGTCAACGCACCGTTGCTCGAGCTCGCCAACTTCAACGAGACGCCCAACCCGTCGAAGGCTCCGTGGTACTTCCTCGGCCTCCAGGAACTCCTCACGCTGTTCCACCCGATGGTCGCCGGCGTGACGCTCCCGGGCATCGCCCTGTTCCTGTTGATCCTGGCGCCCTACGCGGACCGCAACCCGTCGAACAAGCCCGAGGATCGCAAGTTCATCGTCTCGCTGATGACGATCCACCTCATGTTCTGGGCCGTGCTGACCATGATCGGCTCGTTCTTCCGTGGCCCGGGCTTCAACTTCATCTACCCCTGGGCCGAAGGCATCTTCTTCGAGCTGTGATGCCCTCACCTTCACCAACCCACAGCGCCTCCGCACCGCGGTGCGGCGGCGTCCGTTAGGAGCGACCAATGGAATTGCTCGCGATCATCATCCCCGTCATCGTCGTGCTCGTCGGTATCGTCGTGTTCGCCTCGACCCGACGCTCCGACGCCGAACGCGCCCAGGGCAACTTGTCGCGCGAGACGCGTCAGCGTGATCGTGGCAGAGGCGCCACGGCCACCACGACGGCTGCCGACGACGTCGAAGAGCCTGTTGCCGCAGTCGTCACCGGCCGCGAGGTCGAGCGTGCCGCAGCGCTCGCCCGGCGCGATCCCGCCGAACTCGAGCTCGTGGGTTCCGGTGCACCTGTGCCGTGGATCCCACCCGACGACGAGGCCATCGGTGTCGCTCGCCGTCAGTTCCTGAACCGCAGCATCATCGGCCTGATGGGCCTGTCGATCACCAGTTTCGGTGCGGCGATCGTCGCCTTCTTCTACGGCGGCGGCGGGGGCGGCGGCTTCGGTTCGGAGATCGACGTCGGCCTCATCCAGGACATCGAGGCCAACATCGACGGAGCCAACGGGTTCCTGTACGTGCCCGAGGGGCGCATGTGGGTCACCCGCTATCCCGCCACCGCCATCACCAAGGCCGAGGGCGTCTACTCCGACCCCGAACTCAACGGCATGCGCGCCGGTCTCGTCGCGCTGTTCCAGAAGTGCCCGCACCTCGGCTGCCGCGTGCCCGAGTGCCTGACATCGCAGTGGTTCGAGTGCCCCTGCCACGGCACGCAGTACAACCGTGTCGGCGAGCGTCGCGGTGGACCAGCTCCCCGTGGCATGGACCGCTTCGCCATGTCGGTCTCGGCCGACAACCACTTCATCGTCGATACCGGCACGATCATCCAGGGCCCCCCGCTGGGCACCAACACCACGGGCCAGGAACCAGAAGGCCCCAGCTGTCTCGGCGAATCCAGCCACTGATCCGGGCGCTGACCAGCCCACCGACTCATCGCGGAAATGGACCCAATGCTCATCCTCGCCAACTCGACTCAACGAACGATCGGTCTGGTCATCGCCCTGACCGTCGGCGTGGCCTTCGTGGTCTACGTGTTGGTCAATGTGTTCTCGACCGGAAAGGACGAGATCGGTGCCGAGCTCGAGCTCGCTCCGAATCGCAAGCCCTACTTCGACGATGCCCAGCTCGAGACCAAGAAGCTCGACCTGTCGCTCGCATTCGGGGTGGGCACCCTGGCGATCATCGCGCTGGCCCTGCCGCTCTACTGGCTCGGTGAGCCAGGACGCCACGAGGGGTTCGTGGACAAGGTCGATGCCGCATGGGTGAGCCGGGGCGGCGAGCAGTACGAAGCCCTCTGCGCACAATGCCACGGCGCCAATGGCGTCGGTGGCGCTGCTGCCTACACCGTGCTCGACGAGCAGGGACGCTTCGTGACGACGGCGTCATGGTCGGCGCCGGCGCTCAACACCATCTTCTACCGCTACAGCGAGGAAGAGATCACCTACGTCCTCGACTGGGGGCGGCCGCAGTCCCCGATGCCGGCATGGGGCGGCCCGGGCGGCGGACCGCTCACGTCGCAGCAGCTCGAGGAGCTCGTCACCTGGATGCGAACCATCCAGCTGACGCCCGAGGAGATGCAGGCGAACGTCCAGCAGGGTCTGCGTGACGCGGTCTTCGCCATACCGCGTGAGGAGAATCCCGAGCTGTTCGAGACGGCGAGCCTCGACGACGGTGCCAGTGCGGCCGACATCGTGGCCGCGCGCGAAGCGCAGCGCGAGATCTACGCCGTCTACAACGAGCTGATACCGGGCTTCGGCGACCTCCTCGAGGAGGAGGCCGAGTTGACTGCCTCCGGAGATGCGTCGATCGAGGAGATCGAGGCCAACCGGACGGCTCAGCAGGAAGCCCTCGACGGCTACCTCGTGACGCTCGAGCAAGAAGACATCGAGGCCTACGGCGGGCTCCTGTTCAACAACAGCGCGAGCGGGGGCGCCTACAACTGTGCGCGCTGCCACACCGCTGGTTGGTCGTGGGGCTCGGGCGCGGTCCTCGAAGCCAGTCCGGAACTCGAAGGACTGGTCCCGGCCGAGATCCCCGGAAGCGGTGGGTTCGGACCGAGCCTGATCGGCGTCTCCGACTCGTTCGCTTCGCCCGAGTCGATGCAGCGCTTCATCAGCGGCGGTTGCGAGAACAATCTCCAGTACGGCCTCAACGGCGTGTGCGACGGAGGCCAGATGCCCGGGTACGGCCAATCGGCCACGGACCTGAGCGGGGCGACGCTGACCGAGGACCAGATCGCCGCGATCGTGGCCTATGAGAGGGGACTCGAATGATCGGGGCATCTGTCCTGGCAGCGGCAGGCGATGCCGCGATGATCCTGGCCGGCATCTCCTGGGAGCCCGAGATCCGGGGCGTGCTCGTCGTGCTCGTCGGCGGCACCGTGCTCTTCGGCAGCGTCTGGCTGCTGTTGACCACCAACATCGGCAACCGGGTCGGTTCGCTCAACGCGCTGGCCGGCTTCTTCGGCTGGATGTTCATCATGGGTGCCGTGTGGTGGATCTACGGGTTCGGCCTCATCGGCACCACGCCGACATGGGAGCCCAAGGAGATCGTCTTCGGCGACCTCTCCTCGGCGGCCACCGGCAGCGTCAACGATCTCGGCGACGCCACCCTCGTCGATGCCCCGACGCTGGTCTCCACCTTCTGCCCGGGTCTCGTCGAGGCAACCGTCGAGCTCCAGCGCACCCGCGTCGTCGACCCCGAAGGCGTCCACTCCCTCGACCAGTTCTACGAGGCGCCCGCTGATCGGCCCTGGTGCCTCAGCGAGGAACTCGGCGAGTTGCTGGCCATCGACGCCGAGACCATCACCGAGAACCTCATCGCCGCGAACGAGGCGCTCGATCCCGACGATCCCCGCTTCCTGGACGAAGAGGCACTGCAGGAGCGCATCGACACCACTCTCGACGACGAGTTCCGGCGCGACGCCCAGCTCACCCTGAGTGCGGTGGCGTCGGTGTCGCCCGAGCTGATCGAGGCGGGCAAGGAAGACGGCGTCGTCGACGCGCGCGGCTGGACGTTGATCTCCAACGCCGAAGCCGGCGAGGCCCAGTCCACCGCCGACGCGTTCTTGAACGAGTCGTCGATCGACCCGTTCGACAACAGCGGCCAGTTCCTGGTCCTCAACACCTTCCAGAAGGGTGGCAAGCCGGACCGGGCCAGCGACAGTGTGATCGACCGGGTGTGGAACGAGATCCGCAACACGGTGTTGTTCTGGCACCCGACCAACACCATCGTGGTGCAGGTCGCGCCCACCCTCGACAAGGAAGCACTGCCGGGGCAGCCACCACCGTTCCCCGAGGTCGATCAGAGCGGTCAGATCATCTCGGTGGTCATGGAACGCGACCTCGGCACCCGGCGGCTGCCCGCAGCGCTCACGACCATCGGCTCGTTGATCCTGTTCCTGGCGATCTGCTGGATGATGCACACCCGCGACAAGGAACTGCGTCAACGGCTCGACGAGTGGGACCCCGCTACGGCGGCCCGATGAGCTGCGACACCGGAGGTAACTGAGTGCTCGGACAGTACCTACCGATCCTGGCCCTGATCATCCTCGGGGTGCTCTTCGCTGCGATCAGCTTCATCGCCTCTCGGCTCTTCGCGCCTCGACGCTCGACGCTGGCCAAGACGGCTCCCTACGAGTGCGGCATCGTCCCCACCCAGGACACGCCCGAGCGCTTTCCCGTGAAGTTCTTCCTGGTCGCCATGATCTTCATCGTCTTCGACATCGAGATCATCTTCTTGTACCCCTGGGCCACCATCTTCGGCGAGCTCGGCCTCTTCGGTCTGGTCGCCATGTTGATCTTCGCCTTCGCCGTGTTCGAGTCGTTCGTGTACCTGATCGGCAATGGCGCCATCGACTGGGGCCCCGTCAATCGCGCCCGACGCCAGGAACTGGTCGATCCTGCCCGCACCGCGAACAGCACCGTGCGCCGTGTCGGTCACGAGGGCCGGTTCCAGGAGAACGCGCCCGTCGAGACCGAGGCAGCCTGATGCCGTCGCTCCCGATCATCGGCGAGGTCGGCAAGGTCGCCGATCACGGGCTGGAAGGCCTCGACCACAACTTCTTGACCGGTCGTCTCGAAGATCTGGTCAAGTGGTCGCGTAGCCGCAGCATGTGGCCGGCCACCTTCGGCCTGGCGTGCTGCGCACTCGAGATGATGGCCACCGGATCCGCGCACTACGACCTGTCGCGCTGGGGCATGGAGGTCTTCCGCGCATCGCCACGCCAGGCCGACCTGATGATCGTCGCCGGTCGGGTGTCGCAGAAGATGGCCCCGGTGCTGCGTCAGATCCACGACCAGATGATGGAGCCCAAGTGGGTCATCTCGATGGGTGTGTGCGCCAGCAGCGGTGGCATGTTCAACAACTACGCGCTGGTGCAGGGCGTCGACCAGATCGTCCCCGTCGACGTCTATGCGCCCGGGTGCCCGCCGGGCCCCGAGACGCTGATGCACGCGATCCTCACGCTGCATGCCAAGGTCGAGGACGGCGAGCTCACCCAGCGCCGCCAGGCCGGAGGCGGGGGTGCGGGGATCATGGTCGAACAGCGCGACGGCCAGACGGCAACGCAGGTCGTGATCAGCCGCTGACCGCGGCGTGATGTCCCGAAGGGCACATGGTCCCCGGCAGCGGCGCGTGCGGTGGGCGATGATGTGGGTGGCCACGAGGAATGAGGAACGACGGTGGCACAAGACGCAGCAACCGATGAAACCGAGGCGGCCGCAGACGGCGCCGAGGGTGAGTCCGTCGAGGTCGAGACGCGCCATGGCGTGCCCGTCAGCTGGTCGCGGGGCCAGGAGGTCCTGCACCCCACCCGGGAGCAGCTGATCGAGACCGTCCGCGCCCTCGGCGACGAGGGCTTCGACATCTGCATCGACGTGACAGCGGTGGACTACTCGGTGTCGCCACGTCGGGATCTGCCCGCCGGTATCGAACCCGAACGCTTCGAGGTCGTCGTCGGACTGCTCTCGCACGCCCGGCGTCAGCGCATCCGGTTGCGCGTCCAGGTCCCCGAAGACGACGCCATCGTGCCGTCGCTGTTCGATCTCCACCCCGGGACCGAAGCCCTCGAGCGAGAGGTGTACGACATGTTCGGCATCACCTTCGACGGCCACCCCGACCCCACCCGCATCCTGATGCCCGAGACCTGGGAAGGACACCCACTGCGCAAGGACTTCTCCGTGGGTCGCATTCCCGTCCAGTTCAAGGGCGCCCCCGGCCCCCGGTGACGAGGTTCATCCCATGACGACCACCGACCTACCCGTGTCCGCCACCTCCGACGGAACGCCGCCCGATCTGGGCGACGACAGCCGGGTCCGACTGCGCGACGAGACCAGCGCGGTCCTGCGTCTGTCCGAGGCCCAAGCAGCGGCCTTCGAACGCGAACCCGACGATCGTCGGATGATCATGAACATGGGCCCCCAGCACCCGTCCACCCACGGTGTGTTGCGCCTGATGCTCGAACTCGAAGGCGAGACCGTGCGGCGCTGCAAGCCCGTCATCGGCTACCTCCACACCGGCATGGAGAAGACCGGCGAGGAGCTCAGCTACCTGCAGGGGCCGACCAACGTCACCCGCATGGACTACTCGTCGCCGCTGTTCAACGAGCTCGTCTTCTCGATGGCCACCGAGGAACTCCTCGGCATCGAGGTGCCCGAACGCGCCGTGTGGATCCGGATGCTCATGTGCGAGCTCAATCGCATGAGCTCGCACCTGCTGTTCCAGGCCACAAACGGCATGGACATCGGCGCGGTCGGCATGATGATCTACGGCTGGCGTGAGCGCGAGGAGATGCTGCGCCTGTTCGAGAAGATCACGGGCCTGCGCATGAACCACAACTACATCCGCCCCGGCGGTGTCGCTGTGGATCTGCCCGACGGCTGGCGCGACGACGTCATGAAGATCATCGACACCCTCCCCGAGCGTCTCGACGAGTTCGACGACCTCCTCACCGGCCAGCCGATCTGGCGTGAGCGACTCCAGGGCGTCGGCGTCGTCAACACCGCCGAATGCCTGGCGCTCGGGGTCACCGGGCCGCTGCTGCGGTCGACCGGCTACGCGTGGGACCTCCGTCGCGACATGCCGTACCTGGCCTACGACCAGGTCGACTTCGACGTCCTCGTCGGTTCCTACGGCGACTGCTTCGATCGCTACGCCATTCGCCTCAACGAGATCCGCGAGTCCATCCGCATCGTGCGCCAGATCGTCGACAAGATGCCGCCCGGCGACTACCGCGTCCAGGACAAGAAGGTCACCCCGCCGCCACGGGCGAGGATCGACGAGTCGATGGAAGCGCTCATCCACCACTTCAAGATCTTCACCGAGGGCTTCAAGGTGCCCGAGGGCGAGGTGTATGTCGCCATCGAGTCACCCCGCGGTGAGCTCGGTTGCTACATGGTCTCCGACGGAGGTTCCCACCCCTACCGCATGCACATCCGGGGCCCGAGCTTCGTGAACCTCCAGGTGCTCCCCCACATGATGGCCGACTCGCTGGTGGCCGACGCCGTCGCGGTCATCTCGACGGTCGACCCGATCATGGGCGAGGTCGACCGATGAGCGACGAGCGAGCGAGGAGCGTGGCCCGCCGGCCCGTCCCGCAGGGACAGGAGGCGACACGATGAGCCGACTCAATGCCGACAACGAACGCCTCGCGCACGAGATCATCGGCCGGTACCCCCGCAAGAAGTCCGCGCTCATCCCGTTGCTGCATCTCGCCCAGGAGCAGGACGGCTGGGTGACCGACGAGGCCATGGCCCACATCGCCGAACTGGTCGAGGTCACCGCCGCCGAGGTACTCGGCACGTGCAGCTTCTACGAGATGTTCAAGCGCCATCCGGTCGGGACCTACCATGTCAACATCTGCCACGGGATCTCCTGCCACCTGCTCGGCGCCGACGAGCTGTTGCATCACGCCGAGGAACGCCTCGGCGTCAAAGGTGGCGGCACCACCCCCGACGGGACTTTCACCGTCGAGGGCGTGGAGTGCATCGCCGCCTGTACCGAGGCGCCGTGTCTGCAGGTCAACTACCGCTACGAGAACAAGGTGAGCATCGGCGACCTCGATCGCCTGCTCGACGACCTCGCCGGCGGGCGTCGGCCCGATGTGCCGCCCCACGGCACCCTCGCCAAGGTCCGCCAGTCCATCCCCGCCGATCGGGCCGCCGGGCCGTCGATGGTCGAAGGGGCCGCCGAGCCCGAATGGCTCGCCCGTAACGCCGAGGCACGATCATGAGTGACGAGCTCGTGAGGAACGTGGCCCGCCGGCCCGGCCCGAAGGGCCAGGAGGCAGCATCATGACCCAACGCATCACCACCGCCCGCTGGGACGTGACCGACGGTCACACCATCGCCGGCTACGAGCGCACCGGCGGCTACCAGGGCCTCAAGCGGGCCCTCGAGATCACCCCCCAACAGGTGCACGAAGAGGTCAAGGCCGCCAGTCTGCTCGGACGCGGCGGTGCTGGTTTCCCCGCCGGCATCAAGTGGGGCTTCTGCCCACCGGGTGTCTGGCCCCGTTATCTCGTCGTCAACGGCGACGAGTCCGAGCCCGGCACCTACAAGGACCGGATCCTGATGGAGCGCGACCCCCATCAGCTGATCGAGGGTTGTGTCATCGCGTGCTACGCACTCGGGCTGACCCAGTGCTTCCTGTACATCCGCGGCGAGATGGCCCACGCCCAGGAGCGTGTGGCCGCTGCGCTGAACGAGGCCTACGACGCCGGCTATGTCGGCAAGAACATCCTCGGCACCGAACTGTCGGTCGACGTCGTGCTCCACTGGGGTGCCGGTGCCTACATCGTCGGCGAGGAGACCGCACTCATCGAGAGCCTCGAGGGCAACCGGGGCATGCCCCGTCTCAAGCCCCCGTACTTCCCGGCTGCGGTGGGTCTCTACGGCAAGCCGACCATCGTCAACAACGTCGAGACACTGTCGAACATCCCGTGGATCGTCCAGCACGGCGGCAGCGACTTCGCTGCCATCGGCGGCGAGCAGTCGACGGGCACCCGGATCTTCGCGGTGTCGGGCCATGTCAAGACCCCAGGCGTGTTCGAGGTCGAGTTCGGCACCACGACCTTCCGCGACATCATCATGGGCGAGGAGTACGCGGGCGGTATCCGCGACGATCGAGCCCTCAAGGCCTTCATCCCCGGCGGCGCGTCGGCCCCGTGGTTCTTCGAGGAGCACCTCGATCTGCCCCTCGAGAAGGGCACCGTGGACCGGGCCGGCTCGATGCTGGGCTCGGGTGCCATCGTCGTGATGGACGAGACCACCGACATCGTCAAGGCCTGTCACAACCTCGTGCGCTTCTTCGCCCGCGAGTCCTGCGGCAAGTGCACACCGTGTCGGGAGGGGACCTCCTGGCTGGAGAAGATCCTCCAGCGGATCATCGACGGCAACGGCCGTCCGAGCGATCTCGAGCTCCTGCTCGATGTGTGCGACAACATCTCGCCGGGCATCGCCTGGCCGCCGAAACAGACCACCATCTGCCCGCTGGGCCCGTCCGCGGTGTCGCCGATCTCGTCGGCCATCACGCGCCATCGCGAGGAGTTCGAGGCCTACATCACCCGGCCCGCGCTCATTCCGGTGGCCGTGGCCATCGGCAGCGATGCCCCGGACCTGGCAGGCGCCGCCGCCGCAGAACCCGACCGAGGTGCCGCATGACCGCTGTCGAGGGACCGCCCGAGACCGTCACCCTCACGGTGAACGGCCAGCCCATCGCCGCCGACCCGGACTCGCTGCTCATCGACGCGTGTGAGGACGCAGGCGTCTACATCCCACGCTTCTGCTACCACCCGCGCATGAAGCCGGTGGGCATGTGCCGGATGTGCATCGTCGAGGTCGACACCGGGCGTGGACCGGCGCTGCAGCCGAGCTGCATGCTCACCGTGAGCGACAACATGGTCGTCGAAACCGAGTCCGACGTCACCAAGAAGGCCCAGGACGGGGTGCTCGAGTTCCTGCTCGTCAACCATCCCCTCGACTGCCCGGTCTGCGACAAGGGCGGCGAGTGCCCGCTGCAGGATCAGACGATGGCCTACGGGCCCGGCGAGTCCCGTTTCGTCGAAGAGAAGCGGCACTTCGAGAAGCCCATACCGATCAACGACAACGTGTACCTCGACCGGGAGCGCTGCATTCTCTGTGACCGGTGCACCCGCTTTGCCAAAGAGGTCGCCGGCGATCCGTTGATCCACTTCATCGACCGCGGCAACCAGACCCAGGTCAACACCTTCCCCGACGAGCCCTTCGCCTCGTACTTCAGCGGGAACACCGTCCAGATCTGCCCGGTCGGGGCGCTCACGGCCAAGCCCTATCGCTTCAAGGCCCGCCCCTGGGATCTCGAGGAGATCGAGAGCACCTACCCCAACGCCATGGGCGACCGCATCGCCGTGCAGTCGTCGCGCAATCAGGTGCTGCGGTTCCTGGGCGTCGACTCCGACGCCGTCAACTGGGGTTGGCTCGCCGACAAGGAACGCTTCGCGTTCGAGTCCCTCCAGAGCGATCAGCGCCTGAGCATGCCGCTGGTGCGCGGCACGGGCCTGAACCAGCCCGACCCCGACGGTGACGAGCTCGTCGCGGCCGGTTGGGGTCAGGCCCTGCGTGCCGCGGCCGAGGCCGTCTCGGCGGCCGACCCTGCACGGGTCGCGTTCATCGGTGGCGCCCGCCTCACCAACGAGGCGCAGTACCTGTGGGCCAAGCTGGCGAAAGGCATCGTGGGCACCGACCACGTCGACGCCCAGCTCGGTGACGAGCTCCCCGCACACGCCCTGCTCGGCCTGCCCCGGGCGACGATCGCCGAAGCCTGCCAGGACGGCGGCGCGGTCATCCTCCTCGGTCCCGATCCGAAGGAAGAGCTGGGCTCGCTGTACCTGCGCCTGCGCGATGCGGCCACCAACGGCGGGGTCTCCCTCATCGAGATGACCCCGGCGGCCACCGGCCTGGCCGATGTCGCCGCGGCTGCGCTGCACGCCCGTCCGGGCGAGGTCGGCGCCGTCGCTCGCGCCATCGTGAGCGGCGAACTGGCCGGCGCCGTCGGTGGGGTACCCACCGACGCCATCTCCGAGGTCCGCGATCTGATCGCCGGGCGTCCCCTCACCGTCGTCATCGGCCGGGGCTCGGTCGCCGAGTCGGCCGACGCCACGCTCGAGGCCGCGGCTGCGCTCGCCGACCTCGACGGCGTCCGCTTCCTCCCCGCGGTGCGCCGCGGCAACGTGATGGGCGCGCTCGACATGGGGCTGAGCCCGGGCCTGTTGCCCGGGCGCACCACCCTCGATGCCGGTCGCAGCGCCTTTGCCGACGTCTGGCCCAACCTGCCCGCCACCGCGGGACTCGACACGCCGGGCATCCTGGCGGCTGCCGCCGCCGGCGACATCGACGTGTTGTTCCTGCTCGGCGCCGACCCCGTTCGCGATGCCCTCGACGCCGACACCGCAGCCGCTGCGCTCGACGCGGTCGGCACCGTCATCGCCGTCGACCTGTTCGCCAACGACTCCGTGGCGCTCGCCGACATCGTGTTCCCCGCTGCGGCATTCACCGAGAACTCGGGCAGCCACACCAACCTCGAAGGCCGCATCAGCGCCATCCGCCAGAAGGTCACCCCGCCGGGTACGGCTCGCCCCGACTGGATGATCGCAGCCGAGTTGGCCCTCACCATGGGTGCCGACCTCGGAGTCGAGAACCCGGGCGACATCTGGGCCGAACTCGGGCCCCGATCGGCGGTCCACCGCGACATCGACGCCGCCGCCATCGACGCTGCGCCCGACGGCATCTTGATCACCGCCACCGGCCGGGTCGCGTTCGCGGCCCCCAGGGGCACGGTCGCGATCGAGCCCGTCGATGCGTACTCGCTGCGCCTCGTGGCCCGTCGCAAGATGTACGACCAGGGCACGATGGTGGCCAACGCGTCGCACATGGCAGGCCTCGCCGGACCCGGCCAGCTACGGGTCAACCGCTACGACTTCGATCGTCTCGGTGTCGCAACAGGAGCGTCGGTCCGTGTCACGTCGCCGGCGGGTAGCGTCGACGTCGCCGTCGTCGCCGATGACGGGGTCCCCAGGGGAGTCGCTGTGATCGACCACAACCGCGCCGACGTCGATGCCCGCCGTCTCATCGTGGCCGACGCCCCCAGCGTCGATGTCCGTATAGCGGCGAGCAGCGCGTCGTGATGCGGGTGCTGTCGGGCCTCGACCCGCTCTTCCTCGCCGATGTCGACACCTGGAAGGTGGCGCTCATCGTCGCCATCAAGGTGCTCGTCGCGTTCGCCGGCCTGATGGTGTCGGTCATGTTGATGATCTGGTGGGAGCGCAAGTTCATCTCCGACATGCAGAACCGCATCGGCCCCAACCGGGCCGGTCCCTTCGGCATCCTCCAGACCCTGGCCGACGGCATCAAGCTGTTCTTCAAGGAAGATCTGATCCCCGATCAGGCCGACCGCTTCGTGTTCAAGCTGGCGCCCTACCTGTCGCTGGTGCCGGCGTTCCTGGTGTTCTCGGTCGTCCCGATCGCCGGCGACTTCAGCGACGGCGGCGACGGCACGGTCAGCTGGTTCGGCGTCGAGACCTTCGTCCAGGTCGCCGATCCGCACATGGGCATCCTCTTCGTCCTGGCGATGTCGTCGGTCGCGGTCTACGGCATCATGCTCGCGGGCTGGTCGTCGGGATCGAAGTACCCACTGCTCGGCTCGGTGCGGGCATCGGCGCAGATGGTCAGCTACGAGGCCGCTCTCGGCCTGGCGCTCGTCGCCGTCCTCCTGCAGTCGGGCAGCCTCTCCACCCACGAGATCGCGTTGGGCCAGACCGGCGGGTTCGACAACTGGAACCTGCTCGCCACCGGCATCGTGCCGTTCATCGTGTTCTTCATCGCGACCACCGCCGAGCTCAACCGGCCGCCGTTCGATCTCGTCGAGGCCGAGCAGGAGATCGTCGGCGGATTCCACACCGAGTACAGCTCGATCCGCTTCGCACTCTTCTTCCTCGCCGAGTTCATGAACGTCATCACGATGTCGGCGGTCATGGTCACCCTGTTCTTCGGGGGCCCGGCCGGACCGGATCTGGGCATCCTGCCCGCGGCGGTCTGGGGCTTCGTCTGGTTCTTCCTGAAGCTCTTCGCCTTCTTGTGCACCTTCATCTGGCTGCGGGGTACCTTGCCCCGCCTGCGCTACGACCAGCTGATGGACCTCGGCTGGAAGATCCTCATCCCCCTCGCGCTCGGCTGGGTGATGCTGCTGGCCACCATCGACGTCTTCGTCGACCGGGGATGGGACAGCTTCGGTGAGCGTCTCGTCGTGGTCGGCGTGTCGCTGGTCGTGATGGCGCTGCTGGCATCGCTGTTGTTCGCCGGTGTCCGGTCCGGGCAACGCCGCAGACAACTCGACGGTGAAGAGGCATTCGGATGACATCGCAGAGCTGCACCACCGACGGGAGGTCGTGCTGATGGGCGTCTTCGACGGGCTGAAGGGATTCGGCGTCACCATCCGGAAGCTGAACAAATCCTCGGCGACGGGCGCGACCGTCACGACGGACTATCCGAAGGAGAAGTCGCCCAAGCCCGAGCGCCTCCACGGGCGTCACGTCCTCAATCGCTACGAGGACGGCATGGAGAAGTGCATCGGCTGTGAGCTGTGCGCAGGCGTCTGCCCCGCGCGCTGCATCTACGTGCGTGGCGCCGACAACGATCCCGAGGATCCGACCTCGCCGGGCGAGCGCTACGGGTTCATCTACGAGATCAACTACCTGCGCTGCATCCACTGCGACCTCTGTGTCGAGGCGTGCCCCACCCAGGCGATCACCGAGAGCAAGCTCTTCGAGTTCTCCTTCACCAGCCGCGAGCAGGCGATCTACACCAAAGAGGAGCTCGTCGTCGGCGACGACGGGATGCCCAAGCAGCTGCCATGGGAGGACTGGCGTCCGGGCGAGGACCAGCACACCTCGGCGTGGATGCGGGCCACATCGCCTTCGGGATCGGCCGCCTATGAAGGTCGTGTCGGATGGAGCGGCGAGCTCGGCTACGGTGTCCGCCGGCCCGAGCTGGGCCAGACAGCCGATGATCTCGCAGCCGGGCCCGAGCCCGTCGCGGACGACGGCCACGGACACGACGAGCACGCGCCGGCCGATGCCGGGGGAGAGGGGCGACATTGATCGACGCGGCGGTCTTCTTCGTCTCCGCGGCGATCATCCTCGCCGGTGGCGTGGGCGTCATCGTGATGCGCAACCCCGTGCACTCGGCGTTGTCGTTGGTGATGACCCTGTTCGGCGTCGCGGTGTTGTTCGTCGACATGGAGGCGTACTTCCTCGCCGCTGTGCAGGTCATCGTCTATGCCGGCGCCATCGTGGTGCTGTTCCTGTTCGTGATCATGTTGATCGGCGTCGACCGGGACGAGGACGTCTCGTTCGATCCCGTCATCGGTCAACGCCAGCTGGCGCTGCTCGCCGGCGCCGCCATGTTGTTGCTGGTGGTCATCATCGGCGCTGCGTTCAGCGGCGACGTGACCGGAACCGCCGTTCCCCCCGCCCATCCCATCGAGGAGGCGACCGAGGTCGACGGCGTCACGATCGCTCCCGAGGACAACATCCGCCAGCTGGCTCGGGTGCTGTTCACCGATTACGTCTTCGCCTTCGAGATCACCGCCCTGTTGTTGACCGTGGCGGTCATCGGCGCCGTGATCCTGGCCCGCAAGCCCTCCGGAGAGCTCGCACCGCTGCCCGATGTGGAGGTCCCCTGGCCGCTCGCCGGCCGTCGCGACCCCGACGCCGACGTCGACACGTCCGAGGCTGCCGGTGCCGACGACCCCGACGGTGATCCCGAGAGGGCGGCCAACTGATGGCCTTCGCCCTCACCATCACCACCAGCTACTACCTCACGCTCTCGGCACTGTTGTTCGTGCTCGGTGCGGTGGGGCTGCTGGTCCGGCGCAACCCCCTCGTGATGTTCATGTGCGTCGAGCTGATGCTCAACGCTGTCAACATCGCCTTCGTCGCATTCGGTCGGGAGCTCGGTGACCTCAGCGGCCAGATATCGGTCTTCTTCGTATTGGTCGTCGCCGCAGCCGAAGTGGTGATCGGGCTGGCGATCGTGGTGGCGATCACCCGTCGTCGACCCAAGGCGACCGCCGACGACATAGCGGTACTGAGGGGCTGACCATGGAACAGATGCTCTGGCTCATCCCTGGCCTTCCCCTGCTCGGGTTCGCGATCCTGGTGGTCGCGGGCCGGCGCCTGGGCGAACCGCTCGCGGGCTGGCTTGCCACCGCGATGGTGGGCGGCTCGTTCGCCGCATCGGCCGCCGTGTTCTTCGCGATGCTCGGCCGCGACCCACAGGACCGCGTCTACGAGCTGACGCTGTTCGAGTGGATCCCCGCCGGCGAGCTCAGCGTCGACTTCGGATTCCTGGCCGACCCGTTGTCGATCACCATGGCGCTGTTCGTCACCGGGGTCGGCGCGCTCATCCATCTCTACGCCATCGGCTACATGCACGGGGACCCGAACTTCTCGAAGTTCTTCCTCTACCTGAACCTGTTCGTGTTCTCGATGCTGATGCTGGTGCTGGGCGACAACCTCCTGGTCGTCTTCCTCGGCTGGGAAGGCGTGGGTGCCTGCAGCTACTTCCTGATCTCGTTCTGGTTCGGTGAAGAAGCCAACGCCAGCGCCGGCAAGAAGGCCTTCGTCACCAACCGGGTCGGCGATCTCGGGTTCATGCTCGCCATGTTCCTGCTGTTCTTCACGGTGGGCTCGCTGAACTTCGGCGACATCTTCGCCTCCATCGCCGACGCCGGTATGGCCGAGTCGACCGCGACGGCCATCGTCGTGTTGTTGTTCGTCGGCGCCGCCGGCAAGAGCGCCCAGTTCCCGCTGTACCTGTGGCTCCCCGACGCCATGGCGGGCCCCACGCCCGTGTCGGCGCTGATCCACGCTGCGACCATGGTGACCTCCGGTGTCTACCTGCTGGTGCGCATGAACCCGGTCATCGCCGAGGCCGCCGCCTGGTCGACCGATCTGATCGCCTGGGTCGGTCTGTTCACCGCCCTGTTCGCGGCCACCATCGCGGTCGCCCAGAACGACATCAAGAAGGTCCTCGCCTACTCGACGGTCTCCCAGCTGGGATTCATGTTCGTCGCCGTCGGTACGGGTCTCTACGTGGCCGCGATCTTCCACATGATCACCCACGCCTTCTTCAAGGCGCTGCTGTTCCTCGGAGCCGGGTCGGTCATCCACGGGATGCACGAGGAGCAGGACATGCGCCGCTACGGCGCCCTGCGCAAGGCCATGCCCATCACCAGCGCCACCTTCATCGTGGGCTGGTTGGCCATCTCGGGCGTGCCGCCCTTCAGCGGCTTCTGGTCCAAGGACGAGGTCCTGCTGTCGGCCTACAACGACAACATCGTGATGTGGGTGCTGTTGTTGATCGCCGCGATCCTCACGGCGTTCTACATGAGCCGTCTCGTCTTCATGACGTTCTTCGGTGAGGCCCGCTGGAACGAGCCCGTGCCGGCCCATGCCGGTCCCGGGACCGACACCGCGATCGGTGACGACCTCGAGGACCCCGAGGGCGTCCTCGCCATGGCCGACTCCGACGACCACGGCCACGCGCACGACGAGCACCACCACGAGGTCCATCCGCACGAGTCCCCGTGGCTGATGTGGGTCCCATTGGTGGCGCTGGCGGGCCTGGCCGCAGTCGCCGGGTTCATGCAGCTGCCGTTCAGCAAGGACGTGCACTTCCTCGGTATCTGGCTCGAGCCGGTGCTCTTCGAGAACGAGGTGAAGGTCACCGTGGCCGGCACGACCAAGTGGATCCTGGCCTTCGCCGCCATCGCCGGTGGGCTGGTCGGCATCCTCGCCGCAGCCGCGGTGTATCTGCGTCGCCAGGTCGACCCTCGCTCGATCGAGCTCCCGATCCTGGCCCGGGGTTGGCGCTACGACGAGACGGTCACCGACTTCATGGGTGGGCCCGGCCGCCGGTTCTTCGAACTGGTCGCCTGGTTCGACAGGACGATCATCGACGGGGTCGTCACCGGCACCGGTCGGGTCACCGAGACCGTGGGCACACGCCTCCGGGCGACCCAGACCGGGCTGGTCCGCAACTACGCGCTCGCCGTGGTGTTGGGCACCGTCGTCCTGGTCACGTATTTCGTCACGAGGACGTCGTTCTAGATGAGTGCCACCATGTTCTCCTCCGTGCTCGCCGCCACCACCGACGTCTCGTTCCCGGTCATCCCGGCTCTGGTCCTGCTCCCGGCGGTCGGGGCGCTGGTCGTCGCACTGGTGCCCCGCTCGCGGGTGGGTTTGCACCAGCTGTTGGCGGTGCTGTTCTCGTCGGTGGTCGGCGCCATCAGCGTCTATGTCCTCGCGACCTTCGACACCGCCGACGACGGCTTCCAGTTCACCTCGTCGCAGCAGTGGATCAGCGACCTGGGCATCGGCTGGGTCGCGGGTATCGACGGGATCTCGTTGTTCCTGGTGGTCCTCACCGGTCTGTTGTTCCCGCTGGTGATGGTCGCCGTCGATCCCGGCCACGACCACAAGCCGTACTACGCGTGGCTGTTGCTGTTGCAGGCGGGCTGCATGGGTGTCTTCGTGGCGCTCGACCTGTTCATGTTCTTCGTGTTCTTCGAGATCGTGCTGGTCCCGATGTACTTCCTCATCGGCCGGTGGGGTCACGGCAACGCCACGTACGCAGCGACCAAGTTCTTCCTGTACACGATGTTCGGATCGGCGTTGATGCTGGTCAGCATCTTGTCGTTGGTGCTGCTGCACGCACGCGAGGCCGGCACCGACCTCACCTTCGACCTCGTCGCCATCGCCGAGAACCCCGCCATCGCCCAGTCGACGGCACGATGGCTGTTCCTCGGCTTCGCCATCGCCTTCGCCATCAAGGTGCCGCTCTTCCCGGTGCACACCTGGCTGCCCGACGCCCACACCGAGGCCCCGACGGCGGGCTCGGTCATCCTCGCCGGCGTCATGTTGAAGCTCGGCACCTACGGCTTCATCCGCTTCGGGATCTATCTCTTCCCCGAGGCCTCCACGTTCTTCGCGCCGCTGCTCTTGACGCTGGGCGTCATCGGCATCGTGTACGGCGCGGTCGTGGCCACGATGCAATCCGACCTGAAACGCCTGGTGGCGTACTCGTCGGTGGCACACCTCGGCTTCATCGTGTTGGGCATGTTCTCGCTCAACACCCAGGGCCTGCAGGGCGGCATCGCGCAGATGATCAACCACGGCCTCTCGACGGGAGCGCTGTTCCTGCTGGTCGGCTGGATGTACGACCGCCTCCACACCCGCCAGATCGCCGAGATGGGCGGCTTCCAGAAATCCGCACCGGTGTTCGCCGGTGTCTTCACCCTGGTCATGTTGTCGTCGGTCGGTCTGCCCGGGCTCAACGGCTTCGTCGGTGAGTTCCTGGCGCTCCTCGGTGCGTTCACCGCGCACCGCTGGTGGGCGGTCGTCGCCGCCACCGGTGTCGTCATCGCCGCGCTGTACCTGTTGTGGGCCTACCAGCGTGTCTTCCACGGCACGCCGGGGGAGAAGCATCCCGTGATGAAGGAGCTCACTCCCTGGGAGGGGCTCGTCATCGCCCCGTTACTCGTCGGCATCGTGTTCCTCGGCGTGTATCCCAAGCCGATGCTCGAGCGCATGGAGCCCGCAGTCGACCGCCTGGTCGCCCATGTCGAGGCCCAGGTCGAGGACTTCGACGAACCCGTCCCGACGGTCGTGACGACCTCGACGATGGCCGAGGTCGTCGAGGACTTCCACGAGAGCCACGGCGGCGAGGAGGGCGAGGAATGATCCCCCTGCTCGCACAGACCGACACTCTCGGCCCCGGCGACATCCCCGATGTCGCCTGGTCGGGCCTCATGCCGCTCATCATCTTGTCCGCTGCGGCAGTGTTGCTGCTGACGGTGATGACGGTCGCCCGGGACCGGCTGCCGGCATGGTTCCCGATGCTGTGGACCTTCGCCGCGGGCATCGCAACGATGGTCGCGGCCATTCCGCTGTGGATCCGGGTACAGGACGACGACCGCGGCGCCTTCTCGACGCTCGCCAGCGCCTACGGCGTCGACGGCTTCTCGGTCTTCGCGACGATGCTGCTCGGTGCTGCGTTGGCGCTGGTCGCGTTGCTCGCCGACGACTACCTCGAACGCGAAGGCCTGGCCCGTATCGAGTTCCATGTGTTGGCCACGCTGTCGGTCGCCGGCGGCGTCATCATGGCGAGCGCCAACGACCTCATCGTGTTGTTCCTCGGCCTCGAGATCCTGTCGCTCGCGGTCTACGTGATGGCAGCGATGCACCTGCGTCGCATCGAGTCCCAGGAAGCCGGCCTGAAGTACTTCGTGCTCGGTGCGCTGTCGTCGGCGTTCCTGCTCTACGGCATCGCCCTGGTGTACGGCGCCACCGGCTCGACCAACCTGATCGCCATCCAGGCGTTCCTGGCCGAGTTCATCCTCACCGAGAACGCCCTGCTGCTCGCCGGGTTCGCGCTCCTGCTCGTCGGGCTCGGCTTCAAGGTCGCCGCCGTGCCGTTCCATTCGTGGCAACCCGACGTCTACCAGGGCGCGCCCACCCCGGTCGTCGCCTACATGGCCTCAGGCGTGAAGATCGCGGGCTTCGCCGCGCTGATCCGGGTGTTCGTCGTGACCTTCGGCGACTACCGCACCGACTGGCAGCCGCTGGTCTATGCACTCGCCATCGCGACCCTGCTGGTCGGTTCGCTGCTGGCGATCGTGCAGACCGACGTCAAGCGGATGCTGGCGTACTCCTCGATCAGCCACGCCGGCTACATGCTGGTGGGCATCGAGGCCGCGACCGGCGAGGGCACATCGGCGGTGCTCTTCTATCTGGCGGCCTACACCTTCATGGTCATCGGCAGCTTTGCGGTGATCACCCTGGTCGCCGGTCCCGGCGACTCCCGCACCGCCGTGAGCGACCTCAAGGGCCTGTCGCGGTCGCGGCCGCTGCTCGCGGTGGCCCTCACCGTGTTCCTGCTGGGTCAGGCGGGCGTGCCCTTCACGTCGGGGTTCTTCGCGAAGTTCTACGTGATCGAGGCCGCGGTCGACGCACGCTCGTTCCCGCTCGCCATCATCGCCATGCTCTCGGCGGTCATCGCTGCCTATCTGTATCTGCGGATCATGGTGAGCGCCTGGCTCGACGGCGACGACATGGACGATGCCGAGGTGGCCGAGGCCCGCTCGGCGATGCCCATCCCGGTCGGTGCGGCCATCGTGCTGGTTGTCACCGTGGCCTTCACCGTGGCGTTCGGGATCTGGCCCCAGCCCATCGTCGAGATGGCCCGCGACGCCGTCCCTGCGCTCGTCGCCGGGGGCTGATCCCGCCGGCTACGGCGGGCTGTCGCACAGCGCCAGGTCGGTACTACACGGGTCGGCGGAGCGGGCGCAGGCCCGGCGTCCGGCGCCGTTGTGCTCCGACGGTGTGCCTGCCGATGCCGTCGGCGCGCAGCGACCGACGGATCGACCAGACCTCGCAGAGGGTCCACAGATAGGAACTCGGCCGCACCACCCCGCCGTCGACGTGGTGCCAGCGCACGGGTATCTCGACGATCTCGTAGCCGATCGCCCTGCATCGCGCCAGGGCGTCGATGTCGAAGGCCCACCCGGTGGTCCGCATGTCTTCGAAGACCCGATCGGCGACCGGGCCGGGGAACAGCTTCGCCCCGCGCTGGCTGTCGCGCACACCCGGCAACACCGCGCCCCGGATGATCGCGTTGCCGATACGCCCCGCCGCCGAGCGCAGCGCGGTCTGGGACCGGACGACCTCGGCGCCGGGAACGCGCAGCGACGCGATCGCGACGCTGCGGGGACGACCGATGGCGGCGCCGAGCAGCTTGTCGATCTCGCCGGGAGGCGTCGCGCCGTCCGCGTCGAGGAACACCCGCCAGGCCCCCGTGGCGATGAGCATGCCCGCTGCGACCGCCCCGCCCTTGCCCCGGTTGGTGGGCAGCGGAACGATCCGCAGCGCCGGGAAACGGTCCCGGTAGGCCTCGACGATGCCGACGGTGGCATCGGTGGAGCCGTCGTCGACGACGATCACCTCGGTGGGCTCTCGCCGGGTCGCGACATAGGCGGCGAGGTCGTCGAGGAACGGCGCGATACGCGCCGCCTCGTTGTAGGCCGGGACGACGATCGACAGATGCACCTTCTGCCATCGGCATGGGCGACGGCGCGTTGAGCCGCCGCCCCGCCGTCGTGAGAATGCGCACGACGGGCGGCACCGCCGAGTAGGTTGACTTCCGTCGCCTTGGCCCCGTTTCCGACAGATCGCTAGCATTCGACGCCGTGTCAGAGTTCCTGCGCAGCTACCTCACTGTTGCCATCTTCGGCGCCCTCGCCTGTGTCCTCGTCGGCACGTTCGTGGGCCTCAGCGCGATGCTGCGGCCCAACCGGGCCCAGCCGCAGAAGTACATCACCTACGAGTCCGGTGTCGACCCGGTCGGAGAGGGCTGGGCGCAGAGCAACATCCGCTACTACGTGTTCGCGTTGCTCTTCGTCATGTTCGACGTCGAGGCCGTCTTCATCTTCCCCTGGGCCACCCGCCTCGAGGTCTACGGCTACTTCGGTCTCGTCGAGATGGCCATCTTCATCTTCATCCTGGCCCTCGGGCTGTTCTACGCCTGGCGCAAGGGAGTGCTCAAATGGGCCTAGTCGAATCCGGCAAGCTCCCGAAGCCGCTCACCACGCTGCTCAACATGAGCCGCAAGTACTCGATGTGGGTGTACCAGTGGGGTCTGGCCTGCTGCGCCATCGAGATGGGCGCCGCCTTCGCCTCGCCGCGCTATGACGTGATGCGTCTCGGGGTCATCCCCCTGCCGGCCAGCCCCCGTCAGGCCGACTTCCTCGTCGTGTCGGGCACCGTCACCGACAAGATGGCGCCTTCGGTGCGCCGTCTGTACGAACAGATGCCCGACCCCAAATACGTCATCTCCATGGGATCGTGCGCCAACTGCGGCGGCCCCTACTGGGACTCCTACTCGGTCACCAAGGGCGTCGACCAGATCATCCCCGTCGACGTCTACGTGCCGGGCTGCCCTCCCCGTCCCGAGGCGCTGCTCGAGGGCATCGTCTTGCTCCAGGAGCGGATCCTGCACGAAGACATGAGCGAGCGTTGGCGAGGTGAACCCATTGTCGTCGAGTGACCCGACCGTGGTCGTCGTATCCGGTGGGGCACCAGCCCGGGTGGTGCACCGATGACCGAGATCCCCGAGCACCTTCTCGCCAAGGCCAAGGCCGCACGCGAGAAGGCCGCAGCTAAGAAGCCGGCCGGCGGTGGCGATGCGCCCGCGTCCGAGTCCGCGCCGGCCGCCAAGGGAGAGCCCGAGCCCGAGGTCATCGAGCCCGACGAGGCGGCAGAGGCTGCGCTCGCCGTGCTCACCGAGCACCTCGGCGACGCCATCGTGGCGTCGCACATCGAGCCGCACCGCGGCCTCTGGGTCCGCGTCGCCGCTGCGGACTGGCGTCGGGCCTTCACCGTCGCCCGCGACGCGCTCGACTGCCGCTTCTTCGACTGGCTGTCGGCCATCGACTGGATGCCGTCGCCGTACGGGCGCGAGCTCGAGAGCGAACAGGACATCGCGTTGGGCAACGCCGAACGGCGCGAACCCGACGAGATGAGCTGGGGCTACACCGGTGGCGCCACCCGTTTCCAGGTCATCGGCAGGGTCCATTCGGTCACCCGCCACATCGGGGTCATGATCAAGGCCGATGTCGACGACGACGATCCCCGGATCGACTCGCTGGTGCCGCTCTATGCCGGCGCCAACTGGCACGAGCGCGAAGCGTGGGAGATGTTCGGGATCGCCTTCGACGACCATCCCGACGTGCGCCACATCTATCTGCCGGGTGACTTCGAGGGTCACCCGCTGCGCAAGGACTATCCGCTGCTGGCCCGGCGCCTCAAGCCCTGGCCCGGCATCGTCGACGTCGAGGCCATGCCCGGCGACGACGGCACCACCCCCGCCGAGGACGACGCATGACCGTCACCGAACGAGAGCAGCTCGCCTACATCGCCGGCCAGGCCGCCGACGCCCGGATCAATCTCGAGATCGAGACGTCCGAGGGCATGACCCTCAACATGGGGCCCCAGCATCCGGCGACCCACGGCACCCTGCGCCTGGTGGCCAAGCTCGACGGCGAACAGGTCGTCGCCGCCGAACCGATCATGGGCTACATGCACCGGGGCTACGAGAAGCTGACCGAGGTGCGGACCTACCCGCAGGTCACGACGCTCGTCAACCGCATCGACTGGCTCGGGAGCTTCGCGAACGAGGTGCCGTTCATCCTCGCCGCCGAGCAGCTCATGGAGGTCGAGGCCCCGCCTCGGGCCCAGTACATCCGCACCGTCTTGTTCGAGCTCGGCCGGATCGCCAACGTGGCGCTGTTCCTGGGCGACATGGCCGTGCAGATCGGCGCCACCACCCCGGTGTTCTACGCCTTCCGCGACCGCGAGTTCGTCCTCAACCAGGTCGAGCGCGTCACCGGCGGCCGCTTCCACCCCAACTTCAACCGCATCGGCGGCATCAAGGACGACCTGCCGAAGGGCTGGATCGAAGAGACCAAGAGCGTGCTCAAGCGCATGGAGGGCTTCTGCGACGAGATGGAGACCCTCGTCGCCGGCAACGAGATCTTCCAGGCACGCACCCGCGGCATCGGTGTCATCCCGGGTCACATCGCCCTCGAGTACGGCCTGTCGGGCGCGAACCTGCGTGCCAGCGGTGTCGACTGGGACCTGCGTCGCGATCAGCCGTGCGGGCTGCCCTACGACAAGATCGACTGGAAGGTCTGGACCCACCCCGACGGTGACTCCTTCGCCCGCTTCTGGGTCCGTCTCCAGGAGACCCGCGAGGCCTGCCGGATCATCGAACAGCTCCTCGACGCCATCCCGGCCGGACCGATCATGGCCAAGGTGCCCCGGATCATCAAGGTGCCACCGGGCGAGGCCTACGTGGCCACCGAGAACCCGCTCGGCGAGATGGGCTACTACGTCGTGTCCAAGGGCGACCTCGTGCCGTTCCGGGTGAAGATCCGCTCGGCGAGCTTCTCCAACATGTCGGTCACCCCGTGGGTGCTCCGGGGCGTGTTCGTGCCCGACATCATCTCCATCCTCGCCAGCCTCTACTTCATCCTCGGAGACATCGATCGATGAGCGCCATGATCAGCGTTCTCACCCCCGTGTTCGCAGATCTCGCCTACTGGCAGGAGACGCTCATCAAGGTGGGTATCGGTCTGGCGGCCGTCCTGTTGCCCGCAGGCGCCATCGTCTACCTGTACCTGTTCAAGATGATGAGCTTCATGCAGAGCCGTCTCGGGCCCATGGAAGCAGGTCCCTACGGCTCGCTGCAGTTGCTGGCCGAGGTCGGCAAGTGGATCCAGAAGGAGGACATCGTCCCGGATCGGGCCGATCGGTTCGTCTTCAAGGCTGCTCCCTTCGTCGTGTTGATGAGCACCTTCCTGCTGGTGCTGGTGCTGCCCGGCGGGCCCGACGCGGTGTTCCTCGACCTCGACGTCGGCATCTACTTCGCGATGGCCGTCTCGTCGCTGTCGGTCATCGGCATCTTGATGGCAGGCTGGGCGTCGGCCAACAAGTACTCGCTCCTGGGCGGTATCCGGGCCGCGGGCCAGCTCATCGCCTACGAACTCCCGCTGATCCTCGCGGTGGTCGGTGTGGTCATCCAGGCCGGCACGATGAACATGCAGGGCATCGTCATGGCCCAGGCCGACGGCGAGATCTTCGGTTGGGGCGGCATCGGCAACCCCTTCATCCTCACCCAGTTCATCGGGTTCTTCATCTTCATGGTCGCGGTGCAGGCCGAACTGACCCAGGCACCGTTCGACATGCCGATCGCGGAGTCCGAGCTCATCTCGGGCTATCTGACCGAGTACTCCGGCATCCGGTTCCTGTTGTTCTTCATCGGCGAGTTCGCGACCTCGGCGGTGTTCTCGGCGATCGCCGCGACGCTGTTCCTCGGCGGCTGGTACGTGCCGGGCATCGATCCGACGAGCGACATCTTCAACATCATCGGCCCCATCGTGCTGGCCGCCAAGATGATGCTGGTCGCCTTCTTGATCTACTGGTTCCGCTTCACCTTCCCCCGCTTCCGTGAGGACCAGCTCCAGAAGCTGGCCTGGAAGTTCCTCATCCCGCTCAGCCTCGCAAACATCGCCCTCACCGGCGTGTTCAAGGTGGTCTTCTAGATGCCGCAGGTACCCGGTCTCATCAAGGGTCTCGGCGTGACGTTCGGGACCATGGTCAAGACCATGTTCCCCGATGGGGCCAAGAACCCCATCCCTCGTCCCGCCGCCGGCGCCCACACGGTGCAGTACCCCCACGAGAAGGAAGCGCCGCCGACGCGCGCCCGCGGCGTCATCGCGCTCCACGAGGAGAACTGCACCGCGTGCATGCTCTGTGCACGCGAGTGCCCGGACTGGTGCATCTACATCGAGGGCCACAAGTACCTGGCCCCGCCGCGCCGAGCCGGTGGCAGCCCTCGCCAGAAGAACGCACTCGACCGCTTCGACATCGACTACAGCCTGTGCATGTTCTGCGGGATCTGCGTCGAGGTCTGCCCGTTCGAGGCGCTGTTCTGGAGCCCCGAGTACGAGTTCTCCGAGCTCAAGATCGCCGACCTGCTCCACGACAAGGAGCGGTTGGGCGAATGGATGCACACGGTCCCGGACTTCGAGGAGTACGAGGCCGGCTCGGAGCAGAAGCCGAAGAAGGTCCCGCGATGAACGCGCGCCCCGTCTTCGAAGGTGCCCGCTGATGGTCGCGCAGAACATCTTCTTCGGGATCATGGCTGCGGTCATGGTCATCTCGGCCCTGCGCGTCGTGACCACCAAGAACGTGGTCCATGCGGCGCTGTGGCTGGTGCTGGTGCTGGCCGGTGCTGCCGGGCAGTTCCTGCTGCTCGGCGCCGAGTTCATCGGCGTCACCCAGGTGCTGGTCTACATCGGCGCCGTGATCGTGCTGTTCCTGTTCGGCATCATGTTGACCAGGGCGAGCATCGACGGCGAGGCCAACGCCGATCTCCCCAACCGGGTCGTGCCCGCCGTGGTCGGCGGCCTGTTGCTGGTGGTCATGTCGGTCGCGGTCATCGACAACTGGACCGACACCGAGCTGCCCACCGAGACCCGCAGTGCGGCCTACCAGGTGAGCGACTCGATCTTCTCTGACTACATCGTTGCGTTCGAAGCCACCTCGGTGTTGCTGCTCGCGGCGCTCATCGGGGCCATCGTCGTGGCCAGGAAGGAGTAGGCGCCGTGCTCCTCGTCCAGTTCCTGCTGTTGAGCTCGGTGCTGTTCTGCATCGGTGTGTACGGCGTGCTCGCCCGACGCAACGGCGTGCTCGTCCTCATGTCGATCGAGCTGATCCTCAACGCGGTCAACATCAACCTCATCGCATTCGCGGCCTTCCACGGCAACATCGCCGGCGAGGTCTTCGCTCTGTTCATCATCGCCATCGCGGCGGCCGAGGTCGGTGTCGGCCTGGCCATCGTGTTGCTCATCTTCCGTAACAAGCGCAGCGTCGACCTCTCCGAGGTCGACCTCATGAAGGGCTGACATGTTGGATTCCGTCGCCCTCGCAGCAGAGGGCCCATCGACCTTCGTCGACGCCTCGGGTTGGTTCCTCGAGAACGTCTGGATCATCGCGGCCATCCCCGCGCTGTCGTTCTTCATCATCTTGTTCTTCGGCAAGCGGCTTCCGTTCAAGGGTGCCGAGATCGGCATCACCGCCGTCGGCATCGCGTTCGCCCTGGCCGTGTTGACCGGCGTCCAGTGGATCGGCGAGGTCGACGCCGCGAAGGACTCGCTGAAAGACGGTGCCGGCGCAGAGGCCGCCCTCGTGATCGATGATCCCGTCGAGCTCGCCGCAGGGGAGACCCTGGCCATCGGGGCGGTCGACGAGGTCGCGCTCGCAGAAGAGGGCGAGGAGAAGGAAGAGAAGGTCGGCGTCCGCGCCGTCACCAACACCATGACCTGGTGGGAGAACGGTGGGGTCACCTTCACCGTCGGGACGATGGTCGACGGCCTCACCGTGCTGATGCTCTTCGTCGTCACGTCGATCTCGCTGTTGGTGCACATCTACTCGACCGACTACGTCGCCGGCGACCGCCGCTACACGCACTACTACGCGTTCTTGAGCCTGTTCACGGCATCGATGCTGTTCTTCGTCATGAGCGAGAACGTGCTCCAGATGATCGTCGGCTGGGAGCTCGTCGGTGTCTGTTCGTTCGCGCTGATCGGGCACTGGTGGGAGGAGAAGCCGAACTCCGATGCGGCGCTCAAGGCCTTCCTCACCAACCGCGTCGGCGACATGGGCCTGCTGATCGGCATGATCATCCTGTTCTGGTCGGCGGGCTCGTGGAGCATCATCGACATCAACACCCAGGCCGTCGAAGGGGTCATCGGCCACAACACGCTGCTGATCGCATCGCTGTGCCTGACTGCGGCGGTCATGTCGAAATCCGGCCAGTTCGTGCTCCACACGTGGCTGCCCGACGCCATGGCCGGGCCGACGCCCGTGTCGGCGCTGATCCACGCCGCGACCATGGTCGTGGCCGGCGTCTACCTGGTCGCCCGGCTGTACGGGGTGTTCTGGGACGGCTACTCGATCGCAGGGTCGAGCTTCAACCTGTTGGCACTGATCGGTGCGGTCACCCTCATCGGTGCCGGCCTGTTGGCCTTCGTGCAGGACGACATCAAGAAGGTGCTGGCCTATTCGACGGTGTCGCAGCTGGGCTACATGGTCATGGCGCTCGGCGTCGGTGCCTGGATGGCGGCGATCTTCCACCTGTTCACCCACGCCTTCTTCAAGGCCGGCCTGTTCCTGGGCTCGGGCTCGGTCGCCCACTCGGTGCACAGCTTCAACATGAAGACCCACATGGGCGGCATGGGCAAGTTCATGCCCAAGACCAAATGGACCTTCATCATCTGCTCGGTCGCGCTGATGGGCATCCCGCCCCTCGCGGGCTTCTGGTCCAAGGACGAGCTCCTGGTCGGCACCGGCGGCTGGGGCTTCTTCGGAGGTGCCGACGCCAACGGGTCCTACGTGTTCGCCCTCGTGATGGGCATCATCGGGGCCGCACTGACCTGTGCCTACATGACCCGGTGCATCTACCTCACCTTCTACGGCGAGTGGCGTGGCGCCGAGCACATGCACCACGACGATCATGGTCACGCGGCGGCCCACGACGATCACCACGACACGGCTCACGACGAGCACCACGACGCCCATGCCCACGAGCCCCACGAGTCAGGGCCGCGGATCCTCATCCCGCTGTACATCCTCAGTGGCATGGCCATCATCGGCGGCGTGTTCCAGCTTCCCCCCGGCTTCATCACCGGCGAGACCGAGAGCTGGCACGAGCGGATGTTCGTCTACGTCGAGCCGACTGCCGAGTACTTCCCGGTCATCAAGCACGCCATCCCGAGCTACAGCCTGGCGATCTTCGCGACCTTCGTCGCGCTGGTCGGCGTCGCCGTGTCGTACTGGTACTACTTCGTCAAGGTCCAGGCCCAGAGCCCGGCCGCAACGGAGTTGGCCAACGGCCTGACCAAGCGCAACCCGCTCGCCAAGGCCGGCCACACGCTGCTGGTCAACAAGTACTACCTCGACCACCTGTACACCGACATCATCGCCAACGGCACCAAGGGGCCGATCGCAGACGCCGCCTACTGGACCAACCAGCACGGCATCGACGCGCTGGTCGACCAGGCCGGCAAGCAGACGGTCACCGCCGCCCATTTCGTCTACGACAAGATCGACCAGGGCGTCGTCGACGGCGTGGTCAACCTGTCGGGAACCGCATCGGAGGGCCTCGGCGAGGCCAGCCGCAGCCTGCTGCAACGTGGCAAGGTGCAGCAGTACGCCGCCATCATGTTCGCCGCCGCAACCATTCTCGCCGGCCTGTTCATGGTGTTCATCTGATCCGGTTCGGATCGATGCCACACCGGGACATGTCCGCGTCCGCATCTGAGTAGGAAAGCCAGGAGCTCGCAGCAATCATGGAAACCGACAACAACTGGGTGCTGAGTGTGCTGACGTTCCTGCCGCTGGTGGGAGCGGCGATCGTCATGGCCATACCCAAGGCCGAAGAGCAGCTCATCAAGGCCGTCGCGCTGTTGACCGCGCTCGCCACCGCCGGCGTCGGCGTCTTCCTGTTGCTCGACTTCGACTACGCCAACGGTGGCACGCTGCAGTACGCCGTCGACGAGACGTGGATCGACGTCATCAACAGCCGCTACATCATCGCCGTCGACGGGATGTCGCTGCCGCTGATCGCCCTCACCCTGCTGATCGTGCCGCTCTGCATGATCTACACGTTCGGGCACTTCCCCGAGCCGCGGAACCCCAAGGCCTTCCTGGCGCTCATCCTGATCCTGCAGACCGGCATGATCGGCACCTTCGTGGCCCAGGACCTCATCCTGTTCTTCGTGTTCTTCGAGGTCGTCCTGCTGCCGATGTTCTTCATGATCGCGGTGTGGGGCGGCGAGGATCGCCGCTACGCCTCGCTGAAGTTCTTCCTCTACACGATGTTCGGCTCGGCCCTGATGCTGGTCAGCTTCCTGGCGATGTACTTCCTCGCCGACGGCACCGTCGTCGGCGACGAGGTCAACACCTTCTCCATGACGGCGCTGTCCGACGGCGCCACCCTCGGCATCTCGCGCACCGCGCAGCTGTGGATCTTCGCCGGCATGTTCGTCGGCTTCGGCGTCAAGGTGCCGATGTTCCCCTTCCACACCTGGCTTCCCGACGCCCACACCCAGGCCCCGACGGTCGGTTCGGTCATCCTGGCGGCGGTGCTGCTGAAGCTCGGCACCTACGGCTTCATCCGCATCGCCATCCCGATGCTGCCCGAAGCGGCAGCAGCCTGGGCACCGTTCATCGGCCTGTTGGCGGTGATCGGCATCATCTACGGGGCGCTCGGCTGTCTGGCCCAGACCGACATGAAACGTCTGATCGCGTTCTCGTCGGTGGCCCACATGGGCTTCGTGATGCTCGGCATCGCGACCCTGACCGACTTCGGTATCAACGCCGCGATCTTCGGCATGGTGGCCCACGGTCTGATCACCGGGATGCTCTTCTTCATCGCGGGTTCGGTGAAGGACCGCTATCACACACTCGACATGGGACGCCTCAGCGGCCTGCTCATCAGCGCGCCGCGCATGGGCTGGATCCTCGGTTTCTGTGTCATGGCGTCGCTGGGCCTGCCGGGCCTCGCCGGCTTCTGGGGTGAGTTCCCGGCCATCCTGGCGAGCTACAACCCCGCCGCGATCCTGCCCGAGGCCACCTTCCGTGGCTACATGGTGGTCGCTGCCCTCGGCACCGTCCTCGCAGCCGGCTACCTGCTGTGGATGCTGCAGAAGACCGCGATGGGCACCCCGACCGACGAGTTCGTCGACGATCCCGAGATCGTCGACGTCAAGGGCTACGAGTGGGTCGCCTGGGCGCCGTTGCTCGCGCTGATCCTGTTCCTCGGTCTGTATCCCCGGCCTCTGTTCGCGACCACCGACGATGCGGTCGTCAAGTCGCTGGAGGTGAACCTCATGGAGGAGACACCCGACTGCCTCACCCTCGACGCCGATGCGGGCCAGGTCTGCTTCGATGAGTTGCGTGGCCAGGTCGTGGCGGCGGCGGGCGACCGATGAACCTCCTGGTCCTCGGTCAGCAGGTCATCCCGCCCGAGGGCTGGGACCGCCCGGTCATCGACTGGCATGCGGTCGCGCCCGAGCTGACCCTGCTCGCCGTCGGCGCGATCTTGACGCTCGTCGACATCATCTGGCTCGAACGGGGACGCAAGTACACCGCGCCACTGGCCGCGTTCGGCCTGTTGCTGCCGCTGATCCCCATCGCGACGCTCGCCATCGACGGGGCCGACCGTTCGATGTTCGGCGGTGCCTACGTCATCGACCAGTACTCGCTGATCCTCAAGGCGCTGTTCCTGATCTCGGGCTACATCGTGGTGCTGTTGTCGACCCACTACATCGCCGAGGGCGACTACTGGGAGAACGAGTACTACGGGATGATGGTCTCGTCGCTACTGGGCATGGTGGTCATGGCCTCGGCCCGAGACCTCATCACCATCTTCGTGGCGCTCGAGCTGTTGTCGATCCCGGCGTACATGCTGGCCACGTGGCGCAAGCGTGACGTGCGCAGCAACGAGGCCGGCCTGAAGTACTACCTCATGGGTGTCTTCGCCAGCGCCATCATGTTGTACGGCATGTCGCTGGTGTTCGGCGTCGCCGGCAGCACCGTCCTGACCGAGATCAACGTGGCGCTCAGCGACACCGATTCGAGCACCGCGGTCATCACCCTCGGCATCGTGTTCGTGCTGATCGGTTTCGCCTTCAAGGTCGCGGCGTTCCCGTTCCACACCTGGGCACCCGACACCTACGAAGGTGCACCGACCCCGGTCGCCGCCTTCTTGGCGGTCGCGTCCAAGGCGGCCGGGTTCGTGGCGCTGATGAATCTGATCGTCGTCGGCTTCCTCGGCCGCAGCGACGTGTTCCAGCCCCTCATGTGGGTCCTCGCGGCGGCGTCGATGACCGCCGGCAACGTCATGGCGTTGCGCCAGACCAACATCGTGCGCCTCATGGCGTACTCCGGTGTCGCCCAGGCCGGCTTCATGCTGGCGCCGCTGGCGGTCGCCGGCGAGTCGGCGTCGTCGGCGGACAACGCCGTCTCCGCCGTCGTCACCTATCTCGTCATCTATGCGGCGATGAACCTGGGAGCGTTCGGCGTGATCATCGCCGTGTCGCGCAAGACCCGCAGCGCCGAGCTCGAGACCTTCAACGGCCTGTTCGGCTACGCCCCGGTGCTCGCGGTGTCGATGACGCTGTTCCTGGCGTCGCTCGCCGGGATCCCGCCTCTCGGCGGCTGGTTCGCGAAGTTCTCGGTGTTCACGTCGCTGACCACCCCCGGCACGGCGTGGGGCTACACCCTGGCCGTCATCGCGGCGGTCAACGCCGTGATCGCCTTCGGCTACTACGGCCGACTGGCGCTGCGCATGTGGGCGGAGGATCCGCACCTCGGCGACCGCAGCCCGATCCGGGTGCCTGTCGCTCTGGTCTCCGCGGTGGCGATCACCTTGGTCCTGACCCTCGCCTTCGGCGTGAACCCCGGCTGGGTCACCCACTTCACCGACGTCAGCCTGCTCGCCGCTCCTTGATCCCCGCTGCGGCGACCAGCCGGGCCCGGCGGAGCGATCCGTGGACCTGACCGGGGTCATCGCCGCCGAGATCGAGGCCTCGGGACCGATCCCGTTCGGCCGGTACGTGGACCTTGCGCTCTACCACCCGACGCTGGGCTTCTACGCCGACGGGGGAGCGGGACGCCGACGGGACTTCATCACCAGCGCCGAGGTCGGCCCCCTGTTCGGCGCCGTCGTGGCCCGCTCCCTCGACGCCGCATGGGACGACCTCGGTCGTCCCGACGACTTCTCGGTGGTCGAGGCCGGAGCCGGCTCGGGTCGCTTGGCCCGCTCGGTGCTGGCCGCGGCACCGCGGTGTGCGCCGGCGATGCGGTATGTGACGGTCGAGGTCAGCGACGCCCAGCGGGCCGGGCACCCCGACGGGGTCGACGCCCGGGCCGAGATGCCCGAACCGGGTGGCATCGGGGTGGTGCTGGCAAACGAGCTGTGCGACAACCTCGCGTTCGACCTGTATGAACGCGACGGTGGTCTGTGGTGGGAGATCCGCGTCGACGATCAGGATGGGGCGCTCGCCGAGATCCGGGTCGAACCCTCGGCGTTGCCGGACTGGTTGGCGGCGCTCGACCCGCTGGAGCCCGAGGCGGCCGTTGCGTCGTTGGAGACGCCGCTGCGGGTACCCGACCAATACGGTGCACGGCGCTGGCTCGAGCGGGCGCTACACCAACACGATCGGGGGCGGGTCGTCGTCCTCGACTACGCCGTCGATGCCTACCCGGTGCCAGAGGACCGCGGGTGGCTGCGTACCTACCGGGGCCACGACGTCGGCGGCGATCCGCTCGATCGTCCGGGCACCCAGGACATCACCGTCGATGTCGCCGTCGATCAGCTCGCATCGGTGCGGCCGCCGGACCGCTCGATGAGCCAGGCCGACTGGCTGGCGGCACACGGCATCGAGGGGCTGGTCGAGGAGGGCCGCCGCATCTGGCGGGAGAACGCTGCTGCGCCGAACGTGGCCGCCCTGACCGCACGCAGCCGCATCGGCGAGGCCGAGGCCCTCTGCGACCCGGCCGGCCTGGGCGCCTTCCGGGTGCTCGAGTGGGACGTGGCTACCATCACCGCATGACCGCTCGCCCGCCGCTGACCCGATCCCGCGTCGCTGCTGCGGCGTTGGAGTACGTCGACGCCCACGGGCTCGCCGCTCTGAGCATGCGCAAGCTGGGTGGCGAGCTGGGCGTCGAGGCGATGTCGCTCTACAACCATGTGACGAACAAGGACGACCTGCTCGATGCGGTGGGCGACCTGTTGTACCGCGAGGTCCTCGCGCTGTTCGTGCCCGCTCCCGATGCCACCTGGCAGGACGATGCCCGTTCCATGGTCGGCGCCGTGCGGGCTGTTGCGCTACGTCATCCCGAGGCGCTCGATCTGCTGATCGGGCGTGGACCGCCGACCTCGATCAGGTTCGAGTTCCTCGCTGCCTGCTATCGCATCTTCACCAAGGCCGGTTTCGGCACCAAGGACGCAGGCCTGGCGTTCGATGTCGCGTCGAGTTGGATCAGCGGCGTCCTGACCCAGGAGCTCGGCCTCATGGCATCGATGGAGGCGCTCGGCTGGGAGATCTCGGTCGACAGCGTCGACGATCCCACCGCCGACGCGGTCGCCGAGTTCGCCGCAGCGTGCGGGGCGTGGAGCGCCGAACAGCGGTTCTCGTTCGGCCTCGAGACGCTGATCGCCGGGCTCGAACAACAGCTCGCGATGCGCTGATCACGAGCGGGCCACGACGCGGCTCGGGCCATCGGATGCGTCTGCACGCTCCCGACGGCCCGAAGCCGGTCGGTGTCAGGCGGTGTCAGCGCTTGCGGAGCTCGTCGCGGATCTCTTCGAGCAGCTTGGTCTCGGCGGTGGGACCGGCATCGGTGACCATCCCCGCCTTGTTCATCGCCTTCATCAGCAAGAACACGACGTAGGCGATCAGGACGAACGTGATGGTGGTCGTGAAGATCGGGCCGATCGGGACGCTGCCGTCTCGGATGTCGATGGAGATGCGGTCGAAGTTGGGCTCGTTCGAACCGAGGAGCGCTCCGATCAACGACATGATCGCTGCCACGACCGCGTCGACGACGGGCAGGATCGCAAGGGCGAGCACCAAGCCGATGGCGGTGGGGATGACGTTGAACTTCTGAACGAATGCCTTGAATTCCTGGAGCATGACGCTCCTCCTTCTCCGTTGCTGTCCCACCGGTGGATTACCTGCAGGGGCGCCCGCCGCGCTGCGAAAGGTTCGCACAAGCTCTTCGGCGTCTCCAAAATGCCTCGGATGCGGCAGCCCGATGGGTCTCGGGACCGCACCCGCACGGCCCGCTATCGTCGCTGGCAGCAGCGTTGTCGTGTGAAGGGTGTCACCGTGTCCGATCAGGCCATCGAAGAGTTCTACGTCGAGGAGCGGAGCTTCCCGCCGCCGCCGGAGTTCGTCGCCGAGGCCCAGGTCGTCGACCGGGCCCTGTACGTCGAGGCTGCCGCCGACTACGAGGCCTTCTGGGCCCGTCAGGCCCGCGAGCACCTGAGCTGGCACACCGACTTCGGTACCACCCTCGAGTGGGAGCTGCCGTTCGCGAAGTGGTTCGTCGGTGGCGAGCTGAACGTGGCGTACAACTGCATCGACCGCCATGTCGAGGCCGGTCGGGGCGACAAGGTGGCCTTCCACTGGGAGGGCGAGCCCGGCGACACCCGCACCATCACCTACGCCGATCTGCTCGACGAGGTCTCCCGGTTCGCCAACGTCCTGCTCGGACTCGGCCTCGAGCGCGGCGACCGGGTGGCCATCTACATGCCGATGATCCCCGAGCTCCCCGTCGCGATGCTGGCCTGCGCCCGCATCGGCGTCGCCCACTCGGTGATCTTCGGCGGGTTCAGCCCGGACTCGATCGTCGACCGCTGCAACGACGCCGACGCCCGTCTGATCATCACCGCCGACGCGGGCTACCGCCGCGGCGAGCCGTCGATGCTCAAGCCCAACGTCGACGCCGCGCTCGAGATCGGCGCCCCGTCGGTCGAACACGTCGTGGTGGTCGACCGCTGCGGCACGGAGGTCGCGATGGTCGAGGGCCGCGACCTGTGGTGGGACGACGTCATGGCGACCGCCGACCCCCACTGCCCGGCCGAGCCCATGGACGCCGAACAGCTGCTCTACCTGCTGTACACCTCGGGCACCACGGCCAAGCCCAAGGGCATCATGCACACCAGCGGCGGGTACCTGACCCAGGTGGCGTTCACCCACCGGGTGGTGTTCGACCTGCGGCCCGACACCGACGTGTACTGGTGCGCGGCCGACATCGGCTGGGTCACCGGCCACAGCTACATCGTGTACGGGCCCCTCGCGAACGGTGCCACCTCGGTGATCTACGAGGGCACGCCCGACACGCCGCGTGCAGAGATGCGCATCGGCGACGACCGCAACGAGTGGGACAAAGACCGTCTCTGGGACATCATCGAGCGCTACGGCGTCACCCAGCTCTACACGGCCCCCACGGCGATCCGCACGTTCATGAAATGGGGCGCTCAGGAGGTCGAACGCCACGACCTGTCGTCGCTGCGGGTGCTCGGCACCGTCGGCGAGCCCATCAACCCCGAGGCGTGGATGTGGTACCACGCCCACATCGGGCGCGAGCGCTGCCCCATCGTCGACACCTGGTGGCAGACCGAGACCGGCGGGCACATGATCACCCCGCTTCCCGGGGTCACCGCCACCAAGCCCGGGTCGGCCACCCAGCCGATCCCCGGGGTGTTCGCCGAGGTGGTCGACGACGCCGGTCAGCCCGTCGAGGTCGGCGGCGGCTACCTCACCATCACCCGGCCCTGGCCGGGCATGCTCCGCGGCATATGGGGCGACCCGGATCGCTACCGCGACACCTACTGGAGCACCTACGAGGGCCGCTACTTCGCGGGCGACGGCGCGAAGATAGACGCCGACGGCTATCTGTGGCTGCTCGGGCGCGTCGACGACGTGATGAACATCTCCGGGCATCGCATCTCGACCGCCGAGATCGAGTCCGCGCTGGTGGACCACCCTGCGGTGGCAGAGGCCGCCGTCGTCGGTGCCACCGACCCCACGACCGGTCAGGCGATCATCGGCTACGTCATCCTGCGCGGCGGCAACGTCGCGAGCGACGACCTCCGCGAGGAGATCCGCCACCACGTCGGCACCAAACTCGGCGCCATCGCCCGCCCGAAGGCGGTCTTCATCGTGCCGGACCTGCCCAAGACCCGCTCCGGCAAGATCATGCGCCGCCTGTTGCGCGACGTCGCCGACGGCCGCGTCCTGGGCGACACGACGACGCTGGCCGACTCCTCGGTGGTCCATGCCCTCCAGGACGGCGCCGCCGCGGCATCGGAGGACTGACCCGGCCGGCCCAGGGAAGATTGCACCAGGCAGCGCCAGGAATAGGTTGATCTCCTGTCGGCGTTGCATCGCCGGACACGAACAGGAGAATCGATGACCAATTCCATCAAGACCACCATGCTGCTCGCCGGCATGGGCGGGTTGTTCATGCTGATCGGCGGCCTTCTCGGAGGCGGTCCGGGAGTGGTGATCGGCTTCGCCATCGGCTTGGTGATGACCGGTATCAGCTACTGGAAGAGCGACAAGCTCGCCATCCGCAGCGCCAACGCCCAACCGGTGACGCGCGAACAGATGCCCCAGTACTGGGCGATCATGGAAGAGCTCACCGCGAAGGCCGACATGCCGATGCCCGGCCTGTTCATCTCGCCCGAGCCCCAGCCCAACGCCTTCGCGACCGGACGCAACCCCAGCAATGCCGCGGTGTGCATCACCCAGGGCCTGGTCCAGTACCTCAGCTGGGACGAGATCCGCGGCGTGCTCGCCCACGAGCTGGCTCACATCCGCAACCGCGACATCCTCATCGGTTCGGTGGCAGCCGCCGTGGCGATGGGCATCAACTTCGCCGTGAACATCGCCCAGTTCGGGATGATGTTCGGCGGTCGCGACGACGACCGCCCCAACCCGATCGTCATGATCGCCGCCATGATCCTGGCGCCCATCGCCGCCGGTCTGCTGCAGATGTCGATCTCACGTACGCGGGAGTTCAAGGCCGACCGCAGCGCCGCCCGCCTCATCGGCGACGGCGAACCGCTGGCTCGGGCCCTCGAGAAGCTCGGTGCGATGTCGGGACGCATCCCGTCCCACGTCCGCCCCGAACAGGCCAGCGCCTACATCGCCAACCCGCTGGCGGGCCAGAAGACCAGCTTCGCCGGCCTCTTCAGCACCCACCCCCCGATGGAAGCCCGCATCGCCAAGCTCCGCGACGGCAGCTGGGCGTAGGTTTCGCTTCGAAAGGAAACCGAACCTTTCGAAGCGAGTTGGATCGGAGCGGCTGACGCCGCGGGCCTTCGGGTTCACTCTCTCGCTTCGCTCGCTCCGTTCACCCGAGTTTGATTCGAGCGGCTGACGCCGCGCTGTTCTTCGTCTGCCGACCGAGCAAGTAGCTCGGCAGACGCTGGGGGGACCGCCGGAGGCCGTCCCCCCAGACCCCCTCGCTGGCGGCCCCCAGGCAGCCGTTTCCACGCTGTTGGTTCGGGCCGGCTCTGCCGGCCGAACCGAAGAGAGTCGCGGCCGTCAGGCCGACGTCGGAGAAAACTCGGGTGAACGGAGAGACCGAGCGCAGCGAGGGAACGAGTGAACCCGACGCCTCGGCGTCAGCCGCTCCCAACTCGCCCGAACGGAGCGAGGGAGCGAAGCGACCGACGCGAGTGAGGGCGAAATCAGTCGCGAAAATTGCCGTATTGCAGGGGGATGTCGAAGTCGTGCTCTTTGAGGGCGGCGATGATGGCCTGGAGGTCGTCGCGCTTCTTGCCGGTGACGCGGACCTGTTCGCCCTGGGTCTGGGACTGGATGCCCTTGATGCCGACGTTCTTGATGAACTTGTTGATCTCGCGGGCCTTGTCGCTGTTGATGCCCGCGGTGATGGAGGCGACCTGGCGGACGGTGCCGCCGGCGGCGTCTTCGACCTTGCCGTAGTCGAGGACCTTGAGCGAGACCTTGCGCTTGACGAGCTTCTCCTCGAGCACGATGCGAAGTGCGTTGAGGCGGTCCTCGCTGGCGGTGGCCATCGTGATCTCGGTCTCGCCGAGCTCGATCGAGCTGTTGGTGCCCTTGAAGTCGAAGCGCTGGCCTATCTCGCGCGACACCTGGTCGACGGCGTTGCGGAGTTCTTGCATGTCGACCTCGGATGTGACGTCGAAGCTGGGCATCGGTCGGGCCTCCTCGGTGCGCAGGGGTTCGGGTACCGACGAGCATAGGACGCGGCGAGCGCGGCATCGCCTGTGGGGGGCGCTACGCTGTGGCGCTCCAGGGTCGGTGCCCGAGTGGCCAAAGGGAACGGGCTGTAAACCCGTCGGCATTGCCTTCGGAGGTTCAAATCCTCCCCGGCCCACCAGTGTCAGGTTGCAGAACACATGCAGGGCCCGAACCTCGATGGTTCGGGCCTCTGTAGTTCCCGGGCCCGATCTCCACCCCGGCGGCCAGTACGGTTGCCGCCGTGTTCGATGTGCTCGCCCACGGCGTGGGGCTCCGTGGAGAGGTCCCGTTCGAGGCGTGGCCGGTCGCATGGGCGATCGTCGTCGTTGTGGTCGTGGCCTTCGTCGTCGTGACGCGCCGGCCCCCCGACTTCGCCGACGCGCCCGCCGTCGACCCGGCGGCTGCGGACGGCGACACGTCGGCCATGGACGCCGGCGTCGGGACCGACGATGGCCTCGGAGCAGCGGAGGAGCCCGACGCGCTGGGGCCGATCGGGTTGTTCGGTCGCGCCGTCGGCCTCGTCGGGCTGGGCCTGGTGCTCGCCGCCGGTGCCTTCGGGTCCACCGTCGACGGTGCGACCGTCGCGCCGGTGCTGGTCTGGGTCGTGGCCTGGGCGTGGTTGCCGATCCTCGCGGTGTTCCTCGGCGACCCGTGGCCGCACCTGGGCCCCTTCGACACCCTCGCCCGCGTCGTCGGGGCACCGGCGCAGCGCAGCGATCCGGCCCCGGTCTGGAGCCACTGGCTGGCGCCGGTCGCCATGGCGGTGTTCGTCGCCGTCGAGCTCACCCACCCCGATGCGAACTCGGCGCAGCTCATCGCCGGTCTGGTCGGCGCCTACACGCTGGTGGCCGTGGTGGGTGCCTGGTGGTGGGGGAGGGCATGGCTCGCCGAGGCCGAGACGATGGCCGTGTACCTGCGGGGCCTGGGCTCGCTCGCCCCGCTCCAACGGGACCCAGCGGGCGGTGGCCTCCGGCTCGGACGCCCATTTCGAGCCGTCGCCCTCGACCCGACACCGGCGCAGGCGGTGACCTATGTCGTTGCGCTGGGCGCGTTGACCTGGGACGGCGTCGGCGCATCGACGATGTGGCGCGACTTCATCGGCCCAGCCGAGGGTTGGGCCGATGCCGGATGGCGTCTGCTCGGCCTCGCTGATGTGACTGCGGTGCTCGCGGTCGCAGCCCTCTTGGCCGCCCGCCTCGTCGCCGACGTCGCCGGCCGTCCCGTCCGTGTCGTCGCGCCGGCACTGGCACCGGTCCTGCTTCCGCTCATCGCCGGGGCAGCGGTCGCTCGACTCGGCCAGGTGGCGGCCGACGGCCTGCCGGCGCTGTTGCGGGGGCTGTCGGACCCGCTCGGAGACGGCAACGAGTTCCTCGGCGGCCTCGCGACGGCACTCGACGAGACGTGGCTCGATGCCGATCCGGTGGCCTGGGTGCAGGTCTTCGGGGTCGTGCTCGGCGCCGCCGGAGCGGTCGTCGTGGGCGACCGGTGCGTGCGGAGGCTGGTGGGTTCGTCGGCTCTCGACGTGATGCGTGCCCAGTACGGCGTCGTGTTCTTCGTCGCCGTCTCGTCGGTGGCCACTGCGTGGTTCCTGCTGGTCTGAGGCCGGGCGATGCGTCGGCGCAGCGAACGAGCGCGGGAGACGGCGGGCCCGCCGAGCCGGAGTATCTGCGCGGCAAGGGGGTCCTTCGTCGGGGTCGGGGTGTGGGAGCCGATCCGGAAGGGCTACGCTGTGGTCCGCCCGACGTGACGGGCCCCGCTCCCTTAGCTCAGTCGGCAGAGCGTCTCCATGGTAAGGAGAAGGTCGAGAGTTCGATTCTCTCAGGGAGCTCGCGGCGCAGGTCCAACCTGCGCCGATTCCCGTTCGCGCTCGTCGTGAACGCGGCGGCGTAGCTCAGTTGGTAAGAGCGCTCGACTCATAATCGAGAGGTCGACAGTTCGAGTCTGTCCGCCGCTACGGTCGGTCCGCCGAGGGCAGCCCTGTCCGGGCTCCTCGGTCTGGAGGTCTCGTGGTCACGATCCGGTCCGCCCGCATCGACGATGCCGAGGCGATCCGCACCATCTACAACGTCGAGGTGATCACGAGCACCAGCGTGTTCGATCTCGAACCCCGTTCCCTCGAGGATCAGCGCCGCTGGCTCGAGGACCGTTCCGGCGCCCATGCCGTGCTCGTGGCGGTCGACGGCGACCGCGTCGTGGGCTTCGGCTCCCTCAGCCGCTTCAAGGAGCGGCCGGCCTACAACACCACCGTCGAGGACTCCGTGTACGTCGATCGTGACCACCATGGTCGGGGGATCGGGCGGATCCTGCTGGAGGCGTTGATCGACACTGCCCGCGGGCACGGTTTCCACACCATGATCGGACGTATCACCGCGGACAACACGGCGTCGATCGCGCTGCATCGTGCCGCCGGGTTCGACTCGGTGGGTCTCGAGCGTGAGATCGGCCGCAAGTTCGGGCGGTGGCTCGACGTGGTCGTGATGCAGAAGATGCTGCGCGACGCCGATGGGCCCGGCAGCGGAGGTTCGCAACCGAAGGCCCCGGCGCAATAGACTGCCGCGCGTGGCCGCCGCATCCGATCTCGCCCCTCTCGTCGACCGGGCGCGCGACGGCGACAACCGCGCCTTCGACGAACTCGTCCGCCTCACCTACAGCGACGTCTACCGTCTCGCGGTGAAGCTCACCGGCAACGAGGCCGACGCCAACGACGTGGTGCAGGACACCTACGTGCGGGCCTTCCGGCACCTGCGTCGCTTCCGTGGCGATGCCAGCTTCTCCACCTGGCTCTACCGCATCGCCTCCAACTGCGCCTCGTCGTTCCTCAGCCGTCGCGGCCGTCACCGCTACGAGTCCCTCACCGTCGTCGAAGACATCGCGGCGACGGACCTCGACGACGACCCCAGCCTGTCGGCGGAGGCGTCGTCGCTGCGGACGACCATCGAGCGTGCCCTCGAACAGCTCCCGGCCCGGCTGCGTGCCGTGGTCGAGTTGCGCGAACTCGAGGATCTCTCCCACCGCGAGATAGCCGAGCGCCTCGGCATCTCCGAGTCCGCGACCAAGGTGCGACTCCATCGTGCACGTCAGACGCTGCGCCGGCTCGTGCCCACACCCGGCGACGAAGCCGACGAGGCGGGAGGCAGCGACGATGCCGCTGGTCTCGGTCCCGACGACCTGACCGCCGCAGACGACGCAGCCGCCTGAACGCCACGACCGGTCGCGGCCCGCGGATTCGATCCGGTCGGCCCGGTGGTATCCTCGTTCCCTCATGCGGATCCGACGCGAGTCGGGCCACATCCGCTCCGGGCCTCGCGGTCCGGACCCAACCGAGGGCAGTGGCTCAATTGGTAGAGCACCGGTCTCCAAAACCGGCGGTTGGGGGTTCGAGTCCCTCCTGCCCTGCAACCATGACCAACGCAATCGGCCGTTTCGGGTCGCGGTGGCGCAGTGACGCCCACGCAGACCCGATCCGATCCGGTGCGGTGTCGGCCTGTCGAGGATTTCCATGGCATTGAACCGAGAACAGAAGCGGGCGCTGGCCAAGCGAGGCGAACTGGCCGAAGACGGCACGCCCATGGCCACGCGGCGCCAGCAACCGGCATCGCGCCCTCCGAAGGAAGAGCGGACCTCGGTTCGTCAGTTCATTCGCGAGGTCCGGGCCGAGCTGCGCAAGGTGGCATGGCCGTCGCGGGCCGAGGTCATCAACTACTCCATCGTGGTGTTCGTGACGTTGGTCATCGTGACCACCGCAGTCGGGTTGCTCGACTGGGGTCTCGGCGCGGGACTGCTCAAGTTGTTCGAGCGGTGAGCGCCTCCATGCCACGATCCAGCAAGACGACGGAAGCGAGACCATGACCGACATCCAGCACGGCGACGCAGACGACGCCGCAGCGGCCGACCTGTTGCCGACGGGACCGGCCCAGCTCGACGTCGACACTTCCGACGAGATCGATGCCGACGTCGATGTGGCGCTCGACCCCGCTGCGGTTCTCCCGGTCGGGCCGGCCGCAGCCGCCGACGCAGACGACGAGATCGAAGAGGCCGCCGCGCCCGAGCAGGCGCAGGAAGCCGACGTCGACGACGAGGTCCTCGACGAGGACGCCCTGGTCTACGAACACGACGAGGAGCCGGCGCCCAAGCCCATCAGCCCCTACGACCGCCCGGGCCGTTGGTTCGTCGTGCACACCCAGTCGGGTTACGAGAACAAGGTCAAGCAGAACCTCGAGGCCCGGACCCAGTCCATGCACATGGAGAACCGGATCCACGAGATCGTCATCCCCATGGAGGACGTGGTCGAGTTCAAGGCCGGCAAGAAGGTCACCGTCCAGAAGAAGGTCTTCCCGGGTTACCTGCTGGTGCGCTGCAATCTCGACGACGATTCGTGGTTCGTGATCCGTAACACGCCGGGCATCACCGGATTCGTCGGTGCCGGCAACAAGCCCTCACCGTTGCCGCGCCGCGACGTCGAGACGTTCCTCGCCGTCAAAGAAGAGGGCGACGACTCGCCCGCACGGCGATCCAAGCCGCGCCTGGCCTACGAAGAGGGCGAGACCGTGCGGGTCAAGGACGGGCCCTTCGCCGACTTCTCCGGCGAGATCGTCGAGATCAACGAGGACCAGCTCAAGCTGAAGGTCCTCGTCAACATCTTCGGTCGCGAGACCCCCGTCGAGCTCGAGTTCGCCCAGGTCGGCAAGCTCTAGGCGCGGTCGCGGCTCCGGCGTGAGGCCGGGACCGTGCCCCCTGCGCTGATCGGGCGGACGACCACCCACCAGTCGGAGCCGGCCCCAGGTTGTCGCCGGGCGCCATCACCGCCAGACTGGTCGACTGCACGCATTGACGCCGACGACCGTCGTCGGCGCCCACCACGAGACGGGTCGAAGATCCGCTCAGGAGACATCATGGCCAAGAAGCAAGTGACCGCAGTGGTCAAGATCCAGATCCCTGCCGGTCAGGCGTCGCCGGCGCCGCCGGTCGGTACGGCGTTGGGCCCCCACGGTGTGGCCATCATGGACTTCTGCAAGGAGTACAACGCCCGCACCGAGGACAAGCGCGGCCAGATCGTTCCCGTCGAGATCACCATCTTCGAGGATCGCACCTTCAGCTTCACCCTGAAGACGCCGCCGACGTCGTTCCTGGTCCGCCAGGCTGCCGGCGTCGAGAAGGCATCCAGCGCTCCCGGCCGCGACAGCGGCGGCTCGATCACCGACGCACAGGTCACCGAGATCGCGCAGATCAAGCTGCCCGACCTCAACACCGACGACATCGAGCAGGCCAAGCTGCAGATCGCCGGCACCGCCCGCAGCATGGGCATCCAGGTCACCTGATCACCTGATTTCACCGTCACCGGCAGAGCACCTCGTTTCTGCGGGGGCTGCGCCCCCGGCTCGGCTGGCGCCTCGCTCCCCATCGCCGCCCGGCTCGCTGGCGCTCGCGCGGCCGGGGTGCTCCTACACTCATCACCTGATTTCACCGTCACCGGCAGAGCACCTCGCTGCTGGGCACCGACGTTCACCGAGGGAGAACCGGGAGGTTCGATCACCATGGCCAAAGGCAAGCGATACGACGACGCGTCGAAGGGCTTCGACCGAGAGCACCAGTACGCCGTCGACGAGGCCCTCGACCTGTCCAAGGCGATGGCCACCGCCAAGTTCGACGAGACCATCGAGGTGGTGTTCCGCCTCGGCGTCGACCCCCGCAAGGCCGACGAGATGTTGCGCGGCACCGTGGCGCTGCCATCGGGCAGCGGCCGCGACGTGCGCATCGCGGTGTTCGCCCAGGGCGAGGCGGCCGCAGCCGCCCGTGATGCCGGCGCCGATTTCGTCGGTGACGCCGACCTGGCCGCCGAGGTCGAAGGCGGCATGCTCGACTTCGACGTGGCCATCGCCACACCCGACATGATGCCCGTCGTCGGCCGGCTCGGCCGGGTGCTCGGCCCCCGTGGCCTGATGCCCAACCCCAAGACCGGTACCGTCACCGACGATGTCGCCAAGGCCGTCGAGGACTTCAAGGGCGGCAAGGTCGAGTACCGCACCGACAAGATCGGCAACGTGCACGTGCCCATCGGCAAGGCGAGCTTCGACGCTGCGGCGTTGCGGGCCAACTTCGACGCCGTCACCGAGGAACTCATGCGCGTCAAGCCCGCCGGGGCCAAGGGCCGCTACGTCCGCAAGGTCGTGGTGAGCTCCACCATGGGCCCCGGTGTCAAGGTCGACGAGGGACTCTTCGGCCGCTGAGCCTCCCTCGGGCGAGGCCCATGGTGGGACTCGCCCCCCACGGCGCTACGCTTTGCCGGTCACAATTGATCTGGTTTGCCGAAGACCGCACGGTGACGCCGGGGAGAACCCGGCGACGAAGGGGACACCCGTCCCGCCTGCCGAGGTGAACGTCCACGATTCGTTCGGGGTGTTCATACGCGCGTCTGTTGCGGTGAGCACCCCGTCGCCGCGTTTGCGGCGACCCACGAGAACGGGAACGAAACGATGGACAACCCGAGGCCGGAGAAGGTTGCGAAGGTAGCCGAGGTGCGCGAGCGCCTCGACGACGCCGACGCCGTGGTTCTCACCGACTACCGAGGCCTGAACGTTCGGGCCATGGCCGACCTGCGCACATCGCTGCACGCCGCCGGCGGCGAGATCAAGGTCTACAAGAACACGATGGTGCGCTTCGCCGCCAACGAGCTCGAACTCGACGTCGACGACCTGCTCACCGGCCCGACGGCCATCGCCTACACGGCACCCGCCGCGGACGGCACCCCCGGAGACCCGGTCGCGTTGGCCAAGGCCCTGACGGCCTTCAGCAAGGACAACGATCGCCTCGTCATCAAGGGAGGCCTGCTCGCAAATCGCCGGCTCACCGTCGAAGAGGTCGTGGCGCTGTCCAAGATCGCCCCACGCGAAGAGCTGCTGGCCCGCCTCGCCGGCGGTTTCGCCGCTCCGATGCAGCAGTTCGCAGCAGTGCTCGCAGCGGTTCCGCAGAAGTTCGCGTACGCAATGCAGGCGCTCATCGAGGCCGGCGGCGCATCCGATGCTCCGGCCGGCGACACGACTGATGCCGCCGACACCGACGGCGAGGCCGCAGCGGTGGCCCCCGAAGAAGACGCGGCCGAGGCTGCGAGTGACACCCCCGGAGCCGGCGATGCCGGTGCCGGCGAATCAACCGACGCGGCCGGTGACGACACCGCCGCCGACGACACCAGTGCCGGCGACGGCAACGAACAGGAGAGCTGAAACCATGGCATCGACCACCGAAGAAATCCTCGACGCAATCGGCAACATGACCGTCCTCGAGCTCAGCGAACTGCTGAGCGCCTTCGAGGAGAAGTTCGGCGTGACCGCCGCCGCCCCCGTGGCCATGGCAGTTCCCGCTGCCGGTGGCGGCGAAGCAGCCGAGGCCGCCGAGGAGAAGACGAACTTCGACGTCGTCCTCGTCAGCGCCGGCGACAAGAAGATCAACGTCATCAAAGAGGTCCGCGCCCTCACCAGCCTCGGCCTCAAAGAAGCCAAGGAACTCGTCGAGTCCGCGCCCAAGGCCGTGCTCGAAGGCGCGAGCAAGGACGACGCAGCCAAGGCCAAGGAAGCCCTCGAGGGCGCCGGCGCCACCGTCGAGCTGGCCTGATCGCCGCGCTCACCACCCCGGTGTCCCCCGGGGTGTCGTTGTCGCAATCGTCGTCGACGGTCCTCTCGGAGTCGGGAAGCGAATCGCTTCCCGGCCCCGAGCGTGGCCGAATCCGGTCCGGGCGATGCCTTGACCGGTCGGCCGCAGGCGTTTACCCTGCCTTCGCATCGGGCCCGGCCCGACTGGCGAAGGGTGCCCGCATTGCGATCACCCGCGCGTCCGGCCTATGCTGAGCGGCGTCGTGCTCGCCCGCTTTCCGTCTCCGATCTCCGGTCCCGACGGTTCCGCGCGCTCCTGCGCCGGTCACGGGCGTTCCTGGCGGGTATCCCGCCCCTTCGGTGCAGCCTCGGCCGCTGCACCCAATCCGCCGTCGGCGCTCGCCGCCGCGGCCTTTCCCACCGTGTCTACGTTCCGGCTCCGGCCGTCCGCGTCGTCATGTATTGCCTCCCCCTTGCTTCGACAGGAGTGACTCGTGCCCAGCACCCGCGAGCGGTATTCCTTCGCCAACCTCGACGATGTTCTCGAGCTGCCAGATCTGATCGCCATCCAGCGCGCATCGTTCGAGTGGTTCCTCCAAGAGGGGCTGGCCAACACGTTCCGTGACATCAGCCCGATCAAGGACTTCTCCGAGACCCTCCAGCTGGAGCTCGAGTTCGACCCCGACGACGAGGACCTGCGCCCACCGCCGAAGTTCTCGGTCGAGGAGTGCAAAGAGAAGGACATGACCTACGCGGCGCCGATCTTCGTGCGCGCCCGGTTCATGAACGCCAACACCGGCGAGATCAAAGAGCAGACGGTGTTCATGGGCGACTTCCCCATGATGACCGACAAGGGCACCTTCGTCATCAACGGCACCGAGCGCGTGGTCGTGTCCCAGCTCGTGCGTTCGCCCGGCGTCATCTTCCAGCCCGGCGAGCGGTATCGCCTGCGCAACCTGACCAAGCACCAGCTGGTCACCGGCACCATCCACCCCTATCGCGGCGAGTGGATCGAGTTCGATGTCGAGCAGAAGCCCGGCAAGGACCCGACGGCCGGCACCCGCATCGCCCGCAAGCGCCGCCTGAGCATCTTCGTGCTCATCCGCGCCCTCGGTTTCGACGAGGAGAACGCGCCGGGCTTCCTGCCTGCGTTCGTCAAGCACTTCAGCTTCCTCGAGCCCCAGTACGAAAAGGAACTCGAGAAGGAGGTCGCCCTCACCCAGGAGGAAGCGCTCCTCGAGATCTACAAGCGCGCCCGCCCCGGCGAGCCGCCGTCGGTCGAGTCCGCACGCAACTACTTCCGCAACGCGTTCTTCGAGAGCCGTCGCTACGACCTGTCGCGCGTCGGGCGCTACAAGCTGAACCGCAAGCTCGGCGCCGAGATCGACAAGCTCGAGCAGATCTTCGGTCTCGAACTCGAGCGGCCCGAGCCCGATCAGCCGGTGCTCAGCCCGTCCGAGGTCCTCGCGGCCTGCACCTACCTGCTGCACCTGATGAAGTTCGAGCCCGGTTACCGCCTCGACGACCAGGACCACTTCGCCAACCGTCGCATCCGCAGCGTCGGCGAGCTGATCCAGAACCAGGTCCGCATCGGGCTGTCGCGCATGGAGCGTGTCGTGCGTGAGCGCATGACCACCCAGGACGTCGAGGCCATCACGCCCCAGACGCTCATCAACATCCGCCCCGTCGTGGCTGCCATCAAGGAGTTCTTCGGGACTTCGCAGCTCAGCCAGTTCATGGACCAGGTGAACCCGCTGTCGGGTTTGACGCACCGTCGTCGCCTGTCCGCGCTCGGCCCGGGCGGTCTGTCGCGCGAGCGTGCCGGCTTCGAGGTGCGCGACGTGCACTTCAGCCACTACGGCCGGATGTGTCCCATCGAGACACCCGAAGGTCCCAACATCGGCCTCATCGGCGCGCTCGCGTCGTACGGGCGGGTCAACAGCTTCGGGTTCATCGAATCGCCGTACCGGATCGTCACCGACGGTGTGGTCACCAACGAGATCGTCTACCTGGCGGCCGACGAGGAAGAGGAATACGTCGTCGCGCAGGCCAACGCCCCGATCGACGAGAACGGCCGCTTCGTCAACGACCGCGTCCTCGTGCGCCGTTCGCCGCAGGCCGCCACGCTCCAGGGCCTGTCCGCACAGCTCGAACAGGAAGTCTTCTTCGGCGCGACAACCGAGATCTCCTCGGTCCCGCCGTCGGAAGTCCAGCTGATGGACGTCTCGCCCCGACAGATCGTGTCGGTGGCCACCGCGCTCATCCCGTTCCTCGAACACGACGACGCCAACCGCGCCCTCATGGGGGCCAACATGCAGCGTCAGGCCGTGCCGCTGGTGCGCCCCGAGGCTCCCTACATCGGCACCGGCATCGAGGCCCGCGCCGCACGCGACGCCGCCGACATGGTCCTGGCCGCCGACGAAGGTGTCGTCACCGCGGTCGACGGCAACTCGATCACCGTCGAGTACAAGTCGCTCGGCCGCAAGGTGTACCGCCTGTTGAAGTTCGAGCGGTCCAACCAGGACACCTGCATCAACCAGCGTCCTCGCTGTGTGGCGGGCGATCGCATCAAGCCCGGCGACGTCCTGGCCGAAGGCCCCTCCACCGACAACGGCGAGCTCGCACTCGGCAAGAACCTGCTCGTCGCGTTCATGCCGTGGAAGGGCTACAACTTCGAAGACGCCATCATCTTGTCCGAGCGTCTCGTGAAGGACGACGTGCTCACGTCGATCCACATCCACGAACACGAGATCGACGCCCGCGACACCAAGCTCGGGCCCGAGGAGATCACCCGGGACATCCCGAACCTCTCCGAGGAGATCCTCGCCGACCTCGACGAACGCGGCATCATCCGCATCGGCGCCGAGGTCGGACCCGGCGATGTCCTCGTCGGCAAGGTCACCCCGAAGGGCGAGACCGAGCTCACCCCCGAAGAGCGCCTCCTGCGCGCCATCTTCGGCGAGAAGGCCCGCGAGGTCCGTGACACGTCGCTCAAGGTGCCCCACGGCGAGAACGGCAAGGTCATCGAGGTCAAGGTCTTCAACCGCGACGACCAGCACGAGCTCCCGCCCGGCGTCAACCAGCTGGTGCGTGTGTACGTCGCCCAGAAGCGCAAGATCAGCGTCGGCGACAAGCTCGCCGGCCGTCACGGCAACAAGGGCGTCATCTCGATCATCCTGCCGATCGAGGACATGCCCTTCCTCGCCGACGGCACGCCGGTCGACATCGTGCTCAACCCGCTGGGTGTGCCCTCGCGGATGAACATCGGTCAGGTGCTCGAAGCCCACCTGGGCTACGCGGCGCGCTGGGGCTGGGAGGTCGACGGCAAGCGTGTCGGCGACGACCCCATCCCCAACACCGCACGCAAGACCCGCCCCACGACGACGCCCTCCACGCTCGTCGCGACGCCGGTCTTCGACGGTGCCCACTGGGACGAACACGATCAGGCGGGCAAGCACCCGACCATCAAGGACATCCTCACCAACCTCAACCCCGAGACCGCCGACGGTCGGCGCCTGATCCGTCCCGACGGCAAGGCCCAGCTCTACGACGGCCGCACCGGTGAGCCCTTCGACAACCCGGTCATGGTCGGCTTCATGTACATCCTGAAGCTCGCCCACCTCGTGGACGACAAGATCCACGCCCGTTCCACGGGTCCGTACTCGATGATCACCCAGCAGCCCCTCGGTGGGAAGGCCCAGTTCGGCGGCCAGCGCTTCGGCGAGATGGAGGTGTGGGCCCTCGAGGCCTACGGCGCCGCCTACTGCCTGCAGGAACTGTTGACCATCAAGTCCGACGACGTCCTGGGCCGGGTCAAGGTCTACGAGGCCATCGTCAAGGGCGACAACATCCCCGAGCCGGGCATCCCCGAGAGCTTCAAGGTGCTCATCAAGGAGATGCAGGCCCTGTGCCTCAACGTCGAGGTGCTCGATCTCGCCGGTCGCGAGATCGAGATGCGCGAGATCGACGAGGACGTGTTCCGCACCGCCGAGGAGCTCGGCATCGACCTCTCTCGTCCCGAGCGGGGTTCCGACGAAGAAGACGCAGCACGCGAGGCCGCCCGCAGCGGCGGCATGCGATAAGAGAGGCCTGACACATGCTCGACGTCAACGACTTCGATCAGATCCGCATCGGTCTGGCCACCGCCGGATCCATCCGTACCTGGTCCAATGGCGAGGTCAAGAAGCCCGAGACCATCAACTACCGCACGCTCAAGCCCGAGAAGGACGGCTTGTTCTGCGAGAAGATCTTCGGGCCCACCAAGGACTGGGAGTGCGCGTGCGGCAAGTACAAGCGCATCCGGTTCAAGGGCATCATCTGTGAGCGTTGCGGCGTCGAGGTGACCCGCTCGAAGGTCCGGCGCGAGCGCATGGGCCACATCGAGCTGGCGGCCCCGGCCGTGCACATCTGGTATCTCCGCGGCACCCGTTCGTGGCTCGCGTACCTCCTGATGGGCACCGAGCCGCGCTCGGAGCTCAAGGCCAAGCAGCTCGAGAAGGTCATCTACTTCGCCGCGAGCCTGGTCACCTGGGTCGACGAGGACAAGCGCGACGGCGATCTCGCCAACCTCGAGGCCGAGATGCTCGAGGAGAAGGACGCGGTCATCAAAGAGCGCGAGCTGCGCCTGGCCGAGCGTCACGAAGAGCTCGAGGCCGAGCTCGCCGCGCTCGAAGCCGACGGAGCCAAAGACACCGAGATCAAGGCCCGCGCCAAGCAGGTCGACAAGGACCTCGCCGCGATCCGCGAGCAGTACGACGCCGAGATCGAGCTCATCGAGCGCTCCTTCGAAGAGTTCAAGAGCATGTTCAGCCGCCAGATCATCGAAGACGAGATGCTGTGGCGCGAGCTCGAGGACCGCTACGGCGACTACTTCGAGGGTGGGATGGGTGCCGACGCCATCGCCAGCCTCATCGAGAAGATCGATCTCGACGAAGAAGAGATCAAGCTCCGCGACATGATCGATCCCCCCGAGGGGCAGCGGCCGCTGTCGGCCCAGCGCAAGCAGAAGGCCATCAAGCGCCTGAAGATCGTCAGCGCGTTCAACCGTCGCGACGACAACGGCAAGCGGGTCAACGACCCGCGGGCCATGATCCTCGACGTGGTCCCGGTCATCCCGCCGGAGCTGCGCCCCATGGTCCAGCTCGACGGTGGCCGTTTCGCGACCTCCGACCTCAACGACCTCTACCGCCGGGTCATCAACCGCAACAACCGCCTCAAGCGCCTGCTCGACCTCGGTGCCCCCGAGATCATCGTCAACAACGAAAAGCGCATGCTCCAAGAGGCCGTCGACGCGTTGTTCGACAACGGCCGGCGCGGTCGCCCCGTCACCGGACCGGGCAACCGGCCCCTCAAGAGCCTGAGCGACATGCTCAAGGGCAAGCAGGGCCGCTTCCGCCAGAACCTGCTCGGCAAGCGCGTCGACTACTCGGGCCGTTCGGTCATCGTGGTCGGCCCCAGCCTGCGTCTGCACCAGTGCGGCCTGCCCAAGCTGATGGCCCTCGAACTCTTCAAGCCCTTCGTGATGAAGAAGCTCGTCGACGAAGAGCTCGCCCAGAACATCAAGTCCGCCAAGCGTATGGTCGAGCGTCGCCGCCCGGCGGTGTGGACCGTGCTCGAGGACGTCATCAAGGAACACCCGGTCATGCTGAACCGGGCGCCGACGCTGCACCGGTTGGGCATCCAGGCCTTCGAGCCGGTGCTGGTCGAGGGCAAGGCCATCCGTCTGCACCCGCTCGTGTGCACCGCGTTCAACGCGGACTTCGACGGCGACCAGATGGCCGTGCACCTGCCGCTGTCGGCCGAGGCCCAGGCCGAGGCACGGGTGCTCATGCTGTCGGCGAACAACATCTTGTCGCCGGCCAACGGCCGCCCGCTGACCGTGCCCACCCAGGACATGATCATCGGGGCGTTCTACCTGACCGAGATCGTCGAGGATGCCCCCGGCGCCGGTCGCACCTTCCGTCACATCGAGCAACTCGAACGGGCCCTGGAGTCCGGCGAGCTGTCGCTGCACGCCCCGATCCAGTTCCGGTCCGCCAAGCTGATCGACACCCCGGCCAACGGCTCGGCGGCCACCTATCACACGACCACCGCCGGTCGGGTGCTGTTCAACTCGACGCTGCCCGACGAGTTCCCCTACGTGAACACGAAGGTGACCAAGCGCGAGATGGGCGTCATCGTCGACGACCTCGCCCGCAATTACCCCAAGGCCGATGTGGCACGCAGCCTCGACGCCATCAAGGACATGTGCTTCGCCTGGGCGATGAAGTCCGGCGTCACCGTCTCGGTCGACGACGTCAAGACCCCGCCGGAGAAGAAGGAGATCCTCGAGCGTCACGAAAAGGACGCCGATCGGGTCGAGCAGCAGTTCCGGCGTGGCGTCATCACCGATGGTGAGCGTCGCCAGAAGGAAGTCGAGATCTGGACCCAGGCCACCGAAGAGGTCAAGCAGAAGATGGAGGAGGCCCTCAAGGCAGAGGCCTTCAACCCCATCGACATGATGGTCGGATCGGGTGCGCGCGGCAACATGATGCAGGTGCGTCAGATCGCCGGCATGCGTGGCCTCGTGGCCAACCCCCGCGGTGACATGATCGCCCGTCCGATCAAGAGCAACTTCCGTGAGGGCCTGGCGATGCTCGAGTACTTCATCGCCACGCCGGGTGCCCGCAAGGGCCTCGTCGATACGGCGTTGCGTACCGCGGACTCCGGCTATCTCACCCGTCGCCTCGTCGACGTGGCCCAAGAGGTCATCATCAACGACCGCGATCCGTTCCTCGACGGCACGCCGCGCTCGGTGTGGATCGACGACGTCCAGCCCGACGGCTACTTCGACACCGAGGACAACTACGTCGGCCCGGCCCCGCAGAACCCGGGTGACTCCTATCGGCGTACCTATGTCGAGACCCGCCTCTATGGCCGCACGTTGGCCGAAGACGTCACCCTCGCCGACGGGACCGTCTTCGCGAAGGGCACGATGGTCACCGACGAGATGGGCGAGGCCATGCGCGACGACACGTCGATCGCTCGTGTCCGTACCCTGTCGCCGCTGACCGATGACAGCGAGTTCGGCATCTCCGCGGCCAGCTACGGCATGTCCCTCGCCACCGGTGGCCACATCGAGGTCGGCGAGGCGGTCGGTGTCATCGCCGCCCAGTCCATCGGCGAGCCGGGTACCCAGCTCACGATGCGTACCTTCCACACCGGTGGTGTGGCCGGCAAGGACATCGCCGGCGGTCTGCCCCGCGTCGTGGAGCTCTTCGAGGCCCGCTCGCCCAAGGGCAAGGCCCTGCTGGCACGCACCTCCGGGGTCATCCGCATCGCCGAGAACGAGGGTCGCGATCGTGTGATCACCGTCATCGGCGACGATGGCACCGAGGACGTCTACGACAAGATCCCGCCCGAGGCCCGCCTCGAGGTCGTCGACGGCCAGGAGATCATCGCCGGCGAGGCGATGATCGAAGGCCCCCGCGATCCCAAGGAACTCCTCGAGATCAAGGGCGTGCGAGAGACCCAGAAGTACCTCGTCGACGAGGTCCAGCGGGTCTACCGCGACCAGGGTGTGTCCATCCACGACAAGCACATCGAGCTGATCGTGCGCCAGATGACCCGTCGTGTCGCAGTGCAGGACGCCGGCGATTCGGACTTCCTGCCCGGCGAACGTGTCGATTCCCGGCTCTACGCCGAGGTCAACCGCCGCCTCGTCGGCGAGGGCAAGAAGCCGGCCGAGGGCCGTCCCGAGCTGATGGGTATCACCAAGGCGTCGCTGGCGACCGACTCGTGGCTGTCCGCCGCGTCGTTCCAGGAGACCACCCGGGTGCTCACCGAGGCCGCCATCGAGTCCCGTTCCGACGGCCTCCTGGGCCTCAAGGAGAACATCATCATCGGCAAGCTGATCCCCGCCGGTACCGGGCTCGCGACCTACAACGACTTCGACATCGCCGCCCCCGACTACACGCCGATGGAGTTCTACTCCTCTTCGGCCGACGACGAGGATCTGGCCGATTGGCTCGCCGGCAAGTCGGCATTCACCGACAACGCCGAGGTCATCAACCTGGCGCGCGGACAGGGAGACGCATCACCGGCCTGAGTTTCGCGCCATCGCGTGTTTGTCGCTCGGGCGTTCCGGGCCTAGGCTGAGTCGTCGGCCTGCGAGCGCCCTGGCGTTGGCAGGCCGTTCGACGGTCTTGCTCGGCTCGCCGCGCCACGTCCAGGTCATCGGCTCGGCATCGACACCTCGTCGCCGGGCGCAGCAGCCACACCAGTCACACTCAATCACCGCCGCACGAGCGTGCGTCGACGACACAACGAACACGACGAGCGCACGCTCGGGAGAGAACCAGTGCCCACCATTCAGCAGCTGGTCCGCAAGGGCCGTGAATCGAAGTTCCGCAAGGAGAAGACCCCCGCACTCAAGGGCGCGCCCCAGCGCCGTGGGGTCTGCACCCGCGTGTACACCACGACGCCGAAGAAGCCGAACTCCGCGCTGCGCAAGGTCGCCCGTGTCCGCCTCACCAGCGGCATCGAGGTCACCGCCTACATCCCCGGCGAGGGGCACAACCTCCAGGAGCACTCCATCGTGTTGGTCCGTGGTGGCCGTGTGAAGGACCTCCCCGGGGTTCGCTACAAGATCATCCGCGGCACGCTCGACACCTCCGGTGTGCGTGACCGCAAGCAGGCCCGTAGCCGCTACGGCGCCAAGAAGGGGTAACGCAGCCATGCCACGCAAGGGACCGGCTCCGCGCCGAGAACTCCAGCCCGACCCGATCTACAAGTCGGTTCTCGTCACCCAGATCGTCAACAAGATCCTCCAGCGCGGGAAGCGTTCGACCGCCGAGCGCATCGTCTACGACGCCCTCGAGATGATCGAGCAGAAGACCGGCACCGAGCCGGTCTCGACACTCAAGCGGGCGATCGACAACATCCGCCCCCAGCTCGAGGTGCGCAGCCGCCGCGTCGGTGGTGCCACCTATCAGGTGCCCGTCGAGGTCCGTCCCCGTCGGGCCAACACCCTCGCCGTGCGCTGGATCGTCGCCTACGCCCGCGGCCGGCGCGAACGCACGATGGCCGAACGTCTCGCGAACGAGATCCTCGATGCCTCCAACGGCATCGGCGCCTCCGTGAAGCGCCGAGAAGACCTCCACAAGATGGCCGAGTCCAACAAGGCGTTCGCGCACTACCGCTGGTAGCGCGAGCCACCCTCACCCCCCCCAGGAACCATGGCACGTCACGCTCTCGACAAAACGCGCAACATCGGCATCATGGCCCACATCGATGCGGGCAAGACCACGACGACCGAGCGCATTCTCTACTACACCGGCAAGAGCTACAAGATCGGTGAGGTCCATGACGGCGCAGCCACCATGGACTGGATGGAACAGGAACAGGAGCGGGGAATCACCATCACCTCCGCGGCCACGACCTGTTTCTGGAAAGACCACCGCATCAACATCATCGACACGCCCGGCCACGTCGACTTCACCGTCGAGGTCGAGCGTTCGCTGCGTGTCCTCGACGGCGCGGTCGCGGTGTTCGACGGCGTCGCCGGCGTCGAGCCGCAGTCCGAGACCGTGTGGCGCCAGGCCGAGAAGTACCGCGTGCCGCGTATGTGCTTCGTCAACAAGCTGGACCGCACCGGTGCCGACTTCTACTACGTGGTCGACACCATCAAGGACCGCCTCACCCAGAACATCGCCATCCTCCAGCTGCCCATCGGTATCGAGGGCGACTTCGTGGGCGTCGTCGATCTCGTCCGGATGACGGCGCTGATCTGGCAGGGTGAGGACCTCGGCGCCTCGTGGGACGAGGTCGAGATCCCCGCCGAGCTCGCCGACAAGGCCGCGGAGTACCGCGAGCTGCTGATCGACAAGCTCGCGGAATTCGACGAGAACGTCATGACCAAGTTCCTCGAGGAGGAAGAGGTCACCGAGGCCGACCTCAAGGCTGCCATCCGCGAAGGCGCGCTGCACCACGATCTCGTGCCGGTGCTGTGTGGCTCGGCGTTCAAGAACAAGGGCGTCCAGCCGATGCTCGACGCCGTCATCGACTACCTCCCGTCGCCGCTCGACGTCCCGGCGGTCGAAGGTGTGACGCCCAAGGGCGAGACCATCCAGCGGCCGCCGTCGGACGACGAGCCGTTCTCGGCGCTGGCGTTCAAGATCATGTCGGCTCCCCAGGTCGGCAAGCTCACCTACTTCCGTGTCTACTCCGGCAAGCTCGAGAAGGGTTCGCAGGTCATCAACCTGCGCACCGGGAACAAGGAGCGGCTCGGCCGCATCCTCGAGATGCACTCCAACAAGATGGAGGACATCGACACCATCTACACCGGCGACATCGCTGCCGCGATCGGCATCAAGGACGTCCGCACCGGCGACTCGCTCGGTGCCATCGAAGCGCCGGTCATCCTCGAGTCGATGACCTTCCCGGATCCGGTGATCGACGTCGCGGTCGAGCCCAAGTCCAAGGCGGACCAGGAGAAGCTGTCCAAGGCACTCCAGGAGCTCTCGGCCGAGGACCCCACCTTCCGGGTGCACACCGACGAGGACACCGGCCAGACGATCCTGTCGGGCATGGGCGAGCTGCACCTCGAGGTGCTCGTGGACCGGATGCTGCGGGAGTTCCGTGTCGATGCCACCGTCGGCAAGCCCCAGGTGGCCTACCGCGAGACGATCACCAAGCCGGTGATGAAGCACACCTACACCCACAAGAAGCAGACGGGTGGGTCGGGTCAGTTCGCCGAGGTCCAGATCGACGTCGAACCGGTCCCGGCCGGCGAGGGTTACGCGTTCGAGGACAACATCAGCGGCGGCCGGATCCCGCGCGAGTACATCCCGGCGGTCGACGCCGGCGTCCAGGACGCCATGACCAGCGGCGTGCTCGCCGGGTTCCCCATGGTCGACGTCAAGGTCTCGCTCCAAGACGGCAAGTACCACGACGTGGACTCCTCGGACATGGCGTTCAAGATCGCGGGCACCATGGCGTTCAAGGAGGCCTGCCGCAAGGCCGGTCCCGCGCTGCTCGAACCGATCATGGCCGTCGAGGTGGTCACGCCCGACGATTACCTCGGTAGCGTGGTTGGCGACCTCAACAGCCGTCGCGGTCAGGTGCAGGGCACCGAGCAGCGTGGCCAGAACCAGGTCATCAATGCCCTCGTCCCGTTGTCGGAGATGTTCGGCTACGTGGGCGACCTGCGCACCATGTCGTCTGGACGTGCGAACTACACGATGCAGTTCGACTCCTATCAGCAGATGCCTGCCTCCGTGCAGGAAGAAGTCGTCACCCGCCTCCGCGGCGAGTGACACCCCCGGCCATCCGGTCGGACCACAAGCCGGCCGCGAGGCCGGATCACACACCCAGCCGGCCGCCAGGTCGGACCGAACAAGGAAGCACCTGAGGAAGAGCCATGGCCAAGGCAACGTTCGAGCGGAACAAGCCGCACGTCAACGTCGGAACGATGGGACACATCGACCACGGGAAGACGACCCTGACAGCGGCCATCACAAAGGTCCTGAGCGAAAACGTCGAAGGGAACTCCTTCACCGAGTTCGCCAACATCGACAAGGCTCCCGAAGAGCGCGAGCGCGGCATCACGATCAACGTGAGCCACGTCGAGTACGAGACCGAGGCGCGCCACTACGCCCACGTCGACATGCCCGGCCACGCCGACTACATCAAGAACATGATCACCGGTGCGGCCCAGGTCGACGGTGCGATCCTCGTGGTGTCGGCCGCTGACGGCCCGATGCCCCAGACCCGTGAGCACGTGCTGCTCGCCCGTCAGGTCGGCGTGCCCCGCATCCTCGTGGCGCTGAACAAGGTCGACATGGTCGACGACGAGGAGCTCATCGAGCTCGTCGAGATGGAGGTCCGCGAGCTCCTCGACGAGTACGACTTCCCCGGCGACGACACCCCCATCGTCCCCGTGTCGGCCCTCAAGGCCCTCGAGGGCGACGAGGCCGCCTCGGCGCAGGTCCTCGAACTCATGGCTGCAGTCGACGAGTGGATCCCCGAGCCCGAGCGGGCCCTGGACAAGCCGTTCCTGATGCCCATCGAGGACGTGTTCACCATCACCGGTCGTGGCACCGTGGTGACCGGCAAGGTCGAGCAGGGCAAGGTCCACACCGGCGACGAGATCGAGATCATCGGTATCAAGGCCACCCAGAAGACGACCTGCACCGGCGTCGAGATGTTCCGCAAGCTCCTCGACGAGGGCCAGGCGGGCGACAACATCGGTGCGCTGCTCCGAGGCATCGACAAGGACGCCGTGCAGCGTGGCCAGGTGCTGGCCGCTCCGGGCAGCATCACCCCGCACACCAAGTTCGAGGCCGAGGTCTACGTGCTCACCAAGGAAGAGGGTGGGCGCCACAAGCCGTTCTTCGGCAACTACCGCCCGCAGTTCTACTTCCGCACCACCGACATCACCGGCACCATCTCGTTGCCCGAGGGCACCGAGATGTGCATGCCCGGCGACAACACCAAGATGACCGTCGAGCTCATCAACCCCATCGCCATGGACGAGGGTCTGCGTTTCGCCATCCGCGAGGGTGGCCGGACCGTCGGCGCCGGTGCCGTGACGAAGATCCTCGAATAGAGACACGAGACCCATGGCTTCAGGACAGAAGATCCGCATCCGACTCAAGGCCTATGACCACGAGGTCATCGACCAGTCGACCAAGAAGATCGTCGAGACGGTGAAGCGGACCCAGGCCGACATTCGCGGCCCGATTCCGCTTCCGACCGAGAAGCACCGCTACACGGTGATCCGGTCGCCCCACAAGTACAAGGACTCTCGCGAACACTTCGAGATGCGGGTGCACAAGCGTCTGCTCGACATCCTCGAGCCGTCGCCGAAGACGGTGGACTCGCTGCAGCGACTCGACCTGCCGGCCGGCGTGGACATCGAGATCAAGATCCAGCAGTCCTGACGTCGCCGGGCCCTCGGGCCCGTCGAACCAACAGAGCGACACCTCGATGGGGTCGGGCCTTCGGCTCGGCCCCATCGTCGCGTCCACATGGGGTCAGACCCCGCTTTCCCGCTTTCTCGTGGCCATCCGACCTGTGCGCCGCAGACGTGTGAGAAAGCGGGAAAGCGGGATCTGACCCCTTATTTGCGGCGGAATCGGCGGGGGGTGAGGTTGCCGGCATCTTCGGCCACCTCGTGGCGCAGGCCCCGTTCCTCGAGGGTCGTGGAGGCGAAGGCCTGCAGCACCGCAGCCGCCGGCAAGGCCAAGAGCGCGCCGACGGCGCCGAGCAGGCCTGCTCCGGCCAGCACCGAGCCGAACGCGACCGCAGGATGCACGTCCATGGTGTGGGCGGTCACCGGCGGAGCGAGGATGTAATTCTCGACCTGCTGGTAGGCGAGCACCACCAGGGCCACCCACACCGCATCGGTGGGGTTGTTGACCAGTGCGATGAGGATCGGGAGCGCACCGGCCAGATAGGTGCCGATGACCGGGATGAACTGGCTCATCACGCCGACCCAGAGCGCCAGCGCCAGGGGGAACGGCACACCGATCAACGTGAAGCCGATGAAGTGGACGATGAACGACGCGAGGGCGAGGAGTCCTCGGGAGTAGAGATAGCCGCCGGTCTTGTCGATGGCCAGCTCCCAGATCGCGAGCACGCGCGCCTGGCGGTCGGGGGCGAAGACCGACAGGATCGCCCGACGGAGCCTGGGGCCGTCGGCGACCAGGTAGAACGTGAACAGGCCGACGGTGAAGATCTGCAGGAGGAGACTGAGCGCGGTGGTGCCGAGATCGACGAGGTCACCCGCCAGACGGGTCGCCAGTTCGGTGGCGGCGCCGCCGGCCTGGAACTCGCTCACGAGTGCGTCGGTGTCGAACTCGAGCCCCACGGTGTCGCTGGCCCACTCCTGGACCTCTTCGATGTAGCCCGGCGCCTCGTCGACGAAGGTTCCGAACTGGTCGGCGACGACCGTACCGATCGCCCAGCCGAACAAGGTCAGGGCCACTGCGCTGGACGCGAACACCATCAGGGTGCCGAGTGAGCGGCGGAAGCCCATCCGTTCGAGGCGGTTGACGGCCGGCTCGAGCGCGAAGGACAGGAACAACGACACCAGGATGAGGATCAGCAGGCCTCGCAGCTCGCGCACGATCCAGGCGAGCACATAGAGAGCCACCGCCATGGCGAAGAACAGCGCGATCGCCCTCGGCACCCACCGGGGCATCCGGTCGGGATCGGCGGCCCGCTCGGGTATGGGGTCGGACACGTTCCCAGACTATGTGGCTGCGGTGCCGCGTCCGGGGACAGCCGGCAAGCTCTTCAGATGCCGCGGCCGGTGCGGTTGACGAGGTTCACCGCATGGGTCGCGCTGAGCGCTCCGGAAGCCACGAGCGCGGCGAGGGCGGCCCGTGGTTCGCGGGGGTTACGCCCGAGGGTCTCGCGAATGGCGGCGAAGGCCTCGCGGCGGCGGCCCATCCCGGCGAGAGCGAAGGCCTGCTGGCCGCGCAGGCGGGCGTACCCGCGGTCGGAGGTCCGCAGATCGGGGTGCTTCGCGACGAGGTCGTCGATGGCGTCGTGGATCATCTGCCAACGCTCGGCGAAGAAGGATCCGACGCCCCAGTGGATGAGCACCAGTGGCTGGGGCACGACCACGATGGGGACGGCGGCGACGAGACGCAGGAGCAGCTCGTAGTCCTCTGCATAGCTGCCGGGCAGGTCCTCGTCGACCAGGCCGACCTTGTCGAGCAGGGTGCGCGGCAACAGGATCGTGCAGGGATTGACCTCCATGATCCGGTCCTCGAGGAAGTCCTCGTAGCGCAGTTTCGTCTCGTCGGGCAGACGCGTGGTGGTCTTGCCCTCCCGCCGTACGTAGATCCCACACGCCGCGATCGCAGGCCCGTCGTGATCGCCGAGAGCGGTCACCTGGGCGGCGAGCTTGCCCGGGAGCCACTCGTCGTCATCATCGCAGAAGGCGATGAGGTCGCCGGTCGCGTCGATGATGCCGGTGTTGCGGCCACCGGCGAGGCCTGGGGTCCGCTCGTTGCGGGTGACCCGAACCCGGCGGCCGGGCTCGTGCCGTTCGAGTGACTCGTCGGGCTCGCTCTGGTCGAAGACGACGATGATCTCGAGATCGCCCGGGTAGTCCTGGGTGATGATCCCGCGGATCGCACGCCGGAGGAGTTGGGGCCGGTCACGGGTGGGGATGACCACCGATACCGATGGTGGCGTGGTCGTGGTCATCGTCGCCTCCTGCGGGGGCTGCGATCGGTGAGCATGGCGTTGACCTCGTCGGCGAATCGCCCCACGCCGACCGGCGCGCCCGAGAGCGCGGAGGCGGGTGTCGGCACCGTCTGGAGGTGCGCGGCGACGAGGTCGGCGAGTTCGTCGGACGACGATGCGATGTCCACGGCGTCCATGCGGTCGAGCATCGCTGCGAAGTCCAGTTGGTGGCGATCGACGTGTTCGCCCCGACGCGGATCGCGGGGGATCACGATGGGGCGGCCGTGGCGTTCGCGTACCTGGACGATCGACGCCGGTCCCCCGTGGGTGATCACCACCGAGGCGCGCTCCACCCAGCCGAGCAGCTGATCGTGATTGAGGTAGTCGATGCCGGCCGCGAACGCCGGCGGTGCCGACGTGCCGTACTGGATGACGCACTGGAGGTCGGCGTGGCCGGCCGCGACCCGGTCGAGCCAGCGGACGAGGCGATCGAAGGGGTGTTGGTCGGTGCCGACCGTGGCGAAGATGATCGGAGAGTGATTCGCGATGGCGCTCACGGGTAGATGCTCCCGACGTTGATGCTGCCCGGGTACAGGCGTTCCTGCTCGGGCCACTGCACGAGGAACCGGGTGCTGAGGGGGTGGCACAACCGGCCGGTGAGGGTCCGCGACGACACCCGGTCGAAGACCTCGAGGAAGACGGTCGGGATGCCCATGGAGCGGGCGATCACGAAGAACGGAACGGCGAGGCCTGCACCGGTGGAGATGACGACATCGGGCTGGACCTCGCGCAGCACCCGTCGGGCGAGGCCCATGTTGCGCACGAGGTTCTTCGCGCTCCGTGTCGTGGGGTGATAAGCCCAGTACGCGGTCTCTTCTGCGAGGCGCGACCGGGCGTCGGGCAGGTCGAACGTGACCCAGGCCCGCTCCATCGACCGCCACCAGGGCTCCAGGCGCACGAGGTGATCGAGATGTCCGCCACTGGAGCCGACCAGCAGCGCGATCGAACCCGCGAGACCGGGCGCGACGTGGTCGGTCAGGTTGGACTCGGCGACGGTGTGGTCGGGTCGTTCGGAGATCTCGGTCATCGGGGCGACTCGCAGTGATCGACAAAGGATTTCCCTTCCGATCGGCTTGTGGGCGCCAGTTGTGAGCCGATGGGGTGGTCGGCGGCGAAAATTCGGACGGGTGCGGCGCGCCCGGGTGAGGAGACCATGCGAACCGACGACTCCCTGGACTGGCTGAACACCGTGCTGTGGCCCTGTGGCGACGGCGGGTTCGTGCGCGCGGACGAATCGGTCTCCGATGGCCTCGGCCGGTGCTGGTGGGCGTCTCCCGGTGTGGAGAACCCGCACACGCTCGTACCCACGGCGCCGCGGCGCGCTGCACGGCGCTCGGCCCGGCGCTACCACGACGGCAAGCCGTGGCCGGCGCGGGCCCGGGTACTCGCTGCGGAGGTTGCCATGGGCAGCCCGCTCACGCCTGCGGTGGGCCCGTTCGCGCAGCGGATCAGCGCCACCGGTCTCGACCGGGGCGTGATCGGCGCGCTGCGCGAGGAATTCGGCCAAGACCTCGTGTTCGCCGTGACCCTTGCCAGCCCGAAGTCGAACCGCAAGGCCGTGCTGCAGCTGCTCGCTCCGGATGGCGAATGCGTCGGCTTCGCCAAGGTCTCGCCGGACCCGTGGAACGACCGGCTGCTCGCCAACGAAGCCGCCTGGCTCGCCCGGGCGGCGCCCCCTTCGCTTCGTGTCCCGGCGGTTCGCCGGCACGGCGAGGCGGGGGGACGCATGGTGCTCGTGCAGGAGGCGGTGCTGCCACCCAGGATGTTGCGCCGCGGACCGGTGGACAGCCCGCCCGTGCACCTCTTCGACGATGTGGCCGCGATGGGCACCCGCCGGCGGGCATCGGTCGACGAATCCTCCTGGATGGGGTCGGTCCGAACGGTGCTCGACCATGCGGATCCCGCCGACCGCCTTCTCCTCGAGCATGCGCTGGCGGCACACAGCGCGCCGCTCGAACTCGGTGCTTGGCATGGCGACCTGGCGTCGTGGAACCTCTACACCGGGCGAGACGCCATCGCGGTCATCGACTGGGAGTTCGCCGCAGACGACGTGCCGCTCGGGTTCGACGTCTGCCATTTCCACCTGCAGGTGGCCAACGAGCTGCTCGGTCTCGACGCTGCGAGTGCGCTGCGCTGGGCCCGAGAGCGCATTGCCGATCCGTTGGTCGGGCTGGGCGTCGAGCCCCGGGAGCACGCCGCGCTGTGGCGGCTGTATCTGGTCGAGTTGGTTCGTCGCTCGCTGGCGCTGCGCGCCGGCGACCTGCCCATCACCGGGGTGCGCCACGGCGTCGTCGCCCTCGACTACCTGCGGGCCATCAGCCCGACGCCGACGATGGAGGTCGTCTCGTGAGCCAGACAACGCTGCAGCGGGTCGGCGCCCTGAGCATCACCGAAGCCCCCGGCGTCCGTCGCCTCAAAGACGGCGCCCGCGTCGTTCGCGAGCGCTACTGCACCGCCACCTGGCAGTCGCGTGTCCTGCCGGAGCTGATCGTCGCCGGAGCGCAGCGTTGTGGGACGACGGCGATCACCGAGGCGCTGTACCGGATGCCCATGGTCGCCCGGCCCCGTCGGGGCAAGGGCTCGCACTTCTTCTCGTACAACTACTGGCGCGGCGAGGACTGGTTCCAGGGCAACTTCGCGACGCGGGCTCGCGCCGAGCGCGTCCGCCGGGCCACCGGTCATCGGCTGATGAGCTTCGACGCGTGCCCTTACTACCTGTTCCATCCCTTCGCCCTCGAACGCATGGCCAAGCATCTGCCCGATGTCAAGGTCATGGTGATGCTGCGCGACCCGGTGAAGCGGGCGTATTCCCACTACCACCACTCGGTCGCGCACGGGTTCGAGGATCTCGGCTTCGAAGCCGCCCTCGAGGCCGAGGCCGACCGTCTCTCCGGCGAGGTCGAGGCCATGGCGGCCGACGTCCGGTACTGGAGCCTCGACCACGAGCACCACTCCTATGTCGCCAAGGGCCAGTACGCGAGCCAGATCGAGCGGCTCTTCTCGCTGTACCCGCGCGAGCAGTGCCTGGTGTTCTCTGCGGAGCAGTTCTACGCGGACTCCGACGGTGTGCTCGGTCGGGTCACCGACTGGCTGGATCTGCCGCCGGCCACGCTGGCACCGACCGACGAACGCAACGGCCACCGCTACGAACCGATGACCGATGCCACGCGGGCGCGGTTGGCGGGGGCCTTCGAGGAATCGAACGAGGCACTGTTCGAGCTGCTCGGGGAGCGGTTCGCCTGGACCAGACCGTGACCCAGGGGGTCGCGACGTCGGCCGACGACGGCGTCCGGTCCGCGACCAGGGGTTCGGCGGTCAACATGATCGGCGCGGTCATCACGACCGTCGCCGGGTTCGCGAGCCTGATCCTGGTGAGCCGGAGCTACGGGCAGGTCTCGACGGGTGTGTTGTTCACCGCAGTCGGGGTGTTCACGCTGCTGGCGAACACCGCGAAGATCGGCACCGAGGCGTCGATGACCTGGTTCGTCGCCCATGCCCGGGCCAATGGCCGGCGCGGTGCAATCGCCAAGGTGGTCTCGTCGGCGCTGACGGGATCGGGGCTGGCCTCGGTGGCTGTCGCAGCCCTGGCGGGACTCGCAGCGGCACCGTTGGCGGCGCTGCTCACCGACGATCCTGCGCTGGGCGACGAGATGCGGTCGTTGCTGGTGCTGCTCGCCGTGGCCATCCCGGGTTGGGCGGTGGCGCAGGCCTCGCTCGGTGCGATGCGCGGGTTCGGGTCGATGCGGCCGTCGGTCATGATCGGTGCGATCCTGCGGCCCGGCGTCCAGTTGGTGGTCCTCGCCGGGTTGGTGGCGCTGTCCACGCCCTTGTGGGTGCTCGGGTTCGCCTGGTTGACTGCGGGCCTGGCCTCGGCGGCGGCGGGGTTGTGGTGGCTTGCCCGCCGGATCGCGCCCATCCCCGTCGACGACGACGACGGCCGCGCCGAGTTCTGGGGACATGCCCGACCCCGGGCGGCGTCGGACATCCTGCACGGGGCTCTCGAGCGCCTCGACGTCATCTTGGTGGGCGCGCTTGCAGGGTCGGCGGCTGCGGGCTCCTATGCAGCCGCCAACCGGTTGGTGCTGGCCGGACAGCTGGTGTTGATGGCCATCGCTCAGGCTGTCGCCCCACCGGTCGCCACCCATCTGGCGTCGGGGCGGACTGCCGACGCCGAGGTGGTCGTGCAGCGGGTGACGGGCTGGTCGGTGCTGCTGCTGTGGCCGGCGATGGCGGTGATGGTCGCAGGCGCTCCAGGCATCATGACGGTGTTCGGCGACGAGTTCGCCGACACCGCTGTCGTGGTCGCCGTGCTGGGTGTGGGGCTGGCGTTCGTGTCGGCGATGGGGCCGGGCGACGCCGTGTTGTTGATGACCGGCGACAGTCGGGGATCGATGCACAACCACGTGGCGGCGCTGGTGTCGATGCTGGTGGTCGCCCTGGTTGCCATTCCGCTGTGGGGTGCCGTCGGGGCAGCGCTCGCCTGGGTCGCATCGCGTATGACGTTGCGAGGTCTGTCGGTGTGGCGCATCCGTCGGGCGACGGGCATCCGCTCGGTCGGTCGGTCGGTTCCCTTGGCGGCCGGGCTGACGGTGGTGGCCTACGGGCCCATCGCCGTAGCGTGTCACAGCGCCGGCCTCCCCGGTCTGGTGACCTTGGCGCTCGTTGCATTGCTCGGCTCGGCCGCCTATCTGGTCGGCGTGTGGGGCTTCGCCGACGAGCTCTCGATCGTCAGCCTGGTCGCGGCGTTGCAGCGTCGCCAGGGCTGACGCCGACATCGGTCAGCCGACCTGCGGTCGGTTGCCGGCTCGTCGTGCTCCGCCCGGCACGTGCACCCGAACACGAGGTCGGTATACCCACACCCCCTTGATCAGGTCGAACAACGGCGATATGTTAGGGAGACCTGTTGAAGTCCGGGAGGTGCAGGCGTGTCCAATACGGCAGAGCGGCCCATCTCGGTCGAGCATCGACGTCGCCTCGTGACGGGTTCCGTCGATGCGGGAGACGCCACCGTCTTGTCGACCGGCGACGGTGACCGGATCCTGGTCGACAGCCGTACCGATCTCGCGGCCGCCCGCCGTGTCCGTGGTTCGTTCCGTCGGGTCGATCGTGTCGAGCTGGTGTTCTCCGACGCCGGTTCCGCTTCCGCGGCCGTCCACGCCGTCGGTCACCGGCTCCCGGTGTGTCGTCGGGTATCGGTGGGCGCCGCCCTCGGGCTGGCTCGCCTCGGGGTCCCCACGGTCGTCGAGACGACCGTTCGAGGGGAGTCGTAGATGGTCGTTTGCCACTGCGAAGCCGTCAATGATGCAGCGATCCACGCAGCGGTCGCCTCGGGTGGGGGAGCCGTCGACGAACTCACGGTCGACGACATCGTCGCCCGCTGCGGAGCCGGCGGGCACTGCGGCGGTTGCCACGACACCATCCGCTCCATCCTGGAGAGGATGGCTGCGGTGCCGCAGGAGACCTCGCTGGCAGGTATCCGCTCACACCGGTTGCTGAGCCGCGCCTGACGAGGCGGTGTCGGCGGCTCGACGGGCCGGGACCCGACGCAACGACCGGATCAGTCTGCGGTTACCGCGACGTCGGCGGCGGCGACGAGGATCCGTGCCGCGGCGAATGCGCTGACGCCCACAGCCCTGCCGTCCATCGAGACGGTCGTGGTGCCGTCGGGGGCGACCGACAAGACGGTGCCGACACGGCCCGGCAGGATGCCCGACTCCTCGAGGTACGCCAGCTGGCCCTCCTGGAACTCGAGTTCTTCGGGGATCCGGTGCACGACGAAGCTGCCGTCGATGGCGAACTCGATGAGCGGCTGTGCTCCTACGGGGCGCGAATAGTCCGAACCCGGGATGGGGTTGCCGTGCGGGCAGGTGGTGGGGTCGTCGAGCACCCGCATCATGGCTGCTTCGACGGTGGGGGAGATGACGTGTTCCCAGCGGCCGGCCTCGTGGTGGGCGTCGGTCCAGCTGAGCGACAAGATGTCGGTCAGGAATCGCTCGGCGAGGCGATGGCGCCGCACGACCGTGGTGGCGAGACGGGAGCCTTCGGCGGTCAGCGAGATGACGCCACGCCCGTCTATGGCGACCAGGCCTTCCTTCTCCATGCGGCGGATCATCTCCGACACCGCGGGTCTCGAGACCTCGAGACGCTCCGCGATACGCGCCTGGATGACCTCGACGCCGTCTTCCGCGAGCTCGTAGACGGTCTCGCTGTATTCCTCGAACGCTGGATGATGCTCGCTGGGCTCGTACGGCATGGCAACCAGTCTAGGCAGGTGGCCGTCGGTCGGTTCGATCGGACCGGATGGCGGTGTGGGTCTCGCTGTGGACGTGCGTCGATCGGGGGTCCTGCGTCCGGCCGTCGCGGCTGTTGTGGGTGTCGATGACGAGTTCTTCCACCAGACAGGCCTGCAGGGCGGCGGTGGCGACCTCGGTGCCGAACTGTTGCGAACCGAATTCGTCGATCGTGGTGGAGATCACCGTGACGCCCAGTCCCGGGTCGGGTTTGAGTGTGGCGGTCATAGCGCCGTCGGGCATCTCGGCGACATCGAGGTTCTCGAGGAGGGCGCAGACCCTCTCCGGGCGCAGCAGCGTGGCGAACCAGTGCCGCTCGTGCGAGCCGTCGTTGCTCACGTACGCGCCGCCGCCGACCGCGGTGAGTGATCCGCCGATGACGACGTCGTGGATCCACTCGCTGGGGTTGGGCCGGGCCGGGCATGCGCTGGCCATGACGACCCGGCGAAACGCGCAGATGTCGATGTCCGCTGCGGGGTGCGAGCTGACGATGACGTGACGGTCACCGTCGCAGGTGAGCTGCAGCTCGGCCTGCGGTGCGGCATGCACCAGGGCGGCGGCGAGGCGGAGGTTCTCCAGGGTGAGCGACATCGGGGCTCCAGCGGTTCGTTTCGTGGTGTGAGGGAACGGACCTCAGCGTGTCCGCTCCCGAAGATAGGAGATCCCACTTGATCCTGCAAGGGTTGCCTAACAGAACCTTCCGAACCACATGGGTCGGCGGCGGTGTCGGGGTCGATGTCGGGCCCGGCATCGTCGTCCGGTCAGCGCCGGCGCTTCTGTGCGGCGAGTCGCCGGTGCGCCTTGTCCCGGGATCTGCCCGTCAGTTCCCGCTTGGCCAGTCGTTTCGGGATCTCGACGGCGGTTCCTGCGGCGAACGCAACGAGGTCGCGGCGGACGCCGGGCTTGTCGAGTCGTTCGAACCAGCGCAGGCGCGCGCCGTCGTGGACCACCGCCGTGGGTCCGGTGCAGCTGCCCTGGCACTTCACGTACTCGACCGTGCAGCCGCCGGCGCCGGCCCGGGTCACCAGATCCTCGAAGGCGCCGGACTCCTTGCGGGCGCAGTCCTTGCCCGCGCAGAGCATCAGCAGGCCCGACACCTCCAGGCTCGACACTTCTAGGCTCGCCAACTGTTTGGTGTTCGGCATGGTGAACACACCGTACAGCGAGCCTCCCGGTCGATCAACAGCACTCCCGGCCCGGCGACGATCCCCCATCCCATGGCGACGACGGGCCGGGCTCGGCGCTGCCGCCACCGCTGCCGTCGCTCGCCGCGCGCCCGCCGTCTCCTATCGTCTGCGGGGATGTCCGCCTCCCGCCCGCCCGTCGATCTCGTCAGCCTGCCGGCGCGGCCCCGGGCACCGCTGTCGGCCATCGGCCGTCGTATCGGCCTGGCGGTGGGCCTCCTGCTCTTCATCGCCGTCGTCGTGTGGATCGGCCGCGACGGCTACTCCGACAGCGCCGACGGCACCGTCGGCTTCCTCGACGCGCTCTACTACGCATCGGTGTCGGTCACCACGACCGGCTACGGCGACATCTCGGCGGTCACGCCCACTGCCCGCATCGCCACCCTCGTCCTCATCACCCCGGCCCGGGTCCTGTTCCTCATCCTGCTGGTCGGTACCACCGTCGAGGTGCTCACCGAGCGCTCACGTACCTTGTTGGCGACCCAGAACTGGAGACGAACCGTGCGCGATCACCACCTCATCTGCGGCTACGGCTCGACGGGTCAGGCCGCCACCAAGGCCCTGCTGGCCCAGGGTGTCGACCCTGCCGACATCGTCGTCGTCGACACCGACCCGAGATCCATCGCCATCGCCGGCGAGGACGGCATCACCGCCGTGCGCGGCGACGCGTCACGTGTCGCCGTGCTGGGCCAGGCCGCCATCGAGACCGCTCGCTGGGTGGTCGTGACCCCCAACCGCGACGACACCGCCGTGCTGGTCACCCTCACCGCCCGCGAGCTCAACCCGAGCGCCCACATCGTCGCCGCAGTGCGCGAGCAGGAGAACCTCCACCTGTTGCGCCAGAGCGGCGCCGACGCGGTGATCGACTCGTCGGCCGCGGTGGGACGGCTCCTCGGACTGGCCACCCGGGCCCCCAACGCGCTCGAGGTCATCGATGACCTCCTCGACGCCGGCACCGACCTCGAGCTCGTCGAGGTGGCGCCCATCGTGGGGGCCGACGGTTCGGCGGAGGCGCCCGAATGCGTGTCGGTCATCGAGATCCTCCGCAACGGCGATCGGCTCGCCTACGACAACCCCGAGGCCCTGCCGATCCGGCGATCCGACCGCCTCATCGTCGTCCGCTCCCGCAACGGCGACTGAACGCCGCCGACCCATCGCCCGATGTCGGAGCCGCCTTCGTCGGCAGGGCGCGACCAGCGCACCCGGCGGGCACTACCGTTCGAGGGGCCAACCCCACGCATTCCCACAGGAGCATCCCATGCCCGACGCACAACCCGGTTCGGCGCCACTCATCGACATCGGCATCCCCGACGAGGCCCGTCGCGAGATCGCCCATGCGCTCTCGATGGTCCTCGCCGACACCTACACCCTCTATCTCAAGACGCACAACTACCACTGGAACGTCACCGGCCCGATGTTCAACACGCTGCACCTCATGTTCGAGACGCAGTACAACGAGCTCTGGGTCGCCGTCGACCTGCTGGCCGAACGGATCCGGTCACTGGGGGAGTACGCGCCCGGTACCTACACCCAGTTCGCCGAGCTCACGTCGATCCCCGAGGCCGAAGGCGTACCCGCCGCCGAGGCGATGCTCGCCGACCTCGTCGCCGGTCACGAGGCCGTGACCCGAACGGCTCGCGCCGCGTTCGCTCCCGTCGAGGCTGCCCGCGACGAGTCGACCGCAGACCTGCTCACCCAGCGGCTGCAGACGCACGAGAAGACGGCGTGGATGCTGCGTTCGATGCTCGGCTGAGCCGGTCCGCGCCGGCCGCGCCGCGTCGGCAGCGTTCGTTCTCGTGGTACAAGAACGCGACCAGCGCCATCATGACGAACAGCTGCTGGGGCAGGTGGCCGTAGAACGGCAGTTGCACGATCCCCACGAGCAACGATGCCTTCGCCAGCACCGCCGACGGCGAACGTGCCGGCACCGCCAGGAACGTCGCGACGAAGAACCCGACGTAGCCGATCGCGGCGAGGATGCCATGGGAGAACATCACCATCCAGAGCTGGCCGTGGGTGCCCACCGGCGGGCCCCCCTCCAGTTCGGTCGACTGGCGCGGCGAGCCGTAGCCGAGCAGCGGCGACTCGATCGTCTCGCTGATCGTCTCGGCGTACAGAGCCGAGCGGGTGTCGTTGCTGGCGGCAGTGCGGGCCGAGAGCTGATCGGAGATCATCCCGATGGCCCCCACCGCGATCGCCACCGCCGCGACGGCCACGAGTGTGGCGAGCACGAAGATCGCCATGCGTCGGTTCCTGCGCAGCACATGGGCTCCGGCATAGGTCATCCCGATCGCGAGCGACAGCCATGCGCCGCGGTTGAGGGAGAGCAGCAGCGGCGGCAGCGACGCGCAGAACAGCACCACGACGACGGTGCGCGACATCCCGAACCGCCGCCCCGTCGCCGTGGCGATGGCGATGGGGGTCAACAGCGCGACCGTCGATCCCCAGTTGTTCGTGTAGGCGAACGGCGCGCTGGGCCGACGCAGCACCTCGCCCCCCACACGCTGCACCTCGGCCAGCGATGGTGAGGTGAGGTCCACGACGTAGGAGTTCTCCCGGATGAGGCCCGGCAGGAGGTTCGCGAGCGGCCCCGTCCAGGTGGTCTCGGCCGCGAGCATGCCCGCCCAGCCGCCGGCGACCGTGATGGCCCACAGCCCCACCAGTGACAGCCCGATGGGAACGGTCGCCTCGCGCTGGTTCAGCAGGTAGATCAACAACAGGGTCGCGGCGAGGTACCACGAAAACCGCAGGCCCCAGACGGCCAGACCGCCGGCGCCTTCGACCTGCACCACCGACGCGGTCAGGAACACCAGGAAGACTACCCACAGCCCGAAGTAGCGCGGCAGGCCCAGGTGCGACCAGCCCCGACGCGTGCCCCACACGAGGACCGGCGGGATGACAGCCATCCACACGAAGGGGAACAGCCCGAGGGCCCATGCCGGGACGAGGGCGACGACCACCGCCACCAGCAACCCTGCGGGGATGCGCCCTGCGTCGGGGTCGAAGCGTTGGATCCGCTGCCCGCCGGGCAGCGGTGACGACGTCGGCGCCGTCGGGTCTCGACCGGTCACGAGCTGCCCCGGTCAGTTGCCGGGAGGTGCGAGTGCCGGGCGCGGCATGACCGACACGATGCCGATCAGTGGATGGCGTGAGCCCATCACCCGTTCGAAGGCATCGCCGGGGATCGACGTCGGATTCGCGACGCCGTTGGTCGCGATGACGATTGCTCCCGCCCAGTCGCCGTCGGCGCCGACCAGCGGCGACTCGATGGCGGCTCCGGCGAAGACGACCATGGTGTCCTCTCCGGCCGCATCGGCGACCAGCGTGACGTGATCGCTCGCGGCGTCGCCGACGAGAACCTCGAGTGCCGGATGGTCGCGCACGTCGTACCGGCCAGGGGTGGAGGTGGCCAGCGCCTCGCCGCGAGGGTCGACCAGCAGGGTCCGTCGGCCCGCAGCGGCGAGGTGGGCGGCCATGGCCACCGCGACGGGGACGGCGGCACCGTCACCGCCGTCGACCACGACGACCGCACGCCGTTCGACGTCGACGGCATTGGTCAGGTGTTCACCGAGTTGGGCGACCGACTCGCTGGCGCGTTCCTGGAGCAGTTCGTCCAGGTCGATCGGCTCCGACGTCTCGGCGGCACCTCCCGTTGCGTCGGCACCGGACGGTGCGGCTTCCCACGGGCCCGGAGCCGGAGCCGCCCACGGATCCTCCCCGGCCGTCCCGGGCGCGTCCCACGCAGTCGAGAACGCAGATTCGCCGCCTTCGGTCGCGCCGCCTGCGGCTTCGACGATGCCGGCCCATGCATCCTGGTCGGATCCCGACAGCGGCGCTGCCCAGAGGTCGTCGGTGCCGACGACCTCGCCTGCAGGAGTCACTCCGGCCGAGGTGTCGGGCGCCGAGGACCACGAGTCGCCCATGTCGCCGTTGTCGGGACGGCCCCAGACGTCGTCGACGTCCTCGCCGACGGCGAAGGGGTCGGGCATCGGGGTGTCCGTGGCGCCGAAGGGCTCGGGTCGGGGCGTCTCGGCTGCGGCGAAGGGGTCCTCGGGGGAGTCGGCTCCGAAGGGCGCGGCCGGCGGGGCCGCCGCGGTGAAGGGCGGCGGGATCGCGTCGAGGCCCTCGTCGGCCCCGACAGCGGGGTAGTCGGACGTCTGCGGCCGTATGAGGTCGTGATCGCTCGGCGGGACCGGTTCGGCGCCGAACGCCGGGGGGGTCCAGCCGTCGGCGGGGGCATCCGGGGCCGACCACGGCGGGGAAGCGTCGGTTCCGCCGGCGATCGCGCTCGCCACGGTGCCGTCATCGGTCGCCGGGGCGCCCCAGGGTGCGGGCTCGGTGATCGGGGCCACCGGCACTTCGTGCGCGGGAGGGGCCCAGCGGTCCGTCTCGGCGACCGTGACGCCGGGGTCGGCCGGCATCGGCCAGGGAGCCTCGGCAGGTGCCGCTGCGGGTTCGGGCGGCACGCCGTCGACCGGCGCCCAGCCGGCGGCATCGGGGAGAGGAGCTGCAATCGGTTCGGCCGGCGTGTCGGCGACCGGTGCGGCTGCGGCGAGCGGAGCGACCGCCGCGGCGAGGCCGGGGTGGGGCGAGGCCGGGGCCGGGGCTGCGACGTCGGCGGCGGCCGTGTCGAGCACGTGACGGACGGCGTGCGTCCGGGCGAACTCGTCGTCTTCGTTGCGGCGCCGGGCCGCATCGAGCATCAGGGCCAGGCCCGCACACAACACGAACCCCGCCGCGGCGCCGCCGACGACGAGCGTCGTCAACCCCAACGACGACGGCGACCGCGGCAGCGACGCCGAGTCGAGCACGACGGCGTCGTCGGTGATCACCGCGCGCAGGTCGGCGAGGCGGCCCTGGTTGACCGAGAGCTCGTCGAGCAGGGTCTGCTCGTTGATCACCAGCGCCGCATACGCCGCGCCCTCGCGTTGGCTCTCGGGGACCTCCGCGCGTCTCGTCGACACGTCGGTCAGCTCGAGCTGCAGCTGGGCGATGCGTTCGGCGAGCCGCCCGCTCGACACCTCGAGTTGGGACGTGGCGAGCTCGTTGCGGTAGGCGAGGAACGCATCGGCGAATGCCGCTGCACCGCGCTGGGCGATATCGGGCTCGCCGGCGGTGAACGCCATCTCGATGATGCGGGTTCCGCGCACCGCGGTATCCACCTGGAGGAGCAGGTCTCGGGGGTCTTTCGCCGGCGGCTCTCCGGCGAGCAGGTCGTTGGCCCGCTCTGCCACCAGCAACGAGGTCGCGACCTCGGCCTCGGTCGCCATGTCGACACGGACCCCGCTCGTGCCGAGCCCGTCGACCGGATCGCCCGAGATGGGCGAGACGAGCACCGACACGTACGAGGTGTAGGTGGTGCCCGTCAGCGTGTGGGCCGCGAAGCCGAGTCCCGCACCGAGCAACATGCCGATCAGGACCAGGGGCGCGAATCGGCGGATCGGATCCACGTAGCGCCGGAGACTGATCTGGTCCGAGTGAGCATTCACACCATTCCGATCGGCAGCCCGGGCCCGCTGTTGAGAAACCTTCGGCCGGCCCCTTTGGTATCGCGCTCGGGATCCGCTATCGTCTCCTCTTCGTGCCGGGAGCTGTGCCGGTACTCAATCGACGTCCATCCAGGCCGGCGACAGCACTGTCGGAACCAGGTGGCACAACCGAGACAGCGCTCCGCTGGGCCCACGCCCATGCGGAGCGTTCGCGTGAGTCGGACGCTGCACCCGTCGTCCGACCAGGGAAACGAAAAGAAGAGGCCATCTCATGGCGAGCAAAGCGATTGTCGGCTCCAAGGTCGGCATGACACAGGTCTGGGACGACGAGAACCGCATCGTCCCCGTGACCGTGCTCAAGGTCACCCCCTGCCGGATCGTCCAGATCAAGCGCCCCGAGACCGACGGCTACAGCGCGCTGCAGGTCACCTTCGGCCAGCGTGACGCCAACAAGCTCAACCAGCCCCAGGCCGGCCATTTCGCCGCCGCGGGCGTCGAGCCCGGCCGCAAGCTGGTCGAACTGCGCCTCGAGGACGTGAGCGAGTACGAGGTCGGCCAGCAGATCGGCGTCGACGTCTGGGCCCAGGGCGAACTGGTCGATGTCACCTCGGTCAGCAAGGGCAAGGGTTTCGCCGGCGTCATGAAGCGTCACAACTTCGCGGGGCAGCGGGCCAGCCACGGCGCCCACAAGGTGCACCGCAAGCCAGGCGCCGTCGGCCAGTGCGCCACCCCGTCGCGGGTCTTCAAGGGCAAGAAGATGCCCGGCCGCATGGGGGCCGCCAAGGTCACCACGCTGAACCTCGAGATCGTCCGGGCCGACGCCGACAACGACCTGTTGTTGGTACGAGGATCGGTTCCCGGCCCTCGCGGGGCCACCGTCGTCATTCGCAACGCGGTCAAGGCGACCGCACCCACCGGAGGTGCCGCCTGATGGCCACCATCACCGTCGTGACCCCCAGCGGCGGCGCCGCCGGATCGGTCGAGGTCGACGATGCCGTCTTCGGCGTCGAGCCCAACGTGCCGCTCATGCACCAGGTCGTCACGGCCCAGCTCGCCACCCGTCGGGCCGGGACCCACAGCACCAAGACCCGCGCCGAAGTGCGTGGGGGCGGCGCGAAGCCCTGGAAGCAGAAGGGCACCGGCCGGGCCCGTGCCGGCTCCTCCACCGTCCCGAACTGGCGTGGTGGCGGTGTCGCGATGGGCCCCAAGCCCCGCGACTACAGCCAGCGCACCCCCAAGAAGATGAAGCGCCAGGCCCTCCACGGCGCTCTCTCGGACCGCATGGCCGAGGGCAAGGTCATCGTCGTCGACGGCTGGGCCTTCGAGCGGCCCCGCACCGCCGATGCGGCCGCGGCGCTGAAGGCCATCGGCGCCGAGGGCAAGGTCCTCGTCGTCGTCGATCGCACCGATGACGCCGCCAACAAGAGCTTCCGCAACCTGCCCCACGTGCACGTGCTCAGCCCCGGCGAGCTCAACACCTACGACGTGTTGGTCAGCGACGTGGTCGTGTTCACCACCGCCACCCTCCCCGCCGCACCGCCCGCCCGTGGCGAGCGCACCGGAACCGACACCGCCGACGGCGGCGTCGCCCCTGCGCTCGGTGCCGGCGATGCGGCCGTGCGCGACGAGATCAGCGTCATGGACGACCCCAGCGTCGATTCCGACGACGACGGCGAGGTCAACCCCGACGACGACACGCCGTTCGGTCCGGGTTCGGCCCATCCCCTCGACGGTGGCGCCGCCCCGTCGGAGGAGTTCACCATCAAGGGCAACGCGGATTCGATGCTGTACCACCCGCCGTCGTCGCCGTTCTACGAGCGCACCGTCGCCGAGGTGTGGTTCACCACCGCCGAGGCCGCCGAGGCCGCAGGGTTCAGCCTGCCGCCGAGCATGCAGGACGACGCCGAAGGCGATGACAACGCCGACGACGCCACCGAGTCCTCCGAAGGAGACGAGTCGTGAAGGACCCCCGCGACGTCATCATCAAGCCCGTCGTGAGCGAGAAGTCCTACGGACTCATCGACAACAACGTCTACACGTTCACGGTCCACCCCAGTGCCTCCAAGCCCGAGATCCGCGACGCCGTCGAGTCGATCTTCGGGGTACGGGTCACCAAGGTGAACACCTTGAACCGCAAGGGCAAGCGCAAGCGGAACCGCCGCAGTTTCACCTTCGGCAGCCGCCCGGACACCAAGCGTGCCCTGGTCACCCTCGCCGAGGGCGACTCGATCGAACTGTTCGACCTCTAGGTCGAAGGCGAGAAAGCATCACCATGGCCATTCGCAGACGCAAGCCGACCAGCCCGGGTCGCCGGTTCCAGACCAGCCCGGACTTCTCCGAGATCACCCGTTCCAGCCCGGAGCGGTCGTTGACGACCTCGAAGTCCAAGACCGGCGGCCGTAACGCCTACGGACGCAAGACCTCCCGCCACCGCGGTGGCGGCCACAAGCAGCGCTACCGCCAGATCGACTTCCGGCGCAACAAGAACGGCGTTCCGGCGACGGTCGCTTCCATCGAGTACGACCCCAATCGCACCTGCCGTATCGCTCTGTTGCACTACCACGACGGCGAGAAGCGTTACATCATCGCCCCCGCCAACGTGAAGGTCGGCGACGTGCTCCAGAGCGGCCAGGGCGCCGAGATCCGCTCCGGCAATGCGATGCCGCTTCGCTACATCCCGGTCGGCACCGTCGTCCACGCCGTCGAGCTTCGTGCCGGTGGTGGCGCCAAGATGGCCCGCAGCGCCGGCTCGAGCGTCCAGCTGGTCGCAAAGGAAGGCGAGTACGCCACCTTGCGCCTGCCCAGCACCGAGATGCGCCGCGTGCCGATCGACTGTGTCGCCACCGTTGGCACGGTCGGCAACGCCGAGCACGAGCTCGTCAAGATCGGCAAGGCCGGCCGCAACCGCTGGAAGGGCAAGCGCCCCCAGACCCGTGGTGTGGCCATGAACCCCGTCGACCATCCCCATGGTGGCGGCGAGGGCAAGACGTCGGGTGGTCGCCATCCGGTGTCGCCCTGGGGCAAGCCCGAGGGCCGGACCCGCAACAAGAAGAAGAAGTCGCAGCAGCTCATCGTCCGGCGTCGTCGTACGCGCGGCTCGCGCCGGTAGAGGAAGAGACACCCATGCCAAGAAGCCTCAAGAAGGGTCCGTTCGTCGACACCCATCTGCTGAAGAAGATCGACGCACTCAACGCCAGCGGCGACAAGCAGGTCATCAAGACGTGGTCGCGGCGTTCGACGATCATCCCCGACATGGTCGGCCACACCGTGGCTGTCCACGACGGGCGCAAGCACGTGCCGGTGTACATCACCGAGACCATGGTGGGTCACAAGCTCGGCGAGTTCGCCCCGACGCGGACCTTCCGGTTCCACGCCGGCCAGGAGCGGGGAGCGCGACGCTGATGGTCGCCACCAAGACCAACGAACGCCCGGGCACCCGCGCCCAGGTCAAGTACGTCCGTTCCTCGGCGTACAAGGCCCGCGAGGTCCTCGACCTCATCCGCGGCAAGTCCTACGCCCAGGCCAGCGAGATCCTCACGTTCTCCGAGCGTGGGATCAGCAACACCATCCTGAAGTGCCTCGATTCGGCTGCCGCCAACGCCGAGCACAACGATTCGATCCCCGCCGAAGAGCTCTTCGTCGCCGCCTGCTACGCAGACGAGGGCCCCACGCTGAAGCGCTGGCGGCCCCGGGCCCGTGGTCGGGCCACCCGCATCCGCAAGAGGACCTGCCACATCACCATCATCGTGGCTCGCTACACCCCCGCCCAGCTCGATCAGATGCGGGCCCGTGACGAGGCTCGTGGCACCGGTGGGCGTGCATCCAACGCCGCCGAGGCCCGTCGTCGCCGCGTGGCGCAGTCCCGTGCCGCCGCCGAGGCCAAGGCCGCCGAGGAAGAGCACGATCACGATCACGACGGCCACGATCACGACCACGAGGGTCACGATCACGCCGCGGCCTCGGACACCGAGGCGACCGACGCCGAGGTCACCGATGGCGCCGATACAGACGTCGATGCCGAGGCGACCGAGATCGAAGCGACCGACGAGGCCGCAGTGGCATCCGACGGCGACGACGACCAGACGACCGAGGCCGTCACCGACAGCGAGGCCGACAGCGCCGACGCCGGCGACACCGAGGCCTCCGAAGGGGAAGACAAGTAATGGGTCAGAAGATCAACCCGTACGGCTTCCGCCTCGGGATCACCACCGAATGGAAGTCCCGCTGGTTCGCCGAGCGCGACTACGCGGACTTCGCCATCGAGGACTGGAAGATCCGCGACTACCTCATGACCGAGCTGCCGCACGCGGCGATCTCGCGTGTCGAGGTCGAACGCACCCGTGATCGGCTGCGCGTCGATGTCCACACCGCCCGCCCCGGCATCGTCATCGGCCGGCGCGGCTCCGAAGCCGACCGTCTCCGCAGCGGGCTCACCAAGATCACCGGCAACAACAAGGTCCAGCTCAACATCCAGGAGATCAAGCAGCCCGAACTCGACGCTGCGTTGATCGCCCAGGGTGTCGCCGACCAGCTCGCCGGTCGTGTCGCGTTCCGCCGGGCCATGAAGCGGGCCGTGCAGAACGCGCAGAAGGCCGGCGCTCTCGGCATCCGGGTCCAGTGCTCGGGCCGCCTCGGCGGTGCCGAGATGTCCCGCAGCGAGTGGTATCGCGAAGGCCGGGTGCCGCTGCACACGCTGCGTGCCGACATCGACTTCGGCTTCCGCGAGGCTCACACCACCTACGGCCGCATCGGCGTCAAGGTCTGGATCTACAAGGGCGACATCCTGCCCTACCGGGCCCAGGTCGAAGAGAAGATCAGCAAGGAAGCGGCCATGGCCGTCGGCGAGGCCGCCGACCCCACCAAGCCCCGCAAGGTCGTCTCGTCGTCTGCTGCCCGTCGTCGTCCCGCAGACGAGGCCACCGGCGCTCCGGTCGCCGAGGAAGCCAACGAGCCGGCCCCGCTGATCAAAGAGGCCGATCCCGAGTTCGAGAAGCTCCTCGACGAAGAAGAGCAGATCGCCCGCTCCACCAAGGAGCACCACGAGACGCCGCACTTCCGCCCCGGGGAGGCCGACTGATGTTGATGCCACGCAAGGTGCGCCACCGCAAGCACCACCGCGGTCGCCTGAAGGGCAACGCCAAGGGCGGCACCGAGGTCACCTTCGGCGAGTACGGCATCCAGGCCCTCGAGCCCGGATGGATCACCGCACGCCAGATCGAAGCGGCCCGTATCGCCATGACCCGCCACATCAAGCGTGGCGGCAAGGTCTGGATCAACGTGTTCCCCGACAAGCCGATCACCGAGAAGCCCGCCGAGACCCGCATGGGCTCGGGCAAGGGCAACCCCGAGCGCTGGGTCGCCCCGGTGCGTCCGGGACGCATCCTTTTCGAGCTGTCGTACCACGACGAGGCCGTCGCCCGCGCCGCCATCGAGCGGGCCATCCAGAAGCTTCCCATCAAGGCGAAGTTCGTGACCCGTCAGGAAGGTTTCTGATGGCCAAGAAGAAGGCACTGACCGAGCTCAGCGACAGCGATCTGCTCGCTGCGCTGGCCGAATACAAAGAAGAGCTGTTCAACCTGCGATTCCAGCTGGTCACCGGACAGCTCGACAACACCAGCCGCATCCCGGCCGTCCGGCGCGACGTCGCCCGGGCCATGACCGAGCTGCGTGCCCGTGAGATCAACGCTGCCGAGGCGCTGGCCTCCCAGGGAGCAACGGAGGACCGCAATGGCTGAGGTGACCACCTCGCGCCCCAATCCCCGCAAGGTCCGTGAGGGCCTCGTGGTGTCCAACGCGATGGACAAGACCGCTGTGGTCGCCACCGTCGACCGCGTCCGGCACCGGCGGTACAACAAGACCGTGCAGCGCACGTCGAAGTTGTTCGTCCACGATGAGGCGAACGACCTCAACGTCGGCGACCGCGTCCGGATCGCAGAGACCCGCCCGCTCTCCAAGAACAAGCGCTGGAGGATCGTCGAGATCCTCGAGCGTGCGAAGTAGGAGGCGGCGATGATCCAACAGGAATCGCGCCTGCGCGTCGCGGACAACTCCGGCGCCAAAGAGGTCCTGTGCATCAAGGTGCTCGGCGGCTCCAAGCGCCGCTACGCCGGCATCGGCGACATCATCGTCGCCACGGTCAAAGACGCCATCCCCGGCGCGGCCGTCAAGAAGGGCGATGTCGTCAAGTGCGTCATCGTCCGCACCAAGAAGCTGCGCCGTCGTCCCGACGGCTCCTACATCCGCTTCGACGAGAACGCCGCGGTGCTCATCAACGATGCGCAGCAGCCGCGGGGCACCCGCATCTTCGGCCCGGTGGGCCGCGAGCTGCGTGACAAGAAGTTCATGCGCATCGTTTCGCTGGCGCCGGAGGTCCTGTGATGGGAGCAACTGCCAAGTCGATGAAGATCCGCAAGGGTGACCGCGTGGTCGTGCTGTCCGGCAAGGACCGCGGCAAGGAGGGCACCGTCATGTTCGCCTTCCCCCAGACCCGCAAGGTCATCGTCGACGGCGTCAACGTGGCCAAGAAGCACCAGAAGCCCACCAGCGCCACGATGCAAGGCGGCATCATCGACAAGGAGATGCCGCTGCCGGTCGATCGTGTCGCCGTCATCAGTCCCCAGGACGGCAAGGCCACCCGCGTCGGGTACCGCTTCGACGCCGACGGCACCAAGGTGCGCATCTGCAAGCGCACAGGAGCAGATCTGCCATGACCGACACCATCAGCGCACCGGCCAACGTGCTGCCCCGTCTCAAGGTCAAGTACAACACCGAGATCCGCGACGCCCTGCGTGAGCAGCTCGACAAGCCCAACATCATGCAGGTGCCGCGCATCGACAAGATCGTGGTCAACATGGGTGTCGGCGAGGCGGTCGCCCGCGGCTCGCTGCTCGACGGGGCGGTCGCCGACCTGGCCACCATCACCGGTCAGAAGCCCATGATCACCCGGGCCAAGAAGTCGATCGCGGGATTCAAGCTCCGTGAGGGCAACGCCATCGGGGCCAAGGTCACCTTGCGCGGCGATCGGATGTATGAGTTCCTGGACCGTCTGATCAGCCTGGCGATCCCCCGTATCCGCGACTTCCGGGGCCTGCCCACGAAGTCGTTCGACGGACACGGCAACTACACCTTCGGGGTCACCGAGCAGCTCATCTTCCCCGAGATCGACTACGACAAGATCGACACCACGCGTGGCATGGACATCACCATCGTGACCACCGCCACCAGCGACGAGGACGGCCGGGCCCTGCTCGATGCGTTCTCGTTCCCGTTCAAAGTTGAAGGACAGTAGGCAATGGCCAAGAAGGCTCTGATCAACAAGCAGCAGAAGACGCCCAAGTACAAGGTGCGCGCCTACACCCGTTGCCGTCGCTGTGGTCGGCCCCGGTCCGTGTACCGCAAGTTCGGCCTGTGTCGGATCTGCCTGCGCGAGCTCGCCCACGCCGGCGAGTTGCCCGGTGTCACCAAGGCCAGCTGGTGAGGAGGGGAGTCCAGCCATGACGATGACCGATCCACTCGCCGACATGTTGACCCGCATTCGCAATGCGAACGTGGCCATGCACGACGACGTCAAGATGCCCAGCTCGAAGCTGAAGGAATCCCTCGCCGGGGTCCTCCAGGCCGAGGGCTACATCCAGGGCTACACCGTGACCGACAACGGCGATCGCCCCGGGCGCACGCTGAAGATCGACATGAAGTACTCGCCTGACCGAGCCCGGGTCATCTCCGGCCTCAAGCGGGTCTCCAAGCCGGGCCTTCGCGTCTACAGCAAGTCCAATGAGATCCCCCGCGTGCTCGGCGGCCTCGGCGTCGCCGTGGTCTCGACCAGCCGCGGCCTCATGACCGACCGGGAGGCTCGCCGTCGTCGTATGGGCGGCGAGATCCTCTGTTACGTCTGGTAGGAGCACCATGTCCCGCATCGGAAAAGCCCCCATCACCGTGCCCGCAGGCGTCGACGTCGTCGTCGACGGCCCCACCGTCACGGTCAAGGGCCCCAAGGGCTCGCTGAGTCACCGGCTCCCCGACACCATCACCGCAGTCATCGACGCGGGTGTGCTCACCGTCGAGCGCGCCGACGAGGAACGCGAGACCCGTGCTCTGCACGGGCTCAGCCGTTCGCTGCTGAACAACATGGTCGTCGGGGTGAGCGAGGGCTACTCCAAGCGCCTCGAGATCGTCGGCGTCGGCTACCGCGTCCAGGCGAAGGGGCCGCGTTCGCTCGAGTTCCAGCTCGGGTTCTCGCACCCCGTCAAGGTCGAGGCCCCCGAGGGCATCGAGTTCGAGGTCCCCGTCCAGACCCAGATCAACGTGATCGGCATCGACAAGCAGCGCGTCGGACAGGTCGCCGCTGACATCCGTGCGCTCAAGAAGCCCGAGCCCTACAAGGGCAAGGGCATCCGGTACGCCGGCGAGCAGATCATCCGCAAGGCCGGCAAGGCCGCGAAGTAGGAAACGAACGATGAGCGACAAGGCACAACACAAGCAGCGTGGTCGCGTTCGACGCCACAACCGGGTGCGGCGCAAGATCCGCGGCACCGCCGAGCGGCCCCGTCTGGCCGTCTACCGGTCCAACCGCCACATCTCGGCGCAGTTGATCGACGACGACGCCGGGCGCACCATCGCCGCGGCCTCGACCGTCGAGGCCGACCTGCGCACCGGGGCGACCTCGGGCATCGAGGCCGCCAAGGCCGTCGGCGCCCGTGTGGCCGACCGCGCCAAGGCCGAAGGAGTCACCACAGTGGTGTTCGACCGGGGTGGGTTCCGCTACCACGGCCGTGTCGCCGCCGTCGCCGATGCAGCCCGCGAGGCCGGGCTCGAGTTCTAGAACGACAAGGAAGCGCCGTACAGATGAGCAGCACCACATGAACAACGCATCCTCCGCACCCGGAGAGCTCCGCGAGTCCCGGGTCATCAACATCAACCGCGTCGCCAAGGTCGTCAAGGGCGGCCGACGGTTCTCGTTCACCGCGCTCGTCGTCATCGGCGACGGTGCAGGACGGGTCGGTTTGGGCTACGGCAAGGCCAAGGAAGTGCCCCTCGCCATCCAGAAGGGCACCGACGAGGCCCGGCGCAACCTGTTCACGGTCCCCATGGCCGGTTCGACCATCGTGCACCCGATCATCGGCGAGACCGGTGCGGGCCGCGTGATGCTCAAGCCCGCCGCTCCCGGTACCGGCGTCATCGCCGGCGGTGCGGCCCGTGTCATCCTCGAAGAGGCGGGTATCAGCGACGTGCTGTGCAAGTCGCTCGGCTCGTCCAACTACATCAACATCGCCCGGGCGACCATCGCCGGACTCCAGGGCCTGCGCCGCCCCGACGAGATCGCCGCGCTGCGGGGCCTCGAGGCCGACGAGTTCGTGCCCGCCGGCCTGCTCAGCGCCTACCGCGAGACCGAGCGCGGCAGCGCGAAGGGAAGTGCATGATGGCCCTCAAGGTCACCCAGACCCGGTCGTCGATCGGCACGAAGCCCAAGCATCGCGGCACGCTGCGTGCGTTGGGGCTGCGTGGTATCGGCAAGACCAACGTCGTGCCCGACCGTCCCGAGATCCGCGGCATGATCGCCCGGGTCCCCCACCTCATCACCGTCGAAGACGTCGATGACGCCCTCCTCGCGAAGGACGCCGCATCATGAAGATCCACGATCTCAAGCCCGCTGCGGGCTCCAACAAGCGGGCCAAGCGTGTCGCCCGTGGTATCGGCGGCGCCGGCGGCAAGACCGCGGGCCGCGGCACCAAGGGCCAGAAGGCCCGCAACAAGGTCAAGGTCGGTTTCGAGGGTGGCCAGATGCCCCTCGCCCGGCGTGTGCCGAAGCTGCGCGGCTTCAACAACCCGTTCCGGGTCGAGTACCAGCCGATCAACCTCGACACCATCGCCGAGAGCGGCCTGACCGAGGTCACCCCAGAGACGCTGTTCGCGCAGGGTCTGGTCTCCAAGGGTGCGCTGGTCAAGGTCCTCGGTCGCGGCGAGGTCACCACGGCGATCACCGTCAAGGCCCACGGCTTCTCGAAGTCGGCTGAAGCGGCCATTGTCGCTGCCGGGGGTACTGTCGAGGTGCTGCCTGCGCCGTGGGGCGATCGTCGTCCGCCGGCGAAGGGCAACGCGCTCACCAACCGCTGATCATCGTCGCCCTGCAACGGCGGGGCGACTGGAGGACTCGCCGTGGCAGCCAACGTGCTGAACATGTTCAGGGTGACCGATCTTCGCAACAAGATCCTGTTCACCCTGGGGATCATCGGGCTCTATCGCATCGGGGCGTTCATCCCGGCGCCCGGTATCGACATCGACGCGATCCAGTTGCTGCGCCAGCGCAGCGAGGAGACCGGTGGCGCGCTGGCGTTCCTGCGGCTGTTCTCGGGCGGTGCGCTGACCCAGTTCGCGATCTTCGCGCTGGGCATCCTGCCGTACATCACCGCGTCGATCATCATGCAGATCCTCGGCGTGGTTATCCCACGCGTCGAGCAGTGGCAGCAGATGGGCGCGGTCGGTCAGCGCAAGATCACCCAGACGACGCGCTACATGACGATCGCCATCGCGGTGTTGCAGAGCACGGCGTTCGCGTTCTTGTTCCACAACGGCGGCGGCGGTTTCGGCGGTGCGAGCGCCGACGGGACCCAGCTGGACCTGTTGCCCAACTTCACCGTCGGGCGGGTGATCCTGGTCGTGTTGACCCTCACCGCCGGCACGGCGCTGCTGATGTGGATGGGCGAGCTCGTCACCCAGCACGGCATCGGCAACGGCATGTCGATCCTGATCTTCGCCTCGGTCGTGGCGTCGATGCCGAACCAGGGGGCCCTGGTCCGCACCGACGCCGGATGGGGCGGCGTGATCGGTGTCTCGTTGCTGTACCTGGTCCTGCTGGTGGCCATCGTGTTCGTCGAGCAGGGACAACGACGGATCCCCGTGCAGTTCGCGAAGCGGGTGGTCGGCCGCAAGCAGTACGGCGGCCAGAGCACCTACATCCCGCTCAAGGTGAACCAGTCCGGCGTCATCCCGATCATCTTCGCGAGCTCGGTGCTGTACCTGCCCCAGCTGCTCGCCGCGGTGCTGCCCTCCGACGACGATCCCGCCAACAACACCTGGGGCGAGAGCGTCCAGTCATGGGTCAACGACAACCTGGTGGTGAGCGACAGCCCGTTCTACATCATCTTCTTCGGCCTGCTCATCATCGGCTTCGCCTACTTCTACACGGCGATCACCTTCGACCCGGTCAAGCAGGCCGACACGATCCGCAAGCAGGGTGGCTTCATCCCCGGCATCCGTCCGGGTCCCCAGACCGAGCGCTACCTGGGCCGCATCCTCAACCGGGTCACCCTCGCCGGTGCACTGTTCATCGCCGTGGTGGCGTTGCTGCCGACGTTCATCCTCGCCAAGGTGCTCGATCAGGGCAACGTCGGCGCGGTCTCCTTCGGCGGCATCTCCATCCTCATCGCGGTGGGTGTGGCCCTCGAGGTCATGAAGCAGATCGACAGCCAGTTGATGATGCGTAACTACGAAGGGTTCCTGAAGTAGTGCCTGTCGGACTCGTCATTCTCGGCCGGCAGGGATCCGGCAAAGGCACCCAGGCGGCGCGTATCGCCGACGCCCGCGGTGTCGTCCACATCTCCACCGGCGACATGCTCCGTGCCGCGGTCGCCGCGGGCACCGAGCTCGGTCTCGCAGCCAAGGAGATCATGGATGCCGGCGGCCTGGTGTCGGACGACATCATGAACGGCATCGTCGAGGAGCGCCTGCAGGAACCCGACGTCGTCGCCGGTGGGTTCCTGCTCGACGGCTACCCCCGCACGCCCGGTCAGGCCGATGCCCTGGCCGAGGCCGTCGGCGATCAGCTCGACCTGGCCATCAACCTCGACGTGCCGATCGAAGAAGTGACCGCACGCATGATGGCGCGAGGGCGCGAGGACGACACCCCGGACTCCATCGCCCGCCGTCTCGAGCTCTACGAGGCCGAGACCGCGCCGCTGATCGCCTGGTTCGAGGACCGCGGCATCCTGGCGGTGGTCGACGGCATCGGCACCGAGGACGAGGTCTTCGCCCGGCTCGAGGGCCTCATCGAGACCGTGGCCCGATGACCGTCTCCTCTAGCACGCGAACGGTCCTCGGTGGTGGCATCGGGGTTGGAGCCGGGGCGACCGTGCCGCTAGGCTCATATGTCGGCTATGCACCGGTTCTGGGCGCGTGCCCGGCCGGTCGTTCCGACCGGTACGGCACCTCCCGGATCCTCCGGTGCGGCGCCACCACCAACTGCTAACTCGTCGGACAAGGGGTCGGACAACTGCCGAAGTCAAAAGAAGATGCGATCGTCATGGAGGGCACCGTCATCGAGCCCCTCCCGAACGCCATGTTCCGCGTCGAGCTGGACAATGGTCACAAGGTTCTCGCCCACATCTCCGGGAAGATGCGCATGCACTACATCCGCATCCTGCCCGGCGACAAGGTCCAGGTCGAGCTCACGCCCTACGACCTCGAACGTGGCCGCATCACCTATCGGTACAAGTAGCCCCGAGTTCAATCGTTCCCCGGGTCGTCCGTCGCTGCCGGCGTCGGAACCCGCCCAGCGCCCGAGAGGCAAGAAGTTCCCATGAAGGTTCGTCCGAGTGTGAAGCGCATGTGCGACAAGTGTCGCGTCATCCGACGCAACGGTGTCGTGCGCGTGATCTGCACCAACCCACGTCACAAGCAGAGGCAGGGATAGCGCCATGGCCCGTATCGCCGGCGTCGACATTCCGCGTGAGAAGCGCGCGGTTATTTCGCTCACCTACATCTATGGAGTCGGTCCGACGATGGCCTCGCACGTGTGCGAAGCCACCGAGGTCGACGAGAACACCCGTGTCCGGGACCTGACCGATGAGGAGGTCGCCCGGCTGCGCAGCTACGTCGAGGGCGAGCTGCGTGTCGAGGGCGATCTGCGGCGCGAGGTGTCCCAGGACATCAAGCGCAAGATGGAGATCGGCTGCTACCAGGGCCTGCGCCATCGTCGCGGCCTGCCGGTTCGTGGCCAGCGGACCCACACCAATGCCCGGACCCGCAAGGGCCCCAAGAAGACCGTCGCCGGAAAAAAGAAAGTCAAGAAGTAGACCATGGCCAAGCCAGCAGCAGGTGGCCGTCGGCCCCGCAAGCGCGAGCGCAAGAACATCACCCACGGGGTGGCGCACATCAAGAGCTCGTTCAACAACACCATCGTGTCGATCACCGACCAGCAGGGCAATGTGCTGGCGTGGGCGTCGGCCGGCAACGTCGGCTTCAAGGGTTCGCGCAAGAGCACCCCGTTCGCCGCGCAGATGGCCGCCGAGCAGTGCGCCCGCCGCGCCATGGAGCACGGTGTCCGCAAGGTCGACGTGCAGGTGAAGGGCCCGGGCTCGGGTCGCGAGACCGCGATCCGTTCGCTGCAGAGCGCCGGCATCGAGGTCACCGGGATCAAAGACGTCACCCCGGTGCCGCACAATGGTTGTCGCCCCGCGAAGCGACGGAGGGTCTGACATGAGCCGTTACACCGGCCCGAAGGCACGCGTGTCGCGTCGCCTCGGCACCAACATCTGGGGCACCAAGGGCGAGACGATCGCTCTCGACAAGCGCCCGTACCCGCCCGGAGAGCACGGCCGTACCCGCCGGCGCGGCAACGTGTCGGAGTACCTGCTCCAGCTCCAGGAGAAGCAGAAGGCCCGCTTCTCCTACGGCCTCACCGAGCGCCAGTTCCGCAACCTGTTCGCCGAGGCCAGCCGCCGCCAGGGCGTCACGGGCGAGAACATGCTCCGGTACCTCGAACTGCGCCTCGACAACCTGGTCTACCGCGCCGGCTGGGCGGCGACCCGCCCCCAGGCCCGTCAGTTGGTCAACCACGGCCACGTCGACGTCAACGGTCGCCGGGTGAACATCCCGAGCTACCGGCTCCGCAAGGGCGACGAGGTGTCGCTGCGACCCAAGACCCGCGAGATGGTCATGGTCCAGTGGAACCTCGACGTGCTCGATCGTCAGGCTCCCGGCTGGGTCGAGATGACGAGCGACGGTTTCGGCGCCAAGGTCCGCGAGCTGCCCGTGCGCGAGCAGATCGACGTGCCCATCCGCGAGCAGCTGATCGTCGAGCTCTACAGCAAGTAGGGCCCTGCCCGCCCCACGTCCTTTATCCCCGAGTCCCACCCGACGCGGCGCCCACGGGTTCCGCAAGCCCCCTCATCCGGCGGCACCATCGCAGAGGTAACCATGCTGGTCATTCAGCGCCCATCAGTTGAACCCGTCGACGAGGAGTCCGAGAACCGCCAGCGGTTCTCGATCTCTCCTCTCGAGCCCGGCTTCGGTCACACGCTCGGCAACTCGTTGCGCCGGACGCTGCTCTCGTCGATCCCTGGTGCGGCGGTCACCCAGGTGCGATTCGACGAGGCGCTCCACGAGTTCGACACCATCGCCGGTGTCACCGAGGACGTCACGGAGATCCTGCTGAACATCAAGGACCTCGTGCTGATGAGCCACTCCGACGAGCCCGTCGTGTTGCGCCTCGACGCTCGCGGTGCCGGCGTGGTCACCGCTGCCGACCTGGTCGGCAACCCCGAGGTCGAGGTGCTCAGCCGTGACCTGCACATCGCGACCCTCAGCGAGGACGGGCGCCTGGCGCTCGACCTCACCGTCGAGCGTGGCCGTGGCTACGTGTCGGCCGACGTCAACAAGACCTCGGCCACCATCGGGGTCATCCCGATCGACACCATCTTCTCGCCGGTCCGCCGGGTGAGCTTCGAGGTGGAGCCGACCCGTGTCGAGCAGTCGAGCGCCTATGACCGCCTGATCATCGAGGTCGAGACCGACGGCTCGATCAGCCCTCGCGAAGCGCTGGCCTCGGCCGGTGGCACGCTGCGGGCGCTGGTTCAGCTGGTCGAGGAGATGAGCGACGAGCCCCAGGCGCTGGAGCTCACCGACGTCGCCGTCGGTACGGTCGGCTCGCCCGACCTCGAGCTGCCCATCGAGGACCTCGACCTCTCCGAGCGTCCCCGCAACTGCCTCAAGCGCGCCCAGGTCAACACCATCGGCGAGCTGTTGAAGAAGACCGAGGACGACCTGTTGGCCATCACCAACTTCGGTCAGAAGTCCCTCGACGAAGTCATCGTGAAGCTGGACGAGCGCGGCCTCCAGCTCACCCACCGAGACTAGGAACGATCATGCCAGGACGACCGAAGAAGGGCCGCCGTTTCGGCGGCAGTGCCTCGCACCAGAAGGCCATGATGGGCAACCTGGTGGCGTCGCTGATCGCCGCCGAGGCGATCGTGACCACCGAGGCGAAGGCCAAGGCCATGCGGCCGGTGGCCGAGAAGATCATCACCAAGGCCCGCAAGGGCGGGCTGCACAACCATCGCCAGATCATCGCCTTCCTGCGTGATCAGGAGATCGCCGACAAGCTGATGGAAGACGTCGGGCCCCGCTATGCGGATCGTCCGGGCGGCTACACCCGCATCTTGAAGGTGGGTCCCCGCTCGGGCGACAACGCCCCGATGTGTCGGATCGAACTGGTCTGATCCCGCTGTACTCGACGTCTGTGCCGCGTTCCGCCCTCGGCGGAGCGCGGCACAGGCATTTTTGGTGGTCCCGATGAGCCGACCGCCGGCGCCGGCTGTCCCGCCGCCGCCCGACGGCGATGTCCGGTACCGGATGACGCTGGCCTACGACGGTGCGGCGTTCCACGGGTTCGCGCCCAATCCGGGTGTGGCGACGGTGGTCGGCACCCTGGTGCAGGCGATGGGGCGGATCCTGGGGCACGAGCCGCTGTTGGCCATGGCCGGCCGCACCGACGCCGGGGTGCACGGGTGGGGTCAGGTGGTGAGCTTCGATGCGCCGCCGATGGACACGGTGCGATTCCAGCGGTCGGTCAACGCTCTGTGTGCGCCGGCCATCGTGGTGCGCGACATCGAGCAGGCGGCCGACGACTTCGACGCCCGGTTCTCGGCGCGTAGCCGCACGTACCGGTACCAGGTGCTCAACCGGGCTGTGCCCGATCCGTTCCTGCATGCGTTGACCTGGCACGTGCACGAGCCGCTGGACCTGACGGCGATGAATACCGGGGCCGCGCACCTGCTGGGCGAGCACGACTTCGGCTCGTTCTGCCGCAAGAAGAAGGTCACCGTCGGCGACGACGAGATCGAGGCGTCGTTGGTGCGTGAGGTGCTGTCGGCAGGGTGGTCGGCGGCCGACGACGATGTGGTCGAGCTGTGGATAACGGCGACCGCGTTCTGTCACCAGATGGTGCGGTCGATCACCGGCACGCTGGTCGATGTCGGCCTCGGGCGCATCGAGGCTGGATCGGTGCCCGCGATCCTGGCGGCCCGTGACCGCAACGCCGCGGGGCGAGTGGCCCCGCCCCACGGACTGACCCTGTGGTCGGTCGGCTACGACTGAGCACACCTGGTCATGCGTTCTGTTCGGCGTGGTTAACACTACGGTGGCAGACGTCCTCGCCCGAGGGCAATGAGAGGAGCACAGTGGCCCAGGAACAGATCGACGACGACGAGCTGGTGACAGCACTGAATGCCATCTTGGAAGCCGAGCTCTCGGGAGTAGTGCGCTACACGCACTACTCGCTGATGATCGTCGGGCCCAACCGCATCCCGCTGGTCGACTTCATGAAGGCGCAGGCGACCGAGTCGCTCGTGCACGCCCAGCAGGTCGGCGAGATCCTGACCGGATTCGGTGGGCATCCGTCGCTGCGTGTCGCCCCGATCATCGAGACCAACGAACACAGCCTCGAAGCCATCCTTCGAGAGAGCCTCGAGCACGAGGTCGAGGCCGTGCGGCTCTACCGTCGTCTGCTGGCGGTGGTGGAGAACAAGTCGATCTTCCTCGAGGAGTTCGCCCGTGGACAGGTCGCCATGGAAGAAGAGCATCAGCTCGAGCTGCGCAAGATGCTGCGCGACTACGTCTGACCTCTCGCAGGAGAGGCAGCGGGTGGAGCGGTCGGGACGCGCCAGATGATGAACCAGGCGCCCACGGCGCCGAGCGCAACGATGCCCAGGCGCAGCGCCATGTGGTCGACGACCAGGACGACGCTGATGGCGATGGCGATGGCCATCATCGACACCGCAGCCTTCTTCGCCCGCCGTGGCATGCCCAGCCCGGAGCGGTAGTCGGCGACGGCGGGACCGACTCCCGGCAGGTTCAGCACCCAGCGTTCGAATCGCGGGCTGCTGCGGGCGAAGCAGGCCGCGGCAAGGATCATGAAACCGGTGGTGGGGAGCCCAGGAACGACGACGCCGATCCCGCCGAGCGCCACGGCCAGCCAGCCGGCGCAGAACCACAGGGCGCGGGCCAGACGCGAGCGTGCGAGTGGCGTACCCGAGCTCTGCGTCGGGGTATCGCTGCTGTTGGCCGGGGCCGTTCGGTTCGGATCCCGCCATCGGGAACGCATGCGTTCACGCTATGCCGCTGCCACGGCGAACGGTCAACCGAAGACGTCGTCTGAGGCAGGCCAGACATTGCCATGGCGGCCGTGCGTTTCGGTCACTGGACGCCCGGCGTTCAGTCGCCGGATTGGCGTACGGGGCGGGCGTCGGGGCAGATTCCGCGGACGAGCTCGTGGGGCCGAGGGATGAACGTCCCGGCCAGCACGTGGGGGGAGCTGATGCGATCGGCCCGGAACAGTCGGGCCTCGTCGATGGCGGTATCCCAGGCGATCACGTACCACAGCGGTGCCCGCACGAGGAGGCCGTGGGGTTCGACGACGCGGCGTGTCGCGCTTCCGTTGCGGTCCTGGTAGGCGAACGACAGGAGCCGTTCCTCGCTGAATGCGACCTCGAAGAGGCGGGCCAGCAGCGGGCTGACGGTGCTGCGTTGCCGTGTCGATGGCGCCGACGGCTTGCCGATCATGATGCGCATCATCAGGTCCTGGACCTTGCGGGCCCGTTGGTGGGGGAGCGAGGCCTCGATCTTCGCGAGCGCCCCGGCGGCTCCCGATGCGAAGGGCATCCAGGGGAACGCCTGGGCCACCGCGGCGGACAGGATGAGCGCGACGACGTCTTCGCCGGCGAGCTGGGAGGTCACCAGCACCGAGGTGGGCTCGAGATGGACTCCTCCGCCGGGGCCCGACATGGTCGAGATCTCGAAGCCCCGGTCGCGGAGGCGGTCGAGGTCTCGCAGGATGGTCCTGGTCGACACCTCCAGCTCCCGAGCGAGGTCCTCGGTGCGCCAGTCGGCCCGGAGCCGCAGCAGTCGGATCAGTTCGTCCTGGCGTTCGGCGAGCGACACGTGCTCAGCGTAGGAGAGTCGCTGACAGTTCCTGTCATGAATGGCTCGTAGGTTCGCCTTCCGACACCCAACGGAAGGACCCCCATGAACCGGACACCCGTCAACCCCTGGCCCTGGTCGCTCCAGCTCGGCTACAACCAGGCCGAGATCCTCGAAGGCGCCACCCGCCACGTGACCTGTGCGGGACAGACCGCCGTCGACGCCGACGGCAACCCGCAGCACCCCGGCGACATGCGAGCCCAGATCGCCCTGGCCCTCGACAACCTCGAGGCGGTCCTCGGCGCTGCCGGCATGACGCTGGCGAACGTCACCCGGCTCGGCGTCTACACCACCGATGTCGACGAGGCGATGGCGCACTTCGACGTCCTCGGCGGACGGTTCGGGCCCCTCGGTGTCGCTCCGCCCATGACGCTGCTGGGGGTCTCCCGGCTGGCGTTGCCGCCGCTGCTGTTCGAGATCGAGGCCTCGGCGGTGGCCTGAGTGGGCTGGGGCTGGGCAGGGCGAGACTGTGCATGCAACGCAACGCAACGCAACGCACCGCACCGCAACGCAACGGCCCGGCTTGTGCCTGCGCCGTCGACGCTTCCCGCACCGAGGAAGAGGGCAGCATGCAACCACACGATCGCGACGAGGAGGGCATGCGTCGGATGCGCCCGTACGACAGTGATGACGAGGTGCGTGTCCGGCTTGGCGCCCTGCGGCGCGAGGCCGAGCAACGTGCCGCAGGGCTCGCCGATGGCTTCGACGCCATCGTCGAGGCTGCGAGAAACGTGGCGACCGATGACGAGCACGATCCGGAAGGACACACGATCGCGTGGGAACGCCAGCAGATCGCCGCGCTCCTGGCCGACACACGGGAAGCACTCGAAGGCATCGAAGCCGCCGAGAGCCGTCTGACAGTGGGGCGCTACGGGATCTGCACGGTGTGCACTCGGCCGATCGCGCCCGAGCGTCTCGAGGCCCTCCCGGCCACGCCGACCTGCGTCACCTGCGCGTAGCCCGATCTCGTCGTGCTGATCCACCCTCACGGTGGATCAGCCGCACGAGATCTCGCTGGCAGTCGTGATGTCAAATGTCGACAGAGTCTCGGGGTGGTGGAAGGGTGTTGCGTGGGCGAAGCGTGCGAGGGGGTTTGCGAACATGGAAGGCACTTTTCGGAGCGGCCCTCGATGGCGTCGAGCCGGCGCAGCTGGCAATCGACTCGTTTTCGTTCTGGTGGCGGTCGGTGTGATTGTGCTCGCAGCCTGCGGCGCACCGGACGCAGAACCCATGGCAATTGCAGCGCACCCGGACCACGGCCCTGCGTCGGCGGAGAGCGCCGAGGAAAGCGGGGCTGCCGATGCAGAAGCGGCCGCCCCGGTACGACCCGAGGTCGAGACCACCGCCCGCCACGAGGAGACGTTCGCGCTGCTCGTCAGCGGCGAGCGTGTCCGCGTCACGGCCGAAGACCGCGACAGCTACATCCAGATGCACTCATCGATCGCCGCGTGCATGGAGCAGAAGGGCTTCCGCTACGTCGTGCCCGCCGCGCCGACGCCGCACGACCTCACCCTCGAGGAGGCTCGCAGGGACGGTCTCGGCGAGCGTGAGTTCGTTTCCGCCTACGGTTTCGGCATCTCCCATCCCGACGGCGACACCGCCGATCCGAACGAGGACTCCTCCTCGGGTCTGAGTCGAGCGGAGCGGCGTGCATACGACGACGCGCTGTACGGGGACCCCGCGAACGGTGGGTGCAACGTTCAGATGGAAGCTCCAGCGATCGACCAAGAGGCGTTGCACGCTCTCCGGTCCGCCTGGGCCGGGGAGCTCGCCTCGATCGACGCCGACCTCGAGCGTTCGGCCGAGACTGCGGAATGGAGCGCCTGTATGGAAGCCGCAGGCTTCGCGTTCGGCACACGGGCCGAGATGCTCGATGTCGTGACGACCAGCATCCTGGTCCACGTCGGGGTCAAAGCGCCGACAGGTCAGACGATCGAACTCAGCGGCGGACCAGACGCCACGCGACCGTTCGAGGTCGATGTCGCAACCGCCGATCTCGACTGTCGGGCTCGGGCCGGTTACGACACTGTGGAGGCGGAACTGCGGGATCGAGTGAGAGCAGCATTCCTGGTGGCCAACGCTGCACTGTTGGATCAGGTGACGACCAACCGGTCGTGACGCCTGCAGCGGTCCCCGGGTCGAAGATTTCCGAGAATTCTTCGCGGGGTGGCCGTCGGCCGGGCGAGACTGTCACACCCCCGAACTAGTGTTCGATCCATGGAGTTGTTGACGCAGCCGGACCGGCCGGCCGACGAAGCGGTGGGGCCCCTGGTGGGGCTCGACGCCGCGATCGACGCGCTGTTCGACTCCCGGTTGTCACCGGTGTCGTCGCCGGAGGCGACCGCGGCGATGGTCGAGCTGGATCGTCTGGCTCGGCGGGTGCATGCAGCCCAGTTGGAGTTGATGGCCAACATCGACGCCCGGGCGCTGCACCGTGGTGACGGGTTCGCGTCGGTCAAGACCCTGGCGCGTCATTCGGGGCGCCACTCGGGCGGTGAGGCGTTGGATCGTGACCGGGCCCGACGCATGCTCGCATCCCTGGACCTCGTGGCTGCGGCGTTCCGTGTCGGCGGGATCGGGATCGACCAGGTGCACCTGTTGGGCCGGGTGCATGCGAACCCTCGGGTGGCGGGGGCGATGGTGTTGCGTCAGGAATGGTTCCTCGACCAGGCCCGCCACTGCGATTACCGGACGTTCGAGATCCGGGTCCGCGAGTGGGAGCGGTTGATCGACGAGGACGGGCCCGAACCCGCGAACGAGCGCACGCATCGCAATCGTGATGCCCGGATCGTGCAGAACCCCATCGACCTGTCCTGGGACCTCGACGGGGGCTTCGCTGCGATGCAGGGCGCGCAGATCGACGAGATCTGGCAGTACTACATCCGCGCCGAATACTTGGCCGACTGGGAAGCCGCCAAAGCCATCCACGGCGACGACACCTGCGAACTCCACTTGGCCCGCACCCCGGCCCAGCGCCGCGCCGACGCCCTCGTTCGAGTGTTCGAAGACGCCGCCAACTCGTCGCCGACCGTGCCGGCGAGTTTCACCCACAGCGTCATCTGGTCATCCGAAACCTTCGAGACCATGGCCCGCCGCTACGCAGGCGACACCGGCGCCACTGATCCCGACACCTACCGGTGCGAAACCATCGACGGCGTCCCCCTCGACCCAACTGAAGCCATCGCCTGCGCCATGGTGCATGCCATCCGGCGCATGATCGTCGACGCCAGAGGCACCGTCATCGACCTCGGCGAACGCCGCTTCTTCACCGGCGCAGCCCGCGACGCCGCCCGGCTCGCACCAATGCATCTTCATCGGCTGCTGCGTACGCGCCTCGGCATGTGAGATCGACCACCTCACCGAACACAGCCGAGGAGGAAGAACCAACCCCGGCAACGGGGGGCCCGACTGCGGCATGCACAACCGATTCCGCCAGAAAGGCTTCACCGTCTACCGAGACGAAGCCGGCCACTGGCACACCCTGCGCCCCGACGGCACCGAAATCCCATGACCCTGCCCGCCCCCACACCGACACGCGCCCCGAGCCGAACCCGACCCGACGCGCCCGCTCGGCATCACGGCGCGCCGGGCGCAGTTGTCGCGCGGGGTGCGAGGGCGTATCGTTGTCCGCTGGCTTGAACAGCGCCGACTTAGGCTGCTCGCCGGCCCGAAGCTCGTTCCGAGAAGAATTCGAGAGACACGCGTGCGTACCTACAGCCCCAAGGCCTCCGAGATCACCCGAGAGTGGCACATCGTCGACGCCGAAGGCCTCGTGCTGGGCCGTATGGCCACCGAGGTCGCCCGCGTCCTGCGTGGCAAGCACAAGCCCACCTACGCCCCGCACATGGACACCGGCGATCACGTGATCATCATCAACGCCGACAAGGTCGTCCTCACCAGCGAGAAGGCCCAGTCGAAGCTGATCCACCGCCACTCCGGCTATCCCGGCGGTCTCAAGACCCAGACCTACGCCGACCTGCTGTCGAAGCGCCCCGCCGAGGCCGTTCGTCGGTCGGTGCGCGGCATGATCCCCAAGAACCGCCTGGGTCGCCAGCAGCTCACCAAGCTGAAGGTGTACGGCGGCCCCACCCATCCCCACGAGGCCCAGAAGCCCCAGCCACTCGTGCTGGAGCATGCCCGGGCCCGCACCGAGTAATCCCGAATTCGAAAGCGCAGCGCCACACCATGACCATGCTTGCCCAGGCCACCGGACGTCGGAAGCGGGCCGTCGCCCGCGTGCGGGTTCGTCCCGGTGACGGTGTCATCACCGTCAACAAGCGGACCGTCGAGGACTACTTCCCCTCCGACACCCACCGCATGATCCTCACCGAGCCGCTGCGCATCACCCAGACCGACCAGGCCTACGACATCGACGTGTCGCTCCACGGTGGTGGCCCCACCGGCCAGGCCGGCGCCCTGCGCCTCGGTATCGCCCGCTGCCTCGTCGACATCGACCCGGCCATGCGCGAAGAGCTGAAGAAGGCCGGATTCCTCACCCGCGATCCCCGCAAGAAGGAATCCAAGAAGTACGGCCTCAAGAAGGCCCGTAAGGCCCCGCAGTACTCCAAGCGCTGACCTGCCCGACCCGGGCGGCATCACCCATCGCCCGGCGCCCGGTGCGTCGCTACCCTTAGGACCCGATGGCCCTCTCCTTCGGTACCGACGGCATCCGCGGCCGCGCCCACGACCAGCTCACCGTCGACCACGTCGCCCGCATTGCGCGTGCGGCCGGTCGTGTGCTCGGCGCATCGGCGGTCGCCATCGGACGCGACACCCGCGAATCCGGCCCTGTGTTCGTCAACGCTCTCGCCCGTGGTTTCGGCGAGGTCGGCGTCGAGTCCTGGGATCTCGGTATCGCTCCCACCCCGGCGGTGGCCCACGCGGCAGCAGCCCACGGCGTCATCGGTGCGGTCGTGTCGGCGTCGCACAACCCGTGGCACGACAACGGCATCAAGATCTTCGCCCCGGGGGGCCGCAAGCTCACCGACGCCCAGCAGGCCGCCCTCGAAGCCGAGCTCGCCGCTGACGACGACCACGCCGACAGCCACACCGATCCCGGATCCACCGACGGCGACGCCGGCCCGGCGGCAGCGGTGGTTCGCCACGAACTGGTCGACGACTACGTCGACGCCTGCATGGCCGCCATCGACGGCGGCACCCTCGCCGGCCTCCACGTTGTGGCCGACACCGCCAACGGGGCGGCCTCGGCCGTGGCCGGACCGGCCCTGGCTCGCGTCGGCGCCTCGGTCGATGTCATCTGCGATGTGCCCGATGGGCGCAACATCAACGAGGCCTGCGGCTCCACCGACATGAGCTCGCTCTGCGCCGAGGTCGTGGCCCGCGGCGCCGACCTCGGTCTGGCCTTCGACGGCGACGCCGACCGGCTCCTCGCCGTCGACCACCGGGGCCGCATCGTCGACGGCGACCACATCATCGCCATCTGCGCCCGCGATCTGCGTGATCGAGGCCTGCTGGTCGACGACACCGTCGTGGTCACCGTCATGACCAACCTGGGCTTCCGCCTGGCCATGGCCGAGGCCGGCATCGCCGTGCACGAGACCCCCGTCGGCGACCGCCACGTGCTCGAGGCGCTCGAGACCTACGGCTGGAGCCTTGGCGGCGAACAGTCGGGCCACATCATCTTCGCCGACCGGGCGCCCACCGGCGACGCCCTGCTCACCGCAGTGCTGCTCTGCGACGTCGTGGTCCGCAGTGGCCGCACCGTCGCCGACCTGGCTGCCGAGGCGATGACCCAGCTGCCCCAGCAGCTCCGCAGCGTCACCGTCGCCGACGGGCCCGCCGCAGCCATGGAACGGGTCGCTCCGGTGATCGCCGCGGTGCAGGCCGACCTGGGCGAGACCGGCCGGCTGCTCGTACGCCCATCGGGTACCGAACCGCTGGTGCGGGTCATGGCCGAAGCCCCCGAGCAGGCCATCGCCGACGCCGCCGTGGCCACCGTCGTGGCCGCGCTGGGGTCAGACCCCGCTTTCCCGCTTTCTCCGGGGCGGCAAGCCCCGGATGTCCACTGAGCGACAGAAAGCGGGAAAGCGGGGTCTGACCCCATTGGTTCACGGACGTGCCCGACCTGCCGATGGGAGTCAGGACCATCGTGCGGGAGCCACTCAGTAGACTCGCACCCTCGCTCTCGACCGGCCCATCAGGGAGGCTGTGACACCCGTGTGTGGCATCGTTGCGATCGTTCGTCGTCGACCGACCCGGTCGGCACCGGGCTCCGAGGAGCTCCTCGCCCTCGCCCCCGATCTGGCCATCCTGCCGAGCGACGCCGATGGCCTCGCCGCGGTGGCCGACGACCTCGACACCCTCGACGCGCTCCTGCGTGGCGTTCCCGGTGTCCAGGCGTTGCTCGCCGACGCCGACACCACCGCAGCGCTGGCCCAGCGCATGGCGGTGCTCGAGAAGGCCATCGCCGAGCTCGAGGCCATCCTCGACACCCGGGCGTCGTCGGAGATGCTCGAAGCCGTCAACGCGCAGCTGCTGCGGGTCAAAGACGGCGTATGGGCCATCGGGCGCGACCGCATCCGCACCGCCCGTGCCGTCGACGACCTCTGCGGCGGCCTGCGCTCGGCTGCTGCGCTCGACGCGTTCACCTCGGTCCAGGAGGCCCTGTCGGCCCTCGATCGCCTCGAGGTCCGCGGCCGCGACTCCGCAGGCCTGCACCTGCTGGTGCGCTCGCACGGCCTCGATCTCGATGCCCCGGCCATGGCGGCGACCATCGCGGCCCGTGCCGCCGACCCCCACTTCGGCTCGAACTCGGTCCGTACCGCCGACGGGCACCTGAGCTTCGTCTACAAGGCCGCCGCCGAGATCGGTGAGCTCGGCGACAACATGCGCCACCTGCGCTCGCTGATCCGTGCCGACGACCTGTTGCATCAGGCTCTCGCGGGCGACGACGCCAGCGTCATCGTGTTGGGCCACACCCGGTGGGCCAGCGTCGGGATCATCTCCGAACCCAACGCGCACCCCCTCAACTCCGAGCGCCACGACGGCGACGCCTGCCCGTACGTCACCGCCGCGCTCAACGGCGACGTCGACAACTTCGCCGACCTGCGGGCCACCGAGGCTCTGTCGATCGCCCCGGCCATCACCACCGACGCCAAGGTGATCCCCGCCCTGATGGGCAAGCACCTGGCCGCCGCGGGCGAGCGCACCGAGCTCACCGGCATCGACGAGGCGTTCCGGCGCACCGTCGCCGCGCTCGAGGGATCCGTCGCCATCGCCGCATCGGCCGCAGCGTCGCCCAACCGGCTGCACCTGGCGCTGCGTGGCAGCGGTCAGGCCCTGTACGTCGGTCTGGCCGAGGACGCCTACATCGTCGCCAGCGAGCCCTACGGCGTCGTCGAGCTCACCCCGCGCTTCCTGCGGATGGACGGCGAGACCCCGGGCAACCTCGACAACCCCACCGCCAGCCGCGGCCAGATGGTGTCGCTCGACGGCGCCGACGCCGGCGAGCTCGCCGGCATCCGCCGTGTCGCCTACGACGGTACCGAGCTCGCCGTCACCGACGCCGACGTCGCCACTGCCGAGATCACCACCCGCGACATCGACCGTGGTGACTACCCCCACTTCCTGTTGAAGGAGATCTCCGAGGCGCCCCGGTCGTTCCGCAAGACCCTGCGGGGCAAGCTGACCGAGCGCGACGGGCGCCTCGAGGTACGCCTCGGCGCCCAGACCATCGCCGACGACCTCCGGGCCCGCCTGGCTGCCGGCGAGATCCGCCGGGTCGCCGTCATCGGACAGGGGACCGCTGCGGTGGCCGGCCAGAGCCTGGCGCTCATCCTCGATCGTGAGACCGGCGGGCGGCTGCGGGTCGAGGCCCTCCCGGCCACCGAGATGTCGGGCTTCCACCTGCGTTCGGACATGTCCGACACGCTGGCCATCGCCATCAGCCAGTCCGGCACCACCACCGACACCAACCGCACGGTCGACCTGCTGCGTGCCCGTGGCGCGTCGGTCGTGGCCATCGTCAACCGCCGCAACAGCGACCTGTGCGACAAATCCGACGGGGTGCTCTACACCTCCGACGGTCGTGATGTCGAGATGAGCGTGGCATCGACCAAGGCGTTCTACTCCCAGATCGCGGCCGGGGCGCTGCTGGCCGTCGCGGTCGCCGACATCGTCGCCGGCAGCTCCGAAGGCGCCGATCCGGCAGGCCGCCAGCGCCTCCTGGAGTCGCTGCGCGAGCTCCCCGCGGCGATGGAGAAGGTGATCACCATGCGCGGCGCCATCGGCCGCGCCGCTGCCGAGTTCGCGCCGTCGCGGCGCTACTGGGCCATCGTCGGCAACGGCCCCAACGTGGTCGCCGCACGCGAGATCCGGATCAAGCTCTCCGAGCTCTGCTACAAGTCCATCGCCGCTGACTCCACCGAGGACAAGAAGCACATCGACCTCTCGTCGGAGCCGATGATCCTGGTGTGCGCGGCAGGTCTGACGGGCTCGACCGCCAGCGACGTCGCCAAGGAGGTCGCCATCTACCGCGCCCACAAGGCGGCGCCCATCGTCGTCGCCGACGAGGGCGCGTCGTATCCGGCGGCGCTGCACCAGATCTCGGTGCCGTCGGTCGATCCGGCCCTCGCGTTCGTGCTGTCCACCGTCGTGGGGCACCTGTTCGGCTACGAGGCGGCCCTGTCCATCGATGCCCAGGCGCACCCGCTGCGGGCCACCCGTGCCGCCATCGAGGGTGCCGTGTCGAAGGATCCCGACCTCACCGGCGAGGCGATCCTGGCGGAGCTGGCCCCGTCCATCGCCCAGCATGCGCAGCGGTTCATGGACGGGTTGCGACGGGGCGACTACAACGGCCACCTCGAGGCGTCCACCGCCACCCGAGTGGCGACGCTGTTCCGGTATGCCGGCAACACCATTCCGCTGGAGTCCTACCAGAGTGATTTCGGCAAGGTCGGCACGCCGGCCACGGTGCTCGAAGATCTCACCGCCGCGCTCACCCAGGGCATCGAGGAGCTCACCCGACCCGTCGACGCCATCAAGCATCAGGCCAAGACGGTCACCGTCGGCATCTCGCGCTCGGACGAGGAGCTCATCGAGATCGGCCTGGTCAAGGAACTGCTGGCCGCAGGGGCGCCCCGCGACCGCCTGACCTACAAGACGCTGCGGACGTTGGCGTCGCTCGACCCGGCGATCGATCAGGTCATCGGGTTCACCCGGTACCGCATCGAGGGTTCGGTGCAGGGCGACGCACAGCTGTCGATCACCGATCGTGGCGGTGTTGCCCGCGACCTGCCGTCGCGCGTCGATCGCGACCCGGCCCTGCGCGGCAGCAAGCACCTGGTGGCCTCCGAGAAGGAGATCCTGGTGACGATGGGTCGGCGCGACGGCCGCACCGTGGTGATCGTGCCCGAGATCAAGGACGGCCAGAGTGTCGGCTTGACCCTGATGCACGTGCGCCTGCCCGAGTTCCTCGACGCCACGGTGGCCCGCGGCGTCCTGCAGGGCTACCGCAACCGCTACTCGGGTCTCCGGGACTTCGTCACCGAGACCGAGCCGACCTTCCGCGAAGACGTCCTGGCCACGGTCCCCACCATCGACCTGCTGGCCCGCCCCGTCACCGTCCTCGCCGAGCACTGGACGGCCTGAGCCGTTCGCGCCCCGGTCTCGTCGGCCGGGTGTTGAAAGCCCCGGCTCGGGGCACAGACTGGGGGTCATGATCCCCATCGTCACGCCCGACGAGATGGCCGCCGTCGACGCGGCCGCCCCCGAGCCCGTCGAGGTGCTCATCGATCGTGCCGGCGCGGCGCTGGCGTGGCACGTGCGCGCCCTGCTGGGCGGCACCTACGGGCGCCGCATCGTCGTGGTGGCCGGTCCGGGCAACAACGGCGCCGACGGCCGGGTCGCGGCGCGGCGCCTGGCGCGCTGGGGTGCCTGCGTCACCGTCATCGACGGCACCGACGCGCCGGAAGCGCTGCCCGCGGCCGACCTCGTCGTCGACGCCGCCTTCGGCACCGGTCTCAGCCGGCCCTATACACCGCCGGCCACCGATGCGCCGGTGCTGGCGGTGGACATCGTGTCGGGGGTGTCGGGCCTCACCGGCGAGCGCCTCGGCGCGCCGCAGGCGGCGATCGCCACCGTCACCTTCCAGGCGCTCAAGCCCGGCCTCGTCTTCGGTGTCGGAGCCGAGCTGTCGGGCGACATCGCCGTGGTCGACCTCGGCCTCGACGTGTCGGGCGCACGGGCGCACCTGGTCGAACCCGCCGATGTCGCCGCATGGTGGCCGCGTCGTGCGGCCGACTCCCACAAGTGGAAGTCGGCGTGTTGGATCATCGCCGGTTCGGAGTCGATGACGGGCGCCGCCACCCTCGCCGCCTCCGCTGCGGCCCGAGCCGGATCCGGCTACGTACGCCTCAGTGTTCCCGGCGTCGACGGCGTCGGCCCCATCGAGACGGTTGCGCACCCGCTGCCCCAGAAGGGGTGGGGCGGCATGCTCGACGGCATCGAACGGTTCGGGTCTCTCGTCATCGGCCCTGGCCTGGGACGCAGCCCCTGGGCGGCATCGTGTGTTCGTGAGGTCCTTCGGAACTCTCCCATACCCGCTGTCGTCGACGGCGACGGCCTGAACGCTGTCGCCGGGGATCTCGGCAGCCTGAGCGAGTGCGTGACGATGCCGGTCCTCACCCCCCACGACGGCGAGTTCGAGACCCTCGCCGGCCGGCGTCCCGGCGCCGACCGCCTCGCTGCGGCACGCGACCTGGCGGCCGAGGCCGGCGCCGTGATCCTGCTGAAGGGCCCCGCCACCGTCGTCGCCCACCCCGACGGCGACGTCCTCGTCTCGACGAGCGGCGACCAGCGCCTGGCGACCGCAGGGTCGGGCGACGTGCTCTCGGGGATCATCGGTGCGCTGCTCGCCCAGGGACTCGACCCGTTCCGTGCAGCGGCCGCAGGCGCCTGGGTCCACGGCCGTGCCGCCGAGTGTGCGCCGCGCCATGGCATGGTTGCCTCCGACCTTTTGACCACCCTGCCGGAGGTGCTGGATGCGACCCACCTGGGCTGACATCGATCTGGGCGCCGTCGCCCACAACGTCGCCACGCTCGCCGCAGCCGCCGACCCCGCGCTCGTCTGTGCGGTGGTCAAGGCCGACGGCTACGGCCACGGCGCCGTCCCCGTCGCGCGCGCAGCCATCGACGCCGGTGCCTCCTGGCTCGCCGTCGCGTTGGTCGAAGAGGGCCGGATCCTGCGCAACGCAGGCGTCCGTGTGCCCATCCTGTTGCTCTCCGAACCGCGACCCCACGAGATGATCGAGGTCGTCGAGTTCGGCCTCACGCCGACGGTGTACAGCGGCGAGGGCCTGGCCGCAGCCGCCGCAGCCGCCGCCCAGAAGGCCGTCTCGCTCGACGTGCACCTGAAGATCGACACCGGGATGCACCGCGTCGGCGCGAAGCCTCGCGACGCAGTGGCGCTCGCACAGGCCATCGTCGACCGGGACTGCCTCGAGCTCCAGGGCGTGTGGACGCACTGCGCCATCGCCGACGTTCCCGACGACCCCTATACCGACACCCAGCTCGACCTCTTCGACGACATCGTCGCCTCGATGGCCGAGACGGGCCTGCGGCCTCCGCTCGTCCACGCCGCCAACTCGGCCGTTGCCATGGCCCATCCCCGGGGCCGCTACGACATGGTGCGGTGTGGCATCGCGGTCTACGGGCTGCCTCCCTCGCCGGCCCTCGACGGCTGCCTGCCGCTCCAGCCCGTCATGCGGCTGCGCTCGCAGGTGTCGTTCGTGAAGCGCATCGAGGCCGGCGAACGCGTCTCGTACGGCCTCACGTGGGCGGCCCCGAAGAAGACCCGCGTCGCCACGGTGCCGATCGGTTACGCCGATGGCATCCGGCGTTCGTCGGGACGCCTCGGCGGCGAGGTGCTGATCGGTGGGGTGCGCATGCCCATCGTCGGCACCGTCACCATGGATCAGCTCCTCGTCGACTGCGGCGACCATGAGGTCCGTGCCGGCGACGAGGTCGTCCTGATCGGCGCGCAGGGCGACGACGAGATCACCGCCGACGAGTGGGCCGAGCGCCTGGGCACCATCAACTACGAGGTCGTCTGCGACATCGAGAGTCGTGTCAAGCGCCGGTATCTCTGAGCCGGACCTGCCGTCATCGGCGAACCGGCCCGGCCGGCGTTGAGGATCCTGCTGGTCGAGCCCTGGTACGGGGGCTCGCACCGGGCGTGGGCCGACGGGTGGGCAGTGGCGAGCAGCCACGACATCGACATGGTGACGTTGCCGGACCGGTTCTGGCGCCGCCGCCTCCGCGTCGGCGCAGCCGAGCTCGCGCCGCTGGTCGACCAGTGGGTGGACCGGCACGGCCGCCCCGATGTGGTGGTCGCGACGTCAATGGTCGAGCTCGCCGCCCTGTTGGGGTCGTGCCGCCGCTCGCTGGGCGAGGTAGCGGTGGTGCTGTACTGCCACGAGAACCAGCTGGTGTACCCCCATCCCGATCAGGTCGCCGCCCCCGATGTCGATGCGGCGGCCCGTTCGCTGCAGTCGCTGACGGTCGCCGATCTGGTCGTCGTGAACTCCCGGCATCACCTCGACGAGCTGGGGATCGGTGCCCGCAGGGTGATCCGCGACCTCGGACTGGCCGGTGGGGCGGTCGACCGGCGGGTGGCGGCGGCCCTCGACGCGGCGATCGTCGTGCCCGTGGGCGTCGACCTGTCCTGGTGCGGCGCCGCCGGCGATGTTCCCGAGGGCGGCGGCCCTGCGCCTGATCACTCGCGCGACGATCGGCCCGAGCCCGATGGCGCTGCCGACGATCGGCCCGATGCTGGGTCCGGTGATCCCGTCGTGTTGTGGCCGCACCGGTGGGATGGCGACAAGGCCCCCGACGCGATGGTGCGCACGCTGGAACGCCTCGCTGCCGACGGCGTGGCCTTCCGGGTCGTGCTGGCCGGCGAGGACGGGTGGGACGGCGAGGCCCGCCGACGCGAAGCCCTGGAGCGACTCGGGCCCCGAGTGCTGGCGAGCGGGCACCTGTCGCCGGGCGACTACCGGCGCTGGGTCCGGCGCGCCGACATCGTGGTGTCGACCGCCCGCCACGAGTACTTCGGCGTCGCCGTGGTCGAGGCAATGGCGGCGGGGTGTGTGCCGGTGCTGCCCGACCGGTGCTCCTACCCCGAGCTCGTCCCTGCCGAGCTCCACACCGCAGCGCTGTACCCCGACGGTGGTTTCGGCCGACAGCTGCGCCGCGTCCTCACCGACCTACCGGCCGCCAGGGCCGGTGTGGCGGGCCTGGCGCAGGCGCTGACCCGTTTCGACCGGGATGCCGTGTCGTCGGACCTCGATGCGGTCGTCGCCGGGGTGGCTCTACGGTGCAGGGGATGTTGACCGAGATCGAGGGCATCCGGGTGGGGCACTGGACCGACGATGTGGCCCGGACGGGCTGCACCGTGGTGCTGTTCCCCGAGGGGACCGTGGCGTCGGGCGAGGTCCGTGGTGGGGCGCCGGCCACGCGGGAGTTCGCCCTGCTCGAACCCGGGCGGCTGGTCGAGCGCCTCGATGCGATCGTGTTGTCGGGCGGCTCGGCGTTCGGGCTCGCTTCCTGCGATGGCGTGATGGACCACCTCGCCGCCCGCGGCGTCGGGTTCGAGACCAGCGCCGGTCCCGTCCCCATCGTGGTCGGTATGTGCCTGTTCGACCTCGGCGAGGGCGACGGCACTGTCCGGCCCGGCCCGAACGAGGGCCGCGCCGCGGCGGAGGCGGCCACCGACGGGGTCGTCGCGCTCGGCCGCGTCGGCGCGGCGACAGGCGCCACGGTCTCGAAGTGGCGTGGCCCCGACCACGTCCGCCCCGGGGCGCTCGTCGGCGCCGTCGCCCGCAGCGGCGACCTGGTGGTGGCGGCGCTGGTGGCCGTCAACGCCAGCGGCGACATCGACGACGGCTCCACTGTCGCAGCCGTCCTCGACGGCAGCTTCGTCGCGCCCCAGGTGACGCCGTTCGTCGAGAACACGACCATCGGCGTCGTCGCGACCAACGCCTCGCTCACCAAGGCCCAGTGCCACCTCGTCGCCCAGTCGGCGCACGACGGCTTCGGCCGTGCCATCGTCCCGGCACACACCGTCGGCGACGGCGACGCCATCGTGGTCGCGGCCACCGGCGAACTGGAGATCGACGTGGCCGACGTCGCCGCCGTCCGTCTCCTGGCCTGCGTCGTCGTCGAGTCGGCCATCCGGACGACGAGCGGCTCCGCCTGAGGCCCTCGGCGCCGGCGGATCCGCGGGGACCGAACCGACGAGGGTCGCCCGTCACGCCACTACACTTCACCGCCATGTCAGCGTGGCGACCCACCCGATGATCGAGGCGCGCACCCACGAGGTCGCGCAGACCGAAGCCCTGGCCGCGGTGATCGCATCGCTCAGCCGGCCCGGCGACCTGCTGGTGCTCGTCGGCGACCTCGGCGCCGGCAAGACAGCCTTCACCCGGGGTTTCGCCGCAGCACTCGGGGTGACCGACCCGGTCACGAGCCCCACGTTCACCCTCGCCAACGAATACCGCGGCCGGGTGCGGGTCCATCACCTCGACGCCTACCGCATCGAACATCTCGACGAGGTCCGCGACCTCGCCCTGCCCGAACTGCTCGACGGCGACGCCGTGACCCTCATCGAGTGGGGCGACACCATCGCCGCCGCACTCCCCAACGACTACCTCGAGGTGAAGATGACCCTGGGCGACGGCGACGACGATCGCGACATCACGCTGCGCTGCGTCGGCGATCGCTGGTCGGCGCGCAGCCGCGCCCTCTGCGCTGCGCTGGCCGACTGGGTCGTGTCGCCGTGCTGATCCTCGGTATCGAGAGCGCCACCCGCCAGGTCGGCTGCGCCATCTGCGGCCACGAGGGCGTGCTGGCCTCCGCACACTCCTCGCGGGGACAACGCCACGCCGAGGTCCTCGCGCCCCAGATCGACTTCGTCCGCCGCCAGGCCCGCATCGACCTGTCCGAGATCAGCGTCGTGGCCGTCGATGTCGGCCCCGGGCTCTACACGGGTCTCCGGGTCGGCATCTCCGCGGCGATGGCCGCTGCCTACGCGCTCGGTGTCCCCATGATCGGGGTGTCGTCGCTCGACCTGCTGGCGTTCCCGATGCGTCACAGCCCGCGGCTCATCGTCGCCGTCATCGACGCCCGCCGCGGCGAGGTCTTCCACGCCTTCTACCGGGCCGTTCCCGGCGGCGTGCAGCGGGTCACCGAACCCGCCGTATCGCCGCCCGGCGACGTCGCCGCCGAACTCTTGGCCCTCGGCGAGGACTGCGTGCTCGTGGGCGACGGCGCCGCCCGCTACGCCACCGAGTTCGACGGGCTCCGCGGCGTCGAGACCGCCGACTCCGGTCTGTCGTACCCGACAGCGTCGTCGTTGGTGCAGCTGGCCCACGCCCGGGCCCTGCGCGAGGACTTCGTGCCCGTGTCGGAGATCAAGCCCATCTACCTGCGCAAACCCGACGCCGCAGAGGCCGCCTGGACCAGCTGGGACCGCCCGTGAGCCACGAGCCGCTCGTCGACGACCTCGCGATCGTGCCGCTCGAGCGGCGGCACCTGCGCAAGGTCATGACGATCGACGCCCAGGTCTACCCCGAGCCCTGGAGTCGGCGGCTGTGGCTGGTCGAGCTCGAACGATCGCACCGCATCTACCTGGCCGCCGAGACCGGCCGTGGTCGATCCCGGTCGCTCGTCGGCTATGCCGGCGCCATGGTCAGCGGCGACGATCTCCACGTCATGACCATCGTCGCCGACCCCGCCGCTCAACAGCGGGGTATCGGCACCCGCCTGATGACCGAACTGGTCTCCCGCGGCGTCGAGGCCGGAGCCTCGGCCCTGACCCTCGAGGTGCGAGTGTCCAACGAACCCGCCAAGGCGCTGTACCGGCGGTTCGGGCTCGCCCCGGCCGGGGTGCGGCGTGGCTACTACGAACCCGACGGCGAGGACGCCCTGATCATGTGGGCACACGACATCGACGCCGACGACTACCGGTCGCGCCTCGAGGCGCTCGCCGCCCGGGTGTGCGGCACGGCCCAGGAGGCACGCACGTGAACGACGAGACCGTCATCTTGGGCATCGAGACGTCCTGCGACGAGACCGCGGCGGCGGTGGTGGTCGGCGGCACGAAGGTGCTGTCGTCGGTCGTCAGCAGCCAGGTCGACCTCCATGCCCGCTACGGCGGGGTCGTACCCGAGGTCGCCAGCCGAGCCCACGTCGAGCTGCTGACGCCGGTGGTGGCCCAGGCCCTGGTCGAAGCCGGGATCCACGCCCGCGACATCGACGCGGTGGCCGCCACCCACGGGCCGGGTCTGGTCGGCTCGCTGTTGGTGGGCCTGTCGGCGGCGAAGTCGCTCGCGCTGGTGTGGGACGTGCCGTTCGTGGCGGTCAACCATCTCGAGGCGCATTTGTACGCAGCGTTCCTCGAAGAGCCCGGCCTCGAGTTACCGCTGGTGGTGCTGTTGGTGTCGGGCGGGCACACGATGCTGGTCCTCATGGAGGATCACGGCCGCTACCGGGTGCTGGGCCGCACCGTCGACGACGCCGCGGGCGAGGCCTTCGACAAGGTAGCCCGCCATCTGGGCCTCGGCTACCCCGGCGGCCCCGCCATCGACCGCATCGCCATCGACGGCCAGGTCACCATCGACTTCCCCCGCCCGGTGCTCGACGACGGGTACCGGTTCAGCTTCAGCGGGCTCAAGACCGCAGTGGTCAACCACACGCGCCGTCATCCCGACGCCGCCGTCGAGGACATCGCGGCGTCGTTCCAGGAGGCGGTGGTCGACGTGCTGGTCACCAAGGCCCGGCGTGCCGCGGCCGAGACCGGCGCCAAGGGCCTCTGCATCGGTGGGGGCGTCGCAGCCAACTCGCTGCTGCGCGAACGCATCCTCGACGCCTGCGTGGCCGATGGCCTCCAGGCGTTCGTGCCCAGCCGGGCGTTGTGCACCGACAACGCCGCGATGGTGGCCGCGGTGGCGGCGTGGCGTCTGGCCTCCGACGGCCCCAGCCCCCTCGACACCGGTGCCGATCCCAGCCTGGGTCTGCCGGTCATCGCCTGAACCCGACTCGGAGGGCGCGCAGATCGGGCGTCCCGCTCGGATCCGGACCCGTCGTGTCCCGCTCTTGTTCGCTGCGCTCACGGGCCGCTCGGGCCCGGGCTGCTCGGTCAGGAACGCCGGGGGAAGACCCAGCCGTTGGGGCGGCAACCGGCGAGGTCGATGGTCTGTTGCATCATGATCGGCGCCAGCGCGCCCGGTTCGGGGCAGCCCGGGTGGTCGGGCCCGAGGATGTAGTGCCCGACCTCGTGGTTGACGAGATAGTGGCGGTACATGTCCAGCGATGCGGGCCACTCCGGCGTGGCGGTCATCCAACGATGCAGGTTCAGCGCGACCCAGCCATTGGCGGCACAGGAGTAGCGGCCTGCGGTCTGCAGCGGAGCGCACAGGCGATCCACGGTGGCGGGCGTGGCCACCACGATGATGAAGTCGACCGGCTGGTCGGAGCTCACACGCTCGAACCCCGTGACGCCGTCGCCGATCCAGCTGCGTTCGTCGGACAGGACCGTGTCGACGAACGCTGCGAGTTCGAGGACGTCGACGCCGATGTCGGTCTCGACCGCGACGGCGAAACGCCGGTACGGCGCAGCGCCGATTGGCTCCGAGGCGCCGGGCGCGCCGACGAACTCGCCGCTGCCCGACGTGGGGAGGTCCTCGACCTGGACCGTCGGCGTCGGTTCGGGTGCCGGGGTGGGCGTGGCCGTCGTGCCGAGGACCTCGGCGTCGCCGTCACCGGCGTCGCCATCTGCGTCGGCGTCGGCGGGGTCCGACTGATCGTCGGGGGGCGATGGTACGGCGTCGATCGCCGAAGCGGTCTCGGCGCCGTCGGTGCCGGCACCGTCTGCCGGCGACGTTTCCGACACCGCTGTCGGTGAGGCGAGCGTGGGGGCATCGCCGTCGCCGCGCATCGCTGCGAGCACGGCGACGAGCGTGAGGGCGAGCGCCAACAGCAACGGCACCGCGCTGCGTCCGCGATGGGCCGTGTGGGAGGCGTCACCACCGGCCGCCGGACGAGGCCGGGCGTCGTCGGGGTACGGGTCAGGCATCGGGTCCGACGAGCTCGAGGATGCGGTCCTCGAAGGACCAGTCGATCGTGTCGCCACCGGCTGCGAGTCCGCTGCGCTCGAACCAGTCCCAGGTGTGGGCGATCATCGACGCGATGTCGTGGTCGGGTTCCCAGCCGATGTCGCTGCGGAGTCGGTCGATCGAGAAGACCGTCGAGCGGTTCCACCAGTGGATGTTGGGTGCCAGGTGCTGGACCAGCTGCGCCAGCTGGAACCGTCGGCGCAACAGGTCGGCGCGGGGATTGGTGGATGCCTTGGCGCTCGAGCGGATGTTCATCGCGACATCGGTGCGGCCGTCGCCGACGGTGCGATCGCCACGCCACAGCTCGTCCATGAGATCTGCGGGAATGGACACGCTCCGGTCGGGGACCCCCAGCGCTTCGGCGACGAGGCGCACGTAGCCGGAGCGGGTGACGGCCTGGGCGCCGGTGAGGTTGTAACGGCGGCCGTGGGTGATCTCGTGGCCGAGCATCGCCGCGATCGCCCGTGACTGATCGTCGACGTGTCCGATCTGCAGCAGCGTCATGCCGTCGCCGGGGATCAGTACGGGCCGACCGGCCAGCATCCGGGCGAACATGCGCTGTTCGCGGTCGCGAAGGGTGTTGTGGGGACCGAACACCATGGAGAACGGGACCGTCGTGGCCGGGAATCCCCGCTCGGCATGGGCGGCGAGGAGGAGGTCCTCGCACTGGAGCTTGTGCAGACCGTATTCGTTCTGGTCGGGCCCTCGTTCGTCGGGGTGGTCCTCGGTGATTGGCAGGGTGTCGGATGCCGCGTAGATGACCGTGGAGCTCGCGAACACGTAGTGCCCGCAGCGGCCGTCGAGCAACCCGATCATCGACTCGACGTCGGGCGGGTGGTAGGCGCTCATGTCGACGACGGCATCCCAGTCGCGGCCGTTCAGTGCGGCGCCGAGGGCCTGGTGGTCGGTGCGGTCGGCGACGAGGCGTTCGACGTCGGTCGGGAGGTCGGCGGTGCTGCGACCGCGGTTGCACACGGCGACGTCGTGCCCGCTGCGGTGCAGCTCGTGGACCAGCGACAGCCCGTTGAACTGTGTCCCGCCCATGACCAGAATGCGCATCTCGTGATGCTCCCAGATCGGGGCCGGTACCGCACCTCGGGTCGGTGGAGCGGCACCGGAGCGGCAGGGTGGGTGACGGGCGAGTGACGGGCGCATGTTCGTGGGGTGAACCGGTCGAGTTGGGTCATGTGGCCCACGGGACCGGCTTGATGGCGGGATTCTTCTGTAGTCGATACTACATATCGTGACGAACGTCACAGCAAGATTGTTGCGATTTCATGTCGGGACGGTTCGATCCGCTTACCGTTCGCGGTCGGTTTGGGGGGCGTACTGCCCGAGACCTCGGGGCGGAGAAGGAGCCAAGCCATGTCATCATCACGTATCACCCGCCGCGCGCTCGTCGCGCTGGGTGCACTGGCCATCGTCGCATCGGTCATGGTGCCGTCGGCACTGGCCGCGATCGAGACCGATGCCGCGACGACGCTCACAGCGCCGTCGATCACCTCGACAGCGGCTGCATCGACCACCTCGGCCGTGTCGGGCGTCGGCGCAGCGTCGGTCGCGCTCGGCGACCCACGGGGACCGGGCGACGCGTCGCCACGCGCCACCGTCGACAACGGGCCCGCCATCGCCGATGCGATCATCGAGCGCCTCCGCCTGCCCACCGGACCGGTGCTGTTCGCCGCTCCGGCGGCACCCGCTCCGGCGGCACCCGCCGCAACCGCGACTGCCGCAACCGCGACTGCCGCAACCGCGACTGCACCGGCCGCCCAGCAGGAACCGGGCCGGCCGGGCCGCGACCGCAAGCCCGCGCGCAACGGCGCCGACGACGACCGCATCGAGGTCGAGGTCTACGGCGCCGCCATCCCCGAGCCCCCCGAGGTCGGATCCAGCACGACCACCGAGACCGTGCTGGTCGAGCCCGACCCGTCCGACCCATGGCGCGCCGTGCGCGAGTGCGAATCCAACGGCAACTACGGCATCAACACCGGCAACGGCTTCTACGGCGCATACCAGTTCACGATCCGCACGTGGAACTGGGTGGCCGGCATCATCGACCGGCGCGACCTGATCGGCGTGCGCCCCGATCTGGCTTCGCCCGCCGACCAGGACCGCATGGCGAATGCGTTGGCGTTCGAGGTCCGCGGCGGCGGTCTGGGACACTGGCCCGTGTGCGGCCGCCTGTACGGAAGCTGACGGGCCCTCCCGGCCGCATCGTCGTCGAAGGGCCCCCGGCCCTCAGGAGACGACCGCAGCGGCCGATCGGGTGGTCATGACCGGTCCCGAGACGTCGCGCGCTCTGGCCGACCTCGTCGTCGGGCTGGTCAGGACGCTGGGCTGGTTGGGGTCCGCGTACGAGGCGTCGCCGGTCGGCATGGCCGTGTGCGACGGGAAGAACCGCATCGTCACCGCCAATCCCGCCTTCGCCCGTTTCCTCGGGCGGCCGATCGGCGACCTCGTCGGCACCGACTTCGAGAGCCATCTCGGCGACGTCCTCCCCGACGATCGGCGCTCCCCGTACCAGTTGACCGAACGTCGCTTCGTGCGCGGCGACGGCACCGAGGTGTGGGGACGCCTGACCCGGACACCGCTGCGCGACGACGCCGATCCGGCCATGACGTTCGTGCAGGTCGACGACATCACCGATCAACGGCAGTCCCACGACCGACTCGAGTTCGAGGCCAACCATGATGAGCTCACCGGCCTCGTCAACCGGCGGACGCTGCTGTCCACCCTCGGCGAGGCGCTCGGTGGGTCGGCAGCTCCGTGCGGGCTGCTGCTGATCGACGTCGACCGCTTCAAGGCGGTCAACGACGCCATGGGCCACCCGTCGGGCGATCTCCTGCTCGCTGCGGTCGCCGAGCGCATCCGCACCGCCGTGCGCGGTGACGATGTCGTCTGCCGCCTCGGCGGGGACGAGTTCGCTGTGTTGTTGCGGTCGGCGGCCAGCGCGGAAACGGCCGTCGCAGCCGCCGATCGCCTCCTGGAGGCGATGGCCGATCCCATCGCCGTCGGCGACGGCGAACTGCACTCCAGCGTGAGCGTCGGCATCAGCATGAGCCGACCCGACACCACCATCGACAGCATCCTGCGCGAAGCCGATGCAGCCCTCTACCGGGCCAAAGCTGCGGGGCGGAACCGCTGGGTCCGCTTCGACGACGAGATGCGTGCATCGCTCGAGGCCCGGTCGCGCCTCGAGGGCGAACTGCGCATCGCCGTCGATGCGCGGGCGTTGATGCTGCACTACCAGCCGATGATGTCCCTCGTCGACGGCCGGGTGATCGGCGTCGAGGCGCTCGTGCGCTGGCCGCACCACGTGATGGGCCTGCTCGGGGCGGACGCATTCGTCGAGCTCGCCGAAGAGGTCGGTCTCATCGACGAGCTCGGCCGATGGGTGTTGGTCGAGGCGTGCCGGGCGCTGGCGCGCTGGAATGACCATCCCGACCTCACGATGGCGGTCAACGTCAGTGCCATCCAGCTGACCCGCAGCGTGCTCGTCGACGACATCGCCGCCGCCATCGACGCGGCCGACATCGACCCGTCGCGGCTCATCATCGAGGTCACCGAGACAGCCGTGATGCGCGACCTCGATCGCTCCATGCGCACGCTGGTGGCACTGTCCGAGCTCGGCGTCGGCCTGGCGATCGATGACTTCGGCACCGGCTTCAGCTCCCTCGCCCACCTCAAGTGGCTACCCGTCGACACCTTGAAGATCGACCGGTCCTTCGTCGACGATCTCGATGCCGATGCCGACAGCAGGGCCATCGCCGCCACGATCATGCGGCTGGCCGACTCGCTCGGCCTCTCGGTGATCGCCGAGGGCGTCACCACCGAGGCCCAGCGCGACCTGCTGGTGGCGATGGGCTGCCGCCTGGCCCAGGGCCACCTGTGGTCACGGGCCCTGCCCGAAGAGGCCCTGCTGGCGTTCCTCGCCCGCTGACGCCCGCACTCCCACCACCGCACTCCCACCACCGCACTCCCACCACCGCACTCCCACCACCCCGGCTGGACCGCCATCGCCGGCGGGTCAGCTCCAGCTCGAGAGTGCCTTCATGTAGTTGGCGCGTTCGAAGGCGCTCGGGTCCGGCGACGAACGCTGGCTGAGGCTGCCGCGTGCCTGGGACACCGAGACGTAGCCATGGTCGTCGAACCAGCGTTGCATCTCGTCGAGGACGACGGCCACGTGGCCCGCCCCGTGCTGCAGCAACGCCGAGGCCATCGTCGTCACGTCGGCGCCGGCCAACAGCAGCTTCACGACCCCGTCGGCGTCGTGGACGCCCGTGGTCGCTGCCAGCGAGGCATCGATGCGGCCGGACAGTATCGCCATCCACCGCAGCACCAGGCGCATCTCGTCGGGCGAGCTCAACACGACACGGGGGGTGGTGGTCAGCGTCTCGAGATCGATGTCGGGCTGCATGAAGCGGTTGAACAGCACGAGGCCGTTGGCGCCTGCGTCGACGAGACGGCGGGCCATGTGCCCCGGGCTCGAGAAGTACGGGCCGATCTTCACCGCCAGCGGCACCGTCACCGCATCGCGGACCGCGGCCACCAGGGCGAGATAGCGATCCTCGACCTCGGTGCCGGGGACGTCGAGGTCGGCGGCCACCAGATAGATGTTGAGCTCGAGCGCGTCGGCGCCCTCGTCCTCGCAGACCTTGGCGTAGTGGACCCAACCGCCCTCGGATGTGCCGTTGAGGCTGGCGATGACCGGCACACCGAGCTCGGCCTTCGCGGCCACGAGCGTCTCGAGGTAGTGGGCGGGGCCGGTGTTGTAGGTGTCGAGCACCGGGAGATAGCCGCCGTACACCTCGGCGTCGCGCTCGCTCGCCACCTCCAGGCCGTGGAGGGCGGCGATGTCGTGCTCGATCTGCTCCTCGAACAGCGAGGGCAGCACGACGGCGGCCACCCCCGCCTCTTCGAGTTCGCACAACCGGTCGATCTCGCCGGTCAGCGGCGAGGCGGCCGCGACGAGGGGGTTGGCCAACTCGAGACCCAGGTAGCGGGTCGACAGGTCGCAGGTACCGGTGTCGTCGGCGGCCGAGGTGGTGGCCGTTGGCGCGGTGGTGGGGTCGGTGCTCATTCCTCGATCTCCCCGAACGTGGCGCTGCGTTCGACCTCGACCATCTGCTCGTACAGATGCCAGCGGTCGTCGATGTCACGCTGTGCCTGCGAGAACAGCTCGTCGGCCGCGGCAGGATCGGTCCGGGACAAGATGGCGAAGCGGGCCTCGGACTTCGCGAAATCGGCGAACGCGACCTTGGGTCGACGGCTGTCGAGGTGCAGGCCGTGCTCGCCGCGCCCCTCACGCCGTGGGTCGTAGCGATACATGGGCCAGTAGCCGCTGTCGGCGGCCATCTTCTGGTGGCCCATCATGTCGCGCATGTCGATGCCGTGGGCGATGCATGGGCTGTAGGCGATGATCAGCGACGGGCCCGGATGAGCCTCGGCCTCGGCGAAGGCCTTGACGGTCTGGGTCATGTTGGCGCCCATGGCCACCTGTGCGACGTACACGTCGCCGTAGCTCATGGCGATCATGCCCAGGTCCTTCTTGCCGGTGCGCTTGCCGCCGGCGGAGAACTTCGCCACCGCCGCCCGCGGCGTGGCCTTGGAGGTCTGGCCGCCGGTGTTGGAGTACACCTCGGTGTCGAGCACCAAGACGTTGACGTCGCGGCCCGACTCGAGGACGTGGTCGAGGCCGCCGAAGCCGATGTCGTAGGCCCAGCCGTCGCCGCCGACGATCCACACCCCGGTGCGGACCAGGCTGTCGGCCGACGACGCCAGGCGATCCACAGCCGCGGTCGTCGCCGCGTCGGCGCTGCGGCCCGGTCGGACCTGCAGCTCGCCCAGCAGCATCCGCAGCTGCTCGACACGTCGGCGCTGGGCGATGACACCGGCCTCGCTCGACTGGTCGGCGTCGAGGATCTCGGCAGCCAGCGGCCCGATCTCGCCGACGAGACCGGCGAGCAGGCGACGGGCCTCGGCGCCGTGATGGTCCAGTGCCATGCGGATGCCGAGCCCGAACTCGGCATTGTCCTCGAACAGCGAGTTCGCCCAGGCCGGGCCCCGGCCCGCATCGTCGACCGCCCAGGGGGTGGTGGGCAGGTTGGCCCCGTAGATCGACGAGCAGCCCGTCGCGTTGGCGATGGTGATCCGGTCGCCGAACTGCTGGGACAGCAGCTTGAGGTAGGGCGTCTCGCCGCATCCGGCGCACGCACCGGAGAACTCGAACAGCGGCCGCGCCTGCTGGGTGCCCTTGATGGAGGTCAGGTCCAGCGTCGAACGGTCCGGATCGGGGAGCGACAGGAAGTGCGCGAAGTTGATCCGCTCGTCGTCGAGGTGCTCGCCGAGGGGGGTCATGTCGATGGCCTTGTGCTTGGCCTCGGTCCTGCTCTTGGCCGGGCAGATGCTCACGCACACCCCGCAGCCGGTGCAGTCGTCGGGCGCCACCTGGATGATCAGCCGCCGATCGCCGTCGTCGTGGTCGCCGGTCCAGGGCTTCGAGCGGAACGTCGCCGGCGCATCGTCCAGTGCGTCGGCGTCGATGACCTTCATGCGGATCGCTGCGTGGGGGCACACCAGCGAGCAGCGGGCACAGTCGATGCAGATCTCGGGATCCCAGATGGGGATCTCGGAGGCGATCGTACGCTTCTCCCACTGGGAGGTGGCCAGCGGGAAGGTGCCGTCGACGGGCAGTGCGCTGACCGGCAAGAGGTCGCCCTGGTGCGCCAGCATCATCGCGGTGACCCGCTGCACGAACTCGGGGGCCTCGGCGGGCACGACCGGTGCCATCGACCGGTCGCCGGCGACGGCGTCGGGCACGTCGACCCGGGCGAGCGCGTCGAGCGCCCGATCGACCGCGGCGTGGTTGCGTTCGAGCACCAGCGCACCGGCGGTGGCGTAGGTCTTGGTGATCGCCCGCTTGATGGCGGCGATGGCGTCGTCGGTGTCGAGGATGCCCGCCAGGGAGAAGAAGCAGGTCTGCAGCACCGTGTTGACCCGGCGACCCAGGCCGGCGTCGCGGGCGACGCGCCCGGCATCGACGACCCAGAGGTCGAGGCCCTTGTCGATGATCTGGTGCTGGACCTCGCGGGGAAGGGTCTCCCAGACGTCGTCGGGCCCGTGGGGCGTGTTGAGCAGCAGCGTCGCGCCGGGGCGGGCCACGCCGACGACGTCGAGGGTGTCGAGGAAGCCGGTGTGGTGACAGGCCACGAAGTCGGCCTCGCGGATCAGGTACGACGAGCGGATGGGCTCGGGACCGAACCGCAGGTGCGAGATGGTCATCGAGCCCGACTTCTTCGAGTCGTAGACGAAGTATCCCTGCGCGTAGAGGTCGGTCTCGGCGCCGATGATCTTCACCGAGTTCTTGTTGGCACCGACGGTGCCGTCGCTGCCCAGGCCGTAGAAGACCGCCCGCACCACCTCGTCGGGTTCGGTCCAACGGGTCTCGTCGACGGCCAGGCTCGTGTGGGTGACGTCGTCGACGATGCCGACGGTGAAGTGGTTCTTCGGGGCGGGGGCGGCCAGTTCGTCCAGGACCGACAGCACCATCGCCGGGGTGAACTCCTTCGACGACAGGCCGTAGCGCCCTCCGATGATCCGGGGCATGGCGTAGCCGCGTCGTTCGACGAGGGCTGTGACGACATCGGTGTAGAGCGGTTCGCCCACCGATCCCGGCTCCTTCGTCCTGTCCAGCACGGCCATGGACCGCACCGTCGGTGGGACGATGGCGTCGAAGGCGGCCGTGTCGAACGGGCGGTAGAGGCGGACGCCGATCACGGCGACCTTCTCGCCCCGGGCGACGGCCGCCTCGACGGCTTCGACGGCGGCGCCGAGACCCGACCCCATCATCACGATCACCCGTTCGGCGTCGTGGGCGCCCCAGCGCTCGAACAGGCCGTAGCGGCGACCGGTGAGCTCGGCGAACCGGTCCATCTCGGCGCGGACCGCGGCCGGGGTCGCCAGATGGAACGGGTTGGCGGCCTCGCGGGCCTGGAAGAACACATCGGGATTCTGGGCGGTGCCCCGCAGCACCGGTCGGTTGGGGTCGAGGCCGTGCCGGCGGTGCCGTTCGACGAGCTCGTCGTCGATCATCGCCCGCAGCACCTCATCGTCGATCGCGTCGATGGTGGCGACCTCGTGGGAGGTGCGGAACCCGTCGAAGAAGTGCAGGAACGGGACCCTCGTGCGCAGCGTCGCCGCGTGGGCGATCAACGCCAGGTCCTGCGCCTCCTGCACCGACGCCGACGCCAGCATCGCCATACCCGTCGGGCGGACGGCCATGACGTCGCTGTGGTCGCCGAAGATGCTCAGCGCATGGGTGGCGACCGAGCGCGCCGCGACGTGGACGACGGCCGGGGTCAGCTCGCCCGCGATCTTGTAGAGGTTCGGGATCATCAACAACAGGCCCTGCGATGCCGTGAACGTGGTGGCCAACGCCCCCGCCTGCAGTGCACCGTGGAGCGTGCCCGCGGCACCGGCCTCGCTCTGCATCTCGATGACGTCCGGTACCGAGCCCCACAGGTTCTCGACGCCACGCTGGGTCCAGGCATCGGCGAGCTCGCCCATCGGCGACGCCGGTGTGATGGGATAGATGGCGATCACCTCCGACAGGCGATGCGCGATCCGGGCGGCGGCCTCGTTACCGTCGACGGTGATCTGTCGGTGCGTCACACCGTCGGACACGAGAACCTCCTGGAGTTGCGATGACCGCCGATACCCCCTCCGAGCCGATGGACGAGCGCACGGGATTCGCGATCATCGAGCCCGACGAGTGCGTTGCCCTGCTGGCGTCGCAGCCACTGGGCCGCATCGGCTTCGCCGCCGACGGCGCCCAGGTGATCCTGCCGGTCAATTTCCTCTGGCACGACGGCACCGTGGTGTTCCGCACGCTGGAGGGACAGAAGCTCGACGCGGCGATCTTCGCCCAGCCCGTGGCGTTCGAGGTCGACCGATGGGACCCCGAGGACCGTTCGGGATGGAGCGTGCTGATCAAGGGCGTCGCCCACCGGGTATCGGAATGGGCCGAGGTCGAACAGCTCGAGACCCAGGGGCTCGTGCCGTGGTCCAAGCGCGAGTGGCGGCCCTACTGGGTCAAGATCGTGCCCAACGAGATCACCGGTCGTCGGCTGGTCTGAGGCCGGCGGGGCAGGCGAAGCAAGCGGTAGGGGGGACATGCCCCGACCGTGTCAGGTCGGCGGCCTCCGGAACTAGAGAACAAGGGCCCGATACACGAGCACCCGATGCACGGGATCCGCTGCGGCCCCGCGGCGACGACGACCGGCGCGCGCTCCCGGCCAGGCCCTGCGATTCCGGCGGATCAGTCCGAGGCGGTGCGCTCGTAGAAGTCGTCGGTGCGGCCGATGCGGGCCACGAACCGGTAGCCGCAGCCGACGATGCGCCCGCGGATGGCGTCGTGGCCGCCGAGCGTGCGGTTGTTCTCGATCAGCAACCAGCGCGGCCGGAGCTCTTCGAGCCCGATGCCGTCGAGCACCTCCATCTCGGCTCCCTCGACGTCGACGAGCACGAGGTCGACCGGTCCGAGATCGGGCACGAAATGGGCGATGGGCCCGGTCGGGACGCTGTGGCGATCGTGGGGGTACGCCTGCAGGTGCGCCGGCGAGGCGTAGTCGGCGAATCCCGACAGCTCGTGTTCCCAGCCGGCGACGGACCGGAACTGCACGAAGTCCCGCTCGCCCACATGGCCGGAGATGGCCGCCCGGATGAATGGCGTCGTCCGTTCTGCGGCCCATGCCTCCGCGAAGGTCGCCTGGGGGTCGAATGCGTAGCCGCTCCAGCCTCGGCTCTCGAGCCAGGAGGAGTTGTTGCCGCCGTGGGGCCGATTGCAGCCGATGTCGACGAAGGTGCCCGGATGGTCCGCATCGCCGAGGACACGGGAGAGGAACACGTCCTGACCGTGTTGGGACCGGAAGCCCGCAGCCTGATGGCGGTCGAGTTCGGCCGCGGAGAACCGGACGAGTTCGACACCGGGATGGCGCCGGGCGAGGGAGCGTTCCGCCAGCGTCATCCGGACGGACTTCGCGCAGCGGAGCGGACGGTCCACTTGTGCACGGTGGCGCATGGCGAATGCTTTGATGCGCTCGCGCATGGCGATGCTCCCGGGTATCGGCCGCGCTCGGACCGTAGTACCCGTCGCAGCGCCGGCGGAAAACGCGAGTCGTCCGGGCGCCGCCGGTCAGGCCCGGATCGCGCTGACGAGACCGGCGATGGCCAGCGCGGCGAGGCCGAGCACCCAGACCCAGGTGGTGTCGTCCACCAGGGCACCGGTGAGGTGGACGGCGCCGATCGTGACGAAGGCGACGCCGAAGACCAGTGGGGTGATGTGGACCTTCCGGCCTGTCTGCACCTGCGTGTCGAGGTCATCCATTGCGGACCACCCCCTCGCCGATCCCGACCTCGAGCCGGATGATCAGCGAGCCCGGCTCCTCGGCGTCGTCGATGTCGTCGATGGTGGTCGGCGTGGCGCTGCCGTCGGCGACCTCGACGCTGCGGGTGCGGCGGAGGTCGTTGCCGAAGCCGTTCTCCTCGACGCCGAAGACGCGGAGCTCGCCGATGCCGACCTCGGCTTCGACGGTGACCTCGACATCGTCGGGCACCAGGACCTCGGCCGAGCCCATGCCGAGGTCGACGGTGGTCGCGACCGTTGTGCCCGGCGAGATGTCCAGGCCGCTGAGATCCACCTCGAGCTCGCCGATGCCGAGCTCGTAGCGATCGCGCACGTCGGAGACCGACGTCGGGGCGTAGGTGCGTTGGCCGGTGCCGTCGTCGACGAGGGGCTGCACCGTTGCAGCACCGGCGAAGGCCAGTGCAAGCAGCAGGCCCGCGGGGATCAGACCCCGGCCGCGACCAATGAAGGCAGCGGTGATGGCGCTGATACCGACCACGACGAGGGCGACGGCCAGGACACCCGGCACCGTGACGTCGAACAGGTCGAGCTCGTCGGCGGCAATCGCTCCGGCGGCAAGTAGCGCCAGCAACGACAGCGTGACCCGGGTGACGACGGCCGGTCGGCGGGGTTCGGGCGGGCTCGCCGGTGTGGGCGGCGTCGGCGTCGGATGGGTTCCGGTCCACATCGGGTCGGCCGCGGGGTGCTCCCACCGCCGGTCGAAACGAGCGGTGTCGTCGGCCTGGAAAGGGGTCGTACCGCCCCGACCTGTCGTGGCGGCGGAGAACGCGACTGTGCTGTCGTCGCTCGAGCGTGAGGGCTCGCGCTGGCTGAGCAGCCAGATACCCCCTGCGATCATCGCGATCGGTACGAGTACCGCCCCTCCGTCGGGCGAAGCGAGCCCGAACAGCACGGCGAAGACCAGGAGCCCGATGGCCAGGGCCGTCGTGGTGTCGACGCCGGTGCCGTCGCGGCGGACCCGCATCGGCGGCTGCCCCGATCCGCCGGGGCCGGTGCCGTCGCCCTCGGGGAGCACGATCCACGCCACGAGGTAGGCGATCACGCCGGCGCCACCGATGAAGATGGCCAGCAGGAAGCCGAGGCGGACCAGCGTGGGGTCGATGCCGAGGTACTCGGCGATGCCGCCGGCCACGCCGCCGAGCCTGCGGTCGCGGGACCGGGTGAGCCGACGCGGGCCCGGCTGTCCCCACGGCTGACCTGGCGGCGGCCCTGCGTTCGGCGGGATGGGCGGCGGCGGGACGGCTCCCGGTGGGGGAGGCGGTGACGCGCCCTGGGGTTCGGTCGGGGGAGGGGCGTCGTCCAGGGCGTCGGACGTGGCCGGCGGCGTCGCGCTGGTGTCGGCGGTCGGCGCCGGGAAGACGTCGGTTGCGACGTCGGTGGGCTCATCGACCGCCTCGTCTCCGGCGTCGTCGGCTGGGCCGGGCAGGGGCGCCTCGTTCGGATCGGGCGTCTCGTGGAGATCGGGCGCCTCGTCGTCTTCTGGCGCTGTGTCGGGATGGTCGTCGTTCGGCATGGCTCCATCATCCTGACGACCGCATCGGGCCACCATCGGTGATGACCCCGAACCGACCCCGACGCCGGCTCCGGGCGGTGAGGCTGTCTCGGGGTGAACCCTGATGGGACTCCGCCCCGAGGTCTGGGACAATGGCGGGCGTGGCGACCACCGACTCCCGCTCGTCTCCGGAGGCACCGGCGCGCCTGTGGCAGATGCCGCAGTCGGCCACCGAGGACCGCATGGTCGCCGGGGTTGCTGCAGGTATCGCGGACGAGTTGGGCCTCGACCCGATGGTCGTCCGGGTGGCGTTCGCCGTGTTGGCGGTGGCCGGCGGCTGGGGTGTGATCCTCTATCTCGGCGCGTGGTTCGCCATGTGGGCCTGGCCCGCCGAGCGTTCTGCGGCGCCCCGTCCCCCCAAGGGGCTGAGCCGCACCCATCGCCTCGCCGGCTTCGCGCTGGTCGTGTTCGGCCTCATCCTGCTGGCCCGTTCCCTCGGCGGGGCCTTCGTGCCCGGTCTCGTCTGGCCGGTTGCGCTCTTCGGCGCCGGCGTCGTCCTCGCCCACGAACAGGGCGTCGGGCTGACACGCCGGGCCGGTGGGACCTTCCCGCTGCGCGTGGCGGCCGGTGCGCTGGTGCTGCTCGCCGGCGTCGTGCTCGCCATCTCGCTCAACTTCGACCTCGCCGCCGCCCGCGACACGTTCCTCGTCGTCGGCGTGGTCGTGGCCGGGCTCGGCATGGTCCTGGCGCCGTGGGTCTCGGCGTTGGCGGGCGATCTCGCCGACGAGCGCCGGGCCCGTATCCGCGCCGCCGAGCGCGAACAGGTGGCCACCCACCTGCACGACTCGGTGCTCCAGACGCTGTCGCTCATCCAGCGGCGAGCCGATGACCCCGCCATCGTCGGGCTCGCCCGCCGCCAGGAACGCGAGCTCCGCAGCTGGCTGTACGGCCGTGGTGACACGACGCCCCACGGCGGGTTCCGCGCCGCCATCGAGGCCACGATGGCCGAGGTCGAGGAGCTCCACACCGTGCCGGTGGAGGTGGTCGTGGTGGGCGACCGACCGCTCGACGATGCACATGCGGGGCTGGTTGCCGCGGCGCGTGAGGCGGCCACGAATGCCGCGAACCATGCCGGGGTCGACCGGGTCGACGTGTTCGCCGAGACCGGCGACGGGCGCACCGAGGTGTTCGTGCGCGACACCGGGGTCGGGTTCGACCCCGCCGCCATCGGCGACGATCGACGTGGGATCGCCGACAGCATCCGGGGCCGGGTCGAGCGCCTGGGCGGCAGTGTGGTGATCGACACGGCCATCGGTGCCGGTACCGAGGTCGAGCTCGTGCTGCCCTGGAACGGCCGCCACGCCGTGGCCGACGACGATGCGGGCGATGCGGGCGATGCGGGCGATGCCGGTGGTTCGGGCCCGGGCGGCGGCAGCGATCCGAACGAGGAGTGGTAGCGATGCCCGACCCGATCCGCCCCGACCCGATCCGTGTCGTGATGGTCGACGACCACGAGTTGGTGCGCGCCGGGGTGCGCGCCGAGATCGAGGGGGCGTCGATCGACGGGCGCCGCATCGAGGTGGTCGGTGAGGCCGACGACGTCGAGGGCGCCATCGACGTCGTCATCGGCACCCGACCCGATGTGGTGCTGCTCGACGTCCACCTTCCCGGCGGCGACGGCCCTGCGGTGATCGCCGGGGTGGCGGCCGCGGAGGTGGACACCACGTTCCTCGCCCTGTCGGTGTCCGACGCCGCCGAGGACGTCATCGCCGTGATACGCGCGGGCGCTCGGGGCTATGTGACCAAGGCGATCTCGGGCTCGGACCTGATCGATGCCGTGGGGCGTGTCGCCGGCGGTGACGCCGTCTTCTCGCCGCGGCTGGCCGGCTTCGTCCTCGATGCCTTCGCCGGGACCATCCCGACGGCCCAGGTCGACGAGGAGCTCGATCAGCTGACGGCGCGGGAGCAGGAGGTGCTGCGCCTGCTCGCCCGTGGCTACGCGTACAAGGAGATCGCACGCAGGTTGTCGATCTCGGTGAAGACCGTCGAATCACACGCCTCGGCGGTGTTGCGCAAGCTGCAGCTGTCGAGCCGCCACGAGCTGTCGCGGTGGGCCACCGATCGGCGCCTGCTGTAACGCCTGCGAGGGGCAGGGCGAGGAGCAGGGCGGGCAGCAGGGCCGGGCGACCGATGTCACAATGATGGGATGACCGACACGATCGATGCCCCGCCGACCGCCGCCGAGGCCCATGCCGCAGCGGCGGCGGATCCCGAGACCGCCCGGGTCGACGCCGCGGTGACGGCCTTCCTCGAGGCCAACGACCCCGCCACCATGTCCGACGCCGAGTTCCGGGGACGGCGCTACGACGCCGGCCTCGCCTGGGTGCACTTCCCCGAGGGCTTCGGGGGTCTCGGCGTCCGGCCGAACCTCAACGGCCGGGTCGAGAAGGCCATGCGCTCCGCGGGCGCCGCGGCCGGTGATCCGTCGACGTTCTTCATGGCGCTGGCGGGGCCGACCATCGTCACCCACGGCACCGACGAACAGAAGCAGCGGTTCCTGCGCCCGATGTTCACCGGCGAGGAGAAGTGGTGCCAGCTGTTCTCCGAACCCGGCGCCGGGTCGGATTTCGCGGGTCTTGCCTGCAAGGCGGTGCGCGACGGCGACGAGTGGGTCGTCAACGGTCAGAAGGTGTGGAACACCCTGGCGCACCTGGGCGACTGGGGGATGCTCGTCACCCGCTCGAACCCCGAACTGCCCAAGCACAAGGGCATGACGTACTTCGCCGTCGACATGCACGCACCGGGGGTCGAGGTGCGCCCGCTGCGCCAGATCACCGGCGAGGCGGAGTTCAACGAGGTCTACTTGACCGACGTGCGGATCCCCGACACCGACCGTATCGGCGACGTGGGCGAGGGCTGGCGGGTCTCGCTGACCACGCTGATGAACGAACGCACCGCCATCGGCGGCGGTGGTGCGCCCCAGCGGGGCTCGGGCCCCATCGGCGACGCCGTGGCCATCTGGAACGGGATCGACCCCGCCGACCGCAACCCGGCCGATCGCGATCGGCTCATGTCGCTGTGGGTGCGCGCCGAGAGCCTCCGGCTGACCAACATGCGTTCGTCGCAGGCGGCCAAGCTCGGGAACCCCGGACCCGAGGGCTCGGTCGCGAAGCTGGCCCTGGCCGAGCTCAACAAGGCGATCTACGAGTTCTGCATGGATCTGCTGGGCCCGGCGGCGATGGTGGGCTTCGACTATTCGTTCCGCCGTCCCGAGGACCTGAGCACCGACGGCTCGGCGCACGGTCCCCGTCATGCGTTCCTGCGGGTGCGGGCCAACTCCATCGAGGGCGGGACCTCCGAGATCATGCGCAACATCCTGGGCGAGCAGGTGCTGGGCCTTCCGGGCGAGCCCCGGGTCGACAAGGACGTGGCCTGGATCGACGTGCCCCGGAGCTGACGCCGGCGGCGTTCTCGGGTCCCTCCGAGCTCTCACGCGTTGCGCGTGCGCGAACACCCATCGCACGTTCTAGGTCAAATGGCCTGGTCAGAGCCCACGTAGCGTGTCGCATTCGTTCTCGTTTTGACGGTACGCGCGAAAGCTGGTGGCCTTGAGTGCAGGGGAGCGGCGCGGCGCCGCCCGGCTGCGCCGCTCCCCTGAAGACCGCCAGTCCCACGATCGGTGTCATTCGGACACCAAGATCGAGGTCGACAGGGGGTCCTGGGCCCGCCCGGCCCGCGCTCCGACCGATTCGCCCCGGTCGGAGCCGCGGGCGGGCGTAGGCGCAATGCCCGTCGCTGCGGCAATGGGCTCAGCTCACCCCGGCAGCGGGGGTCCAGAGCGGATCACGGCCGGTCGTGGCGACCATCTCGGCCACCAGGTCCGCTCCTTCGCCGAGCTCGACCGCCTCCTTGTAACGCGCCGCGTTCTTCGAGCGCACGGCCGGCACCAACGCCTTCGCGATCCGCAGCACGTAGGCCGCGAGGTCGTCGTCGATGCCGTGGTCGAGGCCGCAGGCCCGGCTGATGTCCCAGGTGAGGATGGTCGTGTCGAAGATCCTCGCGTTCAGGACCGCACGGGCCTTGGCCTCGCCGATGGTGGACGGCGCCATGCCCTCGAGGGCGCCGGGCCGACGCCACGCTTCGCGGCAACCGAGCGCGGCGGCCTCGAACGCACCGAGGGGGTCGTCGCCGATGACGTCGGTCGGGTGCACCAGATCGAGCGTCTCGTCGGGGCGTTCGCGCAGGCCGAACGACGTGAAGACCAGCGTCGAGGCCACCATCTTGTCGATGATGTTGCGCACCGACCACTCGTCGCAGGGCGTCGGCAGGTCGAGCTGATCGGCACGGATGCGCACGATCACCGAGGCTGCGCCCGTCTGTGCGAGGTCGAGCATCCAGAGCGTGTCGGGGCGGGTCTCGGTGGTCACAGGGCCTCCTCGGCTGGGGCGACGGGTCGGGCACCCGTCGACGCGACAGCTTCGCACACCGGCCCTGGGGCGGGCGCGGGCGCAACGGGACTGGTTCTGTCACGATGGACCCCGCCGCGGCGCCAGGGGGCGTCGCCCGCCACACGGAGGAACCATGTCGAACGCTGCCGAGGCCCACGAGAAGCTCAGCGCCCTGATCGGGGTCGATCCCGGACCGGGCGAGTGGTTCGTCGTCGACCAGGAACGCATCGATGCGTTCGCCGACGCAACCCTCGACCACCAGTTCATCCACGTCGACGTCGAACGCGCCACCAACGAGACGCCGTTCGGGGGCACCATCGCCCACGGCTTCCTGACCCTGTCGCTGATGGTGCACCTCGTCACGTCGGTGCCGGCGGAGATGCCCAAGCTCGACGGTGTCGTCATGGGCATCAACTACGGCCTCAACAAGGTGCGCTTCCTCAACCCGGTGCCCGCCGGCGCGCGGGTTCGGGCCCGGGCCGTCGTCAGCGGCGTCGAGCTCAAGGGCACGGCGATCGACATGACCCGGACGATCACCGTCGAGCTCGACGGTTCCGACAAGCCGGCGCTGGTCGCCGAGTGGATCGGCCGGACGGTCTTCGATTCGTGAGCCCGGTCGGGGCGCCGACCCCGGGTTGTCGGCGGCTCGATCGATGACCGATCGAGCCGCCCTCGGCGACCTGCTCGACGAGGCCTTCGGATCGCCGGCGCGGACCCCTTCGGTCGACCTGGCCGAATCGCTCGCCTGCGTGGTCATGGTGGGCGACGAGGTGGTCGCCGAGCGCTACGGGCCCGGTCTGGGGCCCGATTCCACGTTGCTGTCGTGGTCGATGGCCAAGAGCGTCACCCATGCCCTGGTCGGCGTGCTGGTCGGCGAGGGCCGCCTCGACATCGGTGCCCCGGCCCCGGTGCCCGAGTGGGCGGGCCTCGGCGACGCTCGCCACGCCATCACCGTCGACCACCTCCTCGCGATGCGCCCGGGGCTGGCCTTCGTCGAGGACTACGTCGACGACACCGTCAGCGACTGCATCGACATGTTGTTCGGTTCCGGCGCTGCCGACATGGGTGCGTACGCCGCGGCGAAGCCGCTCGTGGCCGAACCCGACACCGTCTTCAACTACTCCAGTGGCACCACCAACGTCGTCTGCCGGATCGTCGCCGATCTCGTCGGCCGGGGCCCGGCGATGGAGTCGTGGATGCGCGCAGTGCTCTTCGATCCGCTGGCCATGGCCTCCGCTGCGCCGAAGTTCGACGAGGCCGGCGTGTTCGTGGGGTCGTCGTACCTCTACGCCACGGCCCGCGACTTCGCCCGCTTCGGTGCGCTGTACCGCGACGACGGCTGCGTCGGCGGGCGTCGCATCCTGCCCGAGGGCTGGGTGGCCCACGGCACGGTGCTGCGCTCCCGCGACGACGAGGGCCACGGCTACGGCGCCCACTGGTGGGTGTGGGACGAGCCGGCGGGCGCGTTCTGTGCCCAGGGCTACGAGGCCCAGCGCACCCTGGTGGTACCCGACCGGGATCTCGTCGTCGTCCGCCTGGGCAAGACCCCGGTGGAGCGAGGACCGCTGGTCGACGACTGGTTGCGCCGGGTGGCCGACGCCGTCGCCTGACCGGGCCCGCGTGGGTGGGGCCCGCACTACGGTGGCCCCATGAGCATTCCTGTCGAGGTCGAAGCCCTCCCCGAGACCATCGCCCGTTACGGGCCGGCCACGTTCCTGCTGACGACCTCCGATGACGGTCGGCCCCACGCCACCCATGTCGTCGTCGAGGTCGACGGGCCCCGGCTGCGCTGCCCGCTGGGCCGCCGCACCGCCCGCAACGGCACCGCCCAGCCGCTGGTGTCGTTGCTGTGGCCGCCGAACGAGCCCGGCGGCTACAGCCTCATCGTCGACGGCGAGATCGCCGTCGAACCCGCTGTCGGCGAGGGCGACGCCCACGGGGTCGTCACCGCCACCAAGGCCGTCCTGCACCGGCCCGCGCCCGTCGAAGGCGCGGAGGATGCCGCCTGTGGCTCGGACTGCCTGACGATCGACATCCCGGGAACCGGAGCCGACGAACCACCCGCTGGTTCGTCCCCTGTGGGCACGACGTCGTCGATCAGCGGCAACGCCGGCTCCGACGCATGAAGTACACGAACCTCGGGCGCACGGGGCTGAAGGTCTCGCGCCTGTGCCTCGGGACCATGACCTTCGGCAACCAGTGCGACGAGGCCACCAGCCACGCCATCATGGACCACGCCCTCGAGCTCGGCATCAGCTTCTGGGACACCGCCGACATGTACCCGGCTGCTGGGCCCGACACCATCGGCGACACCGAACGGATCATGGGCCGGTACCTGCAGGGTCGCCGCGACGACGTCGTGCTGGCCACGAAGTTCTGGGGCCCGATCGGCCCGAACCCGTGGCAGCGTGGCGCCAGCCGCCGTCACATCATCGACGCAGTCGACGGGTCGCTGCGACGCCTCGACGTCGAGCGCATCGATCTCTACCAGATCCACTTCCCCGACCACACCACGCCCACCGACGAGACCCTCGGCGCGCTCGACGACCTCGTCCGTCAGGGCAAGATCCACTACCTCGGCTGCTCCAACTTCCCGGCGTGGCTGCTGGCTCGCACGCTCGGCCGCAGCGAGGTGCTCGGTGTCGCCCGCTACGACTGCGTCCAGCCCCGCTACAACCTGCTGTTCCGGGCCTTCGAGCGCGACCTGTTCGACCTCTGCGCGGTCGAGAACATCGCCGTGATCCCGTACAACCCGTTGGCGGGCGGCCTGTTGACGGGCAAGCACCCGCGGGAGGCGCCCGAGGAGGGCTCGCGCTTCACGCTCGCCGGCGGCCAGGGCGACCGGTACAAGGAGCGCTACTTCACCGACCGTCTCCACGACGCTGTCGACGCCATTCGCCCCCTCGCCGCCGAGGCCGGGGTGTCCATGGCGCAGCTCGCGGTGGCGTGGGTGCTCGCCAACCCGGTGATCACCGCGCCCATCGTCGGCGCCACCCGGCCCGAACAACTCGACGACGCCGCAGCCGCGGTCGAAGCCGGCATCGACGCAGACCTCAAGGCCGCCCTCGACGCACTCACCGACGAGTTCCGCCTGGTCGACGCCGACCGCTGATCGGCCGAGGACCAGTCGCCGCTGCTGCGCAGCCCGCCGACCTCGCGGGCAGCTCGGGGTCAGCGCGTCGGCTGCGGCTCCGTTTGTCAGTCTTCCCGGCGTTCGGCGTCGATCTCGCGGAGCATGTCGGCAATGGTGGCCATGAGCCGGTCGGCATCGGTCTGGGGATCGCCGCTGTCGAAGGGCACCGGTGATGTGCCGACCCGGATGGTGACGGTGTGGCGGCCCCGCAACGGCGGCTTCGGCAGGCTGCCCCGGGGCCACACGCGGTCGCTGTCGTGGATGGCCACGGGCACCACGCCCGCGCCGGTGGCCGCGGCGATGCGGGCGACGCCCAGCCGGGGTGTGCTGACCCCGTCGGGACGCTCGTGGGGCGGCACCAGGCGGCCCTCGGGCATCATCGCCACGGTCTGGCCGGCGAGCAGCGTCTCGATGGCCGTCTGCTCGGCCTGCTCCTTGGTGGCCCGGTCGGTGGGGATGCAGCCGAGCTGGTGCAACCACTTGCCCACCACGGGCTTTTCGAAGATGTCGGCGCGGACCAGACACCGGCAGCTGAGCCCGAAGCGCCCGAAGATGGCGAGCGCAGCGGCGATGTCGAGAAAGCTCCGATGATTGGCTGCGAACAGGATGGGCTGGTCGGTGGGGAGAACGAGGCTGTCGGGGAAGTCCCAGCGCGTCAGCGCCGAACCCCACCGGTCCATCCGACGGGCGTGGCGCAGCATGTATTCGGCATGGGGTATCTCGACGGTGTTGGGCCGGTCGCGCCACTCGGGCGCGTGATGAGAGCTCATGGGTGGGGGTTCGATCGGTCGGCGGGGTCAGGACGGTTCGGGCGCCGCGCGGGCGGCGATCTGGTCGACGATCAGCTCGCCGGCCCGGGTCTGACCACCCAGCTCGAGGAAACGTTGCATGGCGGCCCGCGACGAAGCACCGGCCATGGTCTGGTCGAAGTGATGCGACTCGGTCAGCAGCCCCTCGGTGTGGTCGGGCACACCTGCGAGCATTGCAGCCTTCGCGTGGCGAACGGCATCGGGCGGGAACGACGCGATGCGCCGGGCCAGGCCGTCGACGAAGGCGTCGAGCTCGTCGGCGGGCAGGGCCCGGTCGAACCAGCCCCACCGCTCGCCGGTGGCGGCATCGAGGTCGACGCCGCCCGCGATGAGCTCCATCGCCCTGCCCCAGCCGATGCGCTGGGGGAGGCGTTGGGTGGCGCCACCGCCGGGGATGATGCCGATGGGCACTTCCATCTGGTTGACGACGGCGCGTTCGAGCGCGCCGTAGCGCATGTCGCAGGCCAGGCTGAGTTCGGCGCCACCGCCGCCGACCCGACCGGCGATCTTGGCGATGGTGACCTTGTCCATGGTGCGGAACCGTTCGCACATCGTGTCGAAGGCATTCAGCGCTTCGCCGCGCACGACCGGCCGGTCCATGGGCGACGCCAGCAACAGCTCGACGTCGAAGTGCGCGAGGAAGAAGTCGGGGTCGGCGCTCTGGAGCACCACGACGGTCAGGTCCGGATCGGCGCCGAGCGCTTCGCCGGCCTGCAACAGCGCGACGAACACCTCGCGGGTCATGACGTTGCAGGGCGGCGCGTCGATGGTGAGCCAGGCGATGCGGCCTTCGCGGTGTTCGTCGACGACGGCCATCGCGGGGTCAGTCGCCGACGTGGACGACGACCTTGCCCCACGTCTTGCGCTCGGCCAGGTCCTGCACGGCGCGGGCCCCGTCGGCGAACGCGTACGGCGGGTAGACGAGGGGATCGATGCCGCCGGTGGCGGCGAGGTCGAGGATCGACCGCATCTGGCGTCCGAGCGACTCGGGGTTTCGCCCGAGCGACGCTCCCCAGTGCACGCCCACGACGCTGTAGTTCTTCAACAGGATGTGGTTGGCGGGCAGGTCCGGGATGCCGGCGACGAACCCGATGATCAGCAGGCGGCCGTCCCAGGCCATGCACCGGCGGACCTGGTGGGTGGTGTCGCCGCCCACGGGGTCGTAGGCGACGTCGACGCCACCGCCGCTGAGCTCGCGCACGGTGTCGACCCAGTCGGGGGTGGCGTGGTGGTCGACGACGTGATCGGCGCCGGCGTTGGCGGCCTGTGCGATCTTGTCGGCGCCGCCGGCCACCGCGATGACGGTCGCCCCCGCAGCCTTGCCCAGCTGGATGGCCGCCGACCCGGTGCCACCGGCTGCGCCGGTGACCAGCAGGGTCTCGCCTTCGGCGAGGTGGGCCCGGTCGTGGAGCGCGAACCATGTCGTGCCGTAGTTGACCGGTACCGCTGCGGCCTGGTCGCAGCCGAAGCCGTCGGGGAGGACGAACACCGACGATGCGGCGGTGACGACCTGTTCGACCAGTCCGCCGCCGAGCATCATCACCCGGTCGCCGACGGCCACGTCGGTGACGTCGGGGCCGACCTCGGTGACGGTCCCGGCGCTCTCGCCGCCGGGCGTGAACGGTGGGCGGGTGGGGATCTGGTACTGCCCGCGGCACTGCAGGACGTCGGGGAAGGAGATGCCGACCGATTCGATCGCCACCCGAACCTGTCCCGGCCCCGGTGGGGCAGGGTCGTCGACCTCGTGGATCGCGAGGTTGTCGATGGGATCGCCGATCTCGTGGAGCTGCCAGGCGCGCATGGCGGCGACACTACCGGATGGGCGCCTGCGTGCCGCCGGTCACGTCGCTCCCCGGCGGCGAAAGCTTTGGTACAGGTGCTCGCATCGGGTTGTTCATCGCCAGGCGACGAGCGGGAAACGTGGGGCCCGTACGGTCTTTCTCGTGAAGCCCTCGATCGAGCACAGCGACAACCGGCACGGCGTCGGCGCAGCCCCTGTGGCGTCGAACCTCCTCGATGGTATCGACCTCGACGCAGTCGGTCGGCACTACTGGGCGACACGGCGCATCAGCCTGCCGTGGCGCCGGATGTGGCTGCGGGTGGAGCTCGAGGGCGCCGAGTCGGTGCCCGCATCGGGCCCGGTCATCCTGGCCCCCAATCACCTGTCGTTCCTCGACTCGATGGTGCTCATGTACGAGCTGCCCCGACCGGTGACGTTCCTGGGCAAGGCCGAGTACCTGGCGCACCCGGTCACCCGTCGCCTCTTCCCGGCGGCAGGGATGATCCCCGTCGATCGCAGCGGGCGAGGCGTGGCAGCCAGCCTGCGGGCCGCAGCCAAGCGCCTCGAGGCGGGTGGCATCGTCGGCCTCTTCCCCGAGGGCACCCGCAGCCGCGACGGCCTGCTCCACGACGGGCACCTCGGCGTCGCCCACCTCGCGCTGCACACCGGCGCCCCCATCGTGCCGGTGGGCATCATCGGCACCGACCTGGTGCAGCCGCCCGACCGGCGCCTTCCCCGGCGCGGCGACGTCCGGGTGCGCTTCGGGGCACCGATCGATCTCGGCCGCTGGGCGGGCCGTGGCCGTAGCGCCGGCGTCAAGCGCGAGATCACCGACGAACTGATGGACGCCATCGCCGCACTCTCCGGGCAGGCCCGGGCCGCCGGCCATGCGGTGCCGGTCGAGAGGACCGTCATGGTGTCTTGACCCTCGTCTTCGGGCAGTGGCAGCGGTGACGACACCTGAAACCCCCCTCGGATGTGTCGCCGGCCATGGTGGGCGGTCGTGCCCCGACTCCGGTCGGGCGCCCCCATGCGATGAGCTGACCCGAAACGACGCCGACGGCCCCGCCCCGTACCCCCCTTCGGGGCGGCGCCGTCGGCGTGAATTCTGCGCTGCCGCCCGGTTCGGTGGACTCCACCCAGCCGGGCGGCACCGTGGGTCTCAGTCGAGGCGCAAGGTGCGCAACACGACGTCGGTCAACCACTGGGCCGATTCGTCGAGTTCGAAGCCCGAGAGCGCGCTCATGCGACCGAGCATGACGTTGGTGGCCATGTTGACCGTTGCGCCGATGGGCGGCCTCGGTTCCGTCGTACGCCGGCGATGGGCCTCGTCGAGCATCGCGGTCAGGGGATCGGCGAGCCGCCTCGAGAACTCCTGCGCCTTCGCCGCGTCGATCGATGCGATCGCTCCCGTCGCCGATGCGAGCCACAGACGCGCCAGTTCGCGCTCGCTGGTCGCCCACTGCCCGATGCGCAGGAGGTGACGCCGAACCATGTCCTCGAGCTCGATGTCGCCAGCGGCCACGTCGAAAGCGGCCTCTCGAGCGAGCGCAGGCAGGCTTTCGTCGAGCGCGGCCTGGGCCAGCTCGGACAGCGAACCGAAGGCGGCCACCACCGTGCGCATCGACAGGCCGGCCGTGGCGGCGACCGCATCGAGGTCGATCCCGGGCCCCGATGCGGCGATCGTGGTCCGCAGCGCCTGCAGCACGCGTTCGCGGGCGTCGAGGAGCTGGTCGAGGTCGACGCCTTCGCGCCATGCCGCCGACAACGCCTTCGCGAAGCCGTCGAGGTGGTCGGCGACCGGGACTTCGGGAGTGCCGGCGGGTTGGGTGGCCACCGGGAGCAGGCACAGCGCCGTCAGGGTGAACAGCTCGCTGACGTCGGGACCGGACACCGGGGGCTTCCCGGCGCCGCCGGGGCAGGGGCCGCCGGTGGTGGGGTCGCCGGTGGCGGGGTCGTCGGCGCCGTCGGTCGTGGACGGCGCCGACGTGTGGTCGAGTTCGTGACGAAGGTACAGGCCGTCGGCCAGGGCCCGCATCGCCGTCGCCATCTTCCTGCCGTCCCAGGGCGGACGGAAGCGCAGGCCGACGGCGGCATTGAGGCGTTCGAGCATGTCGCCGATGACCTCGTCGGCGACATGTTGGTGCATCCGGTACGCGTCGCCGATCACGGGATCCTGACGTCCGAGGCACCAGGCGATGATCCGCATCGCCGAGCGCCTCGACTCGATCGTCTCCTCGAAGGTGGCGTCGACCAGGAGTCGGGCGCCCGAGATCAGGTCGCCCTCGACCAGATCGAAGGCGACCCCGAGGTCGGCCGAGCGCTCCGCCAGCAGCCCGAGCCCGGGCTCGAGATAGAGCAGCGCGACCTCGCGCAGGACATCGCCCCGCTCGTCGAAGTGGTCATAGAAAACCCGGCGCGATCGGCCGGCGGCCCGGGTGACGTGCTCAGGCCGCAGACCGTCGGACACCAGGTCGAAGAAGCCGTCATGGAGCACCTTCGCCGCGGCGGCGATGAGGCGCTCCCGTGGCTCGGCGATCGCTTCGATCTCCTCGGGGGTCGGCATACGGGGCCCGATCATGGGTTGTGCCGTCCGGTCGCCGCGGCAGACAGGTTGCCTGCCTCTTCGGCACGTGGGCCCATCAGGCCGCCCACGACGACGTCGACCAGCCAGTCGACGTCGCCTGGCGATCCGGGGATGAGGGTCGCCCCGAGCGCGGCGAGGCTGAGGACCGCTGCCAGCGAATCGATAGGCACCGAGACGTCGAACTCGCGCTCGGCCCGGGCACGGCGCAAGAGTGACGCTGCGGGTTCGATGACCGATTGCAGAAGCGGTTGCCCGGCCTCGGAGGGTTCGGTCACGGCGCTGGCGATGGCACGCGCGAGGCCCGGATTGGAGGCTGACCACACATGTAGGCGGGCCAGATGGCGCCGGAGCAGCGCCGGCGTGTCCATCTGGGTGGTGCGACGGTCGAAGTCGATCTCGCGATCGAGCGGGGGTAGCCGCTCGGCGACGAGTTCGACGAGGACGGCGATCAGGTTCGGGAAGCTGGCGCGGACGGTGCTGAGGCGGACCCCGGCCCGGTCGGCGACGTCGGGCAGCGTCAGCTGCGGGAGGCTCTGTTCGGCCAGTGCCGCTTCGAGGGCATCGAGCAGGCGCCGCCGGGCGGTGACGGTGGCCGCAGGGTCCTGGCGCTCCTTGACACCGATGGCGGCCGCGCGCCGAAGCGACGCCAACCGGTCGTCGAGCTGTTCGGGCGGCTCGTCCAGGCGTTGCAGCGCCGAGGCCATCAGGGTGGTCAGCGCCAGGGAGTAGTCGTCGGCATGGTCCGCGCCGTCTTCGATGCGGGTACGGGCGTAGTAGCCGTCGGACATGGCCACCAACACCTGACCGAACAGCGCCGGGGTCCAGGGCGGCCGCATCGTCAACCCCCAGGTCTCGAGCGCGAGGGTGACGTTGCGCTCCCAGAGCCGGTCGACCTCGGCCAGATGAGCCTGATGGTCGGCGTGGGTCGCAGCGTCGGAGTGTGCGGCGGACCAGGCGATCGTGTGGATACAACCGGCGTCGGATGCCATGTGCTCGAAGAACTGGCGCCGAACGAGCTCGCTGACGGTGTCGAGCATGGTCGCGCCGGCATCGATCACCAGCATGGACAAGACATCTTCGGCCAGGCGTTCCTGGGCGAGGACCTGATCGGAGTTGGCGACGTGGGTCGCCAGCAACGCGCGTAGGTACGCCTCCTTGGTCTCGAAGTGCTCGTAGAAGGTTCGCCGTGAGCGCCCGGCGAGCGCTGCGATGCGCTCGGGGCTCAGACCCGCGGCAATGATGCGGAAGCCGTCGTCGACGAGCATCCGTGCGCCTGCTGCCAGGAGGCGCTGACGTGGGTCGGCGATGGTGGCGATCTGATCTGTTGTCGGCACGTCCGGCATGTCGAGTTGCCCCTCCCCGCGGACACCAGGGCTCCGCCGTTGTCGCCCTCGGCCGTCGGCGGTCCGCTCACCGTAGCGCTTTCTGCGTCACCGAACTGCACGGTATGTGCAGGTGTCGTTGCAGATGTGTGAAGACGGGCGCAGCGTTTCGTGCGATGCTCGAAATGCCGAGTTGTCCCGCTCGGCAGAGTGATGTGGCGGGAACGATCGACGGCCGCTGGCCGGTGGGAGCCGGCGGTCGTCGATCGGTATTCGTCCTGCGTCCTCCACCATCGGCGAGAGCCATCCCGCACGCGACACGTTCGGCCTCCGACACGCCGCTGCACCGAGCGGCAGCGAGCGCGGGTCAGCTCGACAGGAGGGCGAGCAGTTCGTCGCCGTAGCGCTCGACCTTGGTGGGTCCGATGCCACTGATGGCGAGCAGCTCCCCGGCAGACCTGGGCCGGTACTCGGCCAACTCCACCAGCGTCGCGTCGGAGAACACGACATAGGCGGGTACGCCGTCGCGCTTGGAGCGCTCGGACCTCCAGGTACGCAGTTGCTCGCGGCGGCGGGCCACCTCGATGCTCGACGCCGGTGGCGGAGGCGACCGCCGCGGCTTCGGGGTGGCGCCGGCGCCGTTGCGGGCCCTCGCTGCACCGGCCTCGAGCGCCGACGGTTCTGGTGCCGACGGGTCGCGTGCGACCGTCATCTGGTCGACGAACGGCGACGGCGGCTGCCCGCTGATGACCGTCACCGACGCCGAACACCGGGTGATGGCCACGTGGAAGATGCGGCGCTCCTCCTCGATGGCGTCGGCCAACCGGTGCGGGACGAGCCCGGCCGTCGCCTCGTACACCACGACATGGGGCCACTCGCGGCCCTTCACCTTGTGCACGGTGGCCAGCCGGACGCCGCGACGATCGTCGTCGACGCTGCGCAGGCGCTCGGCGAGCCAGTCGGCGAACCCGGCGGGGTCGGTGTGCAGATCGGCGATGGACAGCAGGGCGGCGAGGTCGTCGCCGTGGGAGGACCGGTCGACCGAGCGCTTCGAGGCATCGAGGCGCCGATCGAGTGCGCCACCAAGGCCGACGTCGTCGCGGATGGCCTCGAGGAGGCGCCGGGTCGATGCACCGTGGTCGGCGAGGCGCCGGACGGTCTCGATGTCGGCCACCAGGGCGTCGAGCTTCTTGGCATCGCGCTCGTCGCGCATGCGGGCCCCGAGGTCGGCGATCTCGCGGGTGGTGCGTTTCTCGCTGATCCAGTCGACCACGCGCGGTGCGATGGCCCGCGGTGGCCGGCGCGCCGCGACGCCGAGGGCCGACTCGGGCAACGCCTTGGCCGGCGCAGTGGCGAGCGCCAACCATGCGAGGGCCGCGCTGACGCCGGTGCGCTCCATGAACCCGACGTCGACGGGTTTGGAACAGGGCACGCCCGCCTCGTCGAGCGCCACCAGCGGTGCGAGCAACGTGGCGTTGACTCGGGTGAGCACGGCGATGTCGGTGGGGCGCGCGCCGGCCCCGAGCAGGGTCTGTACCCGTTCGACGAGCGCGGTGGCGGGGTGGCTGGTGGTGAGCGCGACGATGGGTCCGGCGCCGTCGCTGCCAGGATCGTCGAGGCGCCCGGGCGCGGGATGGATGACCTTCGTGACGCGGCGCCGGTTGTGCGACAGCAGCGTCGATGCGGCCTCGACCACCGCCGGCGGGCACCGGTAGTTGACCTCGAGGTCGTGGCGCCCTGCGCCGGGGAACAGGTCGGCGAAGTCGATCAACCAGCGCGGCGACGCCCCGGAATAGCCGTAGATGGTCTGGTCGTCGTCGCCCACGCCGAACACGTCGGCTCGGGGACCCGCCAGCAGCCGCACCAGCACGATGTGGGCGGGGGTCAGGTCCTGGAACTCGTCGACCAGCAACATGGCGCACACCCGCCGCGCCTGGGCCCGGGCGGCGGGGTCGGTCAGCAGGATCTCGATGGCCCGCAGGATCTGTTGATCGAAGTCGACCACCCCGGCCTCGTCGAGGCGCTCGACGAAGCGGGGCCCCAGGGTGGCGAAGTCCCGGACGTCGCCACCGAAGTCGTCCTCGACGGCCTTCGGGTCGCGCAGGCCCAGCCGCGACGCCGTCAGGGCTTCGATCCATGCGGCGATCGGATCGCTCATCGCCTGGCGCCGCACCGACACGAGCCGGTCGAGCATGCGCCGCACCTCGGGTTCGGTGACGACCTGGACCCGGCGATGGTGGGTGGGGGTCGCGAACGGCCCGGTGCCGTTGCAGATGGCCAACGCCAGGCTGTTGAGGGTGCGGATCTCGAGACCGGCGAGGTCGGCGGTGCGTTCCTGCATCTCCTCGCGGGCGCGCACGTTGAACGCGATCAGGCACACAGCCCGGGGATCGATGCCGAGATCGTCGATGAGGTGCCGGGCCCGTTCGGTGAGGACCCGTGTCTTGCCCGACCCGGCCGGGGCGATGATGCGGGCGCCGCCGCCGCGATGGGTGACCGCGGCCAGCTGGTCGGGGGCGAGCTCGAGGACCCCGGCCCGATCGCCGTGCACGCCGCCGAGCGGCGCCAGCGACCCGACGGCCAGATTCGCCCACGGCACCACGGCCGCGTCGAGTCCGCCGAGATCGTCGAGGGGACCGCCGTCGCACCACGCCGCCATGTCCCCCAGTGCGATGTCGGCGAGCGAGATGTCGCCCTGGGGCGTGCCCAGCAGCGCCGCACCGGCGGCGAGGGCCTGGGCGAGCGGCGCGAACCGCAACGCCTCGGGGTCGCGGGCATCGACCGCGTTGGCGAACACCAGGTGGGCGAGTCGCTCGCGGCCGATCTCGACATCGGGGGAGAGCTCCCACCAACGCACGTCGAGCACCGGGGTGGGATCGGGCTCGTCGACGACCTCGATGACCAGGCGCCGGCGAGCCGACCAGGCGTCCTGGAGCTCGTCGACGACGGTGTCGGCCGGGGCGGCGGTGACCGTGACCCGGGTGCAGTCCGCCCATGGTGGCGGCGCCGCCTGACCGGGACCGACGATGACGCTGCGACCCAGCGCATCGGGGCCCGCCAGTGCTTCGAGCGCTACCGACGGCGGCAGCGCTGCCGGCGCGCCCGCGCCCGCTGTGGGCGCTGCGGTGCTGCGACGACGCGCCGGACGATCGCCTGCAGCGGCGCGCTCTCGGTCGGGCACCCGATGGGTGCCCGCAGGGGCGCGGTCGTCGGGGCGTCGGGTGGGGCCGGGGTCGGTCGGCCCGGGATCGTCGTCGCCGAAACCGTCGAACCGCGGCGCCGCAGCGCCGGGTGTGGCCGAACAGTGGCGGACCTCGGCCACCGTGGCATGTCGATCGCCGCAATGCCCGCAGAGGATGCCCATGGACGGCCACCGTATCGGCGCCCGGTGACACGCTCGCCGTGACGGAGCGAAAGCGCCGCAGCGCGACGACTTCGGGATTTCGACGGCAGGTCCGGCGCCGAATTGACCGCTTGGTTAGTATTCGCCCGCACGTCGACGAAAGCGGAGAAGAAACATGGAACTCGAGGGCAGGGTCGCGGCGATCACCGGGGGAACCCGCGGGATCGGACGCGCCATCGCCGAAGCCTTCCTCGCCGAGGGGGCCAAGGTCGTCATCAACGGCCGCTCACCGGAGAAGGGCCAACGGGCGCTCGACGAGATGGACGCTGGTGACAACGCCACGTTCTTCGCAGGCGACGTGACCGATCAGGCCGTCTGCGAGGGCCTGATCGATCACACGGTCGAGCACTACGGCAAGATCGACATCCTCGTCAACAATGCCGGTGGCGGCGGGGCCTCGTGTCTGCTGGCCGACATGCCCGACGAGGACTGGAACTTCGTCCTGAACTGGAACCTCAACCACCCGATGTGGTGCATGCGGCGTGCGCTCAAGCCCATGATGGCTCAGCAATGGGGCCGCATCATCAACGTGTCGTCGATGTACGGCAAGATCCCGCTGCCGATGGTGTCGCACTACGTCACCACCAAGCACGCCCTCAACGGCCTCACCAAGTGCGTGGCCCACGAGGTCGGCACGATGGGGATCACCGTCAACTCGCTGTGTCCCGGCGGCATCCTCACCGATGTCATGGAGGAGATGGGCCCCGACACCGCTGCGGCCCTGGGCATGGAGTTCGAGGAGTTCCTCACGTTCATGGCGTCGCCTTCGGCGATCAAGCGCCTCAACGACGTCGAGGACGTCGCGATGGTGGCCGTGCTGCTCGCATCGGATGCGGGCGCCGGCATCACCGGGTCCATGATCAGCATCGACGGCGGCACGGCGCCCTACTAGGACGAGGAGACCATTCATGGGAAAGCTCGAAGGTAAGGTCGCCGCAATCACCGGCGGCACCCGCAGTATCGGACGGGCCATGGCCGACGCATTCCTCGCCGAGGGTGCCAAGGTCGTCGTCAACGGACGCAACGAGGAGAAAGGCCAGCAGTGCCTCGCCGAGATGAATGCCGGCGACAACGCCGCGTTCTACCCCGGTGACGCAGCGACGCAGGCGGTCAACGAGGGCATCGTCGACTTCGCCATCGAACGCTACGGCCAACTCGACATCTTGTGCCTCAATTCCGGCGGCGTCCAGAACACCGCACCAGTTGCGATGATGAGCGACGAGGAATGGAAGCTCGAGATCGACTGGAACCTCAACTCGGTCTTCTGGGGCATGCGCAAGGGCCTCCAGCACATGCTCGAGCGCGACACCGGCCGAATCATCGTGACCTCATCGGTCGAGGGCAAGCTGGGCAAGCCCGGCATCCCCGGCTATGCGGCCACCAAGCATGCGGTCAACGGCCTCGTCAAGGCCGCAGCACACGAGACCGGCACCACCGGTGTGACGGTCAACGCCATCCTGCCCGGGCTCATCGAGACCGACATCGTGCGTGCGACCGGCCCGGAGTCCGCCGTGGCGATGGGTCTCGGCACCTACGAGGCGTTGATCGAGACGTTCTCGCAGGAGTCGGCGATCAAGCGTCCGAACACCGTCGAAGAGGTGGCTGCGGTCGCTGTGATGTTGGCGTCGGATGCGGCCCGCAACTTCACCGGCTGCATGTTCCCCGTCGACGGCGGGACGATGCCCTACTGAGAGGTAGAGCCTGTCGGCATACCGGCGCTACGACGGTCGAGCCTGTCGGCAGAGCCGGGCGTCGCATGTCGGCCGAGCACGGCACGAACGTGATCGGCGCCCCCTCCGGGGGGCGCCGTTTCGCGTCCGGGCCTGCCGGATCGTGCTGGTCGACCTGTCGGCGGCGCCGTTTCGCGTTGCGGGCGTGCGCCACCCGTGGTCGCCGGGGGCCTCGTGCCGGAGCCCGTTTGTGTCGGTCTGCGTGCGCCGGTGCGGCGCGGCGCCACACGTCGAGGACTGGGAGCGCCTGAGTCGACGTTCGGTTGCGACCTGTCCGGCTGCGGCGTCGGGAGATCGGGCGGGTGGGGCGCGACGTCCGTGCCGTCGATCGGCCAGACTCGGCGCATGACGATGCCGTCGACCATCCGTGTGGCCACCTGGAACCTGTGGTGGAAGCACGGACCGTGGGAGCAACGACAGGCGGCGCTCGCGTCGTCGCTCGCATCGCTCGGTGCCGATGTGGTGGGGCTGCAGGAGGTCTCCTTCCTCGATCCCGACCAGCCGGCGTGGCTGCTCGAACACCTCGGCGGTCACGTCGTGGTCGCCCCTCGCCCCGACGGCCAGGTCGACACCCCGTCTCCGGCGCCATCGCCGCCCGCAGCGTCGCCTCCGCCGTCCGACCCCATCGGTGGGGATGGCGACCGGGACGATGGGCGGGGAGGCGCCGACGCCGGGGCCGGTGATTCTTCCGGCGATGCTGCGTCGGGTGCTGCGGTCGAGACGGCCGCCGCCGATGAGGGTGCGGTCCCCGGCGTCGCCCGGGTGATGGGGAACGCCATCTGGTCGCGCTGGCCGATCGTGGAGAGCGAGTGGTGCTGGCTCGACGTCGGCGACGCTCCGCGGCATCGCACGGTGCTGTGGGCCCGGCTGGCGGCGGCGTTCGGGCCGGTCGACGTGTTCACGACGCATCTGTCGCACGGGTTCCACCAGAGTGGGCTGCGGCGCCGCCAGATCGCCGAGGTGGTCGCGTTCATCGCCGAGCGGCGCGGGCCCGTCGACCGCTTCCCCCCGGTGCTGGTCGGCGATCTCAATGCGGTTCCGGAGTCCGACGAGATCCGGTCGCTGGTGGGGCTGACGGAGCCGCCGGTGGACGGGCTGATCTTCAGCGACACGTGGTCCCAGGTCGGGCTGGGTCCGGGGGCGACGTGGTCGTCGGGCAACCCGTATGTGGTCGACTCGGCCTGGCCGGAGCGTCGCCTGGACTACGTGATGGTGGGCTGGCCTCGGGCGCGACCTGCGGGGAATCCCGTGCGGGCCCGCCTGTTCGGCGTCGAACCCCACGACGGCGTGGTGCCGTCGGATCACTACGGCGTAGCGGTCGACCTGGTCGAGGCGCCGCACTGAGCCGACGCCGACGCGGTCTCGACGGCGTCGGCGAGCGTCAGTCGTGCTGGCGCCGAGAATCGTTGCCAGGGGGACGTGTTTCGGCGCCAGTTGGTCGGTGGCGGGGTGGGCCGGTGGTTCTGGCGCCGAAAATGGTTGTCAGGGCGACAGGTTTCGGCGCCAGTCGGATGGCCTGGCGGGTTGTTGGCGCTCGGGAGGCGGCGCTCAGGGGCGCCAGTCGTCCCGGCCTTCGACGCCGTACTTGTAGAGAACCAGCGCCCGGCTGGGCGTGACGTCGATGAAGACGTGGGTGTCGGCCTCGGGCCCGCCGGGCTCGAACGCATCGAGGTCGTAGCCCATGCGGTCCCACAGCGCCCGACGGCCGTCGGTGGTGTCGACGATGGTGGCGGTGCCGTCGACGATGAGGCTGTCCATGTTGGTGGCCTCGCTGATGACCCAGTGCACCTGGATGTTCGGGTTCTCGCGGAGGTTCGTGACCTTCACGGATGGATTGGCCACGAAGCCGACGATGTGGTCGTCGACCCAGTTGACGACGATGGGCACGCAGTGCGGACGCCCGTCGGGTCGGACGGTGGCGATGTAGGCCATGCGCCCGAGCCGCTCGGCGGTCTGCTTCACCTGGTCGAGATCCATCGCCGGATCGTAGTGCTGCGCCGATGACCCTGACGTCGGTCGTTCTGGCGCCGAAAATCGTTGCCAGAGCGACGGTTTTCGGCGCCGGTTGGGTGGCGGTGGTGTTCTGGCGCCGAAAATGGTTGCCAGAGCGACGGTTTTCGGCGCCGGAACCGATGGACGACGCCAGGGCTCCCGCTGTCCCGGGGGCGACGTCGGCCGATGGGCGCGACAATCGGGGGATGCCGCAACCGTTCGCCGACCGACTCGGTCCGCCCGTGCAGATCGCCTACGCCGTTTCCGATGCGGAGGTCGCCGCCGCCGAGTGGGCCGAGCGCTTCGGGGCCGGCCCCTTCTTCGTCCGGCGCCACATCCCCGTCACCGACGTCGTCCATCGCGGCGTGCCCGCCGTGTTCGACCACACGTCTGCCTACGGGCAGTGGGGCGAGGTCATGGTCGAGCTCGTGCAGGACCACGGCACCGGGCCATCGGCCGTCCGCGATCTCTATGCTCCCGGCGAGTCGGGTCTGCACCACCTCGCCTACATCGTCGACGATCTCGACGACGCCACCGCCCTGCTCGACGGTTTCGGGTTCCCGCTGGCCATGTCGGCGCTCGCCGGATCCACCCGGTTCCACTTCGTCGATGCGGTGGCGACGCTGGGCCACTTCATCGAGCTCTACGCGGCCAACGACGGTCTGCTCGGCTTCTACGCGATGGTCGCCGAAGCGGCGCAGGGCTGGGACGGCAGCGACCCGGTCCGCATCGTCGGGCGGTGACGCCCATCCTCCCGAGTGGCGTCCGGTCGCGTCGACGTCGGCTCGGTCGACGTCGTCAGGCGCCGCGGCCGTAGGGGGCGCTGCGGAGCGCGTCGCTTGCGGCGTGGAGCACCTCGCGCGACCGCGCGGGGTAGGCCTCGGCGGCGCGGGCGCGACGGAGGTCGCGACGCTCGTTCCAGCGGCGGAGTGCCGCGCGGAGACTGCCGTTGTCGACGGGCGGGGTGGCATCGGCTGCAGAGGCCGGGTCGGAGGTCGGATGGATCGTGGATGTTGCCATCCGACGATGGTGACACGGGCTGCCCTGCGGGTGGCACTGATTTCGGGTGCCGAAACGGTCCGATACAGTGGAAAGCACTGTGATCGACGATATCGACAGAGCAATCATCCGTGTGCTGCAGGAGGACGGTCGAACGACCCACCGGGATCTGGGCCGTCGGGTGGGCCTCAGCCCCAACGCCGCCGGGGCCCGCATGGCCCGGCTGTTGGACCGGGGCATCATCTCCGGCGTCCACGCCGTGGTCGACCAGGCTGCGCTCGGCCGCCCGATCGACGCCTGGGTCGATTGCTGGCTGGATCCGCCCCGCGACCGGGCACGGTTCGACGCGGTGGTCCGCGACGACGACCGGGTCCTCGAGGCTGCGTACCTCACCGGCCGGGTCGACTACCGGCTCCGGGTCGCCGTGGCGTCGCCGGCCGATCTCGACCAGCTGCTGGCCCGGCTCCGTGCCGAGGCCGGTGTCGCCGAGACCGACACCCGGCTGATCCTGCACAACGTCGTCGCCGGACGGCTCCCGGCCGGCTGAGGGGCAGGCCGGCGCAGACGCTGCGGCAGCGGCCGACCCGGTGATCGGCCATCATGGGCGGCGTTCGTGTCGGCGCCTGCACGGCGCCGGGGAGGAGAGGCGACCATGACGAATCCCGTGTGTGACCTGCTGGGCATCGAGTACCCCATCCTGGCGTTCAGCCACTGCCGCGACGTCGTGGCTGCGGTGTCGAAGGCCGGCGGTCTCGGGGTGCTGGGCGCGGTGGCGTTCGGGCCCGAGCAGCTCCAGATCGAGCTCGAGTGGATCGAGGACAACATCGACGGCCGTCCCTATGGCGTCGACGTGCTCATCCCGGCCAAGTACGTGGGCGTCGAACAGGGTGGGCTCAGCCGCGCCGAGGTCGACGAGCTCATCCCCGCCGAGCACCGCCAGTTCCTCGACGACCTCCTCGCCCGCTACGGCGTTCCCGAACTGCCCGCCGACGAGCGTCGGGCCGCGGGCATCGCGTCGTGGTCGCACTCGGGCGCGGCGCCGCTGGTGGACATCGCGTTGGAGCACGACATCGCCCTCATCGCCAACGCGCTGGGGCCGGCGCCGGCCGATCTCGTCGACAAGGCCCACGCCAAGGGCATCGCCGTCGCCGGCCTCACCGGCAAGGTGCAACACGCCGAGCGCCAGCAGGCCGTCGGGGTCGACCTGATCGTGGCGCAGGGCTACGAGGCCGGCGGCCACACCGGCGAGATCGGCACGATGGTGCTGATCCCCGACGTCGTCGACGCGGTGTCGCCCACCCCGGTCCTGGCAGCGGGCGGCATCGCCAGCGGCCGTCAGATGGCGGCCGCCATGGCGCTCGGCGCGTCGGGCGTGTGGACGGGGTCGGTGTGGCTCACCACCGAGGAGGCCGAGACCCATCCGGTGGTGAAGAAGAAGTTCCTCGAGGCGACGTCGTCGGACACGCTGCGCAGCCGGGCCTCCACCGGCAAGCCGGCCCGCCAGCTGCGCACCGCCTGGACCGACGAGTGGGCCGACCCCGCCAACCCCGATCCGCTGCCCATGCCGCTCCACGGCGTGCTGATCGCCGAGGCGCAGCAGCGCATCGGCCGCTCGGCCGCCAGCAACCCGGGCGCCGAGAAGCTGGTCAACTACTTCGTGGGCCAGGTCGTGGGACGCATGAACAAGGAGCGTCCGGCCAGGGCCGTGCTGATGGACATGGTCGAGGAGTACGTCGACACGATCGCCAAGATGGGCGCCGACCTCGAATAGCGAAGGCCGGACGGGTCAGATGACGCCGAGGAGGCGGCCGACCTGGCGGGCGGTGTCGCCGCCTTCCTCGATGCCCAGGTCGATCGCGGCGGTGGACTGTTGGCCCTCGACCAGCAGGCGGCAGACCTCTTCGGCGCCGTGGTCGCTGCCTCCTGCGGAGGCCGCGGCCCGCCGGAGCGCCTCGAGGCGTTCGCCGGCGGTGTCGAGCAGCGCCGGGGTGTAGTCCCAGCCATCGGACCACGGGCGGTCGAGCAGCATCAGGCGCACGGCCTCGGGTTCCCACTCGCGTAACAGGTCGCGCAGGAACACCAGGTTGGCGGTGGACTTCGCCATCTTCTCGCCGTGGACCCGCACGGTGCCGATGTGCATCCACGACCGGGTGTACGGCGTGACGCCGGTGGCCGCCTCGGCCATGGCGGATTCGTAGGTGTGGTGCGGGAACGCCAGGTCCTCGCCGCCGGCGTGGACGTCGATTGCCAGACCCAGGATCGACGTCGCCATGGCGGCGCATTCGACGTGCCAGCCGGGGCGGCCCTCGCCGAACGGGCTCGACCAACGCGGCTCGTGGGGGCCCGACGGCTGCCACAGCACGGCGTCGAGCGGGTGCTCCTTGGCCGGGTTCTCCGGTTGGCCGTGGGCGGCGGCGTGGAGCTCGATGGCGCGGGCCTCGTCGATGCCGGCGCGTTCGGCCATGGCCGATCCGCGGAACCACACCGAGCCGTCGCGCTGGTAGGCGGCGTCACGTTCGATCAGGGCGAGGATCAAGAAGATGACCTCGGTGACGTAGTCGCGCGACAACGGCTCGAACGCCGGCTTGCGCACCCGGAGCTTCCGCATGTCGTCCTCGAACTGGTACAGCCACTGGTTGGCCAGCAGCTGCCAGGGTTCGTTGCGGCGGCGGGCCTCGGCCAGGAGGTCGTCGTCGACGTCGGTGACGTTGCGGCACACCTCCATGTGGGCGCCGACGTGGTCCATCACCCGGGCCAGCGTGTCGACCCAGGCGAAGGTGAACGCATGACCGAGATGGGTGGTGTCGTAGGGCGTGATGCCACAGACGTAGGTGCGGAGCCGCCCCAGCGGGGGCACGAGCGAATCGCCGATGCGAAGCTTCATGGGCGCCATTGTGCCGGGTCGCCGCGGCCGAGGTCGCCATCGGGCCGTGCGGGCCGGTTGCGACACGCGATCGCAACGGCATCGTCATGGGTGGTTCGGGAACCCCGTGAGGTCGGGTCGTCGTCGGATCGGGCATGGATACGAACCCACGTTCACGGCCCATGCTGTTCCTGATCGCTGTGCTGGCGGCCATGGCCCTCGTCGCCGGAGCCTGCGGAAGCAGCGACGAAGACGCCACGTCCGAGCCCACGAGCGGCGGGGGCGCGACCGACGCCGAGGAGTCCTTCGGCGGCGCCCCGGCCGACGACGGAGCGGGCGACGACGGGTCGGGCGAGGAGCCCTTCGGCGGCGGTGGTGGCACCGACACCGAGGAGTCCTTCGCCGGCGACGACGGGGCCACGGCGGCCGAGGACGAGTCCTCCGGCGGCGACCGGGAAGCGGCGGCTGAGGAGCCGGCCTCGGAGGAGGCTGCCGAGGAGGGCGACGCCGCATCGAGCGCCGGGGGCGAGAGCTTCGGCGACGCCGACCGCGGCTTCGGCGAGTCCGAGTCCTCGCCCGCACCGACGGCCGAACCCGACGGCAACTTCGCCGACTACGGCATCCGGACGTTCGTCGACCCCTCCGACGACCCGCTGTCGACCTTCGCGCTCGACGTCGACACCGGCTCGTTCAGCGTGGCCCGCCAGTGGTTGCGCAACGGCGACCGCCCGCCGCCGGAGTCGGTGCGCCCCGAGGAGTACATCAACGCCTTCGACTACCGCTACGACCAGCCCGACGACGCCCTCGGCCTCACCATCGACGGCTCGCCGTCGCCCTTCGACGACGACAACGTCATCGTGCGGGTCGGGGTCCAGGGCCTGCGGGTCGACGACGACGATCGCCCCGATGCGTCGCTGACCTTCGTGGTCGACGTGTCGGGTTCGATGGACACCGACGGCCGCCTCGAGCTGGTGAAGCGGTCGCTGATCGAGCTGGTCGACGAGCTCGACGACCGCGATGTCGTCTCCATCGTCACCTTCAGCGACGACGCCAGTCTGGTGCTCGAACCCACCGGTGCCGGCGACGAGAACACCATCGTGCGTGCCATCCGCCGCCTCGAGACCCAGGGCAGCACCGATGTCGAGGCCGGTCTGCGCCTCGGCTACGAGCAGGCCAACCGGGCCTACGACGCCGAGGGCATCAACCGGGTGATCCTGCTGTCCGACGGCATCGCCAACCGGGGCCTGACCGACCCCGACGGTCTGGCCCGCCAGTTGCGCGACGACGCCGACGAGGGCATCAACCTCATCACCGTGGGCGTGGGGCTGGGCGGCTTCAACGACGTGTTGATGGAGCAGCTCGCCAACCAGGGCGACGGTTTCTACGCCTATGTCGACACCGTCGACGAGGCCGAGCGCCTGTTCGAGGACGACCTCACGGCCACGCTGTTGACCATTGCGGTGGACGCCAAGATCCAGGTCGCCTTCGACCCCGACGTGGTCGACGAGTACCGCCTCATCGGCTTCGAGAACCGGGGCGTGCGCGATTCGGACTTCCGCAACGACGACGTCGACGCCGGCGAGGTCGGGGCCGGCCATCAGGTCACGGCGCTCTATGAGATCGAGCTCGAGGACGACCTCGAGACCTACGCCGGCGGCACCGACATCGGCGAGGTGGCGCTGCGCTGGGAGGATCCCGACACCGGCGAGATCACCGAGATCGACGTCGACATCGAGGTCGGCGACATCGTCGGCTCGTGGGGCGACACCGCCGACGACCTGCGTCTGGCAGTGGTGGTGGCCGCGTTCGCGGAGATCCTGCGCGACAGCCCCTACCGGGGTTGGGTCGACCTCGAAGACCTGGAGAACGAGGCCGAGCGCCTGGCCGACCGCCTCGAGTCCACCGACGTCGACGAGCTCGCCGACATGATCGAAGCCGCTCAACGCCTGTGAAACCACCCCGATCTCGTCGCGGAGATCCACCGTCACGGTGGACAACCGCGACGAGATCGGGGCGTTCGGCGGGGCGTACGCTCGGGGGATGTCGTCGACGCCCGACCTCGCTGTGGTTGCCCATCGCACGACCGATCCCCTGGTGGTGGTCGAACAGGCCCGGGCGGCAGAGGCCGCCGGCTTCGACGAGTTCTGGGTGATCGAGGACTGCGGCCACACCGCCGGGGTCAGCCTGGCCGCCGCGGTCCTGACGGCGACCGAGCGCATCGGGGTGGGGCTCGGGATCGTCCCGGCCGTGGTCCGCAACCCGATGTTCACGGCGATGGAGTTCGCCACGCTGGCCCGACTGGGCCCGGGCCGGTTCCACGGCGGCATCGGCCACGGCGTACCGGAGTGGATGACGCAGATCGGCGCCGCGGTGGCGTCGCCGCTGGGCGCGCTGGGCGAGGTGACCGACGCCTTGCGGCGCCTGCTGGCCGGCGAGACCGTCACGGTCGAAGGCTCCTACGTGCGCCTCGACGCCGCTCACCTCGACGAGGCGCCGCTGCCGTGCCCGCCCGTGTCGATCGGCGCGCACGGCCCCCGTTCGCTGGAGCTCTCGGGGCGGATCGCCGACGGCACGGTGCTGGCCGAGTTCGTCGGCCCGACGTTCCTTCGTGCCGCACGTGGGCACATCGCCGCCGGCGCAGCCGAGGGTGCGCGAGGCGGGGCTGCGCATCGGGTCACCGTCTTCGCCGCAGCTGCGGTCGAAGCGGACGGCGACACCGCTCGGCGGGCCCTTGCGCCGTTCCTGGCCGAGGTGGCGTCGCACGGTTCGCGTGCGCTCGACGGCGCCCCGTTCTGGGGCGAGCTCTGCGCCGACGCGGAGCGTCATGGCTGGGCCGATGCGGTCGAGCGGATGCCGCCGGAGTGGTGGGCCGAGATCGCTGTGGTGGGCACCGCCGACGACGCCGCCGACTTCGTCGCCCGCATGGGCGACGCCGGAGCGGACTGCGTCGCCCTGTTCCCCGACCCCGAGGATCCCGTCGCCGACACCATCGCCCTGGCCGCGGCCCTGATCGCCTGACCGCCCCGATCTCGTCGCTGAGATCCACCGTCACGGTGGACAGCCGCGACGAGATCGGCGCAGCCTCAGGGGGTTCGGCTGAGGTGGCGGTCGAAGAATTCGAGGATGATCTCGGCCCGCTGCCGGCGGTGCACCGGGGTGCCCGAGCGTGACAGTTCGTGGGACTCACCGTCGAAGCGCACGTACTCGACGTCTTTGCCCAGCATCGTGGCAGCGAGGAACAGCTCGTCGGCCTGGGTGACCGGACAGCGGAGATCGCCCGCCGAGTGGACGATCAGCAACGGGCACGCCAGATCGGCGACGTGGGTGATCGGCGACATGCGCAGGTATTCGGCCGGGTCGTCGAGGTGGCCGACCCCGACGAGGCTGTGGAACGAGCCGCCGCAGTCGGAGGTCTGCTCGAGGGCGAGCAGGTTGTTGGCGGACCGTTCCGAGCAGCCGGCGGCGAAGCGGTCGGTGTGGGTGGTGAGCCAGGTGGTCATGTAGCCGCCGTAAGAGCCGCCGAGCACACCGACGCGGTCCGGATCGACGAACCCGAACCGCCGCAGCGCCTCGTCGACCACCGCCATGCAGTCGTCGGCGTCGACCGACCCCCAACCGGTGCCGGGGACCCGGTGCTTCGGGCCGTTGATCGCCTGGCCCCAGGCGGTGTCGCGACCCGATCCGCCGCGCGGGTTCGACAGCACGACCACGTACCCGGCTCGGGCCTGGATCTGGGCCTCGTCGAAGAACCGTTCGCCGTACTGGGTGAAGGGCCCGCCGTGGATGTTCAACAGCATCGGCCAGGAGCGTGCGTCGGCGGTGGCCGGATCGAGTCCGGGCGGGTACACCACCCACGCGTCGACCTCGACCTCGACCTCGACCTCGACGTCGCCGGAGGGAGCCGTGAACCGCTCGACCCGACATGGTGGCACCGCAGTGAGGAACTCCTCGGTGACGTGCGACAGCCGACGCTCGCCGGCGAAGGCCTCGTGATCGCCCGTGACGAACAGTTCGGCGGGGCGCTCGGCGGTGGTGGCGGTGAAGGCGACCGTCGTATCGGCGGCGCTCCAGCCGGTGATGCAGCGCCGGCCGTCGATTCGCCGCGCCGGGTCGGCGTCGAGCGCGACCTCGTAGAGGTGGACGTCGCCACGGTCCTCGAGGCCGGCGAGGAGTCGCCGCTCGTCCAGCCACTGCGGCGCCCGCATCGCATCCATCGGCACCCAGTTGCGATCGATCGCCGTGGTGATCCAGCGAGGCGATATGGGCGCAGGAGAGGGATCGTCCACGTCGAGGGCGATCACGCCGACGTGGGCGTTCTGGGGCAGCACGTCGGGGTTGTCGTGGCCGACGACGGCGACATGGCGGCCGTCGGGCGAGACGGTGGGAAACGCCACCAGGCACGTGCGTGGTGTCAGGATCCGGCGGGACGCGGCGACGTCGCCCCCCTGATCGGCACGGTCGCCCTGGTCCCGGCCGGCATCGTTGCGCTCCGAGGGTTCGGGCCGCTCCGACGGCGTCGTGTCGAGGAGCCAGAGCTCGTTGGCGAGGTCGAGGGAGTGGTTCTCGGCGACGACGACGAGGTGGCGGCCGTCGGGTGTCCATGCCGGCGAGGTGGCCTCGACCGTACCGGGCGTGAGGTTCCGGGGGCGGGGTGCGCCGGTGGTGGACACCACGTAGGTGTGGCGGGGCCGGTCGACGACGATGCCCTCGCCGTCGAGCTGGAAGAAGGCACTGGTGATCCGGTGCGGCGGCCGACGGCCGGGATCGTCGTGGTGGTCGGGCCTGCGGGTGCGGGTGACGTAGGCGAGGCGGGTGCCGTCGGGCGAGAACGCCAGATCGGTGAACGCCTCGGCTCCCTCGACGAGGCACACCGTCTCGCCGGGGCCGTCGACGGGCAGCAGGTGCAGGCTCGACCGCCGGTCGCCGTCGTCGGCCCGTCCCCTGGCGGAGGTGAACGCCAGGGTCGAGCCGTCCGGGGACCAGCGCGGGCCCGTGTCGCGCTCGTCGCCGGCGGTGAGGGGGCGTGGCGGCCGGGAGCCGTCGGCGGGCACCAGCCAGATGCGGCTGCGGTAGGTGTTACCGGGGCCGTCGACGTGGGAGACGACGAAGGCGATCAGGCGACCGTCGGGCGAGATCTGCGGGTCACCGGCCGAGACGAGCCGGTCGATGTCGGAAGCAAGCACCGCTGCACCGTACCCGCCGCAGATGGCCCGGATCTCGTTGCGAACATCCACCGTCACGGTGGATCGCCGCGACGAGATCGGGGCCAGCGCCGGTTCGGCTCACGAGGCGTCGGCCTGTGCATTGGGGTACGGTGCCGACCGGCAGCAGGCGGGTCGACCTCGGGTCGTTCGTTGTCTCTCGACGAGACACGACGGAGGTCAGACGATGGGTACAGCGGCGGGCGAAGAGACCAGACGCGCATGGGGCCGGCATCGGCGACGGATCGTGGTCGTGACCACGATCGTGGCGTTGCTGGCCACGTTGGTACCGGCCGCCGCGGCGGAGGACCGCATCTATTGGCCCAACTTCGACGGTGGCTTCGACAGCATCGGTTCGGCGAACCTGGACGGGTCCGGTGGCGGCAGCGATTTCCGTCCCGGTGGTGGTTCGGTGTTCGGCCCGAGCGGCCTCGTGTTCGACACCGCAGCAGGTCGCATGTACTGGGCCAACACCTTCGACAACACCATCTGGGGTGCGCCCATCGACGAATCCGGCACGCCCACGCAGGTGAACACCGCCGGGGCGAACACCGGAGGCGTGAGCGGCCTGGCCATCGACGTCGCTGCGGGGCGGCTCTACTGGGCGGCTTCTGTGGCCGACGTCATCTCCTACGCTCACCTCGACGGGACCGGCGGTGGCACGCTGGCGACGGGCGCAGCGACACTCGACGATCCGCTGGCGGTCGCGATCGATCCGGTCGGTGGCCGCATCTACTGGACCAACTTCGCCGGCGACGCCATCTCGTTCGCCGCGCTCGACGGCAGCGGTGGTGGTGACCTCGTCACGCCCCCGGGGCCGGTGAGCGGTCCCGTGGGTATCGCGATCCACCGGGGCCTCGATCGGGTCTACTGGACGAACGCCACGACCGATTCGATCGCCTCGGCGACCTTGGCAGGCGGCGATGCGCGCACGGAACTCGATGCGATGGATGGCGTGCCCGATGCACCGTTCGGGCTGGCGATCGACGAGGAGAACCGGTCGCTGTACTGGGCAGGTTTCAGCACGCCGTCCACGATCGCCCGGACCACGCTCGACGACGGCGGCGGAGCGGCGGGCGTCCAGGTGCTCACCACTGACGACGTCTCGCCCGCGACCCTCATCGGGCCCTATGCCGTCGCGGTCCTGCGCCGCCCGGTGTCGGCCGCGCCGCCCGTGGTCACCGGGGCCGAGCAGTACACCTGCAGCACGGGCACGTGGGAGACCGATCGCCCCGGCGCCAACCTGTACCGGGGACCGACCATCTATGGATACCAGTGGCTCCTCGACGGCAACCCCATCGCCGGCGCGACCGCAGAGCTGCACGTCCCGGCCGAGAGCGGCGAGTACCGCTGCCAGGTCACCGCCATCAACCATGCCGGCGAGGCCACCCAGCTGAGCGAGGCGGCGACGGTCACCATCGCCCCCGACACGGTCCGGCCGACGGTGCGGGTCACGGCCACCGCCAAGGTGAAGAAGTCAAAGAAATTCATCCGCGTCAAGGTCAGGGTCAGCATCGAGAGCAACGAATCCTGCCGAGCCCGCATCACGGCGACGGGCGGTTTCGGCAGGAAGATCAAGTTCACGGCCCGCAACAAGAACGTCGAGGCCGACCAGCCGCGCAAGGTGAACCTCACCGGCAAGGTGAAGCGGAGCAAGGCAAAGAAGGGCAAGGTGAAGGTGAAGGTCGCCTGCACCGATGACGCCGGCAACCGGACGACGGTGACGAAGAAGGGGAAGCTCGAGGGCCGCGCCCGATAGCGCCCGACCGCCCCGATCTCGTGAGGTTGATCCACCGTCACGGTGGATCAACCCAACGAGATCGGGGCACTACCCCTCGGTGGCGGGTTTGCCCGCGAAGGCGCTGCGCTCGGCTGGGACCGGGTCGCTGACCTTCTTCGCGTCGTTGGGGTGGAAGCCCCAGGCGCTGATGATCGCGAGCGTGGTGAAGCGCCACTTCCCGTCGTCGTCGAGGCGCAGGGTGCCCTCGTAGCGGCCGCCCTGCACGCCCCGATTCGACGTCGTCGTGAAGTACGCCGTCAGCGACGCGGTCTGGGCGTCGTCGGCGACGTCGATGGCGATGTTCGACGACGTGTGGCCACCGGCGATGAGCTTGTCGCGCGACCCGTACGGCTCGTACAGCGGCTTCATGGCCTCGCGGCCCTCGAAGTGCATGTCGATCCCGTCGGGCGGGAAGTTGACGACCTCGAGCACGCAGTCGGAGGCATACGCGTCGAGGATGCCGTCGCCGTAGCCGGTGTCGAGCGAGTACAGGTACTGGTTGAACGTGGCGGTGATGCGTTCGCGGGCCCGCAGGCGCGCCACCTCGGCTTCCAGAGCGGCGACGCGCTGTTCCAGATCGCGACCTTCGGCGCTGTCGGTCATGGTTCCCCCTTCGTGGTCGACCTCGGGTGTGGTCGACGATGCGGCTGCTGCGGTTCGCATTGTGTCACCCGCGGCGTCCCGGCGGAGCCTGCGGTCGAGCGGTCGAGCGGCCCGGGCGGGCTACAGGTACTCCATCTCCCAGCCCTCGGGGGGCTCGGTGAGGTTGCGGCTGCGCTTGCGCAGGCGGTCGTGATGCTCGATGCCGCGCAGGGCCGCCTCGAGGCGGGTGCCGTCGTAGGTGATCCACTGCTGGGGTACGAGCTCGATCACCACCCGGGTGGGCGTGTCGATGCGGCGGATGAACTCGGCGTGGCCGGCTGCGTCGCCTGCACGCAGCCGTTCGGCCAGCACCGGATAGAACCAGCTCTTCGTCTCGGCGTTGTCGTGCACGGTCGCCAGCGTCTTGGCGGTCGTGGCGATGTCGCCGCCGAGCCAGGTGCCCTCGCTCGACACGATGACCGAGCTCTGCGGCCGCGCCCGCAGCGCCGGCACCCGCTTGCGTTCGGCGGTGCAGGTGATCCAGAAGCGGCCGTCGTGCCACACGTAGCGATGCATGACACCGACGGGCCAGCCGTCTCGGGTGGTCCAGTTGACCACGCACTCGGTCTGCGCGGCGTAGAGAAGCTCGCGCTTGTCGTCGTCGATGCCGACATCGCTGACGTCGGTGTAGTCGGTCTTCTGCATCGCCACGGTTGCCGCCGTCGTTCGAGCCGGCTACCTCACCCTGACCACATAAGTCGGGCCGGTGCGGTCGAACACGCTGCGGCGCTGAGGATCGCTGGTGATCCAAGCCAGCGACAACACGAGGATGATGAGGCCGATGAACTGGCCCAGGGCCGGCAGCAACGTCAACACGTTGGGCGCCCAACGGCGCGTGGACACCAGTGGGCTCGGCGGGGTGGTGCCGTCGATCTCGGTGACCCGCAACCCCAGCAGGAGCTTGCCGACGGTGCCCCCGAAGATGGTGGTGAGGATGATCTCGTACCCGGCTGTGAACACCAGGGCGGCCAGTGTGGCGAGTGCCGACGGGGTGGCGTCGTCGAGGTCGCCGTCGATCATCCCGGTCAACAAGATGATGACGGCGACGTTGATGGCCAGGTCGATCAGCCGCGCACCGATACGTCGGCCCGCGCCGCCGATGGGCGCATCGACCCCGGCGGCGCGACGGTCGTCGGCCGACGGGATGGGTTCGGCATCGCCGATCCAGAACTGGCCGTCCCAGTAGCGGTGGGTGTTCGGTGGGTCGTCGGGCGACCGGTACCAGCCGGGACCGGACCCTGCGGGGGGTTCTTGCATGTCTGGATTCTCTCCGTCGGGATCGGCGGTCGGGGGCTACGAGGCGACGTCAGCGGTTGATGACGGGCTTGACCGGCGGCCCGCCGGTGGTGCGGTTCTCGGCCTGACGCAGTGCCTGTTCGCCGTAATGGGCGTGGGGGAGAATGTAGAAACGTCCGGCCCGAACGGCACCCACCACCTCGTCGGCGACCGCCTCGGCGGTCAGTTCCTCTCCGACGCCGCTTCCGACGCTGCCCGCCATCGGCCTGGGCGCGACCCCGGGACGGTTGCGTTCGCTGTCGCCGATGCGGGTGGCGACGACGCCCGGGCACAGCACCGACACCGACAGCTCGGTGTCCACGAGCTCATGATGCATGGTCTCGCTGAGAGCGACGACGCCGCGCTTGGCGACGTTGTACGACGCGATGCCCGGGAAGGCCAGTAACCCGGCCGTCGAGGCGGTGTTCATGATGTGGCCGGGTGCGCCGTCGGCGAGCATCCGGGGCACGAAGTGGTGCACGCCGTGGATGACGCCCCACAGGTCGATGTCGATGACCCACTTCCAGTCCTCGAGCGAGCCCCAGGGCTCGTGGCGGGTGACCACGCCGGCGTTGTTGGCGAGGAAATGCACGCCGCCGTGTTCGGACCAGGCGTGATCGGCCAGCGCGCCGACCTGATCGGCGTCGGCGACGTCGCACACCATGGTCGACACGGTGGCGCCGCCGTCGCGCAGGCCGGCGGCGGCGTCGTCGAGCGCCGGAGCCTCGATGTCGGCCAGGACCAGGGTCATCCCCTCGGCGGCCAGCCGATGGGCGAGTGCCAGCCCGATGCCGCTGGCGCCCCCGGTGATGACCGCCACCCGTCCGTCGAAGTCCTGCATGTCCGTCTCCCTCGTGCTGCGGCGCCGTCGTGATCGGCACAGCGGGGAGAGCTTGGCACAGCGACGGCCGGGGTCGCCGATCGACACAGCCGATCCGATCAGACTCCACGGCGACGCGGCCGCGAGGCTCTGGAAGGGCTGGGGTCAAGTCCTCCTTTCTCACTTCTCGGGTCACGGCGGCCCGAGGCTCGGCGAAGGGGAGAAGTGAGAAAGGAGGACTTGACCCCTGTGGTTCGCGGCCGTCGCGGCGGGGGTCCTGGTGGTTCGCGGCCGTCGCGGCGGGGGTCCCGGGTGGTTCGCGGCCGTCGCGGCGGGGGCCCTCACGCGGTCCATGAACGCTGCGACTGCCCCGTGCAGCCGACGCTCAGGCCTGGGTGCCGACCTTGAGTTCGCGGAAGGGGACGCCCTTGTCGACGCTGGGTTCGCGGGGCAGGCCCAGGACGCGGTCGCCGATGATGTTCTTCTGGATCTCGTCGGTGCCGCCGGCGATGCTGGCCTGGAAGCTCGTGAGGATGAGCTTGGCCCACTGCTCGCCGCGGTCGCCCTCGACCCAGGCGTCGCTCTCCATGCCGACGATGTCGCCGGCCAGGCGACGTACGTCGCGCAGAATGCGGGCGCCGTGCAGTTTGCCCAACGACCCGCCGGGGCCGGGGGCCTTGCCGGCCTTCATCTCGGCGCGGGTGCGCATCGCCACCAGGCTCTTGGCGACCTCTTCGCTGTAGAGCCGCATCAGCTCCTGGCGCAGCACCGGCTCGGTGATGCGGCCGGTCTTGGTGGCGTATTCGATCAGGCGCTTGGCGTGGGGTGTGGAGACGCCGCTGGTGGAGCCGGCGCCGATGGCGACCCGTTCGTACATCAACATGGCGGTGGCCTGGTTCCAGCCGTTGTTGAGCTCGCCGAGCAGCCAGTCGGCCGGGATGCGCAGGTCGGTGAAGAACACCTCGTTGAAGTGCATGCCGCCGTCGATCTGGTGGATCGGGCGGATCTCGACGGCCGGATCGCGCATGTCCACCATGAACATCGAGATGCCGGCGTGCTTGGGGGCGTCGGGGTTGGTGCGGGCGATCAGGATGCCGTACTCGCACACGTGCGCCAGGGTGGTCCACACCTTCTGGCCGTTGATGACCCATTCGTCGCCGTCGAGCTCGGCGCGGGTCTGGAGGCTGGCGACGTCGGAGCCGGCGCCGGGCTCGGAGAACATCTGGCACCACATCGTGCGTGCCGCGATGTTGTCGGGCATGAACGCCTGCTTCTGGGCGTCGGTGCCGAAGTCGTTGAGCACGGGCAGGCACATGCCGTGGCTGATGGTCAGCTGCGACGTCATGTCGGGGTAGTCGGCGTAGACCTCGCGCCAGATGCGCTCGTGGGTCTTGGTGAGGCCCGCGCCGCCGAACTCGGTCGGATAGGTGAGGCCCGCGAGGCCTGCCTCGGCGAGCTTGCCCTGGAAGTCGCGGGCTGCCTCGACGGCGCCGTCGCCACGGGGGTCGGCGCCGCGGTAGGGGATGCCGGTGGCGTGTTCGTCGAGGAACGCCCGGCAGCGGGCCCGGAACGCATCGGCCTCGTCGGCGGTGAGTGTGTCGTCGCTCATGGTGTGCCTTCCCCCGGCGGCCACGATGCCGCCACGTCCGAGCGGACCATGGTCCGCTGCCGTCTCGATCGGCAAGACCGTACTCGTTGCACCGTTTCGTGGCCGACCCGAGCGAAGGGCAGGGTCAAGTCGTACTTTCAACCAGCTCGAGTTCGCGAGCCACCCGGCCAACCGGCCGAGAGTTGGTTGAAAGTACGACTTGACCCCGGTAGTCAGGGCCCAGTGGAACCGCCCGGCGGGTGGCTCAGCCCGGGCGGCAGGGCTGGGAGCGCAGCGAACCGCAGTCGGGCGGATCGGCGGGTGCCTCGACGCCGGGTACGACCGACAGCACGAGCGACGACGGGCGGTCGGCGTCGTGGGCGATCTCGTTGGTCTCGCCCGCGGCGATGGTGTCGTCGAACGCCCAGATCGGGCGAGCCCCGCCGGGCGCGTCGACGGTGACCCGGATCGACGAGCCCGGCCGGAACACGTGGGCGAAGGGGAACACGGCGATGCGCATCGGCGTGAACTCGTCGGCGGGCAGCGGTGCGGCGTCGGCCTCGACGTTGGTGTGCACCGGGTCGACGTCGGTGCTGGCCGCCTCGTCGAGGGCCCGCTGGCTGGCCCGCAGCCAGCCCGACTGCACGTAGGTCTCGGAGCCGTCGGCGCCGACCTCGCTGATGGTCACCTCGAGGTCGGTGTCGGCGGCGCTCGAGCGCAGCCAGACGTCGAGCGACGCGGGTCCAACGACCACGATCGTCTCGTCGAGCGCCGGCGACGTCCACACCGCACCCGTGCCATCGGGGATGGCCTGCCAGTCGAGCTCGACGTCGGCGCGCCAGATCTCGTTCGATCCGCCCGTGAACGTGGTGGGCGGCAGCGCCGCGGGGTCGTTCACCCACGTGGTGGGAGCGGCGGCCCCGTCGACGGCGTCGGGCGACAGCGCCCCGTCGGGACCGAGGAACCAGCGCTGCGCGGTGGCCTCGGGGATCGGCCAGGAGTCGAATCCGGCCTCGAAACGCGGCAGCGGCGCCCGGGGCTCGACGCCGTCGGCGGCGCCCTGTTCGAACAGGATGCGGATGCGGGGGTCTGCCTCGAAGGTGGCGAGGGCCTCTTCGTAGGGCAGGCCGGCCAGGCGATCGACGTCGGGGATCGCGACGCTGACCCCGTACAGCCCCGGCGTGAGGATCGGGCCGATCAGCGCTGCGGCGGCGAGCTCGGGTGTCTCGCGGTCGACATAGAGCTCGAGGAACTCGAGGTAGCGGATCATGATCGCCGGCGACACCGACTCGGTGTGGGCGCCGTTGACCATCGTCGCGTACAGCTGGGGCACGCCGGTGAGGTCGTCGAGCAGCGCCGGGAAGCGGCCGCCGGTCTGCTCGTCCTGCCATGCGCCGGCCAGGAACACCGGCACCTCGATGCGGTCGGCGAGCGCGGTGGGCGAGATCTCGTCGGCGACCTCGGGCACGTAATAGGGGGTGTCCTCGATGAGGGCGCGGGCGTCGGTGTTCTGGAGCCGCAGCTTCTGGTTGGCCTCACAGACCGTGTCGCCGGCATCGACGAGACCCTGCTCCCAACCCTGGCCGAACGGCTGGCTGTCGCGTTCGCGTTCGTCGGACCACGCCAGCGCGAAGCCGGTGTTGAGGATGCCGCCCGGATAGAGCGTGGAGCGGGCGGAGTCGTCGAGGACCGACAGCGGGGTGATGGCCGCGAGGCTCGGCGGCTGGGTGGATGCGACGAACAGCTGGGAGATCCCGGGGTAGGAGATGCCGACCATGCCGACCTGGTTGTGCTTCACCCAGGGTTGCGCGGCGACGGTCTCGATGACGTCGTAGCCGTCGAGCAGCTGGATGGGCTCGAAGAACTGGAACGACCCGCCGCTGCACCCGGTGCCGCGCATGTTGACGCCCACCCAGGCGTAGCCGAGCGGACCGAAGATGTCCTGCAGGCCGGCGGCGTCGGGGTTCGACGGGCCGTAGCCGGAGTACTCGACGACGGTGGGGTAGGGGCCGTCCTCGGCGGGGCCGGGGAGCACGACGTTGGCCGACAGGGTCGTGCCATCGCGGGTGGTGATGTAGCCGAAGCCGTCGGTGAGGGTCTGGCCGGTGTAGAGCGCAGGGTCGGGGACGTCGTCGACGGAGGTGACGGTGACCGCATCGGACTGCTCGACGGCATCGCCGTCGTCGCCTGCTGCGGTGCGGACCAGATAGTCGCCCGGTGCGACGTCTCGCCACAGCAGTGATCCGAACTCGTCGGCCACGCCGGTGGCAGCGACCTCGCCGTCGTCGTCGCCGACGAGCTCGAGCTCGGTGCCCTCGGTGGCGTCGAGCACGGCCAGCTGTTCGACGCTGGGGGCAACGGTGAAGGTGGCCGCGATGGTGGTGGTCGACGACGCCTCGGCGTCGACGACCGCGCCGGCGGTGTCCTCGTCGTCGGGGGTGACGGCCTCGCCCAGCACCTCGGCCTCGACGGGTGCGGCGACGGCCGTGTCGCTCTCGCTGCTGCTGCACCCCGCCGCGATCAGGGCCGCAGCGGTCAGGGCCGCGGCCATCGTGCGCGCGCTCCGGCGGCGCCGCGGGGACAGGTCGGGGTTCGGTTGCATCCCGGCATCGTCGCACAGGCCCGGCCTCGCTGCCCGGGGCCGGGTGCGAAGGGTGGGGCGTCGAACCCACCGGCGCGGCCCCGACGTGAGCGCTGCGTGGTCGCCGTACCATGGAGCGTTCGTCGCGGCCCGGTCTGTTCGAGATCGGCTCCATCCGCCGCCGCGGCCGCGCGACACGCCAGGAAGCCCCGATGAACACTTCAGCAATCGCCAGCGAAGCAGCCCGCCGCCGCACGTTCGCGATCATCTCGCACCCCGACGCCGGCAAGACCACCCTCACCGAGAAGTTCCTGCTGTACTCCGGAGCGGTCGCCCAGGCCGGCGCGGTCAAGGCCCGGTCGGGTCGCCGGTCGGCGCGGTCGGACTGGATGGCGATGGAACAGGATCGTGGCATCTCGATCGCGTCGACGGTCCTGCAGTTCCCCTACCGCGACCACGTCGTCAACCTGCTCGACACCCCTGGTCACCGCGACTTCTCCGAGGACACCTACCGGGTGCTCGCAGCGGTCGACGCCGCGGTCATGGTGCTCGACGCGGCCAAGGGCATCGAGGCCCAGACCCTCAAGCTGTTCGAGGTCTGCAAGGCGCGCGAGATGCCCATCCTCACCTTCGTCAATAAGTGGGATCGTCCCGGGCGCGAACCCCTCGAGCTGATGGACCAGATCTCCGATCTCATCGGCCTCGAGACCACACCGGTCACCTGGCCGGTCGGCCAGGCCGGCGACTTCCGTGGGGTCATCGATCGACGCAGCGGCGACTTCGTGCGCTTCGCCCGCTCCAGCCGCGGCGCAACCGAGGCCGGCGAGGAGATCGTCGACGCCGCCGAGGCCGAGGCCGGCGAGGGCGAGGCCTGGACCAACGCCGTCGAAGAGGTCGCCCTGCTCGACGAGATCGGCGCCACCCACGACCCGAAGACCTTCATGGCCGGCGAGACCAGCCCGTTGTTCGTCGGGTCGGCGCTCACCAACTTCGGGGTCCGTCACCTGCTCGACGCGGTGATCGACCTGGCGCCCTCGCCGATGCCGCGCCCCGACGCGGCGGGCGAGCCCCGCAGCCTCGAGGCCCCGTTCTCGGCGTTCGTGTTCAAGGTGCAGGCCAACATGGACCCGTCGCATCGCGACCGCATGGCGTTCATGCGGATCAACTCGGGCCGGTTCGAGCGCGGGATGCAGGTCACCCACGAACGGCTGGGCAAACCGTTCAGCACGAAGTTCGCCACCACCGTGTTCGGCGCCGACCGCGACACCGTCGAGGAGGGCTTCCCGGGCGACGTCATCGGCCTGGTCAACGCGTCGGATCTGCGCATCGGCGACACCCTCTACGACGGCCCCAAGGTCACGTTCCCCCCCATCCCGCGGTTCGAGCCCGAACTGTTCTGGAGCGCCCGACCGGTCGACGTGTCGAAGTCCAAGCAGTTCCGCAAGGGCCTCGACCAGCTCGACGAGGAGGGGGTGGTGCAGGTCCTGCGCGACCTCGACGCCCCCACTGCGGCGCCGGTGTTGGGCGCGGTTGGTCAGATGCAGTTCGAGGTGTTCGCTCACCGCCTGCAGTTCGAGTTCGGCGCCGAGGTCGAGATGTCGCCGACGTCGTGGGCCGTGGCCCGCCGCACCGACGCCGAGACCGCCGAGAAGGTCCGTCAGCTGCGCGGCACCCGCGTGCTGGGCTCGCTCGACGGCACCCTGTTCGCACTGTTCGACTCCACCGGGCGCCTCGCCCGCACCGTCGCCGACAATCCCGACTGGCTGCTCGAGCGCGTCGTCGAGACCGCCGGGTAGCAGAGAAGTCAGGCTGTGGGGTCAGACCCCTCTGGCCGCTTTCCCCCCGCTCGTCGCCTTCTCCCCACTTCCCGCCGTCTCGCCGGCGGGCGCCGTTCGTGGGGCACGGGTGAAGGTCATGACGCCGTCGTCGACGGGGTCCTTGGCCAGCAGCTTGCGGTCCTCGTCGTAGCTCTGGGTGTTGCGCCACGGGTCGCGGTCGCCCTGGCGGGGCATGGCGTGCATCATGCGCTGCATGTAGCCGGCGGAGAAGTCGTCGACCCACGGACGCACCGGCATCGTCCGGTCCGATAGCCGCAGCCGCGGGGTGGCCATGTCGGTGCCGGTCTCGGTCATGTGGTTCACCAGGCGGCACACGTAGGCGCAGGTGAGGTCGGACCGCAACGTCCAGGAGGCATTGATGTAGCCGAACGACGAAGCCAGGTTCGGCACGTCGGAGTACGCGAGTCCCTTGTAGGTGAAGGTCTCGGCGAAGTCGACGGGCCGGCCGTCGACGGAGAAGTCCACCTCGCCGAGGGTGACCATCTGCAGGCCGGTGGCGGTGACGATGATGTCGGCGTCGAGATGATCGCCGGACACCAGGGCGATGCCGGTTTCGGTGAACGTCTCGATGGTGTCGGTGACCACCGACGCCTTGCCGCTGCGGATGGCCTCGAAGAAGTCGCCGTTGGGCACCAGGCACAGCCGCTGATCCCACGGGTCGTAACGGGGCGTGAAGTGCGTGTCGACGTCGTAGTCGTCGCCGAGCTCCTTGCGGACACCGCCCAGGAGCAGGTCGCGCACCTTGTCGGGTTCGGTGCGGGTCTGGCGGTAGAAGATCTGGCTGAGGCGGATGTTCTTGAACCGGGTGGCCGCATAGGCCGCCTTTTCCGGCAGGAAGCGGCGCAGCTTGTCGGCGATGGCGTCGGTGTCGGGCCGGCTCACCATGTAGGTCGGCGACCGCTGCAGCATCGTGATGTGCGCGGTGTCGTCGGCCATGGCGGGGATGATCGTCACCGCCGTGGCACCGGAGCCGATGACGACGACGCGTTTGTCGGCGTAGTCGAGGTCCTCGGGCCACTGTTGGGGATGGACGATGGTGCCGCCGAAGCGTTCACCACCGGCGAACTCCGGGGTGTAGCCGCCCTTGTAGGAGTAGTAGCCCGAGCACATGAACAGGAACCGGCAGCGGTGCTGCACCTCTGTGGCCTCGCCGGTCTCGGGGTCGACCCGGGTGGCGGTGACCGTCCAGCGGGCGTCGTCGCCGGACCAGTCGGCGCGGGTGACCCACTGCCGGTAGTGGATGTGGCGGTCGATGCCGTACTCGGCTGCGGTCTCGCGCAGGTAGGCCAGGATCGACGGGCCGTCGGCGATGGACTTCGCCTCCGTCCAGGGCTTGAACCGGTAGCCCAGGGTGTGCATGTCGCTGTCGGAGCGGATGCCCGGATAGCGGAACAGGTCCCAGGTGCCGCCCAGGTCGTCGCGGCACTCGAGGATCGCGTAGGTGCGGTCCGGGCACATCGTCTGGAGATGCCACCCGGCCCCGATGCCGGAGATCCCCGCCCCGACGACCAGGACGTCGACGTCGAGCTCGTTGGTCATGGCGCGACGGTAGCCGGACGATATGGAGTCACGTCTCTGCCTCTCCCGAGATCGTCGAGCGCCGGGGTCAAGTCTCTTTTCTCCCTTTCTCTCGGGATCCCGACCGAGCCTGGCCGAAGCCTCGGAGAAAGGGAGAAAAGAGACTTGACCCCAGTAGTGGGGCTCAGCCGGCGATGAGGTCGCCGAGGGTGACGAGCTGCTCTTCGCTGTTGCCGAGGGTGAGCTCGAGCTGGCGGGCCATCAGGTAGTAGCGGTGCAGTGGGTAGTCGCGGTCGACGCCCACGCCGCCGTGGAGGTGGGTGGCGGCGTGCACCACCCGGAAGCCGGCCTCGCTGGCCCACCAGCGGGCGATGGCGACCTCGCGCTCGGCGGGCCGGCCGTCGGCGATACGCCAGGCTGCCTGGCGGGCCGTGAGGTTGACGCCCTCGGTGTCGATGTAGGCGTCGCCGGCGCGCTGGCTGACGGCCTGGAACGTGGCGATCGGTCGGTCGAACTGGTGGCGGATCTTGGCGTAGTCGGCGGCGAGGTCGGTGGCGGCCTTGCAGGCTCCGGCCAACGTCGAGCAGATGGCCGAGTCGACCCGCAGCCGGGTGAAGGCCATGATCTCGTCGGTCGAGGCCGTCCCGAGCCGGGTGCACGGGGCCCCGTCGAGGGTCAGCAGCGCCTGGGGATGGTCGGTGGTGGTGCGCTGGGGGGTGCGGCTGACGCCGTCGGCTGCGGCGTCGACGAGCACCACACCGTCGTCGGTGGGCACCAGGAACAGGTCCGCGTCGAGCCCCATCGGCACACATGGCGCCGAACCCGACACCGTGTCGCCCGAGCGCACGAAGCCCTCGCCGGCAACGAGCGCGGCGGTGGCGATCAGCTCACCCGATGCGATGCGAGGCAGCACGTCGGCTTTTTGGTCGTCGGTGCCGAACTCGGCGACGGGCAGGCCCACCATGACGATCGTCTCGAGCATCGGCACGGTGGCTGCGTGGCGGCCGACGAGTTCGCAGACGGCGCTGACGGCCAGGAAGCCGAGACCGGATCCGCCGTGGGCCTCGGGCAGCGCGGCGCCGACGATGCCCGCCTCGGCGAGCGTCGCCCAGGTGGCGCGATCGAGGTGGACGTCGTCGGCGGCGAGGGTGCGCAGGTGTTCGTGGGTGACCTTGTCGCCCATGATCTGAGCGGTGAGGTCGTAGATGGCCTGGTCTTCTTCGGAGAAATCGAAATCCATGTCGTGGGTCCTGTTCGTGCGTTCGATCTGGGGTCAGACCCCGCTTTCCCGCTTTCTCGGGAGTGGGGTCGGGTTGTCGCAGGGTCAGAGAAAGCGGGAAAGCGGGGTCTGACCCCATGCGTTGCCGCTACCGGTCCGCCCGGGGGAAGCCCATGCCGAACATGGTGATCAGGTCGCGCTGCATCTCGTTGGTGCCGCCGCCGAAGGTGAGGATGACCATCGAGCGGTACATCATCTCGAGCGAGCTGCCCAGACCCGGGTCCTCCTGCTTGAGGTACCCGAGCTCGTTGTAGACCTGCATCAGGCGCCGGAACGCCCGGGTGTAGAACTCGGTGCCGTACACCTTGACCGACGACGAGTCGGCGACGTCGAGATGCTTGGTGGCCACCTGCCAGGCGACCTTCCAGTTCAGCAGACGCAGGTACTCGAGCTCGGCGGTGACCTCGGCCAGGTTGCGCCGCACCCACGGGATGTCGATGACCCGGGTGCCGTCGGCGCGGGTGGTCTCCTTCGCCCAGGCGACGGTGGTCTCGACCGCGCGTTCGACCGTGGCCGACGAGCACAGCGTGACGCGCTCGCGGTTGAGCTGACTGGTGATGAGGCGCCAGCCCTGGTTCTCCTCGCCGATGATGGTGCTGGCCGGCACCCGCACGTCGTCGAAGAACGTGTGGTTGATGTTGTGGCTCGACAACAGGTTGAGCGGTTCGAGCGTGATGCCCGGCGTGTCGATGGGGATCGCGAACAGCGAGATCCCCTTGTGCTTGGACACGTTGGGATCGGTGCGGGCCGCGAGCCAGATGTAGTCGCAGCCGAGCGCCAGGCTGGTCCAGGTCTTCTGCCCGTTGATGATGTACTCGTCGCCGTCGCGGACAGCCCGGGTGGTGAGCGACGCCAGGTCGGTGCCGGCGTCGGGCTCGCTGTAGCCGATGCAGAAGTGCAGGCGCCCGGCGGCGATCTCGGGAAGGAACTGCTCCTTCTGCTCGGGCGTGCCGTAGTCCATGATGGTCGGGCCCACCGTGTTGATGGTGAGCATCGGCGCCGGCGAGCCGGCCCGCATCGACTCGTCGTAGAACACGAACTGCTCGACGGCGCTGCGTCCCTGGCCGCCGTACTCGGTGGGCCAACCCATGGCGATCCAACCGTCGGTGCCGAGCTGCTCGACGACCTTGCGGCGCAGCGGGCCCGTGCCCTCCTCGTGCTCCATCTGGCGACGCAGCTCGGGAGTCAGCAGGTCCTTGTAGTACTGACGCAGCTCGTCGCGCAGTGCGGCCTGCTCGTCAGTGAGATCGATGAACACCGGTGATACCCCCGTGGACGTCCGTGGCGCCCATTCTGACGCATCGTCAGATCCCACGCACGCCGGAGCGGAACCGCTGGGGTCAAGTCGTACTTTCAACCAACTCGTGGCCGCGTGGCCTCCGGGCCGATCAAACCGCTGGGGTCAAGTCGTACTTTCAACCAACTCGTGGCCGCGTGGCCTCCGGGCTGATCAGCTCGGAGTTGGTTGAAAGTACGACTTGACCCCTGTGTCCGCGACCCTTGTGGCCGGGCTGGTCCTACCTACCGGCGAGGCGGGCGACGATGGCGCCGGTGGCGTCGAGGTCCTGGTCGGGGTGGAAGACCGGGTAGGAGAAACCCCAACGTTCGCGGCGGGCCTCGAGGGTCTCGCAGATCTCCTCGACCGATCCGACGAGGATGGCCGGCGTCTGGGCGACGTCCTCGACAGGCATGCCGAACAGCTCGGCGACGCCGGCCAGCATCGTGTCCCGGTCGTCGGTTATCGACAGCGACAGCGACAGCGACGACAGCTCCAACTCGTCGAAGCGATCGCCGGCGGCCTCGCGGATCCAATCGATCTTCTGGTCGTAGCGCTCGGGAGCCGAATCGGCGATGGCGTCCTCGTCGACGGCACCGCCGGCGAGGTTGGCCGTGACCCCGACGATGTCCGCGTGGCGCGCGGCAAGGCTCAGCATGCGCTTGCCGCCTCCGCCGATGAGGATCTTCGGGTGGTCCTGCACGGGCTTCGGCAAACCGTCGAGGCCATCGATGCGGTAATGACGACCCTCGAACGTCAGCGGACCCTCGCCCCACAGGCCGCGGACGACCTCGAGGCTCTCGGTGAGGCGGTCGATGCGGATGCCGGGCCGGTCGTAGATCATCCCGGCGCCGTCGTAGTCGGTGCGCATCCAGCCGGCACCGATGCCGAACTCCATGCGCCCGCCCGACACGACGTCGAGGGTGGCCATCTCCTTGGCGAGCACCACGGGATGGCGGTAGTCGTTGCCGAAGACGAGGGCGCCGACACGCAGGGTGGTCGTCGCCGCGGCGGCAGCTGCCAGGGCGGGGACGGGGGCGAGCTGATCCTCGAAGTGGTCGGGCATCAGCAACGTCGAGAAGCCCATGTCCTCGACCCGCTTGGCCGTGGCGATCCAGTCCATGCCCGGGAACGGTTGTGCGAGCTGGAGCCCGAACCGGAACGGTCTCTTCACCATGTGCACCTCCCACTTCGTGGCATGGCGCGGCACGCTACCGGAGTCTCGCGAAATGAGCCAGATGGCCCGGTCGCGGCGGCAGCCGCGACCGCCGATGGTGCGCATTGCCCATGGCCGACCCCCACCCCGCGTGGTGCCATGGATCGGGACATGGACACCTTCGCTCCCTTCGCCCCGACCATGGTCACCGACCATCGCCCCGGCGTCGCCGGTGTGGCGCCGGTCGGCCTCCGCGGCCTGCTCGCAGGTGCCGTCGGAAGATCGCCTGTCGACGCCGACCCCGGCGAGCTCGCCTCGGTCGAGGCGATCGTGGTGTTCGACTTCGGTGCCCTCGATGCGGCGACTCGCAACGGCGCCGGCGGCGGAGCGATCAGCCCTGTCAATGCGGCGTTGGCGTCGGTGACCGACCTCGTGCCGGCCATACCGGTGCTCGCCCAGCACGAATCCGCGCAGGCCCTGGCCGGGCGCGGGCGGCTGGTCATCGATCTCGAGGAGTCGGCTCGCGAGGCCGACGGGTTGGCGGCCGATGCCCACGTCGACACCGCACGGGTGGTCGACGCGTTGGCTGCACTGGTCGACCGAGCCGGCTGGACCAGCGTCGGTGTGGTGGCCCACCCCGCCCACATGGCCCGGTGCGTGGCGACGTGTCAGCGCCTGGGTCTGCGGGTGACCGCTGCGCCCACGGGGCATCTGGCCGAGCTGTGGGACCCGAAATCATCGCAGTGGTGGACCCGGCGCCCGGCGTTGTGGACCGCTCGTGAGGTCGCCGTCATCGCCCATCACATGGTGACCGGGCGCGTGCTGCTGCGCTGGTAGACGTCGCCTTCCCCGCGGCCGGGTGGGCCGGTAGGCGAGTCGTCGTCGCTGCGCAGACGGTCGTCGCGCAGGCGATCGTCGACGAGGGGTCAGTCCGAGAGGTCGTCCAACGCGACCACCGCGCACGCGATCGCCTCGGGGTCGGTGTCGGGGAGCAGGAACCGCCAGAAGATCGTGCCCCGGGCGTGGCCGTCGGTGTCGAGCCAGTTGGCGACGCCGGGATCGCGGTGGGCGACGACGATGCGGAACGTGCCATCGGTCTCGGGACGGATCTGGCGCCGGTTGAGGGCGCTGCGCCGGTCGCGGTACTCGAGGGTCTGCATGTGGCGGTTCCACAGCATCACGTTGGCGAACACGCCGTCGGGGATGCGGCCCGTCATGACCAGTGCCTCGTCGGGGCCGAGCTCCCAGCGGCCCATGGCGTAGAAGATGTCGGCGGCGCCGGGCACGGGTAGGCCCGAGTCGCGGAAGCTGAACGGAACCGGCAGCGTGTTGGGCTCCTCGGCCACGAACGGGATGCTCTTCGATGCACCCGGGACCGATTGGCCGATGGTGGCCTGGCGGACGAACGCCACGCCCTCCGCGAACCGTTCGGCGAAGGTGTCGTCGTCGAGCGGCGCGGGCGGCGCGCCCGGCACCAGGGGCTCGATGGCGATGTTGACCGCCACCGACGGGTCGTTCTGGGCAGACACCGGCAGCTCGAAGTAGCTGCGGACGACGACCGCGTGGGCGTCGGGATGCAGGCGCAGCCAGTTGCCGGGGCGTTCGTCGGCGCTGAGCACGAGCTCGTAGGAGCCGTCGGCGCGCACGGCGAAGTCCTGGTCGTTGACGTCGCCCAGCAGCGGCCCGGCCATGCCGCCGTCGGCGGCGCGGCCGTGCACGGTGAAGGAGATGTAGCAGGCGTGGCCCCGGTTGCCCGAGATGCGGTAGCCGCCGCCGTCGCCGCGGATGCGGGCGAAGTGATAGATGGCGTCGGGGTTGTCGCCCTGGAGCTTGCGCACCGGCGACACGATGGGCGCCATGCGGGGATGGTCGGGGTCGCCCTCGAAGAACAGCTCCGACGCGGCCGACAGCACCTGGCCGACGTAGCGGTACCCCTCGACGACGTCGAGCGGCTCGGAGAACCGTTCGGTGTCGAGGACGTAGCCGTCGCGGATCTCGGTGAGGGTGGCGATGAGGTCGTCGAAGACCGCCGTGGACTTCGGTGCGTGGTTCATGCTCCCATTCCTGTTGCGTCGATGATCTCGGCGCCGAAGAGCTCGGCGAACTTCTCGCGCCAGGCGGCGCCGTCGGCGACGAGCGTGCCGAGCTCTACCAGGTCGGCGTCGGCGACGACGTTCTCGCGTCCCGGTGCCAGAGCCTCGGCGCCCCACGCGCAGGCCCAGCGCAGCCGTCCACTGTCGTCGGCGATGGCGTCGGCGACGACCTCGGCGACGACCTCGGCGCGGACGTTGGCGACGATGCCGGTCGCGTACATGTCGAGCATCCGGGCGTACACGTCGGTGTAGGCGCTGTCGGGCGGGGTCTCGACGTTCTTGGCCAGGATGGCCGTGCGGGTGACGCCCGGCTCGACGACCTTCACCCGGATGCCGAACTGCGCCAGGTCGTGGGCGAGGTTCTCGCACAGCCCCTCGACGGCCCACTTCGATGCCGAGTAGACGGGTTGGCCGGGCATGCCGATGCGCCCGGCGATGGAGGAGATCTGCACCAGGCAGCCCGAGCCCTGCGCCCGCATGGTGGGGACGACGGCCTGGGTGCAGCGCACGATGCCCCACAGGTTGGCGTCGAAGAGCTCCTTGCCGGCGGCGATGTCGATGTCGTCGATGGCGGCGTTGGAGCCGATGCCGGCGTTGTTGACCAGCACGTCGACACGACCGGCCTCGTCGAGGATGTGCGCGAAGCCGGCGGCGACGCTGTCGTCGTCGGTGACGTCGAGCACGACGGGCGTGACCTCGACGCCGGCGGCATCGGCCAGCTCGGCGAGCTTGGTGCCCTTGTCCAGCGAGCGCATCGTGCCGTACACGCGGTGGCCGAGGCCGGCGAGGTGCAGGGCCGTGGCCCGGCCGATGCCGGAGTTGGCGCCGGTGACGACGCTGACGGTCGCATCGGCGGAGGTGGGGCTCATGATCGTTCGGTCCCTTCCGGGGTTCGGGTGGTTCGCAGCATGCGGGTCAGGCGCTGGGCAGGCGGGCGGGTCAGGCTGGCGGGTCAGGCGTCGCGCAGCATGCGGCGCAGGATCTTGCCCGACGCCGACTTGGGGATCTCGTCGACCACGGCGACGGCGGCCAGGCGCTTGTAGGTGGCGACGTGGCCGGCGACGAACTCCTGGAGCTCGGCCTCGGTGATCGACTGGCCGGGCTTGGCCACCACGAACGCCTTGGGCAGTTCGCCGGCCTCGTCGTCGGGGATGCCGATGACGGCCACGTCGGCGATGGCTGGGTGGGTGATGATCAACGCCTCGAGCTCGGCAGGGGCGACCTGGAAGCCCTTGACCTTGATGAGCTCCTTGACACGATCGACGATGTACACGTGGTGCTCGGCGTCGATGGTGGCGACGTCGCCGGTGTGCAGCCAACCGTCATCGTCGATGGTGGCCGCGGTGGCCTCGGGGTTGTTGAGGTAGCCGGCCATCACCATGGGGCCACGCATCCACAGCTCGCCCTCGCCGCCGACGTCCTGGTCCTCGCCGCTGAAGGGGTCGACGATGCGGCACTCGGCGTTGGGGACGGTGACCCCGACCGACCCAGGCCGGTACTGGCCCGGTGGGGTGATGTGGCTGGCCGGGCTCATCTCGGTCATGCCGTAGGCCTGCACGACCGGGCAGTCGATGCGGGCCGCGGCCTCCTCGGCGAGCTCGGCGCCCAACGGTGCCGCGCCCGACAGGACCAGCTCGAGCGACGACAGGTCGTAGTCGTCGATGATCGGCTGCTTGGCCAGCGCCAGGATCATCGGCGGCACCGCGTAGAAGTGGGTGAGGCGATGCTCCTGGATGAGGCCGAGCGCGCCGACGAGGTCGAAGCGGGGCATGGTGACCACGGTGCAGCCGTTGGAGAGCAGGCCGTTCATCAGGATCTGCATGCCGTAGATGTGGAAGAACGGCAGGACGGCCAGGCCGCTGTGGCGCTCCTCGTAGGACAGGACGCCGTCGCACTGGGCCAGGTTGGCGACCAGGTTGCGATGCGTGAGCATCACGCCCTTGGGCAGGCCGGTGGTGCCCGACGAGTACGGCAGCACCATCGTCTGGGTGGCGGGATCGACGGGCACCTGCTCGATGGGGTCGCCCAGGCTCTCGGCCATGCTGGTGGTGCCGGCGGGCGGCTCCTCGTCGGGCCCGCAGATGGTCAGCACCCGCTCGACGCCGGTGCCCTCGATGGCCTCGAGCGCGACGGGCGCGAACATCGGCAGCGTCACCAGCACCGTCGCGCCGGCGTCGAGCAGCTGGAAGCGCACCTCTTCGGCGGTATAGCTGGGGTTGACGGTGGTGACGATGCCGCCCGCCACACCGGTGCCGTGGAACACCACGGCGTACTCGGGCATGTTGGGCGCCATCAGCGCCAGCGTGTCGCCGGGCGCGAAGCCCGACGCAGCCAGCCCGCCGGCGAAGCGGGCGATGCCGTCGGCGAGCTCGCCGAAGGTGACGACCCGGCCGGTCGGCCCCTCGACGAACGCGGCCTTGTCGGCCAGCTCGGTGGCCCGGCGCAACATGTACGCGGTGACCGTGACGTCGGGGATCTCGACGTCGGGCAGCGGACTGGCATGGACGATGGTCATGGCTCGTTCCCCCTGGCTCGCAGCGGCGCTGTGGCCCGAGACCGTAGCGGAGCAGCGCAGCCCGCGAGCCGAGTCGCCCGGGTGGTCTCGGATGGGCCAACATGAGCCGCCGGACCGGCATGGATCGGCCGACAGACCGACACGAAGGTGAGTACCGACGACATGGGTGCATTCGACGACAAGGTGGCGATCATCACGGGCGCGGCCTCGGGCGTGGGGAGGGCCACGGCCCGCCGGTTCGTGGCCGACGGGGCGAAGGTCTACGGCATCGACATCAACGCCGACGGGCTCGCCGCGGTGGCCGACGAGCTCGGCGACGCGTTCGTGGGCGCCGTCCACGACATCTCGTCGCGGGCTGCGTGTCGGGCCGCGGTGGCCGACTGTGTCGAGCGCTTCGGCGGCGTCGACATCGTGGCCAACGTGGCCGGCATCGCCCGGTCGCACCACGTCACCGACGTCACCGAGGACGAGTGGCGCCTGATGATGGGCGTCAACCTCGATGGCATGTTCTGGCTGACCCAGGCCGCCATCCCGCACCTGCTCGAACGGGCCGGCAACGTCGTGAACGTCTCGTCGAACGCCGGGCTGATGGGCCAGGCCTACACGGTGCCGTACTGCGCGTCGAAGGGTGCGGTCATCAACATGACCAAGGCGTTCGCCATGGAGTTCATCAAGACCGACCTGCGCTTCAACTGCGTCGCACCGGGCGGCATGGTCACCGGCCTGACCGAGAGCTTCTCGATGCCCGACGACGTCGACTTCTCGCTGATGCAGCCCTACATGGGCTACCGGGGCATGGCCGAACCCGAGACCTGCGCCAACGCCATCGCCTGGCTGGCCTCCGACGAGGCGTCGCGCTGCACAGGCTCGGTCCTCTCCGTCGACGGCGGCCTCACCGCCGCGTGACGTGGGGTCAGACCCCGCTTTTCCGCTTTCTCTCCGGCGCGAGGCCGGGCGGCTGCCGGAAACGAGAAAGCGGGAAAGCGGGATCTGACCCCGGTGGTAGGTTCTGACGCAACACACGCATGCAGCAGGGGGGTCTGGTGCAGGGGATCAAGCATCCGTTGACCGGTGAGGTGTACGAGGTCGAGGTCGTCGACGGCGCCGATGTCGTCGTCGTCACCAACGCACAGGGGCGCAGCGGCACGTTCACGATGGACGGCCGCTGGCTCCACGGCGACGTCAGGGTCGCCGACGCGCACCTCTGCGGCTGGCTGGCCAGCGCCCGCGCCCCCTCCCGGTTCGCACCCGCCGACACCCCGGGAGGATCGTCATGACCGTCACCGAACCCCGCTCGGTCGGATTGAGCTACCAGGAGCTCCTCGACACCGACACCCACGACGTCAACCCCGTCCTGCGGCGAACCAGCGACGCCCGGTTCGGCACCGACCCGCTGCCGGTCGAGCGGTACACGTCGAAGGAGTTCTTCGACCTCGAGGTCGAGAAGGTCTGGAAGAAGACCTGGCAGATGGTGTGCCGCGAAGAGCACATCCCCAACGTCGGCGACACCTACGTCTACGACATCGTCGGCATCTCGATCCTCGTGGTCCGTTCGGCGCCCCAGGAGATCAAGGCCTTCTACAACGTGTGCCTGCACCGCGGCCGACAGCTGCGCGAGTGCAGCGGCCCGTCCGGCGACGTCATCCGCTGCCCGTTCCACGCCATCGCCTGGCACCACGACGGCACCCTCGCCGAGCTCACCACCGCCTGGGACTTCCCCCAGGTCGAACCCGAGAACTTCTCGCTGCCCGAGGTGCGTGTCGCCACCTGGGAGGGCTGGGTGTTCATCAACATGGATCCCGGCGCCGAGGACTTCGCCAGCTTCGTCGGCGAGCTGCCCGAGCACTTCGCCAAGTGGGCGCCGGGCCGCAAGTACGTCTCCGCGCACGTCGGCAAGGTGTACCCCTGCAACTGGAAGGTGGTGCAGGAGGCCTTCATGGAGGCCTTCCACGTGGTGGCCACCCACCCCCAGATCATGGCCAGCACCGGCGACTGCAACAGCCAGTACGACGCGTGGGGCAACATCAGCCGGGCCATCACGCCCAACGGCACGCCGAGCCCCCACCTGCGGTGGGAGCCCACCGAGCAGGAGATCTTCGACGCCCTGACCGACCGCCGGCTCGACCAGGAATCGATGGCGATCATCCCCGACGGCACGACCGCCCGGGCGTTCGCCGCCGCCGGCGGCCGCGAGGGCCTGCGGGCCGCGGTGCCCGACATCGACACGTACTGCGACGCCGAGATGAGCGACAGCATGTACTACACGGTGTTCCCGAACTTTCACCCGTGGGGCGCGTTCAACCGCATCAACTACCGGTTCCGCCCGGTGGGCACCCGCCACGACCAGTGCCTCATGGAGTGCATCTACACCGAGGAGTTCGTCGGCGAGCGTCCGCCACCGGCGGAGTACATCGAGCTCGGTCTCGACGACGAGTGGACCGAGGCCATCCCGATCATCGGGTTGCTGGCCCGGGTGTTCCAGCAGGACAGCTACAACCTGCCGAAGGTGCAGAAGGGCCTCGAGAGTTTCCCCGGCGATGGGCTGACCCTCACCCGGTACCAGGAGCTGAAGATCCGCCACTGGCACCACGTGCTCGAGGGTTTCCTCGACGCCTGAGTCTGTTCGTCGCGCTCGGGAACCGCTGGGGTCAAGTCGTACTTTCAACCAACTCGGCCCGCAGCGGCTCCCGGCTCGACGACTCGGAGTTGGTTGAAAGTACGACTTGACCCCAGTAGTCGAGAACCCCGGGGTCAGAGGATGCGGGCGCCGGCGCCGGGGCGGACCGGGTACAGGCGCAGTGGTGCCGTCGCCGGCTGGGCCGTCACGGGTTGGTGCCCGCCGATGACCGCGGCGACGAACGCGTCGACGGCGTCGGTCTGGACCAGCGCAACGGTGCAGCCTGCGAAGCCGCCGCCGGTCATGCGGGCTCCCAGGCAGCCCGGCGCCTGCTCGGCCAGCTCGACGGCCGCGTCGAGCGCGGGGCCCGACACCTCGTAGTCGTCACGCAGGCTGGCGTGGCTGGCCGACATGAGGGCGCCGACGCGGCGGTGATCGTGGGCCTCGAGCGCGGCCGCGGCTTGGAGGGTGCGCTCGTTCTCGGTGATGACGTGGTGGGCCCGCCGGCGCCCGACCTCGTCGGACGGGTCGAGCCGGTCGAGGTCGGCGAGGGTCGCATCGCGCAGCGCCGCGACGCCCAACGCGTCGGCGACGCGGGCGCAGGTCTGCTGGCGGTCGGCGTAGGCCGACTCGACGAGCTCGCGCCGGGTGCCGGTGTCGATGATGACGACGGTGACGTCGACGGACACCGGCACGTGGCGCAGCGTCAGCTCGCGGCAGTCGATGAGCGAGGCGTGCCCTTCGATCGAGGCTGCCGAGGCCAGCTGGTCGAGGATGCCGCTCGGCAGGCCGAACACCCGGTTCTCGACCGCCTGGCCCACCCGTGCCAGCTCGATCGCATCGATCGCGCCGGGGCGGGTCCGGGCATCGATCGTGCCGGGGCGGGTCTGGGAGCCGATCGCGCCGGGGTGGGTCGGGGCATCGATCGTGCCGGACCCGCCGGCGGTGCTCGCGCCGTCGATCCTGGCTGCTCGGGTGAAGGCCAGTGCGGCGGCGACCTCGAGCGCAGCCGACGACGACAGCGACGCCCCGGTGGGGATGTCGGTGGCGATGGAGCCGTCCCACGCCCCGACGGCATGGCCTCGCTCGGCGAGCATCGCTGCGGTGCCGTGGAGATAGCGGGCCCAGCCGGGGAGCGGCGACGAGCCACCCGGCGCGGCGTCGGCGGCGGCGAGGTCGAGCGCGATGTCGGCGCTGCCGAACCCCTCGGAATCGACGTGCATGGCCGCAGCACGTGACGCAGATGCGGCGATGACCGTCGCCATCGGAAGCGCCATCGGCAGGCAGAAGCCGTCGTTGTAGTCGGTGTGCTCGCCGATGAGGTTGACGCGGCCAGGGGCGACGGCGACGAGGGTCGGCTCCTCGGCGAAACGGGTCTGGTGGGCGGCGACGGCACGCTGGACGGCATCGGCGGAGCGCATCGGGTGACGATACCGACGCCGCGATGCGGCCGCCCGGATGGGGCGACAGGAGCGCACCGACCGCTACGGTGACCCACCGGAACGATGCGACAGGGAGCACCCATGGCGGACAAGACGAACATGCAGTACCGCAACCTCGGCCGGTCCGGCCTGCAGGTCAGCGTCTTGAGCTTCGGCTCGTGGGTCACCTTCGACACCCAGCTCGACGACTCCCTCGCCCGCGACTGCATGCAGACTGCGTGGGACCACGGCTGCAACTTCTTCGACAACGCCGAGGCCTACGCCGGCGGCGAGTCCGAGGCCATCATGGGCCGCGTCATTGCCGACCTCGGTTGGGAACGCCACTCCTACGTCATCAGCACCAAGGTGTACTGGGGCATCCACAGCGGCCCCAACATGCGCAACACGCTGAACCGCAAGTACCTCATGCACGCCATCGACGGCTGCCTCGAGCGGCTCCAGCTCGACTTCGTCGACATCCTCTACTGCCACCGTGCCGACCCCGACACCCCCATCGAGGAGACGGTGTGGGCGATGCACGACATCATCACCTCCGGCAAGGCCCTGTACTGGGGGACCTCCGAGTGGGCCGCCGACGAGATCCGCGCCGCCTGGGAGATCGCGGAGCGTCACCACCTGCACAAGCCCGTCGTCGAGCAGCCGCAGTACAACATCTTCGACCGGCGCCGGGTCGAGCGCGAGTACGCCCTGCTGTACCGCGACCTGGGCATCGGGCTCACCACCTGGAGCCCCCTCAAGTCCGGGCTGCTGACCGGCAAGTACGCCGACGGCATCCCCGAGGGCAGCCGCGGCGCACTTGCCGGCTACGAGTGGCTCCAGGGTCAGCTCACCGACGAGGCCCTCAACGCCAAGGTCGCCAACCTGCGGCCCATCGCCGACGAGCTCGGCTGCACGCTGGCGCAGCTGGCCATCGCGTGGTGTGCCACCAACCCCAACGTGTCGACGGTCATCACCGGCGCCAGCCGGGTCGATCAGGTCGAAGCGAACTTCGCGGCGCTCGAGGTCATCGACCGCCTCGACACCGACATGCTGGAGCGCATCGACGATGCCATCGCCTGAGCGCGTCCCGGGTCACGCGTCGTGAGCGCACCGGACCCCTTCATGGAGGCGGCGATCGCCGAGGCCCGCGCCGGGCTCGCGGCCGGTGGCATCCCCATCGGCTCGGTCCTGGTCATCGACGGCGAGATCGTCGGCCGGGGCCACAACCAGCGGGTGCAGCGGGGCAGCGCCGTGTTGCATGCCGAGATGGACTGCCTCGAGAACGCCGGCCGCCTCGGCGCCGCCGACTACCGCCGGGCCACGCTGTACTCGACGCTGTCGCCGTGCGACATGTGCTCGGGCGCGGTGCTGCTGTACGAGATCCCCAGGGTGGTCGTCGGCGAGAACCGGACCTTCACCGGTCCCGAGGAGTACGTGCGCTCGCGCGGCGTCGAGCTCGACGTGCGCGACGCCGCCGAATGCATCGCGTTGATGACGGCGTTCATCGCCGAACGCCCCGAACTGTGGAACGAGGACATCGGTGAGTGATCAGATCCCGGCAGCCCCCGACGGCCAGGTGGCCTGCGACGGCGAGCGGCCCCGTGGCTTGAGCGGCCGCCTGCTGGCCTTCGACGTCGACGGCACCATCCTGGGAACCGACGGCAAGCTGGCCGACCGCACCGCCGAGGCCATCGACGCCGCGGTGCGCGCCGGCGCGATCTGCACCCTGGCCACCGGCCGCGACTGGAGCGGCGTGCACCGCATCCTCGACCGGGTGGGCGGGCTGTCGCATGCGCTGTGCGTCAACGGCATCGAGGTGTTCGAGCGCGACGGCAGCGAACTGCACTCGGTCGAGATCGCCCTCGAGGCGGCCATCGAGGCCGTCGAGATCCTGCGTCTGACCCTGCCCGACATCGCGATCGGTGCCGGCCTGTCCGGCGAGCTCGTGGGCGAGCCGGGCATCCTGGCCCTCATGGACGAGGGCATCGGCGAGTTCACCCTCGTCGACGACGTCCTGACCGCCCTGCGCCCCGGCATACGCGACCTGGTGCTGTGGCATCCGACGCTCAGCGGCAACCTCGACCGCTTCCACGTCGTGTGCTCCGAGGCGCTGCACGTCGAGGGTGTCGACGTCGCCTACACCGGGATGCCGATGATCGAGATCGTGCCCGAGGGCTGCGGCAAGGACACCGGCCTCGCGTGGCTCGCCGACCATCTGGGCGTGCCCCGTGCCGACGTCGTCGCGTTCGGCGACGGCCTGAACGACCTGGCGATGCTGCGCTGGGCCGGCCACGGCGTGGCCATGGGTCAGGCCGACCCCGAGGTGCACGCAGTGGCCGACGAGATCACCGCCACGAACGACGACCACGGCGTCGCCGCCTGGCTCGAAGCCCGGCTGTAGGCAACGACTGGGGAACCACTGGGGTCAAGTCGTACTTTCAACCAACTCGGCACGCAACGGCCT
>JBKAGO010000071.1:0-124173 GCA_046290435.1 Acidimicrobiales bacterium
AGCTGATAGAGGGCAGCAGCTTGGCCTGCGGCGGCAGCGGTACAGAGGAGCCCGTCGATCTGGGCGCGGATGTCTTGGAGGCCGCAGAGCCAGTCGGCGAGCTCGTCGCGGCTCCAGCACGACAACGGGATGTCGCCCGCGTCGTTCAACACGCCACGGAGGTGGTCGAGCACGACATCGGGGGTCTCCACGGACAGCTCCTTCTCTGCGATGCAAGGCGGCATCGGTGACAGCGACACGCATCGGCCGGCCACAGGTGGCTGGCGGAGGTGTCGATCGGTTTCAGAGGCAACCCGAGGGTTGCGAGCATCGCCGGGGAAGAGCGACGTGCCACCACTGTAGCGAACATACGTTCGATTCGCAACACCTGGACGAAGAAATCCTCGGAGCCGTGTCGATGCCCGCTACCAGGACGGGCGAGGCCCACGACGGAGGCAGGCCGGTTGGCTTCGGTGACATCGGCGCGACGCCGACGAGGTGCCGGCTCTGGCCGGTGCTTCATGTGCTGGTGCCCTCGGCCCCCGACGCAGGTGATGACCCCAGGGGAGTGTCGGGCCGGACTCCGAAGATGTCGAGGGCTTCGCAGGTATTGGCGCGATCACCGTGCAAGGGTTCGACCTGTTCGACCCCGGTGCGGCCTTCGGCCGACCATCGATTCGTCGGCGCAGGTCACGCCGGCTGCCCAGCCGCCGCTGCCGCTGCCGAGGGGCAGATGCGGGCGCTCGCCTCGCGGCCGCCGCGGTTGGTGGCTTCGAGCGTCGATGTGCGTCATGTCGGAAGAGCCGGGGTGGACCGAACAAATCGTCGGTCTGGGCCGTTCACCGGATCGTCCATGGTTTTCGGAGCCGGTCGACGCAACGGGCGCAGGCCATCGGAACCAGATCATCGTCCGCTCCTGAACTCTGTGGTGGAACGGTGCAGGAGGGAACGTCATGAAGGCGCGAGAACGTGATCTGGTCACTGGTGCCGTTATCGGTCGGCCAGGCCGAGTGCGGTCGATCGCCCTGATCTGGGTCGTCGTCGTCTCGGGGGTGTTGTCGAACCCTCATGCGGCGGCAGATCCCGTTGGAAGCCCGGCGGCGCCGTCGAGGGGTTGGTTCGCGGCGCAGGGCCCGGTCACACCGATCGAGATCGACGTTGCCTTCGAGCCAGTCGCACGTATCGCCGGCATGGAGGAGGTGCTCGACTTCCACGCTTCGGGCGATGGTTCGCACGCAATCGTCGCAGGCCGGCTGACTGACGGGTCGGTTGGGATCTGGGTCGCCTTCCGGGGTGGCGACGTCATCCGGTTGAACACACGCCGCAATGCTGTCGACCTGAAGGTGTGGGTGTCAGGCGACGGACGCCACGTCCTGGTCGAGACCGTGACCGAGAGGGGTCGGCGCAATCTGTACCGAGCGTCGGCTCCGGCGGGCTGGGCGACCGAGCCGGTGCGGTTGCCTGCTCAGTGGCGCCGTGGATACGGGAACCGCTTGTTCGGCGATGTCGTCAACATGACGGAGGCCATGGTGGAGGACAGCGGCACGATCACACTGGCTGCCGCTCGAGGGCGGCGGAGTGGATTCTTCTCGCTGCAGCCGGACGCGACCCGGTTCGTCCGTACCGGAACGATCGCGACGGACCGGTTCCAGGCACCCAGTAGGCCCGGCGTGGCAGGCCGATGCGGTCGCCCCGACGGAAACCGCATCGAGGTCACTGGGGTGGCTACCGGTGGCGCCGTGTGGAGCCGATCGGTCCGTCTCCAGTCTGTGTACGGCTCCCTCAACGTGTGCGTGATCTCGGCAGACGGAACGAGTGTCCTCGCCGGCGTCACGATCGCCACACCAGGCGTCGGATCGGGGTTCGAGCTGCTGCTTGTCGCCGTCGACCGCGACGGTTCTTTCACGGAGGTCCCGATCGCCGCAACGAGGCCGGGCAGGCCTATGCCTGCGATTTCTTCGCTCAGCCCGAGTGGCGATCGCTTGTTCGTCGACAACACGGTGATCGATCTGCGCACGGGGTTGCGTCACGCTCTGCCCGTTCCTCCTCGGGTCTTGGGGGGCCGAGGTCGAATCGCGCACGTGGTCTGGAGCGCCGACGAGACTCGGCTTCTCCGGATGCACGCCGGCTATGGGTATGGCGGCCTGTCGATGGTGGATCTCGCACCCGTCAGGCGGGGTTCTGTCGCCGTCACCACGGAGTGGTTGCAGTGGGACCCGGAGAGTGTGGTGTTCGACGGGAATGCGGTCGGCGTCTTCCGGGACGCTGCCGGCTTCGGCGTCGTGGAGCTCCAGCGCGACGACGGTGCCGTGACGGTCGTGCGGCAGAGTCATGGACGTCGGCTTCGGATCGACGCGATGGACCTCGCCGGCGACGGCTCGGCGGTGTGGTCGGCGGGCTCGAGGCGGACATTGGGCGACGACGGCGACGTCCTCCGCGAGGGTGTCGTGTTGGTCCTCGACCGGGGTTGACGACTCGCTCTGGTGTGGTCGGGCCCGAACTCGGCGACACACCGCTGCTGGACCACCTGGGCGGGGTTGATGGCTGGGGGCGTCAGGCGACGGCGGCGGCGAAGGCTTGGAAGAGGTCGCCGGGGAGTGGCTGGTGGAGTTGTCAGGTGATTGCGTGGTGGCGGTGCCGGGTGAGTCGCCGGCCTTGCTGGAGGACGACGTGCCGACGCCCGTGGCGGTGAGGATCTCGGCGCGGGTGCAGCGGCCGTGGGTCTCTGCAGGGGCGCGTGCGACTCGTGGTCCGGGCAACTCGCCGGAGGTGGCAGTCGGGCTGTCACAACCGAACACATCGTCGGTCGGGTCGTCGTCGGCCCCGAAATACTCTCTGCGCCGTGGGTGACCGGATCGTTGTCGAGGGTCGACGTGGTCTGGCAGGGGTCGTCCACGACGGTACGAACGCGCCCGTCGTCGGCCCGAACAGTCGGGGCCGGATGCACCGGAGCGAAAGCCGAGTCCGCCTGTCTTCGTGGAAGTCCGAGTGACCGAGACCGACAGCACGCGCGACGAGTTGCTGGCTGCCGGCGTGGCGATCCTGGCCGAGTCCTTGGCAGAGGTCTCGGTCGATGCGCTGACGGTGCGGGCCGTCACCCGCCAGGCCGGGCGGTCGATCGGGTCCTTCTATCACTACTGGCCCGATCGGCGTAGCTACCGGCGCGACCTGCTCGAGTTCTTCACCGAGCCGGGCTCGTCGTCCGGCGAGGATCCTCTGGTCGACCTGCTGGAGGGTTGCATGCCCGATGCGGTCGTCGTGCTGGATGCGTTCTGGCATCACGTCGTCCATGTCGCCGACGACGAGAGCCTCCGCAGGCGGATCCTGTTGCTCGCGCTCGACGATCGCGAAGCCAGCGCAGCGGCCGGGCGGATGTATGCCCGTTCCGGCCAGACCATGGCGTCGGTGGTCGCTCGGATCCTCGACGCCGCCGATCGCGAACCGATCGCCGGGGTCGACGTCGATGATCTCGCCTTCTGCCTCGGCGTGATGGTCGAGGGCTTCGCGATCCGCCTCCTGGCGGACGATGGAGGAGCGACGCCGCATCGCGTTGCCACGGCGGTCACCGCATTGCTGCTGTCCTTGTCCCGTCCGGTTGGCGAGGATCGATCGTTCGCCGACTTCTCAGCCGCGCTCGCCGCCGGGTTCGGCCCGCCTGCGCATCCGCTCGACGATCCCGTGCCCGCGAGCCCGGCTGCGAGCGGACCCGAACACAGTGGCGAGGCGGCCGACGTCGCCGTCGCAGCGGACGTCGCCGCAGCATCTGCTGCCAGGCGCGACGATCACACGCGCATCGAGCTCCTCGAGGCGGGGGCTCAGCTGCTGATGGGCCTGACTGCTGAGCCGTCGCTGCGGTCGGTCACCGTCAGCGCCGTCACCCGACGAACGGGTCGCTCGACCGGGGCCTTCTACCACTACTGGGAAACCCAGGCGGACTTCGCCCTCGAACTCATCGATCACATCGCCGATCCGGCCGGTGCCGATGAGGACCCGACGGTGGATCAGTTCGAGACCCTGGGCCCGCGCAATGCCTCGTGGCCCGACATCGTCGACCTCTCCGAACTCCGTATAGACGAGCTCGCCTGTTCCTACAACAACAGCCTGCAGCACCTGCTGTTGTTCAGCAGCGACAGCAACGTGCGCTCGGTGATGCGCAGCGTGTACCAGCGGTACCACGAGCGGGCCGAGGCGGCGGTTCGCGGCGTGCTCGACGCGACCGGTGCCGAAGTGATCTCGGGGCTGGCGCCGGCTGACGTGGCGATCTTGCTCGACACGGGCCTCGACGGCTTCGGTGCTCGCCGTCGAGGCCAGCCCGAGGCGCTGAATCGCATGCGGGTCGAGGCTGTCGCTGGGGCGATCTTTGCTTTCACGTTCACCGCGGGCGACTCGGCGGGCCCGGTCGCGTAGCTCGGCCAGTCTGGGTCGGTCGGCTCAGGGCCGCGATCGGGGTGGGTCGCATCGTGGCGTCTACGCCGGCCACGCCGCCAACGCAATAGTAGGGATGGCCACAGGAGCGGAACCGGAGCGGAAGCGGAAGATTGGTTGGAACCCCCTCTTCTGCTTCTCCGCTCCTGCGACGACCTATGGCAACGAATCAGTCGATGCGTGCGGACCCTTACGTCCCTCACGGAAGAACGTCTCTGCCACTAGCACCGGTTGCGTCGAGCACGCCGCGAACCGTCGCCTCGATTCGCTCCTGGTATTGCTGGTACACGCTGCGCTGGCCGTTTCACCTGAGAAGAGTCGAGTACCCCCTCTGGCTGGCCACCCCGAACAGGCGGTAGGCATGTCAGCGATCGAGGAAACGCTGCCGTGTCGGTCGTGTCGCTCGGGGGCGGTCGAGTCCAAGGCGGATGCGGGTGGCGGCTTCTGGCGGTGCAGCGCAACAGGAGCGCCAGGTGCCATGACCGAACACATCGTCGGTCGGGTCGTCGTCGCCCTCGAAATACTCTCTGCGCCGTGGGTGATCTGATCGTTCTCGAGGGCCAGGGTCCTGGTGACCGGGGCTGACGGCACGCGCGCCGAGTTGCTGGCTGCCGGGGTGGCGATCCTGGCCGAGTCCTTGGCAGAGGTTTCGGTCGATGCGCTGACGGTGCGGGCCGTTACTCGTCATGCCGGACGGTCGATCGGGTCCTTCTATCACTACTGGCCCGATCGGCGTAGCTACCGGCGCGACCTGCTCGAGTTCTTCACCGAGCCGGGTTCATCGTCTTGTGAGGATCCCCTCCTGGGTCTGCTCGATGGTTGCGTTCCGGATGCGGTCGTCGTGCTCGATGCGTTCTGGCATCACGTCGTCCATGTCGCCGACGATGAGAGCTTCCGCAGGCGGATTCTCCTCCTTGCCCTCGATGATCGCGAAGCCAGCGCAGCGGCCGGCCGGATGTATGCCCGTTCGGGCCAGACCATGGCGTTGGTGGTCTGTCGGATTCTCGAGGCCGCTGATCGCGAACCGATCGACGGGGTCGATCTCGATGACCTCGCCCTCTGCCTCACTGCGTTCGTCGAGGGCTTCGCGATCCGCCTTCTGGTTGGCGATGGAGCGGCGACGCCGCACCTTGTCGCCACCGCGATCACCGCATTGCTGCTTTCGTTGTCCCGGCCAGTTGGCGAGGAGCGATCCTTCGCCGACTTCGCAGGCGAGCTCGCCGGCCGGTTCGCTCCACCAGCTGACCCACTCGACGATGCTGTGCTCGGGAGTCGGACGGCCGGCGGACCTCAGGACAGTCGTGATGAGCCTGAGGTCGGCGTCACAGTGGACGCTCCTGCTCCTCCGTCTGCCAGGCGCGACGATCGCACCCGAACCGAGCTTCTCGAGGTGGGGGCTCAGCTGCTGACGAGCCTTGCCGCGGCGCCGTCGTTGCGGTCGGTCACGGTGAGCGCCGTCACCCGCCGCACGGGCTGCTCCACCGGGGCCTTCTACCACTACTGGGAAACCCAGGCCGACTTCGCTCAGGAACTCGTGGCCCTTGTCGCCGATCCTGGAGTTGTCGATGACGACCCGATGATGGATGACTTCGAGGACTTGGGTCCGAGCGATGCGTCTTGGGCTGACATCGTCGATCTCGTCGAACTCCGTATCGACCACGTTGCCGAGGCTGAAGACTTCGGCCTGCAGTGGTCGCTTCTCCTCACGAGCGACCGGGCTGTGAGGTCTGGCTTGGGCCTCGTGTACCAGCGATACCAGGAGCGGACGACGCTAACGGTGCGCGGCGTGCTCGACGCAATCGGCGCTCGACTGCTCCACGGGCTGGAGTCGAGAGACTTGGCGCTCATGTTCGACACGATGATCGACGGCTTTGGTGTTTGCCGTCGCGGCCAACCCGAGGCGGTCAATCGCCTGCGGATCGAGGCGCTCTTGGGGTCTATCGTGGCGTTCACCTTCACCGCGGGCGACTCGGCGAGCCCGTCGCGTTGATCGGTCAACCGGGTGATCCCGGCCTCGCTCCCGGTGGCCGCATCGACGGTTCGTTGCTCGGGGGGCGTTGACAGCGACGAGATTGCTGGTCGGTCGCTCCGGAGCATCGGTCTCCGCCGAGGAGCACCAGGGTGCAGGTGGCGTGGGTGGTGCACTGACCGACGTCGATGCATCGGTGGTCGAGCGGTGGGATCGGGGCCTCGGCTGGGCCGGTCGGCTCAGGTCTGGACGGGCCGTGCCGGAATGATCCGCTCGGCCTGCCGGCAGGCCGGTGGGTGGCGCCGTGTTGGGTGAGTTCTCCCGCCGCCCGGCAGCAAGCCATCAGTCCCGTGGGTCGGGGGGCTCAGGGCCGCGATCGGGGCGGGTTGCGTCGTGGCGTTGACCGAACAACTCGTCGGTCAATGCGGCCGTCGAGGTCGCCGACTTCTTGTCGGGAGCGGCCGGGTCGGTCGGTTCGCCGAAATGGCGAGCGGTGGCCGGCGTGGTGCGTTCTCGAGCGGTCCGGACAGTCCGGCCGTGCTGAAGCCGGAGTAACGATCGTGAAGCTGAAGAATCTGGGGTTGGCGGTGCTGGTTTCGGTGGCGGCTGCCGGTTGTGGCGGCGCCGGCGCAGCGGGGAGCGGGGACGATGCCGCTGCCGGTGGGGATCTGGCGGCGTTCTGCGAACTCGGCAAGCAGTTCCAGGAGGAGAATCTCAACGAGGAGGTTGGCGACCCGCCAGCCGACTTCGAGCGTTGGAGCAAGGACACGTTGTCGTGGCTCGCCGCGGCTGAGGCTCTGGCGCCCGATGCGGTGCGTGCGGATGTGACCGAGGCGCTCACCGATGCCGAGCAGTGGGACGCCGTCCTGGCCGAGGCCGGGTACGACGTGGCGGCGGTCGACGAGTCGGTCCGGGTCGACCTGCTCGCTGACGAAGGGTCAGAAGCTGCGTCCGATCGGGTCGAGGCGTACATCGCCAGCGAGTGCTCCCCGCAGCAGAACCAGTTCCAGAGCATCGACAACGACATCTCGTCGTGAGCCACATGCAGGGTGAACGGGCCGGCGGGCTCGCCGGTCACCGGGGCGCTGGCGCCGACGTGAGGCGGAGCTGGGTGCGGGGACCGTTCTTCGGGGCGAGTTCGGTGTTGGTGGTGTTGGTGGTGTTGGCGGTGATAGCGGCGTTGCTGGTCGCTCCGGCATCACCCGCGTCGGCGTCGGCGTCGACGCCGGATGAGCTCGAGGGGTATCCGCGTACCCAGGCTGATCGTTCGGCGATCGAGAATCAGATCGCCGATGAAGTGTTCGCCACCGTCAACGCCGAGCGCGCCGCGCGCGGTCTCGAGCCGTTCGCTCGTTACGACGTCGACGCGAGCGCCGAGGACAACGTGCAGCTCTCGACGTGGTGGTTCCGCGCCTCGGGAAAACACTGGTCCGAAGTCGATCCCGAAGGCTCCATAGTTTCGAGAAATCAGCACTATTACTTCGAGCGCGGCAACTTCTATGCCAAAGAACTTCTCACTGGTGGCCGTGTCGCCGCCAACGTGGTGCGGAACTTCATCGGTTCCGACAGGGGCCACAACCAAGCGTTGTTCGGCGACGGTGATTACCTGGCGATAGGCATCATCTGTGGCTCGAATGGCCTTTCGTTCGGGGTGGCGTTGCACATCGTCACCGATGCTCCCCGATCCGTGCCGAGCGCGCCCTTTGCGCCGTCGCCGAATCCGACACGATCGCAGCCGGGTACGTCATGCGATGGCTCTACCGTCGGACCCGACGATCCGATCTTCGTGCCATCTCCGTCAGATCCGACGCCGGACAGGCCGGCTCGGCTTCCTCGCCCCCATGGTCCGGCTGCGTGGCTGCATGGCACGTCGCTGCAGGTACTCGACGTGCCCGTGGCTGTGTTCGACACCAGGGGTCGGCGGATGGCCGCGCGCGCCCCGATCAGCGTCTCGGTTCCGCGTTCGCGTAACGCCGTTGCTGCGCAGGTGACTGTCACGACGAGGGGCGCGACTCGTGGCCGGTTGCAGGTGGGCACCGAACGGTTCGCGGCGCGCACCGCCAAACAGGGCGTGACGTTCATCGTGGCCGTCGAGGACTCGAGCATTCGGCTGCGTGCGTCGCATCGCAGCCGGGTCCGTGTCGAGGTCGACGCGTTGTTCTTCGCCCGCAGCGATGGCCACGTGGCCGCCTATGAGGCGGAGTCGGAGTCGCTGCGTTCCCGGGTCGCCCGCCCGCAATGGACGACACCCGACTTCGCGCCGACCACCCGGCATGTCATCGTCGCCGTCGAGGCCGCCACCCGACGCCATGCGAGCACCGTGCAGGTGAGCGCCCCCGGCGTGGCCGGGACGCTGCGAGTTCCCGTCGGCCGCACCGACGGCAGGACACTGGTCCTCGCCCGGGTGGCAACGGGCGACGGTGCCTCAGAGGGACAGGTGAGCGTGCGATCTGGACCAGCAGTCACCGGCACTGCAGTCGTCGCAGCCACTGTCGCCCGGTGATGAGCATGGTCGCAATGGTCGTGTCCTGCTCATTCATTGCGTTCGAAACGCGTTCGGCATTTGCCGATGCGCGTGAAGTCTCATGTTGGTCCTGTTGTACGGCCTATTCCGGCCACTACTGAGAGTGGATGAAATGTCAATCATGAAAGACATGTCTGTAGTTCTGAAGTTCAGATCTCTGGGCGTTCTTTGTGTGGTCTTTGCGCTCCTTGCGGTCTCGGCTCCGGCGGCAGGCGCTGCCGAGCCGGTTTCCGATAGCCGATCGCTTGCCGAGGTGATGCCGGCACTGTCACCTGCGTCGTACGATTCGCGTATGGCGCCGAGGCGGTTCTGTTCGGTCCGCCATGATCGAAACTCAGACGCGTGGTCGGCATGCGTGGTGGGCAGGAGGCAGCTCGCACGCGCGCAGCGGGTGTGTCGCTACACAGAAATTCCGGGGACGTCCGAGTTTCGGTCGTGCGTGGCGGAGAAGCGGTCTCTGTTTGCGGCGCGCAGGGCTTGCTCTTCACGTTTTGCCAGGGGAACGGCGGAGTTCCGTGGGTGCGTCAGGGGTCGTACCGCTCGAGCAGCGGCAGTGCGCGATTGTCGAGATGGTGAGCAGCGTCAGGACGAGTCCAGGCAGCAGTGTGTGCGAAGGCTGCTGGCAGATGTGCATCATCCCTCTGACGTACTTGAAGATCCAGGATGTCCAGAAGTAGCGTCCGGTCCGAGCACGCTGCGCATCAACGAGTACGAAGTCATCGTCGAGGAGGTTGGCGGCGAGCTCGAAGTTTATGTGGTATGGGACTACATGACGTCTGCGCCGTGCCGTTCTGTCTTGATTCCTCGGGAATATTGGCCAATCGTGACCACCGCCGATAGTTCTGGCTCATTCATGACATCAGCTGGCGTTCACCCTGACTACCCGTACGGTGGTTTGCGGCGTGCATTCTTCGGTGTCTATGTTCATGTGCCGCTAGGGCATCGGGAACAAATTGTCTTCCCTGCCATCTACGTCGAAGCTGAGGGAGAAACTGTCACGATACCAGAGGGCACTGTGGTCTATCGGCCACGACGCTGATAGGTCGTGGTCGCTCCGGGCTTCTGGTTTGTTGCAGCATGACCGGATCGCTCGCCCAGGCCCAGGAGAGAGGCGGTGAGCCCGCACCAGCGGCCCGCCCCGTTCGGGATCATTGGGCACTGCGACGCACGGCGGGCTCCAGCGAGGAGGGCATCGCCAGGAACCGAACGCATTGTCGGTCAACGCGCCAGCCGCCTTGCCGATCCTGAGTTGTGGGCGAGCCGAGCGATTCGCAGCTCGCCCTGGCGCCATGGAACAGGAGAACAGGATGCACGAGCTCCGCGAGGTCGACCCCAAGCAGCAACGAGTGGCGGTCTCGATAGCGGCATGCGCAATGGTGGTCATCGTCGCGGTAGGCCTGTTCGCTGCGGCCTCGCGGTCATCGACAGACGCCGCGTCCGCAACGTTCGAACGCGAGGCATCAGACCAGGCAATGGGCAGCTCGGGCTCTGATGGCCACGCCGACGAGGCCGCCCCGGCGGAACTTGCAGACGACGACGGGAGGGCCGAGGTTGGCGGATCCGTCGATGGGCTATCCGGGCAGAGCGGGCCCGAGCCCTCCGAGGAGCAAGCGCCGGCGTCGGTGCCCAATGGAGTCGAGTCGTCATCGGATCTCATCGGCGCTGAGACCGACGAAGGCGAGACGGGCGAGCATCCCGAGGCCGAGGCTGGACAGGGCGCGAGCGAGACCCAGCCGGTTGTCGTCGACACTACCTGGGTTCGGCGGGCAAGGGTTCCGGTGCTGTGCAACCTCGAGGCCGGGCGCCTGCGACGCGGCGCCGTGCCGGGGGGCTACACCGATCAGGCGGGCGCCATGTACTCAGGTGGTTTGGCCGACGAACACGTCGTCACGGGTCGACTCGAAGGCGTTGGCGAAGGGGCGACGGTCGCCGCGATCGGTTGTATGTCTCACAGGGCGACCTGGAACGAACTGATCGTCTGGGATGCGGAGCGGCGCCCATTCGTCGTGATTCAGGCATCGGAGTTGTTGGCCGGCCTCGATGCGAGCAGCGGCGGCTACGTGGAGTCGGTCAGGGTTCGCGACGGCGCCATCGAGGTTGCCCTCGAGCGGGTCAACCAGCGTGGGGATTCGACCTCGGTCGGGTTCGAACCGACAGCGAGTGCGACAGCGGTCGTGCGTCTCGCTCCTGGTGGCCAGTTCACCGTCGAGAGCGCGCAGTTGTTCAACGAGGTCCCAACAGCGAAGGCGGCGGTGAAGGCTGCGAACAACGGGGAACGTCGCAAGCTGCGCAGCATCGTCGACAGGGGCGCTGACGTGCTGCTCGAGCTGGTCGAACGAGATGGCCCGATGAAGTTCGAACTCTGCCGGGGGAGGGACGAGCTGGGCCTCTTCTGGGCGGACATAACGGTCGACGCCCAGCGAATCTGCTTTGCGAGCACGGCGACTACGAGAGCCGCCGATTCCTTCCACTTCATCGTGCTGCGGATGCAGCGCGACGACAGCGGGGCGTGGCGCGTCGACACCGCTGAGGAGTTCATCAAGATGTGACGCTGTCGTCTCCGACCGAACACATCGTCGGTCACACGCCGAGCGCAGCAGCCGAAGGAGTGGCCAGCGTAAGTCGAATGGCGTGAAGGGGATGGCGGAGTGGCCGCAAGTGCAACGGAGTTTCTCGAGGCTGGGGCGCGGTTGCTCGCCCGCTCGGGGGCGCAGGTGTCGTTGCGGTCGCTGACCGTGCGTGCGGTCACCAGGGAAACCGGTCTGTCGACCGGCGCGTTCTATCACTACTGGGACACCCAGTCCGAGTATGCGGATGCGCTGCGGCTCTACGTGATGGAACCCGCAAGGATCGAGGCCGAGGATCCGTCGTTCGTGCACCTCGCATCGCTCGCAGCCACCGGCACGCTCGAGGATCTGATCGACTTGTTCGAACGGCACTGCGCCTTCCTGGTCACCTCGCCCCGGTTCCGGTTGGAGCTGCTGCTGTGGTCACTGCCCGACGACGACGAGGTGCAGGCGACGCTGGGTCCCAGCTATCGAATGCAGGTCGAGTACAACGCGCTGTTCATCGAGGCGCTGCTGGCGCGCACCGGGTTGCGGTTGGTCGACGGGGTCACGAGTCGGGACCTCGCATGTGCCGTCATGAGCTCGCTTGCCGGGCTGGCACTGCTCAAGCGGGTCGAGCCCGAAGTCGTCGGCCCGATGGCCAGTCGGCTGGTCTGTACGTTCCTGGCCAGCGCTGTGATGATCCCCGTCGATGAAGACACCCGCTCGCAGTCTCTCGAAGAGCTCTTGAGCTGGCTCGGCGGCCACTTCGAGCGCCGCTGCCGTGCCGGCAGTGACGCTGCGACCGAGCCCGACGCTGTCGCCGCGATGGCCGGGTCCGCCGTCGGCGTCCACGGCCACGGCTGAACGAGCTCAGGCGAGCAATACGTAACGCTTCGCGATCCGACCGACAAGGTGGCTCGGGCCCGAGGGCCGACTGGCCGGTTGTCGAGCCCGTGGCCAATCGTCCACGAGCATGCTCTGCAGCGGCCCCCGGTCGGCGTTGCGCACGGAGCGATCAGCGGGCCGAGCACCTGTCGCCGAACGTCACGGCGCCTGCTGGCAGGTGGAGGTGTTGGAGGAGGTGGCTGATGTCGATGGCAGGGGAGGACCACGCCGCGGAACGCATGCCCCGGAACGTGGCTTCGATGACGATGATTCCGGGCTCGACGCTGCCGGCCGCGATGCGGTGGGGGCCCTGAGGGCTGAAGGTGATGTTGTCGAGCAGGTCCTGGTGGAAGCCGGTCACGTCGGTGATGATCGTGAGCCTCAGCTGCTGCGCTCGGTTGCTCCCGTCGATGCAGGCAGGGGTGTCGGCCCATGCTGCGGAGGGGGTCTGTGGCTGCGCGCCAGGGGCCGGGCGCTGGCCGTTCGCAACTCGAGCCCGGACACACTGCCGGTAGGCGCGCGTTCCTCGGTCGTGCAGCTCCTGGCAGGCGATGCGTGCCTGGAACAAGGTCCGCTTGGTCTCGACGCAACGGCGGTACGCACGGGTGCCCTCGACGTGGAGCCGTGCGCAGACGGCTCGAGCGCGTGCCCCGACCGATGTGCGCTGGTCTCGGGGTGACGGCTGGTCTGCGACGAGGCGCTGCGCCTCGGTGCCGGCCGTCTGTGGCGCTGCGGTCGATGCGGCCGGCAGATGAACTCGAGCTGTGTCGGCGCCAGCACTAGCTGTTGCGATCGGGCCTGCAGCTCCGGCGAGGATGACCAGCAGCGCCACCAAGAGTTTCATGAATGTCGTGCCCTTCTATCGGCGCTCGATGATGAGCACGTCTTGCTTGTCGAGGGTTGATTCGACGGGCATCGGTGGGCCTTGACATTCGACTTGTTCGGTTCTGGCCGTTTCTGGACAACTCGACTCAGCATTCGGTGCCCGCTGGGTGAAATTCCCCAGCCACCGAGGTAGCCGCAGCGGTTCCACCGCCTCAGGGGACGGAGCTCGCAGTCGCGGCGGCCCGACCAAGAACCGAACAGATCATCGGTCGGGGCTTCATCCGTCGTGCCGATAGGGCAGGTATGCGTCGCTATTCGGGCAAGAAGCGCTTCACCACTTCGAGCCGTCGGGGTGTCCAGGCGGTCGACCACACGAGTGTCCTCGGGCGCTTCGGGTCGCAACCCCAGGCATCCAGCGCGAGGTCGGGTGACTTGATCATGGCGGTCTCGGCCGCAGGGGCGCTCGCCTTCGCAGCCTTTGCCTTCTGGCCTGAGCCGGCTGGTCCCCTGGCTGCCCTGCACGTCGATGGCATCGAGGTCGGCGCCGTTGACGATGCACTAGCCCACGCTGAGGCCGAGTTGGCGGAGGAGGCCGAGAGGGCCGAGCTGGACGCATCGTCGGTGCGGTGTTGGGTCGAGATCATCGATGCAGCGGACGAGGTTCGCTCCTCGAATCGCGTGTTGTGCGGACCCGTGTGGTTCCCTGCACAGTCTCAGCCGTGGGTCGAGGCATCGATTCGGGCCGCTCCTGCGGACGAGGACGGCACCGTCGTGGTCGAGTTCGACCGGCTCGTCGGCACAACTGCCCTGGACGACGAGGCCGAGTACGTGCGTCCCGACGGGGAGCCGATTCCGCCGGATGAAGTACCGCAGCCAGCGGAACGGGCGGGCATTCGTCTCGACAACGGCCGCTGGCTCCAGGACTTCGACGGAGTTCTCGAAGCGGCACAGGAGACCTTTACGTCCTCGACGAACAGTGCGGCCGAGCCACGGGCAGTCCAGGACGATGCGCTGTGCTGGTTCGAGACCGAGGGCGGGGCGCTGCCCGCTGGAGGCTTCCGTGTCCTGTGCGGTCCTGTGCTGGCGGTGGACGGCGACGCAGCTGCTCCGTGGGCGTCCATCGCACACACTGCGGTAGACGCCTCGTTCTGGAGTGCGCGTGCGGAGATGGTTGGCGACGTTCAGCTGGGGGCGCGGGCAATGGGCGACGATCTGACGGACGGTCGCGGCGGAAGCGCTCCGGCCGTGTCGATCGACCCGCCCTTGCCTCTGCCACAGGCGCTGGGCTTCTCGGACATCTTGGACCGCGACCTCGAGTTGGCTCCGCCGTCGCCGGCAGAGCGATTGCTCATCAGAACGACCGATGGGCGAGAGCTCACGATCGAGGGGCACGCGCAGATGAAGGTCATCGGCTCGGGGCCGGATGCGCTTGTTGCCGCCGAAGGCGAGATTTTCATCGCGCTGCGCACGACCGACGGCGAAGGACCGCCGGCGAGCGCGATCCTGTCGCCTTACCTGCAAATCGATGGAGACAGACAACGCGTCGACCCTGACGTTCTCGGATCGACGTGGGTGGTCTCGGTTCCTGTGAACGCGGGTGAGGCACTGTTGATTCTGCGAGAGGAGCGCGTGACTGGTGCTTCGTTCGAGCAAGCGATCGACCTGCTGACGGGAGCCAGGGCTGATGCGGGCCCGAGAGCGCTGTATCGGCCGACCCGGCAGCTCACCGACGCCCAACGCCTGTCCCAGAGATTCGCCGGGGGTAAGCGCATCCAGATCACGGTGATCGAAGCGAGCTTCGCGGTGCCGGACTCCGTGGAGTCGCCGGCTGATGCCGACACGGCGACGTTGCGTTTCAAGTTCACGGCGAACGTGGATCTCGACCCCCAGACGTTCAGGCTGAGGGCACGCGGCGATGTGCTTGTCGCCGGGCGGCAGTTCGATGTCGACGAGAACGGCGATACGTGGGTCACGTTCGAGGTCCCGGATGATCTCGTTCGAGCGACCCTCGTGGTGCGCGCCACGCAGGCGGGGGAGCCGACGAGAAGGGCCACGGAGCCCAGCACAGTCGTCGTCGACTTCGGGCCTGCCTCTTGATCGGAGGGGTCAGCGTGTTACGAGCGCTTCGGCCGTCCGGCTTCGTGCTCAGAGGGGCTTTGCTAGAGCGGCCACGGCCAACGCTCGGGGCATCGGTTGTTCGGCCGGTATCGAGCGGACCCATTGCCGGTCACAGGCCGCCGGTCCGATGTTTCGCAGGCACCGAGTGATTCCGCCTGCGGGAATGGGGCGGAGCGAAGACGTCCGGGTTCGCTTGGCCGCAGCTGTCGGCGTCACTCAGTAGCGCGTCGGACCGTGCGGGGGGTGGTCGGCCGACTGAGCGAAGGGCGGTGGCTGGGTTGGTGGGACCTCGCTCGAGGCCGAGACGGCCGGCGCTGCGTCCAGAGGGGAGGGAGCATCGGAGGAGCTGCTCGGCGCAGGCGCTTGACCGAAGGCTGTCGGTGCAGTGCCGTGAATGGGCTGGGGGCCGCTCGGGCTCTCACCATGCAGCGTGCCGCTGGGCGCAATCGGACTGGCTCGTTGTTCCAGTGCGACGAGAGGCACGCCATTGCGATGGCCCCAGATCGCTCCGGCGATGAGACATGCGGCCCCAACGCTGATGCTCCCGGCGAGCAGGGCAACGAGCGGGTTCATCGAGACGGTCGCTTCGGCGTCGCCGAACTGTGCAAACCAACCGGCACTGGCGGTTGCGGCCAGCGTTCCACCTGTGACCCACGCGCCCAATCCGACGAGAGCACCGCCGGTTGCGGCGGTCACGCCAGCTCTCTTGAGGACCGTCGAAGGGTCGTCCGGTCGCTCAGCATCGAGGCTTCGATGAAACGCGGCTCCGATGGCGAGGGGCAGCAGCAGAGCCGTCAACCTGGCCCATATCGGCAGTCCGCCGTCCATGATCGACGCGCTTCCAGCCACCCCCTCTGCGCCGAAGACGCTCTCGGCAACGGATCCGCCGCTCGCCTCGAATTCGGTCGGTGTGCCGGTTGCGAAGGCGATCCAGCCCGCGGCCAAGGTGAGGCCGACGAGCATGACCGCGAGGATGAGGCCGAGGAAGCCCAGCAGGGTCATGTCGTCGGTAGCGAACGTCACGATGAAGGTTGCGACGAGAATCAGTGCCCCGGCGGTGAGGGCATAGCCAATGATCCCAGCGCGGGCTCCCGTCAGGAGGGGCTGGATCGGACTCCCGGCGAAGAGGGCAAGGTCATGGGTGTTCGCGATGAGCGTTCCGAGCGCTACGACGACCGCAGTTACGAGGAATGCCGATGTGCCGTTGAAGACGATCTCGAACTCGCTGACCGTTCGGCCAGCGATGCCGCTGAGGAAGAGAGCGCCGGAACCGGCGAGGAACCCGGTCTTGCCGGCATGGATGAGCATCTGGGTGGGCGCTGTCTGCGGTAGGCGATAGCGACGGCCCATGCTGTAGGCGAGGACCCCTGGGGCGGCGCTGAGGGGTAGAAGCATCATGTCGAGTTCGAGGGACCCATCGAAGATGCGGACGCCGGTGTGAGCGCTGGCCTGTGCGCCCAGGACGATCGCGACGATGCCCGTGATCAGGTGTGAGGATTCGACCTGCGGGGGGATTTCGAAGAGGACATTGGCAATCACGACGAGGCTTATCGCCAGCGCAATGACGCCGACCAGTGCGCCTGCAGCCACCGTTGCGGCGTGCCGAAGGTCGTCCGTCAGCCAGCTCGGGAGTGTCAAGGGAGCTGGAGGGCCTACCGGCGCGAAGGACGGCGCCTCGTGCGAGTCGTGAGCGGCGGCGGCGGGCACCTGGGATGGTTGATCACCAGCAGCGAAGTGCCATCCGCACGTCGCGCAGAAGTTGACGGGCACGGCACTCGAGGCCTGGCACTGCGGGCAACTGATCATGGGGTGCTCCTGCATTTGGAAACTCGAACGAGCAATCTCCTCGTCGGCAGGAGGTTGGCCGCAATAACCGATGATGTGTTCGGTCGCGTGTCGTTGATGGCTCGTTCGGAAACCGAACACATCATCGGTCAAGGGCTGGCTGTGGTAGCCGATTCCTGGAGAGACGGCCGTTATCCGAGTAGATGCTCGGGGGCATTCCTGGCTGAATGTCGGCGGAGACATGAGAGGAAACGAAGATGGCAGAAATGGTGATCATTGTTGTGGTAGCGAGCGTCGGGCTCTACCTGTGGCTGCGAAATGGAGAGGTCCTGCGATTCGAGACCACAGCCACTGCGGAGCAAGTTGGTCTGCAGGTCGTCGGGGTCGTCGGAACGAATCGGCGATGGGCGACGGTGTCGCAGACGCCTACGAACGTCGCGTTTTCTTACCACAAGAAGCCAAATGTTCTTCTCGCATTCGTGCTTCTCCTGTTCTTCATTGTCCCCGGGATCTTGTACCTCGTGCTCGGCTCGAAGCGAGAGTCGCTCAACGTGACGGTCGTCGATAGTGGTCAGGGCAACCCTCAGGTTCAGATCACGAGCAGTGGCTTTCGCGGCAAGTTCGCTGGCCGGGAGGTCGCCAAGGCCCTTGGTGCTGCAACGGGCATGCAGCCCCAGAGCGCTGCTCCGCAGTCCCAGCCCGCTCAGGTCGTGCCGAGTGCGTCGCCCCAGGCGCTCCCGACGACGACCGCCAGCGCAGCCGACGCTCCTGCAGCCCAGGGCACAGCAGTCGCCGCTGTCGGAACCGCGACTGCGACGGTCGCTCCATCGCTGCCTGCTGCAGGTTGGTTCCCTGATGACGAGCGTGAAGGCGGCTTGCGCTGGTGGGACGGCACTGCCTGGACCGACCACCGGGCCTGAGCAACGAATTCTTCGGCGTAGATAACCAAGTCGGAGCACGGAGCACGGAGCAAATTCAGCGGCCAACCGAACAAGTTGTCGGTCATGAAGGTCGCCGCTGCACCGATCACTATGCGCAGCATCACACTTTCAAATCTCAACCCAAACCTTATCGGAGGTAGTCATGCGTCGTACTTTGTCCCTCATCTTCTTTTTGGCGTTTGCTGGTGGATCGGCGGCGCTATTCGCTGCTCCACTGGTGAGCGGCCCGCGTGGTGCGCAGCTCAGCGCACTCGACGCTCTACGTGAAGATGCTGCCTCGTTGGCGACGACCCAACTCGTTGGCGCAGGCGTATGCGCACTTCTCGCACTGATCTGCCTGATCTCGGCACTCGCCAGTAGTAGCAGTAACTCGCAAGGGGAATCTGCCCTGCCGCGGCTCAGCGAAACGGTCGGCACGCGGTCCGAGGCCCACTGAGGGCAACGTGGTCGAGCGTGTTCAAAAATCGGCGGGATAGGTCGGCCAGGAACAATAGGAGGAAGATCATGCCCAGGATAAGGAACATTGGGATCGCAGCGCTGCTGTCGCTCGCTGTCTCAGGATGTGGCGGCGCCCTGTCTGCCGACAGCGCATCGTCGTTCTGCGAGATTGGCGAGGAACTTGCCGACCGTCGCGACATGAGTTTCGGCGAACCCGATGAGGTTAAGCGAGAGCTTCAGAAGGTCAAAGGTCTGCTCGAGCACGTTCAGCGAGGTGGGCCTGAGGGTGTCCGTGGAGATATGGCCGAAGCGATTGCGGATGTCGAGGCGTTCGACGCTGCGTTGGCGTATGTGGACTACGACGTGACGGCCCTACATCCGTCAAAGCGGCGTCTCCCGAGTTGGCCACTCTGGGAAGACATTGAGCGAGAGTGTTCGTCATCGTTCAGTAATTTCAGTAAGATTGCCAACAACATCCCGAGCTGATCCGCTACTCGTTGAGCGGCGTTGACTTCGTTTGAGTTGTCGTTCGCCACCGAACGCATCGTCGGTCAAGCATCGGCGATCTGTCGCCGATCGTAAAGGTGGGCGCAGTTCCACCCGGTCCCCAAGACGTTGGATAAATACTTCCGTTCATCATCTGCGCGCCAAGTCAAGAAGGAATGAAATGATCGCTTTTTCACGAGACAGTCTGCGGTACCGGTTGTGGCTCTCTTTGCTGGGGGTAGCAGCCGTGATTGCCGGCTGTGGGTCCTCCGGCGATGGTGGATGGCAGGCTTTTGCGGAGGTCGAGAACGAGGAGAGCGACTTCTCGATTGTCACGGCCCCTTCTGAGTTCGACGAAGAGGATGTCGCTCTCGGTGACGGTTCCTCGGACGAGCTGCCGTTCGTGGATAGTGCGACGCCCACCGCCGTTCCGACCGCCACCGCCGTGCCGACTCCGACCCCCGTGCCGGTGCCGCAGATGGAGCTCGCCGACGCTCTGATCGACCGGTTCGACGCTGACGGGTTGAGTCCGACCATGCTTGGTGACGAAGGACGATTCAACTGGCATTGCGTCACTTCGAAGATCGAGTCGACCGCCCGGCCGTCGGAGCTCGGGATCTTCGGCAAGCGCCACCTGCCCGCTGATGGGCAGCAGTTCGTGGTGGTACAGCTGCGGACGATCGACGCTTGCCGCGGGGTCAAGAGGACGATCGTCATCGACGGCAAACGTCTCGCCCTGCGAGATACGGGCCCGGGCTCCCACGAGGAGTACTTCGCGCTTACCTTCGGTGCAGAGGCCAACTCAGTAGTGCTCGAGTACTCCTCGGCGGGCCTCTCCACTACCTACGATCTGCTCGAGCATCGTCGTGCTGAGGAGCCGGCGATCCTGTACGTCGACCCGTTCGGTCGCCAGCTGCAAACCGACGTGAACTTCGAGACGCGGATCGACATCACCGAAACCCGCGGGACGGTACGGATGTCTTCTCAATCTGCGTCGGTCGCCGCATTTCGCTTCGCCGACTGGGCGGCTACCCAGATCGAGCGGTCCGAGCTCGGTCGTGCATGGGTAGAAGTGGGCCTCGGGATAGAGACCATTGGCGAAGGTCGGTTGGCCGACCGCGACGTCATTCTCATCGACGACGATGGAACCCGCTACACCGCAACGCTGCTCTGGCGGCCCAACTATAACAGGTACTTCATCGGATTGGTGTACTTCGATGTTCCAGAAACCTTTCGGAGCGGAACGATGCGCGTCAGACTCGACAATGTTCGTTGGGGTGGGAGCGAGCTACAGCCCGCGAAGCGCTTCGTCGACATCCCGATCAGCTTTCGAGTTTGAGGTGCGCGAGGGCGCGACCAGACCATTGACACCCAGCGATTAATTCCATCCTTCGCCACGCGCCCTTGCCGGCGAGCTGCCGTAGCGGATCGTTGTCAGGCCGAAGCCGGATGGGCGAAGCAGATGGCTCACGATTTCAGTCGCTCCCTACGGCTTCCACGAAGCTGCAGTGGCAGCCATCACCGGAGGCTCTCAGCCGCGACGCGACTCGCAGCTGCGACTGCCGTCGCCGGATCGGGTAGGGCGACGAACCTGCGCACTCGCCACTGCGCCGGATCCGCAGGGCCAGCGTCCATAAAGGCGTGGGCGGCGTCGTCGAGATTGAGGTAGCGGCGCGTGATGCGGTGCTTGTACTGCAGGATGCGGTGGTCGACGCTGACGCCGACCGCAGTGGCGACGTGCATGAACAGCTCCGGCTCGATCTCAGCGAACGGCAGACCAGGTCCGCCACGTGCAGGCCCAGCGACCAGGCAGGCGAAGCGTCGGAGCGGCAGTGGGTCGAAGTCAGCGGCGATGTGCACGACGTAGTCGTTCACGGTGATCCCCCGTGGAGAGTGGAAGCTCGGTTTGGGGGAAGTGCGCGGCGCCGATCCACCGGGACAGGCCGCCAACGCAGAATACGAACCCGCGCTGACAGCGAACCCGGGAGCCAGCTTGACGAGGGCCGCAGCGGCCCGACTCAATGGTGCATGCCTGCCGGCCGATGGGGGTGGGTGGCGGACGAAAGCGAGCGCTTCCCATGACGCCACTCGATGACGTCATAGATCAGCTCCTCGAGAGCGGACCCGTTTCCCTCGAGCACGCGCACCGGCGTCTTGTCGGGCTCGACGCAGGGCTCGCAGCCCGCGGCGCTCCATGGCTACGCGAGCAGCTGCGTCGGCATCCCGACGTGCGAGTCCTGCCTGGCTCGAGGTTCGAGTGGCGCCCGGTGGAGAGAACCGAGCTGGAACTCGTCGCCCCGTCCGACGCTGCGGCCACCCGCCTCGCTCCGCTGCCCGCCAGCGCGGATGGTCAGCACGACGCGCCGTTGCCCGCCAGCGCGGATGATCAGCACGACGGTGCGACCGACAGGCCGGACTCCGCCGAGCAACGATCGTTGCCTCCGGCGCCCGAAGATCGACCAGCAGCCGACGACGAAGTCCCAGACAGCGATGCAATCACCGGCCGCCCTGAGGAGACCGTCGTCTTCCCTGAGCCCCGGGCGCTCGGCGAGACGTTCGTCGTGTTCGACATCGAGGCGAATGCCGATCGGGCGCTTCCCGAAGAGCACGAGATCATCGAGCTCGCAGCCTGCAAGGTCACCGGCGGCGGCGTCGTCGAGGAGTTCTCGACCTTCGTGGTACCGGACCGCCCGCTGGCGTCCTTCGTCACCGAGCTGACAGGCCTCACCGACCAGCAGGTATCGACCGGGCAGCCCCTGCGGGAGGCGCTGGCTGCCTTCTTCGCGTTCTGCGACGGCTGGCCGCTGATCGCGCACAACGGGTTCGGCTACGACTTCAAGCTGATCGATGCATCGCTCGTGCGTGCGAGACTGCCGGCCTTCGCTGGCGAGCGGCTCGACAGCCTCGAACTCGCGCACGTCTTTGCGCCCCGTGCCGGGATCGACGTGTTGCCCGATGTCGACGGCACAGTGCCGCCGAAGGGACGGTCGCTCGAATATCTCTCCGAGCTTCTTCCCGACAACACCGAGCCGGTCGCCCACCGGGCGCTCGACGATGCTCGTGCGACGGTCGCCATCCTGGCGATGATGCTCGAAGCCCTGAGCGGCGCGGAGCCCGACCGCTGCCTGCAGCGTGAGCTGCTCCACCGCAGCGGTCATCCTTGGTCTGCCTGGTTGTCCGAGGCACCCGACGTACCGATCCTCGAACAGGTCGTGCCGCAGCCCCAACGGCGACACGCTGCACCCCCCACCGGCAGCTTCGATCCGATCGACGCCGTCGCTCCGCTCGCTGAGGGTGGCGAGCTCGTTGCGATCGCGGGCCGCCGCTACCGCGTCCAGCAGGAGGAGATGGCTTCGTCGATCGCCGATGCATTCGTGCGGGGCGAGCGTTGCATGATCGAGGCGCCGACGGGCACCGGCAAGACCCTGGCCTACCTGGTGCCGGCGATCGCCTGGGCCCAGGCACAGGGCGAGCCGGTGGTGGTGGCCACCCATTCGAAGGTGCTCCAGAGCCAGATCCTGGCGTCGTTGCACGAGATCGAGCTCACGTTGGGCCCGGTCAACTGGGTGCTGATCAAGGGCATGGAGAACTACGTGTCCCTCGATGCGCTCGACGGCGCACTCGACGGCGCTTCGGGCGATGCCCTGGAAGCCCTGGCGCTCGCGGTGATCGTCGGCTGGGTCGCCCGGACGCCGACGGGGGATTGGGACGACCTACGGGCTTGGTCGCTCGAGGAGCGCCTGCCCGGCTTTGCGACGCTGCGCTGGCGCTTGAGCATCGACTCGGATCCGGGAGTGGCGATCACGCCGCTCGATGACCTCTGCTTCTTCCGTCGGGCGCTCGAGGGCCTCGAGTCTGCAGACCTGGCGATCGTCAACCACGCTGTCCTGCTGCGCCGCAGCGCAATCCTGGAAGACGGCGACTATCTCGTGCTCGATGAGGCCCACAACCTCGAGGAGTCGGCAACCGCGGCGCTGACCGAGAACGTGAGCGCAGCAGCCGTCGATCGGCTCTTGGCGACGCTGCACGACCCGGTGCGCAAGTGGGGCACCTTGGGCCGCTACCTCGATGCCACCAACACGTCCCGCTCCGACCCGGCCATCGCCCGGGTGGTCGAGGCGCTCGACGTATGCCGCGCTGCCAACGACGAGCTCGGCCCGCTGGTGATCGAGTATGTGCGCAGTCGGAGCGCGGTGAGTGCCGGGGAGATCGCTCGGTTCGGGGTGTCGTATCGGCTCCGGCGTGGTTTCGACACCGACCGGGCGGCGTTCCGGCCGCTGCGGACCAGCGCCGGCGCACTCGCCCATGCGCTGATCGAGCTGGCCGACGCACTTCAGGGCTTGGCTGTCCCGGCGGAGCTACGTCGCCCGTATCGCCAGCGGCGCCTGGAGGACGAGATCGCCCGCATGGGTCGTACCGCAAGGGGCTGCGCCACGACCCTCATCGAGATCGTCGATGCCGTCGACGAAGAACAGTGGATCAACCTCCTCGACGTCAGCCGCACCACCACGCAGTGGACCTGGACCGCGCAGCGTGTCCCGCTGGAGGTTGCCGGCAGGCTCGCGGAACTCTGGGGCGAGCTGTCGTCGGTGGTGCTGACGTCGGCAACGCTCCGGGTGGCCGGCAGCATGGAGCATCTGGTCGCCCGCCTCGGCTTGCGGTCGGTCGTGCCGAAGGTGTTGCCGTCACCGTTCGCCGAGTCGGCCGACAACGCGATGCTCGTGCTGCCTGATCACCTCCCGACGCCTCGGGGCGGGCTGATGGACGAATTCGCGTTGGCCGAGGCCGACGAGTTCGCCCGGCTGTTCATGTTGACCGGTGGCCGGGCGATGGGCCTGTTCACGGCACGATCGCGCATGACGGCAGTGCGTGATCACGTCAGGCCCATCCTCGAGCCCGTCCAGATCCCCGTGTTGTGCCAGGGCGACGAGCCGGCACCTGCCCTGGTCGACCGCATGCGTCACGAGACCACCACGAGCTTGCTGGCCACCCGGTCGTTTTGGGAGGGCGTGGACATCCCCGGCGAGGCGCTCAGTCTCCTCGTGATCGAGAAGCTGCCCTTCTCGTCGCCTGCAGATCCCATCATCGCCGCCAGGATGGAGGCGCTGGAGCGCAAGGGCCTCGATCCGTTCGGGTCGTATCTGATCCCCGAGGCTGTGCTGCGGTTCGTGCAGGGCTACGGCCGGCTCATCCGTTCCGAGGAGGACGTCGGCGTTGCAGTGCTGCTCGACAAGCGGCTCCGCAAGCCCGTCCGCTACCGGGAGACGTTCCTCGACTCGCTGCCCGGTCCGCCGAAGCGTTGCCAACCCGACACGGCGGTCGAGGGCTACCGGGCCATCGCCGACCACCTCGGCGTGCCCTGCCCGGACGACCTGCTGGCTGCGGTGCTCGGCATCTCCAGCATCGACCCATGGGCCGACATCGAGGAGATGGAGCTGAGCGACGTCGACATCACCGATTCGGCGGTGGTGCTCTCGCGTCTCGAAAAGGTTCGCGAGCGCCTCGGCTTCGATTCGTGGCGCCCGGGCCAGCTGGAGGTGATGACCCGTTTCGTCGCCGGCCAGGACGTGTTGGCCGTGCTGCCGACGGGCACCGGGAAGTCGCTGACCTTCCAGATCCCAGCGCTGCTGCGACCTGGCCTGACCATGGTGGTGTCGCCGCTGGTGGCGTTGATGCGCGACCAGGTCGAGGGCCTGCGGGCTCGGGGACTGACCAAGGTGGCGTCGATCCACAGCGGTCAATCGATGGCCGAGCAGGACGAGGTGCTCGCTCGGGCTCGCGCCGGCGCCTACAAGTTGCTGTACGTGTCGCCGGAGCGATTGTGGTCTCAGCGGTTCCGCCAGAGTCTCGGCGACGTCGACGTCGCTCGCCTGGTGGTGGACGAGGCGCACTGCATCTCGCAGTGGGGTCATTCGTTCCGGCCCGAGTACGCGTCGATACCGGCTGCGATCGCGTCGCTGACCGAGGGTCGCCGCCCTGCGATCCTGGCCGCCACCGCCACGGCGACGCCGAAGGTGCGGGCCGAGATCGTCGACAACCTCGGTCTGCGGTTGCGTGATGGTGCGCTCGAAACCGATCCGGACCGCCAGGAGCTCCGCTACTACATCGAGCAGTGCTCGAGCGCAGAGGACCGAGAGGTCCGCCTCCTGCAGATCCTCGATTCCTTCCGGGGCAGCTCGGCGATCGTGTACGTGCCGTCGAAGGCCAAAGCCACGCAGCTCGCTCAGCTGCTGCGGGCCGACAACCACGTCGCCCAGCCGTATCACGGCGGCATGGAGAGCGCGCTGCGCCTCTACACCGAAGAGGCCTTCCGCGAGGGCGAGATCGATGTGGTGGTTGCGACGAAGGCGTTCGGCCTGGGCATCGACAAGCCCGACATCGCGCTCGTCGTGCATCTCGAGATGCCGTTGTCGGTCGAGGAGTACATCCAGGAGACCGGACGCGCAGCCCGCGGCGCCATCGACGGGTCGGGGCCCGAGCACGGCGCCTGCGTGCTGTTGGCGTCACCACGCGACTGCTGGATCCACGGGCTGTTCATCAAGAGCGCGGCGCCCGAGCTCGATGTCGCCCGGGCGACGTGGACGGTGCTGGCCGGGGGAGAGCACTACCTGACGGTCGAGGATCTGACCGGCCGGGTCAAGGCAGTGGTGGGCAGCCAGGTCGAGAGCGAGCAGGTGGCGATGGCGGTCCACTATCTGGTTCAGGTCAAGGCGCTGCAGCGGTACGAGGACATGACCTGGGAGGGACGGGTGCAGGTGCACCGAGACTCCCGTGATCTGTACGACGCCGCGCGGGCGCGTGGCGTGGAGTTCCCGCCACACACCCGAACGATTCTCGATCACTGCGTCGCTCGCGGTTCGTCGGACTTCCACCTGATGACGTGGGCGGAGCGCCTGGGCATGGAGCCCTCGGTGATCGAGCGCAACCTGCTGGAGCTGCATCGTCGCGATGTGCTCGGGTTCGTGGGGTGGCGCACGGCGCTGCATCTCCGGGCGATCGAGGATTTCGAGCCGGACTTCGCTGCGATCCGCATGGCCGCGGACGCCCGCCGACGCGCCGTGCGTCAACTGTCCGACGACGCCAAGGCCTACCGGAGTAACGAACACGAATGCCGCCGCTACCGGTTGTTGACCTATCTCGGGGTCGACGTGGCCCGTCGGTGCGAGGCTTGCGACGTCTGTGTGCCGGACCTGCCCCGGCCGTGGAAGGACAGCGACATCAGCCGCGAGCACCTGGATCGAGCGATACCGGCGCCGCTGGTGATCCTGGGGCTCGTCGAAGACCTGGCCGGCGGCGACTTCAGTCGACGCAACATCGAACGCTGCCTGCTCGGCGACACCGACGGGTTCGATCTCCATCCTCGCCTGCAGGACCATCCCCAGTTCGGGATGCTCGGTGCGCTGGGCGCACGGGGCGTCACCCGGGCCGTCGATGACCTCATCGCTTCAGGTCAGATCGTCGAGGCCGACGTAGAGAAGAACGGTCGCCCTTGGGTGACGCTGCGGCCGTCGCATCGAATCGAAGGGGAGGGCTGAGCAGTGGCGTTCCTGCTGCCGGAGAACCTGGGGTCGCGGAGCGACGTCCCGCAAGCTGTCCGAGACGTGGCAACGGCGCTGCGCGACCTGGTCGAGGACGACGTCACGGTGTGGCTCGAGGGCGAAGACGACGAGCCGTATCTGGTGGTGCTCGACCCGGCCAGCGGCGTGTTGTTGGTGCATGTGGTGTCGGGTGGTGCCCGGACGTTGACCCGCGAGGCCGGCAAGATCCTGAAGCGCCTCGAAGCGGTGCCGTTCGAAGATCTGGTCGCCGGCCTCGACGGATGCCAGCAAGCGCTGGTCCAGCAGCTCCGTCGCACGGCCAGCGTTTCGCAGGTGCCGGTGGCGGTCACTGCAGCGGTGCCGCGAGCCGATCGTGCCGCGATCGCTGCAGCAGGGTTCGACGACCCGGGCCGCTTCCTCACCAAGGACGATCTCAGGGCCGGTGTGACGCGCACTGCGATCGGTCGGATCGTTGGCAGGAGCGGTGCGCCGACCCGGCTGACCGAACCGCAGGAGCGGACGGTACGGGCGAAGCTGTACCCCGAGATCGTCATCCGCCGGCCCGAGGCGCAGTCCGCCGATGGCCAGATGGTGTTCCGCCCACCGGCCGATGGGGGCGAGGACGTGATCGCCGTGCTCGACCGCGAGCAGGAGCGTCTGGCCCGTCACCTGGGTTCCGGCTACCGGGTGATCAAGGGTGTCGCTGGTTCCGGGAAGACGCTGGCGCTGACGTTCCGTGCTCGCTTCCTGGCCGAGGCCTTCCCGTCGAAGAGCTTCCTGGTGTGCTGCTACAACCGCCCACTCGCCGACGCGCTGGGTGTGCAGCTGGTCGACCTGCCCAACGTGAAGGTTTCGACCCTCGACGGTCTGGCGTGGCGGGTATGTCAGAAGGCCGGCGTTCGCCTGACTGGTAGCGGCGACGAGATGTTCCGTCAGCAGCGTGCCGAAGCGCTGAAGGTGATGCAGAACCGGCCGCTTCGTGATCTCCGTTTCGCGGCGGTGCTCCTCGACGAGGCGCAGGATCTCGACGATGTCGGCACCGAGTTGGCCCATGCGTTTCTCGACGATGGCGAGGACCAGTTCATCATCGCCCTCGATGGGGCGCAGAACATCTACCGCCGCCAGTCGCGGTGGACGCCGCCGGGTACCAGCGGCCGTGGTCGTACGAAGCTGCTGCGGTTGAACTACCGCAACACCCGCGAGATCCTCGATGTCGCCTACAAGTTCCTCCAGGCCGGAGCCAGCACCGAGACCCTCGAGGCCGAGATCGACGACCCCCACGTCATCGTCCCGCCAGAAGCCAGCGCCCGCTCCGGCCCGTACCCCAAGGTCGTGCAGTGCGCATCGGTGAATGCTGCGATGACGGAGGTGACGTCGGGGATCCGGGCGGCCCACGATGCAGGAGCTCGCTGGCGCGACACCGCCGTGCTGGTCGGCAACGCCAAGGTCCGCAAGCAGCTCTTCTACGCCATGAAGGACGCTGGGATCCCGTACCACGACGCATCACACAGCCCCGAGGCCAAGAAGGAACTGGTCCGCTGCGGCGACAAGGTCGTAGGCGCCACCATCCAGATCGTGAAGGGCCTGGAATTCCCCCACGTCTACCTGTTGGGCCTCGACGACGTGCAAGCCGGTCGCGGCGCAGATGACGAGACCAAGCGCCGCCTCGTTTACGTGGGCATGACCCGCGCTACCGACACCCTGACAGTGGCCCTCCACGGCGAGGGCACCATTGTCTCGGACCTGCTCACCGCAGTGAGCTGATCCAGCGGCGGCGTTTGTTGACTACGGCCGGAGCCGACAGACGTGACAGCGTTGCCTGATGCCTCGCCCCAAAGACTCCGCAGCTACAGAGATTGATTGCATCAAGGGTGATGCTAGACCTCGCTGGCGCGATCGTGAATCGGGCTGAGGTTGACCATGGCGGCGGGAAGCTGACCACAGCATTCTGTAGTAAAACGTCGTCGGTAAGTCGGGGCTTGCAGAAGCAAGCCTCGACTCTTGAGTGGCGTAAAAATTCGCTAGATCAGTGAGATGTTGGCCACTGACCCGCGCGCCTTTTGGGTCGATATGTATACGTATCTGGAGGTCACGGCATCGCGCAGGGATTTAGTGCAAGAACGTCGCGTGCGGCAGATTGCGAATGAAGCTTGCTTCCCAGGTCGATTGCGGCCTTGAGCACTTGTTCGGCAGGTGGCATTGTCAGGACTTGCGGTATGCCCCGCACGCGAGACGTGGACACGCGGAAGCCCAGTCTGAAGTAGCCCGCCAACTGCCCGTTCTGGTACTCGCCATTGAGGTATTCTCTGACTTGGTCTCGAACGGCAATCCGACACTCGCTTCGACCATTGCGCCCGGATGACGCTGCATACCTCATGGCGGCGTCATAGTAGTTCTCTCCGGCGACAGACATCAGGCTCGCAACGACTTGCTCGCGCAGGGTGGTCCATTGCAGATCCCACCAGAGGGCAGCATAGAGCCTCCAACTGCGGCACGCCCGTGTTCCCCAAGGCAGTCTGCACTGCCAGGGTCGACCAATAAATTCAGAATCCTGAACTCGCGGTAGCATCTGGACCGCTTTTGCCTTTGATGCCCCAAGGTCTCGATCCCATTGGGCCTCACCTTGCGTTGACGGTCCAGTCGCTACCGGGCCGCTGTATGCCCGCGCCGATGGCGTAAGCGACGCAACAAGCGTAAGGGCTAGGAGGCATGCGAAGAATGGCTTTGGCTTCATGGTTGGATCCTTTCGGGGATTTCCGGCTGTCTGTCTGGAAGTCAGGAGGTGTGTCGTTGCCTGGCTTCCTTTCGGGAATCGCTGACGTTGCGGCCCAACACCGGAGTTGGTGTTCGACTGCAAGCAGACTGTCGGTATCGCTTGGTGGGAGATGACCGACGATGCGTTCGGTTCGCCCGGGTCCTATAGGCTCAAATTGCGTGTCCTTGTCGCTGTCAGGGCAATCTGAATCGGAAATTCAGCTGAAGCATCGGGTGATTCATCCCATGTGTAGCCCCCGACAGCAGATGGCTCTAGCTCGTTCGGCCCAAACACGCCGCAGCGGCTGTTCATGGGCGTCTCGGCCCATGGCGATGGTCGGTCGACTGTCCCGACCCGCTCACAGAAGGCGGCATGACGACGGCCGAGGATGGACGGGTCGGGTGGAAGCTGCGTCAGGCTGGGGCTTGGCCCTCGCTTCCGGTGAGCCCATCGCCGGGTTGTGGCTGTATGCACGGAGTTCCGGGGTCACTTACGCCCGATGGTCAAGGGTGCCTTGAAGTCAGCCAATGGACGGCTGGTCATGCTGTGCTGGGCGCCGCCCACGCCCATCCGATTCTCTGGTCCGTCGCCGATAAGCAGATGGTGAACGTGCTCGGGTGCTGCTTCGACCTGTCGAGGCGATTCGCTGGACCCGGTGCTGGAGCTCGGACGGCGAAGCGATTCGAAGGCGGCCGTGCGGCTGGAGTCGAACGATGGCGCAGTAGGCCGTGGGAGCCACTATCTGGCGTGGATGCCGACTCGCTCTTCGAATTGAGTCGACGGGTCCATGGTCGGCTCGTGCTGGCGGCTGCGTGTGGGTGTGATCACCCAGCTCGTTGGCGGTGGCAGTTCGTTCGGGTGATCCATCTGGAGCACTCCGGAGATGGGGCCGACGTTCTGCTTCGCAGACCGAACACATCGTCGGTCATGGGCTTGGAATCGCGCTCCGAATGGTCCCCATGGCGGGACGGACTCGCCGTGGTGCGGAAAGCGCAATGACTACCGGAGCAGACCATGCCGACCCTTGAACTCGATCCACAGCGCCGACGCGGATGGGCCCGACTGGGGGCCCTGATGCTGCTCGCCATGTTGGCGGCGTTACTGCCTGCGAATCCGGCGCATGCCGTGCAAGAGAACCCGAGAGGAGTTGATCCGCTACCACCTGACCCGTCGCCGGCTGTGTTACCGCCCGACCCGTCGCCGGCTGTGGCGCTCCCGGAGACGACGACCGCCGCAGTTACACCGCCGACCGGCTTCGATTGGATGAACAGGGCCCGCGTGCCCGCTCTCTGCGGGCGCTTCAGTGCTGGTCGGCTGAACAACGGTGTCGTGCCTGGCTCCGGGATGCTCCACGGCAGCTATTACGGCGCGGCGCTTCACGACGGCGTCCGGGATCGCGGCAGGGTCGCCCACGTCGGGCGGCGAGCAACCGTGGGGGTGTTGAACTGCACCAGTCATCGGATCGTCAGCCCTGTCCTGGTGCTGTGGAACGGGCGCCAGCGTCCGGTCGCAAAGATCGAGGCCTACAACATGCTCAGGCGGATCGACATTTTCGAGAGCGGGGAGATCGACAGGGTCTCCATCCACAAGGGCCGCATCCGGGTCGTCTTCTCCAACGTGAAGCAACACGGCGATGCCATCGCTGGTCCTGCCAGCACCTCGGCGGTCGTCACGTTGAAGGTGAACAAGGCGGGCAATCGGATGCGCGTCGTGAAGGTGACGAGCGGCTCCTGGGCGACAGCGCCGTAGACCTGAACCGCTTCGATCCCTATGGCGCAGTTCGCTTGGGTTTGGACAACGAACGGCTGCAGGGAGTTCGGGTCGTTCGGGCGCTCAACCGTGGGGACAGGGCCGCTCTCGGGTGACTGCTACGGCGAGGAGGGCTGGAACAGCAGATACCCGGGCCATACAAGCAACTTCGATCGCTACTGTCCCATCCTCGGCAGGTCGGCGTGGATAGCCACCGAAGCGCAGGTTGGGATCCTGGGTATGCAGCGCCAGCAGGGTGGGCGCTGGCAGGCCCTGCTGTTTCCCTTTCATCTGTGATGATCGGTCCTGAGAGTCGGTGCTAGCCCCGATTCCTTGAGACTCATCTTGCTCTCGGGGTCGGCCAGGATTTGGCCGGCCCCGACGTGACGACCTTCGGATGGCACTCGATGCGTGTCAGAGTCAGCGAGCTCGTCAGCGCTCAGACCAGCACTCGGGCTCTCGTTGCGATCCAGTCGGCGGTGGCTCTGATCTCTTGATCCACCGACTCGGGTGGGCCGGTGAGGTCGATGGCGAGAGTGTGGAGGACCTTGCCGGCGTGACGGATCGTGACGCTGCGTTCGGGGCGGCCGCCTTCGGTGAGGCAGTAGATCAGGACGCCTTCGGGGAGGTCGAGGGCGGTGGTGTAGGCGAGGAGCTGGTAGTAGTCGGGTTGGCGGCCGACGGCGTCGCTCGTGAGTTTGTACTTGATGTCGCCCACGAACACGGGCACGTCGCGGCGCTTGAACACGAGGTCGGGGCGCATCGGGATCTGTCGCCGTTCGCCGAGCGACGTCGGGTACTGGTCCCACACGTCGAGCCGGCCTGCGAGAGCCCGGCGCAGGCGGGACGTCACGAAGCGTTCGAAGAGGTGGGGCATGTCGACCATGAACGACGCCGCAGTGCTCTGGCCTCGCTGATCGACCAGCGTCAGGTTGGCCAGCAGCAGCCGGGCGAGGCGGAGGGCCGGTTCGTAGTGGGCGTTCAGTCGGGTGATCGCAATCCGGTCGAGGTCGTCGGCGACGACCGCCACGTCGGCTGCCTCTTCGAGGGCGACCAGCTGATGCATGAGGCGTCGCCGGTCTTCGGCGGCGACACGGGGCACCCGCATCGCCAGGCGGACTGCGGCGCGCAGGTATCGGTTCTCGTCGGTGTCGGCGGTGTACTCGTCGAACCGGCACGCCACGGGCACCCGGATGCCGGCGGTGCGGAACTGGGCCGGCATGTCGATGCGTCCCCGCAGCGCCACGAGCCGTTCCTCGTGGGCCCGGTAGTTCCGGACGACGCCGCGCCCCAGGGTGGTCTCGAGGGTGCGGGCGAAGAAGGCGACGATCGACGGCAGCAGGTCTGCGTTGGTCGAGTAGTCGAAGGCCTCACGGCGCCAGGCGTCGGGCGGCAGCCCGACTTCGAGAAGCAGGAACAGGTTCTCGGGCCTGATCTTGGGGCGGATCAGCACCGTCATGTCGTCGATGACCAGCGTCCCGACCTTGCTCGACGCGGTGAGGCGCCAATGACCCGATCGGGCGGTGGTCGCCACGGTCAGCGCACCTCCGCTGGCAGCGCCGAGCCGTCGAGCCCGGTGATCGTCGAGGGCGATCTCGACGCTCTCGTACTCGACGAGGTCGTCGATGCGCAGGCTCACGCCGGCTCGGGTATCTCGTCGAGATCGGCGTCGCCCTCTCCATCAACGGCAGCCGGGACATCGGTAGGAGCCGCCGCAGGCACTCCGACCGTTGCCTCAACCGCAGGCACGGCGAGCGCTTCGTCGTCGGTGGCGGCTTCGATCTCGGCCGCTTCGGCGTCGAGGGCTTCGATCTCGTCGAGGCCGGCGCGTTCGCGGTAGCGGCGGTAGACCTCGTCGAAGCGGAAGGACTTGATCTTGTCCCGGTCGCCGAAGAACTGGTCCTCGATGAAGGGCTCGATGTTGTAGGCCCAGATGCGACGCATTGCGTCGACGTCGAGGCCCTTCTTCATGAAGTGGCTGGGGCCGATCAGCAGGTGCGGTCCGCCGAGTTCTCGTTCGAGCTCGTCGTTCACGTGTGCGACGAGCTCGCCCACCCAGGCGGGTTCGTGTTCGGCAGCGAGCCATCGGTCCAGCAGGCCCTTCATCGCTCCGTCGTTGGGGAAGAACGGGATGAAGTGGAACCGGCGGCGCAGGGCGGCGTCGACGAGGGCGATCGAGCGGTCGGCGGTGTTCATCGTGCCGATGAACCACAGGTCGCGTGGCAGCTGGAAGGCGTCCTCTGGCCGGTAGAGGGTGCGGACCTGCTCGTTGCGGTACTCGAGGAGGAACAGCAGCTCCCCGAAGACCTTCGGGAGGTTGGCCCGGTTGATCTCGTCGATGATCATCAGGTGCCGCTTACCGGGAGCATCCGCGGCTCGTTCGGCCAGCAGGGCGAGCGGTCCGGGGGTGAGGCGGTAGGTCATCTCGCCGTCGTCGCCGGATTCGGGCCGGTAGCCCTCGAAGAAGTCCTCGTAGGAGCTCGACGGGTGGAACTGCACCAGCGAACGCCGCGTGGGGTCCGAGACCAGCACCTCGGCGAGTTTGCGGGCCAGGTAGGTCTTGCCGGTGCCGGGTGGTCCGTAGAAGATCACCTGTCCCTTGTCCTCGATGAGCGCAACGATGTCTTCGAGGAAGCTGCGGGGGACCAGGAGCTCCTCGGCCAGTTTGTCGAGCTTCTCCTCGAATGTGACCTGCTCGTCGGCGTCTTCGTCTTCGCGTTCGAGGTACCAGTACAGGAACAGCGTCATGCCCCAGGCGTCGCCGGGGAACAGCGGCGCGAGTCGCTCGTACAGCGCCTGGTTGGCGGCAACCTGCACCTCGCCGCGGCTGCCGCTCGGCTCGGCGATCCCCAGCTTCTGGAGCGCACGACGTTTGCCCTTCGGGCCGCTGGAGGGGAAGACGGCGAGGTAGCGGTCGGGGTGGCAGATGGCCAGCAGCTTCATGACGACCGATTCGCTCAGGCCGGCGATGCGGTGCTGGTCGTCCGATAGCAGCGAGTCGATGCGTTCGGCGTCGGGCGCATGACCCCAGCAGAGGTAGCTCAGTGAGCTGAGCATCCGGTCGTGCTCGGCGGCGTCGGCGTTGCGGAACGCCCGGTTCAGATCCGACGTCGTCCCGGCGTTGCCGTACCGACTCGTGCTCCAGATCTGGCGGAGATCGGAGACGTCGACGAGTCCGATGGTGTCGGCCGCCAGCATCTCGGCGAATCGCTCCCGGTCGGCTTGGTCGGCTTCGTCGGCAGCGGTCGGGTAGCCACGTGCGTGCTTGAACTCCAATACCAGGGGTGTCAGCTCGTCCTCTTCTTGAGCGTCGATGAGCTGGGTGCCTGTCGCAACGGCGTGCAGCTCGTCGAGCGGCGCCTGGAGCGCAGCGGCGGTTGCCTCGACTTCGTGGCGGAGATCGAGACCCTCGAACTCATCCGGAGTGAACCAGCGTCCGTAGACGAACTCGCCTGACCGGCCCTGCAGGCCGACGTCGTCGCCGAGCTGTGCACTACGTGGGCCTCCAAGGAACCTCATGCCCGGGATGTCGTGCTTCTTCACCAGCTCGCCGGCTTGCTGATACCAGCCCTTCCGCTGAAGGCCTGGCCGCAGGGCGATGGCTGCTCCGCCTTGGTCCACCCAGAGGCGGATGCCCAGACCGTTCGCGTCGACTGTCCACCAGTCTGCCCAGAGATCGGCGCGCGCTCGCCCTTTGGCCCACTCGAGTAGCGGCTTCCTCGGCACGAGCTCGCGTCCGACAGCCTCCGCCACTGTTTCTGCGAGCGTGTTGCCGAAGTAGGTAGAGATCCCCACGAGCGCCCGAGCATTCGTCCAGAGCTCATACTCGGGGTTCCCAGCATCGTCACGCCCGAACGCGCAGCGGTCGGCCAGCACGGGGTCGAGGAACACGGGTCTTGTCTCGTTCCACCAAGCTGCGGTCGTCTCGAGTTCGACCAAGTCGTCGGTTACCTCGCGTGCAAGCTCGAGATACTGCATGTACCGCTCGACGGGAAGGTCGGGGAGTGGTTGGCCAGTCGAGGTTTCCAGGTAGGCGACGGTGCTGGCCCAAGCGACCGGCCAGCGCTCAGGATCGGCGAAGGCCCAGAAGTACGAGAGCAAGAAGGGGGCATGACCCGGCGCGGGGTGGTTGCCGACCCGGATCTCTTCGACGTGCGCGGTGATCCGTTCGAGTTTCGCCCGGGCCTCGTCGTCATCTGCGGGTGCAGCCAAGCACTCGATCAGTACGTCGGTGAGGACGTCGGGATCCTGGGAGTTCTTCAGCAGCTGGGTGAAGAACATCAGTCCGCTTGGGCTGCCGAACCCGTACGGCCGATGCATCGCCCACGGCTTGAGAGCTTCGTGGAAGGCATCGAGGTCACGCGTGCGGCGAAGCTCTGCCAGGAATCCCAGACCCTCCTCGGTGCTCGCCCGATACCCAGCGAAGCGAGAAGCGACGGTTTCGAAGACCTCGGAGTCCGAGACGAACCGGTCGACGTGCGCCTGAAACCAGCGTCGTCGGAAGGTCGTCTCCATAGATTCGCCGGCTGGCCGAAGGATGGTCCCCAGCTCCCGACCGTCGTCGGTTAGCCAGCGGTTGTAGCCGCTCGCTCGATGCCCCAGCAGAACCGATGCCGCTCCCGACGGCGAGCTGAACTCGTGATCCGTTTCGAGGATGATCCGATCCTCGTCGAGCCGGAGGCGGCCCGCGCTTAGCAACTCCTTGCGCACCGCTTCGGCCGCAGTGCCGGCGAATGACGGTGCAGTATGAGTGTTGCCGACCGCACCAGCGTGCACCAGGAACCCGTCGCCCGTCAGCTCGCCGGTTGCGCTGCAGCCGCCGCGGCTGAGGTGGAAGATCGTGGTGTTGGCGGGATGCTCATCCATTCCGGGCCTCGCTTGCTGAAGGGTGGTTTGTCGCCATCGATTGGGAGGTCATGAGCGTTCGGGGATGGTGTCGGTCAGTCGTCGTCGCTGCGGTGGATCTTCACGAGGTAGTCGACGGTCTCGGTGACGTCAGCGGCGTCGCCTCGAACCACTCGACGAGGGTTACGAGGGCGAGCTCCAGCGGTCGGCACACGGCGAAGGCAGCGTAGCGTTGGACTGCTGTGTCGCCGGCGAGAGAGCGGCGGTGCAGCCCGTTGACGGTGGCGGTGATCGCGTCGAGGTTGGCTTGGGTGTGCGGCTGAGGCGTTCGCTGATGGTCACCAGCGCCGACGCGTTGCGCGCACCGATGATCGTCCCCCGTTGCGGCCGACTTCACGACTGATCGTGCTGGGGCAACGACCGAGAGCCCGGCCGATCGCAGCGAATGACACCGCCGGGTTCGCGCTCAACGCAGCACGAATCTCCTGGCGCTCGCTCCTACACAGTGCATGAGGCGTCCCCTTGAATCTCCAGCGGTTGGTCGCTGTCACCAGCGCCAGTCATCATCACTGGGACCGTGCACCGACCGTTGGAAGCCGCCGTCATTGGTCTTCGGTCATGTCCCAGCGCCACGCCACGATCCCGAAGGCGCCGGGGGCCTTGGGAGGCGGGAGAGGGGTCACGTGCATGGCGGTGAGGATGCCCCGGCGAAAGGGCGTCTGGGGTGAAGAACCTCAGGCGACGGCGGCGGCGAAGGATTGGAAGAGGTCGCCGGGGAGTGGTTGGTGGAGTTGCCAGGTGATGGCCATGGGGCGTTCGCCGGTGTGGCTGCGGTAGGTGGCGGGGCCGAGGAACCAGAAGGCGCGGTCGTCGGTGTTCTTTCGGCAGAACAGCAGGATGGTGTGGCCGCGCTGGGCATGGTGGCGGTAACGCAGGCCGGTGTCGCTGTCGGCTCGGGTGGCGGACTGGCTCTCCCAGTGGATGAGACTGCGGCTGATGGCGTAGTCGCGGTAGCGGGTGGTGGGGGAGAAGCCGCCGCTGGTCTTGTCGAGGGTGAAGGCGAACAGGTCGGCGCCGGCGTCTTTGGCCCAGTACACGCCGCTCTGCCAGGAGGCGACCTTGGCGGAGCGCTCGCCGCCGGGTGAGTCGCCTGCCCAGGTGCCGAGACCCATGGCGGTGAGGATCTCGATGCGGGTGTAGCGGGCGTGGATCTGCAGGGGCGCGTCGGGGTGGGTGGCCAGCGGCACGTGGATGTGGTCGATGCGGTCGTCGAGGACGCCCAGCAGCTCGAGCAGTTCGGCTCGCACCTGTGGGTGGGCCCACAACAGGTCGGTGGCCTGTTGGAGGCTGACGTCCTTGTCGATGACCTGGTCAGTGGCCGCAGCGACGAGCATGTGCAGCAGCCGTCGACGCCGCTCGGGCAGCGCGGCCACGGGGGGAGCATCGGGATCGGCGAGGAGTGACCGCCAGGCGTCGAGGCGTTCGCTGTCGTCGACGTGCAGCAGCCGCCCGATGGCCCGGCGCAGCGGGGTTTCGCTGGGGCCTGCAGTGAGCACGGGGGCGCCGGCTGCGGCGAGTAGGTCGGACCAGCCTCTGTTGCCCGAGTAGACGTCGTCGAGGTCGAGGCCGGTTTCGTCGAGGTAGTCGGCCAGGCCGATGTCGGGTCGGGCACGACGGAGCGAGCGGAGCTCGTCGACCTTGGCGGGCCACTGGCTGGGGATGGCGTTGCGGATGCTGCGCAGCACGACGTCGGATGCGACAGTGTCGAGCTCCATGTGGCAGCCGGCCGGGAGGAACGGGAACTGCGCCTTGACGGCGGTCTCGACGTCGCGACGGGTGCCGCCGAGCAGGGCTCGGTAGCGGCGGTCGAAGCGGAACTCGGTGCGGTGGGTGCCGACGAAGTCGAGGACGGTGCAGGAGCCCTTGGTGCGGGTCTTGCGCAGGCCACGGCCGAGTTGTTGGAGGAACAGCGTGGGGCTCTCGGTGGGGCGGAGCATGACGATGGTGTCGACGTCGGGGATGTCGACGCCTTCGTTGAACAGGTCGACGGAGAACACGATGCGGACCCGCCCGTCGGCGAGGTCGCGCAGCGCATCCTCACGTTCGAGGCGGGGTGTGTCGCCGCTGACGGGGACGGCAGCGATGCCGTGGCGGTTGAAGCGGTCGGCCATGAAGTGGGCGTGGGCGATGCTGACGCAGAACCCGAGGGCGCGCATCGTGGCGGGGTCGGCGTGGTCGGCGAGCTGCTTCACGACGAGGCGGGCCCAGGCGTCGTTGCTGGTGTAGAGCGTCTCGAGGGCGCCGATGTCGTAGCCGTGGCCGCGGCGCCAGGGGATGTCGGTGAGGTCGAGGCCGTCGTGGATGCCGAAGTACTGGAACGGGGCGAGGTGCTGGCCGTCGATGGCGTCCCACAGGCGCAGCTCGGCGGCGATGCGGTCGTCGAACCAGCCGAGGATCGATCGCCCGTCGCTGCGTTCGGGGGTGGCAGTCATGCCGAGCAGCTCGCGGGGCGTCAGGTGGGCGACGACCCGGTCGTAGGTGGGGGCAGCGGCGTGGTGGAACTCGTCGACGATGACGACGTCGAAGTGGTCGGGCGCCAGTGCGTCGAGGTCGGCGTTGGCGAGGCTCTGGATGGAGGCGAAGACGTGCTCGTAGCGGGTGGGGCGGGCGCCGCCGACCCACTTCTCGCCGAACGCTGGCGAGCGCAGCGCGTGGCGGAACGTGGCGAGGCTTTGGTCGAGGATCTCTTCGCGGTGGGCGATGAACAGGAGCCGGTCGCGGTCGAGCCGGGGCCGCAGGCGCGCGTAGTCGACGGCGGCCATGACGGTCTTGCCGGTGCCGGTGGCGGCGACGAGCAGGTTGCGGTGGCGGCCTCGCCGGCGGGCGACCTCGATGAGCTCGAGCAAGCGCTCCTGGAACGGGTGCGGTGTCAGCTCGATGGGGCTGAGGATGACGTGGGGTCCGTGGTCGGTGCGGCCGGCGCGTTCGCGTTCGGTGTCGAACTGTTCGGGGTCGTAGGCGACGAAGTCGCCGCCTTCCCAGTAGCTGTCGAAGGTGGCGGCGAACTTGGCGAGCACGTCGGGGTTGCGGGCGGCCGAGAGGCGGACGTTCCATTCGAGGCCGGCGACGGTGGCCGAGTGGGTGAGGTTGGACGACCCGACGTAGGCGGTGGCGTAGCCGCTCTGGCGGCCGAACACCCAGGCTTTGGCGTGCAGGCGGGTGGTGCTGGTGTCGTAGGAGACGCGGATGTCGGCGCCGAGCGAGGCGAGTAGGTCGAGGGCGGCGCGTTCGGTGGAGTCGGTGTAGGTGGTGGTGAGGACCCGCAGCGGTCGCCCGTCCGCACAGTGCCGGCGCAGCGCGTCGGTGAGGGGCTTGATGCCGCTGCGGCGGATGAAGGCCATGACGACATCGATCTCGTCGGCCGACGCGATCTCCGAGCGCAGCTGGTGCCACAGTCCGGGCTCGCCGGGCGCGTTGGTGAGCAGCGTGGTGTCGAGCAGGGGTATGAGCGGCACGTCGAGCGCTGCGGCGGTGCCGTCGGGGTTGGGTCGCAGGATGGCGTGCAGGACCTCGGCGGCATCGACGGGCCGATCACCGGGGTCGGCGTCGACTTCGGCGAACTCGCCGAGCCGGTCGAGCAACGCCCGAGCCACGGCGACCCCAACACGCACCCGGTCGCGGTCGGGCACATCGCGCAGTGCTTGGTCGATCTGGTTGCTGACGTGCCAGGCGATGCGATCCGACGCCTCGGCGCTCTCCAGCGCGCTGGTCTTCACGAGCTGCCCGGCGAGCTCGTCGAGCTTCGCCCGCAACCGCTCGGTGACGAGCTGCTCGTACAACCCTGGCGTCGGCTCCGTCATGGACAGAGGGTAGGAGCTCGACGTGACACGGTCGGCGACGCTCGCTGCCGGGCGGGCCTTGTGCGCAGGGGCTGTCGGGTCGGGCAGCGGCGAATCAGCCACGGGCACGGTGGTTCCAGCGCCGCACTCGAGCGCTGCCTCCATTCGAGCGATTGCCGTCCGCGCCCGCGTTCATCCCTGTGTCGACCCGCGCTGTCGCCTGTGCCAGCGCCGCCACCCCGTGTCGAGGCCGCGCTGGATCGGTGGCTCTCACGATGGTTGGGATCGGTCGGCCGTTCGGCATCAGGAGCCACGCGGCGGGGAGGGGTCCGCGTTTCGACATCAGGAGTCACGCCGCGGAGAGGGTTCGCCAGATTGTGATCCGGGTTCGGGCCCGTCGTCCGCAAGTTCAGCGCGTCGCGTGCTGTGGCGCGGTCTCGCTGTCTGCGATCTCGGAGGCAGGTTGGGCTTCGCCCGTGCCGGCGGTGTCGGAGGCGGAGGGTTGGGTCGGTTGCTCTTGGCGTGGTTGCCGGAACCGCACAGCATCTGGAGATTCCGTGTGGCCGTGCGGCCCGCGGGCTTGCCGGGGTCGTTGGGGGTCCACGGAACGATGTGGTCGGCGTGGAGCCAGGTTGGCTTGGCGTCGCAGCCGTGTTCGCAGCACCGGCCGCGTTGCGCGGCGGTGGCGGCGTCTTTCATGTATTGGGGGAACTTGCGGCTGGCGCGGCCGATGTCGAGGATCTCGCCGTCTGCATCGAGCACGATGCGGCGGATGGTGGCGACACCGAGGAGCGCGAGGACTTGGTTGGGGTGCAGTGGTGTGCCGTCGACGAGTTCACAGCGCCGCAGCGGATTGTTGGGGTCGATCCTGAGGTCGTCGCCCAACGGTTGCCCGTCGGGTCCGACGGGCAGGACGCCGGCCTCGGCCGCGGCTTTGCGGCACATGGCTTCCTCGATGATCTCGAGGCCGACGACGACGTGAATCAATGGTGCGCCGACGGTGCGGTCGGTGCGGAGCGCGCCGCGGGTGATGAGGTTCACCAACGCGTCGGCCATGCGCTGGGTGTGGTTGCGCTGTTTCCATTCGGGATTGCTGGGATCGGCGTCGATGCAGAAGAGGCGGTGGGCTTCGCGTTCGATGGCGGTGCGGACAGCGTCGCCGCCGATGGTGTCGAGATTGAACTGTCCGCTGACGGTGCCGTCGGCACGCTTCTTGGTGGAGCAGCGTCGGCCGCGTTCGTTTTCGTCGGGGAGTTTGCCGTCGGGGTCGGCGTGGGCGAGCCAGCGGCTGCAGATGTCGATGAAGTCTTGCCAGGTGATGTCGCTGGCTGCTGTTTCGACGAGGTAGTCGATGCCATTCAACAGGTGGCGGTGGGTGCGGGGGTTGTCGAGCTCGCGTAGGTGTTGGGCGTGACGGCGGGTGATCCGCCCGGCCGTCAGGGCCTGCAAGACGACGGGGAACGTAGTTATCCAGGTGCCGAGGGCGAGGTCGGCGCCGACGTCGGCGGAGTTGGTGCCGGTGCGCAGCGCGACGAACTGGCGCAGCGAGCGGGCCCGGTCGAGCTGGTAGAGCGCCGCGGATTGGCCCGCGGCGGCGGCTGCGCACAACAGCCCGTCGAGTTGGGCGCGGACGTCCTGTAACCCGCAGAGCCAGTCGGCGAGCTCGTCACGGCTCCAGCACGACAGCGGGATGTCGCCCACGTCGTTCAACACGCCACGGAGGTGGTCGAGCACGACACCGGAGGTCTCCACGGACAGCTCCTTCTCTGCGATGCAAGGCGGCATCGGTGACAGCGACACGCATCGGCCGGCCACAGGTGGCTGGCGGAGGTGTCGAATCGGTTTCAGAGGCAACCCGAAGGTGCGAGCATCGCCGGGGAAGAGCGACGTGAAGCCACCCTAGCGAACATACGTTCGATACGCAACAGGTCGACGAAGAATTCTTCTGATCCACCGCCGCAAGGTGCCGGGGGCGACCGCCAGCGTGGCTCCTCGCCCGATGACGGAGCGGATGCCGAGGTTCGGGAGTGGCGCCGCCGCTACGACGAGTACCGCCCCAGGCGGTCCTCAGGTTGATGGACGCCGTTTGCGGTCGGTGAAGTTTGTCTGGAGTCGGATCTCGCGGCCGGTCGTTCGGCCGGCCTCGGTTTGTGCGTCTCCGTCGGAGCCAGGCGTCCACACCCAGGCCGACACGAGTCCTGCCGACGCCGAACTCTCGAGACTCTGGTTGATCTGATCCCGGGCGCGCTCAGCGTCGGCTTGGGAGGTGAACGCGACGTCGATGCCGCGGTCGGTGTCGTCGCCAGGATCTGCTCGTGCCACCGCTGGTGCCTGGCGCAGCGCGGCGCCGACTGCCGCGTCGATCTGCCCTGCGAGGGGACTGGGCCCCTCCATGCAGTCGAGACAGAACGAGGGGTGGCTGCCGTGGGGACAACCGGTGTCGGGAGCGGGCATCAGCGTCTCCTGTCGTCGATGGGTGCCGTCGGCACGGCGGCGGCCGAGCACGGTCGCCGGGCCTCGCAGCCGCAGGCACGCATGGAGCACCGTGCGGTGCGCGATCGATCCGCTCGACCATACAGAGGAAGAGCGATCGCGCCCCAGGGACTCGGACAAGACACAAGGATCGGGGCTCGAACTCGAGGACTCGGTGCGCTCACCGCCAGGTCCCGCTGAGTGATCCTCTATCGCCCGGAGACCCAAGGGCACAGGCGGCTGCAAACGGAGGGGCCCATGATCGGCAGCGGTGCGCGAGTCTGTTCCGGTCGAGTCCGGGCGATAGCAGGAGCACTGACGTGGCGGGATTCTTGATCAGGCGAGCGGGCGAACCGTGGACGAGCCCGGCGGTCACCGCGTATGACGACGAAGCGGCGCTGCAGACACTGCTGGAGACGTCACCCGAGCTGCTGCCGGTCGACGAGCCGATCATGCTCGTGCGCGAGTTCTGGATCCCGACAATCGGGGCGGCCGATTTGGTCGGCATCACCGCGAGCGGCGAGATCGTGATCGTCGAGTGCAAGCTGCGGGCCAATCCCCAGATCCGTCGCGAGGTCGTCGGCCAGACGTTGGCGTACGCCGGCGGTATCTGGCGCCTCGGCCGAGACGGCTTCCGCGACCAGTTCGAATCGAAGGCGACCAAGTCGATCGTCAGCGCCCTCGTAGACCTTGGTTCGACCGACGTCGCAGCTGCCTCGGCGGCCATCGATGACGCAGTGGAGCGCGGCCAGTTTCGGCTGATCATCGCAGTGGACGACATCACTGCCGAGTTGCGGACGATCGTGGAGTTCTTGAACGCCCGCACGGAGGGTTTCGAGATCGTTGCGCTCGAGCTTCGCTACAGCCGCCAGGACGACCTCGAGATCCTGGTGCCACAGGTCTACGGCGCCGAGGTCGCCGAGACGAAGCGCGCTGCTGCCGGCAAGGCAACGCAGAAGCACTCGATCGACGACGTCCTCGCGGCATTCGACGATCCGGCGATTTCCGATCTGCGGCCGATCGCCGATCGCTTGATCGCTCACGCTCGCGCCAACGGCGCCGAGTTCAAGGGCGGCACCGGCAAGTATCCGGCCGCGTCGTGCTACTTCCCAATTGACGGTGCGCCGGCGTCGTGTTGGGCGCTCTACATCCGACCGGGTCCGAAGATCGACCTCTCCTTCGGTTCCATCGCGAATCGGAGCCCGGAGCTGGCCGTCCGGTTTCTGGAGTTGCTCAAGCCCGTTCCCGGCTTCGAGGTGCTGACGTCGTACAGCGCCGACTCGATGCCCAGCTATCCGCCCGTCCAGCTCGTCGGCTTGAACGACGAGAGCGTGACGGCGTTCCTGCATGCGCTCGATGCAATCCGGGACTCTTGAACGGCTGGAGGGTGCTGCTCCAAAGCGCAGCCGAGTACAGCACCCGAGGCGTGACGAGCTGGTAGGAACTCGAGGTCCAATGGTCGTCGACCACTGGGGGTGGCCGGGGCCGAAGGACCTACGGCTGTCGACATCTGTTGCTGCCAATGGTGTCATTGCGCAAGAGGGAGCAAGGGCGCATCGGGGGCGACTGATGGGGGCGGACGAGCAACAGCGCAGCGGACAGAAGCTCCGCCAGGCTGAAGCCGCAGAGACGCGCGACCGCGTCATGGCTGACCAGAGCGGGCTCGCCAACGCCATCGAGCACGTGCTCCGTCAGACTCCGGGCGCCACGGCGAAGACGGTCGCTCGCGAACTGGGGGCTGCGAAGCGAGTCGTGAACCAGGCCCTCTATGCCAACCCGCGACGGTTCCGCCACGACAAGGCAAGTGTTCCGCGATGGTGGCTGACCTCAGCGCTAGATCAGGCCAGGGCCGAGCCCGATTGGGGTAGCAGGGCGGTCACCGCAGTGCTGCCGGAGCCCTACAGGTGGCAGAGCGATGCGCTCGAAGCCTGGCGCGCACAGTGCCGTCGAGGTGTGGTCGAGGCGGTGACGGGTGCAGGCAAGACCGCCGTTGGGCTTCATGCCGCAAGGGAGGCTCTGGAGGCGAACACGCAGGTGGTGGTGCTCGTCCCGACGATCGTGCTGCAGAAGCAGTGGCTCATGCAGTTCCGCAAGCAGCTTCCGGGAGCGAGCGTGGGGCGTCTCGGCGGCGAGCATCGCGAGGACCTTCGTTCACGCGATGTCCTGGTCAGTGTGGTCAATACGGGGCGGACCACCGACTTCGCGCCGCTTCGTCCGGGTCTGCTCATTGCCGATGAAGTGCACCGGTACGGCACGGAGTTCAACGCCCAGGCGCTCGACGAGAGGTTCGGCAGCAGGCTCGGTCTGAGCGCCACCTACGCCCGTGACGACGATGGCGTCGATGCGCTCCTCGCTCCCTACTTCGGTCCGAGCTGCTACCGGCTCGGGTATGCCGAGGCAATCGCAGATGGCGTGCTCTCGCCCTATCGGGTCGGGCTCGTTGGCATCGAGATGAACCGCACGACGACCATCGCCTACAAGCACCTGACCGACATTCTGCGCTCGGAGCGTGGTGCGTTGGAGCGGGCGATCGGCTTCAGCGACCCGTTCGCCGAGTTCATGGTCGAGGTCGAGCGGATCATCAAGGGCGAGCGCGAAGGCCCAGCGGAATCGGCGGGTCGGTACCTCGCGACGCTCTCGGACCGCAGGACGCTCCTTGCCGAGGCGCCGGAGCGGTTCGCAGCATTCGCTGCGGTGGCGCCGGCTCTGCGCCAGTCTCAGCGGTCGATCGTGTTCGGGGAGCGCGTCGATCAGGCTGAGCAGCTCGCACGAACTGCTCGAGCGGCGGGCATCGATGCCACCGCGATTCACAGCGGTCTGTCCAACGGTGATCGGGAGCGGCGGCTCGACGAGTTCCGGCGCGGTCGGGTGGCGATGATCGTGGCGCCCCGAGTGCTCGACGAGGGCGTCGACGTGCCCGAGGCCGATCTCGGCGTCGTTGTGTCGACCAGTCGCAGTCGCCGTCAGATGATTCAGCGGATGGGACGGGTGCTACGCCGAAAGTCCGACGGACGGCGCGCAACCTTCGTTCTCTTCTACCTCGAGGGAACGGTCGAGGATCCAGCGGCTGGAGCGCACGAGGAGTTCCTCGCCGAGGTGCTCGAGTGCGCTGAGCAGTCCGTCCGCTTCGACGGCACGTGGAACGCCGAGGACTTGGCGCGTTGGGTCGCAGGGTCGGAATCGCGGGAGTGAGTCCGTGCCAGCAGTGCTGCGATTCAGCACGCAGGGTCACGTGCCGGCTAGCGCGGTTTCAGGGGCGCCTCCACGCCGGATGGAACCAGCCTGGGCGAGCCATGACCACAGTCGTATCGTGCCCATGCATCGACACAGGACGCTGTCCGTCGACGCCGGCGGTGACCAGCGGTCGGATCGCTGCGTGGACATGGCCTAGTGTTCATGCGGCCTGGGTGACTTGCTCACCCGTGTCACGGCGGGTCGCTACTAGGAGAGTGGCCCGTATAGCGAACGTCGCCGCCTCCTCACGATGACAGCTCACACCCTCCTCGATCTCGAGTGTCTGGCTTGCGGATTGCCGTCGCGCGGTGAGCCGGTGTGCGGATCCTGTGCAGCGCCAATCGGCCTGAGCAACGAGCCGACCGAGTGGATTGGTGTGCCGATTCGGTTCCGCCGGGGCCGGAAGACGGTCCGAGGCGTTGTACTCGAAGCTCGAGGCGACGTCCTCTGCGTCGTGGACGCAGGAGGTCGCAAAGCCGAGGTGCGACTTGCGAAGGTGAAGCGAGCCGACGAGATGTACAAGTATGTCGCCGGCAGCGACGCTGGCCGGTTGTTCGAGATCGCTCTGAGGGCGCCTGACACCGTCGCTGCTGTTGCTAGGGCGCGAGCCGTCGAGCTGGGATCACAGAGCACCATGGCTGCTCGCACGCTGATGCTCGACACCATTCGCCTTCGGACGGAAGCGCCAGCCGACCTCGCGCCGCTCACAGATTCCGAGCGTGCGTGGTGGATAGCGCTGCGGGCATCGGGCGACGGCGCCGCCGAGGCTTGCCGACTAGCGCTCGCAAGCCTGCCGCACGACAGGTACGGGAGCCGGCATGTCCTGTTCCTCCGGTTCGACTGGGCGAAGCTCGGCGCCGCCGACCGCGAACAGCTGCTGCGAGACACAGAAAGCCCGACAGAAGTTGGCGAGTTCGAGCTGGCGCGGCTGGCGCTTCGCTTTCGTCTCGGGGACCGGTCATCGCCGGAACTCCTTGCCGAAGTCGGCAGCGCCGCGAAGGATGCTGGACTCAGAGTGCAGCCGGTACCAGGTCGCCCGGACCTGGTACCAGCAAGTCAGGTCGCGCTCGAAGCCGTCCGGTCCGGGGCCAGCGTCACCTTGGCGGCCCACGATCATCTGCTCTCCGACGATCTTTTCGACGATCTGGTCGACGACGGTCAGCTCGACGTAAGGGAAGTCCCGGCCGATCTGTCCGACTACCGGCGCGCCCGAGTGGCGATATGGAGCGTGGCCGATGCCGGACTCGCCGAACTCGATGCCCGCCGAGAGATCTTTCGCCGTCGATTGGCCGCTCACAAGCCCTTGCCGAAAGACATGCCTGAAGAGGTACTGGCCGAATTCTCGCTCTGCCTCGCACTCCGGGAGGGCGACATGGCGCAGCTGTCCGGCCTTCTGAGGCAGCGCGGCGACGAGGTTCTCGCAGACGTCATCGAAGCCCGCGATCATGTGCCTTCGGAGGAGGCGCTGCAAGACCCCTCGGTCTTTCGCTCGATGATCGACATCGTCGATCCGGATTGGCGTGCGCTGTCGCCAGAACAGCTCGGAATCACACAACGTCGCTGGTGCGCTGTCGCAATACTGCGACAGGCACGGACAGCGCTGTGGTCTTGGCAGTGGAGCGACGCGCTCGACCTCGCAATCCAGGCCTTGCGCATCTCAGCAGCCGAAGTCCACAAGGACGAGGCGCTGAACCTCATCGCGGCTGCGCACTGGCAGCTCGGCAACGCAGATGCCGCCGCCACTGCCCTCTCCAAGGCCCTCGAGGGTGAGTACACCCAATCGCTCGTCGTGAACATGGCTGCGCTCGCTGGAATGCTCGACCAGGAGGAAGCGGCCAAGCGACTCGCCCAACTCGTCAACGAGGCGCCCGACCTCACGATGAGAGTTGCCGCTGCCCACCGGGCGGTTTCGATCTGGCTCACGAGTGATGAACCATGGGCCAACCAGGACGAGCTGCCTCCGCGATTGCGCGACGCCCTCCGGTCGCTGGTCGTCCAGAACCTCGGTATCGAGGATTTCGGTCAGATTGCGCACCTGCTTGCCGCACGCGATTCCGATTGGATGGCGGACCCCCGGAGCCTCGCTGGATCACCTCATCGGCAGTCGACCGAAGCCCGGGTGTGGGTTGCTCGCGCAACAGGCTTCGAGGAGTTCATCCGCGAGCTCCGAGACGCTCTCAGGCGCAGTCCCGCTCCCTGGGTGGAGCGCGAACGCGATGCGCTCGTCGAAGCTGCACGCGCCGCAGTGATCACCGAGGATCCTGACATCGGCGCCGTCGGATTCGGCATGCTGTTGCTCCAAGAGGGACTACCGATGTCGCCAGAGGACCTCACGGTCCTACGCGCATTCGTTGCGCGAGCAGTGGCGATGAATATCGACCCCGACGAGGGGGAGCCCTCGGAGATCTTCATCGACTGGTTGGAGCGCGCCCTCCGCGATCTTCGGCAGGTTCCGGCCGACTTGAGAGATTCGGCAGAGTTGGCAGTTCGTATGGGAGCTCGTGCGCTCGCAGGGTCGATCCTCTTGGCGAGGCACGGAACGTGGCAGCAGGTCGCTGAGATGCACGACGCCATGGTCGACCGTCTGGCCGGGCTTCCTCGTCGCTCGGTCAACCTGGCTGCGGTGCGGGAGGTAGCGAAGCCGGGCGTCGAGTTCTGCGACGACACCATCAAGACCATCGACCGGTTGCGAGTGCTAGTGGACGACGGGGAACTGCTGGACGCCCTTGCCTCGCTGCGCTCCATGTGCCGAGATCTGCGTTCGTCGTTCCACCGCATGACTACGTGAGGAAAGGGCAGCAATGTTCAGCCGTTTACGCAAGATCGAAGATCTCTTGACCCGAATCGACACGGCGCTCGTCGTGCGCGACCCGGGCTCGGCGAGATCGGCGGAGGCCTATGAGGGCCTGCGGAAGCAGGTGGCAATGGCGGCGCGCTCGCGTCGCGAACACCTTGCCCAGCTCGTCGAGATGTCGGATGCGATCGACCGTGGCGCGACGGTCGACACCCTGCGTGAGCGGGTGGACGAGTGGACGATGCAAGCCGGACTCACGCGGCTGACCACCGTCGATCCCATCGATCACTTCGAGATCGAGGGTTCTGGTGAAGTGGTCGAAGTTGTGGAGCCAGCGTGGATCGACAGCGAGTCGGGCGCCCTGATCCGCAGCGGTCGGGCGCGACGGCGTCCGGCAGCGCCAACCAGCGAGCTCAGCGAGACGAATACCCAAGATGACGAGAACAAGGCGGAGGTCGAGCAGTGACCGCAGTAGGAATCGACTTCGGCACAACCAATTCGGTTGTTGCCACATGGAATGGCAGACACGGCGAGGCTCTGTCGATCGACACGCCGCTGGGGGAGTGGGAGCGCCTCGGCTTCGACCGGGTCATGCCGTCGGTGTTCGCCCGATCCCCGGGCGGGGACGCACTGTTCGGGTGGGCAGCAAAGCGCAGTTCGCAAGGCCGATTCGAGGCTGTCAAGCGGCTGTTCGCCACGCAGCAGGACACCGTCTCCGATGACGAGGGCGGGGTCTTTGCGGTGGAGGAAGTGGCGACGATGCTCTTCGCCGAGTTCAAGGCCGCAGCGGCGAGGCAAGGCGTCGACGCCGGCCAAGCGGTGGTGACCGTCCCGGCGAACTCTCGAGGCCTCGCCAGGCATCGCACGAAGATCTGTGCCGGCATGGGCGGCCTCGAAGTCCTGGCGCTGATGAACGAGCCGACTGCCGCCTCCCTTGCGTACGCAGTCCGTAATCCAGGTGATCAGCAGGTTCTGGTCTTCGACTGGGGTGGCGGCACTCTCGACGTGACCATCTTGCGTTCCGTGAGCGGCGTCTTCCTCGAGCAGGCGTCGAAGGGGTTGCCCACAAAGGGCGGGCTCGACTTCGACTCCCGACTTCGTCGGCTGGTCCTAGAAACCGTGCCCGACCGGTCGACCTGGACGGGCGACGACAGGCGTCGCTTCGACCTCGACATCGAGCTGGCCAAGATCCGGCTCTCCACGCAGGACTACACGATCGTCCAGCTTCCCGATGGCGACAGCCGGCGAATCACCCGCGGCATGTTCGAGGACTCGATCTCATCGTTGATCGAGGAATCGCGTCTGCCGATCGAACGATGTCTCCGCGATATCGGCGCTGGCCCGTCGTCGATCGACGCCGTGATCATGGTGGGCGGCACCTCGAGAATCCCAGCGGTCCGGCGGTTCGTTGGCGATCTCTTGGAACGTGAGCCCGAAGTCGACATCGACCCGATGACTGCTGTTGGCGAAGGAGCTGCCGTCGCAGCGGCAATTCTCACTGGCGAGCTCGAGACGAACGACTTCTTCGTCGCGACGGAGCATGCCCTCGGCACGGTCGTGCTCGACCCCGACAGGATGGAGTCTTCCTTCAGCGTCCTGATCCCGCGGAACCACAAGCTTCCGGCGCAGAGGACGGACACGTTTCACCCGATCTACGCGGAGCAGGAGGGGGTGCGTTTGCGAGTCATCGAGGGCGATCCCGAGGTGCCAGTCGAGCATCCGGACAACGTGATCCTGAAGGAATGGGAGATCGACATCCCCGACGGATCAGCGGCGAAGGGTATGGGTTTCGACATCACCTACGAGTACGACGTCGACGGCATCCTCCATGTGCGAGCCGTTGACAACTTCACCGGTGGCCTGATGCTGGAGGACGACGTGTCGTATGGCATCACCGGCGACAAGCGGCAGCTGGTGCAGATGTCGCGCCGGGCCCAAGAGGCGGTCGCTTCGGGAACAGCGCCAGAGGCTGCTGCTTCGCCGACCAATGTCGACCCGGAGGCCTCGCGTCTGTTGCAGCAGACATACGTCAAGGTCATCCCCTTCCTCGATGGCGATGAGGCAGACGAGCTTCGCCGGCTCGCATCGGCTGTCGAGTCAGCTTCGGGAGGGGATCTCGCGGACGCAAAGGCCCGGCTGGCGGCTGCTCTGGCTCCGTTCTCGTACCTGTTCTGATCATGGAGGACCAGCGCAACCCATACTTCGTGCTCGGCGTCGGCTACGGGGCCTCCCCGGAGGAGGCATCGGCCGCGTTTGCGCGGTTGTCTCGGCGACTTCGTCGTTCGTCGGACGCTCCCTTCACGCTCGAAGATGCAACGTGGGCGCTGCACCAGCTCGAGACCGCCGACGGTGACGCTCATCAGTTCGCGTTCCGTGTCCCGGCCGATCGGCGCGCCTACGAGCTCCCTGACGGTCATGGGTTGTTCGATCCTGCGCCGGCGCCTCTTGCCCGGAGAACCGAGCGTTCTGGGCAGGGGTTGCTCTTGCTCGAGGCCGAGGCGGTGGCGGACACGGCGTCAGCAGTCTTGGCGCCGCTGGTCGAGCCGCTGCTCGAGCGGCCTCCACCTGCTCCAACAGGCCCGGTGTGGGGCGAAGAGCCCAGAGCGCCGCGTCAGTCGGGCGTGATGATGGCTGTTGCAGTCCTGATCGTGCTGGCGGCGATCGTTGGGTTGATCGTGCTGACTGTCGGCCCGTCCGAGGAAGATGACACCGCTGCGCCCGCGCCGGTTGCGACACCGATTCCGACCGCCACGCCGGCTCCGTCGCCGACTCCATCTCCGACGCCCTTGGTGGTGGACCTCGGAGCCGCAGGCTTCGAGGTCGACATCTCCAATCCCGGCCATGTCGAGTTCTGGCAGCAGATCCTGGTCGGTGCGGGCCAGGACGTTTCGGTCGACGGCGTATGGGGGCAGCAGACGGAGCAGGCGACGAGGACACTGCAGGCAGAGCTTGGGATCGAGGCCACGGGCATCCCTGATGCAGCGACCGTTGCGGCAGCGCTCGATGCGGGCTGACGGCGATCAGGACCTGCGGCTCTGTAGGAGGGGTGAAGCTTGACGCTTCCCGATGTCAACCCGATCAGTGCGGGTCACTTGGTTCGCGGAGCAGCCTTCGACGAGCTGGGGCGCTCACATCTCGCATGTCCAGTCTGCGAACACAAAGGAGTTGCCCACTGCTACCGGGCGATTCTCGGGCGCGCGCCCGGCTTCGGAGCGCCTTACTTCGTGAAGCCCTTTCTCAAGCGAGCGAGCACCCGCGGCAAGCTGGGCCGCCGATCTGAATGGGCGTTGTGCTCGAACTGTTGGAGCTTCGTGCCGCTGGACCAGGCAGCATGGGACGAGGTCGTCGCCCACGGCTTCGTCGCAGCACTTGTGAGCTACGTGAAGGTGCAGGCCATCCTCGAAGCCGGTCACCCGCCGCAGGCGTTGGAGGCCGGTCTCGAGGATTTCGTTCGCATGGGCATGGAGCCGCTGCGTTGGCCGCCACCGCCACCGCCACCGCCACCGCCACCGCCACCACCGCCACCGCCACCGCCGGTGGTGGCGCCAATGACTTCACATGTCGGCCAGAGTCGGCCTGCGTACGACGGGGTGAGGGTCCCGGCTGACGGGGGCAGTGCAGCGGCGGCTAAGCAGGCCAGTGACCAGCACGACGACCGCGCTGTCGTTGAGCGTCTGCTCGAGTACCAGCTCGATGACTTTTCTGTTCTCGACCGCGGCGGAGTCAAAGAGACCTTGCGGGAGGCTGGTATCGAGTTTGTTGATGAGGGCAGGTCGATCTGGGTACCCAGCCGCGACACGGAGCAGGTGGACCGTCTGGTCGGCGAAATCGCCGACGTCGAGCCTGCAGTCATCGTCTATGACCTATCGGCCCTTTCGACTCGTGAACGAGGCGGGGTAAAGGAGGCGCTCCGAGATGCGATGGTCCCATTTGATGACGCCGGCCTCCAGATTCATGTTTCAAGCCGGAATGCGGATGTGGCCGAAGCTGTGATCGCAGCCATCGCAGATGTGGAGAGCTGAATCTTCGGCCAAGGTGCCGTGGTGGACTCGGCTGCATCCTTCGGCAGCCGCCCGCTCCGGCCCACTCAGCTGTCGCTGGCCAGCCGGATGGGATCTTCAGCTGTGATCTTGCCTTGGCGGGCGAGCTCGTCAATGGCTCGTTCGAAGGCGCTGTTGATGTCGGTGCCGATCCGGGCCCAGCCGAACAGGCGGGCCCAGGCGAGACACAGGTCGGCGGTGTTCGTTTCGCCGGCGTCGCCCAGCAGGTTGAGGATGGCGAGCTGCTGTTCGTCGGCGGGTACCTCGCCGACCTTCTTTCGCCGTGGGCCGTCGGCTTCGAACGGGATCCGCACCTGCGCCGTCTGGCCGGGCAGACGAATGATCGAGTCGGCGACCTCGATCTGCTTGGCGCCACCCAGCCAGTCGAGCGCCGTCTGGAAAGCGCCCTGTACCCGGCTGCCGGATCGACCGAGGCCCCATTCCTGCCGCAGCAGGCTGAGGACGACGTCGGCGTGAACCGGCCCGTGTTCCTGGGTGATGGCCAGGATGCGGTCCCGGATCGGTCGTTGTTCGGCCGGGTCGTGGAACTCGCGCTGCGTGACACGCAGAGGGCCGGGCTGGGGTTCGACGAAGGGGATCGCCCACTCCGGTGGCTTGTCGAAGTCGACCTCGACGAAGGTCACCTCGGGCGCGGGTGGTCGCACCGCCGTCGGCTCGGCCGGCCGGGGGCGGGCGTCGGCCTCGATGGCGTCGACGATCGCTCGGCGCAGCCGTTCGACCTCGGCGCCGCGGTCGCTGAACCAGGCGGTGCTCCAGATGCGATGGATCTGCCAGCCGAGCCCTTCGAGGACCTGTTGGCGGAGCCGGTCGCGGTCGCGGGCGACTTTCGAGGAGTGATACGCAGCGCCGTCGCATTCGACGCCGAGCACGTAGCTGCCCGGCTCGGAGGGGTGACGGACGCCGAGGTCGATGCGGTAGCCGGCGACGCCGACCTGGGGCACCGGGTCGAAGCCCAGGGTCCGGATGCTGCGCAGGACCTCTTCTTCGAACGGGCTCTCGGTGTCGCCGGAGGAGCCTTCGATGTCGAGTGACAGCGCGGGCATGCCTCGTTCGGCGTAGTCGAGGTAGCGGGCCAGGTGACGCAGCGATGGGTTGTCGGACTGGATGTTGCCCGCCCTGATCGATGACACGACTTCGACGCGGCGCCGGGCCCGCGTGACCGCCACGTTGAGGCGGCGTTCGCCGCCCACGGAGTTCATGGGCCCGAAGTTCATGGTGAGCTTGCCGGCCTCGTCGGGCCCGTAGCCGATGGTGAAGATGATGATGTCGCGCTCGTCGCCCTGCACGCTCTCGAGGTTCTTCACGAAGAAGCCGTCGAGACGGTCGTCGGTGACGAGCTCGGCCAGTTCGGGGTCGGTGTCGGAGCGTCGTTCGATCTCGGCTTCGACGGCGCTCTGCTGGGCGGTGGAAAGAGCGACGACGCCGATGGTGGCGCCCGGGTGGTTTCGTCGGTGGAACAGGACCCGATCGACGACGGTGGCCGCTTCGATCGGGTTGTCCCTGGTGCTGCCGCGTCGGTAGGTGCCGTTGGCGTGGAACAGCTCCACGCCCAGGTCGGGTGCTTCGAAGACGGCGCCGGGGAAGGTGTTGAGCCTGCCTTCGTAGAAGCTGTAGTTGGAGTACGCGATGAGCGACTCGTGGCGGCTGCGGTAGTGCCAGTTGAGCGGTAGGGGCTGGAAGCCCTGGGCCTTGCAGCGGTCGAGGACGGACTCGAAGTCGTGGACCTCGGGTGTCTCGTCGGAGTCGTCGTAGGTGTCGTCGCCGTCGCCCATGCGGTCGAAGAAGCTGGTTGGCGGGAGCTGGCGCTGGTCGCCGGCCACGATGAGTTGTCGGCCTCGGTAGATGCTGCAGATGGCGTCGGCCTCGCGGACCTGGGAGGCCTCGTCGAAGATGACGACGTCGAAGCGCATCGTGGGGGGCAGGAACTGCGACACCGACAGCGGGCTCATCATGAAGCACGGCTTGAGGCGCTGCGCGGCCTCGCTCGCCTGTTCGAGCAGGACCCGGACGGGTTTGTGCTTTCTCTTCAGCTCGGCCTGCTGGCGGATGACGCCGGCCCCGCCGGCTGCGGACTTGGGACGACGATCGCTGCACCGGTTGATGATCTCGGCTGCGGCGCCGGCGATGAGCGCCTCGTCGAGGGCCCGGAACTCGCTGCGGATCTGGTCGCGGTCGATCGCTCGGCCGGGTTGCAGCCGATCGTCGGCAGCGACGACGTGGTCGGCCCACTGCCGCAGCACGGCGCGCTCTGCCAGTCCGCCGAGGTCCGAGCCGTCTACCCGCTGCGCCTCACAGCTGACGATGAGCGGCCCGAGCCCACGCTCGATCAGCCGAGCCCGTGCCGTCGAGTACTGGTGCCATTCGTCGATGTCGCCGATGCTCGACCCGAGTTCGTCGATCAGATCGTCGGCGACGGCGAACGAGTGCTCGAGGTCGGCGCGGAGAATGCTCGCCCGTTCGGGGGCGAACGACACCAGGAGCGCGTCGACGGCGGACCGCCAGGCCTCAAGAGGGCTGCTCAGGTGCTCGACGCGCAGCGCTGTGCTGAGCATCGCCGCTGCTGTCGCTTCGGTGGGGGCGTCGTTGCGGAGCAGCCGGACCTCCCGGACCCATGCGTCGGCGGTCCGCAGCGCTGTCGTGTCGGGCCGGACGGCGAGCGCGCCGAGCGCCGCGGCATGGGCGTTGGTCAGCCCACCGATGGTTGCCATGTCGTGGGCGTGGTGTTCGCGTGCGACGAGTAGGGCGTTGGCGTCCTTGGCCGTGACGCGATGCGTCGTAAGTGCCTGCACCGCTTGGGTCTCTGCGGCCGCGTGATGGATCAGCGCGGCTGCCGACGCACACCACTGGGCGCTTGCAGCGAGGGGCGCGTCCTCGAGCGAAGGCCAGACCTGTGCCATCCAGGCATCGGTAGCGAGGCTGCGCAGGTAGTCGACGCTTGCTCGCACCGCACCTGCTGCGGCGCCGATCGACGCATCCGTCACCGCGTCGAAGCCGAGCACACGTGCAGTGGAAGCAGGAGCCACCAGGCCCGACGCGCAGGCGACGGCCTGCTCCGCGTGGCCGAGCGCCGCATTGATGCGGCCCAGGTCGGCGTCGGTGCGATCGGGGTAGTAGCGCCCGAGCGCTGCAGCGTGGGTGCTCTCGGCCCGCTCGAGTTCACGCACACACTGCTGCCACTCGATGGCCGCCGGCAGCTGCTCGATGTGTTCCTTCGTGGTGACGCCCGCAACGGTTGCAGCCGCGAGCGTTGCCTTGTCGTCCTTGTAGGAGCGGCCCAACTTCTTGAAGCCGGTGTTGATCTCGGTGAACCGGATGTGGAGGCCGGCGAGATCCAGGTCGAGAACGCCCGGCTTGAACACCTGACCGAGCGCCTGTGCGTGTGCTCGCGACGCTTCGAGCAGCGGCCCGATCGCGGCACGCGCTTCTCGCGCCCGTTGCAGACCGATCGGATCGAACCATGCAGTCTCGGGAGCAGGTTGCACGCCGGCCATCGATGCCAGCGTCGAGAGCGAGTCGGCAGCGCGCATCGAGAGCGGCTCGGTCACGTCGAAGCCGACTCGCAGCGGCTCGGCGTGCTGGGCGAGCGCGTGCAACTGATCGGCGGTCGTGGTGAGCCGCGACGCCAACGCTTCGAGGTCGGCTGCGGTCAGCTCGGCCAGCGACGCGGGCGTCGGATCGAGCTGGCCCAACGACTCGGCGATGTCGTCCAACCGCTCCACGCCTGCGGGGTCGAGGTCGCGCCACGACTCGGTCCACGGGAGCAGTGACTGTTCGAGGGTGTGGGCTCGGTCGATGGCAGCGCACAGCTCGTCGACCACCGCCGTCATGGCGTCGAGGTCGGGCGTGGTGAGCCACGCTGCGCCGACCGGTGCGCGCCGTTCGACGAGCGCCAGCAGGGCGATCAGTCCGTCGGCGTCGGATGGGTTCGGTTTGCCTTCGAGCTGCAGGTCGTCGGCGACAACGTCGAGGGCGTCGGCGAGGTCGCCGGTGCTTCGACGAAGCCGGTCGACGGCATCTCGTGCGCTCGCAGTGGTGAGGCGCTGCGGTGTTCCGGTGGCGAGATCGCGCCAGGTGAAGCGGTCGCCGCGGCTGACCGGACCCCAGGCGTTGCCCAGCTGTCGTGCCGTCTCGATGATGTCGACCAACTCCGTGGCCGTGATGGCAGAGGTGTCGATGCTGGGCGTGACGGTCTGGGGCAGGTCGTCGAGCTGGGCGATCCGGCCGATGACGTCGTGGAGGCAGAGGTCGAGCGGGCGCCGTACCTCGTTCATGGCGATGGCGTAGCTGGTTAGCTGTTGCCGATTGCGTCGAAGGCGGGCGCGAGCGGCTTCGGTGAACGTGACCTTCGCCTGCGGGGCTTCGTTCAGTGCCGCGCCGAGCTCCTGGGCGACGGCCTTGCGGGTGGCCTTGTGGCTGTGGAGCCCGAAGACGAAGGGGCCGAGCCCGACGTCCGACAGCCGGTTCTGCACGACGTCGAGCGCTGCGGCCTTCTCGGACACGAACAACACGGTCTTGCCGTCGTTGAGCAGTTGGGCGATGACGTTGGCGATGGTCTGGGACTTGCCGGTGCCGGGTGGCCCGTCCATCACGAAGCTCTCGCCCTGGCGGGCGGCGATGAGGCATCGTCTCTGCGTGGCGTCGAGGTCGAGGATGCACGCCATGTCCTCGGGCGGGTGGCGGTCGTCGAGGTCCTCGTCGGCTTCGGGTGTGAAGCCGAGCTCTTCGGCCATCTGGCCGGTGGGGCCCTCGGCCAGCAGGCGCACGATCGGGTGTTGGGCGATGATCTCGGTGTTGGAGCGCAGGTCGCGGTAGACGACGTCCTTCTGGAACGTGAAGTTGGCGAGGACGGCGGTCTCGTCGATGGTCCACTGCGGGTTGGTCACTGCTGCACGGACGGCAGCGATGGCGGATGCGTAGTCGTTCTCTTCGAGCTCGTCGAGGCTCGGCAACGAGATGCCGAAATCGCTCTCGAGCTTGACGGCGAGGCTCGGGTTGAGCGCCGCTTCGCCATCGTCGGAAGCGGTCAGCCGCCAGGTCTTGTCGCCGGGTCGTTGCGTCAGCTGGACGGGCAGCAGGTACAGCGGGCTGGAGATGTCGTCCTGGCCGTCGTTCCATCGCAGGAAGCCGAGCCCGAGGTAGAGGACCCAGATGCCGGCGTCGAGGAGCTCGGCCTGGGCCTTGCCGGCGAGGTTCTTGAGACCACGTTCGATCTGCGCGGCGGTGCGGCCGAGCGACGGCGCGACGACCAACTCGTCAGGCGCTGGGACCGGCGTCTCGCCGAAGTCGCCGAGGTCGACGACGTCCTCGCTCTCGACGGGCGGCAGGTGGAAGCCCCAGCCGGGCCGGCCGAGTCCCTCGATGATCGCCGGCGCCGGTTGGGTGAACTCGAACGACCCGGACGTCAGGTGCCTGAAGTAGAGCAGGCGGTTTCTGCGCGTCAGATCGACGAGGTCCTCACCCCACTGCCGGAGGTGCTCGAGGACTATCCCCTCGGGCGTGACTCCGTTTGGTCCTGCCATCGAACTCCCTGTCTCGTCCGCCCTGCGACCCCTAGATGGATCGCCCGTACTCCTGGTTGCCGAAGCTCGATTCAGCGTTCCGATTCGCCACCACGACTCGTGGCGACTCGACAACCCGCAGGTTTCGAGGCACGCCGACCGCCGATCCATCAAAGACTATGGAGTTCATCGGCGCACGTTCGCGAGGTCTGAGGCCGTCGTCTTTGCCGGCGGATCGGCGGCCGACGGCGCGCTGCGAACCTCTCGCTCTGCTGGCGCTCGAGTGCCAGGACTGGAACCGCGTTCACCTGGGCAACGGCGCCCGAGCGCAACCCTCGACAGGTCAGCGGGTCAACCGCCGCAACGCTGGGGTGCGCGACACTCTTCGCCACGTCACAGGGTGGGCTTACGGGGTGACGGAGACGACGACCGAGGTGAGGGCAAGCAGTGCACGGCAGGCGACAGGGCGCGCTCGTTGGCGGCAGGCGAAACGACCGATGAGCGACGGTGCGGTGATCAACAACCATGCGGCGTTCATCTGGTCGGTGGCCGATCTGTTGCGGGGGGACTACAAGCAGTCCGAGTACGGCAAGGTCGTCCTGCCGTTGACGGTGCTGCGCCGGCTCGACTGTGTGCTCGAGCCGGTCAAGGACGACATGCTGGCCCGCCACGCACAGGTGAAGGACACGGTCGACAACTTCGGGCCGATCCTCGATCGGCTCACCGACATCAAGAACCTGTGGAACATCTCCCGGTTCGATCTCCCGAAGCTGCTCGATGATCCGGGGCAGTTGGCGGACAACCTGCGGGCCTACGTCGCCGGGTTCTCGCCGCAGGTGCGCGACATCATCGAGCAGTTCGACCTCGACGCACAGATCACCCGGCTGGACCGGTCGAACCTGCTGTACAAGGTGCTGGGCAAGTTCGCCGAGATCGACTTGCATCCCGACACGGTGTCGAACATCGAGATGGGCTATCTCTACGAGGAGCTGATCCGGCGGTTCTCTGAGCTGTCGAACGAGACGGCTGGTGAGCACTTCACGCCTCGTGAGGTGATCCGGTTGATGGTGAACCTGTTGTTCATCGAAGATGACGACCTGCTCGCCAAGCCCGGCATCGCGAAGACGTTGTTCGATCCGGCGTGTGGGACCGGGGGCATGTTGTCGGTGGCCGAGGACCACCTCCGCCAGCTCAACCCGAGCGCCCAGTTGCAGGTGTACGGCCAGGAACTCAACCCCGAGACCTACGCCATCTGCCGCTCGGACATGATGCTCAAGGGCCAGAACGCCGAGAACATCGCCTACGGCAACAGCTTCTCCGAGGACGGCCACCCCGGTCGTCGCTTCGACTACCTGCTCGCCAACCCACCGTTCGGGGTCGAGTGGAAGAAGGTCAAGGACGAGGTCCAGGACGAACACGACTCCAAGGGCTTCGCCGGGCGCTTCGGCGCGGGCCTGCCGCGCATCAACGACGGCAGCTTCTTGTTCCTGCAGCACATGATCTCGAAGATGAAGCGACCCGAGGAGGGCGGCGCCCGCCTGGCGATCGTCTTCAACGGATCACCGCTGGTCACCGGCGCCGCCGGGTCGGGCGAGTCCGAGATCCGCCGGTGGATCATCGAGAACGACTGGCTCGAAGCCGTCGTCGCGCTGCCGGATCAGTTGTTCTACAACACCGGCATCTCGACGTACTTCTGGATCGTCACCAACCGCAAGAGCCCTGAACGGCGGGGCAAGGTCCAGCTGATCGACGCTCGGGAGTCGTTCACGAAGATGCGCAAGTCGCTCGGCGAGAAGCGCAAGCAGTTCGCCGAGGAGCAGATGGCCGACATCGTCCGGCTCTACGGCGCCTTCGAGCAGGGCGAGCGCTGCAAGATCTTCGACAACGAAGCCTTCGGGTTCCTGCGCATCACCGTCGAACGGCCCCTACGGCAGCGGTGGGAGATCACCGATGGCGGAATCGAAGCCCTGCGAGCCGACAAGAAGTTCGCCAAGCTCGACGAGACAGCGCAGGCGTCGATCATCTCCGACCTCGGCCACCACCTCGGCTCCAGCGAGGACGATCACGCCATCCGCGACCTCGCCCGCACTGCCATGCGCCGAGCCGACGTCAAGGGCAAACCGATCGAGAACGCCATCGTCGACGCCTTTGCAATCACCGACCCCGAGGCTTCGATCGTCGCCGACCCAAAGGGTGGCTCGAAGCCCGACCCCGACCTGCGCGACAACGAGAACGTCCCCCTCGCCGTCGACACCATTGGCCGCGTGGTCTACGAGCGCGACCCCACTGGTCGCCTCGCCACCGGCGCCTACCGCGAACTCGTCGCCCAGTACCTCGACGACGAAGTTCTCCCCTACGTCCCCGACGCCTGGGTCGATCACGACAAGACCAAGATCGGTTACGAGATCCCCCTCACCCGCCACTTCTACACCTACACCCCACCCCGGCCCCTTGACGAGATCGACGCCGAGATCAAGGCCCTCGAAGCCGAGATCCAGGCGCTCCTTGCTGAGGTGACCGAGTGACGGAGGTCCGGGCGTTGCGGGCCTACGCCGACGTGGCATTGGGTCGACAGCGTTCCCCGCAGAATGACGAGGGTCCTCACATGGTCCAGTACCTGCGGGCCGCCAACGTGAAGGACGGCCTCCTCGACCTGCGCGACGTGAAGTCGATGAACTTCGACCCGGTCGAGCAGAGTCGATTCGCTCTGGTCCCGGGTGATGTGCTCGTGACCGAGGGTTCGGGGAGCCTCTCGGCGGTCGGCGCGTCGTCCGTGTGGAGCGGCGAGATCCCGGGCACCGTGTGCTTTCAGAACACGCTCCTGCGCCTCCGACCTAGGAAGTCGACTGATCCGCGCTTCCTCGCGTGGTGGTGTCGGTACGCATTCGCCGACGGCCTGTTCGCAAGTATCGCGACTGGCGCGAACATCCATCACTTGTCTGCCGAGCGAGTACGTGCGCTGCCCATGACCTACCTGCCACTAGACCGGCAGCGGGCGATCGCCGGCTACCTCGACACCGAAACCGCCCGCATCGACGCCCTCATCACCAAGAAACGCCGCATGATCGAACTGCTTGAAGAGCGAGTGGACTCACGGATTCGCGACTGGATCGGTCGCAGTGAGTTGGTGTGCGATGCGTCTGATGTGTCCGTCAACTCAGCTCCGATCCGACGTGTTCTGACCAAGCTCGATCGATGGTCGCGCAACGGGGAGATGATCACGGCCTTCCGCGATGGTGAGGTCACCACCCGAGCAGCCCGTGGGCGTGAAGGTTTCACAAACTCGTGGACTGAGGACGCACGGGTGCAAGCGGTCGAGGTTGGCGATGTCGTCGTGCACGGCCTTGATGGCTTCTCGGGTGCGATCGGCGACGCTCAGCTACCAGGCGTCTGTAGCCCCGTCTACCACGTGTGCAGTGCTGGTAGGGGTGATGGTGCCTTCTACGGCAGACTCCTTCGCCTGCTTGCGCTAGACGGCTACCTCGGTAATTTCGCGACGAGCACACGGGAACGAGCGGTCGATTTCCGCAACTGGGATCTCTTCGGTCGCATCCCGGTCCCGGAGGTCCCCTTATCGGAACAACTTCTGATCGGAAACCAGATTCGTGCGATCCGTCCGTTGCGGAGGTCGATCGAGCAGTCAGAGACACTCGCGCAGGAGCGCCGTCAGGCGCTGATCACGGCGGCCGTGCGCGGTGAGGTGGCGATTCCTGGGGTGGCTGCATGAGCCTGCCCTACGTCATCCGGATCCTGGTCACGTCGGGTGACCCCGACGGCGTGCGTGTGGTGGAGAAGTCGAACTGGACTGGTCGTGGGGTGGTGTTCGGTCGGGCGGATCTCGCGGCGGCGATCGAGCAGGGTCTCGCGTCGCCGGGGGTGTACGTGCTCCTCGGCGATGATCCGGAGGAGGCGTTCGACGGGCAGGTTTACGTCGGGCAGGGCGAGGATGTCGGGAAGCGGTTGGCATCGCATCAGCGTGATGATGCGAAGGAGTTCTGGACGGACACGGCGGTGTTCGTGTCGGCCTCGGGGTCTCTGAATCGGGCGCACATCCTCTATCTGGAGTCGCGCCTGGTGGAGCTCGCTCACGAGGCGCGCCGCGTGCGGGTTGCGAACGGCAACCGGCCGACGCTGCCGTCGCTGACGCCGTCGGATCGGGCCGAGGCCGAAGGCTTCCTGGCGGAGATGCTGGCCATCTTCCCGGTGTTGGGTGTGGACGCATTCGATCGCCCGGCGCCCACGACGACGCGGGAGCGGCGGTACTTCGTCTCCGGCCCCGACGCTGCGGGCGAGGGGGTCGAGCGCTCCGACGGGTTCGTGGTGTTTGCCGGTGCGGCGGCTCGCGTCGTCGAGACGCCGTCGTTGAGCCCGTCGTTCTCTCGGGCACGGGCTCGGCTGGTCGCGTCGGGCGCGTTGGTCGAGGACGACGGTGTGTACCGGTTGATGGAGGACACGGTGTTCAAGTCTCCGTCGACGGCGGCGATGGTGTTGTTGGCCCGCAACGCGAATGGCCGCACCGAATGGAAGGACGCAGAGGGCGTGACGCTGAAGGAACACCAGGCCGCCGCTGCGGGACCAGGAGCAGATGAATGACCGGACCGAACGAGGCGGATCTCGAGGGTGTGATCGCCGAGTGGCTGGTCGCCGAGGGTGGCTACCAGCGGCCGGTGAAGGTCGGCAACGCGCAGTCCGAGCCGCGGGATTTCGATGCGGTGCGGGGGTTGGATACGGCGGAGATGTTCGCGTTCATCGGCGCGACGCAGGCCGATGATTGGAACCGTCTGCTGAAGCTGCACGGGGGTGATCCGGATCGGGCGCAGGCGTCGTTTGCCGATCGGGTCGCGAAGCTGATCGATCAGCGGGGCACGATCGCAGTTTTGCGCGATGGGGTCGATGATCTCGGGGTGACGATCCGGTTGGCGTACTTCGCGCCGGCACACGGCCTGAACCCGGACGCTGCGGCACGGTTCGCAGCGAACCGGCTGACGGTCACCCGACAGCTGCCATACGAAGCCGGGTCGGCCAAGACGTTGGATCTGTGCCTGTTCGTCAATGGGCTGCCGGTGGCGACGGCGGAGTTGAAGAACCCGATGACCAGCCAGACTGCGCAGCACGCGATCACCCAGTACTGCAAAGACCGTGACCCGGCGAACGTGACGCTGTCGCAGCGGGCGGTGGTCCACTTCGCGGTGGATACCGAGGTGGCGTGGATGACGACGCGCCTCGCGGGCGAGCGGACCCGGTTCTTGCCGTTCAACCGGGGGCAGGGCGACGGGGCGGGCAATCCGCCGAACCCGAACGGGCACCGAACGTCGTATCTGTGGGAGTCGGTGTGGTCGCGTGATGCGTGGATGGACATCCTCGGGCGGTTCGTGCACGTCGAGCCCACGAAGAAGGGGCAGCGTCACACCGGTGATGTGATCTTCCCGCGGTTCCATCAGTGGGACGCCGTCCGTCGTGTAGAGGCCCACGCTCGTACCCACGGTGCGGGGCACAACTATCTGGTGCAGCACTCGGCGGGGTCGGGGAAGTCGAACACGATCGCGTGGTTGGCGCATCGGTTGTCGAACCTGCACGCGGCTGATGATTCGAAGGTGTTCGACAAGGTCGTGGTGATCACCGACCGGGTCGTGCTCGACAAGCAGTTGCAGGCAACCGTCGGCCAGTTCGAAAAGGTCGCCGGGGTCGTCCAGAAGATCGACGAGTCATCCCAGCAGCTCGCCGACGCGCTGGCGGGCGAGCAGGCCCGGATCATCATCACGACGATCCAGAAGTTCCCGTTCGTGCTCGAGAAGGTCGACCAGCTCGGTGACCGTCGCTACGCAGTGATCGCGGACGAGGCGCACTCGTCGCAGTCCGGTGAGGCCGCGAAGGACCTGAAGAAGGTTCTGGGTGCCGGCCAGAGCGACCCGCAGGCTGCGTTGGCGCTGGCCGAGGCGGAGGAGGCGTCGCTGGTCGATGAGGTCCCGGACCCGGTCGAGGATCAGCTCGCTGCTGAGGTGTCGGCGCGGGGTCGTCAGGACAACTTGTCGTTCTTCGCGTTCACGGCCACGCCGAAGGCTCGTACTTTGGAGCTGTTCGGCACGAAGAACCCGAGCACCGGGAAGTGGGAGCCGTTCCATCTGTACTCGATGCGCCAGGCGATCGAGGAGGGGTTCATCCACGACGTGTTGGCCAACTACACGACGTACAAGACGTACTGGCACATCGAGAAGACCGTCCCGGATGATCCCGAGTACGACCCGGGCAAGGCCAAGGCGGCGATCGCGAAGTACGTGAGCCTGCACGAGCACAACCTGTCTCAGAAGGCCGACATCATCATCAACCACTTCCGGACGCACGTCGCCCCCCGGGTGGGCGGCAAGGCCAAGGCCATGGTGGTCACGGCGTCGCGGTTGCATGCCGTGCGCTACGGGCTTGCGTTGCGGAAGTACTGCGCCGATCACGGCATCGGCGATGTGGGGGTGCTGGTGGCGTTCTCGGGTTCGTTGCGTGACCCCGATGATCCCGGCAACGACTGGACCGAGTCGTCGGTCAACGGGTTCCCCGAGTCCCAGACCCCTGAGCGGTTCGATACCGACGAGTTCCAGATCATGGTGGTGGCCGAGAAGTACCAGACCGGGTTCGATCAGCCGAAGCTGCACACGATGTACGTCGACAAGCCCCTGTCGGGCCTGGCGGCCGTGCAGACGCTGTCGAGGCTGAACCGGCGTCACCCCGACAAGGACTCGACGTTCGTGCTCGACTTCCGCAACGAGGCCGAACACATCCGTGAGGCGTTCGCCCCGTGGTACGTGCAGACGGTGACGCCGCCGTCGGACCCGAACCTGATGTACGACGCCCACCACGAACTCAGCCACTACGACGTGTTGTGGCACGAAGAGACCGAAGCGTTCGTGCGGGTGCTGCTGGCCGACCCGCATGACACGGCCCGGATCCACGGGATGCTGGAGGGCGCGAAGGACCGGTTCTGGAACGAACTCGATGACGAAGAGAAGGACGGGTTCCGTGACGCGCTGAAGAAGTTCGTCAACACGTACTCGTACCTGTCCCAGATCGTGCCCTTCGGTGACATCAAGCTCGAGCGGGACTACCTGTTCTGCAAGGCCCTCGCCGTGTTCATCCGTCGGCCCGACGCCGACGCATTCAGCCTCGAAGGCGAAGTCGACCTGACGCATCTGGCGACCAGGGTGACCTTCGAGGGCGAGATCGATCTCGATGACACCGATGGCGCCCAGGTCGAAGCCCCCGGTGCGCTCGGTGGCCGGCCCGGCGTGCCCGAAGGCGCGCTGTTGTCGGAGATCATCTCGACGCTCAACGAGCGCTTCGGGACCGACTTCTCACCCGAGGACCGAGTGTTCTTCGACGCCCTCGTCGACAAGCTCGCCGACCGGCCCGACGTCCAGCAGGCCGCAGCAGCGAACAGCTCGGAGAACTTCCGCCTGATCATGGCGGACCAGTTCCAGGACGGGGTCATCGACCAGCTCGACACCTCCCAAGCGATCGCCAAGAACTACCTCGACAACAACGACTTCGCCACGACGGTCATGAACGCCTACATGCCGCTGCTGGAGACCAAGGCCAAGGTCGCCCACCAACAGCACTGCCCGATCGGCGAACTCCTCACCCGAGGCGAAGACGCCTGGCTCGAATTCAAGGCCACGCTGCGCACCCACGCTGAAGACCGCGACGAGGCCAAGGCCGGCGACCTCTTCAAGCCGCTCGAGTCGATGTGTATCAAGACGATCGCCGCGTTCCTGAACAGCTACGACGGAGGCACCCTCCTCATCGGCGTTGCCGACGATGGCACCGCCCACGGCCTCGAGAGCGACTATGCCACCTTGCGGTCGGCGGAGAAGGCGAACACCGACGCGGATCTGTTCCAGCTCCACCTGACCCAACTCATGGTGGATTCCCTTGGCGCAGCGGCTGCGACCCTCGCCACGACCGAGATCCTGACGGTTGACGGCAAGGACATCTGCCGGGTTCATGTCCGACCGGCCGGCTTCGCGGTCGACGCGCAGGTTACCTTCGTGGACGACAAAGGACAGCACACGAAGAAGAAGACCTTCTTCGTTCGCCTCAACAATGGCACCCGGCCGCTGACCGACGACGACAAGCAGCGCTACATCGCCCAGCGCTGGAGCGCTTGATGGATGAGCAGTGACGTTTCGCCCTGTCGTCAACTAACAGAAGGCCGCCGACGTGCAAGATGACATACATCTCGTTGATGAGCTGAATGCTGCCCTTGAGGGATCCCCCTACACGCTGCCCGATGACGATGTCGGTAGCAGCCGGGCAAATGTAATTGTCGAGCGGGGCGCTGCATTGCTAGCGCGCTACCAGGATGCTCATCAGATCTTCGCCGCGCAGACGGAAGAGATCCGCAGCCTGCTTGAGTCTGTTCGTGCCGCGCAAGAGATTTACGAGACCAATGCACTCGAGCTGGCGGGCATGAGTCGGAAGGAAACGGAACGCGCGATTAGGGCCGCTCCATCCGAGTTAGACAGTCTGGCTGCATACATGACTGGAGAGGCGCTTCGGTCAGACAAGCATCTGATGGAAGTCATCGGTATGCGGCGGGCAGGAATCTTCGCGCGCGATCTGGTCAAGTCCTACCGCGACGGTCGCAATCCGATTCGAGAGATTGATCTGCGGTCTGTGCATCAGCTCGCTGTTGGGTACGAGTCCTTCGCTGGCTCGTATCGTGCAACAAATGTAGGAATCAGTGGCTCTGAGCACGTGCCATTAGACTATCTCAGGGTCTCTGAAGAAATGCACCAACTCGTGGAATGGCTAAATCGTGAGCATGTGAATCAAGCCCTTGCCGCCGCAGTTGTTCACTCTTGGCTTACCCACATCCACCCTTTCCAGGATGGAAACGGTCGAGTTGCGCGACTCGCAGCCACGATTGTATTGCTAAAGGCAGACTGGCCACCTCTCATTATTGCTGCCAAGGATAGATTGCAGTATCTCGATGCACTTGGATACAGTGACTCCGGTGGAGACCTGTTGCCGCTGTTCGATCTCTTTGTGAAGTCACTCAAGTCCACGGTAAGGCAATTGGCCGATCCCACTCGCGCGTTGCGCTTATGGGAGCGTCAGCTGGCGCTCGACGATGATGATCGTTATGCGCTTTGGCTTCAGAACCTCGAGCTGTTTCTTGAGGAGCTCCGGGCGGAACTTCAATTAGAGGAGTACAGTCTCCTGCGGGTAACTTTCCCCGTGAAGGAGATGGTCCTGCTTCTGGAGGAGCGAGATCCAACGGGAAACGCATGGCTGGCGAAGGTTCATGATGATCAAGGCGATGCCTCTTCGCTGCTGTGGCTCGGCTACACGACGAACGAGATGGATTCCTACGCATCCGGCCCACTTGCGGCGCCATCGATCTTTACGAGCGTAAGGGATTATCGAGCAAGTGCTCGTCGTCCCTACCTCAACTCATTCGATGACGTGAACCCTTTACCGCTAGATGAAATACTCATTCTTCCAACGCCGCGCCCGGAGCCGGTCCTGTTGCGATATCGGACCAGTGTCGACGCTGTCAGCATCGCTGAGGCGGCTCGTCAGGTGGCGAGCGTGTTGATGCATGTGGAGCCGCTCCGAGACAACCCGCCGTCTCTGCGGCGCTGAAAGTCGCATCAGTCGTGGAGCCGTAGCAGGTCGATTCATCTGCGCCGCCGCCGGCGAATCTCCCGTTCAGATCCGTTCGGACCATGCCGATTGACATGCGGCGGATGACCTACAAGGGGACACATGCAGCAGTCACTTATCGGCCAGGTCCAGGCGCGTCTAGCCGGATCGGAGCTCGAGGCGGACGCACGGACGGTGGTGCTGGCGGCCTGCCACGGATCCGAGCCGCTGGAGCGGGCGCTCGACACCGGCGAGTTCGACGTCGCCGACGAGGGCGAGGCTGCGGTCGATCCGACCGAGGTGTACCTCACCTCCATCGCCGTCGAGGGCTTCCGCGGCATCGGTCCGCGGGCCATGCTCGACCTGGTGCCCGGGCCCGGGCTGACGCTCGTCGTCGGGCGCAACGGCTCGGGCAAGTCGTCGTTCGCCGAGGGGCTCGAGATGCTCCTCACCGGATCGAACCTGCGCTGGGCCGACCGGGCCTCGGCGTGGAAGGACGGCTGGCGCAACCTCCACCAGGCCACGCCCACCAGCGTCGCCGCCGAGTTCCTCCTCTCCGGCCACCAGGACGCCATCGAGGCCCGACGCAGCTGGGACGCCGGTGCCGACCTCGACGCCTCGACCGACCAGCTCGTCCTGCCCGGCCAGAACGCCGGCAGCTTGACCGACCTGGGCTGGGGCCCGGCGCTCGACAACTACCGCCCGTTCCTGTCCTACAACGAGCTCGGTTCGATGCTGGCCGATTCCCCCGCCAGTCTCCATGACGCGATGTCAGCCTTCCTCGGCCTCGATGTCCTCGTCGTTGCCCAGGAGCTACTGCGCAAGGCCCGCCTCGAGCGCGAGCAGCCGGCGAAGGACCTGAAGAAGGCGACCCAGGCCCTGATCACCCGCCTCGGCGAGAGCGACGACGAGCGCGCTGCGCAGGCCATCGAGCTGTTGCAGGCCAAGAAGCCCGAGATCGATGCGCTGGCCGTACTCGGCGGAGCCGCAGGCTCCGGCGCCGACCCCGACATCGCCACTATGGCTGCGGTCTCCACACCCGAGCTGGAGGATCTCCTCGTCGCCGCCGACGAACTCGCTCAGGCCATCGCCGGGGTCACCGAAGCGGCCGGTAGCCAGGTCGGCCGCCTGGCGCAGCTCGCCGCACTGCTGCGCACCGCCCACGATCACACCGCCGATGCCGACTCGACCGCCTGTCCGGTGTGCGGCACCGCCGATGTCATCGACGACGCGTGGCGCCGGCGCACCCTCGGCGAGGTCGAACGCCTCGAGGCCGAAGCGGGCGTCGTCCGTGCGGCCACCACGCGCCTGGACGCGGCCCGCCGTGCTGCTCGCACCTGCATCGTCGGCGTGCCCAGCGTGCTGAAGAAGGACCTGTCGATCGCGGGCGCCGCAGCCGCACGAGACGCCTGGGCCGCATGGTCCGCCACGCCCGACAACGACGTCGACCTGGTCGAGCGCCTCCGCAGCTTCGGCCCGGTCGCCGAACTGGTGACGGCGGCCAAGGACGAAGCCGCGCAGATCGTCGCCAGCCACGACGCCGCATGGCAGCCCCACGCCCGGGCCATCGCCTACTGGATCGACGCCCACACGACCGCCGAGGCAGCAACGTCGGCGGCCAAGCAGATCAAGGTCGCCGAGACCTGGCTGAAGGACACCATCGGCGACATCCGCGCCGAACGTTTCGCCCCGATCGCCGACCAGGCCCGTCACTACTGGGACACCCTGCGCCACCGGTCGAACGTCAAGCTCGAACAGGTCGCCCTCGAGGGCTCAGCCAACCAGCGACGGGTGTCGCTAGAGGTGACCGTCGACGACACGCCGGCATCGGCGCTGGGCGTCATGAGCCAGGGCGAACTCCACGCGTTGGCCCTCAGCCTGTTCCTCCCACGGGCGACCATGCCCCAGAGCCCGTTCCGGTTCATCGTCATCGACGACCCCGTCCAGGCCATGGACCCCGCCCGCGTCGACGGCCTCGCCAAGGTCCTCGAGCAGGTCGCCAAGACCCACCAGCTGATCGTCTTCACCCACGACGAACGCCTGCCGGAATCCGTGCAACGCCTCGGCATCGAGGCGGAGAAGGTTCAGGTCACACGCCAGCCTGGCTCGCGGGTCAGCACCCGCATTGCGTGGGACAGCGTGACGACAGCAATCGATGATGCACGAGCCGTTGCGAGGTCGAAGGATCTGGGCCTTGCAGCCAAGCGCAAGATCGTTCCCACCTACTGCCGGTTGGCTCTCGAGTCGGCGTCGGCGACTGCGGTTCGGCGCCGCAGAATCGGAGCAGGCAAGTCGCACGCGAGTGTTGAGCGCGATCTCGAACGAGCCAAGACGCTTCGCGATCGGCTGGCTCTTGCGTTGTTCGATGACTCCAGTCGGTTCGGTGACGTCAACGACGAGCTCCGCGCCCGCTCGATCGATGCCGGCCCCACCGTCTTGCACTGGGCCAATGCCGGTGCGCACGGGGACTTCGAAGGCGATCCCGTGAAGCTGATCGATGACACCGAGGGTCTCGCCCGCTATCTCGCGAGTCAGCGATGACGAAAGCAGCGGAACTCCTCCAGCTGTCCTCACAGGTCATTCAGAGTCCGACCGGTGTAATGGTCGGCCGCTGGCCTCGCGTTGCTGCAGCGCTCGGACGTCAGTCGATCGAAGCGACACTCCAGCGGCTCTGGGAACGGTCCGAACCCGAGCTCGGCACTGCATCGTTCCGGGTGCAGCTGCTCGCATTGCCCGTCTACCTGCCCGACGCTCGCCTCGCCCGCGACGTCCGTTCGGCGTGGAACCGCCTCTCGCAGGCGTGCCACTACCACCCCTACGAACTCCCGCCCACCGAGCCCGAGCTCCACGAGATGCTGAGCATCGCCTTCCGCTTCGGCAAAGCGGTCGGCTGACCTGTCACGGTCATCTGCTACCAAGTGCACTGGCGGAGAATCAAGGGGAACGAATGCCTTCAGTCATCGGCTGGCTCGACCAGTCCGAGGAACACCAACGCAAGATGCGCGAGGTCATCGATCTCTTCTCCGAGAGCGATGCCCGTGACGAGCTCGGGATCGCGGCGGTGCGCGATGCGTTCTCCGACATGCTCTTCCCGGGGCTGTCGACCATCCAGACCCGGGCCCGCTACTTCTTCTTCGTCCCGTGGGGGTTCGAGGAGCTCGAGCAGCGCCGCACGCCGTCGACGCGCTTCGCCGACAAGTCCCGGGAGCTGCAGACCCGGCTCATCTTCGCCCTCATCGGCAGCGGCGAGACCCAGGGTGTCATCGGCATCGAAGCCCAGGAGAAGCTGAAGCGCCTGCCCGACAGCGTCTACTGGAACGGGCTCTGGACCTTCGGCATCCGCAAGACGCCGGGCAACATCTCCGACTACCAGCGTGGCATCGACCGCTACTACCGGCGTCTCGACGCCCACCGGGCCAGCGAGACCGACGAGACCCTCGAGCGCCGGCCCCACAACTGGCACCTCGGCCTCCCCGCGGCGCCGGAGGGCTGGCTCGACCAGTCGACACTGGCACTCACCGGCGACGAGGCCGACTTCCTGCGCGAACGTATGGTGCACGCCGACGCCGACTCGATGCTCGCCTGGTTCCTGTCCGCCGGCGGGGCGATCGGTGACGACCACGACACACCATGGGCGCTCGGCACCACCGCCATCGACGGGGTGCTCGGCGAACGCCTGCGCCACGCCCGCTACTTCTCCGAGATGATCTGGGGCGCCGCGCTCCTCTACAACGTCATGCTGGCCGCCGAAGCCAAGCAGCGGAACCTGCAGTCCGCCGGCGACGGGCTCGAGGAGCACTACCGGTCGCTGCTCGACGAGTGGCGTGCCATCCTCGCCGATCGCTGGGACGACCTCTCCACCGTCGACCGCGTGCAGTTCTGGTCGCTGGTCCGCAAGGTCAACCCCAACGCCGAAGCGGCCCGGTCGTTCATCGACTCGTGGCTCGACCTCGTGCACCAATCACGCGGCGACCTCGTCGAGAGTCCCATGGCCCGCGAGCTGATCGCCGACCGTGAGTACAAGCTCAAGCGCGGCATGGCCCGCCTCGGGAACCCCCGCCAGCTCGAGCTCTGGGGAGGCGCCGCTGGCGTCGCCCAGCTCGTCTACCGGTGGGGCACCGTCCGCACCATGGTCAACGACATCGTCGAAGGGCTGGCCGATGCTCGATCCTGACAACCGCCACCTGCTCGTCGACGCCCTCAAGCCCCCCACCGGCATGGTCCTCGACCGGGCCGTCGGCACCTCGTTCACCCTCGACCTCCAGGCGTTGCTGCTGGCGCCCGTCTCGTTCGCTGTGTTCGGCGCCGCCGCGCTCGACAGCAACCAGGGCTCCGATCCGCTGGCGCTGATGGAGGCCGTCCGCCGCCACGCAGATCGCATCACCGTGTTCTGCCAGGCCGGCTGCATCGCCGTGCCTCGCCGCCTGCAGCCCGTCCTCGCCTGGCTCGAGGATTCCGTCGTCCCCGTCGCGCCGCCGCCCGGTCACCTGTTCCATCCGAAGGTCTGGCTGCTCCGCTTCGTCGACGACGACGGGCGTCAGCTGCATCGCCTGCTGGTCTCCAGCCGAAACCTCACCTTCGACAGCTCCTGGGACACCATCGTCCGCCTCGACGAACACCGCGACGGCGGCGAGCCCCACGACAACGAACCGCTCGCTCGCTTCGTCCGGTCGCTGCCCGGTCGTGCGGTGCAACGCGTGTCGCCCGAGCGAGTGGAGGAGATCTCCGACCTCGCCGCCTCCGTCGGCGGCGTCCGCTGGGAGCTCCCTGAAGGAGCATCAGAGCTGCACTTCTGGCCACTGGGTATGGGGGGAGCGAGGCCCGACCTGACGGGCGACCGCCTGCTGGTGGTGTCGCCGTTCCTGTCGGTCGACAAGGTCCTGGACCTCGCCAAGCACGGGGAGAAGCACGTGCTGGTGTCGAGGGCCGACGCCATCGACGAAGTCGGCCGTGCGGCCCTGGCCGGCTACGAAGAGACCTGGGTGCTCGACGCCGACACCGTCCCCGCCGACCACGAGGGTCCGGCCGGCGAGATCGATGCCCCTGCCGCAGGACCTGACGCCGAAGCGACTGACGGTCAACAGGCCGATGGTGACGCCCCCGACGACACCGCAGTCCAGGCTCTCGGCGAGATCGAGCGTCCCGGCACCATCCTCAACGGTCTCCACGCCAAGGTCTACCTGGTCGAGCGCGGGCGCCGTGCCCACCTGTTCACCGGCTCGGCCAACGCCACAGGCGCTGCCTTCGGCGGCAACGTCGAGCTGCTCGTCGAGGTCGTCGGCGACACCAAGAACTGGGGCGTCGACGCCATGCTCGACGCCAAGGGCCACAAGGCGACGCTGCGCGACATGCTGCGCCGCCACCGGCCGACACAGCCCGAACCGAGCGAACCCTCCGAGCTCGACCAGCTCGGCTACCGCCTCGACAGCCTCGTACGGCGCATCGCCGCCGAGCGCTTCACGGTCACCCTCGCCGCCGACGGCGACGAGTACGCCCTGCGCATCACCAGCGACGGCCCCATGCCCGAGATCGTCGACGGCGTGACCGTCACCATGCGGCTCGCATCGGTGGGGGAGGGGACGCGACTGCACGCCACGCTCGCCGGCGGCATGCCGCTGGACCACACGCCCGGCAGCGTGACCCTCGCCGGCATCAGCTCGTTCCTCGTCGTCACCGCAACCGCCACCCACGATGGCACCGAGCTGACGTCGTCGGCGCTCGTCAACGCCCAGCTCGTCGGCGCCCCCGCCGACCGCAAGGAACGGATCCTCACCAGCGCGATCAAGAACACCGACGACCTCATCCGCTACCTGCTGTTCCTGCTCCACGACCTCAGCGACGACACCCAACTCGACGCGCTCATGGCCCGCTACGGCATCGGCGGCAGCAGCTGGAACCAGGCCGGCGAGATCCCCCTGTTCGAGACGATGCTGCGGGCCCTCGCCCGCGGTGGCCGCACCCTCGATCACGTCGCCGAACGCCTCGCCGACATCTGCGCCACCGACGAAGGCCGCGACCTGCTCCCGCCCGGCTTCGACGCCGTGTGGGGGCCCATCGACGAGGTCCGAGCGGAGATGTCCCGATGAGCAGCGACCGCTTCGACCCCGCCCCGATCCTGTCCGGGCTCAAGGACTTCCAGCGCGCCAGCGTCGAACACGCCTTCCGTCGGCTCTACGCCGACGACGACGCCGTCAACCGGTTCCTCGTCGCCGACGAGGTCGGCCTGGGCAAGACGATGGTCGCCCGCGGCCTCATCGCCCGGACCGTCGAGCATCTCTGGAACGACGTCGAGCGCATCGACGTCGTCTACGTCTGCTCCAACCGGACCATCGCCGAGCAAAACGTGCGGCGACTCAACATCCTCGGCGAGGGCGGCTTCTCGTTCTCGTCGCGTATGACGATGATCGCCAAGGAGGTGTCGGCGCTACGGGAGAACAAGGTCAACTTTGTGTCGTTCACGCCGGGCACGTCGTTCGATCTCAAGAGCAACCTCGGCACCGCGGATGAGCGAATCCTGCTGTGGCACATCCTGCGCAAGCTGTGGGGCAGCGCACTGCTCGACCGGAAGGGCTCGCGCCGTGTGTTCCAGGGCTGGATCGGCTCGCTCGAACGCTTCGATCGACTGGCGAAGGAACGCGAGAGCTGGCGCAAGCAGCTCGACGGCGAGCTCGTCGCCGAGTTCGGACGGAAGGTCGAAGCCACCGATCTTCGTCCCCGCCTCGAAGACCTCGCCGACCGCTGGCGCCGGGAGGAACCCGACGACGCCGCTTCTGGCGACCGGAACGTGCTCGTCGGCGAGCTCCGCAACCTGCTGGCCGCGTGCTGCGTCGATGCGCTCGAACCCGACCTCGTCATCCTCGACGAGTTCCAACGCTTCCGCGATCTGCTGACCGGCGAGAGCGAAGCCGGCGCACTCGCCAACTCCCTGTTCGACTATCCCGACAACCGGACGCTGCTGCTGTCGGCCACGCCCTACAAGATGTACACCGCATCCGGCGACGGCGAAGACGACCACCACCGCGACTTCGTCGCCACCGTCGGCTTCCTCCTCGGCGACGACCGCCAACGCTTCGAGGACGCACTGGCGCACTACCGCGAGCTGCTGCTCGACGTCGGACGAGTCGCCCCGTCGATGATCCGCGACGCCCGCACCGCCGTCGAACACGAGCTGCGCCGCGTCATGACCCGCACCGAGCGCCTCGGCGTCGGCGCCGACCGCAACGGCATGCTCGTCGAGCGGGCAAAGTCCATCGACGGCCTGCGCGCCGACGACATCCGCTCCTACGTGGCGCTCGAGCGGCTGTCGGTCGAGCTGGGCAACGGCTCGATGACCGAGTACTGGAAGTCCGCCCCGTACTTCTTGAACTTCACCGACGGCTACAAGCTCGACGGCACCCTCACCAAGGCGCTCGGCGATCCCGAACGCCACGACGCGATCGCTGGCATGGTCGCCGCCGTCGGCGGCCAGATCGACTGGCCCGCATGGCGCCGATACGAGGCACTCGACGGCGGCAACGCCCGCCTGCGCGACCTCATGGCTCACACCACTGACGCGGGACGCTGGCGGATGCTGTGGCTCGCTCCGTCGATGCCCGACTACGAACTGTCCGGCCCCTGGGTCGAACCGGGCGCGGCGTCGTTCACCAAGCGGCTGATCTTCTCGGCGTGGGCAGCGGTGCCGAAGGCGATCGCCTCTCTGGTGAGCTACGACGCCGAGCGCCGCATCATGGCGCTGCGCGACGAACCCACCGCCAACACCGCGGACGACCGCAAGAAGATCAAGGGCCTCCTGCAGTTCCGTCGCAACCCCGCCGGCGAGCCGGCCGCCATGACCGCATTCGGCATGCTCTACCCGAGCTGGGAGCTGGCCGAGATGGGTGACCCCGTCGCGATCGCCCGAGAGTTCGGGCGCCGGCCAGGCCGCGTCGAGCTCGAAGAGATCGTCCGAGATCGCGTGCAGGCTGCGCTCGATGCACTGCCCGAGTCGCCATCCGATGGGCGTGAGGACGACCGCTGGTACTGGGCAGCGCCGCTCCTGCTGGACGCTCGCGACAACCGCTCTTCGTGGATGGCTGAGCATCGGTTGTATGTCTCGGGGTGGCACGGCGGCGACGTCGGAAACGACCAGGAACAGGACGACTCGGCATTTGCCGACCACGTCCGGCTCGCCAACCAGGTGTACCGAGGCGAAGTCAGCCTCGGTCGACGCCCCGCTGATCTGCAAGAAGTGCTCATCCAGCAGGCGCTCGGCAACCCCGCGGTGCTCGCACTCCGCAGCCTCGTGCGCATCGTGCCAGAGGATCAGCGACGCGCCGCGTGGGACGCCGCCGCCCGCATCGGATGGGGGTTCCGCACCCTGTTCAACCTGCCCGAGTCGAGCACCCTCATCCGGTCGATGTACGACGACGGCCGCTACTGGCAAGAGGTGCTGCGCTACGCCGTCGATGGCGGTCTCGGCGCCGTGCTCGACGAGTACATCCACTGCCTGCGCGAGTGGCTCGGGATCATCGAGTTCCGAGAGGCCAAGGATGTCAAGCGCCTCGCCGAGGAGTGCACGAGTGCCGTGTCGCTCAAGGCCAGCGACTACGTGGCCCGCGACCATCTCGCCGACGACGGCGGCGAGCGACGGTTCCGATCGCGGTTCGCCCTGCGCTTCGGCGACGAGCGCTCCGAGTCCGACAACTCCGTCGTGCGATCCGGCAACATCCGCACCTCGTTCAACTCGCCGTTCTGGCCGTTCGTGCTGGCGTCGACGTCGGTGGGTCAGGAGGGTTTGGACTTCCACCTCTACTGCCATGCGATCGTCCACTGGAACCTGCCGTCGAACCCGGTGGATCTCGAACAGCGCGAGGGACGTGTGCACCGGTTCAAGGGCCACGCAATCCGCCTCAACGTCGCCGAGCGCCACGCGGGTGCAGTGTTGGGCGCCGAGGGCGACCCATGGAAGGCGGCCTTCGACGACGCTCTCGCCCATCGGGACCCCGACGAGAACGACCTCGTCCCGTACTGGGTGTACCCCGGCTCCGCCGCCATCGAGCGCTACGTGCCGGCCCTGCCCCTCAGTCGCGAAGTCGGCCAACTCGCGGCCCTCAAGCGCTCGGTAGCCCTGTACCGCCTAGTGTTCGGTCAACCCCGCCAAGACGACCTGGTCGAGTACCTCGCCGGCATCGACGACCCCGTCGTGCTGAGGGAGCTACGGATCGACCTGAGTCCGAGGCCAGTTGCGACATGAAGACCGTCTTCTACCGAATCTCCGAATGATCATGTTGATCAAGACACTCATTGCTCGTGTTTCGATGATTATCGTTGCCGCCGCAGTCTCGTTCGCGTGCTCCGGGAGTCCCGATATGTCAGAGTTCGCGACGGACAGCGTCTCCTCCAGCGCTTTCGAAGGCTGCTCAGATGACATGCGACGTCTGGTGCGAACGTGGAACTCCCAGACCGGGCAAATCCTTGGAGACTTCCTCGATGAGAGCGTCACGGCTGATGCCTACTTGTCGACGAGCCGCCGATTGCTCCCCCAGGCAGAGGACACGGTTATGGCGATGCGGGCACTTCGGCAATCGTGCATCGATCAAGAGTGGGCAGTGATCAGTGAGCTCCTGCCGACCTATGAGGACAAGCTCAGCGGCTACACGGCCCTTGAGAACGCTGTCCGAATCGGTTCTCCCGAGGCTGCGCAAGACGGACTCGAGATACTGGATCGGGCAAATCAACAATCCTTGCGCCTGGCATGCGAACTTGCGGAGGTTACGGGCGAACGGCTCCCCTCCGCCGCAGCTTCGCAATGCCCCTGACGGAGGAACCCGTCAAGCCGCTCAGCGCGGCTTGCGCACATCCAAGAGGCTCGCGGTGTAGACGGCCATAGCGATCGGCGCAGCGAATGCGGTCACGGGCACCCACATCGAGGCGTTAACCCACGCTCGAAGCTCGGCTACAGGGGGATTCGACCTGGCCTCGGGCTGGAGATCGAGCTCGATGACCGATGCGGCCAGGCAAGCCACGATCGACGCAGAGGTGGCCCAAGCCATCAACGCTCGCAGGTCTTGGCCTCGATGAGCGTGCCCAAGGCGGCCGGAAAGCTGCGTGAGACGCAGCGGAATCAGTACGAGGTTGGCTACCGGAATGAACCACGAGGCGACCATCTGCCCGGGCGTCGGGCCTTGCCGACCCTCTTTCGAAAGCCGGTACGTCCAGATGATCGTCAAGAGTGTTGCGAGGTAGAAGGCGCCTTGCGCTGCTCCGAAGCCGATCTCGAGATGGTCCCCGGACTCGACGAGGTTGTCGAGAGCGCTGCCCGACCTCCGCGCTCCGCCATCAACCCAAGCTTGGAATCTCGAGCGATAGTCAAGTGCCAGCGCAACTGCGACACCCGTGACTGCTGCCGCGAGCAGCCATGCGGTAAGGCAGAATCCGCCGAGCACTTCGCCCTTCGATGCGGGCGGCGGAACTTCAGCAGGCGCACGGACGGCAGTGGCGGGGTTTGGCGGGATGGGCGCTGAGAGCGGGGGCAGAGGGGCGTCAGCGATCAGTTCCTGCTTGAGCCGGTCGTACTCCTCCTGGGAGATGAGACCGGCCTGAAACATCGACGCCAGCTCTCGGAGCGCTGACACCTTGTCCACGGGAGAGGTCATCGGATGGTCATGTTCGTTCGACGATCGCTCGACTGCCGTTCTGCAGCCGTGTGACGGCCCGCCGATCGTAGCCCTAACCTGGCAAGCCTTCGGTATGCCAGGGGATGCCACAATGGCGGCCGTGCTCAGTCGGGAAGATGACGCCGCTATCAGGTCCGCAGCGTTCGCCTGGCTGAGCCAGGTCAGCGACGGCGGCGAGCGGCCGGTCACCTTCAAGCAGCTGACAACGGGATTCCGATACGGCGGCGACACGGTCCAGCTCATCGGGCAGAAAGGGATCTGGAAGCCGCGCCAGCTCGATCTGCCGATCGCCATCTGGACGACGGCCCCGAAAGCCGGCGGCGTGGCGCCCTACGAAGACGAGGTCAGCGACGACGGTCTGCTCCGGTACCGGTACGAGGGAACCGATCCCGACGGTTATCGCAACCGCTGGCTGCGGCAATGCCGTGATGGTCAGGTTCCGCTCATCTACTTCCACGGCATCGACAAGGGCGTGTACCTGGCGGTGTGGCCTGCCCTCGTCATCGAGGACATGCCGAGTGAACTCAGCGTGATGGTCGCGCTGCTCGACCCCGGTCGGATCAGGCCGGACCTGGAGGTCGACGTCGTGGAGGCCGCCGAGCGGCGGGTCTACACCCGCATGACAAAGCAGCGTCTCGACCAAGCCGTCTTCCGGCAGCGGGTCCTGCACGCCTATCGGACGTCGTGCGCGATCTGCCGGCTTCGCCATGGCGAACTGCTCGATGCAGCGCACATCATTCCTTACGCCGAGGCGGGCCCGTCGTCGGTGCGTAACGGGCTTGCGCTGTGCAAGATCCACCATGCCGCGTACGACCACGACATCCTCGGCGTGCGCCCCGACGGTGTCGTCCAGCTCCGACACGATCTCCTCGACGAGATCGACGGGCCCATGCTTCGCCACGGGCTGCAGGAAGTCCACGGCCAACCGCTGATCGTTCCCCGCCGCAGCGCTGATCGGCCGGCCGGCGAGTTCCTCGAACGCCGATGGGCGAGATTCCTCAGTCGGTAGGCGACTGCGACTCAGGCCGGGGCGCTCAGGCGCGACTTACCGTCGGTCCATGCAGAGAACGACCCGGATCCTCATCGTGCTGGCACTCGTCGGAGCCATGACATCGACGGTGGTTGCAACCTCGGAGGAGGAGGCCGATGCCGGGCCCGGCCGTTGCCTCGGCGAGCGGGCCACGATCATCGCAACGCCCGGCGAGACGACCTTCGGGACCAATGGCGACGATGTCATCGTCGGCACCACTGGAAACGACGTCATCCTCGGTCGAGGCGGCGACGACAAGATCTGCGCCGGGCGGGGCAACGACACGGTCCGGGCAGGTGGCGGCAACGACCGCGTGCAGCTCGGACCGGGCAACGACCGTGCCTGGGGCAACGGCGGCAACGACGTCATCAACGGCCAAGGGGGCAATGACACGATCCGCGGCGGCTCCGGCAATGACACGCTCCGTGGGAATGGCGGGAGCGATCGACTGTTCGGCAATGGCGGTCGTGACTCATGCATTGGAGGCGCAGGTAGAGACACCATCGCCCGCACCTGCGAGAACGATGACCAGCCCGCAGCGCCCGTGAGGCCGACTCGTCCAGTTCAGCCGGAGACCCCATCGCAGCCCGACGTGCCGAACATCCCCGATCCTGCGGACTTCTGCACGACCCCGGGCGATATCGGCCAGAGCAGGACGATGACCGCGTCCGACGGTGACTCAGTTCGAGTCGCGCTCCGCTGCTTCGTCAACGCTGCACCGCCGATGTTCGAAGGAACTGTGCCGGCAGGCAGCCGTCTGGTCGCCTTCGAGCTCTCGCTGACCAATACCTCCTCGGTGGGTTGGTTCGGCTGCGCCGCCACGCGGATCACACTGGTCGATCAGTTCGGCGCAGGCTTCACGCCTGGGTTCACCGACACCGCACTCGGTCCGGACTTCGGATGCCCAACCGTTCTGCCGGGCGAAACACGCAGCGGCTGGGTCACCATCGCAGTCCCAATGAATCGGACACCGGTCCTCATGCGGTGGGAAGAGTGCTGCTTCGAGGGCGACGCCGACACCAGCATGATCGGTAGCTGGAACCTGTAGTCGGCGCCCACCACCGCACTCCCCCTCAGCCCGACAGCCGTTTTGACGATGGAGTCGAAACGGCGAAAGGCTGACGACGTGGGGGAGTGGCGGCGGTGACGAGCGATGGGAGTGCGGTCGAGCTTCCCAAGCGCGTCGGGCATTGCGCTGTCGAGGCGGTCGATGCGTCGTCGATCCTCACCCGGGCCAGCGGGTTCATGGCCGACTACGACTTCACGCTCAACCCCTACGCCGGGTGCTCGTTCGGCTGCACCTATTGCTATGCGGCCTTCTTCTCCCGCTCGGCGGAACAGCGCGACACCTGGGGTGACTGGGTCCAGGTCAAGCGCAACGCGCTCGACAAGCTCCGACGGATGCGCACCGACCTGAACGGCGCCACCGTCTACATGAGCTCGGTCACCGACCCGTACCAGCCGGTCGAACGCCACGCCGAGATCGTCCGGGCGCTGCTGCCCGAGCTCGCCGATCGCGGCGTCCGCCTCGTCGTGCAGACCCGCTCGGGTCTCGTCACCCGCGACATCGACCTGCTGGCCCGCTTCGACGTCGTGCAGGTCAACATGACCGTCACCACCGACAGCGAACGCATCCGGCGGGCGTTCGAGCCGAACTGCCCGACCAACCCGGTGCGCCTGAAGGCATGCCGGGAGCTCGTCGATGCCGGCATCCCCACCGTCATCACCATCACGCCACTGCTGCCCCTCGACGACCTCGACCACTTCGCCGACGAACTGCTCGCCACCGGCGTCGAGCGCTACGTCGTGCAGCCCTTCCATGCCACCCGCGGCAAGTTCGTCGCGGGCACCGGGCCCAAGGCCCGAGAGATCCTCCGCGAGTACGGCTGGACGCAGCGTGACTACGCCGCCGCCGTCGAACGACTCCGGGCCCTGCTGCCCGAGGTAGCCGAAGGACGAGAAGGGTTCGCACCCGCATGAGCTCGCCCGTGCTCGACGAGATCGCTGCCCGCAGCGACGAGGCCGATCGCCTCACTGCAGTCGGCATGGAAACCGCCACGGCTGCGCTCGCGTCGAGCTGGTCCACCTACGAGTTCGAACAGGCGCGGCGTGACCTGCTCCTGCTCAGCAGCGAGCGAGACGCCTTCTACGACCGTCCCACCGTCGGCATCGCGTACGGCTGGTGGTACCACCTGCGCCGAGTCAACGGACTGCTCGCCACCGTCGATCGGCTCATGGGCGACGAAGAGGTCGACCTCATCGACATCGGCTCCGGCACCGGCGCCACCGCATGGGCCGCAACCATGGTGACCATGGCACGGCAACGACTCGGTCTGCCCGTCGCCCCCGTGCGCATCCACGAGATCGACGCCAGCCTCGACATGGGCGCCGTCGCCGACACCCTCTGGCGGACGCTGCAGCAGTGGGCCCCCGACGCCATGGCCACGGTGACACGCGAGCGCACCGTTGCCAGCTGGACCACGACCGAGATCGTGCCCCGCGGCAAGGGCTGGCTCGTCGCCAGCTACCTCCTCGACCACTCCGACCTCGTCCGTTCCGTCGAGATCGGCGACGAGTTGCTCCGGCTCATGCAGCGCTGCCGACTCTCGGGAGCGACACTGCTCTCCACCCGCAGCAAGCTCGAGCTGCTCAAGCAGGCGGCCACCCCGCTCGTCGACGCCGGCTGGTCGGTCACGGAAGCCCGCTCGTGCCGCGGCCCCTGGCGCGGCACCGCCGCAGTGACCGACTCGGCCTACCGGGCCACCCTCGACCGGCTCGGTCTCGCCGGCAAGGGTCAGGCGGTCGTGTTCGATCACGGCGAGTCCATGTCGATGGAGCTGACCGCCGGTGCGGTTGCGGTGCCGATGCTCGAGGACCCGGGCTGGCTGTGGCTCAACGACCGCCAACGCGAAGTCGTCGAATCGCAGCGCCCGGCCCGCCTGGTGACCGGCGCCGCAGGTAGCGGCAAGTCGGTGGTCATCGCCGGCGCCATCGCCCGCAAGCTCGAACACCCGCGCCCCCGGCCGCCTCAGCACCTCCTGGTCACGGCCTTCAACAAGCCCGTCGTGGACCTCGTCCACCGGCTGCTGCTCGAACGGATGGAAGGGTCCACGTCACATTGGACGCGGGTCACCGACCTCGAAGGCTTCCATCGCTACCGCGACGTCGGGCGCCACCGCGACGAGCTGACGCTGATCAACTTCGACAAGCTGCCGGGCAGGTGCTTCGCCATCGATGACCTGAGCGTGGTCCGCGACGACGTCTGGGTGACCGAGGTGGCGACGCTGCTCGACCGGCTCCGCAACGAGGACGAGCGCTTTCGCTCGCTGCCAGAGGGGAACCGTCTCCTCGACCCGACCTTCTACCTCGCAGAACTGTCGCGTGTGGTCTACGGACTCGATGCCGAACTCCCTGAGGCGTATCTCGAGGCCGCTCGCACCGGTCGTGGCGTCGCATTGAAGCCCGAGCAACGCCGCATGGTGGCAGATGTCCTTCAGAGCCCCGATCTCCCCGAAACGTTCACGCACCGTCGCCTGAGCGCCCTGCGCAGCATGCGTGCCCACGCCCTCGAACCGTTCGTCGACGCGCTGTACATCGACGAGGGCCAGGACTTCCTGCCGGCGGACTTCGAGCTCGCCATGAGCCTCCTCCGCCCGGGCGGCGAGGTACTCGTCGTCGTCGACGAGGCCCAGGCTCTGCACATCGGCAACTCCTACCGCCGACCACAACCACCGCAGGGCGTGCGTTGGCAGCGCCACGAGCTCGCCGGCAGCTACCGGCTGCCTGCGTCGATCGCTCACGCCGTTGCGCCTCTCGCCGAGGCGGTGGCCACCCAACGTCGACGCGCCGGGATCGCCAAGCCCGATCTCGTCAGCCCGCAGTCACGCAAGGCCGCCGTCGTCGGCGTCCGCCCCATCGTCGTCGTCGGCGACGTCGCCACCCATGCCCAACACATCGCCCGCATCCACGAGCACTATGCGCCCCTGGTCGACATCGAGTCGCGCAGCCGCAAGATCACCGTGGTAGAGCGAGACCACGCGTTGGTCCGGGCGCTGAAGGCCACGGGCACCCCAGCCGGCAGCCGGTCGGTGCTGGAGATCAAGGGACTCGAGCGAGGCATGGTCGTGTGGTCGTCCCGCCCGACCCTTCGCATCGACGAGACCGACGACGAGGTCATCTACACGGCACTCACCCGCACGACGAGCGTCCTCGTGCTCGCCATCGACCCGATCGAAATCGCCCCGGGCGCACTGGCGACGCTGCGCCACCTCGACCCGCACTACCTCATGTTCTGGAACGACGAGTCCGCACGGTGGTGGTCCAAGGCCGTCGAGCACTGATCGTCGGCTTCGGTCGGACGGTTCCCACAGCCGGCGTCTCGGCGGCTACGCCTCGGCAGCCACCTGCCGCTGCCGGCCCTGGAACACCTGCTCCGCGTGCCACACGATGTTCGTGTCCGCCACTGCGCTCACTCCCGCCTGGGGCGACCGGAGCTCGGCCCCGGCGAGCGACGTGACCAGGCGATCGGCCACCTCGCCGCGGCCGACGAAACGTTGCGAGACGGTCACCCGGTGATCGGAAGTCAGGCCCATCGCGCCGAGGTCGAGCAGCTTGTGATGCAGGGTGCACAGGCAGAGCCCGTTGTCGATGCTGTCGGGGCCGCCGGAAGCCCACCAGCGGACGTGTGCGGCGTCGAGGCCCACCGTCGAGTTGTCGAGTCGGCCATCCCAGCCGCACATCGCGCACCGATACTCGTAGGCGACCAGGACTTCCTGGCGGAAGTTCCGGTCGCGTCGCCGGGCCACCTCGACCTCTGCGTGCAGCCGGGCGCGGGCGAGTTCTCGTTCGGCGCTGCTGAGGTCGAGGCCGACGCTCTGGCAGATGTCGGCGTGCAGGCTCTCGGGCCAGTTCGTGTCGAGGAGATGGTGGACGGCCATTACGAGTAGCTCTGGGTCTTCCCGCAGCGCTTCCTCCAGGTCGGCGTCGAGCCTGCCTGCTGCATGCGTCGCCCGCAGACGCTTGACAGACGGACCCGGATCGCTGGCACCCTCGGCCGTGACGGTCCAGAAGCCGTCCGACTGGAGATGATGAAACGGGTAGACCGCCTGGGTCGGGCGGGGCGGCCCGAACTCGGCGAGGAGCTGCCCCAGCGGCTTCTCGGCGTCGACGAACGTCACCTCCGACGAACCCGAACGCTGCACCAGCCCGAACAGGTAAAGCAGCAGAAGGGGCTTGTGCGGCGCTCGCTCGCCGCCGGCTTTCCACTGCTTGATGCCGCTGATCCGCCTCAGCCAGTCGTCACGCCAGGTCACCGAGGAGATGGTATGCGGTCGGCGCAAGTGCTCGGGTCGACCTCCGACAGTCGCAGGTGGTGGCCTCTGCCCAAGTTCGGAGCACTGTCTGAACGGTTCAGACACCAGCGCAGCCGCTCCTGGCGTCGGGACCTCGGTCCTCATCGGATGTCATAGCAAGGCGCGACACTCTGGGGATGCAACAGAGCTGGGCGGACAAGGGGAAGCATGCGATCGGCCACGGCGCCGGGCGTATGGCGACGGCTGCCGGAGCGGCGAAGGCCAAGGCGACCGACCTGATACCCGACACGCTGGCACCAGGTGGCGACGACATCGAGGCGGTGTGTCGTGCGCCGATCTTCGCCGAGCCCGACGACGAACGAGACCGCACCGTCGCCGACTTCTTCCGTCACGACGGTGCCGAGCACGATCTGCGGGCCGGTTCGATCGTGGTCGACGCCGACGCGCTGCTGCTCGCCAACCTGCTCGTCTGCGACACCGTCGCTGCCGCTGTGCCGGTGTCGCAACGCGAACGTGTCGAGCGCATGGACAACGTCATCCGTCAGCGTTACGACGAGCTCGCCGCCCGCGCCGGGACGGCGTTCGATCCCGTCGCCGTGCTCGCACATCTCACCGGCGACTGGACGCGTGACACCCGCCTGGTGGCGTTGATCGAGCTCGTCGATGCGGACCCCTTCGCCCCGTACGAACTGAAGCACTCGACCAAGCTGCGTCGGGCCGGCGTCGGGCGGGCCGCCGAGGCGATGTGGGCGGGTCCTGCCGATCTGGCCGAGGTCCGCAAGACCATGCGCGAGGCCGCGACCGTCCATGGCGACAAGCCGATCACGCAGGTGGGCAAATGGGCCGTCGGCGGGGCGCTCGTCGTCGGTGTCGCCGGGTTCGCTGCTGCCCCGCTGCTCGGTGCCGCCCTCGGCTCGGCGGCCGGACTGTCGGGCGCTGCGGCAACCAGCTTCGGCCTCGCCGCGTTCGGAGGCGGCAGCATCGCCGCCGGCGGAGCGGGCATGACCGGTGGCCTGTGGCTCATCACCGGCGCCGCTGCCGCCACAGGCCTCGCCGGAAGCGGAGGGGGAGCGATGCTCTACACCATGGGCCGGCGCCAGCTGCGCGCCGAACTGGTCAAGCTCCAGGCCACCTACAAGCTCGTGCTGCTTCGCTCCCAGGCCAACGAAGCCACCGCCCAGGTGGTCGTGGCCGAACTCCACGCCGACGCCGAACAGCTGCGCCACCAGCTCACCCGCGAGATCGAACTCAACGACACCAACGCAAAGCGGGTCACGGACCTGCAGGCCAAGATCGAAACCATCGAGAAGGCCGTCGCCTGGATGGACCACCAGGACGAGTCCGCGTGAGCGACGACTTCGAGATCGACGTCGTCGTCCACGCCACCCGCCGGCTCCTCGACGAGGCGAGCAAGGATCTCGCCGGTCTACAGGCTGCTACAGGTGCGGTTGCAGGCGATCTCGACGATGCCGAGCGTGGCGCAACCGCTCTGATGGCCCGGCTCGGTCTCGATGCCGAAGTCTCGGGTACGGAGGTGCCATCGCCGCCCGAGCTGCGGTCCGCACCACCGAGACCGACGCTCGATCCCTTCGAGCGAGCTGCCGTCGTCGAGCGGGCCCGAGCCAATCTGCGCGCCCGAGGCGTCGATCCCGACCAGGTCGAGCTCGAGCAGTTCCTCGACGACGACGAGCTCGAACGCATCCGACGACGCTTCACCGGCGCCACCGAACTCCAGGTCCGCCTCGACCGCTACGACGTCGTCGCGGCCATCGTCGCCGGCCTCGTCGGCGGCGCAATCGACGCGGTGTTCGTCGCCACGCCCGGTGCCAGCTCCATCACCGGTGCCCTGAAGCAGATGGCCCTGCCGTCGGACAACTGGCTCGCCCGGCTCGCACCGGTGCCCTACGACCTCGGCTGGCACGCCGACCTGTGGCTCACGCCCGCCTATCACCGAGTCCAGACTCCCGGACACGATCCCCTCGTCGGGCTCGTCTGGGGCACCGTCGACATCCTCAGCGGTCAGCTCACCGGCCTGCGCCCCGACGGCACCCTCGGCGTCATCGCCCGGAACGGCAAGACCGCATACCCCGACACCTGGCCTGCCGCGCTCGGCCTCCAGATCCTGCACACCCTGTCTGACGTGTGCACCCATTCCGGGATCCCTCTACCCGGCTGGTCGATCCTTTCCGCCATCGCCACGGGCGAAGAGACCGAGCGCAACCTCGCGCAGACGATGTACCAGCGGGGCTACGACAGCTGGCATCTGTTCACGATGGCCACCGCACCCGCTGCCGTCGAGCTGCTGTGCCGTGGCTACTGGTCGATTCGCTGCGGCTACGACGACGAACTCCACGACGCAACCATCGGTGTAGCCACCGGCGACCTGCCCCGCTATCAGGCGCTGTCGCTCATCGCCCACGGCGTGAGCGCCATGGTCGACCTCGCCACCTTCGCCGCCGCCGGCGCCAACCCGTTGATGTTGAACTACGCCCAGTTGGTCACCCTGGCCCGCAAAGCAGCAGTCGCAGCGTCGACTCGGCCGCCCGACCCCGCCGACGTGGCGCTCGCCAACCAGCGCGTCCTCGAGACCGGCTGGTGCTTCGAGTAGCCGCCGAACCCCGTCGACAAGGCCGGTCGCCGCTGTGCTCGGAAACCGGGCCTCAGCGCGGCGTTGCCCGATGTGTCACAGCAGAAAGCCACACTCCACGCATGCAGAACAATCGGATCGAGAATCCCCCACGCGTCCTCACCTGGAACGTCCAGTGCAAGAAGCCCGCCTCTCCGAAGGGAGCGGCGGCTGTTGCGTACATCGTCTCCGAGTGGCCCGACATCGCCGTGCTCACCGAGGCCTGGATCGGGCACCTCGGAGACGGTGGGCACGAGATCGTCTCGCAACCGACGCCATCAGCAGGGAAGAAGCCCGACGAACGCAAGGTCGTCATGTGGTCGAAGACGCCCTGGAGCGACGTCGACGACCTCGGGCATCAGGGCATGCCGGTCGGTCGCTTCGTCGCCGGCACCACCGAGACGGCCATCGGACCCGTGCGGGTCATGGGTATCTGCATCCCGTGGCCGATGGCGAACGTCAACAATGGCCCGAAGAACGCGAAGCCGTGGGAACTGGCAATGCGTTGGCTGGACTGCTTCGCCGAACTCGTGGCCAATCGCGATCGCGACATGCTCCTGGTCGTCGCCGGCGACTTCAACCAGCGGGTGCCCCGCCGCAAGGGGGGCAACAAGGCCGCAGCCGCCAAACTCGAAGCTGCGCTGGGTGACCTGACCGTGGTCACCGCCGGCACGCCGGCCAGGTTGCAGCGCCCGGGCATCGACCACATCGCCATGTGCCCTCGACTCGCCGCCACACGGGTGTGGGGCTGGCCCAAGGACGACGGCGGGATCAAGATGTCCGACCACAGCGGCGTTGCCGCCGAGCTGGCCACCTGGTGACGAATCAGCGCGGTCTCGCGAGAGCGGCGTCGAGCGACCCACCCCGAGCATGCCAGCGCGGGGCCACCAAGAAGGGAAGGGGCAGTGAGCCGCCAGTGTCGTTCGAGCACTCGCCGCCAGGGCCCGCTTCGGAACCGAGGCGGTGCAGCCCATCGAGTAGCAGGGCATGTCGAAGCCCCCGGTGGACCGAGTCGGCCAGGTCGTGCGTCGCTCCGACGACTGAGCGCCTCGGCGGCGACCGGCACAGTTCTCTGTCACACCACCTGTGCCATGGTCGTGAGATGGACTCGCACTACGACGAACGCAAGTTGACCGAACTCATCGTCTACGTGGCGGCTCGGCTGCGCAGCGACCGGAGCGGTGGCGCAACGAAGCTGAACAAGGTGCTCCTCTTCGCGGACTTCGCACACGTGCGGCGAACCGGGATCCCCATCACAGGCGCCGAGTACCAGAAGCTCGAACACGGGCCGGCGCCTCGAAGGCTTCGACCGCTTCGGGATGCTCTCGTCGCCGCCGGCGACGCCGAACTGCGGGAAGAAGAGTTCCTCGGCTATCGCCAACACCGTCTCGTCCCGCTGCGCGAGGCCGACCTGTCGGTGTTCACCGACGACGAGATGGCGACAGTCGACAAGGTGCTCGCCGACCTCGACGGGATGAGTGCGAAGCAGGTGAGCGATCTCTCCCACGACGAGGCCGGGTGGCGACTGACCGAGATGGGCGAGACGATCCCCTACGCTGCCGCACTCGTCGGCAACCGGCAGGTGTCGACGCCGACGTCTCGTCGACTCGAGCGCGAGGCCGCAGAACGCTACGGCCTCGTCCCTTCGTGATCCGTCGGGCCGGAGTCGCTGCCCTGACCACCGGTCGTCATGCGGTACAGTGAAAGCGTTACTCACCCGGCCCCTCGTGGGTCGGGTCTTTTCTTCTCCGCCGTGGGTGCAGCCGACACGTGTCGCCGACATCGACACTCCTGTCGCCCAGACCTGCGACGGCATCGTCGCCCGGTACCGGAGCCTTGGCCGACCGAGTCGGCCAGTTCGTGCGCCGCTCGGAGGACTGAGCGCCTCTGCGGCGCGCCGCTCCGGCACGCAGGGAGTCAGCCGAAGCCGAGGATGAGTCCGGCGAAGCCGAGCATCGATGCGATATGGCTGCCGACGAGGATGCGGGTCTGCGACGCCACCTCGCCGCGGAGGGTTGCCATCTCGGTGCGGAGGTCGCCGCGGAGGGTTGCCATCTCGGTGCGGAGGTCGCCGCCGAGGGTTGCCATCTCGCTGCGGAGTTCGGCCGAGAGGGCGACGGAGCGGGCGTCGACCATGGCGAAGCGGGCGTCCATGTCGGCCTTGGTGGCGAGGTTGTCGTAGTCGATGGGTGGCATGGCTTCCATCAAGACATCGGTGGCGGGTTCGCCGATGGCGGCGACGAGGCTGGTGCGCAGCGTGAGCCGCTGGGCTTCGGTGACGGACACGGGCCTTCTCCAGGGTGTGACGCAGATGGAGAGGGAAGTCCACGAGATGCTACCGGCCCGCGCTCGGACGGGGCAATGGTCGCCGGCCGCCGGCACCGGCTCGACCGCGTCGGGACGTTCGATCGCCGACTGGGCCAACGCCCAGCCCGACCAACGGGATCCTCGATGGCCGACGAACAGTAGCGTAGGCATCGACGGCGATCGCCAGAGACGGCACCTTCCTCGGCGCGCGGTTCGAATCGCTGGCGACGTCGAGCGTGCGGGTTTTCGCGGCAAGCTCGGCGATCAGGTCCTCGACGCCGTCGTGCTGACCACCGGCGCCCACGCGTACCGCCGCGCCGACGGCATCGGCGTGGTCCCCCTCGCACTCCTCGGCCCCTGACCGCGGCGCGTGCTCGCCGCGCGGCAGGCGAGAGGAGCGTCTCCGGCCGGGCGACCGCGTCGGCGCGGACGGGGGAGGGGGCCGCGTGCCTGCGGTCGTCGGGATCAGCCGAAGCGGAGGATGAGAGCGGTGAGGCCGAGCATCGAGGCGAGGTGGCTGCAGACGAGGATGCGGGTCTGCCTCGCGAAGTCGGCACGAAGGCTGGCGCGTCGCTCGGCCATCTCGGTCCGCCGCTCGGCCCCACCGCAACGGGCGTCGACCATGGCGAAACGTGCGTTCATGTCGGCGCGGAGCATCTCGATGTCGGCCTTGGTGGCGAGCTTGTCGTGGTCGATGGGTGGCATGGCTTCCATCAAGACATTGGTGGCGGGTTCGCCGATGGCGGCGACGAGGCTGGTGCCCAGCGTGAGGCGCTGGGCTTCGGTGACCGACATCGGGCCTTCTCCAGGCGGTGACGCAGATGGAGAGGCAAGTGCATCAAAGGCTACCGACCCGGGCTCGGGCAGGTCAACGGCGCTCCTGTTCAACCGGTGCCGTCAGTAGGGCCGGTCGCCGGCGATCGTGATGCGGCGCATATGGCGTCGTCGGCCCCGGTAGTCGTGGAGTGCGTAGTGCATCACGCTGCGGTTGTCCCACATCGCCAACGAGCCCGGTTCCCAGCAGAACCGGCACGTGAACGCCTCACGGGTGGCATGGCGGAACAGGAAGTCGAGCAGCGCCTTGGACTCGGCCGGGCGCATGCCGGCGATGCCGGTCACGAACGCGGCGTTGACATACAAGCCCTTGCGGCCCGTCTCGGGATGGGTCCGCACCACCGGGTGCTCGACGGTCGCCGCCGCCTGCTCGGCGTTCTTGGTCGAGATCGCCTTGGTCTTGGTCGACTGCCCCTCGGCGCCGTACTGCGAGCCTGCCGAATGCACCGCCTTCAGGGGCTCGAGCAGGCCCTGCATCGTGGGGCTCAGCGCGTCGTAGGCGGCGTGTTGGTTTGCGAACAGCGTGTCGCCGCCCACCTCGGGCAGCTCGACGGCATAGAGGATCGAACCGAGATCGGGCTCGGCCAGGAACGTCACGTCGGTGTGCCAACCACCGCCGAAGTTGAACCCGTCGTCGGGCTCGGTGACGATCTCGATGACCTCGGGAAGATCGTCCCGGCCGTCGACGAACGGATGCGTGTCCAGCTCGCCGAAGCGGCGCCCGAACGCGATCTGCTGCTCCGGCGTCAGCTGCTGGTCCCGGAAGAACAGCACGTGGTGCTCGAGAAACGCCCGCCGGATCGCGGCGATGGTCTCGTGGCTCGGGTCGTCGGACAGATCGACGCCCTCCACGTACGCACCCAGCACCCCGCTGGCCGGACGAATGGTCATGGTTGCCTGCATGGCGATCCCCCTCCGTGTGCACCGGCGAGTCGGCCAAAGCGACAGTACCCGTCCGAGCCCGGGTCGTCGGCGGCGACGATGTCGACCGCCGCCACGACTCGACGTCGTCGACAGCGACGGTGGCGGACGGACTCGATGCGGCGGACATGGTGGCCGATGCGGTCGCCTCGACCGGTATCGGCGACGACCACTGGGTCGTCCTGGCCGAGCCCTCGACCGCCCGCTACTGCAAGCACCACGGCATCGATCCCGAAGGCGTCCGCCTCACCGGCTGAGCCGCACGACGCACCGTCACCGGCATCTGTCGCCGCCTCCCGATGAGCGTCGACTGGGCCTCGAGGCGGAGGTGGCGTGCCTCAGCCCAGCCAGTCGTCGGTGCGGCCCGCGATCCACGCGCCCAGTCCGAACACCAGGCCACCGGCCATGAACAGCAGCCAGTTGTTGATGTCGCCGCCGAGCACCTGCTGGTCGACCCGCGACGCGTCGAGCCAGTCGAGCCCCAGCGGATCGGCCAGCCACTCCCGGGCCATGGCGAACACCGAGACGGCTCCACCGATCAGGGCGACGGTCCCTCCGACGACCAGGCGCAGCACGTTCACGACGACGACGTCTTCGACGCAGGCACGGGTTCGGTCGACAGGTTGAACAGGCACACGTTCGCCGTGCCCAGGATCTCGACGTAGCGAGGCCGGCCGACACCGGTGGCGAAGCTGTTGGGGCCGACGACGCCGTCGTCGGGTCGCGTGGCGAGCACGTGCCAGCGCTCGCACCACGCGGCAGGGGAGGGGAGCGCCTCGGGCCGGGCGACCTTGTCTGCGTGGATGCAGTACATGGTGATGGTGCGGCCATCGTCGACCGCCACGGTGATCGCCGTGCCGTCGACGGCGACGATGTCGACCGCGTGCCACGAGTCGACGTCGTTCACGGCCTTCTTGGCCTGGATCCAGTGGACGTTCTCGCCCGGTCGGTAGGTCATCGGTTCCTCTTCCGCACTCGACACCCGATGTGTAGGGCGCGTGTGTGACAGGAACCCGATGCGCCTCCGGCTCAGCCGAAGCCGAGGATCAGTCCGGCGAAGCCGAGCATCGAGGCGATGTGGGTGCCGACGAGGATGCGGGTGAGCGACGCCATCTCGGTGCGGAGGTCGCCGCCGAGGGTTGCCATCTCGCCGCGGAGTCCGGTCATCTCGCCGCGGAGTTCGGCCGACAGCGCGACGAAGCGAGCGTCGACCATGGCGAAGCGGGTGTCCAGGTCGGCCTTGGTGGCGAGATCGTCGTAGGCGATGGGTGGCATGGCTTCCATCAAGACATCGGTGGCGGGTTCGCCGATGGCGGCGACGAGGCTGGTGCGCAGCGTGAGGCGCTGGGCTTCGGTGACGGACATGTGCCTTCTCCATGCTGTGTGGCAGATGGAGAGGGAAGTGCACGAAATGCTACCGACCCGCGCTCGGACGTGGCAACGGTCGCATTCACCGAACCGGTGCCGGCGGTGCCGCTCACGCGGGTCGGGTGCCACGGAGTGGACGGCCACGAAGTCGTCTCGCAAAGGAAGTCGTTGCCAAACCACGCGCCCGACGAGAGCCGCGGCTCGTGGTCAGTGTCGAGTACGAGGTGGGCTCAGCGTTCGCAGTTGCGGTCGGTTCGGGTGCCGGAGCGGCAGGTGTCTCGTCCGGGGCCGCCATTGAGGGTGTCTCGTCCGGGGCCGCCGCGGAGGGTGTCGCGGCCGCGTTGGCCGAAGATGAGGTCGGCGCCGGCGCCGCCGCGGATGATGTCGTTGCCGCGCCCGGCGAGGATGCAGTCGTTGCCGCCGCGAGCGATGATGCGGTCGTTGCCGCCTCTGGCGATGATGACGTCGGAGCCGGGGGTGCCGCGCAGGGTTTCGCTGTTGCGGGTGCCGCGGATGATGGTCGGGTTGGCGTCGACGTGGCCGCGGCACGCCCGCGGCACCGTCACCGACGGTGCCGGCGTCGGCGTCGCGGTGGGGGTTGGTGTGGGTGTCGGGGTGGGTGGGAATGGGGTGGGGTCGCACACGTCGCCGATGCCGTCGGCGTCGCTGTCGAGCTGATCGGAGTTGGCGTCGTCGACACAGTTGTCGAAGGCGTCGATCACCTGATCGAGATCGGCATCGGGCGCCCCGCAGCCCTGGGGATCCCGGCACGCCACCACCTTCAAAGCTCCGTTGGTTGCGTCGTGATAGCTGATGACCGGGTTGCCGTCGGCACCGATCGCTATCGAGGTCGAGGAGCCGACGACCTCTGGGCCGTCTGGGGCGGCGAACGTGGGTGAGGCGGTGCAGGTGGGATTGGTGCAGGCGGCGACCTTCACGTCAGTGTTGCTGAAGTCCCAGTAGCTGATGACGGGATTGTCGTCGGCGCCGATCGCAATGGAGTTGAACTCCCCGACGTCGCCGCTGCTGTCGGGGATGGTGATGGTGGCGGCGGTGCAGGTGGAGTCGGTGCAGGCGGCGACCTTCAGGTCGCGGTTGGTGAAGTCGTGGTAGCTGACGATGGGGTTGCCGTCTGCGCCGATCGCGATAGCCGTGGAGAAGCCGACGTTGTTGGCGGTGTCGAGGGTGGTGATGGTGGGTGAGGTGGTGCAGGTGGGGTTGGTGCAGGCGGCGACCTTGAGGTCACCGTTGGTGAAGTCGTGGTAGCTGATGACGGGGTTGCCGTCAGCGCCGATCGCGATGGAGAGGTACCAGCCGACGTTGTCGGTGGTGTCGAGGGTGGTGGTCGTGGCGGCACTGCAGGTGGGGTTGGTGCAGGCGGCGACCTTCAGGTCACCGTTGGTGAAGTCGAGGTAGCTGATGACGGGGTTGTTGTCGGCGCCGATCGCGATGGAGCTGAAAACCCCGACGTCGCCGACGCTGTCGGGGGTCGTGATGGTGGCGGCACTGCAGGTGGGGTTGGTGCAGGCCGCGACCTTCAGGTCACCGTTGGTTGCGTCGTAGTAGCTGATGACGGGGTTGCCATCGGCGCCGATCGCAATGGAAGTGCGCTGTCCGACGTCGCCGCCGGCGTCGAGGGTGGTGATGGTGGCGGCACTGCAGGTGGGGTTGGTGCAGGCCGCGACCTTCAGGTCATCGTTGGTAGCGTCGTAGTAGCTGATGACGGGGTTGCCATCGGCGCCGATCGCGATCGACGTGAACAAGCCGACGTCGCCTGCGTCGTCGAGCGTGGTGACGGCATCGGGTGGCGCAGTCTGGGCGCTGCCGGTGCCGACGAGCGCAACAGTGGCGGCGGCGAGGGTGAGGCCGACGACAGCCGCGATGGCGGCGGGTGCGCAACGTCGGGTGGGGCGGGGCGCTGGCATCGGCTATCACGGTCCTCGAGCGGCAGGGGCGACGGTCGCCAAAGGGTAGGAGCCGACCGATTCGTGGCCGGGGATGGTCACGCCGGATGCCATCGCGCTCCGGCGCCCGTGGTCTGCGAGGATCGGGGCGTGAACCACGGCACCACCCTTCTCACCAACGTCCTCGCCCGCGAGCGCTCCTCGCTCGACGGGGCATGGAACGTCATCGTCGACCCATACGAGATGGGCTACGTCGGCATCCTCGGATCCCGCAACCCATGGGGCTTCTACCGCGACAAACGCCCCACACACCCCGCCGAGCGCATCGAGTACGACTTCGACGCATCGCCCACCCTCACCGTCCCCGGCGACTGGAACACCCAGGACGAGCGCCTCTTCTACTACGAAGGCACCATCTGGTACCGGCGCCGCATCCTCGTCGACGCCGCCGCTGCAGGCACCCGCCGATTCCTCCACATCGGCGCCGCCAACCACACCTCCCGGGTCTTCGTCGACGGCGAGGAGCTGGCCACCCACGTCGGCGGCTACGGGTCCTACGCCGTCGAGGTCACCGACGCACTCGATGCCGGCGAACACTCCATCGTCATCCAGGTCGACAACCGCCGCGAGCCCGACCGCATCCCGGCCATGCGCTCGGACTGGTGGAACTTCGGCGGCCTCACCCGATCGGTCGACCTCGTCGCCGTCCCCGAGGTGTTCCTGCGCGACGCCTGGATCACCATGGCGCCCGACGGCCGCATCATCGGCGACGTCGTCGTCGACACCGGACCGGCGAGCGGCGCCCAGAGCGCCGGCCCCGACGCCCTGCCCGTCCGGCTCCGCCTGCCCGGCCTCGGCATCGACACCACCGTCACCGGACCCTTCGAGCTCGACATCGACCCCGAACGCTGGCACCCCGGTCGGCCCGTCCTCCACGACGTCGAGTGGTCCGTCGGCGACGACACCATCACCGATCGAGTCGGGTTCCGCACCGTCGCCGTCGACGGCACCGACATCGTCGTCAACGGCCGGCGCACGTTCCTGCGCGGCATCGCCGTCCACGCCGAAGGACCCACCGGTGGGCGCCGGGCCCACGGACCCGACGACGCCGACACCCTGCTCGGCTGGGCACGCGACCTCGGCGCCAACTTCGTCCGCCTCGCCCACTACCAACACGACGAACACATGGTGCGGGCCTGCGACCGCCTCGGCCTACTCGCCTGGGCCGAGCTGCCCGTCTACTGGGACATCGCCTTCGACGACCCAGCCGTACTCGACAACGCCCGCAGCCAGCTCGACGAGCTCGTCGCGCGCGACCGCAGCCGTGCTGCGGTGATCTTCTGGTCGGTCGCCAACGAGACGCTGCCAGGCCCCGACCGCGACGCCTTCCTCGGCGCACTCGTCGAACACGCCCGCCACCTCGACCCGACCCGCCTTGTCAGCGCCGCGCTGCTGACCCTGCCGTCGGGCGGCACCGACCACGACATCGACCACGACATCGACGACGCCCTCGGCGAGGTCGTCGATGTCGTCGCCGTCAACCAGTACCTCGGCTGGTACTACGGCGACCGCCACGCCATCGCCGAGCACCGCTGGCACTCCCGCTTCGCGAAGCCCATCGTGTTCACCGAGTTCGGCGCCGGGGCCAAGGCCGGCAACCACGGCAGCGCCGACGCCATCTGGACCGAGGAGTTCCAGGCCGCCATCTACCGGGGCCAGGTCGAGATGATCCGCCGCAACCGCAGCGGCACCGTCGGTCCCGACGGGCGGCCCAACGAGGTCGCCGGGCTGTCCCCGTGGATCCTCAAGGACTTCCGGGCACCGGTGCGGGTGCTCCCGGGCATCCAGGACGGCTACAACCGCAAGGGCCTGCTCAGCGAGGAAGGCGAACGCAAGCTCGCCTTCGAGGTGCTCGCCGCCTTCTACGCCGACATCGAACGCTCCGAAGTCGATCCGCAGCCGGGGGCATAGCCCGCCGCGCACCGGGACAACGAGCCACGGCGACGCCTGGATCCCTGCTACTGCCTCGAGGATCCGCACGCCTCCGAGAGGACACCTGCAGCGACGCGCCCGAAGCTCAGCGGTGGAGGTTCTTCTCGGTCTCGCCGATGAAGCCGGTGATGTCGGTCCGTTTGCCGAACATGGCGTCGGCCTCGTCGAAGTACAGGATCGAGCCGATGCGGGCGCTGAACGGACTGCGCTGCTGGCCGGCGAAGCCGAACCCCGTCACCTCGTCATCAACCGCAGCATCGAAGACGGCCATGAGGGCGGCCGACTCCGCGTCGGTCAGCTCGAGGCCGTCCAGCTTGCGGCCCAGCGATGCGACGTCGGCTGCGGTGTAGTCCATGGGTTCTCCTCGGTCGTCCGATACTCAGACGTCGCCACTCTGCCACCGTTACGCAGGCGCCCGCCCGAAGAGCCCGCCCGGACGTAGACGCTCACCGGACGGTGACCGTCGGCGGGCGCGGCAGCCGCCTGCGCCCGCCGAGCGGCACAGAGGCTCAGGAGTCGTCGCTCTCCTCGATGTCGAACAGCTCGTCCTTGACGAGGCTGCGCTCGACCCGGCTGCGCGAGCGGTGCGCGTACACCGCGTCGGCGGCCAGCGTCACCGCACTCTGCACGCCCTGGACCGAGGCCTCGAAGTCACGGACGTTGCCCTTCTTCATCTGCATCGAGGCGCCGGTGGCGAAGCTGTCCTGGTTGGCGCCCAGGAACAGCACCGTCCAACCCGCCTTCTGCCGGGCGTCGAGCAGCTTCGAGATGCGCGCCGCGGTGTAGTCGGTGCTGGCGTTCTCGTGACCGTCGGTGATGATCACCAGGACCTGATCCTCGTCGGCCAGTTCCGCGACGCGGGCGTCGAGGCGTTCGACGGCACGGCCGATGGCGTCGAGCAGCGGCGTCCCGCCGCGGGGCTCGTAGTCGTCCTCGGTGAGGTCGATGACCTCGGCGATGGGCACCCCGTCGACCACGAGCCGGAACGGCTCCTGGCTGTCGAAGTCGACCAGCGACAACCGCAGGATCCCGGGGTGAGCCCGCTGCTTGGCCAGGAACCCGTTGATGGCATCGACGGTCGCCGCCGCGATCGGGCCCATGCTGCCGGAACGGTCGAGCACGATCTGCACGTGCACCTCGTCGTCGGCTGCGGCCGCCGCTGCCGCCTCGGGCTCGGTCTTCGGGTCAGGCTTCGACGTGGGTTGGTCGGTCATGGGTTACTCCTCGGGATCCGCCTACACCCACAGGTAACGGCCGGCCGTGACAAGCGCCGGGCCGGTTCACCAATCGGCGGCGAGGTCGAAGCGAACGCTGATGAGGTCGACGGTCCCATCGGTCGTGAGCACACCGGTGACGAGAACTCGGGGAACCAGCGACCCGACGCTGAGAACGGCTCGATAGTCGGGTCGATCGGGGATCGGGGTCATCAACTCATCGAATGACGTTGCGAAGCGCTCCGCGATCGGGGGGAGATCGACGAGCAGGAAGTCGGTCGCCGACGGCTCGCCGTTGGGGCCACGTTCGTCTGGGAGCTGCTGGTCGAGTAGCTCGAGAAATCGCTCGTCGACCCTCACGGGCCGGCGCCCGCTCACTGAGCGGCGTCGCGGGCTTCGGTGTCGGCGATGTGGGCGCGAATGTCGACCCGTGATTGCTCGAGCAGATCCGGCGGTACTCGGTCGAGGTCGGTCACGATGCCTGCGTGGACGACCTCGTGGCGCTCGTTGGGTGTCATCGCCAGGAGCTCATCGGCGGTCCAGATCCTGCCTTCGGGCATGGGAGTCACGATAGTCACCTTCGGTTGCTGCGTTGTCGCCATGATGCCGACTGGGTCTGACAACGGCCGAGAATGTGATCACGGCCGCCCACGCGACCACCAAGACCCCTACGGAGCAGCGATGAACACCTACACCCCGAACCCGTCCCTCGACCTCGTCCTCGAACGCACCGTCTCCGTCTCACCCGACCGCGTCTGGGCGGCGTGGACCGACCCCGAACTGCTCAAGCAGTGGTTCACCCCCGCGCCGTGGCGCACGGTCGCCGCCGACCTCGACGTCCGACCCGGCGGCCGCTTCGACACCACCATGGAATCGCCCGACGGCGAGCAGTACCCCAACGCCGGCTGCTACATCCAGGTCGAACCCGGGCGCCTGCTCGTGTTCACCAGCGTCATGACCGAGGACTTCCGCCCGGTCCCGCCCGCCAACGGCGCCGACGACATGCCCTTCACCGGCCGGATCGAGATCGCCCCCGGCCCCGACGGCGGCACCCACTACCGGGCCATCGCCATCCACGCCGACGAGGCCGGCTGCACCCGACACGCCGAGATGGGCTTCGCCGACGGCTGGGGTGCGGCCCTCGACCAACTCGTCGCACTGATGAGCTGACCGGTCCGGCGGGCACCCCCGCCCTGCAGTCGCCGGCTGTCAGCCGAGCTCGAGGGTCAGGCAGTGAACGCCACCGCCGGCCTTGACGAGCTCGGAGACATCCACGGCCTCGTAGCGGAAGCCCAGCGCCTCGACACGGCGCCGGGTGCATGCGCCCACCGGCGGACCGATCACGACGTCGCCGGCGACCAGCACGTTGCAGGCCAGGCCGTTGGCCTCGTCCGGCGCGATCTCGATCACCGGCCGCCCCGCGAACACCTCACGCCATGCCGCATCGGTGCGGTCGTAGCCCGCCAAGGCCTCGGGATGGACGAGCCATCCGCGCCCGCCGAGATCCGCGAGCGCCATGTCCAGATGGGGCCAGCGGCCGCCCGCCAGCGGCACACCGATCGCGGTGCGGCCGGTGCGGACCTTCAACGCGTCGACCGCGGCCCGCAGCGACGAAGTCGGCTCGCCGCACAGGCCCACCAGCAGGCGGCCGTGATGGTCCGCCATCACGTTGCCGCCGTCGAGAGCCGGCAGCGGCCCGTCGGCGAGGTCGATGCCCGACGAACGCAACATGCGCGCGAACGAGGGCGGCTCCAGCAACCCCCGGAGCCCTGCGGGACGCAGCAGCACGAGCGAGCCGTCGATCGCCAGACCGAGATCGCGGACGAAGGTCGTCGACCGTGCCAGGAGCCCCGGTTCGAGCACCAGCACCTCGCCGACGCAGCGCTCGACCGCCTCACGCAGCATGTCCCACTGCGCACAGGCGGCGTTCACATCGAGGGGCGCGCCGTCATCCCAGCACAGCTCCGACGGCAGTCCCGGCAGCCGGTGCGGCGAACCCATGATCATCGCCGGCAACGCCGCGGTGACGCTCACAGGCGCCGGGGGCCGCCCGTGCCGGGATCGGACTTGGCGCCGATGGTCCAGGCGCCATCGCGGAGGCCGAAGACCGGGACTCCCTGGGCCCGGAGGCTCGTCAGCCGGCTGCCGAGCAGACCACCGACATCCAGACCGCCGGCGAACCCAGCGACCTCGTCGGCCACGAGCTCCCGCAGCGCCGCCTGCTCACGTGCGTTCAGGTCCAGGGCGGCCAGCTTCTCCGCCAGCGAGGCGATGTCGGCTTCGTCGAACGCTTCATCTCGGTGCTCTTCCATGGATGGCCGGACGAGCGCGCCGTGCACCGGTTACGACCCCGTCCCTGCCACTGGGGGGAACCGGCGCACGATCGGCCGGCCCGGCTCGTCGGTCTCGCGCGCCCGAAGCGCCTCGTCGTGCACCACGAGGTCCCGGGGGCCGGCTTCGATCAGCGCCGCGATCTCGTGCTCGCCGAGGGGTCGGAAGCCGCAGACGTCGACACCGACGTTGATCATGCGGCCGTGCTGCGCCCACTTCTCGTGGACATGGCCGTGCACCAGCCACCGGCCGGTGTCCACCGGACGTTCGTCGACGAACCGGTCGTGTTCGTGGCTGTCGCCCCGGTAGGGGAAGTGGCACAGCAGCACCGACCGGCCGCCGATCGTCACCTCGGCCGTGCCCTGCACGACCTCGTCGAAGCCGGCGAGGAGGTAGCGCTCGGTCCAGCCCTCGGCCCGCCGCCCGTTGCCGACCCAGCAGCGATCGTGGTTGCCGGCCAGCAGGATCTTGTGACCGACCAGCTCGCCGGCGATCGGCAGGGTCTCGGCGATGGTGCCCATGGCGAAGTCGCCGACCACCCACACCGTGTCGTCGTCGCCGACCGTTGCGTTCCAGTTGTCGACGAGGGCGCGGTTCATCTCGTCGACGCCCGCGAAGGGGCGGTCGCAGTAGTCGATGATGTTGCGGTGGCCGACGTGCAGATCGGCCGTGAACCACGTCGCCATGACTCCCAGGATGGCAGCTCGTGCCGACCTACCGGCCCGCGATCACGTGGTGGGTGGCCGCCGGGTCGATCGACGGCTCATCCCTCAGTTGTTGAGGATGGACGGCCCACCCCCGACGCTGCCTTTGAATTCGGCCTTTACGCCGAACGAGATCGAGACGAACTGAGCCATGCCGGCCGTCATCGCTTTGGTCACCCCCGTGCCACCCGAACCCGACGTTCCCCCTCCCTGGTGGATCGTGCAGGTCGCACCGCCGGCGGACACGATGCCGCCACCGCCGATGTCCGGGTAGGGGATCGGGCTGGTGTAGCCGCTGACCTCGGCGTCGTGGAGTTCGCCGAGCGCCGCTGCTGCAGCGGGTTCGAGCACGACCGTGACCCCGCCGAGGTCGTGGTCGAGGCCGGTGACCTCGGCCAGAACCTGCGTGAGGACCGCAGCCGGGTCGGCGATCACGGCCGCCGCGAACGCCGGATCCTCGGTGACACGGACGCCGAGGATCGCCTCGACTTCTGCAATCGTGTCGGGATCGATCGTAGGTACACCTTCGGTTTCCATCGCATCTCCCTCGTCATGCCCGGGGCCCGGGCAACGCACATCCGGACGCCGTGCAACGACGACGGTTATGGCGCGGGCCGCTGCGACGGAAGTCGTCGATGAGGCGGTCGTCGACTGTCCCATCGGTAACTGCTCCGGAAGGTCCGAGCGAGGTGGCTGACCCCTATTGTCGTCGGATGCGCAGCTTCGCCCAGGTCGACGTGTTCACCGCCGAGCCCTACCTCGGCAACCCGGTCGCCGTCGTGCTCGACGCCGACGGCATCGACGACGACGCCATGGCCCGCTTCGCCCGCTGGACCAACCTCAGCGAGACCACCTTCGTGCTGGCCCCGACCGACCCGGCCGCCGACTACCGGGTCCGCATCTTCACCCCCGGCAACGAGCTGCCCTTCGCCGGGCACCCCACCATCGGCACCTGCCACGCCTGGCTCGAAGCCGGCGGGCAGCCACGCGACGACACGGCGATCGTGCAGGAGTGCGGCATCGGCCTGGTCACGCTGCGCCGCGACGGTGGTCGCCTGGCCTTCGCCGCACCGCCGCTGCTCCGTTCGGGCCCCGTCGACGAGGCCGACCTCCTGCCGGCGTACCGGGTCCTGGGCATCGAACGCGACCAGGTCGTCGACGCGCAATGGGCCGACAACGGCCCCGGCTGGCTGGCCGTGCGGCTCGAGTCGGCCGACGCCGTGCTGGCGCTCGAGCCCGACTTCGGCGCGGCCGACAGCTACGACATCGGGGTCGTCGGCCCCTACCCGCTCGGTGTCGTCGGCCTGCGCAAGGTCGGCGTCGTGGGCCTGCACCCCACCGATGCGGCCGACCCGGCCGCCGAAACCCCGGGCCCGCCGGCCGACACGGCCCTGACTGTCGCAGCCCCACCGGCCGACGCGCCCGCCATCGAGGTGCGGGCGTTCTTCCGTGCCGGGACCGTCGCCGCCGAGGATCCTGTCACCGGAAGCCTCAACGCGGCAATCGCCCAGTGGCTGCTGGCCGACGGCACCCTGAGCGCCCCCTACGTCGCCGCCCAGGGCAGCGCCCTCGGTCGAGACGGGCGCGTCCACATCAGCATCGCCGACGGCGAGGTGTGGATCGGCGGCGACGCGACGACCTGCATCACCGGCACCGTCACCATCGCCTGATCTCGGGACCCGTCGGGCAGCCGTCGCGCCGAGGCGCAGGGACTACCGTTCGGCCCATGAGCACCATCGACTCCGACCTCCTCGACGTCCGACCCGTGGGAGCGGTCATCGGTGCCGAGATCCACGGCGTCGACCTCAACGACCTCAACGCAGAGCAGTCGGCGGCGATCCGCCAGGCCTTCACCGACCACCTCGTGCTCTTCTTCCCCGGCCAGAGCCTCACCCCCGACGGGCACCGGGCCTTCGCATCGACCTTCGGCGAGCTCGAAGTGGTGCCGTCGCTGCCGAAGCTCGACGACGACCACCCCGAGATCGTCGTCTTGGACGACGCCGACTCGCCCGCCGCCGACGTGTGGCACACCGACGTCACCTTCGCCGAGCAGCCGCCGATCACCGCCATCCTCCACATGGTCGAGGGCCCGGCCTTCGGCGGTGACACACAGTGGATCAACCTCTATCGGGCATACGAGACCCTGTCGGCGCCCATGCGGGACATGCTCGAGGGGCTGACCGCCGTGCACGCCAACAAGTACGGCACCGGCGCATCGGCCGAGCACCCCGTCGTGCGCGTCCATCCCGACACGGGCCGGCGCAGCCTGTACGTCAATCGCATCTTCACCAGCCACATCCCTCAGCTGTCTCGTCCCGAGAGCGACGTCCTGCTGCAGTTCCTGTTCCGCTGGAGCGAGCAGGCCAACTTCTCGGTGCGCCACCGATGGACCCCGGGTGACGTCGCCATGTGGGACAACCGTTGCACCCTGCACCAGCGTGTCAACGACTGGAACGGCAACCGGGTCATGCAGCGCATCACCGTCCTCGGCGACGCACCCGTCGCCGCAGCCGAACTCCGCTGGCCACGCCACCGCGCCGACAGCAACGGCGCCAGCGACTTCTACGGCATCGCCTACCCATTCTGAGCGAGACGCACCGCCCCGCAACCCCCGACCGGTTCGAGCTGGCGAGGTGCGGAGCTCGGCCGCCCGCCGGCGGCTCACGTCGCGTCGATCGCTGCCGATGGTGGAAGCGCCGAAGCGCTGACCGGAACGCGGGAACCCGTCAGTGGCTGACCCACGATCGTCGTGGAGCACCAAGGACGGAAGCCCATGCGAACCGCTGCAGCACTTGTCGTCGCCATGATGGTCGCCCTGTCGGGCTGCGGATCGTCCGATGATGGCGCAACCGAATCGGCGTCCACGGCGGGCGGGGGCGTCGATGCGCCTGTCGGTGCCGGCGGGGAGAGCCCCGATGACCTGGCCGACGCCGTCGTGCCGGTTTCGTGCGGCGATCTCGTCGCGCTGGATGGATCCCTCCAGACCCGGTCCGTGGCCGCGATCGCCGGGATGCTCGGCGCCGACGATGACGAACGGGCACAGCTGACCTCAGCGGTGATCGACGCCTGCACCTCGGGCGCGGCCCCTGCCGATCTCGCCTTCACCGACTTCACCCAACGCCGGTTCTTCTCGCTGCGCATCGCCGAGGTGCTCGACGCCACCGATGAAGCCGCCGCTGCGCAAGGAGTCGGTACCCGCGACGGCATCGAGGTCGGCGAGGTCGCGTGCTCCGTCGCCGGCAAGTCCGCCAATTGGGAGGCCGAAGCCGGGGCGATCTACTGCGACCTGTTCTCCGACGACGGTCTCGACGGCTTCCTCGTGGCCATTGCCGACAAGGACGACGACTCCTGGCCGGGAGAGCTGATCGAGACCGGAACCCCGGAACCCTTCGCCGACGGTGTCATCCGCCAGTACGTCGACCCGGTCTACGACGAGGTGGCCTACGTCGCGTGGGAAGGCCCGTCGTTCGTGGTCGCCGTCGGTGCCGCCGGCGAGCCCGACACGGTGGCCTCGGAGGCTACGGCGTTGCTCACCGAGCACCTGACCGAGATCCACGCCGCCGCGGCCATCGACCCCGCAACGCTGTTCGCGGCGACCGGATAGCCGGCCCGCCCCGGCGTCGGGCCGGCGGGAATCAGCCGAATCCGAGGACCAAGCCGACGACGCCCACCATCGATGCCACCTGGGTGGCGACGAGCAGTCGGGCCATCGACGCCATCTCGCTACGGAGCCCCCCGCGGAGTTCGGCCATCTCGCCCCGCAGTTCGCCACGCAGTTCGGCCATCTCGCCGCGCAGCTCCGCGGTTATTTCCACGAATCGGGCGTCGACCTGATCGAATCGGGCGTCGACCTGTTCGAATCGGGCGTCGACCTGATCGAATCGGGCGTCGATCCGGCTGAAGCGTGCGTCGCCCTGTCCGAACCGGCCGTCGAAGTCGTTGCGGAGCGCGTCGATCTGGTTGGTCAGGGCCGCGGCGGTGAGGGCGAGGTCCTGTCGAGTGGCCAGGTTGTCGTAGTCGATGGGTGGCATGGCTTCCATCAAGACGGTGGCGTTGGACTCGCCGATGACCTCGACGAGGCTGGTGCGCAGGGCGAGGCGCTGCGCTTCGGTGGGCTTCACGGGTGCAATCTCCGGTCTGGTGCAACAGGCAGGAGGGGAAGCACCACCACGGTAGTAGCGCGTCGATCGCTGGGGCAATGGTGTGCTGCGCGGCAGCGAAATGTGCACGCTCGACGAGTCGATGCAATGATTGAACCCATGCACGATGCCGCCTCGTCCCCGAGTTCCACGTCCGACCCGACCGGAGCCGCCGGCCCGCCGTCGTCGTGGACGCTGGCCATCTCGAGCCTCGCGGTGTTCGCCGTGTTCCTCGACACCACGGTGTTGTTCGTCGCGTTCCCCGACATCGCGGCCTCGTTCCCCGAGGTGGCGGCCTCGGAGCTGTCATGGGTGCTCAACGGCTACACCATCGCCTTCGCCGCGCTCCTCGTCCCATTGGGGAAAGTGGCCGACCGGCGAGGTCACAAACAGATGTTCATCGCCGGGTCGATCGTCTTCACCGTCGGCTCGTTGCTCTGCGCCATCGCTCCGGGGCCATGGACCCTGGTCGCCGCCCGCATCGTGCAGGCAGTCGGCGGCGCTGCCCTGGTGCCGTCGTCGCTGGCGCTCGTGCTGCGCGCGACTCCTCGCGAACGGGTGCCTGTCGCCCTCGCCATCTGGGGCGCCACCGGCGCGGTCGCCGGCGCCGTCGGCCCCACCCTGGGCGCCGCCCTCGTCGAGGTCGGCGGCTGGCGCTGGGTGTTCGTCATCAACCTGCCCGTCGGCATCGCCACCGTCTGGCTCGGTCGCCGCTCGCTGTCGGAGTCCCGCGACCCCGCCAGCTTGCTCCCCGCCGCACTGGGCGTGGTGCTGGTCATCGTCGGCGCCATCCTCGTCAGCTTCGGCCTGGTTCGTGGCGAAGAGCTCGGCTGGACCTCGATCGGCTCGCTCGGCGCCGTCGTCGCCGGCATCGCCGTGCTCGGCCTGTTCGTCCTGCACCAGTCCCGCACCGCCGCGCCCACCGTCGACCTGGCGCTGTTCGCCGTGCGCAACTTCGCCTGGGGCAACGCCGCCACCGTCGTCTTCTCGGTGGCGTTCACCGCCATGTTCTTGTCGAGCATCCTGTTCCTCACCGAGGTGTGGGGCTGGTCGGTGCTGAAAGCCGGATTCGGGGTGGCCCCCGGACCGCTGTTCGTGGCGGTGCTGGCTCCGGGCATGGGCGTGCTCGCCGCACGCATCGGCCAGCGACCGCTGCTGGTCGTCGGCGGTGTGCTGTTCGCCGTCGGTGGGGTGCTGCGGCTGGTCATGCTCGACGGCCGGTCCGACTACGTCGCCGATTTCCTGCCCTCCATGGTGTTCACCGGCCTCGGCGTCGCCCTGTGCCTGCCGCAGCTGTCGAGCGTGATCGGCCAGGCCCTGCCGCCCGATCGCCTCGGCGTCGGGGGAGCGGTCAACCAGGCGCTGCGCCAGTTCGCGGGCACCGTCGGTGTCGCCCTCACCATCGGCCTGACCGCCGGCGCCACCGGTCTCGCCGACGCCCTCGTCCGCTTCGACCGGGTGTGGTGGGTGCTGATCATCGGCGGCCTCGCCACCACGGCCTGCTCGTTTCCGCTGCGCACCCGTGCCGCCGGTGCGGCCCGGCCCGGCGCCGCCGGCGGGGCCGACGGGATCCCGCTCGCCATCGTGGGAGACTCAGCACCGTGATGGCACCGTCGGTTGCCGTCCGCCCCTCCGACGCAGCGGGAGGTCGATGATGCGGCGCAAGGCCCTCGGGGGCATGGGATGCTCGATCGCCAAGGCGCTCGACGTCGTCGGCGACCCCTGGACCCTGCTCATCCTGCGTGACGCCCTGGTGGGGGTCACCCGCTTCGCCGACTTCTCCGACCGCCTCGGCATCCCCCGGGCCACGCTCACGTCGCGGCTCGATCTGCTGTGCGAGTCGGGCGTGATGGAACGCGAGGCCTACCAGGACAATCCGCCCCGCTCGGCCTACGTCCTGACCGACAAGGGTCGGGCCCTCAGCCCGGTGGTCATCTCGCTGATGCAGTGGGGCGACCAGTGGCTGCGCGACGACGACCCGCCCACCACCCTCGTCGATGCCGACACCGGCCAGCCCATCGACCCGGTGCTCGTCGACCGCACGACCGGCGTCGCGCTCGAGGATCTCGCCGTCGCCGCGGTGGGGGCCGTGACCCAGGGCCTCGGCCTCGGCGGCCACGCCCCGGTCGCCGCACCCCCGCAACCGTCCGACACCGACCCGTCGGGGTCGGCCCCGCGCTCGCGCTGAGCCGCTCGATCTCGCCGCTTCACGGGGGCGTCGGAGGGCTCCGCGAGAAATTCGGGGGAGAATGAATCACACCGATGTTGTTTGTCATACCCCCTCGACACAATCGATCCCAGGCACTTCCCCCGATGAAAGGACCGCCTGTGGAACCCGAACAACGAGCGCTGTTGGAGCGGTGCATGGCAGCCATGGCCGCCGGCGACGCGGCGTTCATTTTCACCCTCATCGAGCACTTCGGTGGTCACCTCGCCGGTGCGGTCCGCCGCATCGTCGGCGAGATGGGCCGCACCGACGTGCTGACCGACCCGAACGAGATCGACGGCCTCGTCCAGGACGCGGCCTTCTTCCTCTACGACCACGCCGCGGCGTGGCAGCCCGAGGGCGGCGCCCTGCCGTGGGTGTGGGCCGAGCGCGGTATCCGCAACCTCGTGGCCACCGCGGTCGGCCACCGGGTGGTCGCCGAGCCCGATGACCTCGAGTCCGAGGTGACCACCGCGCCCCGCTGCGGTGGTGACCTGGGGCCCGACGATCTCATGGGCCTGCTCCGGGACTGGCCCGAGCTCGTCCTGCTCTTCGAGGCCCTCGACGGCGTGTGCAACGAACGCAACGCCCACGTCTTCCTCGAGTACCGCATCCAGCAGCGCCTCGGAGACCAGTCGCCCGCCGCTACCGTCGGAGCCATGTTCGACCTGTCGCCCGCCAACGTGCGCCAGATCCACCACCGGGTCCGCAGCCGCCTGGCCCCGGTGCTCGCCGACGACCGCTATCGGCCCCTCGCCGACCTGCCACTCCTCGTCGCATGAGCCCCGACGCGTCAGCCACGCCCAGCTGGCCGTCGGATCTCACCCGAGTCTGCGAACGCCTCGCGCTCCAACTGCACTGCCGCGGCGCCAGCCATCCGGTGGCCGCCGCGGTCGCGCTCGCGGCCCGGGGCCACCTCGGCCTCGACGTCGACGAGTTCGCCGACGTCGTCGATCTCACCTCCGACACCGTGCGCCGCGCCGAGGCGGGCGACATCGCCTGGGAGGAGCTCCCCGACGTTCTCGGATCGCTGCTCGATTCCATGCCCAGCGTCGACCTGCTGGCCCTGGCCGACCTCGACGCGTCCTACCGCGACCTCGACGCCGCCGCCGAGGCGTGATCGAGCCGGCTCGAACCGGAACAGTCGCGGCCGCCCCCGTCCACAAGCAGATCACGAGGCCCGCCCGAGCCTGATCGTCACGTGGGTGCCGGCGCCGACGGTGCTGGCGAGATCGAGCGAGCCACCCATCGCCTCGGTCAGGCGCCGTGCCAGGACCAGGCCCAGCCCCGCTCCGCCTTCCCGGCCGGCATCGGCACCCAGGCGGTCGAACGGGACGAACAGTCGCGACAGGAGATCCATCGGGATACCCGGGCCCTGGTCGACGACACGAATCAGCGCAGCCTCGGTCGAGCACGCGTCGTCGGCTTCGGTCCGAACCGTGACGACCGTGCCGGTGGGCGAGAACCGCAGGGCGTTCGACACGAGGTTCAACAGCACCTGCCGCAACCGTCGGCGGTCCGCCGTGACAGCAACCGACGGTCCCTCGCACACGAGGGTGATCCCGCGTTCGGCGGCGAGGGGCTGCGCGAGCTCGACGGTCGCCGCAGCCACGCCCGCCGCGTCGATCACCTCGAGGGCGATGGGCATCGCTCCCGCCTCGACCCTGGCCAGATCGAGGACGTCGTCGACGATCGAGAGGATGTGCGCCGAGGCCTTCGTGATGCCGTCGAGCGCCTGACGCCGGCGATCGGGCGACAGGTCGAGCGTCTGCAGGCTCTCGGTGAACCCCGTGATCGACTGCAGGGGAGTGCGGAGCTCGTGGCTGAGTGCGGTGACGAACTGCGATTTCGCGTGGTTGGCCCGTTCCGCCGACTGGCGTGCCATCTCGGCAGCGTGTCGTGCCTCGCGCTCGTTCCTGGCGCCGTCGTGGGCGACGGCGATCGACGCGAGATGCGTGAACCGACGGACGAGCTCGCGCTCGCGCTCGTCGGGTTCGTGGGGCCGAGGGGCGTAGACCGCGAACGTGCCGACGGTCTTCGAATGCGAGCGGATGGGGCTCGACCAGCACGCGGCGATGCCGTGGTCGGCGGCGAGAGCCCGAAACCGCTCCCATCGAGGATCGGTGGCCACGTCGACGGCGACGACCTGCGTGTCGAGGTGCACCGCCGTCCCGCACGAGCCGGCGAGGGGGCCCGGCTCGAGACCATCGATCGCTGCGGAGTAGGCAGCGGGAAGCGTTGGCGCCGCGCCGTGGCGGAGGACGCCGTCTGCGTCGAGCAACAGCACCGAACACCGGCTGGCAGGAATGAAGTCCTCGAGCGCGACGACGATGCCCTCGAGCACCTCGGCCAGCGGCGCGCCCGCTGCGAGTTGTTCCACCACTGCGGTCTGCCGGTCGAGCACGGCGGTGGCCTCGTCGCCGGTCAGGACCGTCACCCCTCCCATCGGTACCCCACCGCTCGTACGGTCCGCAGGCGCCGGGGCCGACGCGGATCTCTCTCCACCTTCTGGCGCAGTCGGTAGACGTGTTCGGTCACCGTCGCCGGGGTCTGCCAGCCCTCGCTGCTCGACCAGACCGCGGCGAGCAGTTCGTCGCGCGAGCAGGCTCGACGGGGGTGGTCGACGAAGTAGGAGAGCAGCTCGAACTCCTTCGCCGCGAGATCGATCGGCTCGCCGTCGACCCAGACGTCGCGCGATGCCGCGTCGATCTCGACGCCGACACCGCAGGGAACGAACGGCGCCGCCGGACGCGCGCCGTACTCGCTGCACCGTCGCAGCACCGAGCGGGCACGGGCGGCGAGTTCTCCGGGCGAGAACGGCTTGACGAGGTAGTCGTCGGCGCCGAGGTCGAGCCCGACGATACGGTCGGTCTCACCGTCGCGGCCCGACAGCACGATGACCGGCAGCCGGAAGCCGGCGTCGCGTTCCTCACGCCGGCGGACCCTGCGGAGGATGTCGAGACCGCCGATACCCGGCAGCGACAGGTCGAGCACGACGAGCGCGGGCGGCACCGACTCGATCATCTCGAGGGCACGCACACCGTCGCCCACGACCTCGACCGAGAAACCCTCCGCCTCGAGCGCCCACCTGACGCCGGTGCGGACGCCCTCGTCGTCGTCGACCACCAGCACCTGCCGCCGCCCATCTCGGCGCACCGAATCCACGACGCAAACGTATCGCCTCCACGCCCGCCAGGCCGGAGGACCGGCGGGTCGGGGCCGACAGCCCAATCGTGGCTCGCCACCGTTGAGAACTGTTGAGAAACCGTTGTTCGAGCCACGAGTCTCGACTCCTACCGTCGCGTCCACGGACCGAGCGGTCCGTGGAAACTCCGGGTCAAGGGGGCTCGGATCCGAACCCGGGGGGAACCCACATGAGCGACATGAAGCTCGCGCTGTATCTGCCGAACTTCCGCGACCACGTCACGGTGAAGGAGCTCGAAGACCTCACCGCGCTGGCCGAGGAACTCGACTTCGACTCGATCTGGACGCTCGATCGCATCGTCGTGCCCGAGGCCTCCGATCGGGGCGAACTGCAGTACCCGTTCGGGATGATGACGGAGTTCCCGCCACAGATGCCGGTCTCGGCACGTGGCAAGTGGTTCCAGGGTTGGCCGCTGATCCCGTGGCTCGCAGCCAAGACGACCAAGTGTCGGATCGGGATGAGCATCACCGACACGCCGTACCGCTCGCCCGGTGTGTTCGCCGCCGAGGTCGCGACCGTCGACCACCTGTCGGGGGGCCGGATCAACGTCGGGCTGGGTGCGGGCTGGATGCCCGAGGAGTTCGCCGCGGCGAGCGCCGCCCACATCTTCCCGAAGCGTCACACCCATGTCCGGGAGACGATCGAGATCTGCCAGGGCGTCTGGACCAACGAGCTGTTCGAGTATCACGGCGAGTTCGCCGACTTCGAGCCGTGTGGCTTCGGCCATCAGCCGCTGCAGGACCCTCATCCGCCGATCTTCTTCAGCGGCCTGCGGGACCCGAAGCGGTCCGCGAACCGCATCGCCAAGTACGACCTGGCGGGTTGGATCGGTATCCAGGACACGCCGCGCGAGTTGGCCGACTGGCGCGGCCCGATCCAGGAGGAGCTCGCGAAGCTCGACAAGCCCGATGCGCTCGACGATCTCGAGCTGTGCAGCATGTACTGGTTCGTCATCACCGACGAGCCGACCGATCAGACCGACAACGGCAAGGTGAGCAACATCCTCAGCGGCACCCAGGACCAGGTCACCGAGAACCTCGTCCAACTGAAGAACGCCGGCCTCACGATGCCCCTCATCTGGCCGCCCTTCGCCGACGTGCCGACCGCGAAGACGCTCGAAGACCTGCGGGTGCTCCACGACGAGATCATGCCGGTGGTCAACGCGGCCTGATAGGCATCGGAGGGTCGTCGGGGCGGTCAGGCCTCGGCGGCCCATCCGGCAACAGCCTCGACGTGGAACACGAGGAGGCGAGCGAACGGATGCCGGCGGTACTGGAGATGGCATTCGGCCAGCCGGTCCGCCATGCAGGCCGACAGGTCCGACACCGCGCCGGAGCCGTCGTCGCCGAGCCATCGCAGCTGGGCTCGCACCCACCAAAGGGTCGACCAGTCGTCGCGATCCCAGTGCTCGATCAGCAACGTGGCCCGAGGGTCGGACTCGAGGTTGCGTTCGCGCTGCAACCGGGTGGACGCCTTCGGCTTGACGAGATCCACGGGCACCCCGACATGGCCGTCCACCACGGTGTAGACGACAGGCACCAGGTCGGCACCACGGACGACGTGCATCGTTGCGAGGACGCCGTGGTCGTGCGCCGAGAGGCGCTCGTGCGACTGCGCAGGAGAGAGGTTCATCCCATGACCATGACCCACACCGTCACCGCCGGCCAGCCGGCGAGCGAGGCGCAGGAGGCGCCCCGATGAATCTGGCCACCTGGATCGAACGAAACGGTCGGCGGTGGGCTGATCGGCCCGCGCTCGCAGCGGGCGAAGCGGTCCACGCCGACTGGGCGACGTTCGCCGCTCGGGTGGCCGCCGCCGCCGCCGGTCTCGGCACCCGGTTCGGCCTGCAGCCCGGCGACCGGATCGCCATCGTCATGCACAACCGCCCCGAATACATCGAGGCGCTCTTCGCCATCTGGCACGCCGGGATGGTCGCAGTACCCGTCAACGCCCGCCTGCACCGCGACGAGGTGGCCTTCATCCTCGGACAGAGCGGCTCGCGTGTCGCGATCGTCGACGAGGACCATGCAGATGTAGTGGCGCTGATCGGTGCCGTCGGGCGCCTCGAGGGCTGTGTCATCGCTCCCGGGCAGGACTGGCAGGCGCTGCTCGTTTCCCCTGCGATCCCTCTGGCCGATCGGCGGCCAACGGACGCGGCGTGGCTGTTCTACACGAGCGGTACGACCGGCCGGCCCAAGGGCGCGACGCTCTCGCATCGCAACCTCCTCATGATGTCGCTCAGCTACTTCGCCGACATCGATCCGATCGGACCCGACGATTCGGTGCTGCACGCAGCGCCCATCTCGCACGGGTCGGGACTGTACGGGCTGCCTCACATCGCCCGCGGAGCGGTCAGCGTGATCCCGGCGTCGGGCGGCGTCGACGGCGACGAGATCGCCGCGCTGCTCCGACGCTGGTCGGGGGTGTCGCTGTTCGCCGCTCCGACGATGGTGAAGCGGCTGTCCACCGACCCTGCCATCGGGGGCGGGGATCTCACCGGGTTGAAGACGATCATCTACGGCGGGGCGCCGATGTACCTGGCCGATCTCGTCGGAGCCCTCGACGTTTTCGGACCTCGTCTCGCACAGATCTACGGACAGGGCGAGACGCCGATGACGATCACGGCGTTGTCGAAGGCCGACCACGCCGACCGCGATCACCCGCGGTGGGCGGAACGTGTCCAGAGCGTCGGGATCGCCCGCACAGACGTCGAGGTACGCGTGGTGGACGACGCCGGTGTGGCGTTGCCGGTCGGCGAGGTCGGCGAGGTCGTCGTGCGAGGCGACGTCGTGATGTCGGGGTACTGGGAGCAGGCTGATGCGACGGCCGACGCGATCCGCCACGGCTGGTTGCACACCGGTGACGTCGGCAGCTTCGACGCCGACGGCTTCCTGACACTGCGTGACCGCTCGAAGGACCTGATCATCAGCGGCGGGATGAACATCTACCCGCGTGAAGTGGAGGAGACGTTGTTGCAGCACGGGGGCGTCGCTGCGGCGTCGGTCGTGGGTCGGCCCGACCCCGAGTGGGGAGAGGCCGTCGTGGCCTTCGTCGTGCCTGCAGACGGCGCAGATGCGCCCACGCCCGCGGAGCTCGATGCACTCTGTCTGGACCACATCGCCCGCTACAAGCGGCCGAAGGACTACCGCTTCGTCGAGAGCCTGCCCATGAACAACTACGGAAAGGTCCTCAAGCGGGAGCTGCGTGCACAACTCGACGGCGAGGCCGGACTCGGCCGGTAGCCCGCCCATGGCACAGCCGACCGGCCCGGGCACAATTGCCCATCAGCTCACGGCGCCGTGTGCGATGCCGATGTGGCCATGGTGCGGAGGCGGACCCCGATCGACATACTCACCGAGGCTCGTGACCAGCTTCGGCTCGATCGCGTCACGACCGACGGTGGCGATCTCGACCATCAGATCGAGCTCTGCCAGATCATGTGGTGGATCCGCCACCTCGCGCTCGGCGCCGGTCTCGTTCTGGTCGCCGACGGACGACCGCTGACGGCGACCGCCCTGGCAGCCTGTTTCGGCCTGCATCGATTCTCCCGGCGGGGGACCGATGGCGCCGCCGGCACCGCTCTGGCCGACGGCGTCCTGCTCATTGCGTTCGCCGCGCTCGGCCTCGAGCCCTGGCTCGTCCTGGTGTGGGTCATCTCGGGACTGGGGTGGGCGGCCACCTTCCGGCCCGTCGCTGCACTGTCCAGTTATCTGCTCCTGGTCGGCGGCGTCGGCGTTCTCGTTGTTCGCGGCGACCTACCCGGCCCGGCCGTCTCGCTCGCGGTGTTTTGCATCGGGAGTTTCCTGTTGTTGCTCCGTGCGGTGCGTCTCAACATCGGCGGCAGGGCGGCCGAGGCCCAGCAGCAGCGGATCAACGACACCGTCGACGTGGTCCTCTGGGAGGAGATCCCCGGACTCGACGGGGCCAAGCGGGTGTCCGGCGCGGCCGAGCGCCTCCTCGGCTATCCGGCCCATCACTGGGCCCGCCCCGGCTTCTGGCGGAGCCTCCTGCACGAAGACGACGCCGCGACCCTCGACCAACGCATCCGGCCCCACGTCGAGGCCCGCCGCGACCACGCCGTCACCATGCGGCTGCGCCACGCAGACGGCAGCTGGCGCTGGATCGAGAGCCGGGTCAGCTCCAACCGCGATCGGCACGGCAACCACCGCTCGTTCGTCGGGGTGATGATCGACCGCACCGACCAGCGCGAGGCCGAAGCCGAGGCCCTCCGCTTCGGTGAGATGGTCGCCTCGTCGCCCATCGGTCAGCTGCTGCTCGCCCGAGGCGATTCGGGGATGCTGGTCCTCGCCGCCAACCAGACCTCGCGGTCGATCCTGGGCCCCGCCCTGCACGCCGTCGAGGAAGGCGCCGGGGAGCTACCCGGCGATCTGCAGACACTGGTGGGCCGCATCGCCGAGGACGGCGAGACCCGGATGATCGAGTTCCGGGCCCCCGACGAACGGATCTTCCAGGTCACGGGGCGCTGCATCGAACGCACCATGATCTCGCTCGACTTCCTCGACATCACCGAGCGCGTCACCGCAGCCGCCCGGCTGGAGGTCGAAGCCAACCGCGATGCCCTCACCGGCCTGGCGAACCGGCGCAACTTCACCGAGCGGCTCGCCCGGGAGCTCGCCGACGCATCGGCCTCCACTGCGCTGTTGCAGATCGACCTCGACAACTTCAAGGAGATCAACGACGCCCTCGGCCACGAGACCGGCGACGAGGTCCTGCGCGTCGTGGCCGGGCGCATGCTCTCCGCTGTCCGCGACGGAGGACACGTGGCCCGCCTGGGTGGCGACGAGTTCGGCGTCATCCTTCCCGGCACCGATGCCGCCACTGCCGAGGAGGTCTGCCAGCGCGTCCTCGACAGCCTGCGCCAACCCCTCGTCCACGCCGAGCTGATGCTGCGCGTCGACGCCAGCATCGGCCTCGCCGTCGCCCCCGACCAGACCTCGGATCACGTCGAGCTCGCCCGCCACGCCGACATCGCCATGTACCACGCCAAGCGCCGCGGCGGCGGCTGGAGCCGCTACGACAAGCGCTACGACCGCGCCAGCACCGACCGGCTCGCCATGGTCGGCGAGCTCGGCCGGGCGATCGCCGAGGGCGAGCTCTGTCTGCACCACCAACCCTTCGTCGAGCCAGCGACCGGCCAGGTCCGCGGCGCCGAGGCCCTGGTGCGCTGGCAGCATCCCCAACGCGGCCTCATCCCACCCGGCGACTTCATCGAGCTGGCCGAGATCTCCGGGCAGATCGATGCCCTCACCCAGTGGGTGGTCGAGCGTGCCCTCGCCGAGAACGCCGGGCGCGGCCTCGAGTTCGTCTCGCTCAACCTGTCGGCACGCAACCTGTTGAACGACCAACTGGTCGATTCGATGGCGGCTGCCATCGAGACCATCGGCAGCGACTGTGGTGTCGTGGTCGTCGAGATCACCGAGAGCACCATCATCGAGGACTTCGACCAGGCGGTCCGCGTGCTCGAGTCGCTGCGGTCGCTCGGCATCCAGGTGTGGATCGACGACTTCGGCACCGGGCACTCGTCGCTGGCGCGCCTCACCGCGCTGCCCATCGACGGGGTGAAGATCGACCGTGCATTCATCGATGCCTCGACCCGTAGCCGCGAAGGGCGCATCGTGCTCGAGAACCTCATCGAGATGGTGCACGAGCTCGGCCTGCGATCCATCGCGGAGGGCATCGAGACCGCCGAGCAGCTCGACGTCGTCCGCTCGTTGGGTTGTGACCTCGCCCAGGGTTTCCACCTCGCCGAGCCGGCCCCGTATCCCATTGCGTCTGCGCTGCCCGATCCGCTCACCGCGGACCAAGGGCCCTGGCGCAGCATCGGCCCGGACCCGACCATGACCTCATGGGGGACGGCCGACGCAGCGAACATGACACCGGTGACCGCCGGCTCCTGAGGGCCGGCGACCTGGAGCGCCTGGTCGCCCACCTGCGCGCCGAACACGGCGAGGTGATCGGCCCGGTCGTCGCCGACGGTGCCATCCGGCTCCGCCCGATCGCTTCGGCCGACGACCTACCCGTCGGGGTCACCGACGACCAGGACGCCGCCCGCTACCGGCTCGTCCCCACCGGCTCGGCGCTGCGCTTCTCCTACGCGGTCGGACCCGACTCGCTCAAGGCCGTCGTGCATCCGCCGCGCAGCCCGGTGTGGACGATCCGCCGCAGCGACGGCACGCTCACCGTCGAGCCGGTCCGTCCCGAAGCCACGACGCGCGCCGTGATCGGCGTGCGCGCCTGCGACCTCCACGCGCTCGCCGTACTCGCCCGTACCCAGACCGGCGGCACCCACGTCGACCCGGCGTTTCGCACCCGCCACGCCGGGCTGTTCCTGGTGGCCGTCGACTGCGCCCATCCCGCACCGACGTGTTTCTGCGATACGGCAGGACATGGCCGGGTCGCAGCCGCCGGCTACGACTTGGCGCTCACCGAGCTCGCCGACGGCACCGGCGGGGCGTGCCATGTCGTGCGGGTCGGCTCCGCCGCCGGACGCGCCGTGGTGGAGGCGCTCGCCCTCGAACCGGCCGCCGCCGAGGTGATCGAGCAGGCAGCACGCACCCTCGACGACGAACCGCAACCGCAACCGCAACCGCAACCGCAGGTCCGTCGGCTGTCGGACGATGCCGCCGCGCTCGTCGTGCAGACCGAACACCCGCACTGGGACGACGTCGCGCAGCGCTGCCTCACCTGCGGGAACTGCACCGCGGTCTGCCCCACCTGCTTCTGCACCGACATGGACGACACCGTCTCGCTCGACGGCGCCTCCGCGACTCGCACCCGGGTCTGGGACACCTGCTTCAGCATGGAGTACTCCCATCTCGGTCCCGGACCGCACCGGGCCTCGCCCATGTCGCGGTATCGCCAGTGGCTGTCGCACAAGCTCGGAACCTGGCACGACCACTACGGCGAATCCGGGTGCGTCGGATGCGGCCGCTGCATCACGTGGTGCCCCGTCGGCATCGACCTCACCGCCGAGGTCGACGCGCTGCGGGCACCGGCAGGGAGTGCGCCATGAGGACCGGTACGCCGGTCGGCGCCGATGCCACCACGACCGCCCGGACCACCGTCGACCCGCTCCTCGTGCCCCAGGTCCACGAGGTGCTCGAGACCCGTGCCGAGATCCCCGGTGTGGTGACGTTGCGGGTCGCGCCGGTCGGTGAGCCGCCACGTCCGTTCCTGCCGGCCCAGATCGGCATGGTCGGCGCGTTCGGCGTCGGCGAGGCCGCGATCTCCATCTCGTCGGCCACCACGGACACGACCGCCCACGAGTACACGATCCGGCGCGCCGGCGCGATCACCACCGCCCTCACCAGGCTCGGCCCCGGCGACCAGCTGTGGGTCCGGGGGCCGTTCGGGACCGCATGGGACCTCGACCTCGACGGCCGCGACGTCGTGATCGCCGCCGGAGGGCTCGGCATCGCGCCGCTGCGGTCGGCCGTGCACTCCATCATCGATCGCCGCGATCTGTACGGCCAGGTGGTCGCCGTGATCGGCGGTCGCAGCCCCGAGCTGCTGCTCTACGCCGACGAGTACGTGGAGTGGCGCAATGGCGGCATCCGCGTCGTCGCGACCATCGACCGCCCCTCCGACGGCTGGGGCGGCCGTGTCGGTTTCGTGCCCGACATCGTCGATGCGGTCGGCGACGAGCTCGATCTCGACCCCGCCTACACCAGCGCTCTCGTCTGCGGCCCCGACATCATGATGGACCTCGTCGCCCGGACCCTCGTGGGCCGCGGCGTCGCTCCGGATCAGGTGCAGCTCACCCTCGAGCGCAACATGCAGTGCGGCAACGGCCTGTGCGGTCACTGTCAGCTCGGATCGCTGATCGTGTGCCGTGACGGCCCGGTCGTGCGCTACCCGGCGGTCGCCGCATCGCTCATGGCCCGGGAGCGCTGACATGCAACACGAACTGGGCACCACCCCGATCGCCTGGCCCGACAGCCTCGACCGCGGCGAGCCGCCGTCGCTCGCGGTCTGGAAGTTCGCGTCCTGCGACGGCTGCCAGCTCAGCCTCCTCGACTGCGAGGACGAACTGCTGGCCGTCGTCGACCGCGTCCGGATCGCCTATTTCCCCGAGGCCACCACCGCCATGGTCGACGGGCCCTACGACGTGTCGCTCGTCGAGGGGTCCATCACCACCGCCCACGACGAGGCCCGCATCCGCGACATCCGCCGACAGTCACGAATCCTGGTCACCATCGGCGCGTGCGCCACCGCCGGCGGCATCCAGGCGCTGCGCAACGGGCGCGACGTCGACGGGTTCCGGTCGATCGTCTACGCCCATCCCGAGTACCTGTCCACGCTCGACACGTCGACACCCATCGCCGCCCACGTCCCGGTCGACCTCGAGCTCCGGGGCTGCCCCATCGATCGCACCCAGCTGCTCGCCGTCCTGGTGGCGCTGCTGAACCGCCACGCCCTGCGCCTGCCCACCACCAGTGTCTGCACCGAGTGCAAGGCCGACGCGACCACCTGCGTCATGGTCGCCCACGGCACCCCGTGCCTCGGGCCCATCACCCAGGCCGGCTGCGGTGCCCTGTGCCCGAGATTCCACCGCGGCTGTTACGGCTGCTTCGGGCCGATGGAGAGCCCCAACGTCGCGGCCATGCGTTCCCAGCTGGCGAGCCTCGGTCTCGCCGGCGACGCCATCGACCGGCTGCTGCACACCTTCAACAGCACGGCGTTCGCCGCACACGACCCCGACCACCGAGCCGACGAGGAGCCGAGTCGATGACCGCCGGGACACCGGAGCCCCGGACGGTCCGCCTCGACGTCGGCACCCTCACCCGCGTCGAGGGCGAGGGCGCCATGCACGTCTCGGTGCGCGATGGCATCGTCGACGACGTCCGGCTCGAGATCTACGAACCGCCGCGGTTCTTCGAGGCGTTGCTGCGCGGCCGGCAGTACACCGAACCCGTCGACATCACCGCCCGGATCTGCGGGATCTGCCCGGTCGCGTACCAGATGAGCGCCGCGCACGCGATGGAATCCATCGCCGGGGTCCACCCCGGCGGCGCCATCCGCGAGCTGCGTCGGCTCCTCTACTGCGGCGAGTGGATCGAGAGCCACGTGCTGCACATGGCGTTCCTGCACGCCCCCGACTTCGTCGGCGTCGACTCCGGCATCGACATCGCCCGCATGCACCCCGACCTCATGGCCGAGGTGCTGCACCTGAAGAAGACCGGCAACCGGATCCTCGAGGTCGTCGGAGGGCGGCCCATCCACCCGGTCAACGTCCGCCTCGGCGGCTTCTACCGGGCACCGACGACGACCGAGCTCGACGACCTCGTCGGTGACCTCGAACGAGCCCACGACGCGGCCATCGCGCTCCTGCGATGGGTCGCCGGGTTCGACTACCCGTCGATCCCGGCCCGAACCGCCGGCGACACCGAATACGTGTCGCTCCGCCACGAGCACGAGTACCCGTTCAACGAGGGTCGCATCGTGTCGAACCGCGGCCTGGACCTGTCCCTCGCCGAGTTCGGCGACCGGCTCGGCGAGTACCAGGTGCCGCACTCGACGGCGTTGCACGCGGTCCTCGACGGCGACGGACCCGACGGTCGCCGTTACCTGACCGGCCCGCTGGCCCGCTGGATGAACAGCGCCGACCTCGTCCCCGACACCATCCGCGCCGTCGCCGAGGACCTCGGCGTCGCTCGGGTCGAGACCAACCCGTTCCGCAGCATCCTGGTGCGGGGCCTGGAGACGTTGTGGGCGATCGAGGAGGCCCGCCGGATCATCGCCGTCTACCGGCCGCCCCCGGTACCGGCCGTCGAGGTACCGGCAGTCGCCGGGACCGGGCACGGCTGCACCGAGGCGCCCCGCGGTCTGCTGTACCACCGCTACCGCATCGACGCGCAGGGCTCCATCCTCGACGCCGTGATCGTGCCGCCCACCAGCCAGAACCAGGGCGCCATCGAGGCCGACCTGCGCGACTTCGTGGCGGCGCATCTCGATCTCGACGACGTCACCCTCGGGCGCCGCTGCGAACAGGTCATCCGCAATCACGACCCGTGCATCTCGTGTGCCACCCACTTCCTGCGCTTCACGATCGACCGGGCATGACGTCGACCATGCCTGACATCGACCATGCCTGACATCGACCATGCCTGACATCGACCATGCCTGACATCGACCATGGCTGAGACGAGCGACCACCGCAGGTCGCGGCTGGTGATCGGGGTCGGCAACCGCGACCGGGGCGACGACGCGGCCGGCCCCATCGTGTGCGACCGCATCCGCGCCGCAGGCATCAACGGCGTCGAGGCCCTCGTGTTCGAGGGATCCGTCGTGGACCTGGCGATGCACTGGGACCCGAGCGACCGGGTGGTCATCGTCGACGCCGCAGCGCCCGCCGGCCGACCCGGCCGGGTCACCGAGATCGACGGCCTCGACGCCGGCCTCTGCGTGCCCATTTCGGTGACGACCCACAGCATCGACGTCGCCGCCGGCGTGGAGCTGGCACGTGTCCTCGGCCGGCTACCCGCCGAGTTGTCCATCATCGCCATCGAAGGCGAAACCTTCGACCACGGTGCCGACCTCACCCCCGCGGTGCAGGCTGCCGTCGAGGCCGTCGTGGCGCACCTCGACATCTGGCGTCGCCGACCGGCCTGCACCAGTGATGATGTGATGGACTCTCGCCGATGAGGTCCCGACTTCCCACCGCCACCCGTGCCGCCGCCGGCGTCGTCGCCATCCTCGGTCCGGCCGGCGTCGCCCACTTCGTCCGCCCCCAGTTCTTCGACCCGCTCGTGCCGTCGTGGGTGCCGGGCTCGCCGCGCACCGTCACGCACCTCAGCGGCGTCGCCGAGATCGCCTCGGCGGTGCTGGTGGCCATCCCGCGCACCCGGCGCCTCGGGGGAGCGATGGCGCTGGCCACCTTCGCCGGTGTCTTCCCCGCCAACATCCAGGCCGCCATCGACGGCGGCATCGAGGGCGCCCCGCCGCCGCTCGACAACGCCGTCGCCGCATGGGTGCGGCTCCCGATGCAGTTCCCGATGTTCTGGCTGGCATGGAAGGTCATCCGCGGCGACGACGGCTGAACACCCCGACCGTCGGGCAACGCGAACGCAATACGGCGTTCACGCCGTGGATCCCCTGCCGGTACGCGCGATGTGATGGCATACGCTCGGCACCCGACCGCGACACCCGCCCGAACAGGAGGCCACCCGTGTTCGAAGTCATCACGATCACGTTCGCGTTCTGCTTCGGTCTCGCCGTGCGCCAGATCGGCCGACCGCCCCTGGTGGGATTCCTGGCCGCCGGATTCGCGATCAACATCTTCAAGGACACCCTGGACATCCCCTCCTACACCGGTGAGACGCTCGAGCACATCGCCCATCTCGGCGTGCTGTTGTTGCTGTTCACCGTGGGCCTCAAGCTCAAGGTCCGACAGATCGCCCAACCCCAGGTCATCGGGGGCGCCCTGATCCACTTCGCGATCAGCACGTCGCTGTTCACCCCGGCGCTGAAGTTCGCGATGGACGTCGACTGGGAGACGGCGCTGCTGTTGGGCATCGCCCTGTCGTTCTCGTCGACGGTGCTCGCGGCCAAGCTCCTCGAGAACAAGCGCGAGCTCTCGGTCTTCCACGGCCGCACCGCCATCGGCGTGCTCATCGTGCAGGACATCATCGCCCTGGTGGTCCTGGCGGTCTGGTCCGGGCAGAGCCCAAACCTCTGGGCGCTGCTGCTGTTCGGGCTGCCGCTGCTGCGCCCGCTGCTGCACCGGCTCCTCGACCTCGCCGGCTACGACGAGCTCCTCGTGCTCATGGGCATGTTGTTGTCGCTGGTCATCGGCGGCATGGGCTTCGAGGGCATGGGTCTGTCGTCGGAGATCGGTGCGCTCACCATCGGGGTGCTGCTGTCGACCCATCCTCGTGCCCAGGAGCTGTCGGACTCGCTGTGGGCACTGAAGGAGATCTTCCTGGTCGGCTTCTTCCTCCAGATCGGCCTCACCGGGCTCCCCGGATGGGGTGCGGTGGCCTTCGCCGCAGCGGTCGGCGCCGTGCTCGCGCTCAAGGGTGTGCTGTTCTTCGCCCTGTTCGTGATGTTCCGGCTCCGTTCCCGCAGCGCGTTCCTCGCAGCGCTCAGCCTCACGGCGTACTCCGAGTTCGGGCTCATCGTCGCCGCGAGCGTGCTGCCCGAGTACCTCGTGCACCTGGCCATCGCCGTGTCGGTGTCGTTCGCGGTCGCCGCACCGCTCAACCGCTTCGCGCATCCGCTGTACCACCGCTTCGAGCTCGGCCTCGATCGTTTCGAGCGAGACACGATGCACCCCGACGAGCAGCCGACCGAACTGGGGGACGCGCAGGTCCTGGTGTTCGGCATGGGCCGCACCGGCACCGCCGCCTACGACCAACTCCGTGAGCACGGGCTGTCGGTGGTGGGTCTCGATGCCGACACCTACAAGGTGGCGGCGCATCAGGAGGCCGGCCGCAACGTCGTCTTCGCCGACGCCGAGGACGCGAACTTCTGGCGGGCCTGCAGCCTGCGCCGGATCGAGAGCGCGGTGCTGGCCATGGACGACCTCGAGGCCAAGCTGATCGCCGCACGGAGCCTGCGTGCCTGCGGGTTCACCGGCCCGATCGTGGCCCACGCGTTCCACGAGGACCACCAGTCCCAGCTCCGCTCGGCGGGAGCCGACATCACGTATCTGACGATGACCCAGGCCGGCATCGGCCTCGCCGACCATGCCGCCGACGCGCTCGAGGTGCAGGGTCTCCACGGTCCCCCGGAGGGGCACGAGACCGCCTCGGATGACGACGGGGACGGCGACGGCGACGGGGACGGGGGTTCGGACACCGACGCCGACGCGTCAGTGGACGCGAAACCGGTGTAACCGCTGCGGGGCATCGACCGTCCCGTATGCCATGACTGCACCAGTGAACCCCGATCAGATCCGTATCAGCATCGAGATGGGCGACGACTACCAGCCCTCCGACCGCCTCAGCGCCGCCCTCGGTGAGTTGGCCGCGACGCTCGCCGAGGAGGAATCCGACGCCGAGGTGTCGGGCTTCGACAAGTTGGGCAACTTCGAGATCCAGGACTTCAAGGCCTTCAGCTACGACTCGCTCGGGCCGGCAGGCTCCAAGGGCAGTGTCTTCCCGAAGGTCGAGCGATCCCTCCAGGGCAAGGGAGCGTTCGAGGTCTTCAAGTTCTGAACCGTCGGTGCCCTTCCTCCCCGTTCCCCCGGTGGCCGAGGCCGCCGACGACCTGCTGGCTGCGGCCCGCAGCGTCGATGCGGCCTGGCCCGCAGTTCATCGCCGACGAGACCGTCGGTGTCAGCTGTCGAGCAGGGTGCTCGGCGTGTTGCTCACAGGCCGTGCCGGTGACCGCCGCCGAGGTCCGCTCGGTCGTCGCCGCCATCGAGCGTCTCCCCGCCCAGCGGCGCGCCGACGTCGCCCGCCGGATCGCCGAAGTCAACGATGCCTTCGCCGACGCCGGGGTGGCGGCCGCCGACTTCACCGCGGCGGGCGGCGACCTCGACGCCCGCCACGTTGTGGCGATGCGCTATTTCCGGCTCGACCAGCCCTGTCCGCTGCTGTTCGACGGCGTGTGCTCGGTGCGCGACGACCGTCCCCTGGCGTGTCGCGAGTACCTCGTCACCTCCGACCCGGCCCACTGCGGCCAACCCGGCGACACGACCGACCAGATCGTGCGCATCCGGTCACGCAGCGACGTCGTGGGAGGATTCGCGGGCGTGTCGGCGACCTTCGGCGAGGACCGCCACCAGGTCCTGGCCTTCGCGCTGGCCGACGCCCTGCGCAGCGGCCCGCCGGTCGCCCCGCCCGCCGAACCCCGCTCGGGCCCCCGCACGGCTGCGATGCTCACCCCGCCCGCCGCCTGAAAGCGGCTGTCGCCGGGAACCGACGCAGAACTGGTGTTGCTGGGGTCAAGTCTCTTTTCTCCCCTTCTCGTTGATCGCCGAGATGCCGAGGCCGACGGCATGGAGAAGGGGAGAAAAGAGACTTGACTGTGAGTATCGCTGTACCCGGTTGCGGGGGCTGGCAGGTTGGTGCCGGCGTGTTGTGTGACTCTCGACTTGACTGTGCCGTCGCCCTGTTGG
>JBKAGO010000072.1:0-52349 GCA_046290435.1 Acidimicrobiales bacterium
TCACCGCCGCCATCTGGCACAACGAAACAACCCAGAGGCCCGGCCCCGCCCGCTCACTCATCGCCTACGACCACTGACCCCTTGGAACCAATCATCTAGTCCTCAATACCTGGGCCGTTCGAACGATTGCTCACCCATCCACCCGCATGGGCACGGGGTCCAACGGCGTGAGATCGGGGAGAAGAGACGATGTCCATCACGTTGCCCAGACTGCGGATCGGTCAACAGATCGTGGCGGTCGCCGTGGGCGCCACCATCGCTGCCAGCGCCGCTGCGTTCGCAGTGGCCCTCTGGGGGTTCGATCGTCTCGACGAGACGGCGACGACCGCCCAGGTCGAATCCGCACGCCAGCAGATCCTCCACCAGACCGAGGGCACGCTCCGGCTCGTCACCGCCCAGTCCGACGCAATCCAGGCGCGTGTCGACGCCGACCTCGAGGTGGCCCGGTACGTCATGACCGGCGCCGGCGATGTCGCGCTCGATCCGGACGCGCCGGTGGCCTGGACCGCCATCAACCAGTTCACCCGCGACGCCGTCGAGCTGGACCTGCCGCAGATGACCGTCGGCGGGACCTGGCTCGGCCAGAACGCCGACCTGTCGAGCCCGACACCGATCGTGGACGAGGTGTTCGGCCTCGTCGGCGGGACCACCACGATCTTCCAACGGATGAACGCCGAGGGCGACATGCTGCGGGTCGCCACCAACGTCGAGACGCTCGATGGCACCCGTGCCATCGGCACCTACATCCCGGCCGTCAACCCCGACGGCGTGCCCAACGTCGTGGTCGACGCCGTGCTCTCGGGCGAGACGTATCGGGGCATCGCGTTCGTGGTGAACGCCTGGTACGTGACCGCCTACGAACCGATCCTCGATACCGCCGGCGAAGTCGTCGGCATCCTCTACGTGGGCGTGAAGCAGGAGAGCATCGCCTCGATGCGCGACGCCATCGAGCAGACGGCCATCCTCGACGACGGCGTCGTCGCCATCGTGGGCGGCACCGGCGACGACGCAGGGATGCCGATCATCTCGGCCGACTTCGAAGAGGGCGTCCCGCTGGCGGAATCCGCCGGCACCGCCGACGGTGTCTGGCTCGACGAGCTGCTGGCCACCGCGGTCGCCAGCCCCGGCGAGGCATTGGAAGGGCCCGAGGTCGACATCGCCGGATTCGGGCCGTCGGTGGTGACCGCCGCGTACTTCCAGCCGTGGGACTGGACCGTGCTGACCGTCACGCCGTCGGCGAATCTCGACTCGTTCGCCGAGGACCTCGACGCCGCGAGCCAGGACGTCGTTCGGGCGCTGCTCGTCGCTGGCCTGGCGGTCATCGTGCTGGTGGGCCTGGTGAGCATCCGCTTCGCAGGTCGCATCGCCCGGGGGATCCGATCCCACGCAGCGGTGACCGACCGGTCGGTCCGGGCGATCAGCGGTGCTGCAGGCCTGTTGTCGAACACCGTCGGCACCACGGTCGACCAGGCCGAGGCGATGAGCGTGACCAGCGACGAGGTGGCCGCCAACACCGGCATCGTCGCAGCGGCGACCGAGGAGTTGAGCTCGTCGTTCGGTGTCGCCTCGACCGGCGCCGAACAGATGGGTGGGATCGCCACCCGGGCGGTCGAGGCGGTCGCCGAGGCCGAGCGGACCATCGATCGCCTGGCCGAGTCCACCCTGGAGATCGGCCGGGTCACCGAGATGATCAACACCATCGCCAGGCAGACCCAGCTGCTCGCGCTCAACGCGACCATCGAGGCGGCCAGCGCAGGCGAAGCGGGCCGCGGGTTCGCCGTGGTGGCCCACGAGGTGAAAGAGCTCGCAGCCGGCACCGGCCGGGCCACCGACGAGATCTCCGAGCGGATCGAGCGGATCCAGAGCGACTCCGCCGCAGCCCGGGCCGAGGTCAGCCGCATCGCATCGATCACCGGCGAGCTGGCCGAGGTGCAGACGTCGCTGGCGTCGACCGTGGTGCAGCAACAGCAGACCTCCAGCGAGATCGCCCGCAGCGTCTCCGACGCAGCACGTGGCGCCGTCGACATCGCCCGTCGGGCCTCCGACGTCGCCAACGGCTCCCGGCAGGCCGTGCACGCCGTCGGCGACGCCGAGCGCTGCATCCGCGAGCTCGAAGCCGTCGTCGGCGAACTCCGCGACTCGGTGGGCGCCTCGACCTCAAAGGAACTCGCCGGGAGCGGCGCCCCGACCTGAGCGACAGTGGGGTCGCCCAACGCGGGGGTCAAGGGCTGGGGTCAAGTCGTACTTTCAACCAACTCGGCACGCGGCGGCCTCCAGGCTCGACGACCCGGAGTTGGTTGAAAGTACGACTTGACCCCTGTGGTTCCTGTGGTTCCCGGTCCTGTGGTCGGGGGCGCGTGGCTGCGGCGATACTCTCGGCGGCGTGGCTGTGATCGAGGTGTCCGGGTTGGTCAAGCGGTACGGGCCCGTCACCGCGGTCGACGGCGTGTCGTTCTCGGTGCAGCCCGGCGAGGTGTTCGCGCTGCTCGGGCCCAACGGGGCAGGGAAGTCGACCACGATCGAGGTCTGCGAGGGGTACCGGACCCGCGACGGAGGCGACGTCTCGGTCCTCGGGCTCGACCCGGCCCGCGCCGGACGCGAGCTGCGCGATCGCATCGGCATCGTGTTGCAGAGCTCCGGGATCGAACGGGAGCTGTCGGTGCGCGAAGCCCTGACGCTCTACGGCGCCGCCTACCGGCGGCCGCGTGACGTCGACGAGGTCATCGACCTCGTCGGGCTCGCCGAGAAGGCCGACGCCCGGGTCAAGACACTCTCGGGCGGCCAGCAGCGGCGCATCGACCTGGCACTCGGCATCATCGGCTCTCCCGAGGTGCTGTTCCTCGACGAACCCACCACCGGCTTCGACCCCAGCGCCCGACGCAAGTCCTGGGACCTCATCGCCGCACTGCGCACCGGTGGCACCACCGTCGTGTTGACCACCCACTACATGGACGAAGCCCAACACCTCGCCGACAGGGTGGCCGTCATCGTCGGGGGTCGCATCGTCGCCGAGGGCACCCCGGATCAGCTCGTCGACGGCCCGGGCGACAGCCGCGTCCGCTTCCGGTTGCCCACCGGCACGAGCCTTCCGGACCGTCTGGTCGCAGGCGCCACGGTCCTCGAGAGCGCGGGCAACGGCCGCAACGGAACCGCCGGGCACGGCGACGTGGTCGACCTCGCCACCGCCGAACCCACGGCCCTGCTCGCCGGCCTCTGTGGCTGGGCGGTGGAGGCCGGCATCGAGCTCGCCGACCTCGAGGTCATGCGCCCGTCGCTCGAAGACGTCTACCTCTCGCTCGCCGAACCCGCCGAACCCGCAGAGGAGGTGGTGCCGTGACCGCCGGACCCTCGGTCGACACCGGCAGCGGCCTCCCCGGCAAGAGCTCCGCAGGATCGTCGTCGCTGTCGTTCCCCGGCGCAGCATCGATGCTGTGGGCCCAGACGCGTCACCAGGTGATGGTCTTCTGGCGGATCCCGGTCGCGGCGTTCTTCACGCTGGTGTTGCCCATCGTCATGCTGGTGCTGTTCAACGCCCTGTTCGGCGACGGCGAGATCGAGACCGACGAGGGTTCGTGGCCGGTGCGCCAGTTCTACACCGGAGCGCTCGCCGCATTCGCCGCGGTGTCGGCGACCTACACCAACCTCGCCAACATGGTCCCGATCCGCCGCGACGAGGGAGTGCTGAAACGCTGGCGGGGCACGCCGCTGCCGCCGTGGATCTACATCGGCGGTCTCATCGCCTCGGCGGTGGTCATCGCCGTCATCGGTGTCGTGTTCATGGTCGCACTCGGGGTCGTCGCCTACGACCTCCAGATCGAGGCCGCCAAGCTGCCCGCCGCCGTCGTGACCTTCGTCGTGGGGGTCGCCGCATTCGCAGCGCTGGGCCTCGCGGTCACGACCATCATCCCCAACGCCGAATCCGCGCCGGCGGTCGCCAACGCCACGATCTTGCCGCTGGCGTTCATCTCCGACGTCTTCATTCCCCTCGAGGACCCACCCCGCTGGCTCGAGGCCATCGCGAACTTCTTCCCGCTGAAGCCGTTCGTCAACGCATTCCAGGACACCTTCAACCCGCTGGTCGAAGCGCCCGGCTTCGCCTGGGGCAGTCTCGGCTGGATCGCCCTCTGGGGCCTGGCCGGCGCGGTCGTCGCGGCACGCAGGTTCCGGTGGGAGCCCGCCGTCGGTGCCACCGGCGGCCGCCGGCGCCGCGGCCGCAACCCGAGCACCGACTGACCCGCGCCGCCCGACCTCAGTCGGCCGTCGGGGCGGGGGAGTTGCGTCGGATCGAGATGTGTGCGCCCAGCACCTGGGAGTTGGGGATGAGCACCGTGCCGCTGCCGTCGCCGCGGTCGAGCTCGATGGTGACCGAGCCGATGGCCACGATGGACCCCGACACCGCCTCGACGCCGATCGCGGTCGCCGAGCCGGCACCGTTGGTGTCGTCATCGGGTTCGGCGGGGCTCCCGCCAGCGATGGGCGCGATGGTGATGTGATCGCCGACGCTGACCGTGCGGCGCAGCGCCCGTCCGGCCGCGACCTCGCTGCTGACCGCCCGTGACCCGAAGCCGACCATGAGCGCCAGGGCCAGTCCCGCCGAGAACAACAGGGCGGCCACCGTGATGTTGATGACCGTGGTGTCGATACCCAGCTGCGCCGATGCCAGGATGGCGCCGAACGCCAGGATGACGTAGCGCACGATCATGGGCACGTTACGCGCCGGGCCCGACAGGCGGGCCGTCGTCCGTGCCAGAGTGCTCTCGGTCAGCTGGGCGACGATGTTCGCGCCGATCACCACGATGATCGCCGACAGCAGCGCAGGCAGGAAGTCGACGAGGTCGCGCGGGATCTGGTCGCGGGCCTCGGCGTTGATGAAGCCCAGGCCGGTCACCAGCCCCGCGATGATCAGCACCGAGAACACGAGGCTGCCGAGCGGTGCCGCCACGTTGCGGAGTTGTTCGGGCCGGCCTTCACGGCCGAGGACCTGTTGGGTGATGCGGCCTGCGATGCTACCCAGCACCAGGCCGCCCACGATCGCGATGAGGGCAGCGAGCCAGTCGTTCACGGGCGGGAGGCTACCGGGAACCCGCGTCGCCGTCTTCTTCGGGCGGCGGGACTGCCATGAGTCCGATCGTCTCGGCCGGCACGCCGAGCATCTGTCCGAGCATCGCCAGGTCGGCACGAGCCTGCATGCGTGCCGCGATACCCGCCCGCAGACGGGGCGCGAGATCCGCCGGAGGCGCGAGGATGGCCAACAGCGCGTCGGTCACGGGGCCGACGGGCGCGGCGCCCGCCTCGAGGCGGTCGGCACAGCGGGCGCAGGTGGCCAGGTGGTCGTCGAGGTCGGGCTCGTCGCCCTCGAGCCACCCCAGCAGGCGCCGCCTGGGCGGATGGAACAGGTGCCGTCGGGCCCGGGGATGGCCGGTGCCGCTGATCGGGGTGGCGCTCATGGCTCCCACCCCCCGAGTGCGTTGGCCAGATGGCGCCGCCCGCGCAACAGGCGGGTCTTGACCGTGGGTAACGCCACCTGCAGCGCATCGGCGATCTCTTCGTAGGACAGCGCCTCGACCTCGCGCAGCACCACGATGGACCGGGTGAGCTCGTCGAGCTCGCCGAGGGCGAGCTCGAATGCTGCCAACGCCATGCGCTCGTGGACGTCGCGCTCGACGGAGGTGGTCGATACCGGTTCGGGCATCTCGACGGGGTCCGACAGGACCTCGCGCCGTTTCCGCAGCGCCGAGATGGCGGTGTTGTGGGTGATGCGCAGGATCCAGTTGCGCAACGGGGCGTCGCCCCGCCACGTCGGCAACGCACCCCACGCCTTCAACATGGCGTCCTGGGTGACATCTTCGGCGAGGTCGTGATCGCGGGTGACCGAGAGCGCAACGCGATACGCCGCGTCGCCGTGATCGATCACGAGCGACTCCAGCGTCACATCTGCAGCGCTGGCCGGATCGACCCGCTCGCGAGGTGCGGAGCGCCCGCTGACCCGGGCGAACGCGGCCCGCAGCTTCGCGAGGAGCTCGTCGATGGTCGTCGGCCACCGGCGCACGCCACCGGCCCCGGGGGCCCCGAGGGGGAGCCGGGACGGGGCGGGAACCGAGATGGCACCGGGAGCGACCTGCATGGAGTACAGACGATCGAACACCCGGGAAAGTCGCGTGGCACATGCCACGCCACATTCGCGCCCCGAGGGTGACGGTCTCACCGTCGCGGCCCGGACCCGTCGCCGGCACCGACCCATCGGCTGCGACCGCAGCCCGCGAGTTGGCACAGCGCCTGCCATTTGGGATGCAAAAAGGGGGGACGCGGAAAATTCTCGACAGAATCTCGCGACCAAATCGAATCCCAGCGCGTCCGGGTAGGCGACGTTGACAATCTGCGCTCGTAGCGAGCACCGAGATCGGGCTTCGGCCCTGCCGAGACCGAGGGGTATCCCGCCACTCCGACGTCTCGGCGAACTGCCCGGAGGGTCGTCATATCCCGCCAGACGACCCTCCGGCACCCCCGCACACCCCGGCTGCGCACCAGCGCCGGGTGACGCAACAGGTGTCGGGGCCCCTGTATCCCGCCAAACAGGGGCCCCGGCTTCAACCCCGACCGAGATGTCCGGCGCAGTCCGGTGCTGCTGACCGCTGCGCTGCGCATCTCGGTCCGGGCCGAGGCCGTCGCTCGGCAGCGCCCGCCACCTCCTGCATGCTCCATCGCCGCTCTCACAGATCGTCGATCGCCTTGAAGGCCTCTCCCTCGGCAACGCCGATGCGGGCGCCGGCCTCGGCGAGTTCGTCACGGATACGACTCCGGAACGCCTCGAGCGCCGCGTCGTCTCCGTCGGTGACGAACATCGTCGACTCGAACTGGCTGCGGTGCGCCTCGAGCGCAGCCAACTTCGCGGCACCATGGCCGGTGACGTCCTCGACGTGGTCGACCTCGTCGGCTTCGAACAACAACAGCACGTCGGGCCGATGATGCGCGAGCGCGATCTCCGGGAAGAAGTGGGGATCCCTCGCCGCGACGAGCCCGTCGATGGTCAACAGCCCGGCATGGCGATGATCGGGATGCAGTCGATACCGCTTCCACGGGTCATGACCCAACAGCACCTGCGGGCGCAGCCGACGGATCCACGAAGCCACCTGGGCACGCTGGCGCATGCCGGACTCGAGCTCGCCGTCGGTCCAGCCCAGGAACGCAACGGTTCCCGTCGCGCCCAGCGCCGCCGCGGCGTCGCGCTGTTCGTGCTGGCGGGTGACGACGAGCGCGTCGGTGTCCGCGTGGGGATCCCAGGTGCCCTTCGACCCGTCGGTACACACCAACAGGCTGACCTCGCATCCCGCCGCGGCCCACTTGGCCAGCGTCGCCCCGGCCCCGAACTCGATGTCGTCGGGGTGGGCGCCGATGGCCAGTGCTCGCTCGGGTACCGCCAGGTCGGTGCCGGGCGCCTGCTCGACGGGACGGTCGGCTCGAGCCGTCATGAGTCCTGCTCCTTGGTGCTTCGGGCACGGCGGCGGTGTTCGTCGAGGTCGGCGGGATCGTCGAGGTCGAGGGCCAAACCCGCGTCGCGCACGACGTGGATGGGGCCGCCCATGCGTTCGGCCTCGGAGAGATGCCGGGCGAACGAACCCGGTCCATAGCTGAACACGAACCGGCCCTTCGTCGACACGACCACCACGTTGGTGCCGTCGAGACGGTCGTCGGGCACCAGCACGGTGCCCTCGAGATCGAGGAGGTCAGCGAGCGCGGCAGGGTCCGAGAGATCGCCGTGTGCGATCAGCACCCGGTCGTGGCCCGCGGCCGCCACGAGCGCGACGCCGTGGCGGACGGCAGCGTTGAGCCCAGGGTTCGGACAGTGGACGACGGTGGCGCCCAGATCGGTGGCCCACTCTGCGACCTCGGGATCGTCGGTGGCCACGTACACCGGGTACGGCGCGGCCGCCGCCACGACCGCGGTGGCCAGCGTCTGCGCCAGCAGGGCACGCTCCGCGGGATCGAGCGCATCGCCCAGACGCGCCTTCGCCGTGGCGAACGACTTCACCGGGATGAGCACTGCGGGTCCGTTCGCCATCGAGCCGCCAGCTTAGGAGCTGCATCGATGGGGCGACGAAGGAGCACCGTCGTCGGGCGGCCGTCGGTGTCCCCGGCACCCGACTCCGCCCGCCGAGTAGGGTCGCCGACCATGACGATCAAGGTCGCGGTCATCGGCGGTGGGTCGTGGGGGACCACCGTCGCGCACCTGGCTGCACACAACGCTCCCACCGAACTCTGGTGCCGCAGCGAACCGGTGGCTGCGGCCATCAATGCCGATCACTGCAACCCGGACTATCTGGCGGGTTTCGATCTGCACCCGGACCTCATCGCGGACTGTGACCTGGCGGGCGTCGTGTCCAGAGCCGATCTCGTCGTCATGGGTGTGCCCTCGGGCCACTTCCGGTCGGTTCTCAGCGAGGTCGCCGAACACCTGCGCCCATGGGTGCCGGTGGTCAGCCTGACGAAGGGCCTCGAGCTCGGCACCCGTTTGCGCATGTCCGAGGTCGCCGAACAGGTCGTTCCCGGGCACCCCGTCGGTGTGCTCACCGGTCCCAACCTGGCCAAGGAGATCCTCGACGGCCACGGCGCGGCGTCGGTCATCGCGATGCAGGACGAGAACATCGCCGAGCGGCTCCAGCAGATCTTCTCCACCGGGGTGTTCCGGGTGTACATCTCCGACGACGTCGTCGGCTGCGAGATCGGCGGCGCCCTCAAGAACGTCATCGCCCTGGCGTCGGGCATGGCCGACGGTCTCGGCACCGGCGACAACACCCGGGCCGCCGTCATCACCCGCGGCCTCGCCGAGCTCACCAAACTCGGGGTCGCCATGGGCGGACGGGCCGAAACGCTCAGCGGCCTCGCCGGCATGGGCGATCTGCTCGCCACCTGCATCTCGACCCAGAGTCGCAACCGCTATGTCGGCGAACAGCTCGGCCGTGGTCGCGCCCTCGACGACGTCATCGCCGAGATGAACCAGGTGGCCGAAGGGGTCAAGTCGGCGCCCATCGTGCTCGAGTTGGCCAAGGAGCACGGCGTGCCGGTCCCGATCAGCGCGTACGTCGAGTCGGTGGTCTCGGGCCGCAGGACCGCCGCCGAGGCCTACGCAGGGTTGCTCAAGGGAACCGTCCGCTACGAATAGCAGCTTCCCGGGTCGCTCCGGGCAGACTTGGCGGACCATGGAATCGATCACCCCCGTCACGCTGACGCCCACCCAACGGGTCGGGACGGCGCTGCCCGTGCCCGCCACCGAGATCGGCGTCGTCGGCGGGCGGACCTGTTTCGGCGTGAGCCCGGCCGGGTCGATCGTGACGCCCGCCGGCGTCGTCGTCGACTGGTGGATCGGTGCCGAGGACCGCTGGCATCTCGTACCCGACGAGGCCGCCGTCCGCCAGGGGCTCGGCGACGACGGTGTGGTCATCGAGACACGCTGCAAGGTGCCCGGGGGCGACATCGTCCACCGGGTGGCCGCGGTGCCCTCCGGCGGGTCGGTGCTGGCTCGCGTCGAGATCGAGAACGCCACGCCGGTTCCGGTGGCGATCGCCGCGGTCGTGCGGGTGCCGGCTGCCGGTCCGATCGTCATCGGCACCGACACGGTCGGCGTCGACGGCGCCCTGGTCGTCCGCTCGAGTCGGTCGATCGCCCGGGTGCTGGTGGCCGCCGACCTCACCGACGCGTTCCGTCGGACCGCAGCAGGCGATGCCGTGCCCGTGGCTGCGCTGGGCGAGGACACCGCAGGGACCGTGGCGGTGGCCATCTTCCCGGTGCCCCACACGGCCACGTTGCGCCTTGCCGTCGCGTCGGGGCCTGACGACACGGTCGCCATGCCCGATGACCTGCCGCCCTTCGACGCCGTCGCCCGTGGCTGGGAGCGTCACCTCGACGTCGGCGCCCGCGTCGCGCTGCCCGACGACCGCCTCGTGCGCGCGCTCACCGCCGCCCGGCGCCAGCTGCTGGCGGCAGCCGGAGGCGCCATCGACGAGGGCTGGGACCCCGACGAACCCTGGGCCGCGCCGGTGGCCGCCGTGGCGCTCGACGCCTGGGGTCACGACGGCGAGGCACTCGACCTGCTGTTGTCGGCGTCGGGCACCGACGATCTCGCCGTGCACGCCACCCGCCCGATCGCCGAGGCAGGCGCACTGGTGTGGGCCTGGGCCGAGCGCCTGGAACGCCGACCCGACCCGGAACTCTCGGCTGCAGTGGCGCCGCTGATCGAAGAGCTCGCTCTACGCCTGCTGGCCCGGCCACGCCGGCGCCTGTTCGGACGCAACGACAGCAGCGGATCCGACGCCGGCGCAGCCGGGTGGCGGGCGGTTGGTCTGGCGGCTGCTGCGTCGTTGCTGTCGCGGGTCGGCGAGGGCCTCACCGGCGCCGACATCGTCGACGCCCTGCCCCGCCTGGTGGCCGACCTCGACCCTGCGGCGGCCACGCTGCCCCTGGCCCTCGGCGGACGCCGGTTGGGCTCGATCGTCGACCACGTCCCGTCGATCGCCTCGGTCGCGCTCGAGCGCTCGGGAGCCGAAGTGGCGGCGTCGGGCGACGGCGCGGCGCGCGTCGACGACCTCGTGACGCTGGCCGCGCTGGTATCGCCTACCGGCGCGCCGGTCGACCGGGCCGGGTACCACGACCGGGCGGCCTCGGCGCTGGTCGCGCTCGCCGTGGCCCGGGCCATGGTGGACGAACCCGATGGCGCCGGCGGCCCCGTCGCGTTGCTGGCGGGCCTCCCCGGGGCATGGGCGGGCGCCACCATCGAATGGCACGAACTGGCCGCCACCGGGGCCTCGGTCTCCTGCGCGGTACGTTGGCACGGGCCGCGACCGGCACTGCTGTGGGAGGTGCGCGGTACCGGTCGTCCCGTGGTGCTCACCGCACCGACGCTCGATCCCGACTGGCGCCACGAGACCGACACCGCCGACCGGGCCCCCGACGGCTCCTGGAAGGGCGAGGCGCTGCTGGCGCCGACCCCGGGTCTCGAATCGACCGCGATGGAGTCGCCCGAGGTCCGCCGCGGCGAACGGATCGACCCCGACGACCAACCGGGCTCGTTCGCCTGACATCGGTCTCGCTGCGGCGGAGAGTACGACCCGTATCCCCTCCGGAAGGGTGAGGTGAGAGGTGGCGCCGCCGCCGCTGCCATGCGGGCGTCGCGGGCGGCGAGGGTACCGCCGCCGAGCTGGGTGAGAGCGTGCGCCGCTGCTCAGAGGGGGCGGGGTGGCCGACGACGGTGCGCGGCCGGCCAGCGGACGCGTCGGCTGTCGTCGTCGGCGCTGCCGATGGCGTGCACGACGGCCAGGTCGTCGTCGCCGTCGCTCGCGGCGCGATCGTCCTCGTCACCGCCGGTTCCGCTGCTGTCGACGGAGCGGCCGCCGACAGCATCGCGGGACAGGATGGAGCCGGCGCTGCGGCGTGACAGGATCGACCCGGCGCTGCTTCTCGACAGGATCGATCCGGCGGAGTTGATGCTCAGGATCGATCCGGCGGAGTTGATGCTCAGGATCGACCCGGCGGAGTTGATGCTCAAGATGCTGCCGACGCTGGTGCACGAGAGCACGCTCAGCGCGCTGCCGAAGGACAACAGGCTGCCGTAGGAGCCGAACGACAGCACGCTGCGGACCGACAGCCGGGACCGGTGCCCCGCGGTCGATTCGAGGACGCTGCGCCAGGAGGTTCCAGAACCCGAGTGCTCCCGCATGCCCACCGATGGTAGTTGACCGACGGCTCCGGTCCCGTCGCGGCGGCCGGTCGGCCCGCTGCGGACCGACCATGACGGTGGTGCGAGGGGCGCGATCGGCGACCTCGCCGTGATCGCCGGTCGTGGGTCGCCGGTCGTGGGCCGCCGGTCGCGGGCCGCCGGTCGTGGTGGCGTGCCGGTGGGCGTCGAAGCTGCGTCGGGTCGGTGCCGGTAACGTCTCGGACCATGGTGTCGAGTTCGTCCACCCCGCCGGAGGGATCCGCACCCGCAGGGGGGCAGGTACCGCGCCTGCGCCGGGCGCTGCGGTCGTCGTCGCCGGGGCTCGATCACGAGCGGCGACTCTGGGCGTCGGGTCACGAGGTCGTCGTCGGGATCGACGAGGTGGGCCGGGGTGCGTGGGCGGGGCCGCTGACCCTGGTCGCCGCGGTCGTGCCGAAGGACCGGCGGATCTACAAGGTTCGCGACTCCAAGATGCTCAACGAGGCCGAACGCGAGGCGATGTTCGACCGGGTCGCCGACTGGTGCGAGTACTGGGCGGTGGGCGAGGCCAGCCACACCGAATGTGACGAGTTGGGCATGTCGGCGGCGCAGCGACTGGCCGCCCAGCGTGCCATCGACGGGTTGGGTGTGGCGGTCGACCACGTCCTGCTCGACGGCAAGTGGGACTTCGTCGGCGGGGGAGCGACGACGATGATCGTCAAAGGCGACGCTTCGTGTCTGTCGATCGCCGCGGCGTCGATCCTGGCCAAGGTCACCCGCGACCGTTTCATGCGTGAGATGGCGGGGGAGTACGACGGGTACGTGTTCGAGGAGAACAAGGGGTATCCGTGCCCGCGGCACCGGGCGGCGCTGGCCGAGCGGGGACCGTGCGCACTGCATCGTCGGTCGTGGGCGTTCATGGACTCGATCGACCTGCCCGGCGTCGAGCGCTACATCCCCGAACGCATGGTCGAGGTCGATCCTCAGGGCTCCCTGTTCGACTGACCCCGCCAGGATCGTCAACAGTTCGGCGGCGTCGTGGTTCTGGCGCCGAAACTGGTTGCCAGGGCGACGGTTTTCGGCGCCGGTTGGATGGCGTCGTGGTTCTGGCGCCGAAACTCGTTGCCAGGGCGACGGTTTTCGGCGCCGACTGGGTGGTGCAGGACGGCGGGGGTAGCGTCGAGGTCATGTCCGCACGCGTGAAGCTGTTGGGTCCGCTGGTGGTCTGGACGTTGTTCGTCTGGACCTCGCGCATTCGCAACGTCTGGGCCGACGAGGACCTCACCACCGGCGGTCAGATCCTGCGTACGGGCTACTCGGTGGTGTTCCTGGCCGGTGGGTTGTTCGCGGCGTGGTTGCTGTGGTCCCGCCGGGGCAGCTCCCTGCGCTCGAGCGATCGTGTCGGGCTCGCAGTGTTCTTCGCCTGGAGTGTGGTGTTCTGGCTGATCCGGGGCATCGGCATCATCGTCGACGACCACGACGCCGGCTTCACCGCCATCCACACGGTGCTGATGGTCATCTCCCTCGGCCTGGTGTGGCTCGCCGTGCCCGTGGTGCGCACCCGAAGCGCCGACCGGGAACCTGCGTCGGTCTGACATCGTCCCTTCTTGCTGCCCGTCGCCGGGCAGTTCGGCCTGACGCCCGATCGGTCGTTCCGCGTTCGGATCGGGCCGGGATCGCGACACGGCGTCCGACGTCCGGGTCGGCCCGGCGTAGGACCCCGGCGCACCCACGGCGAGGCCCGGTGGTCAATCGGTTCTGGCGCCGAAACTCGTCGCTGGGGCAGCAGTTCTCGGCGCCGGTTCGATGACGTCATGGTTCTGGCGCCGAAACTCGTCGCCAGAGCAACGATTTTCGGCGCCGGAACGGCGGTGGACCCCGACGGGCGGGCGGCGGCGGCGGGTGGTCGACGGCCCGGCTGCAGCGAGTACGATCTGGCGCACTATGGGTCAGCCGGTCACCGTCATCCAGAAGAAGTCCTCGCGTGCCGACGTCGTGCGCTACGAGCTCAATCGCTCCATCTCGGGTATGGGGCACGAGCGCTACGCGAGCATCGACGATGCCGAGGGAGACCGTCCCGTCGACCGCATCGCCCGGCGCCTCTTCGAAGCCGGCGGCATCGACCGGGTGCACATCAACTCGAACGTGATCACCCTCGACATCAACACCCTGGCCGATCTCGACGCGATCAAGGCCACCATCGAGTCGATGTTCACCTACTACCGCCCCGGCGTCGAGATCCCCAGCTTCGACGCCGCCGCCGCCGAGTAGTCGGCGCCGGGGACGAGCCGGTCAAGGAACCAGCCTGTCCAAGGCCGCAGCGGCCTGAGGCATGCCGGTGCCCTGTGGGGCCGCGGCGGCTCCGGGCATGTCGGCGCTCTGCGCCGCTCCCGAGACGGCTGGGCACCCCGGCAAAGGGTTTCGGTACCCCTTGGCCGTCTCGGTTCGTCGCTGCTGCTGCGCAGCACGCCGACACCAGCCGGCGACGTGTGTCCTGGAGCAATGGTGAGACGATCACCGATGGAGGATCCCGGCGCGAGCCCGCCGGAGACGAGCCGGCCAAGAAACACAGGTTCCCGGCGCGTGGGCGCCGGAGACGAGCCGGGCCAGAGATACTGTCACACCCCCTTGCCATCATCGAACTCGTGTTCGATACTCGGGTCATGGAGCAGGGTGCCGCCTCGCGGGGTCGCCGTCGCGTCGCGTCGATGCGGGCGGTGGGGTTCGCCGACGACGATTCCATGCCGGCCCGCGATCTCTCCACGGGTGAGCGGCTGCCGCAGTCCGAGCCGTCGGGTCATGATGCGGGCGACGAATGGGGCAGTGGCGGGCTCGCCATCGTCGGGCCCGACGGTCGTCGCCGCACGGCTTCGTCCGAGGCTTCCCGTCGACCTCGGGGGCCCGTCGATCTGGCCGACGCCGCCCGGCGGGTGGCGCCGCTGACCCTGGCCAGGTCGCGGCGTCTCGAGGTCGGCGCCGCCATGGCGGCGGTGTTCCCCGAAGGGATCCAACGTGGCACCACCGTCGGCATCGCCGGTGCGGCCGCGCTGTCGGTGGGGCTGGCCGCCGCTGCCGGCCCCACCAATGCCGGTTCTTGGCTCGCCGTGGTGGGTTGTCGCGACCTGTGCCCGGCCGGGGCCGCGGCCCTCGGGGTTGCCCTGCACCGCACTGTCGTGGTCGACGAGCCTCCCAAGGGGTCGTGGGGGTCGGTCCTCGCGGCGCTGTTCGACGCCTTCGACGTCGTCATCGTCGACCGGGCCGAACGGTCGTCGGGGGCCCGCCATGGCGTCGGCATGGCGCCGCCGTCGATCGCCTCGCGCGATGTCGGGCGGTTGGCGGCCCGGGCCCGGGAGCGGGGCACGGTCGTCATCGACGTCGGCGGGGTCTGGCCCGGCGCTCCCGACATCGGCATCGACGTGGTCGCCCAGCGGTGGTCGGGCCTGGGTGATGGTCATGGCCTCCTCGACGGCCGTCACCTGCGCGTGGAGGTCGCGGGCCGTCGTGATGCCGGTCGCCCCCGCCGGGTCGACCTGGCGCTGCCTGTGCCCACGATGTCGGCTGCCTACGCCGGTGCCGACATCGACGCCCTCGTCGACGCCGGCATGGAAGCGAATGATGCAGCCCGAGACGCCGGGCGGTCCGCCGATGGCGATCCTGATCGCATGTCTGTTCTGCGGCGGGTCGTGTAGCTCTTGCAGGAGTCGAACATGTGTTCGATACTCGCGTCATGGGTTCGGGCGTGGTTCGGGTGGCGGTGGTGTGGTGTCCCGACTGGCCTGTCGTCGCGCATCGTCGTCCCGACGAGGCGGTGGTCGTCGTCCACGCCAATCGGGTCGTGGCTGCATCGTGGTCGGCGCGGGCCCATGGCATCGTCGGTGGCCTGCGCCGCCGTGAAGCCCAGAGCCGCTGCCCTGGGGTGGTCGTGCTCGAACGGGACCTCGACCTCGAGGCCCGGTCCTTCGAGGCCGTCGTCGGCGCCCTCGACGACCTCACCCCGCGCACCGAGATCATCCGGCCCGGCATCCTGGCGTTCCCCACCCGGGGTCCGTCGCGCTACTTCGGCGGCGATGCCCCCATGGCCCACCGGTGCCGCACCGTCGCCGGTACGGCGCTCCAGGATCTGGGCGCCGACGTCCGCATCGGGATCGCCGACAGCGTGTTCGCCGCCACCGTCGCCGCCCGTACCCCCTCGGACTCCCGAGTTGCCGGGGGCGGTGCCGGCCAGAGCCATGCCGGCAGTGTCCCCGGAGAGGACACCGCGGGCGCCCCAGGTGGTGTGGCAGACGGCACCGCCGCCGACAGAGGGATCACCATCGTCGCCCCCGGCGAGACGGCAGCGTTCCTCGCCCCCCGTTCCATCCGCCTGCTCGATCGGCCCGACCTCGTCGACGTCTGCCTGCGCCTCGGCGTCCACACTCTGGGTGCGTACGCAGCGCTCGACCCGGTCGACGTCGCCGGTCGTTTCGGCGCCGACGGCAGCGAGGCCCACCGGTTGGCGTCGGGTCTCGATCTGCGGCCGCCGGCGCTGGTCGATCCGCCCCCCGAGATGGAGGTCGCCGCCGAGCTCGACCCACCGGTCGAACGTGTCGACCAGGCCGCGTTCATGGGCAAGGCCCTCGCGGACGAGCTCCTGGCCCGCCTCGACGAGCGGGGCGCGTCGTGCTCGCGCATCGTCATCTGCGCCGAGACCGAACACGGCGAGGAACTCGTGCGGCGTTGGCGTCACGACGGGGCCCTCACCGCCGCGGCCATCGCCGACCGGGTGCGTTGGCAGCTCGACGGCTGGCTCAACGGGTCGAGCCGCGGACGACCCACCGGGGCCATCAGCCGCCTGTCGGTCCGCCCCGACGAGCTCGGTCCGATGCGGGGCCGCCAGCTCGGGTTCTGGGGTGGGCGGGCCGAGAACATCGACACCGTGGCCCGCACGGTCGCGCGTGTGCAGGGGCTCCTGGGCGCCGAGGCCGTGCGGGTGCCCGAGGCCCGCGCCGGCCGCTCGCCTCAGGAGCAGATCGTCACCGTGCCCGCCGACGCGGTCGACCTGGGCCGCGACCACATCGCCGGTGCCGCCGGGATCGGCGCCGGCGGGGGCGGCGACCCGTGGCCCGGGGCACTGCCGGGCACGCCGCCGGTGCGGGTCCACGACCCGCCGGTGCCCGCCGAGGTGGTCGATGCCACCGGCGCCGCCATCGCCGTCGATGCCCGGGCCCAGCTCTCCGCGGCCCCGGCGGTCCTGGTCGTCGACGGTGCCGCCCCGCTGACGGTCGGGTCGTGGGCCGGCCCCTGGCCACTCGACGAGCGGTGGTGGGATCCCGAACGTCAGCGGCGCCGGGCTCGCCTGCAGATGGTCACCGAGGACCAGGTCGCCCGCCTGGTGGTGATCGAAGGTGGGCGTTGGTGGGTCGAAGCCACCTACGATTAGCGCCGCTCAGTTCCCAGGCACGAGGAGCCCCATGTCAATCGCGAGAATCACCGAGGTCATCTCCTCGTCGCCCATCAGCTTCGAAGACGCCGTCAAGCGCGGGGTCGAGCGGGCGGCGATGACCCTCGACAACATCCGCGGCGCCTGGGTGCAGGACCAGAAGGTCACGGTCGAGAACGGCACCATCGCCGAGTACCGGGTGACCCTCAAGATCACCTTCGTGCTCAACGACTGATCCCCGTGGGGGATCTCCACCAGCCCGTGCCCGACGCGCCGACGCCACACCGCACCGAGTTGCGGGTGCGCTTCTACGAGCTCGACCCCTACGACCACGTCAACCACTCGGCCACCGTCGCCTACTTCGAGGTGGGCCGGGTCGAGGCGTTGGCGTCGGTGGGTATGGGGCTCGATCGTCTCAAGGCGCTCGACACCAACCTGGTGGTGATCGCGATCCACACCCGCTTCCTGGCCCCGGCCACACTGGGTGACGAGCTGGTCGTCGAGAGCGGCGTCGGCGAGGTCGGCCGGGTCAAGGCCACGTGGCTGCAGCGCATCGTGCGCGGTGACGACGTCATCGCCACCCAGGTGGTCACCTCGGCGTCCACCAACGGCGCCGGGCGCCCGAAGCGCTTCGCCGACGACCTCGTCGCTGCCCTCGAACCCTATGCGCTGCCCGCCGACTGGCTGGGAGCCGCAGCGCCGCGCTGACCCGCTGGCTACCTTGGTGACGGGTCGCCACGGGCGTCGTGTGCGAACCCGTCACAGACAGTGCCGCAAGACAGTGCCGCAAGACGTTGCTGCAGGGGGGGCCGATGGCGCACGATCCGACCGATCCGACGACGATGGCCGACCCCTGGCCGGTCTATGCAGATCTCGCCGAGCGCTGCCCGGTGTCGCGGGTCGACCATCTCGCCAACCCGCTCTACACGATGGTCCTGCGTGATGACGTGTACGAGATGTTCACCGACACCGACATCTGGTCGAACCGCCACGGGTCGGGGATCGCCTACGACGAGAGCGTCGGCAGTGTGCAGCGCTACGACCCGCCCGAGCACGGCATCCGTCGACGGTTCCTGCGTGGTCCGTTCCTGCCGCGGCGTGCCGCCGAGAACGGCCCGGCCATCGCCGCGCTGGCGACGTCGTTGATCGACGGCTTCGTCGAGCGGGGCCGCGCCGAGCTCCACGACGACTATGCCGTACCGCTCCCCATCGTGTCGTTCGCCCGCATCCTGGGGATGGACGAGACCGATGCCGAGCACTTCAAGCACTGGGCCGACCTCACCACCTTGGGCATGACCTTTCCCGACAAGGCCGCCGGGGTGCGCGACGCCGTGCGGGACTACACCCTGGCCGAGGTGCAGCGGCGCCGCGGCGCAGTCGCCGACGCCGAGTTGGCGCCCGGCCAGGACCCGGTGGGCACGGTCGTGCCGGCGGGGATCCTGTCGCAGCTGTGTTGTCACCCGCTCGAGGACGGCAGCTTCGCCACCGACGACGAGGTCACCGGGCTGGTGGCGATGATGCTCGTCGCCGGCCACGAGACCACGACGTCGCTCATCACCAATGCGGTGTGGCGTCTGCTGGAGGACCGCAGCCGTTGGGAGCGGCTGGTGGCCGAACCCCACCTGGTGGACAACGTCATCGAGGAGAGCCTCCGCTACGACCCGCCGGTGCTGGGCAACTGCCGCACCAACCGGGTCGAGATCGAGCGCCGCGGTGTGACCATCCCGGTCGATTCGAAGGTGATGTTCGTGGTCGGCCACGCCAACCGCGACCCCGAGCTGTTCGAGGCCCCCGACGAGTTCCGGATGGACCGCCCCGTCGCCGAGTCCCGACGCCACTTCAGCTTCGGTTGGGGCGAGCACTTCTGCCTCGGTGCCCACGTCGCCCGCCTGGCCGGGACCACGGCGTTGGCGACACTGGTCGACCGGCTCCCGGGCCTGCGCCTCGACGGCCCGACCGAGCGTCTGCCGCAGCCGTTCCTGTGGGGCCGCTACCGGCTGCCGGTCGCATGGGACCGATGAACGCGCACCGATGCGTCCGATGACACCAGGGGGATCACCATGACCGACGTCCAGGCCCGACCGACCGTCGTGCACCAGGCGGTGCCCATCGGCCCGGTGCCCATCGCCGCCGAGCGGTACACGTCGCCACAGTGGGCCGCTCGCGAGCAGGAGCATCTGTGGCCGCGGCAGTGGTTGTTCGCGTGCCTCGAGCGCGATGTCGCCGAGCCCGGCGAATACGCCGTCTTCTCCCTCGGCGACGAGTCGATCCTCGTCAGCCGCACCGACGCCGGCGACCTCGCGGCGTTCTACAACGTCTGCCAGCACCGCGGCGCCCGGGTGATGGTCAACGACCGTGGCTGGATCAAGCAGTTCGTCTGCCCGTACCACGGCTGGGCCTACGAACGCGACGGGCGCCTCACCGTCGTGCCCGACATCGAGCGCTTCAGCGGTGGGGTCGACTGCGAGGCCCGCTCGCTGCGCCCGGTGCGCGTCGAGTCCTTCGCCGGGCTGGTGTGGGTGTGCATGGATCCCGACGCCGCCGATCTGCGCAGCTTCCTCGGCCCCGTGTGGGATCGCCTCGAGCCCTACCGGGTGCAGGACATGGCCCTCACCGGCGATCAGACCGTGCATCTCGACTGCAACTGGAAGGCCGTGTTCGACAACTTCGGCGAGCTGTACCACGTCGAGCACATCCACCCCCAGCACGAGAAGATGTTCGACTGCCCGACGGCGCAGATCGACCTGTTCGCCGGGGGCCACACCGGGGTGACCATCGACGGTCACACCGTCAACACCCGCCTGGACCAGCCCGATGCACCGAACGCCTATCTCCGGGGTCAGCTGGAGATGGTCGGCCTCGACCCCGACGAATTCGCCGGGCGTGTGCTCGACATCCGCCTCGCCGTCCAACAGGCCCGACGCGAGGCAGGGCCCCGCCTGGGGTACGACTACTCGACCATGACCGACGAGCGCCTCAGCGACATCGAGCAGTACAACGTGTTCCCCAACACGATGCTCACCGTGCAGCCCGACTCGGCGCTGGTGATGCGGGCCCGGCCGCACCCCGAGGACCCGCAGCGGTGCCTGTGGGACAAGTTCACCTTCGTCCGCCAGCCGAGCGAAGCGGTCGCCGCCGAGGCCGGGGTCGCGTTCGAGCCCCACGACCCGGCGCTGGTCGCACCGATCGAACGTCCTGCGCACGACGAGTTCACCCAGGACGACATCATCTCGGGCGCCAAGACGATGACCATCACCATCGACCAGGACATCCACCTCATCCGTGACGTGCAGGCCGGGATGCGATCGCGAGGGTTCGACACGGCGTTGCTCTGTGACGACGAGGTCCGGGTGCAGCACTACCACGACTGGCTGACCTTCTTCCTCGACCGCGGCCCGAGCGGTCCGTGAGCGCAGCGACCGGGACCGGGTGGGACTTTCGGCCCCTCGGGCTCCATTCGCCGGGCGATGCGTCGATGGAGCGGGGCCGCCGATCCCCGGTGGCTACCGATCGTCGAGTCGAGGGGTCATCGACATGTTGGGCCTGCAGCATCTGGTCATCTCCGCCACGGGATGGCTGACGTCTCGACGCGACGAAGAGCGTGGCGCCACCGCCGTCGAGTACGGCCTGATCGTGGCCCTCATCGCCGCCATCGTCATCGGCAGCGTGACGTTCCTCGGCAGCCGCACCCGCGCCGGCTTCAATTCGGTCACGGTCAATTTCCCCAGCTGACAGCTCCGACCGGCGACACATGGCGTGTCATCGGTCACAGGACTAGTGTGCCCCCACGGGTCGACTGGCTGGGGGGCTGGTGCCGGGGACTGCGCTCGACATCCGACGGGTACTGACGGCGGAGTCGTCGACGTGGGTCGTCGCCCCGGCAGCGCTCATCGCCATCCAACAGCTCCTGTGGCCTGCGCCGCTGGGAGCGATCGTCCAGGGCATCGTGCTCGGCCTGCTGACCAGCCTGGTCGGCGTCGGCATCATCCTCGTCCACCGGGCCAACCGGGTCCTCAACTTCGCGCAGGGTGAACTCGGGCTGCTGCCCACGACGATCGCGGTGATGCTGCTCCTGCAGTCGGGCCTCACCTACGTGCTGGCCTTCACCATCGGTCTGGTCGGCGCCATCGTCGTCGGCATGGCGGCCGAGCTGATCGTCATCCGACGCTTCACCGACAGCCCCCGTCTCATCCTCACCGTGGCGACACTTGGCCTGGCTCAACTGCTCGGCCTGGCCGCCCTGTTGGTGCCGCGCTGGTGGGACGCCCAGGTGGCGTCGCAGCGCATCGACTCGCCCCTCGACATCACCTTCGACATCGGCAGCTTCCGGTTCAACGACAACCACCTGATCGTGCTGGTGGCCGTGCCGCTGGTGCTCGCCGGGGTCGGGTTTCTCCTGCACCGCACCCGCCTCGGTCTGGCCATCCGGGCATCGGCGGAGTCGCCCGACCGGGCGGCGACCCTCGGCATCTCGGTCAAGGGCGTGCAGTCGGCCGTGTGGGGCCTGGCCGCGGCGCTCGCGTTCATCGCCCTGTGGCTGCGCGCCGGGGTGCTCGGGCTGCCCATCGGCGGGGCACTGGGCCTGTTGTTCTTCCTCCGGGCCCTCGCCGCCTCGGTCGTCGCCCGCCTGCGCGACATCCGCTGCATGCTCACGACGTCCATCGCGCTCGGTGTCGTGCAGGCCGGCATCGTGTGGAACGCCGACAGCCCCCTGCGGGCCGAGGCGCTGACCGCCGCCGTCACCGCCGCGGTCATCCTCGCCGCGTTGTTGGCCAGCCCCCGCACCTTCACCCGCAGCGAAGGGGCCCTGGCTGCGCTGTCGATGGGGGAGACCCGCCCGGTCCCGCCGGAACTCGCCGGCCGCTGGGAGGTGCGGGCCACACGAGCGCTGCTGCTCGCGCTCGTGGTCGCCTTCACGGTCGCCATCCCTGCGTGGTTCGGGGCGGTCACGATTCTGCGGGTCTCGGCGCTGCACATCTTCACGATCCTCGGCCTGTCGCTGGTCGTGCTCACCGGTTGGGCCGGGCAGATCTCGCTGGGGCAGCTGGCGCTCAGCAGCGCGGGCGCAGCCGCCGCTGCGTCGCTCATCATCGAATGGAACGCCGATCTGACCGTCGCCGTGGTGGCGGGTGGGGTCGTCGGTGCCGTGCTGGCGGGACTGGTGGGGCTGCCGGCGCTGCGCCTCAGCGGCCTCTACCTGGCCGTCACCACGCTGGCGTTCGCCGTGGCCATGACCAGCTACTTCCTGAACCCCCGGTTCTTCGCGTGGCTCCCCGACGAGCGCGTCGAGCGTCTGCCGCTGCTCGGACGGATCGGCTGGACGAGCCCCACCGGCATGTACGTCATCAGTGCGATCGGTCTCGCGTTGGCGCTCATCGGCGTTCACGGGCTGCGCCACAGCCGCACCGGGCGGGTCCTGCTGGCGTTGCGCGACAACGAGAACGGCGTCACCGCCTACGGCGTCAGCGTCACCCGGGCCAAGCTCACCGCCTTCGCGATCTCGGGATTCATCGCCGGTGTCAGCGGCTCGCTGTTCGTCGTGCACCAGCAGTCGTTCACCGCCGGGGAGGCGGGCGGATCCATCGGCGTGCTGATCGCCGCCGTCGTCGGCGGCATCGGATCGCCCCTCGGTGCAGCCCTCGGTGCGTTGTTCCTGTGGGGGACGCAGTGGTGGCTCGAGGGGTCGTGGCGACTGCTCACCGGCGGCATCGGCGTGCTGATCGTGTTGCTGATCGCTCCCGGCGGTCTCGCTGCACTGGCCTATCAGGGGCGCGACTGGGCACTGCGCACGCTGGCCCGCCGACGCGACATCGCGGTGCCCAGCCTCGTCGCCGATGGTCTCGCGGCGCCGGTGGTCGACCTGTCGGCCGCGGCTGCGCCTGCGCCTGCGTCGGGAACCGGCGATGCCGCAGTGTCGGGAACCACCACCGACGCCGTCGATGGCAGCGACGATCAGTACGAGGCCCTCGTGGGTGGGGAGCCCGACCGATGAAGCGCCGCCTCGACGCCCTGGTCGGTGGGGGCCCGACCCTGCCGCTGCTGGTGCTGTTCGGCCTCAACACCGTCGACGAACTCGACCGCGCCGCGTTCGCCATCCTCGCGCCCGAGATCCGCGAAGAGTTCGGTCTGGGATTCAGCGGCCTGCTCACGCTCATCGCCTTCGTGTTGGCGGGGGCGCTGGCCCTGCAGGTGCCCATCGCCGGGCTCGCCGATCGCACCAACCGGGTGCACCTGGCCATCACGGGTGCGGTCGCCTGGGCGGTGTTCTCGTTCTTCACCGGCCTGGCCGGGTCGATCGTGTTCCTCGGATTCATGCGGGCCGGGTCCGCCATCGGCAAGGCGGTCGTCGACCCCACCCACAACTCGCTGCTCGCCGACTACTACCCGCCGGACCGTCGCCCCGGCGTGTATTCGTTCCATCGCGCCGGCAACGCCGTCGGCCAGATCCTCGGCCCGCTGCTCGCCGGGTTCCTGGCGTACTGGTTCGGGTGGCGCACGCCGTTCCTGCTGTTCGCCATCCCGACGCTGGTCCTCGTCGTGGTGGCGCTGCGGCTGAAGGAACCCGTCCGGGGGCGCTTCGAACGCGAGGCCGCCGGCGCCGACGCCGAGGCTGCGATGACCGCCGAGGTGCCGCCGTCGATGACCGAGGCGTGGCGGCTGTGCTGGAAGGTCGCCACGCTGCGGCGGATCTTTGCGGCTCTGCCGTTCCTGGCGGTCTCGCTCATCGGGTTCGGCACCCTCGGGGCGCTGTACTACGACGAGGTCTTCGGGCTCGACGAGCGGGCACGCGGCATCGTCGCCGCCGCGGTCGAACCGGCCCAGCTCGCCGGCCTCGTCGTGGGCGGCACCATCGGGTTGCGCCTGATGCGACGCGACCCCCGGCTGATCCTCAAGCTCCTGGCGGTCAGCTCCACCGCCGCTGCGGTGCTCTCGGCCGGCTACGCGCTGGCGCCGACGTTGTGGCTGGCCATCGCATGCAACGCCGGCATCGCGTTCACCCTGGCGGTGCTCGGGCCCGGCATCCTGGCGACGCTGTCGCTGGCCATCCCGCCGCGGGCGCGGGCCATGGGCTTCTCGATGGGGTCGCTGTGGATCCTGCCCGGACTGCTGGTGCTGCCGTTCATCGGGTGGGTGGCCGACACCTGGGGCATCCGCCAGGGCATGTTGATGATGACGCCGGTCTTCGTCATCGGCGGGCTCATCGTGGCGTCCGCCGCGAACGTCATCAACGACGACATCGAGCAGGTCCGGTCCTCGGCCCGGGCCCGCAGCGAGATCATGCTGGCCCGGGCCCGCGGCGAGGCGACGCTGCTGTCGTGCCGCGACGTGCAGGTGTCCTACGACGGTGTGCAGGTGCTGTTCGGTGTCGACCTCGACATCGCCGAGGGCGAGATCGTCGCCCTGCTCGGCACCAACGGGGCGGGCAAGTCGACGCTGCTGCGGGCGATCTCGGGGGTCACCGAGGCCGACCGCGGCACCATCGTGCTCGACGGGCGCGACATCACCCACGCGCCGCCCGAGGAGATCGCCGCGCTCGGCATCGCCCAGCTCCCCGGGGGCCACGGCGTCTTCGGATCGCTGACCGTCGCCGAGAACCTCGCGGCTGCGCAGTGGATCCGTCCCGACGACGCTCGCCCGCCGGTGCGGACCCTCGACGAACTGCTCGACCTGTTCCCCGAGTTGCGCCGGCGTGCCGACGAACCCGCCGCCAACCTCTCCGGCGGCCAGCAGCAGATGCTGGCGCTGGTGATGAGCCTGCTCGGCAGCCCCCGGGTGCTTATGATCGACGAGCTGTCGCTGGGGCTGGCCCCGACGGTGGTCGAGTCGCTGTTGCCGGTGGTACGCGACGTCGCGGCCGCAGGCGTGCCCGTCATCCTGGTCGAGCAGTCGGTCAACCTGGCGCTGACCATCGCCGACCGGGCGTACTTCATGGAGAAGGGCCAGATCCGCTTCAGTGGCCCCACCGCCGAGCTGCTCGACCGACCCGACGTCCTGCGGTCGGTGTTCCTCGAGGGCGCCACCGCGCTGGCATCTGACGGTGCGCAGGCCGGCGCCGGCCACGCCGATGGACGCGGCCACGACGCTGACGGTGCGGAGGGCGAGGTCGGGCGGGGCGGGACCGGCGAGCCCGTGTCCACAGGCGCCGACGCCGACATCGACGCCGGGATCGACGTCGACCTCGTCGCCGAACCACAGCAGCGCGAAGGCGGCCCGGTGCCGACCATCGACGTCGCATCCGGTTCCGCAGCGGCGGCCCGCCAGGCGCCGGTCCTGCGGGCCCGGGGGCTGTCCCGGCGATTCGGCGGCATCCTCGCGATCAGCGACGTGGACCTCGAGGTCGCCCCCGGCACGATCGTCGGCATCATCGGGCCCAACGGTGCCGGCAAGACCACCCTGTTCGATCTGCTCGGCGGGTTCGTCCCCGCCGACACCGGCTCGATCGAGCTCGACGGGCGCGACGTCACGTCTGCTTCGGCGGCGGCGCGCGCCCGCATGGGCCTCGGCCGGTCGTTCCAGGACGCCCGTCTGTTCCCGGCGCTGACGGTCGCCGAGACGATCGCCGTGTCGCTCGAACGGTTCGTGTCGGCGGGCGGACCGGTGGCCGCGGCGTTGCATCTCCCGCAGGTCTTCGAAGCCGAACGCGAGGTCGACCTCCGCGTCGACGACCTCATCGACATGTTCGGCCTCGGTGCCTACCGCAACAAGTTCATCCGCGAGCTGTCCACCGGCACGAGGCGCATGGTCGACCTGGCCTGCGTCGTGGCGCACCGCCCGCTGGTCGTGCTCCTCGACGAGCCGTCGAGCGGCATCGCCCAGCGCGAGGCCGAGGCGCTCAGCCCCGTGCTGCGACGCATCTGCACCGAGATGGGCACCGCCCTCGTCGTCATCGAACACGACATGGCCCTGCTGGTGTCGATCGCAGACCGGCTGGTGGCCCTGGACCAGGGTGTCGTGTTGGCCCGCGGCACGTCCGCCGAGGTGTTGGCCGACCCCGCGGTGGTGGCGTCGTACCTGGGCACCACCGATGCCGTCATCGCCCGCTCCGGACCACAGGTCGCAGCGGCGTCGATCGCCGGTGCACCCCCGGTCGTCGAGCCCACCTGAACGAGAACACCCGATACGCCATCGGAGAGAGAAGGGGACCATGCAACCAGCACAGGGAGAACGAGACGAACGCTCCGCTCCGGGGAGTTCGCCGCTGCGCAAATGGGGGCCGATCGCGGCCCTCGTGGCGGTCATCGTCGTGGTGGCCGTGATCGTGCTCGCCGGCGGGGGCGACGACGAGGACGACACCGCGGCCACCGACGAGTCGGCCACGATCGAAGGCGCCGACCCCGACGAGCCCGCTGCCGACGACGGCGCGGACCCGGCCGACGGCGACGATGGGGCGACAGCCGACGACGCAGCCGGCACCGACGGCGCCGCCGATGCGGGAGCCGACGATGCCCTCCCGGATACGGGCCTACCAGATGGCGTCATCTCCTTCGACGTCGCGCAGGAGCTCGGTCTCGACATCGACTTCGGCGAGCGCTGCGACCCCGAGACCGGCCTGGTGCGCGTCCCGAACTTCTATGCGCCGGCCTGTTTCGCCCCCTTCGAGGGCGACAACGGCGGCGAGACCGCGCCCGGCGTCACCGCGGAGGCCATCCGCATCGTGTACTGGCAGGCCCAGGACGCCGACCCGATCCTCAACTACATCACCGACGCCATCGTCAACGACGACACCAACGCAGACGTCGAGGACACCATGCGGGCGCTGCTGCCCTACTACGAGACCTACTACGAGACCTACGGCCGTTCGGTCGAGTTCATCTTCTTCGAGGGATCGGGCAACATCTCCGACCCGGTGTCGGCACGCGCCGACGCGGTGCAGATCGCCGAGGAGTTCGCACCGTTCATGGTGTGGAACGGCCCGACGCTCACCAACGCGTTCGCCGAGGAGCTCGCGGCCCGTGGCATCCCGTGCCTCGGTTGCGGACCGGGCCAGGACTACGAGTTCTATGCGTCCAACGACCCGAACATGTGGTCGCTCACCATGGGACCGAACCAGACCAACCTGATGGTCGCCGACTTCGTAGCCGGACAGCTCGCGGGCAAGCCCGCCGAGCACGCCGGCGACGAGGCGCTGGCCGGTCAGGAGCGAGTGTTCGGCCGGCTCTGGATCGAGTCGAGCGAACAGTCTGTGCGCCTCAACGAATCCTTCGAGGGCTACCTGGCCGATCAGGGCGTCGAGCTGGCGGCTTCGGTGTCCTACGCGCTGAACCCCGCCACCATCCAGGAGTCGGCTGCGTCGGCGATCGCCCGACTGAAGGAGGCCGGGGTCACCACGGTGCTGTTCTCGGGCGACCCCGTGGCGCCGCGGGACTTCACCCGGGAGGCCACCGCGCAGGGTTACTTCCCGGAGTGGTTCATCTCGGCGTCGGTGCTGGTCGACACGAACGTCTTCGCCCGCACCTACGACCAGGAGCAGTGGGCCAACGCATTCGGGCTGACCACCCTCGGCGCCCGGGTGATGCCCGGGCTCGGTGGCGGCCCGACCGCCATCTACGAGTGGTTCCACGGCGAGTCGCCGGCCGCCGACGACAGCATCGGCGTGCTCGATCCCTTCCCGGGGGTCTTCTACGCCATCGTCCAGGGCATCGGCCCGAACCTGACGGCCGAAGCGTGGCGCGACGCCATCTTCGCCGGCGAGCCGACACGTCGGGCCATCACGAACCCGACGATCTCCTGGGGAGACAAGGACCGCTGGCCCGACGAGCTCGAGCCCGACTACTTCGGCATCGACGACATGACGATCATCTGGTGGGACCCCGACCAGGTCGGCATCGACGAACTCGAACGCGAAGCCCCCGGCATGTACCAGTTCGTCGACGGCGGCCGCCGCTACCTGCTCGGCGAGTTCGCCGGCGCCGAACCCGTGTTGTTCGACCCTGCCGGCGCCGTGTCCATGTACGACGACCAACCCCCCGACGAGCCCATCCCCACCTACGACCCCCTCCCCGCCGGGTAGGCAGGGCTGGGGGTAGCGCTGGGGTCAAGTCGTACTTTCAACCAACTCCGTCGACCTGCCACCGGGCCACCCGTGATGAGTTGGTTGAAAGTACGACTTGACCCCTTTAGTTCGGCGACACTGTGCGACCGATGACCGCACCCGACAGAGACGAGATCACCCGGGCCACCGAGCGGTGGTTCGTGAAGCAGGGGTTGCCCCACGCCATCGAGGACTATTCGGCCACCGACGACGTCTTCACCCGAGCCGCGCCCTTCCTGTCGCTGGTGTTCCTGCTGGAGGTGTTCGCGTCCTTCGACGACCGCTTCCAGGGCTGGGGGCAGGCGGCGGTGTTCTTCGGTTCGCTGGCCATCCTGCTGGCTGCGGTCGTCGTGGTGAACCGACTGCGGGGACGGCGGCCGTTCCAGCTCCCCGACGACGTCGGCCCCATCGAGCTCGCCGCGTTCGTGATCGTGCCAGGGCTGTTGCCGCTGCTGTTCAGCAACGACGGGATCGAGCGGTTCTCGGCCATCGTCGTGTTCAACCTGGCGTTGCTGGCGCTGACCTATGTGTCGACCAGTTACGGCTTGTTCCCGATGATCCGCTTCGGCGCCCGCCTGATGTGGGACCGGGTCGGCCAGGTCGGGCTGTTGATGGCGCGCATCCTGCCGCTGCTGCTGCTGTTCACCGCCTTCATCTTCCTGAACGCCGAGATGTGGCAGGTGGCGAGCGACTTCGCGCCCGCCTTCTACGCGATGGCCGTCGGCGTCCTCGTGCTCGCCGGCGTGGGCTTCATCTGGTTGCGGTCACCCCAGGTCGTGGCCGAGCTGGAGCACTTCGAGAGCTGGGACACCGTGTGCCGGTTGGCATCGGCCACCGACGCCCCCTGCGCGGATGTCGTGCCCCGCCATCCCGAGCGGACGCCGTCGCCGCCCCTCGAGCGATCCGCGCAACGCAATGTCGCCCTGTTGGTCGTGATCAGCCAGGCCGTCCAGGTCGTGCTGGTCGCGCTGGTGATCGGCCTGTTCTACGTGGGCTTCGGGGTCCTTGCCGTGCGCCGGGAGACCGTCGAGCAGTGGACCGTCGGCGGCGGTGATGTCATCTCGTCGTTCGATTTCCTCGGCTCGGAGGTGATCCTGACCTGGGAGCATCTGGCGGTCAGCGGGTTCATCGCGGCGTTCTCGGCGCTGCAGTTCGCGGTGTCGCTCATCACCGATGCGACCTACCGTGAGGAGTTCTACGACGACGTCACCGGCGAGATCCGCCAGGTCCTCGCCGTGCGGTCGTTGTACCTCGACCGCACCTGACCGCGGCTGGAAGTGCCGGCGCCCCTTGCGTATGCGAACACCTGTTCGATAGTGTCGAGGGTTCATGGGATGGCGCAATCCTCCGGTGCCGTGGTCCGAGATCGAACGGCGATTGTCCGATCGGCCCACCGGGCGCGCCCCGTCCGGGCTGGACGATCCGTGGGCGCCCGGCGACGGCGGTGACAGCCCGGCCTGGTCCCGCAAGCGCACGGCCTACGAGGCGCCGGCCATCGAGCCGGCCCCAGCAGAGGTGGCAGGGGAGGAGGCGACACCCTACGCCGAGCTCCACTGCCACTCGCACTTCAGCTTCACCGACGGGGCGTCGTCGCCCGAGGAGCTCGTCGAGGAGGCCGTGCGGCTGGGGCTCGAGGCGCTGGCGCTGACCGACCGCAACGGCTTCTACGGTGTCGTCCGTTTCGCCGAGGCGGCCCGGGCGCTGGGTCTGCCCACGGTGTTCGGCGCCGAGCTGGCGCTGATCGAGCCCTGGTCGGGCGGGACGGACGGGTGGGGCGCCGAGTCCGCATCGGGCGGGGCCGGCTCGCTCCTCGGCGACGAGAGCATCCGCCACCTGGTCGTGCTGGCCCGCGACCCCGATGGCTATGCCCTGTTGGGGCGGGCCATCAGCCAGGCCCAGATGGCCGGCGAGAAGGGCGCGCCGCGCCTCACCCTCGACGAGCTGGCCGAGGTCGGCGCCGACCGGGGCGGGGGTCACTGGCTGGTGCTCACCGGCACGGCGGCCGGCCCGGTGCCGGCGGCGCTGGTGGCCGACGGCCCGGCCGCGGCCAGGCGCCGGCTCGATCGGCTGGTCGATGCGTTCGGGCGCGACCACGTCGCCGTCGAGCTCTGGCACCACGCCGACCCGCTCGACTCGGTCCGCAACGACGCCCTGGCCCGCCTCGCCATCGGCGCGGGGGTCGACCTGGTGGCCACCAACGACGTCCGCTACCACGCCCCGCAGCGGCGTCGTCTGGCCACGGCGTTGGCGGCGGTGGGGGCACGGACCTCGCTCGACGGGGTCGACTGCGGCCTGCCCGCCGCGGCCACCGCCCACCTGCGGTCGGGCGCCGAGCAGGCCCGCCATTTCGCTCGTTGGCCCGGGGTGGTCGAGCGGGCCGCCGCGTTGGCGCTCGAGTGTGCGTTCGACCTGAAGCTGGTCGCCCCCGAGCTGCCGCCCTACCCGTGTCCCGACGGTCACGACGAGATGTCGTGGCTGCGCGAGCTCACCGAACGTGGCGCCACCGGTCGCTACGGCCCCCGCCACGGCGAACGGGTCCCGGGAGCGTGGGCGCAGATCGACAAGGAGCTCGATGTCATCGCGGCGCTGAAGTTCCCCGGCTACTTCCTGATCGTGTGGGACATCGTCGAGTTCTGTCGCCGCGCCGACATCTTGTGCCAGGGCCGGGGGTCGGCGGCCAACTCCGCGGTCTGTTACGCCCTGGGCATCACCAACGCCGACGCGGTGTCGCTGGGGTTGTTGTTCGAGCGGTTCCTGTCGGCGGCACGAGACGGCCCGCCCGACATCGACATCGACATCGAGAGCGGCCGCCGCGAAGAGGTCATCCAGTACGTGTACAACCGCTACGGCCGCCAGTACGCGGCGCAGGTGTGCAACGTGGTCACCTACCGGGCCCGCTCCGCGGTGCGCGACATGGCCAAGGCACTGGGCTACGCCACCGGCCAGCAGGACGCCTTCGCCCGCAGTGTCGACCGCTGGGGAGGCCTGGGCGACCAGATCACCGCGGCGCAGACCCTCGAAGCCGCCCAGCGCGGCCGCGCCCCCGAGGTCGAACTCCGCGAGACCGGGGCCCGAGCGGCCCGTCCACGGAGTGGACCAGAGCGGGAAGTGGAGGTCGAGCTCCGCGAGACCGGGGCCCGAGCGGCCCGTCCACGGAGTGGACCAGAGCGGGAAGTGGAGGTCGAGCTCCGCGAGACCGGGGCTCGAGCGGCCCCGCCGGGCCCCACCTCCACGCCGGCGCCCGACCCCCGCTCCCGGAGATCGACGGCAGACGCCGGCGACCGGGTGCCGCCGGACGTGTTGGCCCTGGCGGTCGAGCTCGAACATGCGCCCCGGCATCTGGGCATCCACTCGGGGGGCATGGTGTTGTGCGACCGGCCCATCGTCGAGGTCTGCCCGGTCGAGTGGGCCCGCATGGCCGACCGCAGTGTCCTGCAGTGGGACAAGGACGACTGTGCGGCCACCGGGCTGGTCAAGTTCGACCTGCTGGGGCTGGGCATGCTCACCGCCATCCATCTGGCGGTCGACCTCATCGCCGACCACCACGGCGTCCGCCTCGACCTGGCCACCCTGCCCCAGGACCCGGCGGTGTACGACATGATGTGCCGGGCCGACACCATCGGCGTGTTCCAGATCGAGTCCCGGGCCCAGATGGCCACCCTTCCCCGACTGAAGCCCCGCCACTTCTACGACCTGGTGGTCGAGGTCGCGCTGATCCGGCCCGGGCCCATCCAGGGCGGGTCGGTGCATCCCTACATCCGGCGCCGCAACGGCCAGGAGCCGGTGACGTACCTGCATCCGTTGCTCGAGCCGGCGTTGTCGAAGACGTTGGGGATTCCGTTGTTCCAGGAACAGCTGATGCAGATGGCCATCGACGTGGCCGGGTTCAGCGCGGCCGAGGCCGATCAGCTCCGTCAGGCCATGGGTTCCAAGCGCAGTCAGGAGAAGATGGAGCGGCTCCGGGCCCGGCTGTACGCGGGGATGGCCGAGCGGGGTATCACCGGCGAGGTGGCCGATGCCATCTACGACAAGTTGGCGGCGTTCGCGAACTTCGGGTTCCCCGAGAGCCATTCGGTGAGTTTTGCGTATCTGGTCTACATCTCGGCGTGGATCAAATACCACTATCCGGCTGCGTTCTGCGCGGCGTTGCTCAATGCGCAGCCGATGGGGTTCTATTCGCCACATTCGCTCATTCAGGACGCCCGCCGTCACGGGGTCACGGTGCACATCCCCGACATCAACCAGTCCGGCGCGGGTGCGGTGTTGGAGGGGCCGGTCGATGCCCCCGAGGTGCGGTTGGGGTTGTCGTCGGTGCGTCATGTCGGCGACGAGCTGGCCGAGGTCATCGTCGAGGGGCAGCCCTATGTCTCGATCGAGGATCTCCGGCGCCGTGTCGACGCCAACCAGCCGGTGCTCGAAGCCCTGGCCACGGCGGGGGCGTTCGACGGCTTCGGGGTCGATCGGCGCCAGGCCCTGTGGAGTGCGGGGGCGTTGGCCCATACCGGGGCGAACCGGTTGCCGGGCATCGTCACCGGGATCGAGGCGCCGCAGCTGCCGGGGATGTCCGATCGCGAGTTGGCGCTGGCCAACCTGTGGGCCACCGGCATCGCATACGACGGTCACCCGACAAGGTTCGTGCGCGCCCATCTCGACGAGTTGGGGGTGATCCCGGCGTCGGGCCTGGCGACAGCGACCCAGCGCAAGGTTACCGTCGGGGGAGTGGTGACCCATCGCCAACGTCCGGCGACGGCGGGGGGTACGACGTTCATCAATCTCGAGGACGAGACGGGGCTGATCAACGTGGTGGTGTCGAAGGGCTGCTGGATCCGCCACCGGACCCTGGCCCGCTCGGCGCCGGCATTGCTGGTGCACGGCCGCCTGGAACGCAACGAGGGCGTGGTCAACATCATCGCCGAACGCCTCGCCCCGCTCCCACTGCACGGAGCCCCGAAATCACGCGACTTCCGATGACCACCGGGCGGTCCCCCGGCGATGCTTGCATGTCGACCACTCGCACTCCTGTCTGTTTGTGTGTCAATTGTGCGTGTTTCTTTGCCCCCCCTCATCGGGAGTAGATTGCCCGGGGTGGCGTGCGTTTGTGCAATTTCCTCGGCGTGGATGTCGTGACGAAAATCCCCCGTGGTCTCCGTTCTCTCATGTTGGTGATCCTCTTCGTCGGCGTCGCGGTCGGCGGGTGGTGGCTCGCCATGGACGACGGAGAAGAGGTCTCGGCCCCTCATGGTCGGTCGGATCTGATCCCGGAGGGTGTGATCGAGGCTGTCGTCGGTGAGGAGCCGGCATTCTGCGCGGCGGTTGCGTGGCTCGGTGGCGATCCCGGGGACGAGGGTCCGCCGCTGGTGGAGCGGTTGGACTGGATCGTCATCGCCGATCTGGTCATCGCTCCGGTGCGGGACCCGCGGTTGGATCATCTGCACGCCGAGAGCCAGGAGGCCTTGCAGTTCCTGTCGCTCGGTGACACCGCGAGCCCGTTGTTCCGCTCTGCGGAGGGCTATCGGCTCTGGGAGGTCGTGTCGGGTGCGGCGCAGCCGCTTCGGCTCGCCGAGAACGAGGCCGCACGCCTCGGAATCGAGATTCCGCCGTTCGACGAATCTCTGCTCCTGCTCCGTCCGGATCAGGTTGCTCGGCTGGTGGCCGAAGGGTGGCTGCCCGAGGTGTCCGGTCCTGGCGATGGGGCAGTCGTGTCGGTCGATGGCCGGTCTGCGGGTGTCGACGGTCCGGCGTTGGTGGTCGGCCTGAACGCCGGCTCGATGGATCCGCCGAACCGGACGGCGATGGCGGCCTACTTCAGTCCTGCGGGCACGACCGATCTGTTCCTGCTCGATCCATGCGGCGCACTCGGATGGGTGCCCGAATCGCTGGCACCGGGGGAGCCGTCACCGGATCGTCGGCCACCGTTGGGGTTCGATGTCCTGGCCGCCGAACTGGCGGCGATCGACGACGCGGTGCCCGCCGTTGTCGAGCCGCAGCCGGTCGAACCGGACGTGCCGTGGGCGCAACGGCCGCCGGAGGGCCGGTCCTACTTCGACGATGACGTGCCCGCGCGAGTGGCCGAAGCCCTGATCACGGTGCCTGTCCTGTTCCGGCTGCCCGAGCAGCTGCGGTCCGAGGACGTGGCCTTGTGCTTCGATTCCGACGAGGCGCACGCGGGTTGCACCATTGCGTGGCAGCCCGGAGTCCGAGACGACGAACAGGTCTACCTCCTGTCGGTGCCCCGTGACGGGGCGGTGTCGGTGAGCGTTCATTCGTTCGTGGATGGACTCCTCGATCGCGGGACGGGAGCCACCGGTATCGCCGTGCTCGAAGGCGCCGACCTGGTGGCTCGTGGGGTCACCGACGCCGACCGCGTCGAGTTGGTGGTCGAGCTCCGCCGCCCTGCCCGGCCGATCTCGACCAGCGACCTGGTCGACCGCTTCGACGGTGCGGCTCAGGCCCGCTTCGAGATCCCAGCGGGACGCTGAGGGCGGCGATCGAGCGCAAGGTCATGGTCGGGGGAGTGGTGACTCATCGCCAGCGTCCGGCGGCGGCGGCGGGGTACGACGTTCGTCGATATCGAGGACGTGACGGGGCTGATCGGCGTCGACCGAATTGCGAAGGCTCGACAACGCCTGAGCCTGGACTTATACTTTTAGAACCGAAAGTGTAAGTCCTGCCGTGAGGTGCCAGTGACCTTTGCCTTTCTCGGGCCCGACCCGCTCACCGAGCAAGTCGAACAGATGCTGCGACGCCTCGCCGGCGGCGACGAGCCCGGCGAGATCGAAGTCCTCCAGGTCGACTGCAAGGAGGAGCCCGGCCGGCGCGGCCCCAGGGGTGCGGTGCTCCCCGGAAGCGAGCAGAACGATCTCGCGGCGAGATACCTGGCCGACGAACTCGCCTGCCTCGCCAACACACCCGGAGGCGGCGCGATCATCCTCGGCATCGCTGACGACGGTCAGAGGATCGGCACCGCCCTCGACCCGCAGTGGCTTCGCCACCGGATCTACGAGCTGACCACCAGACGACTCACCATCGACGCCCAGGCCGTCGACCTCGACGGCACCCGGGTGCTCGTCCTCACCACTCGAGACGCGATCGAGCCAATCGCCAACACCAACGGCCGCATCTACTGGCGAGTCGATGACAACTGCGTCGAAGTCGACCCGACGACCTGGCACGCCGGCCGCCTCCACCGCACCGGCGTCGACTGGTCGGCCCTCCCCAGTGGCCACCACATCGACGACGGCGACCCGGCTGCGATCGAGATGGCCCGCCGGTTCCTTCGCGAGGCGGCCGACGCCGGTGACCAGCATGCGGCCGATCTCGTCGCCGCCACCGACCACGACCTCCTCCGGCGCCTCAACGTCGTCGCCGACACCGACGGAACACTCACCAACGCCGGTTCGCTCCTGTTCGTCGGGACCCCCGACTACGGCATCGACTACATCCGACGCGACACTTCCGGCGCCGACTCGACCAACCGCGTTCGCAGCACCCGCTCACTCCTCGAACAAGTCTTCGACGCCGACCAGGCCATCCGGACCGCGAATCGAGTCGTGCACTCCGGCGACGGCCTCGCCCAAGCGCAACGGCGCGCCATCCCACCCAGAGCGGCCCGCGAAGCCATGGTCAACGGCGTCACCCACCGGGACTGGCTCAGCACCCAGCCAACCACGATCGAGCACACCGGCGACACGCTCACTGTCACCTCCCCCGGAGGCCTGCCAGGCGACGTCCGTCCCGACAACATCATCACCCACCCCTCCTCACCCCGCTACAAGAGCCTCGCCGAGGCCATGGCCGCGCTCCGCCTCGCCGAGCGCGAAGGAATCGGCGTGGACCGCATGATGGCCGACATGCTCACGCTCGGCCGTCCCGAACCCGAGATCTCCGAGACCGCCGGCCCGTCGGTTCGGGTATCGCTGTTCGGCGGCGAACCCGATTCCGAGGTCATCGACCTGCTGGCCGGTCTCGAACCCCCACACGCCGCCAAGGACCTGGACATCGTGCTCCTGGTCAACCACCTCAGCAACCACCACTTCGTCGACGTCGCCACCGCCCAGCCCCTCCTGCAACGCCCGCCGGGCGAGACCGAAGCGGCGCTTGCCCGGGCAACAGCGACCACCTTCGCCGGCGAGCCCGTGATCGTCGGGCTCAACGGCGTGCCCGACGGACACGAACCCGCCTACCGGCTCTCCGAACGGGCAAGAGCGCAGCTCGCCACCCGAACGAAACGCCTCGACGCAACACCGGTCCGCTCCCAGGTCATCCTCACCTGGGCTCGGCATCGGGGCCGCGTCTCATCCACCGAAGTCGCAGACCTTCTCGGCCTGAGCATCGTTCGGGCCGGCCAGATCCTGACCAGCCTCGAAGAACGCGGTGACCTCTCCCACGGGAAGGCAATCAAAGCCGGACGCGGCTTCTTCTACACGCCGGCCTGAGCGACCGACCTGTTCCTGCTCGATCCTCGCGACGCATTCGGACCATCATCGAGTTGGTGCGCCGGTGTCTGCGGCAGGACAACTGTAGACTCGTTGTATGACAGTTCCGTCTACGACGATTCGGGTCCGGGCTGATCAGCGGGACCGGTTGCGGCGCCTCGCCGAGGACCGCAACGCCTCGATGGCCGACACGTTGGATGCTGCGTTGGAGTCCCTCCGGCGGCAGCACTTCTACGAGGAGATGGCCGCGGCGGAGCGCCGGCTTCGTGACGATCCGGCGGCGTGGGAGGCCTATGTGCGTGAGCGAGATGGGTGGCTGAGCCCGGATCTCGCCTCGTCGTGAACTTCGGCGATCTGGTCACGGTGGATTTCGGTACGCCGATCGGGTCCGAGGCAGGGTTCGTCCGTCCGGCGATCGTCGTCACCGCCGACGCCTTCCTGCGGTTCCGGCCGTCAACGGTGTTCGCCGTTCCGCTCACCACCAGCCGTCGGGTGTTCCCGAGCCACGTCCTCGTCGAGCCCGACGAGACGAACGGGCTCGCCTCGGAGAGCTACGCCCTCGTCGAGCAGCTACGGGCGGTGGCCATCGAGCGGTGCGCCCCAGCCGACGGCAACGTCGGCCCTGTCGTATCCCGGCAGATCCTCGATGTCATCGCAATGATCACCGGCATGCCCTGACCCCGGTCGGCGTCGCCGCCGTGCCCGTCGGTTCGTGGTGACGCGGGACCCCTTGTGCTACGTTCGACGCACATGGACACGGTGCCGATCCGATCGCTCCAACAGCATGCGTCGGCGGTGCTTCGTCGGGTCCGCCGGGGCGAACAGATCGGTGTGACGGACCGGGGGACGCTCGTCGCGGTGCTCTCCCCGCCGCCGTCGCCACGTGGCGCCCAGGCCCTGATCGCCGACAATCGGGTCCGACCGGCCATTCGTGATCTCTCGGAGCTGCCCCTGCCGCAACCGGCTCCCGAACCCAGCGGTCGCGTCCTCGACGAGCTGCGCGACGAGCGCTGATGCGTTACTTCGACACCTCGGCCTTCCTGAAGCTGATCGTGGCCGAGGACCACTCCCTCGAACTCCGGGAGGCGATGACGGGAGCCGACCTCTGGTCGTCGGTCCTGCTCGACGTCGAGGCGCACCGCGCCGCCCGGCGTCTGGGGGTGTCGGCCGATGCCGTGTCGCAGGCCCTCGAGGCGGTCGCGCTGATCACCCTGGGGGACGACACCGTGCGCAACGCCCGCAGCATCGGCACCGACAGCTTGCGGGCCCTCGACGCCCTCCATCTGGCGACCGCGCTCGAGCTCGGCGACGATCTCGAGGCGGTCGTCACCTACGACCGCCGACTGGCGGCGGGCGTAGCGGACGAAGGTGTCACGGTGGAATCGCCGGGGCTGCCCCCGAGGTGGTGGGTCGACGCCCCTTCCTGAGCGGCCGGGCAACCCCACCGATCGCTCATGGGCGGTCGTTTCGGGCCGATGTGCTGTGGGATGGATCAGGTTGACTCGTCGGCCGGGATGTCCCGGTGGGATCGCATCGCTGCGCTCTATGCGCACCCGGTGATCATCGACGCGCTCCGGACCGCACGGGCGGTGGCGGGCGCCGCGGTCGAGATCGTCGCCTTCGATGCCGGTCGGGCGATCGTGGTGGGCTCCGATGTCGCGGAGGCCCTCGTCCCACGTCCACCGCGTGCTGCCGAAGCCGCGTTGCTCGCAGACGGCGCGACGGTGCCCGGCACCGCAGTCGTCGTCGACGACGCCACCGCGGTCGCCGTCTTCGACGCCGACGGCGAGCTCTTCGGCGCCATCTCGATCGCCGCAGCGATCGAGCCGGACGATCAGAGCGTGCTCGCCGGTGTGGCGCGGATGTTCGGCCATCTCCTCGGCGAGCGAGCAGCCGGTACCACCACCGGCGGGCTCGCGGAGGGCGTCCTCGACGGTCTTCGCGACGCAATCGTCGTCCTCGACGAGAACTTCGAGGTCACCTGGTGCAACGCGTCCATCGCGATGCAGCTGGCGATCAATCAGACCGACGTGATCGGCCGCAGCATCGCCGACTTCGTCCACCCCGACGACCTCGCGCTGGCAATGGACGCAGCCATCCGATCCCAGAGCGGTCACACGACCCTGCAACTCGAGCTGCGGCTCCGCCACGGCCGGGGCGACTGGGAACCGATGGAGATCCGCGGCCTCGACCGCAGCACCGACCCCCGCGTCGGTGGCCTCGTGGTGGCCATGCGCAGCGAGCACCGCCGCGGCCACATCGAACGCGAACTCGACCGCAACCGGCGGGTGTCGGCGGCGATCATCGAGGATCTCACCGATGCGGTGATCGCCATCGACCCCACCGGCGGGGTTCGCGTCATCAACTCGGCCGCTCGTGCGCTCTTCGGCATCGACCCAGCGACGCCGACGGCGGCGATCACGCTGGAGCACCTCGTCCTCTTCGATCGTCGGGGTCGCCGCCTCCCGCCGGAGTCGCATCCACTGGACATCGGCGACACCGCATTGACGGGCCCGGCCGAGTGCTGTGTCGCCAACGACGCCGGGGTCCGCTCGGTGGTCCTGCAGGCACGGCGGGTCCGCCACAGCGACGGCGACGACCTGGGTGTGGTCGTCACCATCCAGGACGTGACCGAGGCAATCGCCACGTCGGCCGAGCTCGAGGCCAGTGCGCTGGTCGATCAGCTCACCGGCCTGTCGAACCGCCGGCACCTCGATCAGCGACTCGACGAACTCCTCGCAGATGGTGTCGAGCGGCGGATAGGGGTCTGCTTCATCGACCTCGACGGCTTCAAGGCCGTCAACGATCTCCATGGTCACCGTGTCGGTGACGAGCTGTTGCGCCTCGCCGCGAGCCGTCTCCGCAGTCGACTGCGCGACGGCGACGTCCTGGCCCGCCAGGGCGGCGACGAGTTCGTGGCCGTGCTCGTCGACCTGATCGACGACCATCACGCCGAATCGATCGCCGAGCGGCTGCGGGCGGTGCTCGCGGAACCGTTCGAGATCGACGGCACCGTCTTCCATGTGACCGCCTCGGCCGGCATCGCCGTCGCTCGGATACCCGGCGTCAGCGGGGAGGTCCTGTTGCAGCGGGCCGACCTTGCGCTGTATGCCGCGAAGGAGGCGGGGCGAAACTGCATCGAGCTCTTCGACGACGAGCTCGCCGCAGCCTCCGAGGCAGAACAGCGCACCCGGGAGATGATCCGGACGGCCATCTCCGACGACGCGCTGGTGATGCATTTCCAGCCGATGATCGACAGCGATGCCGGCGCCGTCGTCGGGTTCGAGGCGCTCGTGCGGTGCCGCAGCGCCGACGGGACCATCATCGGACCCGGCGCGTTCCTCGGCGAGCTCGACGGCTCCCACCTCCTGGTCGACCTCGACCTGCTCGCATTCCGGCTGTCGTGCGCCGCGGCGCTCGAGCTCATCGCGGTGCAGCCGAGCGTCCGTGTCGCCGCCAACCTGTCGGCGGCGACGCTGCGCCAGCGCGACACCGTGGAGCTGCTGCTAGCGACTGCTGCCGAAGTGGGGGTGTCGCCCAGGTCGATGACCATCGAGGTCACCGAATCGTCGGCCTTCGTCGGCGGCGGCCTCAGCGCCCGCACCCTCTGGAGCCTCCACGAGGCGGGTTTCGCCATCGCGCTCGACGATTTCGGCACCGGGTACTCGTCGTTGGCCCACTTGCGGGACCTGCCGTTGTCGGTGGTGAAGCTCGACCGGAGCTTCGTGCCGAAGCTGCACCGTCAGAGCACCGAACGGGCCATCGCGTCGGCCATCGTGCGTCTGTCCGACGAGCTCGGGTTCGCGACCGTCGCCGAGGGCGTCGAGAACGCCGGCCAGCTGGTCGCGGTCCGGTCGCTCGGCTACCGGGTCGTGCAGGGCTGGCACTACGCGCCGGCGCTCCCCTTCGACGACGCGGTGGGATTGCTCCGGCAGGGCAGCATCGACGCAGGTGGTCCGCTCCACGGCGTCGCCTGACAGCGAGGCCTGTAGGGTGCGGCGCCATGACCGAACGGACCAAGCCTTCCATCACCATCCCCGCGGGCGAGCCCCCGGCCGAGCTGCTCATCGACGACGAGATCGTCGGGGAGGGCGACGAGGCCGTCGCCGGCCACCAGGTCGTCGTGCACTACGCCGGGGTGGCGTGGAGCACCGGTGCCGAGTTCGACGCCAGCTGGAACCGCGGGCAGACCTTCGACTTCGCCCTCGGCGGCGGTCAGGTCATCGAGGGCTGGGACGCCGGCGTCGCCGGCATGAAGGTGGGCGGTCGTCGCCGTCTGACCATCCCGCCCCACATGGGCTACGGCGCCGCGGGCGCCGGCGGCGTGATCAAGGGTGGCGAGACGCTGGTCTTCGTCGTCGACCTCATCGCCGTCCGCTGAACCCTGCTCCTCGGCCGACAACGCCGGTGCCATCCGGCGAAATCTGGGACTTTGCGCGCAGCAGGTGCGCGCAAAGTCCCAGATTTCGGCCGAAAGCCCGGGTCTGACGTCGCGTGCTCGAGGTCTTCCTGGAGGTCATCCTCCCGGTGCTCACCGTGGCCGCCCTCGGCGGCTGGGTGGCCGACCGGGTGGGGATCGAGGTCAAGCCGCTCTCGCAGCTGACCTTCTACGTCTTCAGCCCGGCCCTCGCCTTCGACACCCTCGCCGATGTCGAGCTCGACGGCTCCGTCGCGGCGCGTATCGCCCTGGTGGGCGTCATCGCCTGGGTCGGGATGGTCGTTGTCAGCATGGCGGTCTCGGCGGTGCTGGGCCACGACCGCGCCACCCGGGCGGCGATGGCGCTGGTGGCCGCACTGGTAAACGGCGGCAACATGGGCCTGCCGATCGCCGTGCTCGCGTTCGGCGACGCCGGCCTGGAGGTCGCGATCATCGCGTTCGTGTCGAGTGTCGTGCTCGCCAACACCGGCGGCATCGTGCTGGCGTCGATGGCCGGTGGCGTGAAGCTGCGCCAGGCGTGGATCGCTCCGCTGCTGGTTCCGTCGGTGTGGGCGGCCGTGCTGGGCCTGGCCGTCGCCTTCGGCGACATCGCCGTCCCCGACGCCATCGGATCGACCACCGCCACCCTCGCGGGCGCGTCGATCCCGGTGATGCTCGTCGTGCTCGGCATGCACGTGCGACGGCCGGTGCAGACCGAGGTCCGGCGCGACCTCGCCGTCGCCGTGGCCCTCCGCCTCGTCGGCGGCCCGCTGCTGGCCTGGGGTGCGACGCTGGCGTTGGGCCTCGACGGTGTCGCCCGCGACACCTTGATCGTGCTCGGCGGTATGCCCACGGCGGTCATCACCACCATCTACGCCACCCAGTACGGCGCCCGGCCGGTGTTCGTCACGCGAGCGGTGATCGTGTCGACGCTGTGCAGCATCGCCAGCCTCACCGTGCTCGTCGCGCTCCTGCGCTGACCCCCATCCGCCGCCTCGTCTCCGATGGTATCCGTGCCGTGCTCCGCCGACGGGCGGAGCGCAGCACGAACGTGATTCGGCGATCGTGTCAGACGCCGGTGCGGTCGGCTTCCTGGACGGTCTGGGCGCCCATCTCGACGAAGCGGTGGTTGCGATCGCCGATGGTCTCGCCGGCGCCGTCGACCACCATGACCGCACCGTTGGTCCAGCTGGCCTCGTCCGACGCCAGGTAGAGCACGGCGTTGGCGATGTCCAAGGGCTGGCCGGCGCGGCCCATCGGGTTGCCCGCGCCCATGCGCGAGGTCGCCTTCTCGAGGTCGGTGTGGCTGCCGGTGGTGAGGCGCGCGGTGAGCCCGGAGACGGTGCCACCGGGGCAGATCACGTTGACCCGCACGCCCGAGCGGCCGAGCTCGGTGGCCGTCGACTGGCTGAGCCCGACGACCGCGTGCTTGGCGGCGGTGTAGACGTGGGGGCCGAGCCCGGCACGGACGCCGGCGGTGGAGGCGGTGTTGATGATCGACCCCGAGCCCTGCGCGGCCATGACACGCCCGGCGTGCTTGATGCCGTAGAAGACGCTGGACAACAACACGTCGATGGAGCGCTGCCAGCCGGCGCGGTCGATGTCGAGGATCGACCCCACCGAGCCGAGGATGCCCGCGTTGTTGAACATGACGTCGAGCCGGCCGAACTGCTCGACGGCTCCGGCCACCAGCGCCTCGATCTGGTCCTCGTCGGCGACGTCGACGGCCATCGCCACCGTGGCGTCACCGAGCTCGTCGGCCAGCGCCTGGGCGCGGTCGAGCTGGATGTCGGCGATGACGCAACGCGCGCCCTCCTCGACGAAGCGCCGAACGGTGCCCTCGCCGATGCCGCTCGCGCCCCCGGTGATCACCGCGACCTTGCCGTCGAGTCGTCCTGCCATGTCTGCCTCCGTCGATGTCGTTCGTGCTCGGGCGACAGTTCGGCTGGGTCAGACCCGCTTTCCCGCCTTCGGTCCCACGATTCCGCCAGCGTGGAAGAAAGCGGGAAAGCGGGGTCTGACCCCATAGGTTGCCGCTCAGCTGCGGCGGAGTTGGTGGCGGCCGTCGATCGGGGGGAGGTCCAGGGGGTGGACGACGCCGGCGGGGGCCGCGATGACCGCGGGGATGGCGTTGACGATGCGGTTGGCGGCGGTGGCGTTGCCGCCGCCGCCCGCTCCCAGCTCGCCGACCTCGGTGCCGTGGACGGTGACCGTCAGGTTCGGGCGGCCGCTGATGACCACACGATGCGATCCGCCGGGTTCGGTGGAGCTCGGCCAGTCGGGCGCGCACTCGTCGTCGATGCGGGTGATGTGTTCGACCACCACCGGGATGCGGTCGCCGACGCGGCCCTGCACCTCGAAGCGGAACGCGCCCATCATGCCCTCTTCGAACGTGCCCATCCCGTCGACCTCGACGGTGCGCTCGAGCGGCCGACGCTCGACCTGGGTGGTGATGTCGTCGAGCTCGAGTCCGAGCCCGTCGGCGACGACGCGCACCATCGGCGCCCACACCGTCAGCATCGCCTCGTCGGTCAACATCGGCGGCGTGATGTCCATCGGCAGGCCGAAACCGCACACGTTGCGGACCACGTCGGGCTGGTCGTAGAACGCGTAGTTGAAAAGTTCCTGGCAGCGGATCTCGGTGATGTCGGCGCACACGCCGGACAGGAACAGCGGCAGGATGTCCATCGCCCAGCCGGGATCGATGCCCGAGATGAACACCGACGCGCCGCTCTTGGCGCAGACGTCGTCGATGAACGGCGCCAGGTCGGGATGCACCATCGCCGGGTGCAGCAGCGGATAGAACGACGTCGACACGACGTCCTTGCCGGCACCGAGCACACCCAGCAGGTCCATGACCGACGCCTCCGGGCGGGTGTCGCCGGTGGCCGCGTAGACCACGGCATCGACGCCGTCGGCGGTGGCGATGGACGTGTCGTCGGTGGCCAGGACGCCCAGCGGTTCGAGGCCGCACAAGGTGCCGGCGTCGACGCCGACCTTGTCGGGATTGGACACGATCACGCCCGCGAGCTCGAGCTCGGCGTGCGCTGCGACGGCACGAAGGGCGGGACGCCCGACGTTGCCCGTACCCCAGACCACGACCCGGTACGTCATGCCCCTGCCTCCTGGCGATGAGCGCTGTGCGACGGCGGCGCGGGAACCGACCCGCGCAGGGCGTCGATCTCGGCGATCGTCGCAGGGTCGAAGTCGGACTCCATGTCGATGTACTCCTCGAGGTTGCGGTGCAGGTTCATGATGCGCATCTCCTCGCGTGACAACACGAGGTGGGTCAGCCCGGGCTGGTGCAGGCCACGCTGGACCGCTCCGAGGTTGGCGACGTCCTGGTCGAACACCAGCCCCAGGCTGGTGTCGGCGGGGTCGACCGTGGCGCAGATGGGTGGGCCCGGACGATCCGCCCCGTCGGGCAGGCGTTGCAGCGATACGACGTCCATCAGCGACTCGTCGGGTGTGGCGCCCGGGCGCGCCCGCAGGCAGGTGATGGTGTCGGCCATGACGATGATCGACACGTTGGGGAACATGTTCAGCTGGAACAGATCGAGCAGCTGGGACTGGTCGAGATGGTCGAACGACCAGCCCTGGGTGCGCGCCCTGGCCCGGATCATCCGCTCGAACAGGTCGCGCATGGTCTCGCCCGGCGCCCGCTCGGGCACCGGCCCCGGGTCGGCGGCGTCGACGCCGTAGCGCCCGCCCTGGGTGACCATCAGCGACTGCCAGATCTCGTCGTCGGTGGCGCCGTCGCGCAGTCGTGGCGAGGCGATGCCGTAGGGCTGCAGCAGGCAGCCGTGGCGTCCGATGAGCCGGTTCTCGGAGTTGACGTCGTCGACGCTCGGCAACATTTCGCGGTGGATGCCCTGGACGTGATAGGTCTCGCTGAACCCCTCGATGAGCGTCTTCCAGTTGCAGTCCATGGCCACGGTGAGGTCGTAGCGGCAGGCGTAGCGGTCGAGGTCGGCCCAGGCGACGATGTCGGGGAGTGCGCCGAGGTACTCGGCCAGCGGTGCGGCGCCGGTGTCGAGGTTGACGAACACCAGCGGTCCCCATGTGTCGACGGCGACGTCGAGCAGACCCAGGTCGTCGTTGCGGATGGGCCCGAACCCGCGCCGCGAGGGGACCTCGCGCAGGCGACCCTGCAGGTCCCAGGTCCAGCGGTGATAAGGGCAGCGGATGTGTTCGAGGCCCTGCTCCGAACCGGTGCAGAGGGCGCTGCCGCGGTGGCGACAGGCGTTCTGGAAGGCCCGCAGTTCGCCGTCGTCGCCGCGCACGACGAGCACCGACAGCTTCCCCAGCACGAACTCGAACACGTCGCCGGGGCCGCCGACATGATCGACGGTGCACGCCAGCACCCACGTACGCGGCCACACGTGGGCGTCCTCGAGAGCAGCCCAGGCGGGGGAGATGTAGCGCTCGACCGGTACCTGCGCCGGGACCCGCCGGGCGGCGGGGTCACCGATGGCAGAACCCACAGGGGCGTCGTCGGTCAGTTCGAGTCCGGGTTCGATGGCAACCACGGGCGTCAACGTAGTTGCACGACGTCGTGCGCGCCCGAGGGTGCGAGCCGCCGGAACCGGCGCAGGGGCCGCGCGCCTCGTCGCCACGGTGTGCCAGGGTGGCACCCATGACGATCATCGCCTTGTGGGCAACGCCGCGCACGGTGTCGACCGCATTCGAACGCATGATGATCGAGCGTGGCGATCACCTCGTCCTCGACGAGCCCTGGTCGCGGGCCTACTACCTCGGGCCGGATCGACGCTCGGAGCGGTTTCCGCTGGTGTTCGCCGAGGCCACAGCGGCAGCGGTCGAGCGGGGCGTGCTCGAGACCGGAGCGACGAACCCTGTGTTCGTCAAGGACATGGCCTACCACGCCGTCGACACCATCAGCGACGACGCGCTCGCTGCGATGCACCACACGTTGCTCATCCGCGAACCCCGCGCCGCGCTGACGTCGCTCCACCGTCGGTGGCCGGATTTCACCGATGCCGAAGCCGGCCACGACGCCCAACGACGCCTGTTCGACCGCATCGTCGAGGTCGTCGACGCTCCACCGTTGGTCATCGACAGCGACGTGTTGCGCGCCGACCCCGAACGCATCGTCGGCTCGTGGTGCGATGCCGTCGGCCTCGATCGCCGGCCCGATGCGCTCACATGGGAGCCCGGCATGCGCCCCGAATGGCCGCTGTGGAACGACTGGTACGCCGCTGCCGCGGCATCGACGGGCTTCGAACCGCCTCGGCCGGCGCCGGCGGGGACACCGCTGCCTACCCGCGTCGCTGCGCTGCTCCCCGACGCGTCGGCCGCTTACGACCGGCTCCGGACACACGCCATCGAGTGATGCGCGACCGCGACCGCGTCGTCGCGCCGCGGTGGATCAACTCTGATGGTCGACCACCGATGTGCCCCGGCGCAGCTCCGGGACCGCAGGCGAGAAGAGGTGGCCCTGGGCCAGGTCACAGCCGAGATCCGCGAGGAGACCGAACTGCTCGTCGGTCTCGACGCCGGCGGCGATGACGCGGGTGCCGAGCGTCCGGGCGATCGACACGAGCGCGGCGACGATGGCGTAGTCGGCGCCCGAGGTCGCCATCGGCGCCACCAGGGCCCGGTCGATCTTCACCGCATGGATCGGCAGGCCCCGCAGCTGGGACAGCAACGCCGTGCCCACCCCGAAGTCGTCGACGGTGACCGTGATGCCCATCGCTGCGATCGCCTCGATGGTCGACATCGCGGCCAGACGGTTGTCGGCACGTGCGGGGGAGAGCGACCGTTCGCTGATCTCCACCGACAGTGCGGTCGGCTCGACGCCGGCTTCGGCGAGGCGAGCGAGCGTGGTCGACAACGTCGGCACCAGACCGTCGTCGAGCAGCTGGCGCGGCGAGAGGTTGATGGCCACCGGGATGACGGCCTGGTCGGCCGCCCAGGCGCACAGCTGGGTGGCGACGGCTCCGATGACCCAGCGACCGATGTCCTCGATGAGCCCGGTGGTCTCCGACACCGGGATGAAGTCCGCCGGCGTCACCAGGCCCCGGGTGGGGTGGTCCCAGCGCACGAGCGCCTCGACCGCAGCGGTACGGCCGGTGCCGACATCGACGATGGGCTGATACCAGATCTCGAGTTCGTCACCGGCGAGCGCGGCGCGGACCTCGCGTTCGGTGCGGAGCCGGTTGGAGACCTGCGTCGCGATCGCCGAGCTGAAGCACTCGACGCGTTCGCGGCCGCGGTCCTTTGCCAGCCCGAGCGCCGCATCCGCCTCGCGGATGACACGGTCGGCGGCCGCGACGGGCATGTCCGAGGAGTCGGTGGCCCCGAAGGATGCGGTGCCGGCGATCGAGACGCCGACGCTGGCCCGCACGGTCAGGTCGCGCCCGTCGATGGCGAGGGGTCCGTGGAGTGCCCCCAGCAGCCGCTCGCCGGTCAGAGTGGCGTCGTCGGCACCACGCAGGCCGCGGGCAGCGACGACGAACTCGTCGCCGCCGAACCGCGCGAGCAGGTCACCGGGGCGAAGCGCGTGGCGCAGGCGTTCGGCCACGGCACGCAGGACCTGATCGCCGGCGTCGTGGCCGAGACCGTCGTTGATGAGCGCGAAGTTGTCGAGGTCGACGATGGCGACGCCCACCCGGGTGTCGCCGTGCTCCTCGTCGGCGGCGATCGCCGACGCGAGGCGCTGGCGGAACACCTCGCGGTTCGCCAGACCCGTCAGTGCGTCGCGGCGGGCCCGACGCGAGGCGTCCTGTTCGGCGCCGCGCCGGCGCTGGGCGAGGGTCAGTACCGACGCCACGGTGTCGAGGGTCTCGGGCGCGTGGTCCGCGAGGCGATTGGAGCCGATGCAGCGCGTGACCAGCACGCCCTCGTCGGGATGGTCGCCGACCGGCACGGCGAGCGACGCCAGATCGTCGCGTCGTGGCGGGGCGACGGCCGTCGGGGCCCAGTCGGCGACGACGACCGGCGGGCCATCGGCTGTGTGCTGCACGACGCTGTGGCCCGATGTGACCACGGCATCGACGACCGGTTCGTCGGCGATCATCGAGATGCGGTGATCGAGCACCAGCCCGCCCAGCCCGATCCCGGCCACGAGCTCGAGGTCGCCGCCGATGCAGCGCACGATCTCGCAGACATCGGCGCCCACGAGGGCTCGTAGGCCGGTGACGGCCCGGCGGGCCAGGGTGGCGTGGTCGGCGCCTGCCAGCGCGGCGGCGAGGAGCTCGCCGACGAGGTCGAAGCCGTCGGCCTCGGGCGCCGATGAGGCTTCGTCGCCATGCGCGTCGGCATCGGCGGGCGCGGACGCCCGGTCTCGGTCCGGCTCGTGGCCGTCGTTCTGGGCGCGCGCCCGGTGCCACGCTCTCATCGGTGCAACCATCGGCTCCCGCGCCGAGCCCTAAAGGGGGCATGGGTCTCCCGGTCCCCCCTCGCCGGAGCGAGCCCGGGCGCCGGTCAGCCGGTAGCGTCATCGGGGTGACTGCGCTCGAACAGCCCCGCATTCTGACCGTGCACGCCCACCCCGACGACGAGGCGTCCAAGGGTGCGGGGACCATCGCCCGCTACGCCGACCACGGTGCCCGGACGGTGCTGGTGTGTTGCACCGGCGGTGAGGAGGGCGACATCTTGAACCCGGCGCTCGACGTGCCCGAGATCCGCGACAACCTCCACCAGGTCCGCCGCGACGAGCTCGACAACGCGTGCAAGCTCATCGGCTATCAGCAGCTGCACTGGCTGGGCTACCGCGACTCCGGCATGCCCGACAGCGAGGCCAACGCCCGTCCCGACGCCTTCGCCAACGCGCCGATGGACGAGGCCGTCGAGCGGTTGGTGCGCCTCATCCGTCTGGAGCGGCCGCACGTCATCGTCACCTACTCCGACGATCAACAGGGGTATCGCCATCCGGACCACCTGATGGTCCACGACATCACCATCCCCGCGTGGAAGGCCGCGGGCGACCCCGACGCCTTCCCCGACAGCGGCGACCCGTGGCGGCCGCTGAAGCTCTACTACTCGACCTGGAGCCACGCCCGCATCGTCGCCATCCACCAGGCGTTCCTCGACGCCGACATCGAGTCGCCCTACGACGACCGCTGGTTCCTGCGTCCGTCGCAGGACCATCGCATCACCACCCGGGTCGACGTCGGTGCCTGGTACGGGCGACGCGGCGACGGGCTGCGGGCGCATGCCACCCAGATCGACCCCGACTCGAAATTCTGGTTCGGCCTGCCCGACGACGTCGCCGCGGCGGCCTATCCGTGGGACGACTACATCCTGGCGGCAAGCAGGGTGCCGGTGCGGCGGCCCGAACACGACCTCTTCGCAGGGATCGCCGGCCTGGCGCCCCTCGGCGCGGGTGACCACACCGGGGCGGCGGGCTGATGGCGCATGTATTCCTGAGTGACGAGTGGTTGGCGGCACTGGCCGAACGGGGCGCAGCCCTGCCCGAGACCCCCGGTGTCGATCTGTTGGTGGCGCACGAGATCGAGGGTGCGCCCGGCGGCAAGGTCCGGTTCGTGATCGAGTGGCGCGACGGTCGCATCGTGCGGGCCGAGGCCGCGAAGGCCCCCGATGCCGACTGCGTCGTGCAGGCCAAGGCTGCCGAGGCCAAGCGGGTCCTGGCCGGCGAGATCGCACCCGAGGTGGCCTGGATGCAGGGCCGCCTCAAGATCGACGGCGACTACCGGGCCATGCTCATCGACCTGCGCGAGTGGCGCCACTCCGAGCCCTACCGGGCGCTGTGGGCCGAGATGGCCGCTCTCACCGACTGATCGTCGCTCGGTCTGCAGGCACCCGGCCGCCGGCACGACTCCGGCGCTGGGAGTCAGGCCCGGCAGTCGTCGGTGCGCCGGCGCTGCAGGGCCCGCAGCTCGCGGAAGCCGATGCGGATCGCGCCGCTGCGTTCGACCACGTTGCGCATGGTGGGGTCGTGCGCGCCCACCAGGTAGTCCTCGACGCGCATCGACCAGTCGGGATCGAGGGCCCGGATCTCGGGCGAATCGAGCGCGGGGCGCAACCTGACGTGGGTGACGCCGGGCTCGAGATCGGTGAGGGCGGCTTCGAGGGCCAACCGTGACGGGCGCCCGCCGATGTCGACCACGTGATCGGGGGTGACCAGGTTGTCGGCGGCGAGCAGGTCCCTGATGGGGAACCCAAGGGAAGCCTCGTCGCTGTGTCCGGGAAGCGCCAGGGGCAGGCCGAACTCGCACGCGAGGTCGGCGAACACGTCGAAGAACTCGGGTCGTCGGGCCATGACCCCGAGGTGGGAGTCGAGGTGGGTGATGTCGAGGCCCCACAGCACGGCACGTTCGAGCTGGCTGCGGCATTCGCGGCGGACCTCGTCGAGATCGGCGTGATCCCAGAGATCGTCCGGCGTGCGAGGGAAGCCACCGTCGCCATCGAGGAGCGAGGGAGACATGGTGATGGGTCCCCACCGGTAGTGTCCGAGCTCGGCGTTGAGGACCAGCGCGACACCGACGTCCTCGCCCCGATAGGCGGCTGCGGCGTCGCGGGCCCACGGACAGGGCACCATCAGCGAGGCGGTCGAGCCGAGGCCGACCCGGAGGGTCTCGTAGACGCCGACGTTGGCGCCATGGGCCTGGCCCAGGCCATTGCAGCCGATGATGACGAGCCGAGCGTCGGGCGGGTGGCCGAGTTCGGTGACGAGACTGCTCACGTCCGCCACGCTACCGGACCACCGCGACGACGAGCCTCGGCGCTCGCCGAGACGGTGCGAGGCGGCGGTCGATCAGGTCGCCCGTGGCACCGATCGGGTCACGACGGTGCGCCCGAGACGATCGTGCCAGGCCCGACCGTCGGCGTCGGATCCGATGCCCTCTGCGATGGTGATCCAGGCGACGATCGCCAGCACTTGTCCGAGAACGGGAATCGCGTTGAGGAGGACGAAGCTCTCGCGCAGCGCAGCGGACATGAGATCCGGGGGCTCTGGTTCGGCAGGTGCGATCGCCAGACCGAGCAAACGTTTGCCGACGCTCCCACCGACGAGCACGGCCGCCACGAAGTAGACGAAGGTCCCCAGCATGGCAGCGGCGGCCAAGAGCACGCCGAAGTCCGTTGCGGCGCCGACGGCTACGGCGATCACGGCGATCAGCGTCTGGTCGAGGATCCGGGCGATCCCACGTCGCCACACACCAGAGGGTGCGACGGCGCACCCACGGTGGTCGGCGACGTTCGCAGGTCCGGGCACGACGTCGTTTATCGCGGACCGCCCTGGTCGAGAGGCTTGGAGGGTGCGCGGATCGGCGCACACTCGGTTCCGGACCCGTCGCCTCCCGCTCGTGTTCGCTGCGAGCGCGGGCCGCTCGGGCCACGACCCCTGTGGTTGTGTGTTCGGTGGATGACGTGATGACACGTCGATTCCCGTGAGGGTCGGGAACGGATTCGGGTTGACTGTCATACCCCCTGTTTAGGGTTGGGGGTATGAGTTTGTTGGCTGATCTCGCTGCGGTCCGGGGCACGGATCTGACGGTGTTGGACGACGCGGGTCTGGCGGGTTTGGGGCGGTTGGTGGGTCGGGGTCGTCGTGATCTGGCGGCGTTCGCGACGGCGGTGGCGGTGGAGGCGAAGCGGCGGGAGGGGTCGGGGTCGTCGCCGTGTGCGGATGATCTGTCGGATCCTGATGGGGAGGGGTCGGCGTCGGCGCGGGCGAAGGACTCGGCGCGTGGCGAGATCCGTCTGGATCTGCCCGAGGCCGGTGCTGGCGCGGAGTCGGGTGCTGCCAAGACGGAGAACGCGGATCATCTGGCGGGTTGTCTGGCGAGGTTGTCGTCGTCGGAGAAGGCGCGCCTCGCTGCCCATGATGGGGAGATCGCGTCGAATGCGGCGTTGTTGCGACCGGAGGCGTTCCGGAGTTGGCTGGCCCGCCTGTTGGTGAGGGTCGCGGATCCGCCTGATGGTGATGAGGGGTTGTCGGCGGCGGAGCGGGCGATGGCGGCGGCGTCGTGGATGATGTTCCGCCGTCCCGATGGGACGTGGGCGGTGGCGGCGTCGATGGACGACGAGCGCGGCGCCCGGATGGATGCGGCGGTCACCGCGCGGGCGCGTGAGATCGCGGATCTGCGGGCGTCGGGTCAGCGGACGGTCACTGCGAACGACCGGGCCCGTGCGGCGTTCGAGTTGCTGTGCGGCGTCACGCTCGACGGGTCCGGTGTCATGGGTGGCTCGGCTGGGCCGGGTGCGGCTGGTAGCTGCAGGACCAGTGGCCGCGGTGGTGGGGTGGGTTCGGACGGTTCGAGCTGTGATGGTGGGCCGGGTGTGGCGCCCGACGGTGCTGCGGGTGCGGCGGCGGGGCCCGCAGAGCGGGGCAGCGGGACCGACGGGGTCGATGATCGGGTCATGGGCCCGAACCT
>JBKAGO010000073.1:0-48661 GCA_046290435.1 Acidimicrobiales bacterium
CCGATGCCTCAAACGCCACATCGCCCGCCGCCTCTACCGAATCCTCGAAAACCTCGACACAACCCCTTGACAAACATAGGAGCATCCCCAGCTCTCGCCGCCGGGAACCGACACGGGTGGTCGCGACGTCACAAGCAGGACCGACTTCATCGGGCGTCCGCCAGCGGACCCCCGCATCTCACGGGAGACCTGCCATGACCGCCATGACCCGCCTGCTCGCCACATTGGTCGCAGCGCTCGCGGTGCTCGTGTTCGCCGCTGCGTGCGGTGACGACGACACCGCCGACGTGATCGCCGGGGACCCCGACGCACCCACCGTCGTCGATCCCGACGCGCCGGTCGACGACGGCGACACACCCGTCAGCAGCGAGCCGGGCGACACCGACGCCCCCGCCGATCCGGGCGACGCCGGCAGTGGGTGGCAGCGGATCGAACCCACCGACGATCTGGTCAACCCGATCGAGTCCGCGATCGACGAGCTCGTCGTCGATCCCGACGACCCCAGCGCCGTGCTGGTGCGGTTCTTCGGCGGTGTACCCGAGTGCTACGGAGCCCGGGCCACGGTCGTGGAGCAGTCCGGCGATGTCGTGCGCATCCGCCTCGAGGCCGGGACCCGTGCCGACATCCCCGCCGACACCGCCTGCATCCAGATCGCCGTGGCCCAGGAGTTGCGTGTCGAGCTCGACGCCCCACTCGGCGACCGCACCCTGCGGGCTGCCCGCCGTTGAGCTCCGAGCGCTCAGTCGGGCATCGCCGAGGCGGGGTGGATGGCCGCTTCGACCTCGGCCCACAGGTTGCGCAGCGAGACGCCAGCGCCCTCGGCGCGGATCTCTGCGACCCGTTCGGGGCCGAGCGCATCGGTGATCGGACCCCACAGCCGGCCGATCGTCTCGGTCCACGGCCCGAGTACCACCGGCGCCCGGGGGTCGGCTTCGGCGCTGGCCAACGCCCGGGCCGCGGTCTCGGGGTGGCCTCGGTCCACCAGGACGTGGCCCATCGAACGGAACACCCGCCACACGTGTGGGATCGTGCCGGCGGCCAACAGCTCGGGCACGAGCCGGCGCGCCAGTTCGACAGCCTCGTCGTGGGCGTTGCGGTGCACCAGCAGCGACACCCGCAGCACCCCGGCCGATGCGCCGACGAACCCCAATGGGGCCTCGCCGGACTCCGCCAGCGCCTCGTCCAGGAAGCCCAACGCCTCGTCCGGATCCGTCCCGGCGGCCACCTCGGCCCGCACATAGGAGACGAACCCGCCGACCTCGGCGAGCCCCAGGACGTCGGTGTGGCTGTCGAGGATCGACCGGCCCACGTCGTAGCGTCCGAGGAGCCCCTCTGCGAGCGCCCACATCGACACGGCCAGCACCCGCAGCCGGGGCGGCGTGTCGTCGTCGGCGAGCATGGCGTGGCACGCAGCCATCGCCGCATCGGTGTCACCGCGATACAGATGGGCGGGTACGAACGCGAATCGCAGCAGGTGGCTCCGGTGATCGTGGGCGTCGACGCCGGCGAACGCCGCCTCGAGATCGGCCAGCTCGTCGGGCTGGGGCCGCCCCACGGCGGCACCGATGACCGCCCGGGCCACGACGGCATCGACCGAGCGGCCGGTGATGGTGGGGAGCAGTGAGCTGAAGCCGGCGTCGGGACGTTCGAGGAGCCCCATGGCGATCTGGCGGGCGAGGCGATCGGCATCGTCGGTGCGACCCGACTCGCCCAGGTGGCGCAGGGCGCTGACGAAGTCGGCGCGTCGTTGCGCCAGCTCGCTCGGCGGGCGCGGCGGCTCGGCACCGGTCCACGACGCCTCGATGTGCGCGCCCAGTGCGAGCGCCCGGTCGGCATGGGCGTCGAGCGCGGCCGGCGCACCGCCGGCGGCTTCGAGACGGCGACGGGCACGGTCGCGGATCGGGGCGAGCAGGCGATAGCGGGCGATGGGCCCGGCGCCCTCGACCGTGACGAGCGACGACTCGACCAGCTCGGCGACCGCCGGCAGGACATCGTCCGTCGCCACCACCGCATCGGCGTCGGCGAGCTCGAACCGGTCGGGGAACACCGACAGCTGTTCGAGCACGGCGACGGTCACAGGATCGAGCAGATCGATCGACCAGTCGATCGTGGCGTCGAGCGTTGCCTGGCGGCGGGCTCCGGGACCGGGCAGCGACAGGACCTCCAGCGAGGCAGCGAGCCGTGACCGCAGCTCGTCGAGACCCAGGAGCGCCACCCGGCTCGCAGCGAGCTCGATCGCCAGCGGCATCCCCTCGACGGCACGGCAGATGTCGACCGCCGCGTCGAGGGTCGCCGGGTCGGGCGGGGCACTTGCCACAGGTGCAGAGCCAGCCGAGGACGCCGACTCGTTCGGGTCGGCCGAACGGGAGGGGTGGACCCGTTCCATCCGGTCGAGGAACAGCCGAACGGTGGGCTCGTCGGCGTTGCGGCCAGGAAGCGGCAGCGGCTCGAGGCGCACGACGTGTTCGTCGGGAAGGCCGAGGCGTCGCCGGCTCGTGGTCAGGATGCGGACGCTCGGCGCGCGCCGCAGGACCTGCTCGGCGAGGTCGCGGGCCCGGTGGCGGACGTGCTCGCAGTTGTCGAGAACGACCAGGCCGGTGAAGAGCTCCAGACGTTCGGCGATCGCAGCGACCAGGTCGGCGCCGGTACTGGCCAGCCCGAGCTCGCCGGCCACCGTCGACAGGATCTCCTGGTCGGGTTCGACGGTCGCCAGCTCGATCACCACGATCTCGGGCAGTTGCGTCGAGCGGTGGCGGACCAACTCCATTGCCAGCCGTGTCTTTCCGACGCCACCGGGGCCGAGGATCGTGATCAGCCGGCGGCTGTGGAGGAGCCGGCGGACAGCGCCTGCGACCTCGTCTCGGCCCACGAACTCGTTGTCGGGCGGCATCCACTGGCGCTGCGCGACGGTCGTCGGGCTGCTCGCAGCCGGCCGGCTCTCATCGAACGGCGTCGCCGGCGGCGTCGCCGTCGACTCGTACTCGCTCAACAGTTGCTGCTCGGCAGTGGCGAAGGACGGGGTGGGGGACAGGCCTGTCTCCTCCACCAGGCGGTCCCGGAACGCGGCGCCGAGCCGGAGGGCCTCGGCGACGCGGCCCGAGTCGGCCAGGGCCCGCATCAAGAGCACCTGGGTGGACTCGCGCAGCGGCGCGTGGTGGGCATCGCGTTGGAGGTCGGCGATGATGTCGGCGCCGTCGCCGGCATCGATCCGTGCCAGGTGCCGGCGGTCGCGCAGCGAGGCTCGGAGCTCTTCGAGGCGGGCCCGCTCGGGCAGCAGCAAGGTGGTCGGCGCGACATCGATCAGGGCCTCGCCGCGCCACAGGGCCAGTGCATCCTCGAGGAGCGCGGCTGCCGCTGCCGGGTCTCCGGCGATCGCTGCAGCCTGGGACAGGCGCTCGAGTTCGGCGAGATCGGTGGTCACCACGGCGAGCTCGAGGCGGTAGCCGTCGCCCTCGCGGGGCACGGCGTCGCGACCGATGCCGGCGCGCAGGCGGCTCACTGCGCTCTGGATGACATTGCCCGCACTGGGTGGCGGATAGTCGCCCCACAGGGCGTCGACGAGATGGTCCACCGACACGGTCCGGCCCTCGGCGAGCACGAGGCACGTTGCAACGGTCCGCCCGGTGACGCCCCGCAGTGCAACCGGCCGACCGGCGCGCAGGGCGCGCACGGGGCCGAGCACCTCGATCCGCCTGGTTGTCGACATGTCCTCAGTCTGCCTTGGCGCCGCCCAACTGCATACAGGGGCAGGAAACGGGCAAGTGCCGTCGTATACGGTCGAATTTCGACGTCCGCCCCACGGTCGGCCGCACGCGGTCCGGTCGAGGTAGGCACCCGCCCGATGTCGGTCGCCCCACCTCGGCCGGTAGCGGGCGGGTGCCGTCGGCCGGGTCGGTTGGGACAGACCGACCCGGCCACGGAGATGCCCACGGTGGCCTGCCCAGGTCGAGTGCGCTCAGCCGCTGGGCACGACCTCGAACTCCGCGCCCGGCTCGCCCACCACGAGGATCAGACCCTCCACCGGACCGCCGTCTTCGGGGGTCGGTGCGTCATCGAGTTCGAACCAGGGGAACCGGTCGAACTCCAGCAGATGTCCGGCGGCGCCGGTGAGTGTCGCGTCCGGTCCGGCGAATACCATCCAGGGTGTGCCGTGTTCGTCGATGACCCCACCTTCGGTGCGACCGTCCTCGACCGCCAGGTACTCGACGGCCCGAACGGTCACCGTCACCTCGACCGGCTCGCCTCCGCGGTTGTGGAACACGACCGCCCGGGTCCTCGGGAGTTCGGGCTCGGCGACAACGACGAGCTGCTCGGGCTCCCCCGCCCGGAGACGGACCCTGCCCTCCGCCTCGTCTCCGAATGTGTCCCGCAGCCCGTGCTGCAGCTCGACGCGGCCGTCGGCTTCGAAGGTCACCGCCGCCAGTGACAGCTCGAAGTCGAACTGGTCCTCGAAGAAGTCGTCCGTAGCGAACTCGATGCCCAGTCCGGCGGCGCCACCGGCTGGAACGGCCACGGTTCGGGTCTCGTCGATGGCCACCGTCTCGGCCGGAACCACGCCCCCGTCCTCGCTGATCTGGGCCTGGAACTCCTCGGCCACGCCCTCGAAGGTCTCCGCGAAAGCTTCGCCGTAAGCGATCATCGTGTCGAGGGGGCTGACGTACCACTTGCCCGATCGCAGGTGCGTGCGCACGAACGGCCGGTCGGCCAACAGGTCGCGCAGATCGATACCGGCATCGAAGCCGCTGTCGGCCAGCTCGCGTTCGAGATCGCGCTGGAGGCCCTCGAGCTCCTCGTCGAGGCACCCCCGCTCGCTGTCGAAGCGGTCCTCGAGGACGTAGCACCAGTCGCCGTCGAACTCGAGGGTGAACTCGTCGCCGAACTCGTCGGTCGAGCGGAGGACGATGGTCTCGAGGAACACGTCGGCGCGGTCGCCGTCGATCTCCTCGCTGAGCTCGAGCTCGACGATCTCCAGGGTCTGGGAGTCGAGGAGGTCGTCGACGGGTTCGTCGATGGCGTCGAGGATCTGGGGCAGGAAGTCGTGCAGCAGCCTCGTCTCGATGGGATCGATGACCCACATCGCCTCTTCGAGATCGAGCTCCGGGAATGCGCCGATGGCCCGGCTGACGGCTTCGGTGGGGCTGTCGGCGCCGGCACGTTCGTCTTCGAGCACCGATCGCCAACGGCCCCAGTCGGGGGCGTCGACCGCGCCGGCCTCGACCGCCAGATGGGCGATCGTGTAGCCGAGGCTGAAGAACCAGCGCCCGTCGCGCTCCACGAACACCATCTCGAGCGCGACGTCGTCGGAGCGGAACGGCTCTTCCGGATCGATGCGCTCGCCGTTGAGTTCGCCGGTCGCGTCGACCTCGAAGCCCGCACCCCGTGGCGTGACCGTCAGCGCGACTTCCGAGCCCGGGTCGAACTCCGCCGTCGAGAACATCGTCACCGACGACCGGTCGTACACGACGACCCCGGCGCCGGCCGCGTCGGTGCGGGCCAACGTGATGCGCATCCCCTCGGGTGCGGCGACCACGAGCCCCGAGCCGGGGCCCCCGAGCTCCCGGAAATCGGCGACGACCGGGCCGCCGTCGAGCCCCGTCACGGCAAGGTCGAGCCCGCCCGGCAGGCCGGCGGCCAGGTCGTCACCGGCGACCTGTTCGATCGCATCGCGCACCAGACCGAACTCCTCGAGGTCAGCGATGGAGATCAGGCCGAGCCCGTCCTCGTCGTCCATCGCCGCCATCATCCGATCGAAGGCCTCCTCGGGGCTCTCGGCGCCGGCAGCGGCGCTCGAACCGAGCAGCGACGACAACAGGACCCACGCCCCGCCCGCGACCACGACCACGACGGCGGCGATCAGCAGGAAGCCCGGCACCCGACGCCGGCCCCCCGTCTCGGTGGCGGGCCCGGCGGCTGGGGCGAAGGCATCGGGCAGCGCTGCGGGCTGGCCGATCGCGGCCGCCGGTGCCGCCGGTGGCGCCGAGGTGCTGTCACCGGCCGTCGGTGCCGTCGGTTCGGCGGCGGGTGCCGCTGGGGGAGGAACCACGGCGGGTGCCGCTGGGGGAGGAACCACGGCGGGTGCCGCTGGGGGCGGGGCCACGTAGTCGGGGTGGGTCTCGGGCGGGTACCAGCGTCCGTCGCTGGCCTGCCACCATCCGGGCCCCTGGGAGTAGTCGCTCATCTCGGACCTCTCACGCTCCTCGGCGGTGTGGACGGCATCGCCAGGTCAGGACGTCGCCTCGGCAGAACGGTTACGCGGTGAACCGACGAATGCCGCAACAGTGAGCAATGACATGCCGAGCAGGCCCAACGTCGGGCCGGGCCAACGCATCAGCACCCGCGTGTCGGTGCCGGCCCACGCAACGAAGACAGCCCAGCTCGACAGGCCCAGAACCGACAGCGCGATGGCGACGCTGCGCGACCTGCGCCCGGTCACGGTCACGGCGACCCCCCACGCTGCCAGCGCGGCGAACGCGCCGACGTACCAGACGATGCCGACGACACGCAGCCCCTCGGGTGCGCCCGCCGCGGTGACCGACACCAGCAGCTCCGCACTGGCGAGGCCGTTGCGGGGTTCCCCGGCCACCTGCAGCCACGGCAGCGCCACGGCCACCGCGGGCAGCGCGAACGAGGCACCGGCGAGGCCGACGTGCAGCCCAGGCCGTGACGAACCGGTCATCACCAGACGATAGCCCTGCGCTCCTGCGCCGCCGGGGGTGTCGGGATCACCTCGCCGGGGCTCGGTGAGCCGTCCGGCTCATGGTCGGCCGCGAACTGCCGACAGGGGAACAGCGTTCGCCCGGCGGACGTCGCCGCCGTGCCCCTCATCGGCCGTGCCCCCCATCGAAAGGCGCAGACGGTGTTCGAAGTCATCACGATCAGCTTCGCCTTCTTCTTCGGACTCGCCGTCCGCCAGATCGGCCTGCCCCCTCTCGTCGGTTTCCTGGCCGCAGGGTTCGCCATCAACATCGGCAAGGACGTCCTGGACGTCCCCACCTACACCGGCGAGACCCTCGAACATGTCGCCCACCTGGGCGTGCTCATGTTGTTGTTCACCGTCGGCCTGAAGCTGAAGATCGGCCAGGTCGCGCAGCCCCACGTGGTCGGCGGCGCGCTCGTGCACTTCGCCATCAGCACGTCGCTGTTCACGCCGGTGATGAAGCTCGCCATGGGCGTCGACTGGGAGACGGCGCTGCTGTTGGGCATCGCCCTGTCGTTCTCGTCGACGGTGCTGGCCGCCAAGCTGCTCGAGAACAAGCGCGAGCTCGGGGTCTTCCACGGCCGCAGCGCCATCGGCGTGCTGATCGTGCAGGACATCATCGCCCTCATCGTCCTGGCCATCTGGTCCGGCAAGGTGCCCAACGTCTGGGCGCTGCTGCTCTTCGGTCTGCCGTTGCTGCGACCGGTGCTGCACCGGCTGCTCGACATCGCCGGCCACGACGAGCTCCTCGTGCTGATGGGCATGTTGTTGTCGCTCGTCATCGGCGGCATAGGCTTCGAGGCCATGGGCCTGTCGTCGGAGATCGGCGCCCTCACCATCGGCGTACTGCTCTCCACCCACCCTCGGGCCAAGGAGCTGTCGGACTCGCTGTGGTCGCTCAAGGAGATCTTCCTCGTCGGCTTCTTCCTCCAGATCGGCCTCACCGGCCTCCCCGGCTGGGGTGCGGTGGCCTTCGCTGCCGCCGTGGGTGTGGCGCTGGCGCTCAAGGGGGTGCTGTTCTTCGCGCTGTTCGCCGCATTCGGGCTCCGCTCGCGCAGCTCGTTCCTGGCGGCGCTCACCCTCACGGCCTACTCCGAGTTCGGCCTGATCGTGGCCGCCGGGGTGCTGCCGGAGTACCTGGTGCACCTGGCCATCGCCGTGTCGGTCTCGTTCGTGATCTCGGCGCCGCTCAACCGCTTCGCCCACCCGCTGTATGACCGCTACGAGGCCCGCCTCGCCCGCTTCGAGCGCGACACCGTGCACCCCGACGAACAGCCCAAGGCGCTCGGCGACGCACAGCTCATCGTGTTCGGCATGGGCCGCACCGGCACCGCCGCCTACGCGCAGCTCGAAGAGCTGGGCTACCGGGTGATCGGCCTCGACGCCGACACCTACAAGGCCGCCGCACACCGTGAGGCGGGCCGCAACGTCGAGTTCGCCGACGCCGAGGACGCCAACTTCTGGCGCACCTGCGGTTTCGACCGGATCGAGGCCGCCGTGTTGGCAATGGACGACGTCGAGGCCAAGCTCATCGCGGCCCGCAACCTGCGCCGAGCCGGCTTCGCCGGCCCGATCGTGTCGCACGCCCTCCACGAGGACCATCAGGCGCTGCTGATCGAGGCCGGCGCCGACACCACCTACCTCACGATGACCCAGGCCGGCATCGGCCTCGCCCACGAGGCCGCCGAGGCCCTGGCTCCCGACGAGCCTGCCCCGTCGCCGACGCCGGCGGGCCCGGCGAGCGAGGGCAACCCGAGGTGGGCCCTCGCTGCGGACCGGATGAACTGAACCCGAGACCGGTTCCGGCCCGTGCCGGCACGCGCTAGCACGCGCTAGCATTTGTGGCGTGGCGAACCTGACCATCCGCAATCTCGACGACGTTGTTGCCGACCTGCTCCGCAAACGCGCCGCCGACCACGGCGTGTCGATGGAGGAAGAGGTGCGACGGATCCTGCGGGTCGCGGTCACGACGCCGACCGATCTGGCGCAACTCGCGACAGGGCTGTTCGGCGCCGAGCACGGGGTCGACCTCGACCTTCCTCGGCATCCCTCACACGAGCCGCCCCGGTTCTGCTGATGCTGTTGCTCGACACCAACGTCGTCTCCGAGGTCATGCGACCGCAGCCCTCGCCGAGCGTGGTGGCCTGGCTCGCCGAACAGCTCCCCGAGCACCTGCATCTCTCGACCATCACCATCGCCGAGATCCACTTCGGCCTGGCTCTACTCGACGATGCCGACCGCAGGGCCGATCTCGTCCGCCGGTTCGAGCGATTCGTGCTCGACGGGTTCGCATCACGCATCATCGTCTTCGACCAGGCCGCCGCCGTCGCCTACGGCGCGATCGCTGCCGGCCGTCGCCGCGCCGGTCATCCCATCGCCGTCCCCGATGCCCAGATCGCCGCCATCGCCCGGACGCAACGGCTCACGCTCGCCACCCGCAACACCCGCGATTTCGGCGACCTCGAGCTCGACCTGCTCGACCCGTTCGACCTGCAGCCCTGAACCCGCGCCGACCGGGCTCTGCGCGGTGGCGCAGGAGATGTCGCCAAACGATCCGGCCTCGAGGATCGGATTCCCCCGGCGATTTCCTCGATGACCGATGATTCTGCGAGGCCTGCGCCGTCATTACCTGTACCGGCCCGCCACGATCCGAGGAGAGCGCCATGGCCCTGTACCCCTACCTGTCCCTGCCCAACACGACCCGCGAGGCGATGACCCGCTACCAGGAGATCCTCGGTGGCGAGCTCGAGATCCTCACCGCGGCCGACCTGCCGCCCGGCGAGGAGATGCCCTTCGAGGCCCCCGGCGACTTCGTCATCAACGCCGCGCTGACCTTCGGTGACGGCGACCTGCTCATGGCGTCGGACGACCCCCAGGCCGAGGCCACCGTCAAGGGCGCGTCGCTGAACATCACGTTGGCCGACCAGGTCGAGGCCCGGCGTATCTTCGAGGCGCTGGCCGAAGGGGGTACCGTCACCATGGCGTTGGACGAGACGTTCTGGTCGCCGCTGTTCGGCACCTGCGTCGATGAGTTCGGCGTGTCCTGGATGGTCAACGTCGAACCCGACGCTGCTGCTTGATGGCGATGCCCGGCGCCCTCCAAGGGGCGCGCTGATGCCCTGGGTTCGGTTCACCCGCAACCTCGACAAGCTCGTCGAGGTGCGCGACACCCGGGTCGAGGCGGCGACGGTCGCCGACGCGTTGGCGGCGTGCTTCGCGCAGAACCCGGCGGTGGAGCGGTACGTGCTCGATGACCAGGGAGCCGTGCGCCGCCACGTCGCCGTGTTCGTCAACGGGGCGCTGGTCGCCGACCGCGCCGGTCTGAGCGACCCGGTCGGCGACGACGACGAGATCTACGTGATGCAGGCACTCTCGGGAGGATGACGATGGCAACGACGAGCGATGCGGGCACGAGACCGACCCCGCAGACCACCTGGATGGTGGGCACCCGCAAGGGGCTGTTCTTCGTCTGCGACGACCAGGTGGTGCACCGGCAGTTCCTGGGCGAGCCCGTGACGGCCGTCCTGCACGACCGGCGCGACGCCACCATCTACGTGGCGCTCAACCACGGCCACTTCGGCCAGAAGCTGCACCGCAGCGACGACGGGGGAGCGACCTTCACCGAGATCGAGGCTCCGCGCTATCCCCCCAAGCCCGATGGCCTCGTCGACATCGAACCGATGCGACAGCTGCCGGTGCCCTGGAGCGTGGAGCTGATCTGGTCGCTGGCGGCGGGCCATCCCGACGAGCCCGGCACCCTGTGGTGCGGCACGATCCCCGGCGGCCTCTTCCGCTCCGACGACCGGGGCGACTCGTGGTCGCTGGTCGAGGCGCTCTGGAATGACGAACGACGCTCGCAATGGGTCGGTGGCGGCTACGACTTCCCCGGCATCCATTCGATCGCCGTCGACCCCCGCGGGCCGGGCCGGCTCGTCGTCAGCGTGTCGTGCGGAGGCACGTGGCGCACCGCCGACGGGGGAGCGAGCTGGGAGGTGCTCACGGGCATGCGCAACGAGTACATGCCGCCGGGCCAGGAGTACGACCCGGTCGACCAGGACCCCCACCGCACCGTGCGGGCCCCGTCGGACCCCAACGTGTTGTGGACCCAGCACCACAACGGCGTGTTCCGATCGACCGACGCCGGGACCACCTGGGAGGAGCTCGAGGTGCCGCCGTCGAGCTTCGGGTTCGCGGTCGCCGTGCATCCCCACGACGCCGACACGGCGTGGTTCGTCCCGGCGGTGAAGGACGAGTACCGCATCCCCGTCGACGGCGCGTTGGTGGTGGCCCGCACCCGCGATGGCGGTGCCACCTTCGACGTCGCCCGAGCCGGGCTGCCTCAGATCGACGCCTACCACCTGGTGTACCGCCACGCCTTCGACGTCGACGCCACGGGCGATCGGCTGATGATGGGGTCGACCACCGGCACCCTGTTCGCCTCCGACGACGCCGGCGACACCTGGCGCCGCGTCACCGGCGACCTCCCCCCGATCGCCGTGGTCGCCGCCATCTGAGAGGCAGGTCTGGGCAGGGCAGGCGGGTCAGGCATGGCAGGGGTCAAGTCGTACTTTCAACCAACTCCAGGTCGTCGAGCCTGGAGGCCGCTGCGTGATGAGTTGGTTGAAAGTACGACTTGACCCCAGCGGTTCGCGTGCGAGTCGTAGACCACACGCTCGGTACTCTGGCCTGATGGCCGCAGCAGGCACGAGGTGGACCTGTCCCGACTGTGGGCGGGAGCTGCTGCGCCCCATGAAGCGGTGGGTTGCGGTCGGGTTCCCGCTGCGCCGCAAGCTCGAGTCGACGCGGTTGTCGCGCAAGGTCGTCGACCACGGCAGCCGGTATCACCACGTCGTCGACATCGACGATGCGGCCGACGTCGACGACGAGTTGCTGGCCTGGCTGGTCGAGGCGTTCCTCGGCGAGGTGCCCGCTCCGGTGGCTGCGACCGACGCGCTCATGCCACCGATCATTGCGCCGCCGAGCCTGCACCGACGCAGGTGGTATCCAAGCAGATACCACCTGCGGTAGCATGGTCAGCGTGGATGCCGCCTTGTTGCTGCGAACCGTGCGTTCCGAGGCCGGGCTCTCCCTGCGCGAACTCGCCGCGGTCGCGGGAACGTCGCACTCGACGCTGTCGGCCTACGAGCACGGGGCCAAGACACCCACCGTCGACACGCTCGACCGCATCGTGCGGGCCGCCGGCTTCTCGCTCGACACCGAGTTGCGACGTCGTCATCGGGGCGAGCCGGGGCTCACCCGCGGCGACGAACTGGTCGCCGTGCTCCGGCTGGCTGCAGCCTTCCCCGCCGGGACGGCACACCGGCTCGAGGCCCCCGTCTTCGGACGGCGCTGACGTGGATCTCGTCGCCCGCATCCTCGAACTCGACGAAGCCCTGACCGAGGCGGACATACCGCACGCTTTCGGTGGTGCGCTCGCCCTCGCATGGTGCACCCGTCGGGCCCGAGGCACCATCGACATCGACGTGAACGTCTTCGTCGACATCGCATCGGCCGATCGGGTCTACGCCGCGCTGCCCGTCGGGATCACCGTCGACGACGACAACCGCACCGAGATCGCACGCGACGGACAGACCCGGCTCTGGTGGGACCGCACGCCCGTCGACGTGTTCTTCAACACCACCGATTTCCACGATGCCGCTGCACGACGGGCCCGCCTCGAGAGCTTCGCCGGTCGAGAGGTGCCGTTCCTGTCGTGCCCCGATCTGGCGGTTTTCAAGGCATTCTTCGATCGCACGAAGGACTGGGCCGACCTCGAGGAGATGGCCGCAGCGGGCACCCTCGGTATCGAGACCGTGTCGGGCATCCTCGTCCGCTATCTCGGTGGTGACGACCCCCGTATCGAGCGTCTCCGCGCCCTCGGTGAGACCTGACCCTCGGGGGCCGGCCCGCGCCATCGCTCCGACCCCGAGATGGTGCGCGTCAGTCGAGGCGAGGTGGGAAACCGAAGCGGGGGAACGACTCGGCGGTGTCGAGGAATGCGTGGATGGCCTCGACGCGATCGCCGCGCAGCTCGAGGACCTGCAACGCCCACGCGGCGTGCCCGCCGGCAGGGTCGATGCGGTACTGGGCGAACGCCGGGCAGCCGTTGGCGCGTCCGGTGAGCACCCGCGAGCCCTTGCACTCGATGCCGGGGCCGACGTACCAGGCGAGGACGTCGTCGCGGCCCTGCAGCCACATGGCGTAGGGCGGCATGTTCTGGGTGACGTCGTCGTGGAGCAGCGCCGCGAGGGCATCCATGTCGTAGCGCTCGAAGGCATCGACGTAGCGGGCCAGGAACCGTTGCTCGTCGTCGCTCAGCGGCGCCGGCGATGCCGTCGGCGCACCCGCCATGGTGGCTCGGGCCCGCTGGAGCGCGCTGTTGACCGATGACGTGGACGTCTCGAGCAACTCGGCGGCCTCGACGGCGGGCCAGCGCAGCACGTCGCACAGCACCAGCGCGGCGCGCTGGCGGGCCGGGAGAAGCTGGAGCGCGCTGACGAACGCCAGCCGGATGGTGTCGCGGGTGGCGGCGATCTCGGCCGGATCAGCCCCTGGATCGATGACCGACGCGTCGGCGATCGGGGTGATCCACGACCCGTCGGGGAGGATGTCCGCGAGATACGCGGGATCGGGCTCGCGGACCGGGCCGAGGTCGACGGGTCGGGCCCGGCGCTGGGGGCTGCGTCCCATGTCGGTGCAGACGTTGGTGGCGATCCGGAACAGCCACGTGCGGACGCTGGACCGTCCGGCGAAGCTCTCGGCGCCGCGCCATGCCCGCAGCATCGTCTCCTGCACCGCGTCCTCCGCCTCCGAACCCGATCCCAGCATCCGCTAGCAGTAACCGGTGAGAGCGCGTCGGTGCACCTCGAACTCGTCGACGGTGGGTGTCGCTGCGGACAGTGTCACGTCGCTCATCGTAGGCGGCCTCGTGCAGTCGGGGCCGTTGTCATCGGTCGGTGCGATCGGGGCCGGCGCTCACGACAACGGGCTCGCCGGCGAGGTTCTACAGTTGCGCCCCGACGACCATCCGGGGGATACGAGATGACCGAACTGCAGGGCCACACCGACGAGCGATTCCAGGCCTTGGCCGACATCATCGAGAGTCAGCTCGCCAGCGGCTACGACCTCGGGGCGTCGCTGGCCGTCGCCGTCGACGGCGAGATCGTCACCGACTGCTGGGGCGGTTGGGCCGACGATGCGCAGACGCGCCCGTGGGAGCGCGACACCATCACCAACGTCTGGTCCACCACCAAGACCATGACGATGATGGCCGCACTGGTGCTGATGGACCGGGGACAGCTCGATCCCCACGCCACCGTTGCCGGCTACTGGCCCGAGTTCGCCGCCAACGGCAAGGAGGCCATCGAGGTCCGCCACCTCATGGGGCACACGTCCGGCGTCAGCGCCTGGGAGCAGCCTGTCGGCGTCGACCTGATCTTCGACGACGAGGCCGCCACCGCCCACCTCGCCGCCCAGGCCCCATGGTGGGAGCCCGGCACTGCGTCGGGCTACCACGCTCTGAACCAGGGCCACCTGATCGGCGAGGTCATCCGGCGCATCGACGGCCGCGGCCTCAAGCAGTTCTTCGCCGAGGAGGTCGCCGCGCCGCTGGGCGCCGACTTCACCATCGGCTCGCCCCCCGAGAACCACGACCGCATCTCCAACGTCATCCCGCCTCCGCCCATGGCGCTGCCCGCCGAGATCGATCCCGACTCGATCATGATCAAGACCTTCACCGGGCCGGCACCCAGCGCCGACATCTCCTGGACCGACGGCTGGCGGGCCGCCACCGTCGGCGCCGCCAACGGCCACGGCAACGCCCGATCGGTCGCCACCATCCAGGCGGCGATCTCCAACGGCGGCCGGGTCGGCGATGTCGCTCTCATCGGCGCCGAGACGATCGACGCCGTCTTCGAGGAGCAGGCTCGCGGCATCGACATGGTGCTGGGGACCCCGGTGCGGTTCGGGCTGGTCTACAACCTCGCCAATCCCGACGATCTCGCCGGCATCACCTCCGGCAAGGTCTGCTACTGGGGCGGCTGGGGCGGTTCGCTCGTCATCAACGACCTCGACAACCGCATCACGGTGGCCTACATGATGAACCGCATGCAGGACGGCCTCGTCGGCAACCTCACCAGCGTCGCGTTGGTCGATGCCCTCGGAGCCATCACCGGCTGAACCGGACCGGAGCAGGGCTGCGACACTCGCAGCGCGCCTGCCCGAGAGCTGAGGCGCCACGTTCGTTCCCCTGTACGAGTCGAGTCGTGCGCAGACGCTGACACCGACCGCTTCGGAGCGGCGCAGGCCGCTCGCCGAACGTAGAGGCGTTCGCGGTCGTCGACGCGCAGCGGCAGCCAGCCGGCAAGGCGCAGCGAGGTCCCGTCGGGTCCGGCGGGTGAGCAGGGACGCGTCGGCTGCTGTGAGCAGGTCGGACCATGCCTGCGAGTCGTCGTCCGTCGGATTCGGGTACTTCATGGCTCGCTCGGGTCGCCGGGGCGTGGTCCGGGTTGGGGCGGGTCGTCGGCCGGTTCGGCGCGTCGTGTGCCGGGGCGGGGTTTCGCCGCCGCTGGTCTCGCCGGCGGGGAGCTCTTCGTCCGGGCCGGTGGAGTGGGTGGTGGTGGGTTGGGTCGGTTGCTCTTGGCGTGGTTGCCGGCGCCGCAGAGCATTTGGAGGTTCCGGGTGGCGGTGCGTCCTGGGGGTTGGCTGGGGTCGTTGGGGGTCCAGGGCACGATGTGGTCGGCGTGGAGCCAGGTTGGTTTGGCGTCGCAGCCGTGTTCGCAGCATCGGCCGCGCTGCGCGGCGGTGGCGGCGTCTTTCATGTATTGAGGGAATTTCCTCGAGCCACGTCCGATGTCGAGGATTTCGCCGTCTGCATCGAGGACGATGCGGCGGATGGTGGCGACGCCGAGGAGTGCGAGGACTTGGTTGGGGTGCAGCGGGGTGCCGTCGACGAGTTCGCAGCGCCGCAGCGGATTGTGGGGGTCGATGCCGAGGTCGTCGCCGAGTGGCTGTCCGTCGGGGCCGATGGGTGTGATGCCGGTGTCGGTGGCGGCTTTGCGGCACATGGCTTCTTCGAGGATGTCGAGGCCGACGACGACGTGGATGAGTGGTGCGCCGACGGTGCGGTCGGTGCGGAGGGATAGTGATGAGGTTGACCACGCGGGCGTTGGTGTGGCTTCGGCTGTTTCCATTCGGGATTGCTGGGATCGGCGTCGATGCAGAAGAGGCGGTGGGCTTCGCGTTCGATGGCGGTGCGGACGGCGTCGCCGCCGATGGTGTCGAGGTTGAATTGTCCGCTGACGGTGCCGTCGGCACGCTTCTTCACTGAGCAGCGGCGGCCGCGTTCGTTTTCGTCGGGGAGCGATCCGTCGGGGTCGGCGTGTGCGATGCACAACCCGAGAGAGAAGAATCTTCAGCGGCTCCTCCTCGAATGCACCCGCGACAGGTCAGCAACACGAGGCCATGGCGCTGACCGCGAAGGAGACTCCCGAGCGCCGGAACCATCGCCAGGGCTCGACGTCCTCCGCCACGCGCCGCACGAGCTGATCCGCCCGAGCAACCGGCCCCCGAACCTGTTGGCCGACGAACCCACCGGCCATCTGGGTGGCGAGGGCACGGCGTGTGTCAGCGACATGGCAAGCGGCCCTTGACTCTCCCCCGGGGGGAGGGTGCACGCTGGCCGGCATGAACGATCCCGACGTCCGCATGCCCATCGGCATGTTCTCCAGAGCCTCGCTCGTGTCGATCAAGGCCCTGCGCTCCTACCACGACCAGGGCCTGCTGGTGCCGGCGTCGATCGACCCGGCCACGGGGTACCGGTCCTACCGGGTCTCCCAGCTCGCCGACGCCCAGATCATCAAGCGTCTGCGCGACCTCGACGTGCCGCTCCGGGACATCGCCGAGATCATGGCGGCTCGCGATCCCGACATCACCCGCAAGCTCATCGCCGAGCACCAGGCGGCCATGGTCGCCAGACTGGCCGAGGTCACCCGCATCGTCGACGAGCTCCACACCGCCATGGCGCTGCCGACCATCGCCACGCCCGTCCATGTCCGCACCGAACCGGCCCGCCACGCCATCGCCGTCGTCGGCACCGTCACCGAGGCCGACTACGCGGTATTCCTGGGCGATGCCTACGCGCGGCTCTGGCAGGCACTCACCGCGACCGGCCTCGCCATGGCCGGCCCCAGCGGCGCCCTGTACCCGGAGGAGGTCCGTGGCGACGGTGAGGAGGTCAGCGCATACCTGCCGATCACCGAGCCGGCCGCTCTGCCCGAGCCCGTTCTCGAACTCGGCGTCACCCTGACGATGCTCCCCGAGGTGACCGCCGCGGTGATGACCCACGTCGGGAGCTTCGCCACCATCGGCGACACCTACCGCCAGCTCGGCGCATGGGTTGCCACCCACGCCACGTCCGCAGGCGCGGCGGTGCGCGAGCACTACGTCGTCAGCGTCGACGAGACCATCGGCGAGCTGCTGCCGGACGAGCAACTCCGCACCGAGATCGTCTGGCCGATCGTCGCCGGCTCGGTCGACCTGGCCCGCTGACGCCCAGCCCCGGTCGAACCCGTCCCGCGCACCCCGTCCACCGAACCACGAGAGGAACCACCATGACCCTGCACACCGCTGCCATCACCTTCGACTGCGCCGACGCCCTGAGGCTGGCCACGTTCTGGTCCGAAGCGCTCGGCCGTCCCATCGACACCGGCGAACCCGGCGCCAGCCGGTTCTTCGCCCGCATCGCCGAAGACGACGCCACCGGCGCACCGTCGATGATGTTCATCGCCGTGCCAGAACCCAAGACCGCCAAGAACCGCGTGCACCTCGACCTCGGCGCCGACGATCGCGCCACCGAGGTCGAGCGACTCCTGGCGCTCGGCGCCACGCACATCCACGACAAGGACGAGTACGGCATGCGCTGGACCACCCTCGCGGACCCCGAGGGCAACGAGTTCTGCATCGCCGAGCACTGAACTCACCCGGCTGCCCGTCTGCGCACGCGCCGGGCGGTCATCACCTCCGCCGCCGCGACCGTGATCTCGGTCTCATGTCGTCGGCTCGGAGCCGCCCACCGCCGACGATGCCACGGCCACCCCTGCGATCACGATGGCCACCCCGGCGACCAGTGCTGTTGTGACCGAGTCGTCGAGCACCAGCACCGCCAGCGTCGCAGCGACGGCTGGTTCGAGCAGGCCGATCGCAGCGACGGCGCTGAGCCCGAGCACCCGCAGTCCGCCTCCCCACAGCAGGAACGCCCCCGCCAGCGTCGCTGCGCCGAGATACAGCACCGTCGCGGCGGCCGCCGGCGAGCCGAACGCCTCGGCTGCGCCGGCGAGAGCAAGCGGTGACAGCACCACGGCGCCGCCGCCGAACACCGTCGCCATTGCGGTCAGTGCCGGTCGGTCGGCCATCAGGTGCTGGGCCACCAGCCCGAACACGGGAACCGCCGCGCCGGCCACGACGGCGAATGCCACGCCGCCCCACACGACCCCTTCGCCGGCACCGGTCAGCACGGCGACACCGACGATCGCCATCACGACACCGGCGACCCAACCGAGCGTCGGGCGGATCCGATGCACGAGCAGGTCCACCAGGCCGGCCGCCGCGGGGATGGTGCCGATGGCGACGGTCGTGCCGACGGCGACGCCGGTGCGGTCGATCGCCTCGAAGAATGCCAGCTGATTTGCCGCCACGGCCACGCCGGCCACGGCCACCAGCTTCGGGGGCAGCGGAAACGACCAGGGAGCAGCGGCGCGTCGCGAAGCCCACGCCGCGAGCACGGCCGCTCCGATCGTCGTCCGCCACGCTGCCGTTGTGGTGGCCGACACGTCGTCGGGACCGAGTTCGGCGGCGGTGCCGATGGTCCCCAACAACACGGTGGCAGCGATCACCGCGACAGCCGCTCGTCGTGCCTCGGAAACCCCGGTCATGGGGGTCAGGGTGCCATGGGGCGCACGACAAAACGGCCGGATGCCCGTCGCTCCGGGCGGCGAGCTGGTGGGGGAGTCAGGTGCCCCGGAGGGCGGAAGCGGTGCGTCGCTGCGTGAGGAGTGCGGTCAGTCGGCTCCGGCGACGGCCGCCTCGGCGGCGGTCGGGGTCTGGCGGGCCATCAGGGGCACCGCCGGCACGGCCTGGGCGCGGGTCGGCTTCGATGCAGCTCGGCCCTCCAGGGGTTGTGGGCCGTCCATGCACTCCTGGCAGAAGGAGTGATGGCTGTCGTGGGTACACCAGGTATCCGTGGGCATGTATGCCCCTTCCTGTCGCGGAGATCTTTCCACGCATCAGCCGGTCATGAGGAACTGGGGCCGAAATGTGCCGGGCGGCTCACTACCTGCCGGTGAACTTCGCGGGCCGCCGTTCGAGGAATGCGGCGACGCCCTCGGCGTGGTCCGCGCTGGCGAAACACGCCGCCATCGCCTGGGTGTGGCGCGCCATGTGCTCGCCCACCGGGGCCGTGAGGCCCTGATGGACCAGGCTCTTGATGAGTCGGAGGCTGTGCGGCGAGCCCTCGGCGATGGTCGCCGCGAGGCCCTGCGCTCGGGCCAGCACCTGGTCCGGTTCGACGACCTCGAGCAGGTAGCCGAGGGCCAGGGCCTCGGCGGCGTCGATCATCTCGCCGGTGTAGAGCAGGCGCAGCGCGGGTTGGACCCCGATGATGCGCGGCAACAGCCATGTACCGGCGCCGGTGTCGGGCACCAGGCCCCGGTGCACGAAGTTCCAGGCGAAGCGGGCGTTGGTGGAGCCGATGCGCAGGTCGCACTGCGAGCTGAACTCGGCGCCCATCCCGACGGCCGGTCCGTCGATGGCGGCGATGGTGGGCTTGGACGTCTGGGCGATGGGCCACCACTTGTCGCGCTCCTCGGCGGTACCGCGCAGGCCCCGGGACTCGCCCGGGATCGACGCCAGGTCGCTCAGGTCGGTGCCGGCGCAGAACGCGCCGGGCACGCCGGTGATGACCAGCACGACCGTGTCGGGATCGGCGTCGGCCGCGGCGACCGTCTCGATGAACTCGCCCAACATCGCGAACGTCATGGCGTTGCGCTTTGCGGGCCGGTCGATGGTGATGGTGCCGACGGCGCCGTCGGCGGTGTAGCGGATGTGGTCGGCCATGGCCGCGACCCTACGACGCGATGGCGCTCAACGTGAGGTGCGGGGCACGGTCACGCCCAGCGCGCCCTCCGAGGAGTACCACTGCGCATCCTGGTGCGTCGACACGGCGACGAGCGCCCAGTCGTTGCCCTGCATCGACTGCAGCAGCGAGAACGGATTGCCACGCGCCGCCACGATCACGACGTCGTCGGCCCCCGCGTGCTTGGCCACCCACGCCATGATCTGGCGTGGCCCGGGCAGGTGCACCGCATCCTCGGGCGCCGGCAGGGGCTCTTCGCCGGGGTTCGTGACCGTCGACGCCAGGTCGACCGGGCCGATGGCCAGGTCCAGCGAGGCGCTCCCGGCCAGGCGCCCGGCGAGGTCGAGGGCCATTCGGGCATCGGGGCGCAGGCCCGGTGCGAGGTCCTCGTCGGACAGCGCCACCAGTACCCGCCGGTACTTGCGGCGCTCGAGGTCGGCCACCGCGATGGGTCGGTCGGTCGTCGCCGCGATCTCGTCGTTGGTGCCACCGAGGAGGAGATCGCGCAGGTCGCTGCGGCCCGGCCAGGTGAGCAACACCAGGGACGCATCCTGTTCGAGCGCGACCCGGTCGACGGCCCCGGCAACGGACCGGTCGACCCGCAGTTCGGGGTCGAAGGGCATGCCGAGCGACTTCAGGGTGGCCCGGACCGCCTCCATCTCGGCGCGCCGTTCGGCCAACGCCTCGGGGCGGTCGTTGACGGCGACGATCAGCGGCAGCACGTGCCCGCCGTCGGATTCGGCCACACGACCCGCCAACCACAGGGCACCGACGCTGTCGTGCCCGCTGGTCTGGGGGATCAGGATCATCTCCCCGAGGCGTCGGTCGGTCGACTCGAACGGCACGACGCGTGGTGCGAAGTACGACGAGCCGATGCTCGACACGAACAAGCTGATGACGATGACCATCATCACCGCGTTGACGACCTCGTCGCCGAACAGGCCCGTCTCGAACCCGATGATCGTCGAGGCCAGCGTGGCCGCTGCCTGGGCGCTCGACAGGCTGAACATCAAGCCGACCTCGGCGGTCGAGAAGCCGCTGATCCGTCCGCTCAGGACGGCCGAGAGGCCCTTGCCGGTCAACAGGGCGGCGGCGAACCAGGCCGCCAGTTGCAGCGTGGATCCCTGGAACAGCACCGCCGGATCGATGATCAGCCCCACCGACACCAGGAACGCCGGGATGAACAGGGCATTGCCGAAGAAGTCGATACGAGCCATCAGCGTGCTCTGGTTGGGCACCAGGCGGTTGAGGCCGAGGCCGGCGAAGAACGCACCGATCAGCGCTTCGAGCCCCACCACTTCGGCCACCACGGCCGCCGAGAGGAACCCGACGAGAATCATCAGGAACCGCAACTCGCGTTCCTGGCCGAGGCCTGCGAAGAACCACCGGGTCACCCACGGCAACAGCACCAGGCAGTACGCCGCGAGCAGGGCCAGGCCGGCTGCGATCTCGATGATGAGCACGGCCGTGTTGCTGTCGCCGGTCTCGGATCCGATGATGATCGCCAGCGCGACCAGGCCGATGGTGTCGGTGATGGAGCTGGCGCCGACGGTGGCCGCCATCGAGGGGTTGCGGGTGAGGCCGAACTTGGTGACCGCGCCGTAGGACACGAGCGTGAACGACGCCCAGAACGATCCGATGAGCACGGCCGTCTTGAACTCATAGCCCTGCGACGACGCGGCGAGCGTTCCGAGTATCCAGGGCACGAACGAGGTGATGAGCCCGAACGACAGCGCCGCGTTGCGGTGTTCCTCGAAGGTCTTCATGTCGAGGCCGAGCCCCGCGAGGAAGATCAGGTAGAGCACCCCGATGCTGCCGACCGCCTCGATGAACCGGAACTGTTCGAGCACTCCGAGCATGTTCGGGCCGATGACGGCACCCGCGATCAACAGGCCGATGAGCCCTGGTAGTCGCAGCTTCTGTGCCACCAGCGGGCCGATGATGATGGTCAACGCCAACACCATGAAGCTGAACGCGGGCTCACTCTGGACGCTCGCAACGATCATCGCATCACCCCACCTTGTGCACGAGAGCTGGCGAACACTACCTATCGGGGGCCCCGGTGTCAGCCTGGGTGTCACGAGGATGACGTCGACCGGCGTCGCCGCTCAATCGAGGCTGTCGAGCTCCTCGACGCGGCCGTCGGGATAGCGGGCGAAACGATGCGCATCGGCGGGGTGCACGGGGTCGTCGCGGTCCCAGGTCCAGCCACCGAAACGGTCCCGCTCGTAGTCGGCGAACGCCTGGCGGATCTCGGCCTCGGTGTTCATCACGAACGGGCCGTAACGGGCCACGGGCTCTCCGATGGGGCGCCCCTGCAACAGCAGGCATTCGGCCCCGGTCGCCTCGGCGGCGAGGTCCAGGTCCCGCGTGGCGTCGATGACGGCTCCGATGTTGCGCCTCAGGCCGGTGGTGTGGACCACCAGGCCATCGCCGCTGAACACGTACAGCGTGCGCACGGTGTCGGGACCGGTCGCGGCGGGCATCGTCCAGTCGGCGTCGGGGCCGAGCACGATGTGCCAGATCGCCACGTCGGCATCGGCCTGCGCGGCGTAACTGTCGGGAGGGGGAGTGGGCGCCTCGGTGATGGTGCCGGTCGGGTCGGCGAGCGTGCCGGCGATGACGGTGATCTCGACGCCCGGTGCCGGCCGGGCCACCGGCAGGTCCCGGCCCCACAGCATCGTGAACGACGGGTCGACCAGCTTGCGTTCGGCGGGCAGGTTCAGCCAGATCTGGAACAGCTCCAGCGGGTTCGGCCGGTCGTCGGCCAACAGCGGGAGCATCTCGGAATGCTGGATGCCGCGCCCGGCGGTCAGCCACTGCACGTCGCCGCGCCCGAAGCGGGCGGCGGCACCGAGGCTGTCGCTGTGGTCGATGACGCCCTTGCGGACGTAGGTGACGGTCTCGAAACCCCGATGCGGGTGTGCCGGGAACCCCGGCACGGTGCGGCCGTGGTACATGTTCCAGCCGTCGATGCCGGCGAAGTCCTGACCGAGTTGGCGGCCCTCGAGCGACGCCGCGGGCGCCATCGATCCGTCGCCTTCGGGATAGGCGTCGTCGTGATGCGCGCAGAACAGGAACGGATCGATCGTGGGCCACTGCGGGCCCAGTGCGACGGCCTGGAGGACGGGGTCTGCGGCGGGCGTCGGAGCGGACATGGGTCCCAGCCTAGGGAGCCCCGACGGACCCGTCGTCTCGCCCCTCCCGAACGCGGCTCAGGACCGGCGGCTGCGGTTGCGTGCGGCGCCTGCGATGGCGTCGGCGGTGGCGACCACCTGGCGGCCCACGGCGTCGAGACGCTCCGGTGGCAGGCGATCGGGTGTGGTCGACACCGACACCGCGGCGCGAGGGCGACCGTCGACGACGACCGCCGCCGCGACCGCCACCACCGAGCGCTCCCACTCGCCCACGTTGGTCGCCCAGCCCCGCGCCCGCACCGCCGACAGTTCGCGCAGCAGGGTCCGCCGCGACGTGATGGTCGATGCCGTCAACGCGTCCAGACGGTCCGGGAGGTGCGCTGCGAGCTCCGTGTCGTCGAGGCAGGCCAGGATGGCCTTGCCGGTGGCCGCCGCATAGGCCGGTACCCGATGCCCGAGCGGCAGGACGATCTGGATAGCGCCCGGCCCCGGCACCCGCTCCAGCAGCACGATGTCGGCGCCCTCCAGCGCCGCCAGGTGAACCGACTCCTCGCTCTCGTCGCGGAGCCGTTCGATGAACGGCCGGGCCAGCGTCACGAACGCCTCGGTGTCGTCGCCGCCGGCGAGCATGGCGAGGCGCGACGAGAGGCGCCAGGTGGTCGGCACGCGGGGATCGTCGCCCGGGACACGCTCGATCCAGTCCTGTGCGTGCAGCGTGTCGAGGCAACGCTGCACCGTGCTCTTGGGGATGCCCGTGCGTCGGGCCAGCTCGCCCACGCCGTTGTCGCCGCCCGTGGCGAGCTCCTCGACCACCTTGATGGCGTTGACGACGGACTTCATCACGCTCGCAATCTACGGTGTCGGAGCGTTCGGTCGACGACGTGGGCGGCCACCGCCCGGGTCACGTCGACACAGCGCCGGTCGTCGCCGGCGATCAGCGGCAGCTCGGTGCAGGCGAGCAGTACCTGGGTGGCCGGTAGGTTGCGGCACAGCGTGTCGAGGCGGGAGGTCAGCTCGGCGCAGGCCCCGATCCGCTTCACGTCGACGATGAGACGGTGGGTCTCGGCGAGGATGCGTTCGTCGGGTGCGATCACCGCCGGAGCGAGCGCGGCGTAGGGCGACCACGGGCCCAACTCGGCGACGGGCCGGGCACCCAGCAGGACCGACGAGGCCGGCGGTTGCGCCCGCACCAGCGCCTCGACGACCGACCGGAACGACACGAAAGTGGTCGATGGGTTCGCCTCGCGTATCGCCGGCTCGAACCAGTTGAGGGTGTTGCACGCGATGACCCAGGCCCGGCACGTCCGGTCGAGCTCCGCGGCGTGGTCGAGGATGATCGCCCGCAGCGCCTCGACGTGGCGGGCCAGGTCCATGCTGGCGCCCAGCTGGGGCACGCTGTGCACGAGCACCGCCGGGGCGTCGGCGTCGCCTGTGTAGCGGTCGCCGAGCGCGGTGCGCCACCGGTCGAGGATCGCCGCCCACATGTCGATACCTGCGTCGGGCCCCGAGCCCGTGAGGATCCCGATGTCGTAGGCGGGTGCCATCGGCCGGTCGGCGCGGTCAGCTGCCGCCGGCGAGTGCGGGCCAGCGCCGGGGCCATGACAGCGCCTCTTCGAACTGGGCGGCGAGCGCCAGCAGCAGGTCCTCGCGCCCGTGCGCTGCGACCAGTTGCACCGCCGTCGGCGGTACCGCTCCGTCCTCGGCGGCGAGCACCGGCACCACGATCGCGGGATGCCCCGAGACGTTGAAGGGATAGGTGAACCAGGCCATCGCGAAGCCGGCGCCGACGGTGCCCAACGGGTCGGCCGCCGTCTCCTTGAGCTCGCCGAGCACGGGCACGTCGCGCCCGAGTGCCGGTGTGAGCAGGATGTCGAACCCGGCGTCGGTGGCGTCGCCTCGCCACCACTGGGCGACCGACCGGGCCCAGCGCTGTTCGGCTTCCATCTCGGCGATGACCGCCGAGCCGGTGCTCGATGCAGCGAGCTGGAACAGGGCCCACGTCCGGGGCTCGACGTCGTCGGCCACGAGGGGTCGTCCCAGCGCCTCCTCGATCGTGACCCGCAGCGCCGCCCGCTCCGCGGCGTAGAGCTGGGGTGTCTGGAGGCGCTCATCGAGCCCGGCGGGATGGTCCTGTTCGACCCGGTGGCCGAACCCCTCGAGCAACCGGGTCGCGGTGTCGACCGCGGTGCGGTTGCGCTCGCCGGGGTCGCCATCGGGGTGCATCGACCGGGGAGCGCGATCGAGCCGGCCGATGCGCAGCGGGCCCGGCGGCCGGGCCACCGCATCCGTCCACGACACCGTCGGCAGCGCCGGCCCGTAGGGATCGCCCGGTACCGCGCCCGCCGTCGCATCGAGCAGGGCGGCGACGTCGCGCACCGTGCGGGCCAGGTGACCCTCGACCTTGGTGCCCCGGCCGTCGGCGTGGGGCGCGTTGGTGATCCGGCCGCGGCTGACCTTCAGCCCGACCAGGCCGCAGCACGCGGCCGGGATGCGCAGCGACCCGCCGCCGTCGCTGGCGTTGGCCGCCGCAACGATGCCCGCTGCGACAGCTGCGGCCGAACCGCCACTCGATCCACCGACGGAGTGGTCCGGCGCCCAGGGGTTGGCGCAGGGCCCGTGCGCGTCGGGTTCGGTGGTCGGGGGCCCGAAGGCAAGCTCGGGCAGATTGGTGCGCCCGATGCTGATCAGCCCGGCGGCTTCGTAGCGCCGAGCGAGCTCGGTGGTCACGGTGGCGCGGCGGTCGATGGCGACCAGGCTGGCCATACCCCACGTCGACGGTTCGCCTTCGGTCGTGCACTTCCAGTCCTTGACCGCGAAGGGCACCCCGGCGAAAGGCCGGTCGTCGCCGTGTCCGGGCGGCGACGACCGGACCACGTCGTCGCGTGCCTCGTCGCGAGCCTGGTCGAGCGCCTCGTCGAAGCGGCGGTGGACCAACGAGTTGATCCTCGCGTCGACCGCCTCGGCCCGCTGCAGCGCGACACGCACCGCCTCGTCGGGGGCGATCTCGCCGCTCCGGACGAGTTCGGCCTGGCCGACCGCGTCGTGTTGCCACACCTGCGTCGGGTCGTTCATCGGCGCTCGTAGGTGCCAGGGCGCCGAGCGAAGAACGCCTGGAGGGCCTCGGCGTGATCGGCGGTGCGGAACAGCCTGGCGAACGTACGGGCCTGGAGCCTGCGTGCCGCTTCGCCGTCGAGGTCGGCCGAGGCGTTGAGGCACTCCTTGGTGGCCTCGACCGACAACGGCGAGCGGCTGGCGATGCGCTCGGCGACGGCCACCGCCCGGTCCTGCAGCTCGTCGGTGTCCACGAGCTCGGTCATCAGGCCCCATGCGAGCGCCTGGTCGGCCCGGCACGAGTACCCCGTCAACAGGAGATGGCGCGCCCGGGCGTCGCCGACGGCGGCGACGAGCGACGCGACGTTGGCCACCAACCCGACGTTCACCCCTGCCGCGCCGAACGAGCTGTCGGGGCATCCGATCCTGATGTCGCAGGACAGGGCCAGCTCCAGCCCGCCCCCGTGGGCGGGGCCGTTGACGGCCGCGACGACCGGGACACGGTGATCGCGTACCGCCTCGAGGAGCTCGCCGATGCCGGTCAGGAACCGGCCGACGTCGTTGCGGTCGAGGTCCTGTTCTTCGCGCAGGTCCGCCCCGGCGCAGAAGTGGCGCCCGGCGCCGGTGAGCACGACGGCCCGGACGTCGTGGTCGGCGGCGGCCTCGTCGAGCAACGCCCGCAATGCCGCCTGGGCGGCGGTGTCGATGGCGTTGACCGGAGGCCGGTCGATGGTGATCCGCACGACGTGGGGGGCCGGGCGGTCGGCCACGACGTCAGCCATCGGTGGGTTCCTCGACGGCGCCGACGGCGAAGAGCCGGTCGATCTCGGCGGCTGTCCAGCCGGCGTCGACAAGGATCTCGCGGGTGTGTTCGCCCAGGGCGGGTGCGGGCCGATGGACCGCCATGGGCGTGGCCGACAGCTTGACGGCGTGGCCCAGCCGGCGTGCGGTGCCTTCGCCCTCGACCATGTCGGTGGCGACGACCTGCGGGTCGTCCCACACCTGGTCGAGGCGGTGCACCGGACCCGACGCGACGTTGGCCCGATGCAGGCGTTCGTCCCAGTACGCCGAGGTGCGGGTTGCGGTGACGGCGTTGATCTCCTCGGCGAGCGCGGCCCGGTTGGCCAGGCGGCGCCGGGGGCTGCGGAAGCGCTCGTCGGTGATCCAGTCGGGGCGATCGAGCACTGCGCACAGCGCGTCCCACGCCGCCGGGGTCGGCGCTGCGACGGTGACCCACCCGTCGCTGGTGCGGAAGGCCTCATAGGGGGCCGACAAGCGGTGCGCCGAGCCGCCCGGTTCGGCCAGCTCGCCCTTCTGGAACCACGACATCGCCTCCCACACGAGGTAGGCGATCGACGCCTCGAGCAGCGAGGTGGTGACCGTCTGGCCCTCGCCGGTGATCGAGCGCCGCACCAGCGCAGACGTGATGCCGATGGTGGCGAACACCGCCGCGTTGAGATCGGCCAGCGGCACCCCGGCCTTGCACGGGTCGCCGCCGATCTCGCCGGTGATCGACATGATGCCGCTCATGCCCTGGGCCATGAGGTCGAAGCCGCTCTGGTCGGCGCGGGGCCCGGCGGTGCCGAAGCCCGAGATCGAGCAGTAGACGAGGCGGGGGTTGAGCGCCCGGAGATCGTCGGCGCCCAGGCCGTGACGGGCCAGGGTGCCGGGGCGGTGGTTCTCGACGAACACGTCGGCGCTCTCGGCCAGCCGGCGCAGCGTGGCGGCCCCGTCGGGGTTGCGGTAGTCGATGGCGATGCTGCGCTTGTTGCGGTTCATCGTGGCGAACGCATCGACGCCGTCGCCGGCCCAGCGGGTCATGTCCCCGATGCCGGGACGCTCGACCTTCACCACGTCGGCGCCGAGGTCGGCCAGCAACATGCCGCAGTAGGCGCCCGCCATCACCTGGGTGACGTCGAGGACCCGCAGCCCGTCGAGGGCGCCCGGCCCGGGAGCAGTGGCGGTCGAGGGGTCCACCGTCAGCCTCCGTAGGTGATCGGTCGGGTGTTGGCCTCGGCGACACACGCCAGGTCGACGTCGCCGAGAGCGTCCCAGAAGGCGACGACCACCGACCGGGCGCACGAGCTCGTGCGCACCGGGACGTGGCTCTCGTGGTCGAACACGGCGAGGGTCGCCGCACCGAGCGTCTCCGCGACGCGCAACCCGTCGGCGGGCAGGGTGGCCGAGTCGAGCATCCCGACGACCACGAGCGCAGGCACCTCGGAGGTGACGGGATCGGTGAACCCGGCGGGAGCGGGCGTGACGCCGATGATCTCGCAGGGCATGTTCGACAGGTAGCCGAGGTGCTGCCAGGGATCGGCTGTTGCCGACGCGTCGTCGGCGCCGGCCATGAAACGCCCGGGCTCGCCGCCGAAGTCGTGGCACACCGTCGCCCCGCTGAGGCCCAGGCCGCCGTCGGCGAGGCCGAGGAGGCGCCCGGCGCTGGCATCGATCAGCGCGTCCTCGCCGCCGGCGATGGCGGCCAGGATGCCGGGGATCGTCGGCAGCAGCGAGGCGTCGAACAGCTCGCCCAATCCGAAGGCGAAGTCCCGGCCGTCGATGCTCACCGTGACGACCTCTCCGGTCAACGGATGGGCGACGTCGACCTGGCGCGGCGTGGCGTCGAGGCGGGCGACGGCTGTTTCGAGCGCGCCCCGCAGATCGGGATGCGCCGCGGCGCACTCGGCTGATGCGGCACAGCCGGCGACGATCTGGTCGAACACCGCATCGACGGCGGCGCCGACGGTGGCCGGCGCCCAGATGTCGGTGTCGGGCGGTGTCGCCGAGTCGATCACCGCCGAGCGGACGGCGTCGGGGTAGGTGGCCATGTAGTGGAGGGCGTAGCGGGTGGAGTACGACTCGCCGTAGATGTTCCAGACGTCGTGGCCCAGCGCCCGGCGCAACTGGTCGAGGTCCTCGACCGCGTTGGGGGTGTTGTACTGATCGAGGTCCCAGCCTTCGTCGCGGAGGCGGTCGACGCAGGCCTGCCAGCCGGCGGTGAGGATGGCGTATTCGGTCTCGATCGGTTCGTTGACGGCGAAGATCTCGAGGGCCGAGTCGTAGAGCTCCGGGCAGGCGCTCGCAGGCAGCCCGGTGTCGTCGCCAGGGAGGGGGCTGTTGCCGCGGGTGTCCATCAGGATGAGGTCGCGGTTGCCGGCGATGTCGTTGGCCGTGAACGGGATGAGGCTGTTGAACGCGCTGCCCCTGGGCCCGCCGGGGAGGTAGGCGATGGGGTCCGGCGCCCGCTCGTCGACCGGAGCTGCCGACTCCCACACGTAGTAGGTGACGTCGATGCGGCGGCTGGCGGGATCGTCGGGATCGGCGGTGTAGTCCTCGAGGGTGTTCATCGCCCAACACGACAGCCGGGGGTTCGTGACCCCGTCGGGGGTGCGGGACTCGACGTAGCCCGGGAGCTGTTCGGCGCAGTCGAGCTCTCGAAGCGTGACGGCGGCGTCGACCGGTGCAGACGGATCGCCGGGGCGTGCGGCCGGTGTCGGCGTGGGCGGTGCCTCGGTGGGTGCGGCCTCGGCGGTTTCTGCGGCGGCGGGCCCCTCGGCCTCGGGAGCCGGATCGCCCGCCGGTGCCGTGGGGGACGGAGGTGTGGTCGCCTCGTCGTCTCCGGCGCACGCGGCTGCGAAGGTGAGGGTGACGAAGGCGGTCATCATCGTGATCGCCCACCGGTGGCCGCAACCGGAACTGTTCCGCATAGCGGCACACCGTGCCAGAATCGAGACGATGATGCAAGCGGATCTCGCCCGACGAATCGACGACCACCGCCGCCGCCACGGGGTGCCGGGGCTCGCTGCGGTCGGGCGCGCCCGTGCCGACGAGGTCCGGCTGTGTGTCGGCACCGACCCCGCCACCGGCCACCCCGTCACCGAGTCGACCAGGTTCGCTCTGGGGTCGGTCTCCAAGCCGGTCGCCGCGCTCGCCGCAGCGGTGGCCCACGACGTGGGGCTCCTCGACTGGGACGCCGACATCGCAGCGATCGCCCCGGCCACGGCTCGATCCATCGAGCGCAACGGTTGCACGGGCGCGCTCACCGTGCGCGACCTGGTGGCCCACACCGCCGGCCTGAGTGTCCACGGCTTCCTCGGCTACGGGCCCGACGACGTCGTGCCGTCGTCGGCCGAGATCATCGCCGGAGCGGGCAACAGCCCCCGCATCGAGTCGATCGCCGAACCGGGGGAGCGCCACGAGTACTCCGGCGGCGGGTACGTGGTCCTCGAAGCGGTCATGGAGGAAGCGACGGGAAGACCCTTCGACGTGGTCGTCGACGAGCGGATCCTGGGTCCGGCGGCCATGGCCACCGCCTCCTTCGTCGAGGACCCCGGCGATTCGGGCGGCGCAATCGAGGGGGTGGCCATGGCCGAAGGCGCCCGACGCCATCCCGAACGGGCCGCAGCCGGGCTCCGGGCCTCGGCGGCGGACCTCGGGGCCCTCGTCGAGACGCTGCTCCGCGCCCGACGCGACCCCTCCCACCGACTGGCCCCGGCGCTGGCGCGGGTGTGCACCCCTGCGGTTCTCGCCGACGGCCGTCCCACCGGATCGGGCCACGGGATCGACTTCTTCGACGCCGACGGCCGCCGCTGGCACACCCACCGCGGTCGCAATCTGGGGTTCTGCGCCCTGCTGCTCTTCGACGAGTCGGGCCGCTTCGGCGCAGCCGTGGCGACCAACTCGTTCCCCGAGGGCACCGACCTCGCCCACGATGTCGTCACCGGGCTCGCCGGGGCCCTCGACTGGCCCGGCGGGTCACCGCTGCCGGGCTACTCGTAGTACGACGGGTCCTGGTGGGGCGGCAGGGGACGCAGGCGCGGGTAGTAGGGGTGGCGCAGGGGATCGCCGGGCTTCAACACGAGCTCGAGGCCTGGCGTGAACGGCGCCGTCGGGGTGGTCTTCGGGCGGTCGGCGAACACCACGTCGGGCCCGAAGAACCGAGCCGACAGGGTGCGGCGGCGTCGGCCCGGCGCCGTGGGGCCCCCGCCGTGGAGCACCGCGGGGTGCAACAGCACGACGTCGCCGGGCGTGATGTCGAAGCTGACGATGTCCCACTGGTCGCGGGTGGCCTCGATGTCGGGCAGCGGCGGGAACCCCTCGCCGTAGTACGGGATGGTGGGGTCCTCGAGCACCCGGCGGGGATTGAACCCGTCGTAGATGGTCTCGTTGTGCGAGCCCCGCACGAACTCGAGACACTCGTCTGCAGGGATCGGATCGAGGGTGATCCAGAACGACGCGAGCTGGGTGCCCGCCACCGGCCAGTAGGGCAGGTCCTGATGCCAGGGTGTGCGCTCGGTCGCTGCATCGCCGCCGTCCTTGACGAAGACGTGGTCGAACAGCAACCACACCCGGTCGATATCGAACAACGCCTTGATCATGTCGGCGAGCGGCGAGTCGTACAGCAGTCGCTGGAACTCCGGTGTCTGATCGAAGTTGCGGGTGGTGTCGATGAACTCGCCGGGGGTGCCGGGGAAGAACTTCGACTTGCGCGCCGAGCTGCCCATGATCCGGTTGATGCCCAGCTCGATGAGCTGGAGCCAGGGCTTCTCGATGAGCTGGGGCAGGAACACCACGCCGTCGCGTCGGTACTGCTCTGCCAGCTCGGGGGTGAACCGTTCCTGCCAGTCGCTCATGTGACCGACGGTAGTCGCCGCGGCCGTGATGTGCCGGGGGTCACTGCGTCGTCGGACCTGTTCGCAGGAGGTGTGGTGGGGTGTCCTATCCTCGCGGCCATGGTCAGCGACCGGGACCGAGCCAAGATGCAGCGCCTCGCCGCGGATCTCGCGTCGGGCGAGACCGACGATCGGGGCACGCCCGAACAACGACGCGACCTCCTGGCCATCATCAACGCCGACCGCGCCCGACACGGCGCCGAACCGCTGTCGGACCGAGCGCCCGAGGAAGGGCTGTATGAGCGAGCACGATCCCTCGGCATGGCTCGCATCGATCGCTGAGATCTTCGACGACCTCGGTCTCGACTGGACGCTCATCGGCGCCCTGGCCGCCAACCTCGTCGCCATCCACAAGCTGATCGCCTGGCGACCCCGCGACCGCGACGACATCCGCTCGATCCTCGAGGCCGGCGTCGCCCTCGACAGCGACTATCTCGAGCGCTGGGTCGCCGCCTGGGAGCTCGACGAACGGTGGGCCACCTTCGCCTGAACCAAGTCCACAGCGGGTCAGTCGCTCGCTTGCTGCGGCTGCCGCTGGCAGGCAGATTGTTCTGCCCGCAGTGGGTATAGGAACCTGCCAATATATGGCAGGTCGCCAGGTGGCCGAGGTACGATGATGGCGTGCCCCTCACGAGCCCATTCCCGTTCCACGGGCCACTCGAACCAGACCAGGTCCACGGCCGCGATGCAGTCATCGCCGACCTCGTGTCACGTATCACGGCGCGTCGGCCGACAGTGCTCATCGCACCGCGGCGGTTCGGCAAGACGAGCGTGCTCGGCGCCTCCGGCGCGCATCTCGAGGAAACGACGACGGTCATCCGCGTCGACCTGTACGAGATCCGATCCTGGGAAGACCTCGCCGTCCGGCTGGACCGCGGGTTGGCCGAGGTCTCACCCCCGCGACGGAGCCGTCTCGACACCGTCGCTGCCGGCTTCGAGCTCAGCTTGGGCATCGTCAAGGCGTCGTTCGCCCGCAGCGACCGTCCCGCCGGAGACCTCACCGTGGACCGGCTGCTCGACGTGTTGGTGGAGTACGCGCGGCTCCACCCGACCGTGGTGATCTTCGACGAGTTCTCCTCGATCGGTCGCGTCGACGGCGCTGCCGGCCTGCTACGTACGCGATTCCAGCACTACTACCAGCAGATGGGACTGGTGTTCGCAGGATCCGAGCCCTCGGTCATGCGCCTGCTGTTCACCGCTCCCGAGCAGCCCTTCTACGCCCAGGCCGACCTGGTCGAGCTCGGTCCGCTCGACAAGGTGGCGTTGGCGGCAATCGTCGACGACGGATTCGGCGGTGAGGCACCGCCCGCGCTCGCGGCTCGGATCCATGGCTTCACCGATGGCCATCCCCAGCGGTCCATGCAGCTCGCCGATGCTGCATGGCAGTGCGTCGAAGAGGGGACCGACCGCGACAACGGCGCGCTCGTATGGGGAGCTGCCGTGCAGCGTTGTCGGGCCGAGACCGCAGCATCGCACGAGACCAGGTTCTCCACCCTCGGTTCGACGGAGCAGGCGGTCATGCGCCTTGCTGCCGGCGACGGCGCGCTCTTCGGGCGAGAGGCGGAGCTGTTGGCCCTCTCGCACTCTTCTGCCCAGCGGGCCAGGTCAGCGCTGCTCGATCGCGGGCAGATCGTCGCGGCCCCCGATCGGATCAGGGTTGTCGATCCTCTCTACGCCGACTGGATCCGCGACCGCTTCGGACGATGATCAGGCTCAGTCGCCGATCCAGCTGCCGTGGAAGCCGAACGGCACCCGTCGGGGCAGGTGCACCCGGGCCACCGGGTCGGCGGCCATGTCGGTGCCGTCGAGGATGACCAGGTCGCTGGTGTCGGTGGCCGAGTCGTACACGAACCCCATGGCGTAGCCCTCGTCCTCGCCCGAGGCGTCCTCGGCGGGGACGAACACGAACTCGCCGGGATGCGACGTGGGACCGAAGTCGTGGACCGTCGAGCTGTTGTCGGACAGGTCGTACTTGACCACCATGCCCGCGTCGTCGAACCGGTTCTTGCTGCCCGGACGCGGCGTCGCCGCCCAGCCGTAACGGTGCTTCAGGCCGACCAGGCGCTCGTCGACCCGGGGGAAACCGTGGGACGCATCGTCGAGCTGGGTCTCGGTGTGGGTGCCCTTGGCCAGGTCGAAGGTCCAGCGGTACAGGTACGACGGCGGGAAGTCCTCCATCGACTCGCGCCACATGGACTCGTGGCGACCGACATCGCAGACCACGGTGTCGCCCTCGACGTAGGCGTTGAGGGGATGGAAGACATAGCAGGGGTCGATCTCGAACCACTGCACGTCGGCGTCGGTGCCCATGCGGGGCACGATGCCGATGCGGGCGCCGTAGTCGTCGTCCCAGCGGATGGGGGCCTCGCCGCGGGCCATGGCGTCCATGTCGAGTTCGAACACGACAGGCAGGTCCATGAAGATCGCGTGCTCGCGGGTGATCATGAAGTCGTGCATCATCGTGCCCTTGGGCACCGTGATGGGGGCGCTGTGCACGAGCGCACCGCCGGCGTCGAGCACGTGGTAGGTCAGGTGCGGCGGGAACGGGCTGTAGCCGAAGAAGTGCAGTTCGCCGGTCTCGGCGCACAGCTTGGGGTGCGCCGTGAACGCCGTCGAGAGGGCGCCGCCGTAGTCCTCGCAGCCGAGCGTCTCGAGCTCGGGGCTCAACAGGTACGGGAAGTGGCCCTCCTCGAGGGCGAGGATGCGTCCGGCGTGGCCGACCACGTGGGTGTTGGCGGCGCTGGCCGTCGGATCCATCATCGCCTCGGGATCCATGGCGTCGAGGTCGCGCTCGAACTTGGTGGTGCGCACCCAGCGGTTGCGGTACCACGCGGCCTTGCCGCCCTCGAGGCGCAGGCCGTGCACCATGCCATCGCCGAAGAACCAGTGGCCCGCAGAGCCCGACTTCGGGTTGGAGCCGTTGCGCAGATAGAGCCCGCTGAGCTCGGGCGGGACCGCACCGGTGACCTCGAGGTCGACGTCGGTGCGCTCGTCGGGAACCGGCCCGTAGTTGCCGGCCAGGAACCACGGCGTGGCCTCGCCGCCGGCTTCGGTTTGTTCGTCGGTGACCGTCATGACAACCCCCCGAGGTGTCAGGCCGCGGCGACGCCGCGCCTGGCCGCGAACCTACCACCGGGCGCAGCGGCCGAACAGGGGGGTGGGTGCGGACCCGCCGGAGCAGGTCGTCGTCGAAGAGCCGCTCGCCCCATGTGCACCGGCCCGATCCCGTAGGATGCGCAGCGTCGAGGAGGGTCCGGTGAGCGCACCGAGCATCGAGCGAGAGCCGGCCGTGCCGGCGCCCCTGACGCCGTCGGCGTCGGCCGGGGGTCCTAGGCCTGCCGCCGGCTCGTCGGCGCTCGCCGCACTCGCACCCCGGTCGACTCCGGCGCAGCTGCGGTTGCTGATGCTGGTCCTCGCCGTGGTCGCCGTCTTGTTCGCCGTGGTGGCCTCCGTCGGTGTCGACCGGCGCGACCAGGCGTTGTCCTCGGCCACCGATGCCGCCGCCCAGCTGATCGACGCCCAGTCGGTGCAGGTGGCCATCGCCCGCGCCGACGCCCTCGCCAGCGAGAACTACCTGCGTGGCGGCATCGAGGATCCCGCAACGCGTGCCGCCTATGTCGCCGAGCTCGAAACAGCAGGGCGGGGACTGGTCGATGTCGCCAACCGTGTCGGACCCGCCGACGCCCAGCGGCTGGGCGAGGTCTCCACCCAGCTCGGCGTCTACGCCGGCCTGGTCGAGTCGGCCCGGGCCAACAACCGACAGGGCTTCCCCGTCGGCGCGGCGTACCTGCGCAACGCCAACGCCGCGGCAGCCACGATGCTGTCGTCGCTGCGCGACGTGCAGGCATCGCTTCGTGACGAAGTCAACGCCGACCTCGACGACGCCGACCGCGCCGGCGTGTGGCTCCATCTCGTCGGCTGGCCGCTGCTCGGTGTGCTCGGCGCCGCAGGCTGGTGGATGAACAAGCGGTTCAAGCGCCTCGTCAACGTGCCTCTGGCCGCAGCCGGCGTCGTGGCGCTGGCAGCCGTGCTCGTCGGCGGCACCATCGCCGCTGCGGCGATGGGCGACGCCGAAGACGCAGCCGGCGGTCCGTTGCGATCGGCCGATCTGGCGGCGCAGGCCCGATCCGCGGGCTTCGACGCGCACACCCAGGAGTTCTTCACCCTCATCACCCGCGGCAACGCCGCCGCTGCCGAGACCGCCTGGGCGACGGCGGCGGCCAACGCGCAGGCGGCAGCGCGCGAGCTGTGCGACCGCAGCGGCGACTGCAACCCGCTGGACCGCTTCGGCGCCTACCGCTCCGGCTTCGACGATGTCCGCAGGCTCGACGCCGTCGAGGGCGACTGGGATGGCGCCGTGGCGCTCAGCCTGGGCGACAACGCGGCGACCTTCGAGGCCTTCGACGTCGCCAGCGTCGACGCCACCCAACGCAACACGGCCATCGCCATCGACCAGCTGTCGTCGAGCAACGACCGCCTCGGCCTGGTGCGCGCCGGAGTCTTCGTCGCCGGCCTGGCCGTCGCCGCGCTCGCCGTCGTCGGTGTCGGGCAACGCCTCCGGGAGTACCGATGAGTCCTCACCACCGGACCGGGCACCCTCGGACCACACGGCGCCGCCTCGGTGCACTGCGGGCCCTCGCCGGCGTCGTGGTCCTCGCCGTGGTGGCCGGGGCATGCGCCTCCGGTGCCCGTCTGCCCGACGCCGTGTCCGGAACGCCCGAGACACCCGCCGACGACTCGGTGAGCTTCCCGCCCTGCACCGACGAACAGGCCGCAGCCATCGACCCCGTCGCGTCCTACGACCCGCTGCCCGAGCTGCCCGATCCCGGCGGGCCCTTCGGCGACGCCTTCATGCAGAGCCTCGTCGAGCGCGGCACCATCCGCGTCGGCGTCTCACCCGACACGTTGTTGTTCGGGTCGCGCAACCTCGACTACGTCGCCGACAACCCCGACGGCGACCTCCCCTACGAGGGCTTCGACGTCGACATCCTCGTCGAGGTGGCCCTGGCCGTCTTCGGCGGCACCCGCTCCGACATCGGCGAGCACATCGAGTTCGTGGCCATGCCGTTCCGGGACCGCCTGCCCAAGCTGCAGAGCGGCGAGGTCGACCTCGTGGCCCACACCATGACCATCAACTGCAGCCGCTGGTTGCAGATCGCGTTCACCGCCGAGTACTTCACCGCCGGCCAGCGCGTCCTGGTGCTGCGCGACTCCCCCTACCGCAGCATCGACGACATCGTCGACGCCGATGCCACCATCTGCGTGCCGGCGGTGAGCACCAGCGAGCAGACGCTGATCGAGCGCTTCCCCGACCTCGACCGGCGGGCCCCGGTCGACACCGCCAACTGCCTGGTGCTCCTCCAACAGGGCGAAGTCGACGCCATCACCAGCGATGACACCGTCATGGCCGGCCTCGCCGCGCAGGACCCGGCCACGGTGGTGGTCGGCGAGCAGTTCACCACCGAGCCCTACGGCCTGGGCGCAGCGTCGGAGAACGTCGAGTTCATCCGGTTCGTCAACCGGGTGCTCGAGGACATGATCGCCGACGGCCGCTGGGCCGAGCTCTACGAGAAGTGGCTGGTGCCGGGCCTGACCACCTCGGCCCCCGAACCCCCCGCCCGTCTGTACGGCCGCCCACTGTCCTGAGAGAGGCCGTGGGGTCAGACCCCGCTTTCCCGCTTTCTCGTCCAGGAACTCCCGTGGCGGCATCGTCGTTCGGAAGAAAGCGGGAAAGCGGGGTCTGACCCCATACGTCAACCGTCGAGTTCGTCGAGCGCGTGCACCGCGGTGGCGCCGGCGTCGGCCAGGGCGGCGTTGCCGGGGCCATCGCCCGGGCCGCGCCACACTGCGACGGTGTTCCAGCCGCCCGCTATGGCCTCGGTGGCGCCGGTCCAGGTGCCGCCGGCACCCTCGGTGCACGACACCACCAGCGTCGGGTCGCCCAGCGCATAGATCAGCCGGTTGCGGCCGTGGGCGCGCCCCGCGGTGAACGGCGCATCGGGCGCGTAGGGCGTGCACAGCGCCGTGGTGCCGGCCAGGATGGCCCGGCGGGTCTCGGGTCGGGCCACCGCCCGCACCAGCGGTTCGGCCATGATGCCCACCACCGATCCGCCCGCCGCAGCCGCGGCGTCCATGGCGGTCTGGTCGACGCCGCGCGCACCGCCCGATACCAGGGCCATGGCGTGCTCGGCGGCCCAGGCGCCCGCCGCCGCTGCAGTCGCCGCAGCTGCGTCGTCGATGTCGCGGCTGCCGACCACGCCCAGGCACGCATCGCTGCCGGCACCGCCCAGCAGGCTCGGCGCGCCGGCCACGTGCACCACCGCCGGGGCCTTCGGGCCGAGGCGTTGCATCCAGCGCTGCGGGTAGTCGTCGTCGTAGAGGGTGATGGTGGAGATGCCCGACTGCTCGAGGCGTTCGAGCTCGAAGGCCATCGCGGTGGCCCGCCCCATCAGCGCCGCCAGGCGCGCCGCGTGCGCCGGTTCGAAGTCGAGCTCGGCGACCATCTCCTGGGCGTCGAGCCCCAACAGCAGGTCCACCGTGCCGAGCTCGCCGATGAGGGCCCACAGCTCGCCGGCCTTGAGCGGTTGAACGCCCTCGCCGCACAGCGTGCTGTTGAGCAACACCACGGCCAGCTGCTCGTCGTCGAGCATCAGGCCACCGCCGTCGCCGGCTCGGTGATGGATCGACCCGCCGTGTCGGCCAGCACGAACGGGTGCACGGCCGGCACCCCGGCCGCCCGCAGCTTGAAGCCCACCGCGGTGAGGGTCCAGCGCGAGTCGACGACGTCGTCGACCAGCAGCACCGGGCCATCGGGCACGTCGCCCTCGATGCCGAACGCGCCGCGTACGTTGGCGTACTGCAACGCGCTGTTGGCCAGCGCGAGCTGGGGTTCGGTGTCGCGGATCTTGGTGACCACCGGATGACAGGGCAGCCCGAGGGCCGTGGCCAGGCGATCGGCGAAGTCGGCGACGAGCTCGGGTCGGCGAAGCGACGGCACGAAGGTGACCCACGTCGGCGCGGGTTTCGGCCGCCACCGCCCGGTGATCAACGCAGCGGAGGCCGTGACGAGGCGATCGTCGAACCGGCCTGTGCCGTGGTCGTCGCGCACGACCGACCCCCAGCCGCCGTCGCCCCACACCGACAGCGCCCGGCCGATCTCGATGCGGCGATCGGCGCCGATCTTCTTGCGGTCGGGCAGCTGCTTGCGGACCTCGACCAGGCGTTCGTCCGAACGCAGATGGTCGATGGCGCGCTGCACGGCCTCGGGATCGGGCGCGACCTCGAGGACGTCGCCGACGCACACGTCGCAGATACCGCAGGGCTCGGCCACGGGATCGTCGAGGAACCCGCCGAGCAGCGCCATCCGGCAGGTGTCGGCCCGGATGTAGGAACGCATCTGGGCCTGCTCGGCCCGCCGCAGCGCCGTGACCGACGCGACCCGGTCGTGGTCATAGGACCACGGCCGCAGGGTGCGCAGCCACCGGCTGCCGTCGCGCTCGATGGCGCCGTCGACCTCGAGGACCTTGGTCAACAGGTCGAGCTGGCCCGGACGCAGGTTGACGGTCTCGAGGATCTCGGCCGGGGTGACCGGCTCGGACCGCTCGGCCAGCAACGCCACGACCGCCTCGGCGAGCTCGGGCTTCGGGAAGCTCGACCGGATGAAGAAGTCCTGGATGTCGGCGTCCTCGATGCCCGACAGCAGGATGCCGTGCGACTCGCTCAGGCCACGGCCCGCCCGGCCCACCTGCTGGTAGTACGCGATGGGCGAACCGGGGGACTGGTAGTGGATGACGAAGCCGAGGTCGGGCTTGTCGAACCCCATGCCCAGCGCCGAGGTGGCGACAACGGCCTTGACCTCGTTGCCCAACAGCGCCTGTTCGATCTCGATGCGTTCGGCCGGCGACGTGGCGCCCGAGTAGGCGACGGCGTCGATGCCGTTGGCCCGCAGCCAGCCGGCCACGCGCTCGGTGTCGGCGATGGTGAGGCAGTACACGATGCCGGTGCCCGGAAGCGCCGGCAGGTGCTCGGCCAGCCACGCCAGACGCACGGCCTGCCCGGGCACGTCGGCGGCGGCCAGGCGCAGGCCGGGGCGGGCCAGGCGGCCTCGCACCGGCGCGAGGCTCGAGCCGAGCTGCGCGGTGACGTCGTCGACCACCCGATCGTTGGCGGTGGCGGTGCAACACAGCACGGGCACGCCCGGCGGCAACAGGTCGAGCACCCGGACGAGGCGTCGGTAGTCGGGCCGGAAATCGTGGCCCCAGTCGGAAATGCAGTGCGCCTCGTCGATGACCAGTAGGCCGCTGCGTCGTCCGATGGAGGGCAGCACATCGGAGCGAAACGCGGGGTTGGCCAGGCGCTCGGGGGAGATGAGCAGCACGTCGACCTCGCCGGCGTCGAGCTGGTCCTCGACCTCGGACCAGGAATCGCGGTTGGCGCTGTTGATGGTGACCGCCCGTACCCCCATGCGGGCTGCGGCCTCGATCTGGTTGCGCATCAGGGCCAGCAGCGGCGACACCAGCAACGTCGGGCCCGCGCCGCGGTCGCGCAGCATCCGGGTGGCGATGAAGTAGACAGCGCTCTTGCCCCAGCCGGTGCGCTGCACCAGCAGCAACCGGGACCGGTCGGCCACCAGGCCCCGGATGACCTCGAGCTGGTCGGGACGGAACTGCGCCGTCGGATCGCCGGTGAGGGCGCCGAGCAGGGCCCGGGCCTCGTCGTCGAGCGCGGCCGCCGGGGCATCGGAGCTGGTGGGTGTGGTCGTCGTGGAAGGTTCGGCCATGGCGTTCGCAACGTACCAGCGGCCACTGACAGCCCCGCCGCGCCGGACCGGGTCGCGGCGAGGGCCGGGGACCTCCGACCGTGGTCGGCGGGCCGTGGCGTCCCTACGGTCGGTAGCGATGACCCAGCTGCGCGCACCTCGACCGCCCCGTCCCGTCCTCACGTTCCTCGGTGGGGCCGGCACCGTCACGGGCAGCCGCTTCCTCGTCGAGACCCCGACCGCGACGGTGCTGGTGGACTGCGGTCTCTTCCAGGGTCTCAAGGAGCTGCGACTGCGCAACTGGGAGCCGTTCCCGCACGACCCGGCCACCATCGACGCCGTCGTCGTCACCCACGCCCACATCGACCACATCGGGTACCTGCCACGGCTGGTGAAGCTCGGCTACCGGGGCCCGGTGTACTGCAGCGCAGGCACGGCCGACCTCGCCCGCATCGTGTTGCCCGACAGCGGCCATCTCCAGGAGGAGGAGGCCGCGTTCGCCAACCGGACGGGCTACTCCAAGCACCGCCCGGCGCTGCCGCTCTACACCGAGGACGACGCCCGCGCCTGCCTCGAACGCCTCGTGCCGGTGGCCTTCGACGCTCCCACCACCGTGGCCGACGGCGTGACCGCCACCCTGCGCCCGGCCGGCCACATCCTGGGATCGTCGACGGTGCGACTCGACCTCGACGCGGGCGACGACACCACCCGCGTGCTGTTCAGCGGCGATCTCGGCCGACCCCGCCATCCTCTGCTCGCGCCGCCCACCCCGCCCGACGGGGCCGACGTCGTCGTCATGGAGTCCACCTACGGCGATCGCCGCCACGACGATGCCGGCGCCGCAGGCGAACTCGCCGACGTCATCAGCCGGACCGCCCGCCGTGGCGGCACGGTCGTCATCCCCGCCTTCGCGGTCGATCGCACCGAGGTCGTCCTGCACCAGCTGCGTGGGCTGATGGTCGAGGGGCTCGTCCCCGATCTTCCCGTCTATGTGGACAGCCCCATGGCGCTGCGGGCGCTCGGCGTCTACCGGCGGGCGATCGCCGAGGGTGCGGCCGATATCGCCCCCGCGTTGCACGACGGGCCCGACCCCTTCGACACCGGCAACCTCCACGAGGTCCACGACGTCGAGGCCTCCAAGGCCCTGGCCCACCTGCCCCATCCGTCGATCATCGTGTCGGCCTCGGGGATGGCGTCGGGCGGACGGGTGCTGCACCACCTGGCCCGGGTGCTACCGGACCCGCGCAACAGCGTGATCCTGGTGGGCTTCCAGGCCGCCGGTACCCGGGGGCGTTCGCTCGCCGAGGGCTGCGACGAGCTCAAGATGTTCGGCTCCTACGTGCGGGTCCGGGCCGAGATCGCGAACATCGGGTCGTTCTCGGTGCACGCGGACCACGACGAGCTGCTGGCCTGGCTCGGATCGGCGAGCCGGCCGCCGGACACGACGTACCTGGTGCACGGCGAACCCGACGGCGCCGAGACGCTGCGCGCCGACATCGAGGCCCGCCTCGACTGGCCGGCGGTGGTTGCAACGCACGGAGAGCGGGTGCTGCTCGGCCGGCGGTGACGATGCCGGCACCGTGGCGCTCTCGGGCTTCGTCGAACGCAGGGGCCCCAGCCGGACGGTGACGATGCCGGCACCGTGGCGCGGGTCGCGATACCGACACCGCGGCGCCGGTAGGGTCAGCGGCCATGCGGACCGTGGTGGTGCAGGCGCACCCGCTCGACGACAGCTGCAACGCAGCCCTGCTCGACGCCGTGGTCAGCGGCCTCGAAGCGGCGGGCACGGTGCCGGAGGTGTACCGGGTCGCCGACGGTGGCGGCCCCGATGCCGCTGGGCTCGCCGGTCTGGAGCGCCTGGTGCTCGTGTACCCCACGTGGTGGGGCGGCCTGCCGGCCTCCCTGCTCGACTGGGTGCGCGGGCTGGTCATCGACGGTGTCGCGCTGCCCTCGGTGACCGAACTCGTGGTCGTCACCACGTGCGGATCGAGCCGGCTGCTCAACACCATCCAGGGCGAATGGGGCAAGCGCTACCTCGAGCGACGCCTCGCGCCGCGCTGCGCATCGGGCACGAAGCTCGAATGGTTGGCGCTCTACAAGATCGACCGGCAGTCCCGTGACGAGATCACGGCGTTCATCGGTTCGGTCGAGCACCGCTTCGCCGACACCTGACTCGTCAGCGCTCGTCCCGGAGCGCGGCCACTCGGCGCGACTGCCCCCCAAGACGTTTGTGACGCTTTTGCACGGACCGGACGCTCGCCAGGTTCCTGCCATGCCCGTGCAAAAGCGTCACAAACGTTCGCGGGAGTTCACCACTTGGCAAGGGCTGAACGCACGACCGACTCGGGGTCGTCGCCGGGGCGGACCACCGCGTAGGTGGTTCGGCAGAACCGGTGGGCGTTGAGGCGGACGCCACGCAGCACCGAACGACCCGAGCTGGTGCGGCGGTGCGCCTCGCGGTCGCCGTCTGGGCAATCGACGATCAGGCCCACCCTGCGGATGTTCGTCAACGCGCCGGTGACCCGTCCGCCGCTCGTGAACGTGAACGACACGCCGGGCACGAAGACCCGCTCGAACCAGCTCTTGGCCATCGGCGACATCGCACCGCCGCGCACGGCGCAGCACATGATCAACGCGTCGGCCCCACGCAGCAGTTCGGCCGAACGCTGCGTCCCGGGCGTCAGCAGGTTCTGTCCCTGCTCGTGATATGCCCGCCGTTCGTCGGCGCTCATGAACCGGTCGAAGCCCTGGTCGGCCAACGTCAGCAGGTCGACGTCGTGGCCGGCACCGGTGAGGCGCACCTGTGCGAGAGCGGCCAGCGCCGGATCGCCGTCGCCCTCCGAGGATCCGTCCACCACCAGCACCCGCATCGGGGCGCAGGGTAGCGGCCGCCGGACCTGGCGATGGACGACCTCGTCGAGGTGGCCGCCTCCGCTCAGTCGGCGAAGCGTTGGCGGACGTGGCCCCAGCGTTCGCCGCCGTCGATGGTGATGCACTCGCCGGTCACGAAGTCGGATTCGGCCAGGAACCGCACGGCTGCCACCACCTGGGCCGGGTCGCCCCAGCGACCGGCGAGGTTGCGGCGGGCCAGGCGGTCGATCTGCGCGGCGTCGAAGCTCTCGGCCGGGATGGTCGGCCCCGGCGCCACCGCGTTGACGGTGACCGCCGGGGCCAGCTCGACGGCGAGCTGACGGGTGAGGGCCAACAACGCTGCCTTGGCCACCGCATGTGCGCCGCGGTCGGGCCACGGATGCCATGCCGAGAGATCGACGATGTCGACGATCGACCCTCGGCCGCGTTCGACCATCGACGGCGCCACTGCGTTGGCGAGCCGGTAGGGGCCGTGGAGGACGACGTCGAACGTGGCGTACCAGCCGGTGTGGTCGTCGGTGGGGAAGGGCGTCGGGGCGAACGCCGACGCGTTGTTGACCAGGACGTCGATCGGGCCGAGCCGCTCGGTGACCTCGGCCACGACCTCGTCGCAGCGGTCGCCGTCGGCGAGGTCGAGCGGCACCGCGCATGCCCGCACGCCACGGGCGACGAGGTCCTGGACCGTGGCCTCGGCGGCCTCTGCCCGGCTTCGATAGGTGATGGCGACGTCGGCGCCGGCATCGGCCAAGCCCAACGCGATCTCGCGCCCGAGGCGATGCGCGGCGCCGGTGACCAGTGCGGTCGCTCCGTCGAGGTTCATGGGGCGTGACGGTAATCGTCTCGTCGGTCGGGTCGGTCGCCGACACTCAGCGACATGCCGCCGGCAGCGTCGCTGCAACTGGTGCCTTCTTCGGCTCCCGGCCTCGATGAGACGGAATTCAGCCGAGCCTCAGGATCAGCTCATGCCCGGCGCTCATGGTGTCTCCACATCGACCAATGAAGGAGAACACCATGGACCGCACCCGATCCAAGAAGCTCGACTGGCGCATCGCACTCGTCGCCGGCGTGGCGATCGGCGCCGGCTTCGGCGTCGTGAGTACCGCCGGCGCGGACTCCAGTCGACTCCTCCCACCGGCCGTCGAGCTGGAGGACGCCGGTCCCGCGATCGAGGCGTCGGCTGCGCCCGAGGTCCCAGCGGTCGTGGACGATGATCAGCCCTCGGCCGCCACACCGACGGCGGCGCCCGCGGCGGCGCCGTCGCCGGTCGCTGATGTCGAGTCGACGTTCGCGCTCGCACCGCTGCGCCTGGACGACGATGACGATCGTCGAGAGGATCGCCGTCGTGGTGAGGGTCGCCGGGGCGCCGATCGTGACGATGACCGTGACGACGATCGACGTGGCAATCGTGGGGGCGGCGACCGGGATGACCGGGACGACGATGACCGTGACGACCGGGGTGACCGGGACGACGACCGGGGCGACGATGACTGGGATGACGACGACTGGGATGACGACGACTGGGACGACGATGACTGGGATGACGACGACTGGGATGACGACGACTGGGACGACGACGACTGGGGCGACGACGACTGAACCGGCGCACATCCGCCAACCGGTGCCGGCTGATCCCACGGGGAGGCCGGCACCGGCGCGTCCAGGCTGTGTCGCGACCGCGGGCACGACAGCTACTCTCGCCGAATGGCTCAGCGGATGGCGCTCTATCTCCAGGACAAACACGACATCGCCTACGAGATCGAGATCGCCAAGTACGCCGAGGCGAAGGGCTTCAGCGAGATCTGGCAGGCCGACACCCGCCTGGCGCGTGACTGTGTCGTGATGATGTCGGCACTGCTGGCGTCGACCAGCACGCTGCGCATCGGCAGCGGCGTCCTGCCCATCTACACCCGCAACCCCGCCGTCATCGCTGCCACGTGGAGCACCATGTGGGAGCTCGGCGGGCTCACCCCCGAGGGCGAGAGTCGGGTCATGCTGGGCCTCGGCGCCTGGTGGGAGCCCATCGCCAGCCGCGTCGGTGCCGATCGGCGCAAGCCCCTCACCGCGATGCGAGAGAACATCGAGGCCATCCGCGAGCTGTTCACGATGGAAGAGGTCAGCTACGAGGGCGAGTTCGTGCACCTCGACCGGGTCCGCCTCGACGTCGCGTACGGCGACACCGGACCGCGCGACATCCCCATCTACATCGGCGCCACCGGCCCGAAGATGCTCGAGCTCTCCGGCGAGATCTGCGACGGCCCGGTCCTCAACTACGTGGTGTCCACCGACTACATCCGTGACGCCGTGGCCCGGGTGGCCGCCGGCGCCGAGCGTTCGGGTCGCACCCTCGACGACATCGACCGCCCCGAGCTGCTCGCCTGCGCGCTGTCCGACGACGACCCCGCCGAGGCGATGATGACCGGCAAGTCGCTCGTCGCCTACTACCTCGGCACCGAACCCCACATCATGGAGGCCTCCGGCGCCGACCCGGAGCTGGTCGCCCGGGTGCAGGAGATCGTCGGCTGGCCCGCCACCGAGGACGACTACCGCAAGGCCGCCCACCTCATCCCCGACGACCTCTGCCGTAGCCTCATGGCCGTCGGCACCTCCGTCGAGTGCCGCGACAAGGTCCAGGAGTACATCGACGCCGGCGTCACCTGCCCGATCCTGTATCCGCTGATGCCCGACATCAAGCCGGTGGTCGATGCGTTCAGCTAGTCGGACTCACCGGCTCGTCACCAGTGGGGGCACCACTGGGGTCAAGTCTCTTTTCTCCCCTTCTCGTATCGCAGAGCCCTGCACCGTCGCTGGACCGGAGAAGGGGAGAAAAGAGACTTGACCCCTGCCCTTCCGACGACCTCTGCGCCGCCGCCGGTGGTGTCGCTCGCTGCGCTTCTCGACGCCGGCCGTCGTGACGACGAGGTCGCTCGGCTCGATGCAGCGTGCCGTGAGATCGGGTTCTTCGTTCTGGTCGATCACGGGCTCGACGGCGAGCTCGGCGCCCTCTTCGCCGCCTCGCACGCGTTCTACGCCCTGGACCAGGCGACAAAGGAGGCGGTGCCGCGCGTCGACCGGTACGGGTTCGTTCCGTCGGCATCGCAGGCCACCACCGACGCCGTGGCCGCGGGGCGCCTCACGGGTACCAACGAGTACCTCGACCTCGGGCTCCACGACGAGGTGCCCCTCGACGCCCACCCCGATCTCGCCGCGGCGGTCGCCGCCTATCTGCCGCCCGTGCTCGGCGTTGCCGACGTCGTGTTGCGGGCCCTCGCCGACGGCCTCGGCATCGACCAGGGATTCTTCGCCCGCCACATGACCGACCCCCAGTGCCGGCTGCGGCTGCTGCACTACCCGCCGGCACCGTTGCTGGCCGACGGCACCCGCCCCGTCACCACCACGCCCCACACCGACTACGGCGCCATCACCCTGCTGGCCACCGACGGCGTCGGCGGCCTCGAGGTCAAGAGGGCGCGGCGATCGGCGGATTCTCCCGGATCCGGATCGGTCGCCTCCGGCTCTCGTTCGCTGCGCGAACCGGCCGCTCGGGCCACGGCCCTCGACGGCGACTGGACGCCCGTCGACGCTCCTGCCGGCTCGCTGGTCGTCAACCTCGGCGACATGATCGCCCGCTGGACCGACCACACCTATGTCTCCACGCCCCACCGCGTCGTCGGAACGCCCGGCACGCACCGTTACTCCATCCCGTTCTTCGTCAACCCGGACCCCGCCACCGTGATCGAGACCATCGACGACTGCATCCGCCCCGGCGCCACCTGCCGCTACCAGCCCGTCACGGCCGGCGACTTCCTCGTCGCCCGCATCGACGGCGTCGACGAGCCATACGTCGACCCCGCCGAGGGGCCGGCCCGGCCGGGCACTTCATGACCGCCGTCGCCCGCGTGGGCCGGTTGCTGATCGACGGCGCCGCCGTCCTGACCGTCGACGACGACTTCACCATCCACGACCCAGGCTGGGTCCACGTCGTCGACGGCCTCATCGACGCCGTCGGGGCCGGGGCAGCCCCGGCCGAGCTGCGTGAGGCCGCCGACCGGGTCATCGACGCCGCGGGCAGCGTCGTCATGCCGGGCATGACCAACGCCCACACGCACCTGTTCCAGACGTTCTTCCGGGGCCTCGCCGACGACAAGCCGCTGCTCGAGTGGATCAGCGACTGCATCTGGCCGGCCGCCGTGCACCTCGACCGCAGCTCGGCGCACCTGGCCGCCATGGTGGGGATGGTCGAGAACCTCCGCACAGGCGCCACGTCGGTGCTCGACCACCAGTACGTCCACGTCGATCCCGACATCGACGATGGCGTGTGTTCGGCCGCCGACGAGACCGGTGTCCGGTTCCTGATGGCGCGGGGCTGGGCCGACCGCAACTACGAACCGCGCCTGACCGAATCGGCGGCCACGGTGCTGGCGCGCACGGAGGCGGTCCGCGACCGCTGGCACGGCCACGACGACGGCCGCATCCGCATCGAGATGGCGCCGCTCATCCCGTGGGGCTGCTCCGACGACGCCATGCGCACCACCACCGAAGCTGCGCGGGCCTGGGGGATGGGTACCCACATCCACTGCGCCGAGACCGCCGTCGAGGTCGACATGAGCCTCGACGAGCACGGCGTGCGCCACGTGCAGTGGCTGGAGAACCTGGGGGTGCTCGGCCCCGACGTGCAGCTGGCCCACAGCGTGTGGCTCGATGACGCCGAGCTGGACCTCGTCGCCGCCCGTGACGCCGTGGTCGTGCACTGCCCGGTGTCCAACATGTACCTGGCGTCTGGCGTGCCGCGGATCGTCGAGATGCTCGAGCGGGGCATCACCGTCGCCCTCGCCAGCGACGGGCCGGGCAGCAACAACCGCCAGGACATGTTCGAGGTGCTGAAAGCCACGGTGCTGCTGCAGAAGGTGCATCGCCTCGACGCCATGGCGCTGCAGCCCGAGGACTCGCTGCGCATGGCGTGCCGGGGCGGGGCCCGGGCCATCGGATGCCCCGACGAGCTCGGTGTCATCGCCGCAGGGCGGCGCGCCGACCTGGTGGTGGTGGACCTGGAGTCGGTGTTCATCGCCCCGGTGCACCGGGTTGCCAGCGCTCTGGTGTTCAACGCGGCGCCCGCGGATGTGAGCCACGTGATCGTCGACGGCCGGGTGCTCGTCGACGACGGCGAGGTGACGATGCTCGACGAGGCGGCCCTGCTGGCCGAGGCCACCGACGCCGCCCGCCACGTGTTCGACCGCGCCGGCGTCTCCTCCCGCCTCACCCGCTGACCGACCCCAGCGATCCTGCGAAATCTGGGACTTTGCGCGCACGTGCTGCGCGCAAAGTCCCAGATTTCGGCGTCGGGGAGGA
>JBKAGO010000074.1:0-164268 GCA_046290435.1 Acidimicrobiales bacterium
AGGACGAAGCCGCGCGGCCTCCAGGCTCGACGACCCGGAGTTGGTTGAAAGTACGACTTGACCCCTGCCCTGCCGCCCTACCCTGCCCTGCCCTGCCCTGCCCTGCCCTGCCCTGCCCTGCCCTCAGGCTCTCTCCGCCACATCGGCTCGAGCGCCGCGGGCCTTCGTCGGGCTCGATCGGCCGAGGAACTCCCGAGTGGCGCGGGCGATCTCGTGGTGCTCGCCGGTGGCGACCACCACGGTCGCACTGTCGGCCCACGGCGCCGAGACCTCGCCGTCGCCGATCGTCGCGGCGTTGCGGTCGGGGTCGATCGCCACCCCGAGATGACCCAGCCCCCCACACGCCAGCGCCCGCACCACCGGAAGGTGCACGCCGACACCACCGGTGAAGGCCACCACGTCGACGCCGCCCAGCGCGGCCGCCATGGCTCCGATCTCCCGTCGCAGCCGGTGCAGGTACACGTCGAGGGCGTGACGGCAGCGGCGATCGCCACGCTCGACGCCGACCAGCACCTCGCGCATGTCGCCGCTGGTGCCGGACAGGCCTGCGAGCCCGCCGTGCAGACGCAGTCCCTCGTCGACCGCTTGGGGGTCGATGCCCGCCTCGTTGATCAGCCACAACACCAGGCCCGGATCGACCGACCCGGCACGCGTCGCCATGACCAGGCCCTCGCTGGGGGTAAGCCCCATCGTGGTGTCGACGCTGCGGCCCCGGTGGATCGCACACAGCGACGCACCCGAACCCAGGTGGCAGCTGATGATCCGGTCGACGGGGCGACGCCGCTGCAGCACCATCCGCACCCGTCGCGCCACGTTGGCGTGGCTCCAGCCGTGGAACCCGAACCGCTGCAGCGCCCACCGGTCGCGCCACTCCTCCGGGAGCGCATAGGTCGACGCCGCGGCCCCGATGGTGCGGTGGAACCAGGTGTCGAAGCAGGCCACGTGTGCGGCGTGGGGCAAGATCTCGCGGGCGACGCGGGCCGCGGCCACGGCGCGTTCCTGGTGCAGCGGCGCCAGTGGCGCCAACTCCAGGAGCACCCGGTCGAGCGCCTCGGTAAACACGCGTGGTGCGCCGAGGTGCGAGCCGCCGTGGACGACCCGGTGGCCGACGGCGACGATCGGTGCGGCGGACTCGGCCACCCGGGCGATCGCATCACCGGACTCGCCGTCCCAGGGATCGACGTCTTCGGCGGCGACCTCCGCACCGTCCGCGTCCACCGCGATGACCTTCAGGGTCGCACCGCCGGCATTGACGACCAGGGTGTTCACGACGCCGGCTCCCATCGCCAGTCGGCGACGTCGTCGGGGTCCACGCCGTGGGTACGGGCCCAGCGGGCGGCGTGCGCCCGCCGGTCGACCATCTCCTGGCGCAGCGACGCCGCCCTGACCCCGAGACCGGGTGTGCGGTCGATGACGTCCATCACGAGGTGGTAGCGGTCGAGGCAGTTCCTGCTGACCATGTCGAACGGGGTGGTGGTCGACCCCTCCTCGATGTAGCCACGCACGTGGAGGTTCGGGTGGTTGCGCCGCCGGTAGGCCAGGCGATGGATCAGCCACGGGTAGCCGTGGAAAGCGAAGATCACCGGCCGATCGTGGGTGAAGATGGCGTCGAACTCTGCGTCGGGCATCCCATGGGGATGGGCCCGGTCGTCCTGGAGGCGCATCAGGTCGACGACGTTCACCACCCGGACGGCCAGCTCGGGCAGGCGCGCGGCCAGCAGCGACGCGGCGGCGACGGCCTCGACCGTCGGCACGTCGCCGGCGCATGCCAGCACGACGTCGGGTTCGCCGGTTGCCGTCCCCGCCCAGTCCCAGATGCCGACCCCGCGCTCGCAGTGGAGACGGGCATCGTCGGGGCTCAGCCAGTTCGGCGTCGGCTGTTTGCCCGAGACGATGACGTTGACGAGGTCCCTGCTGGCCAGGCATTGTGCCGCCACCGCCAGCAGCGTGTTGGTATCGGGCGGCAGGTACACGCGCACGACCTCGGCCTTCTTGTTGACGACGACGTCGAGGAAACCCGGGTCCTGGTGCGAGAAGCCGTTGTGGTCCTGGCGCCATACGTGGGAGGAGAGCAGGTAGTTGAGCGACGCGATGGGAGCGCGCCACGGGATGGCTCTGGATTCGTGCAGCCACTTGGCGTGCTGGTTGAACATCGAGTCGACGATGTGGACGAAGGCCTCGTAGGTGGAGAAGATCCCGTGGCGCCCGGTGCGCAGATAGCCCTCGAGCCAGCCCTGGCACAGGTGCTCCGACAGCACCTCCATGACCCGGCCGTCGCGGGCAAGATGTTCGTCGGTGTCGACCAGCGGCAACTGCCAGGTCTTGGCCGTGACCTCGTAGACGGCGTCGAGGCGGTTGCTGGCGGTCTCGTCCGGCCCGACGAGGCGCATGTTGCGCCCATGCGCGTTGGCGGCGAAGACCGACGCCAGATAGCCACCGAGGACGCGGGTCGGTTCCGACGTCGACCCGCCCGGCGCGTCGACCGCCACCCCGTGCTCGGTGGGGTCATCGAGCTTCAGCGGCACCAGCAGGCGGCCGCCGTTGGCCGCAGGCGCCGCGCCGAGACGACGATCGCCCGACGGGAGCCACCCGACGACGTGGTCGCGGGGGCAGCCGTCGTCGTCGAAGAGCTCGTCCGGCCGGTACGACCGCATCCACTGCTCGAGCCGGCACCGGTGGTCGGCGTCGTCGCGCACCGATGCGAGCGGCACCTGATGCGCGCGCCAGGTGCCCTCGACCGGTGTGCCGTCGACCTCGTCGGGACCCGTCCAACCCTTGGGCGTGCGCAGCACGATCATCGGCCAGCGCTCGTCGGTGCCGAGCGATCGACCCCGCTCCTGGATCTCGGCGATGCGGTCGAAGGCCACGTCGAGCGAGGCCGCCATCGCGGCGTGCACCACGGCCGGATCGTCGCCCTCGACGAGCAGGGGCTCCCAGCCGTGGCCGCGCAGGATCGACCCCAAGCGGTCGTCGCCGATACGGGCGAGCAGGGTCGGGTTGGCGATCTTGTACCCGTTGAGATGCAGGATCGGCAGCACCGCCCCGTCGGCGCCGGCCTCGAGGAACGCGGTCGATCCCCAGCTGGCGGCCAGGGCACCGGTCTCGGCCTCACCGTCGCCGATCACGCACGCCACCACGCGCTCTGGGGCATCGAGCGCGGCACCGACCGCGTGGGCCAACGAGTATCCGAGCTCGCCGCCTTCGTGCAGCGAACCAGGCGTGGTCGGCGACGCGTGGCTGGGAACACCGCCGGGGAACGAGAACTGGCGGAACAGCTTCGCCATGCCGGCGGCGTCGCGGGTGACGTCGGGAAAGTGCGCCGTATAGGAGCCATCGAGCCAACTCGATGCCAGCAACGCCGGCCCGCCATGACCGGGACCGGCCACCATGACGACCTCACGATCGCGTTCGGCCACCACGCGGGCGAGATGGGTGGACACCAGCGTGAGGCCCGGGCACGTGCCCCAGTGCCCGAGCAGGCGCGGCTTGATGTCGCCTGCGGTCAGGGGTTGGCGCAGCAGCGGATTGTCGAGGAGGTAGATCTGGCCGACGCTCAGATAGTTGGCGGCCCGCCAGTGGGCATCGAGGCGACCCATCTCGTCGTCGGTCGTCGCAGAGGCAGTCACCGTTTCCATGGCGCGGTCCCTACCCCGTCTCCGCGGCCGGCAAGCACGGGCACGGACCCGGCGAACCCCGCCGGGCGATCCCGTCGGGCTGCCGGACGCGAGAGGAGCCCGCGCCGAACCGGGGAGCGAGGGGAGGGGAAGATGACTCCCCGGTTCGGACACGGGTTGGGGTGGTGGTTTGTCACCGGAACACGCTCGGCGTGCGATGCGTGTCCCACCGTGGTCGTGCCCGGCTGCGTGGGCGTACAAACCCGTCCCTGCGGATTTTTGTCGCCGGGCACGCGCCGGCGAGCGCCGCGCACGGTCTCGGGTCCGGGTTTCGGGCGCCCTCGTCGGGGGCAGTGCGGCCGGCATGCATGCGGAACAGTCCCATCAGTCTGCCGACGTGATCATCATCGGCGCCGGCTCGACCGGCACCAATGCGGCCGGGTACCTGCTCCACCAAGGCCTGAGCTGCGTGATCGTCGAGGGTGAGTTGGTCGGTGGGTCGTGTTCGTACTGGGCATGCATCCCGAGCAAGGCGCTGCTCGCAGCGCCCGCCGCGCTGGCGGGCGCCCGCCGGTTACCCGGTTCGGCGGCAGCGGCGACGGGATCGCTCGACGCCGCTGCGGTGTTCGGCCGCAGAGACGAGCTCGTGAAGCACCGCGACGATTCGTCGCAGGCCGACTGGCTCGCATCGGCCGGCGCGACCTTGCTGCGTGGTCACGCCCGGCTGCGTGGCGTCAAGCAGGTGCAGGTCGATCGGGCCGACGGGTCGACCGTCGGCCTCACCGCCGAACGAGCCGTTGTCATCGCCACCGGATCGACCCCGATGGTGCCGCCGGTCGACGGCCTCGCCGAGGCGCGCTCCTGGACCAACCGCGAGGCGACCGAGGCCGAGCATGCGCCCGATCGGCTGGCGATCATCGGCGGTGGTGTCGTGGGATGCGAGCTCGGGCAGGCGTTCGCCCGGCTCGGGTCGCACGTCACGATCGTCGAGCGAGCCGACCGCATCCTCGCCGCCTACCCGCCCTGGGTGAGCGAGATCGTGGCCGCGGCATTCGCCGACGATGGCATCGAGGTGCGCTGCGCCGTCGGCGTCGATCGGGTGAAACGGCACGACGAGAGCGGTCCGATCACGTTGCACGTCGGCGACGCCGAGATCGAGGCGGATGAGGTCCTCGTCGCGACGGGCCGTCGTCCCGCCACCGACGACATCGGCCTCGACCATGTCGACCTCGGCGACAGCGCCGGTGACTACCTCACGGTCGACGCGCTCCTGCGCGTGGCGGGCGCTCCGGACAACCTCGGCGGTTCGGGCTGGCTCTACGCGGTCGGCGACGTCAACGGCCGGGCATTGCTGACCCACCAGGGCAAGTACGAGGCGCGCTGCGTCGCCGACACCATCGCCGGACGCCCCACGCCCGCCATCGCCGACGAGGGCGTCGTTCCCCAGGCGGTGTTCACCGACCCCCCGGTCGCATCCGTGGGCGTCAACTCGGCGACGGCCGATCGGGACCTGCACGAGATCGTCACGGTGCGCGCCGACAGCGTCGCCGCCGCGTCGCTGGCAGCCGACGGCCGCGGTGGTGCCGAGATGGTGATCGACCGGGAGAAGAACACCGTGGTCGGCGCGACGTTCGCCTGTCACTCCGCCGACGAGCTGCTGCACGCGGCGACCATCGCCATCGTGTGCGGGATCACCGTCGACGACCTCTGGCACTGCGTGCCGGCGTTTCCGACCATGAGCGAACTCTGGCTCCGTCTGCTCGAGGCGCATCGCGGCATCTGAGGCCCGCCCCGGGGGCGGGCGCTGGAGAGCCGTCGCGTCAGGCCGGCGCCGCCGTGGCCGCGACCCTTCCCGCGGCGGCCGTGCCCGCGATGCGCCCGACGACGGTGCAGTTGGCGTAGTTGTTGCCGCTGCCCACGTACTGCGCGCCCACCACGTTGCCGGTACATTCGCCCGCCGCATAGAGCCCGGGGATGGGCCTGTCGGCGATGTCGAGGACCTCGGCGTCGGCGGTGATCCGCAATCCGTACGCGGTGGAACAGACCGTGGCGGGCCGGAGCTCGGCGCCGTAGAAGGGGGGTGTGGCCACCGCCAGCATCATCGCCGGATCCTTCGCGCATTGGGGGTCCTCGCCGGCCTCGGCACCGGCGTTGTACCGGTCGATCGTGCCGGCCAGTGCCTCGGCCGGGACCCCGAGCGAGCCGGCGAGCTCGCCCAGCGAATCGGCCCGCTGCACCCGACCCGCGCCGATCATCATCTCGACGACATCGGGGTTCCAGTGCTTGCTGGGGCGCCCGCCGTGGCCGGGGATGGCTTTGGTCCACGAACCGTCTGCGGTGCCGTGGAGGGCGGCGTGGTCGAACACCACGAACACCGAGTCGCCCTTGTCGCGCACGGCGAAATCGAGCAACCCGTAGGGCGCGGTCTCGGCGATGAACCGGTGTCCCGTGCGGTCGACCATGACGAGCCAGCCCGGTAGGAATGCCTCGTAGACACGGTCGAACCCGACATCGAGGAGGCGCAGCCCCCGGTCGTGGCCGGTCAGCTGCGCACCCACCTGGCGGCCCAGGTCGATGGCGTCGCCCTGTGCGCCGTCGGCGCCGATGTACCAGGTCCATTCGGTGGCGGCCGCAGAGGGATAGTGCTCGGCCAGCTTGTCGGGGCTTGCCCCGAAGCCGCCGGTGGCGATGATGACGGCGTGGGCGGTGATCTCGTCGTCGCCGACCGCCACGCCGTAAACGCCGTCGGCGTCGACCAGGAGACGGTCGACGCGTTGGCCGAGGGCGATGTCGATGCCGCGTTCGCGGCAGTGGCGGTGCAACACGTCGACGATGGCCTGACCGGAGCCCTTCGGGACGTGCACGCGGGGCACGAGCTCGTCGCCGCCGAGGACGAGTTGCTCGTGGAACTCGACTCCGAGATCGCCGAGCCATTCGACGGTGGGCCCCGACCAGTCACAGAGCCGGCGCACGATGGGCGCGTCGACGGTCCAGCGGTTGAGCTGGAGGTAGTCGTGGTACAGCGCATCGGCGCTGTCCTCGATGCCGAGGGCCGTCTGGTAGCGAGTCGGGGTGCCCATGACGAGGCCGCCCGACAGGCGCGACGAGCCGCCGACCACGCCCTCGCTCTCGGCGACGACGATGCGCGTCGCCCCCTGGTCGTGGGCGGTCAGCGCCGCACACAGGCCGGCGCCGCCGGAGCCGATGACCACGACATCGACATCCCTATCTCCGGTCATGACGCCAGCATCCCGCCGTCGACGGCCAGGGCATGGCCGGTGGTGAACGACGACGCGTCCGAGCACAGCCACACCGCGGCAGCGGCGATCTCGTCGGGTGTGCCGAAGCGTCCGAAGCGGCTGAGGCGGCGGGCGGTGTCGTCGGCGTCGCGCCCGCGGCGTTCCATGGCGTTGCGCAGCATCGGGGTGTCGATGGCGCCCGGGCAGATGGCGTTGACCCGGATGCCGTGGTGGGCGTAGTCCATGGCGGCACTGCGGGTGAGGCCCAGCACCGCGTGCTTGCTGGCGGTGTAGGCCGGCTGGTCGTGTTGGGGCCGGAACGAGTTGGTCGAGGCGATGTTGACGATGGACCCGCCGTCGCCGGTCTCGAGCATGGCGGCGATCTCGGCCCGCATGCAGGCGAACACACCACGCACATTGATGGCCATCATCTTCTCGAAGTCGTCGTCGGTGCACCGGTGCAGGGGCACGGTCTCGAACTCGACGGCCGCGGCGTTGACCGCATGGTCGAGCCGGCCGAAGCGGTCCACGGCGGCGGCGACGAGTGCGTCGCAGGCGCTGCTGTCGGCGACGTCGGCGGCGTGGTACGCCACCTCGCCGGCGGCCCCTGCGGCGGCACCTGCACCTGCGCCTGCGCCTGTGGCTGCGGCGAGCAGGTCGTCGCCGGCGCCGAGGTCGCTGGCCATGACGTGGACGCCGGCCCCGGCGAGCGCGAGCGTGATGGCCCGCCCCATGCCGCCCGTGGCGCCGGTCACGATGGCCACCCGCGGTGTCGAATCGGTATCGGTTGTCATCTCGGTTCTCCCTTGGAGGTCGTGGTGTGTGCGGTCGTGGTGTGTGCGGTCGTGGTGTGTGCGGTCGTGGTGTGTGCGGTCGTGGTGTGTGCGGTCGTCTGGCGGGATCGGTTCAGACGTCGTCGAGGCTGAAGCCGACGAGCTGCAGTTCGCTGCGCATCACTGCGCGTTGGCGTGACGGGCCCCAGGCCCTGGGATCGAACAGCGCCTCGGCGGCGATGCCCTGGACGAGGGCGCCGAGGCGGTGCGCGGCGAGGGACAGGTCGGCTTCGCCGGACAGGCCGTCGCGCTGCGCCCGGAGCTCGAGGCACCGCTCGATGCGGCGCACCATGGTGCGGGCGCGGAGGCGTTGTTCGTCGGCGAAGCTCTCGACGGCCAGCGCCTCGCTCCAGAACGCCAGCCACACGCGCCAGTCGGCGCGGCGTGCGTCGTCGAGGGGCAGCACGGCCTCGATGAGCCCGACGATGTCGGCCGGGTCGGCGGCGAGGACCGCATCGATGCGAGCCCGGGCGCGCTCCGCTGCCAGCGCGTTGGTCTGGCCCAGCAGGTCGGCCATGTCCTCGAAGTAGTGCGACACGATCGTGGTCGAACAGCCCGCGGCCTGTGCGACGTTGCGCACGGTGAGGGCGGGGCGGCCGTGTCCGGCCAGCAGGTCCGCGGCCACCATCGTGACCATCCGTCGGCGTTCGTCGTGGTCGACGTGTCTCGGCACTGCTCCCCCGGCGCTCATCTCGGCGCTCGCTTGCGCGACGCCACAGTACAACGTACGTTACACAACGGCCGTTGCACAATACTTGGGGGTCCGCTGTGGAAACGTTCGACATCGTCGTGTTGGGATCGGGCGCGTCAGCGCTGGCCGCAGCGGTCTCAGCCCACGGCCACGGCGCCCAGCGGGTGGGCCTGTTCGAGAAGGCCGACGTCGTCGGCGGGACCTCGGCCATGTCCGGCGGGATGATCTGGATCCCGTGCAACCACCACATGGACGAAGCGGGTGCACCGGACTCGCGAGACGACGCCCTGCGGTATCTCGAGTCGTTGTCGCACGGCCGCATCGTCCCCGAGCTGGCCGAGGCCTACGTCGACACCGGGCCCGAGATGCTTCGGTGGTTCGAGGAGCACACGCCGGTGATCTTCGAGATCGTCGAGGACTTCCCCGACTACCACCCCGAGAAGCCAGGCGGCTCCATGACCGGTGGCCGCTCCCTCGAATGTCCCCTCTTCGCGTACGGCGAGCTCGGCGACTGGCAGGACCGGGTGAGCCAGAGCCGCCAGATGAGCCGGCACGTCCTGATGAACGAGACGACCCTCGGTCGGGGCGCCACCACGGGCATCGCCCGCGAGGTGCTCGAGCAACGGGCCGCCGCCGACATCCGCGGGTGCGGTCAGGCGCTGATCGGGCGACTGCTCAAGGCCTGCCTCGACCGCGGCATCGAGCCCCGCACCGGCCACACCGCCACCGAGCTCGTGAGCTCCGACGGCAGGGTCACCGGGGTCCGCTTCGCCACTCCCGCCGGCCCCGTCGAGGTCGCCGCCGGCGGCGTCATCTTGGCCACGGGTGGGTTCGAGTGGAACGCCGACATGATCCGCGACTTCATCCGAGGCCCCCTCGAGCGCCCGGTGTCGATCGAGACCAACACCGGCGACGGCCTGAAGATGGCCATGCGGGCGGGTGCCCAACTCGGCAACATGCAGGAGGCCTGGTGGGTGCCGGTCATCGACGTCGACAACGACGGGGGCGAGACCATCCCGTGGATGGTCAACCGCGAGCGGGTGCAGCCCCGCACGATCATGGTCAACCGGGCCGGTCGCCGCTTCGCCAACGAGGCGGCCAACTACAACGCCTTCGGCGCGGCGTTCCACCAGCTCGACGCCGGGAGCTTCGAGTACTCGAACATGCCTGCGTGGATGCTGTTCGATCAGCCCTACCTCACCCGCAGCGGCATCGCCGGCTACCGAGGCGAGGGAGCAGTGCCCCGCTGGTTGACCTCGGCCGATTCGCTCGACGAGCTCGCCGAACTGCTCGGCATCGACGCGACGACCCTCGAGGAGACGGTGTCGCGCTGGAATGCCCAGGTCGCCGACCTCGACGACCCGGACTTCGGCCGGGGCCGCAGCGTCAACGACACCCACTGGGGCGACGGGACACGGACCGCGGCGGCCACCCTCGGCCCCATCGACACCGGGCCCTACTACGCAGTGCAGGTGCGCCCCGGCGCATTGGGCACCAAGGGTGGTCCCCGCACCGACGGGGTCGGCCAGGTCCTGGACCTCGACGATCAGCCCATCCCCGGCCTCTACGCGGCGGGCAACGTCATGGCCTCGGCCATGGGCATGACCTACGGCGGCGCCGGCGGGACGCTGGGCCCCGGCATGGTCTTCGGCTTCGCTGCCGGCCGCGCCGCCGCAAGGGAGGTTCGCTGACACGAGCTTCGTGTTACACTGTTTTCGTGCGCAATGTCACGATCACGCTCGACGAGGAAACCGCTCGACTCGCCCGACTCGAGGCGGCGAGGCGCGACACCAGCGTCTCGCGCCTGGTCGGCGAGATGCTGCGCGACCATCTCGCAGAACTCGACGACTATGACCGTCGGGAGCGGTCATGGCGTGCACGCGATGCCCGAGCGCTGAAGACCTCCGGCGGCAGGTACCCGACACGCGACGAGCTCCATGAGCGCTGACGCGCTCGTCTTCGTCGACACCAACGTCTTCGTCTACGCACGCGACGCATCCGAGGGCGACAAACAGCGACGAGCGAGCGAGTGGATCAGTGCACTCTGGGAGACCCGGCGGGGCAGGATCAGCACCCAGGTCCTGCAGGAGTTCTACGTCACCGTCACCCGCAGGCTCGACCCCGGCCTCGAGCCTGCCGACGCCCGGTCCGAGATCGAGGATCTCGCAGCGTGGAAGCCACTCGCGAACGACCAGGCCCTCATGGCCGCGGCATGGGAGATCGAGGATCGCCACGGCCTGTCGTGGTGGGACAGCCTCATCGTGGCAGCGGCCCGTCAGCTCGACTGCCGGTTCCTGCTCACCGAGGACCTCGGAGCCGGACAGGACCTCGACGGCGTCACGGTCGTCGACCCCTTCGCCCGGGCGCCCGTCGATCTCGGCTTCGGCGGCGGGTGAGACCAACGGCTTCGGCGGCGCGACGCAACCGCCGGCCGCCGCCCGGGCAGCGGCTTCGAAGTCGTGGTCGGGACTGCGGCCCCGTAGCCGGCGTCAGGGCAGAGGGGCGTGGACCCGGCGTGGGTCGATGAGGCGCTCGAGGGCGTGGTGGGTGATCTTCCAGCCGTCGTCGGTGCGTACCAGGCGGTCGTCGTAGATGCCCCAGAGGATGATCAGGGTGTCGGCGTCGCCCACCAGCACGTGGGTGGCCTGCACGTAGCTGCGCATGTGGGCGGTGTCGCCGTCGACGGTGATCTCGGAGTTGGTGATCTGGTGGTGGGTGTGGCTGTAGTTCGACAGCGCCTTCACCACCCAGGCCACGTAGGTGTCGCGGTCGGTGAACACCCCGCCGCTGAATCCGCTGACCTCGACGTCGTCGACGAAACAGGTCGCGTAGCGATCCATGTCGCGCTGGTCCACCGAGGTGGCGTAGCGGATGATGACCTGACCGATGTCGTAGCGATCGGCCGTGGTGTCTGTTGTGCGAGCAATCTCACTCATGTTCGAATCCCCCGGATCGGCCCGATCTCGTGATGGTGATCCACCGTGACGGTGGAAGAACGAGATCAGCCAGAGGGTACGCGATACGGGTCGAGCTCGGCGGTGTCGCGGCCGTCGGCGGCGAGACCCTCGTCGATGTAGCGATCGATCAGGCGGTGCAGGTGGCGCAGGCGGCCCTCCTGATAGCGGGCGAAGCTCACGCCCTTCTTGCCCTTGCTCTTGAGGCCCTGCTGCACCTTGGGGAGATTCGCCATGTCCTGTTCGAAGACGGCGGCCAGCGAACCCATCCCCGGTGACTCGTCCCAGTCCTGGTCGAGGGTGAGCTCGACCATCTCGCCCGGTTCGGGCATGGGGCCCTCGTCGGGGCGGAGCTGCAGGCGGATGACATCCATGAAGCAGGTGTCGGGCGTTGCCCCAGGTCGCCAGCGGTAGATGAGCGTCTGGGACACACCCGCCCACGGGGCGAACGCCGGGAACAGGTGGTACAGGATCGCGTCGAGGACCTCGGCGTCGGAGTACGCCCCCAGATCACGCCCGAACACGCCACTGAGATGGGTCCGGAAGTTCTCCGCGGTCACCGCTCGCGCTGAGCCGCCTTCGGGCACGATGGCCTGGGCCTGGCCGGCACGCTCGGGCCGGAACGCGTGGTAGCTGTCGGCCACCCGCTGCTCGTCGATGCCTCCGAGGTGCGGGCTCTGCACCCCGAACGCGTTGTGGAACCGGGTGACGTGGGGCGAATCGGCCCAGATCGAGTACTGACTGTTCGAGTCGGCGCAGAAGTCGAGGATCTGGGGGTGCGTTGCGATGACGTGGTAACCCTCGCTGAAGGCCTCCATGCACACCTTCCAGTTGGCCGGGACCTCCTTGACGGTGTGCATGGCCCGGAACCGCTGATCGAAGTCGAACGCCTCCCCGAAGTGCTCGATGAGCTTGCCGGCGTAGGTGTCGAACGGTTCGGCGTCGGGGTTCATGTTGACGAACACGAACCCGGCCCATGTGGCCACCTTCGCCTCGGGCAGACACGAGGACGGGTCGCCCCAGATCTGGGGGAAGTCCCACTCGGCGGGGAGGTCGACCAGGGTGCCCTCGTTGCTCCAGGTCCAGCCGTGGAACGGGCACTTGAACTGATTGGCCTTGCCGCCCTCGACCCGCAGCTTCGTGCCCCGGTGGAGGCAGCTGTTGTGATACGCCTTGATCGAACCGTCGGCCTGGCGGGAGATCAGCAACGACTGATCGGCGACGTCGTAGACGGCGTAGTCGCCCGGCTCGGCGATGTCGACCTCCATACAGCCGAACTGCCACGTGCGGGTCCACAGATACTCGTTCTCGAGCTCGGCGAACGCCGGCGACGTGTACCGGCTGCGGGGCACATCGACGGTGCCCTGGTCGTGCCACTCGTCGTCGAGCAGCGGCGCCGGGACCGGACGGGTGTCGCGCGAGAGCAGCTCCTGGACGGTCGGAGCGTTGTCGGCGCGGGCGTTGTCGGTCGGTGCAGCATCTGTTGCCATGAGATCCGATGGTAGTGGCGACGCGGTGCCGCCGCCGTCGCGCCGTCGCCCGACCCGGAGCCATCGGGGAACCCTTCGGGAACCACTCCAGCACGCGACGGCGCCCCGGGACCGCTGTCCCGGGGAGCGTCGTCGGGATGCCTGCCCAGCACGCTCGCTGGTGGCGGAAATGGCATGGTCACTCCAGTTCGGCGATCCCGCAGGCGACCGGCAGCGTCGCCTCGAGCGGGAGGTCCGGGTCGAGCGAACTCTCGGCGTCGCCGTCGTACTCGGCGCTGTCGTCGAGGTCGGCGCCGTGGATCACGACGGCCACCTGCATCGTCTCGGCCATGGCATCGAAGGTGGCCTGGTCGATGTCGAAGGCGCGTTCGAAGGTGAGCCGGCCATCGGCGTCGGAAGACGGGAAACGGCCGAGCTCCAGCGCGCTGTCGGCAGTGAAGTCACCGTCGGTCGTCAACGCGACCTGCACCGGACCGTAGGCGGGGACTCCTTCGGCGGTGGTGAGGAACCCGTCGTCGTCCTCGTCGAACTCGTCGTCGGGGCAGGCGCTCGGTGTGCCGGGCTCGAAGTGGATGTGCATGGCGTGCGGGAGACTGCCGCTGGTGTTCTCCGCCGACAGTGTCACGGTCATCGACAGGCCGTCGACGACGATGGCGGCGTCGCCTTCGACGTCGGAGTCATTGAGTTCGGACAGCTCGGCGTTGGCCGACAGCGGCGGCCCGGCCTGGGCTCCGTCGTCGCCCTCGAGGACGACGACCTCGTCTGCGGCGATCGCGGCCCGTTCGACGAAGGTCTCATAGAGCGGGTCGTACGCGAAGCCGAAGTCGTTCTCGAAGGTGTCCACGAGCACCTCACGAACCGTGCCGGTCACCTGCACGAGCGTTCCCTCGTCGCTGCCTTCGGGCAGGGGATCGGAGGAGAACACGAGCAGTGGCCCGTCCGGACCCTCGATCTGGAAGGCGAAGGCATTCTCTATCGAGAAGATGTCACCGCTGACGGTGACCTCCTCGCCGACCAGTTCGTCCTCGGCGAAGGGGAGGTCCTCGACGATGCCGTCGTCGACGACGCCGTCGTCACCGACATCGGTCACGTCCTCGACGTCGGTACCGACCTCGGGGCCGGCGCTGTCGTCGTCGTCGGCGCACGCGGCTGCGATCAGGCCGAGTGCCGCCACGACCGCCAGGAGACGCAGCATCGCAGTGCGCTGCAAGCTGTTCGAGTGCATGGGAGTACCTCTGGATCGGGAATCGAGGAGACGGTGTCGCCCACCGCCATCGGAAGACTTCCCGCCATGGGGACGGGCCCAAACACCACGGCGGCTCCCCGGCACCGGCCACTGCTCGATTGGTTATGTTCGTGGCACATCGAGATCGACCATCGGGAGCAGCCGCCGTGGAGTACGTGACCAACTTGATGGACGTGTCGGTCCATCCGGGCGAGTGGGCCCGTCGCCGTGAGGACGAGGGGTGGGACGTGTTGTCGGTGGCCGACCACTTCTTCACCGAGACCCGCCCGTTCCCGCACGTGTGGGTGTCCGCCGCCGCCATCGCCGCGGCGACGACCCGGGTGACGGTGACGACGGCGTTCACCAACAACCTGCTGCGGTCACCGGTCGAGGTCGCCCAGGCCGCGATGCAGATGCAGAACGTCGCCGAGGGCCGCTTCGAGCTCGGCCTGGGCGCCGGATGGGCACGCGGCGAGCTCGACCGCGCCGGCATGGCGTACCCCGAGCCGCGCGACCGGGCCGGCGCGTTCATCGAGTCGGTGCAGATCGTCCGGGCCCTCATGCACACCGGGGCCTGCTCGTTCAGCGGCGACTACTACACGATCGAGGTGGAACACCTCGGCCCGGTGTCGTCGACACCGCCACCGCTGGTGGGTTCGGTGGGCGGGCCGCGCACCGTGCGCGAGGTGACGCCGCACCTCGACCGGGTCGAGATCAAGGCGTCGAGCGCGTCGACGCGCGGGGGCGGACTCGACCTGGCGGTGATGGCCCAGATCCCCGACCAGCACCTGATCGACATGATCGCCAAGGTGCGTGCGGTGAACCCCGACATCGAGATCTCGATGTTCGTGCTCTGCAACGCGGCCGAGGACGACTTCACCCGCGGCCTCACCGAGATGATGGGCGACAACCTCTATAGCCGCTTCTTCGGCCCGCCCGCCCACGTCGTCGAAGGCCTCGCCTGGCTCGCCGACCAGGGCATCAGCCGCGCCCAACTCAGCCCCTTCGACGACAGCTCCCTCGACCGCCTGGCCCCCCTCCTGCTGGGGTGAACCACCGGGTTGACCCCAGCCCTTCTAACCCGACAGCCAGAGCAGGACGGCTTTGACGCGGCGGTGGACGTCGTCGGCGGCGCCGAGGTCGAGCTTGGAGAAGATCGAGTTGATGTGCTTGCCGACCGCCTTGTCGCTGAGCACCAGGCGCTCGGCGATGGCGGCGTTGTTGAGACCCTCGGCGATAGCGGCCAGGACCTCGGTCTCGCGTGGGGTCAGCCGGTCGAGGACCCCACCGCCGCCGCTGCGGCCTCGGACGAGCACGTCGATGATCTCGGGATCGACCGACGATCCTCCCGACGCGACGGCACGGATCGCCCGTTCGAGCTCGTCGATGTTGCCGACCCGTTCCTTCAGCAGGTAGCCGAGCCCGTCGGAGCCGTGTTCGAACAGCATCAGCACGTACTCGGGTTCGGAGAACTGGCTGAGCACCACGACCCCGACCTCCGGTGATGCGGCCCGGATGGCCAGCGCCGCCCGGATGCCCTCGTCGCCATGGGTGGGCGGCATCCGGATGTCGGTGACGACGACGTCGGGTTCGTGATCGGTGACCGCATCCAGCAGCTCGTCGTAGGTGCCGCACTCGGCCACGACATCGATGTCGGCGATCTCGTCGAGCAGCGCCCGCACCCCCTGGCGGATCAGGAGGCTGTCGTCGGCCAGCACGACGCGCATCACGCCGGCACCTCCACATCGCCGAGGGAGGCGGCACCATCGACGGGGCGGCGGGCGTCGACCACCGGGATGCGGACGACGACCGTCGTCCCACCGCTTCCGCCGCCGCCGTCGACGAGCAGGTCGCCGCCCAGGCTGCCGGCGCGGTCGGCCATGTTGACGAGGCCATGGCCGGCCGAGGCGACGTCGCCGTCGAAACCCGGGCCCTCGTCGCGCACCTCCAGGCACAGCCGGTCGGCGTCGTCGACGTGCAGGCCGATCGTCACCACGGCGCCGGGGGCGTGCTTGTCCGCGTTCTGGAGCGCCTCGAGGCAACAGAAGTACAGCGTGGACTCCACCGACCGGTCGAAGCGCCCGACCGGTTCGATCTGGGACCGCACCGGGTTGGCGGCCCGTCTCGACACCGCGGCCAGAGCGTCGGGGAGCCCGCGCAGCTCCAGCAGCGGCGGGTTGATGCCATGGGCGAGCGAGCGCAGTTCGGCCATCGCGTTCTCGAGGGACGCGACGGCCGCATCGAGTTCGGCCTCGGTCACCAGACCGCCACTCTGCTTGCGGCTGCGCAGCCGCCGCAGGTCCATCCCCAGCGCGATCAGCTGCTGCTGTGCCCCGTCGTGGAGGTCGCGCTCGATGCGGCTGCGCTCGGCGTCGGCGGCACCGACGATGCGCCGTCGCGACCGGTCGACCTGATCGCTCAGCTCGGTGGCCTCCGCGGCGACGTCGCGGAACCGGCGGTTGGTGTCACGCACGATGATCCCGATGGGGATCGAGTGGCCGGCCAGTCCGGCGACGATCACGCCGAGCTCGATCTCGTCGTCGACGTCGTCGAGGATGCCGCCGTCGTCGCGGGCGACGCCGAGGATGCCGACGACGCCCAGCACCACCGCCCCGGCGCCCAGGAACCACGGCAGGACACGGCGGTCGAGCAACGGCGTCGCCAACACCAGCGGCAGCATGACCGTCAGGACCATGACCGGCAGGATCCACGGGAAGAGCACGACGACCGCGACCGCCACCATCCAGTTGCTGGCCGCGACGATCACCAGCGATGCGTTCAGCCCGCCCCGGTCGAAGACCGCGAGGGCGACGCTCAACAGCGCGGCGTGGCCGAGCAGGAACGGGTACAGCCAGAAGACGTTGTTCTCGCCGATGGTCACCAGGTGCAGGATCAGCACGGCCACTGCGGCGAACAGCACGCTCCAGCGGTCGAGCACGATGAACTCCCGAACACCTCCGGTGTGGTTCGGGGTGACGCCGCTCCGAGCACGATCCGCCATGAACAGACGATAGGCGTCGCCCGGGTGGCTGCCCAGCGGCGACAGTCTTCGCGGACCGGTGTCCGGTGTCGGTCTTCCGGCGCCCTGGCGTGACGGACGGGTGGCAGAACCGATGCGCTGATCGGCGCTGCCGCTCGTGTGACGAGTCAGCACCCGCGCCCCAGACGGTCGCGGCCCGCTCCCCCGTCGCAGCGGTTCCGACCCGCAGCGCCGACCAACACGTCGTTGCCCGGCCCACCACGCAGGACGTCGTTGCCCCGGTTACCGAACAACCGGTCGCGCCCGGGCCCGCCGACCAGCCGATCCGGACCGCCGCCGCCGATCAGCCAATCCCGGCCAGGCCCGCCCACGAGGCGGTCCCGACCGCCGCCACCGGCGATCCAGTCGCTGCCGGGCCCACCGAGGATCCGGTCGCGGCCACCGAGCCCGCAGATGGTGTCGTCACCACCCCCGGCGCGGATGTGGTCCGGCCCGTCGGTGCCGAGGATCACGTCGTGGCCGTCGGTCGGCTCGTCGCCGAAGCGCAGGTCGACCGTCACCGCCAACCCGTTGCACAGCGGCGGCTCGACCACGGGTGGGTCGAAGGTGATCAGCCCGTCCTCGGCGCCGAAGAACCGCACCGGTCGCACACCGTGGATCCCGATGAGGTCCTCGTAGCCGTCGCGGTTGATGTCGACGGAACCGAAGAACTGGGTGGCGTCGCCATCCCAGCCCTCGCGCTCCCACACCAGCTCGGGAGTCCCGAAACGCCCTGCGCCGTCCGACAGCATCACGTACAACTGCGTCGAGTTCGGCGACGGCTCCTGGAGGAAGGCGATGTCGTCGTCGCCATCGCCGTCGAAGTCGCCTGTGCTCACCTTCCTGATGGCGTCGTGGTCCCATGGGGTCACCAGCACCCGACGCGCCGTCCAGTCACCGTCGATCTCGTCGAACACGACGATCCAGAGATCGGGGCCGTTGCGGTACAGGACCGCTGCTTCGTCCTTGGCCGGCTGCGCGGCGGGCTCGGCCGCGAAGTCGCCCGCCACCAGGAACTCGGCCCACTCGCTACGCCAACCGAGCTCCGGTGCGTCGACCGACGACCACTGATCCTCGCCCGGCCCGACCGGTTCCAGGAACCGCATGATCGTCGACGTCCCGGACGGGACGCCGAACTGCATGACCTCGTCGGCCCCGTCACCCGCGAAGTCGCCTGCCGCCAACAGGACCGTGAATCCGAAGTCGAGGAACTGGCTGCCGTCGAAGGTCCCGTCGGCGAGCCCGCGCCACCACCAGGTACCGAACGGACGGCCGATGAGATCGTCGCGCCCGTCGCCGTCGAGATCGCCGACCGTCGCGGTTCTGCTCGTGCCGTCGTGACCGATGACCTCGGGTCCGTCGCCGACCTCGTGCACCTCGTAGCCGGTCATGGTGGCCGGGTCGACGGTGAGCACGACATCCTCGACCGTCATGGCGCCCTCGATGGTGCCATCGCCGTCGAAGTCGCCGAGCCCGTAGACGGCCACCGCCTCGACGTCGGGCAGCGCAGGCAGGTAATCGGCCCCCGCATGCGTGGGCACCAGCCCGATGGTGGCCACGGCGACCACCGCGGCCAGCACCCGGTTCCGGCGATCCGTCATCGACCTCATGGACAGCTCCTCGTCACGTCACGTCCGGGTCCACCGGCGCATCGATCCCGCCCGGGCCCGCCGATCAGCCGGTCGTCGCCCCCGCCGCCGCGCAGGACGTCGCGGCCCCGATTGCCGAGCAACCGATCAGTGCCGGGACCACCGATCAGCCGGTCGTTGCCGGGACCACCGACGAGGCGGTCAGTACCGGGACCACCGATCAGCCGGTCGTTGCCGGGGCCGCCGAACACCCGGTCGTCGCCACCGCCGGCGCAGACCGTATCGGCGCCGGCGCCGGCGCGAATCACATCGGGACCATCGGTACCCCAGATGACATCGTCGCCGTCGGTGGGCTCGTCGCCGAAGCGCAGGTCGACGGTCACCAGGCGACCGGCGCACCGCAGCGGCGGGACATCCGGTGGATCCTCGACCAGGAGGTCGGTGACGCTGCCGAAGAACCGGACGGGTGACGCGCCGGAGGTCGCCACCAGATCGTCGAGGCCGTCGCGGTTGATGTCGGCGGTGCCGTAGAAGTTCTCGGGCGCCTCGTCACGGGGACCCACCCACACCCGGACCGGCTCGTCGAAGCCACCTCGCCCGTCGGCCGCCATGACCCAGAGTTCGGCGACGTCGAGGTCGTTCAGCAGGATCAGGTCCGCGTGACCGTCGCCGTTCACGTCGCCCACGGTGGCTTCCTCGAGATCGATCTCGTCGGGCAGCCAGGTCCGGACCACCTCGGGACGCCAGCCGTCGCTGCGCTCGGCGAAGACGATCACCCGGATGCCGACGGTGAGGCGTTCACCGTTGGAGAGGAGGCCGATGACGATGGCCTCGTCCCGCCCACCGGGCATCACGTCGCCGGCGAGGACGTAGCGGGTGGTGAGGCGGTTCCAGACGACCTCGGGCGACTCGGTGGAGCTCCACACCACCGGTCCTCGCCGTCCGGGATGGTGGAAGCGCATCGTGGACTCGACAGCGGGGCTCTCGTCGAGGTCCTCGAGACGGAGCACCTCGTCGCCGGGATCGGCGGTGAAGTCGCCGACGGCGAAGTCCGGCACCGGCGCGATGTCGAGGATCCGGCCGGGTCCGAAGCTGCGATCGTCGCGGCCCGGCCACCAGCTGAGCAGCCGGAAATCCGATGTCGCGACGATGTCGGCGAGGCCATCGCCGTCGAGGTCGCCGACGGTGTGGCCCCGGTAGTCGTCCAGCGGCCCGGCCGGACTGATGTCGGGACTGCCCAGTGGGGCCACGGTCGGCAGCCCCGTCCAAGGGTCGAACAGCACGACCGCCCGTTCGTTGGCGACCAGGGCCGCCTCGGGTCCGTCGCCGAAGAAGTCCCCAACGCCGATGTCGCGCTGCCCCGAGCCCAGCCCCGGGATGGGATCGAGCCGGTCGGCCCGGGCCGCGGGCACGAGCAGTCCGCCGACCAGTGCGGCCACCGCTGCGACGACCCCGAGCCGTGTCGGGAATCGGCCGGGGCGTGAGCGACGTGCACTGCGCATGCACCCATCGTCGTGGCCGGCCGTTGCCGAGTCGATGGGGCCCGGGGCCGTCCCCATGGGGGTGCCTGCACCCCCGAACCGCAGCTACAACCACTGGGGCCAACCACTGGGGTCAAGTCGTACTTTCAACCAACTCCAGGTCGTCGAGCCTGGAGGCCGTCGCGTGCCGAGTTGGTTGAAAGTACGACTTGACCCCGGCCCCCCCACAGCCCCCATCCACCCCAGCTAGCGTCTGAGCGACGCGAACGAGGGGAACACCGTGGAGAACGAGACCGTCAAGCACGTGGTACTGGCAGCGCGGCCGCAGGGCACGCCGACGCTCGACACCTTCGCCGTGCGGGAGATCCCGCGTGGCGCACCCGCCGACGGCGAGGTGATGATCGAGAACCTCTACATCTCCCTCGACGCCGGGTTCCGCAACTGGATGGACGCCGACAGCGGCGACCACATCCTGCCCGCCATGGAGATCGACGCCCCCGTCATGGGCCTCACCCTCGGCCGGGTGATCGAGTCGCGCCATCCCGACTTCACCGAGGGCGAGCTGTTGATGTCGCGCCTGGCCTGGGAAGAGGTGTCCATCACCGACGCCACCGACTTCCTCGTGCGTGTCCCCGATGAATACGACTGCCCCCTCAGCTGGCACCTCGGCATCCTCGGCGACACCGGCATGTCGGCCTACTTCGGCATCACCGACCTCGGTCGCCCCGAGCCCGGCCAGACCGTGCTGGTCAGCGCCGCCGGCGGTGCGGTCGGCTCGGTCGCCGGCCAGATCGCCCGCATCCACGGGGCCCGCACCGTCGGCATCGCCGGCGGCGCCGACAAGTGCCGGCGTCTGATCGACGAGCTCGGCTACGACGACGCCATCGACCGCCACGGCGACGACTTCGACGCCGAGCTGTCCCGGGCCTGCCCCGACGGCGTCGACGTCTACTTCGACAGCGTCGGCGGACCGATGCTCGAACCGGTCCTCGATCACATCACCGTCGGCGCCCGTATCGTGTTGTGCGGTTCGGTGGCCACCTACAACGCGACGGAGCCGGTGCCGGGGCCGTCGAACCTGTTCTCGCTGGTCACCAACCAGGCCCGCATGGAGGGATTCATGACCCACCTCATGCACGACCGCTACCCCGAGGCCCGCGCCCAGCTCCTCGCTTGGGTCGAAGCCGGCGAGCTGACCAACAACGAGCACATGCTCCACGGCATCGAGAACGTGCCCGTCGCGTTCTGCGACCTCTTCGCCGGCCGCAACTTCGGCAAGACCGTGGTGAGCCTGGTCGACTGATCGACCACAGCCACCGCAGCGGCCGGGGCTACCGGCCCCGGAAGACGGGCGGGCGGCGTTCGGCCATGGCCCGGGTGCCCTCGGCGAAGTCCTCGGTGGCACGGAGCCGCACCTGTTCGGCCAGCTCGTGTGCGGTGGCGGCCGCGACCTGGCCGGCGAGGTCGCCGCGCAGGGTCGATCGGATGGACTCGACGGCCAGCGGCGCCGAGATGGCGATCTCGCGGGCGAGGTCATGGGCCACGGCACGGATCTCCTCCAGCGGTGCCAGCCGGTCGGCCAGGCCCAGCGCCACCGCCTCGTCGCCCGTCACGCGCCGGCCCGTGTAGAGCAGTTCGGCGGCCGCCTGCGGACCCACCAGGCGCGGCAGGGTGACGGACAGGCCGAAGCCCTGGTGGAACCCGAGCCGGGCGAAGTTGGCGCTGAAGCGGGCCTCGGGTGCCGCGACGCGGAAGTCGGCGCTGAGTGCCAGGCCCAGTCCCCCACCGATCGCGGCCCCTTGGACGGCGGCCACCATCGGCGTCTTCGCCCGGAAGATGCGCACCGCCGCGGCGTAGAGGTCCTCGGTCGTGTAGGCGGCGCCCGATCCGGAGAAGTCGGCCCCGGCGCAGAAGTGTTTGCCCTCTGCGCACAGCACCGCGGCCCGGCACGCCGACGTGTCGTCGAGCGCTGCGAGCGCATCGGCGATGCCACCGATCAGGTCCAGCGAGAAGAAGTTGTTCGGCGGCCGGCACAGCTCGATCGTTGCGACGTGGTCGTCGCCGATGACCACCCGGACGACCGGCGACGCCTTCTCCCCCGGCTCTGTGACGGCATCGCTGCCGGCGTCGGTGCCGGCGTCGGCGGTCATGGGGCAACGCTCGTGGGGACGGGGTGGGCACCGTGACGGTCGATCATGCGGCTGGCTCCTGGCGTTCGGTGCTCATCCGCCCACGCTTGCACACCGCGAGGCGACCCGCTCGGACGCCCACCGACCCCCAGACCACGCCGGGGCTACGGTGCGAGCGATGAGTACGCCGACCGCCGACGACGTCCGCGCCGAGGTGCTGACCTGGTTCGCCGAGGCCTGGGATCCCGACCTCGCGCTCGTCGTGTGGCGGCAGCGGTTGCTCGAGTCGGGCTGGGCGGTGCCGTCGTGGCCGGTCGAGTGGCACGGCCGGGGCCTGCCGGCGTGGGCCGACTCGGTGGCCCACGAGGCCATCCGCAGCGCAGGCGGCGTCGCGACGCCGCTCGGTGGCGGCATGTTGTTGGCCGCGCCGACCATCGTCGAACACGGTTCCGACGATCTCAAGCGTCGCCTGCTGGCGCCCACCCTGACGGGCGCGGCGACGTGGTGTCAGCTGTTCAGCGAACCCGGCGCCGGGTCCGATCTGGCCGGCCTCACCACCACCGCCGTCCGCGACGGCGACGACTGGATCGTCAGCGGACAGAAGGTCTGGAACACCAGCGCCCACCACGCCGACTACGGGATGCTCGTCGCCCGGACCGACTGGAGCGTCCCCAAGCACGCCGGCATCACGTACTTCGCGCTTCCCATGGACCAGCCCGGCGTCGAGGTCCGGTCGATCCGCCAGATGAACGATCACGCCTCGTTCAACGAGGTGTTCCTCACCGAGGCGCGGGTGTCGCACGCCGACGTCGTCGGCGAGGTGGGCGACGGCTGGCGCGTCGCCCGCGCCACCCTGGCGCACGAGCGCACGTTCGCGACCCTGCGTGATCTCCCGCTCCCGGCCGAGCCCTGGGGGCGGACCGTCACCGAGGCGGCGGCCGAGTCCGAAGCCCACCGCCGGACCTACATCTGGTATCCCCAACGGGCCGGCCGTGCCGACCTGCTGGTCGAGCGGGCCCGCTCCACCGGCACCGCCGCCGACGCCACGATCCGTCAGGCGATCGCCGACACCACGAGCTTCCAGAGGGCCAACGCCTGGACGGCCGACCGAGCCGCCGCGGCCAGGGCGCTGGGGCTGCCGCCCGGGCCCGAGGGGTCGCTCGGCAAGCTGGCCGCGTCGGAGCTGTCCCGGCGCTGCCATCGCACCCACACCGCCATCGCCGGGGCGGCGGCGATGCTCGCCGAGACCGGCGACCCCACCCACGCTGCCGTCGCCGAGGTCCTGGTGTCGACGCCGGCGCAGTCGATCGCGGGCGGCACCGACGAGATCCAGCGCAACATCATCGGCGAGAACGTCCTGGGCCTGCCCCGCGAACCCGCGGTCGACCGGGGCAAGGCGTTCCGCGACGTGCCCCACAGCTGACCGCGCCGCAGGGGGGGCATTCGGCCCCGATCCCGCTGCGCATCGTGAGGGCCCGCCACCGTCCGCGGCGAGATGGGGCCGAGCGTCCGTCCGGCGCCGAGCCGACTTGCGACCGTCCGGGTGGGCCACGACGATTGGCCGGCGTCGCGCACCGCTGCGAGATCGACAAGGGCTCCGAGCCGGACGATGCGACGCACATCCACGGGCGAAGGGCGAAGACGAGATGGGCGACGACGCACGCGTCGACACCGCAGTGATCGGCGCCGGCCCCTACGGGCTGGCAACCAGCGCGCACCTGCGTGCAGCGGGCGTCGAGACGAGGACCCTCGGGCGGCCACTGTCGTTCTGGAAGGAGCGCATGCCGGTGGGGATGCGGCTGCGATCGTCGTGGGGCGCCTCGTCGATCAGCCACCCCCACCAGGGCTACGCGCTCGACGACTTCCAGGCCGCGCTCGGGCGCACCATCGATCGGCCCATCCCCGTCGAGGACTTCATCGCCTACGGGAGCTGGTTCCAGCAGCAGGCCGTACCCGACGTCGACGAACGCCCCGTCACCGTCATCGAACCCGAGGCCGGCGGCTTCGCCATCGAGCTCGCCGACGGCTCCGGCGTCAGGGCCCGGCGGGTGGTCATCGCCACCGGCCTCGACGGCATGGCCTGGTATCCCCCGCCGTTCGACACGCTCGGCCCGCGCCACGTCACCCATGCCATCGACGTGCACGAGCCCGCCGTCCATGCGGGCTCGGCGGTCATGGTCATCGGATCCGGCCAGAGCGCGGTGGAGACCGCCGTGTTGTTGCACGAGGCCGGCGCCCAGGTCGAGATCGTGGCCCGCACGCCCGAGATCCACTGGCTCACCCGCAGCGGCCGCCTCCACGCGCTGCCCGACCGTGTCCAGCGGATGCTCTACGCGCCCACCGACGTCGGCCCGCCCGGGTTGAGCTGGATCGTCGCCAAGCCAGATCTGTTCCGGCGCCTGCCCCGGCGCATCCAGAAGCCGGTGGCCGACCGTTCGATCCGCCCGGCGGCGTCGGGGTGGCTGGTGGACCGCTCCGCCGGCATCGCCAAGACCGAGGGCCACCGGGCGGTGACCGCCACCGCGGTCGACGACGGCGTCGACGTCGTCCTCGACGACGGCACCCGCCGTCGGGTCGATCACGTCGTGTTGGGCACCGGCTACCGCGTCGACGTCAACCGACACGAGCTCCTGGCGCCCGAGCTGCGCGACGCCATCGTCACCACCGACGGTCTGCCCGATCTCTCGCCGGGTTTCGAGTCCTCGGTCGAGGGGCTCTACTTCGTCGGCGCCGCCGCCGCCGGCACCTACGGCCCTCTGATGCGCTTCGTGTCGGGCACCCCGTTCGCCGCCGCCACGCTGGCCGCGTCGATCGCATCGACCGCCTCGGCCCCTGCGCCCGCCTCGGCCCCCTCGACAGCGGCGGCCTGATGATCGGGGTGGTCCGATGATCGGGGCCGTCGTCACCGGCGCCAGCTACCGAGCGCTCGCGGTGGTCCGCAGCCTCGGGCGCCACGGCGTACCCGTCCACGTGGTCCGCACCGACGACCACACCCTCGCCTGCCGCTCACGTCACGTCGCGACGCAGAGCATGTGGCCCGGGACCGAGCCGGAGCGGGTCGCCCATCTGATCGAGCTCGCGGGCAGGCACGACCCGACGCCCGTGCTGATCCCCACCCACGACGACGAGGCCGCGCTCATCGCCCGCAACCACGCCGAGCTGGCCGAGGTCTACACGCTGACCACGCCGCCGCTGCATCAGTTCCTGCGCGCCTACGACAAGCGGGCCATGCACCAGCTGGCCGACGAGGTCGGCGTCGCCCGCCCGTGGACGGCCGTGCCCGGTTCGGTCGAGGCCCTCGCTTCCATCGACCGGGCGTTCCCACTCGTCGTCAAACCCGCCTACAAAGACGCCGACAACGACCTCACCACCGACAAGGCCTGGCTCGCCGGCGACGCCGAGGAGCTCGAGCGCCTCTACCGCCAGGCCACCGGCCTGCTGACCGACGATCTCGTCATGGTGCAGGAGTGGATCGGGGGCGGATCCGACGAGCAGCTGTCGGTGGCCGCGCTGGTCGACGCCGGCCGAGTGGTGGTGTCGCTCACGGCGCGCCGGACCCGTCAGTGGCCGGCGGACTTCGGCCGGGCCAGCACCTTCGTCGAGAGCATCGAGCCCGACGCCGCGCTCGACCACGCCGTCGCCGTGCTGGTGAAGGCGCTGGAGTTCACCGGCATCGTCGAGGTCGAGTTCAAGCGGGGCGCCGACGGCATCCCCGTCGTGCTCGACATCAACAACCGGGCCTGGGGCTGGATCTCGCTCGGCGCCGCGGCGGGCGCTGACTTCCCGTGGTTGCTGTACCGGCTCGCCACCGGCGAGCACATCGAGGCGGGTGTCGGCCGCGCCGGGGTGCGCTGGATCCGACCCTCCACCGACCTGTTCACCCTGGCCCAGACCGTGCGCTCGCCCGGGGCACTCGCCGGGTGGGTCGCCTCGCTGCGCCCACCGCTGTCGCCTGCGGTGTTCGACCGCCACGATCCGATGCCCGCGCTGGCCAGCCCGTTCGACTCCGCGGCCATGCTGATCGCCAGGCGCCGGAACCGCCACGGCTGACCGGCTCCCCGCCCGGCCGGCATGGAGGTGGCCCGAGGCCAACGCAGGGGGTTCGCGGTCCGGGCAGTAGTCTCGTGCGCGACGACGGAGGGCTCGTGGCCGACCACCACACCAACGAATCGGACGAACCCCGCCTCGGCCGACCGCCGAAGCTCGACGACCGTGGCCGCCCCACGCGCGAGCGCCTGCTGGCCGCCGCGATGGCGGCCTGCGTCGAATGCGGCTTCGAGGGCGTCACCCTCGGCGACATCGCATCACGCGCCGGTGTCTCCACGCCGGCGATCTACAACCACTTCGACGGCAAGTCCGACCTGCTGGTGCAGGCCTGCCGGTGGGCGCTGGCCCGCATGGCCGAGCCCGACGACGACGCCAGACCCGACCCGTCCGAAGTCGTCACCCGCTACCTCAGCCCCGAGTTCGCGGATGCCCGCGTGCTGCAGCTGGAGCTCCATCTGGCGTCGCTGCGCCACGACGACGTCCGCGACCTGCTGGCCAAGTGGCACGGCGACAACGCGTCGGTCTGGACCGGTGCGGGCGTCGAGCTCACCACCGTGAAGCTCTGGTACCTGCTGCTGTTGGGCCTGGCGCAGCTCGACGCGGTGACGTCACTCGAGGTCGGCCACGCCCAGCTCGAGCACCATGCCCAACAGCTCGTGGCGCGCCTGTTCGCGCCCGGGCACTGACCGGCGGGGCCGTTCGGCTGTGCGGGCAGCGACGCGCACGGGACGTCCTCGCCCTCACCCAGCCATGCCCCGACCGAGCGGTGCCGTCGGATTCGCGTTGGCGGCGATCGTGGCCGTCGCGGTGTCGCTTGCGCTCGTCGGGTCTGCCGGAGCCCAGGACTCGGCGGCGAACGCCCAGCCGGCGGATCCCTCGGGCGAGGCCCCCACCGCCGACGAGATCGCCCTGGCCGAGCGTCACGCCCCCATCGTGTTCGTGCGCCAACAGGACGCGCCGTGCGACACCGACGGCGAACCCTTCGAACCCGCGCCCGTCGACATCGTGCTCGACAACCCCGAGGTGCTGCTGCGCCAGGTCGGCAACGACGACCCCGTCACCGTCATCGGCCCGAGCGCAGCCGACATCTTCGACCTGCGCGAAGGCTGGTATCTCGACTTCCCCGGCGACGCGCTCGAACCCGGCTGCGTCTTCGAGGAGGACTTCGACCGCTTCTACGACGGCCAGAGCGTCGTGTACTCCCATGTCGCCACCGAGGCCGACCGCCCCGGGTTGCTCGCATTGCAGTACTGGTTCTTCTGGTACCACAACCCGTCCAAGAACGATCACGAGGGCGACTGGGAGTTCATCTCGCTGCTCTTCGAGGCCGACACCGCCGCCGAGGCCCTGGCGTCGGAGCCGATCTCGGTCGGATACGCCCAGCACGAGGGCGGCGAACACGCCGACTGGGACGACCCGAAGCTCGACCGCGAGGGCGACCGACCCATCGTGTTCCCGGCGGTCGGCTCGCACGCCTCCTACTTCTCCCAGGCGCTGTACTTCGGCCGCAGCGGCGCCGAGGGCTTCGGCTGCGACAACACCGACGGGCCCTCGCGCCGGCTCGACCCGACCGTGGTCGCGTTGCCCGAACGGGTGACCGACCCCGACGACCCGCTGGCTTGGCTGTCGTTCCAGGGCCGGTGGGGCCAACGCGAGCGGGCCTTCTTCAACGGACCGACCGGCCCGTACGCCAAGGGGCGCTGGACCGAGCCCGTCACCTGGCACGAGAACCTGCGGGACTCGAGTTTCGTGGTGCCCGGCGGCGACCGCTTCGGCGACGACGTCGTCCGGTCGTTCTGCAGCAGCGTCGAGTTCGGCTCGACCTGGCTGCGACGCTCCGTTCGATCGCCCACCACGGCACTCGTCACGCTCGCCATCATCGCGACGCTGGCCGTCGCCACGGTCCGCACCACCCGCTGGCGTCCGGTGACGACCACCCCGATCCGCCACAGCCGGGCGCTCGGTCAGATCGCCGCCGCGGCCTACCGTGTCTGGTTCGCCCGGCCGGGCGCCATGGTGGCCATCGGACTGATCTCGATACCCGTCGCGTTCGCCACCGCCATCGTCGAGGTCGCCGTCGAGTCGCTGCCGTTCGTCGATCGCCTGCTCGAGCTGGCCGGCACCCGCAGCGAGGTGGGCGTGCTGGTCGCGCTGCTCGTCGGCGGTGTCGGCAACCTCCTTGCGTTCACCTACATCTCGGCGGTGGTCGCGCACGTCATCGCCGGGTTCGATCGAGCCCACGCCGGCGGCGGCGCCCCCGATTTCGCCAAGGTGCGCCTCGACGGCTCGGAGGTCCGGCGACTGGTCCGCGCGGTGGCACGCGCGACGGTCGTCGTCGTCGGCCTGCTGATCTCGGTGGTCGGCATCCCGTGGGCGATCCGTCAGCTGGTGCGCTACCAGGTGGTCCCCCAGGTGATCGCCCTCGAGGGAGCCGACGGCCGCCAGGCCCTGGCTCGCAGCACCGCGCTGGTGCGCCAGCGCTGGTGGTGGACCGCCGGCGTCATCGCCGTGGTGCAGGCGCTGATCGCCATCGGTGGTATCGCCATGGCGCTCGTCGTCCTGCTGGCGTTCCCGGGCCTGCCGCTGTGGTTCTTCCACATCGCCAGCGCGAGCATCTACGTGGTCTCGATGCCCCTCGCTGCCGCAGCCATGACCTACGTCTACGGCAGCCTCGCCGCCACCGAGGCCGCCTCGGCCGATGCGGACCCGACATCGCCGGCGGCGCACGGCGACGACCGCGTCACCGACGGCGCAAGGGTCTGATGTCGCCTCGGTGGACCATGACGAACGCCCGCATGCGACGAGCAGGGAGGTCCTGACCGTGTCCGACTTCGAAGCGCCGCTCCACGTCTCCACCGGGACGTTGCCCGATCGGGACCGGGTCGCAGCGCTCGTCGTGGAGGCACACGATCGCTACCGGGACACCCACGACGGCCAGTGTTCGCAGGTGTATCCGGCCCTGGCCGCAGCGGATCCCTCGCTCTACGGGCTGTGCCTGCTGTCCACCGCCGGCACCGTCCACTGCGCCGGCGACAGCGATGTGCGCTTCGCGCTCATGAGCCTCGCCAAGCCCTTCGTGCTGGCGCTCGTCTGCGAGCTCGTGGGCGCAGAGACCGTGCGGCAGGCGATCGGCCTGAACGCCACGGGCGCGCCGTTCAACTCCGTCGAAGCGGTCGAGCGGGCCCCGGGCGGGCGTACCAACCCGATGGTCAACGCCGGGGCGATCGCCACCATCGGTCTCGTGCCGGGGTCGTCCGTCGACGACAAGTGGGCGTTCATGCTCGACGGCCTGAGCCGGTTCGTGGGCCGGCCGCTCGAACTCGACGACGATGTGTATCGGTCGGTGGCGGCGACCAACCACCGCAACCGCGCGCTCGGCAACCTGCTGCACAGCCTGGGCGCACTCGAGACGGATCCCGACGAGGCGGTCGAGCTCTACACCCGTCAGAGCTGCCTGTCGGTCGACGCCGGCGATCTGGCCGGCGCCGGAGCCACGCTGGCCAACGGTGGGGTGCAGCCGATCACCGGCGAACGGGTCGTCGAAGCCTCGGTGTGCCACGGCGTCATGGCGACGATGGCCACCGCCGGCCTCTACGACACGTCGGGCGACTGGCTGTGGGACATCGGGCTGCCCGGCAAGAGCGGCATCGGCGGCGGCATCGTCGCCGTGTCGCCCGGCAAGGGCGCCCTGGGCGTGTTCTCCCCGCCGCTCGATACGGCAGGCAACAGCGTGCGGGGCCAGCTGGCCGCCGCGTTCCTGTCGAAGGCGTTGGGGCTGGACCTCTTCGCCACGACGCCGAGCGGCTGATCCGGACCCAGCCGCTCCGGTTCGCTGCGCGCAGGGCCGCTCGGGCCCGCGGCGTCCGGGATCAGTGGCCGGTGTCCGTGGCCGGTGTCAGTGGCCGGTGAACTCGGCGGGGCGCTTCTCCAGGAAGCTGGCGAGGCCTTCGCGGAAGTCCTGGGTCTGGAACAGCGGCAACAGCGCGAGGTACTGGCGCTGCACGTGGTCCTCGAGGCCCTCGGTGGCAGCCATGCGCATCAGCCGCTTCGCGGCACGCACCGCGAGGGGCGCGTTGGCGGCGATCTCGACGGCCAGCGCGTGGGCGGTGGGGGCGAGGTCGTCGGCGGGGACCACCTGGCTGACGAGACCGAGGTCGAGGGCCTCGGTGGCGCTGAGGGTGCGGGCCGTGAACAGCAACTCGGCGGCCTTGGACCAGCCGACGATGCGCGGCAGCAGCCAGGTGCCGCCGCTCTCGGGGACCAGGCCCCGCTTGGTGTAGGCGGCCGAGAGCTTGGCGCCCTCGGCGGCGATGCGGATGTCGCACCCGAGCGCGAGGTCGAGGCCGTAGCCCGCAGCGCCGCCGTTGAGCGCGGCGATGGTGGGCGTGTCGATCTTGTGCAACACCACCGGCGGCGCGTCGCGCAGGTCGAACTCGCCGGTGGCGAGCCCGGCACCCTCGGCGCCGATGCCGTCGCCCTTGGCGGCGGCGCCGACGTCGAGGCCGGCACACCAGGCTCGCCCGGCGCCGGTGATGACGATGGCCCGCACGTCGGGATCGTGATCGGCGACCAGGAGGTGCTCGGAGAGATTGGCCAGCATGGCGCTGGTGATGGTGTTCATCCGGTCGGGCCGGTTGAAGGTGATCGTGCCGACGTGGTCGGCGACCTCGTAGAGGATGTCGTCGCTCATGGACCGACCTTAGATCCTGTCGTGGCGGTCCCGCTCCGAGCACGGGGTCGCGTAATTCGGTTGACCGCAGGGCGAGACCGGTCGACGATGGGCCCGTACACGACGAGCCGACCACGAAGGAGGGCACCGATGAAGATCGACACCACACTCGGCACCGCCCAGGCCGGCATCGCGTTCGGCGGCATCGCCGCTGTCGCCCGCCGGCAGCCGGTCGGTGGCGTCCGGGGCCTTCTCGGCCTCGACCACACCGTCTGAGCCAGGCGCGAGCTACGCCGTCGTCCCGGCGGCCATGACCGCCGCCGGTCCCGGCTCCTGACGCGTCGTCCGACGCGTTCCTCCGACCGCTGTCCCTTGCGACACCGGTCCGTTCCCACCTTGCCGCCGCGGCGCGTCCGATGCGCGCCTCGGGATCCACTTCCGTCCTCCCCTGCGCGACCGCGCCGTATCTCCGGAGACCATCGTGTTGTCCAACCATCCCCATGTCGCCGCGGAGCTGGCCGCAGCCCACCGCGACGATCTCCTCCGTCAGGCCGACAGCCGGCGGCTCCGCCGTTTCGCCCGAGCGGCGCGACGAGCGGAGCGGCGGGCGCCGAAGCAGGCCGACCGCACTGACCAGCCCGATCCGACCGATCGCCCAGCGGCCGACGATTCGGGTAGCGAACCGGGCGCCGTCGACGAGATGTCCGCACCGGCGGCCCGACCGATCATCGAAACCGAGCCGGCGCCGCGCCGGCTCGGCCCGGTAGCGGCGCCGGGGTCGGTCACATGTCGAGTTCGGGGTAGAAGCTCTGGGCTCCCGTGTCGGCGACGCCGCGCAGCACTTCGACGTGGCTGGGGAAACCGGGCTCGACGTCGTCGAGGCTGAGGGCCTGGCGGACATAGCTCCAGTTGTCGGGGTCGAGCTCTCGGGCCCGGTCGAAGTGCGGCCGGGCCGCGTCGGGTTCGCCTCGGCGGTACAGGTGCTGGGCGAGGTCGAAGTGCGCGGCGGCCAGCGCGTGCTCGGGCGGGCGGGGCCGTGACCGGGCGATGACCTCGTCGGGGCCGAGCACGTACGCGCTGTCGGCACCATTGGCCACCCAGTCGCGCACGGCGATGACGTAGCGGCCGGGTTCGCCGATCCGATCGAGGATGGCGCCGTACACGTCGCGGTGTTCGGCCGGCACCCGGGACAGATCGACCTGGCGCGCCGCGGCAGGGTCGGACAAATCTGCCGGCGCGAAGGCCGGCTCGGCGGGCCGCACGAGCGTGCCGGTCTCGTCGATCCACACCCCGAAGGGCACGTTGGTGATCCCGAATGCGTCGACCAGGGTCAGCGCCGGGTCGACGAGCGCCGGATGGGTCGGGGCCGCGGCGTCGTGGAACGGGCGGGCGGCCTCGATGTCGGTGTCGAGGGCGACGGTCACGACCGTGGCGCCCTGGGGTTCGAGCTCAGCGTGGAGTGCCTGCCACACGGGCAGCTGGAACTTGCAGTCTCACCACGAGGCCCAGGCGATGAGCAGCACCTTGCGGCCGCGCAGCGAGGCGAGGTCGTAGGCGTCGCCGCCGAAGTCGTCGAGGACGATGTCGGGCACCGTGGCGCTGTCGAGCACCGAGCCCGACGAACGGGGCCCGAGCGCCCACAGGCCGTGGTCCGCGTCGGCGACGAGCGGCATGTCCATGGCGTCGGCGAACGCCGCCAGGTCGATCGGGCCGGAGCTGTCGATGCCAGGCAGGGGCACGCACTGGTGCCCCTTGCACGCACCCTGGGGTTTGATCTCCCAGCCGGTGCGCTCGGCGATCTCGGCAGCGGTGAGCGTGGGACGGTCGAGCACCATCGCGTAACGCTAGTGCCGTCGGGTCAGGCGACGCTCGGGCGCCCTCGGGCGGAGTCACGCTGGTATGACCGGGTTATACTCCGGGACGTGAAGACCGCGGTATCGATCCCCGACACGCTCTTCGAGGCGGCCGACGAGCTCGCCCGCCGGCTGGGCATCAGCCGCAGCGAGCTCTATGCCCGGGCGCTGGCCCGGGAACTGGCAGCCGAGAGCGACGCGCTCGTCACGTCGCGCCTCGACGAGGTCTATGCCGACGTCGACTCGTCGATCGACGATGCCGTGGCAACGGCGCAACGGCGTGCGCTCGAGTCGAGCGAATGGTGACGGGCCGCTGACGATGGAACGCGGCGAGATCTGGTGGGCCGATCTCGGCGAACCTCGGGGATCCGCACCGGCGTTCCGGCGGCCCGTGCTCGTTGCTTCCTCCGACGCCTATAACAGCAGCCGCATCGCAACGGTCGTCTGCGCCGTGATCACCTCGAACCTCCGCCTCGCCGACGCCCCCGGCAACGTGCTGTTGGCCGACGGCTCCGGGCTCGATCGCCCCTCGGTGGTCAACTGCTCACAGGTCGTCACCCTCGACAAGGGTGAGCTGACCGAACGGGTCGGCCGCGTTCCGGCAGATGTCCTGCGCCTCGTCGACGCCGGGCTGCGGCGCGTCCTCGCCCTCTGAGGACGCCCAGGCCGATTGCTCGTTGCAACGGCGGCCGTCGAGGGTCGGTTCACGCTGTCGGTGGGTGGTGGCGTCTGTGGTGGCAGGGGGCGCAGCGGAGTTGGAGTTCGTCGACGAGGGTGCGTCGGGTGGTTTCGTATTCGGGGACGTGGTCGTATTCGGCGAGGTCGTGGCGGCCGCAGTCGACGCAGCTGCGGTCGCGTTCCTTCACGACTCGCTTCTGGCGGGCGGTGGGGTGGCGTTGGCGGCCGGATGCGTTGATGGGCTTGGCGTCGGCGTCGTGGATCAACACCCGCAGGAACGCCTCGGGTACGAGCTCGGCGATGATCGTGTCGCTGATGGGGGTGCCGTCGTCGGTCGTGGCGCCGTCGCCGCGAACGTGGAAGATGACTTCGGTGTCGACCGTGCCGGTGCCCTCGTCGAGGATCTCCTCGACCGCATCGGCGTACTGGGCGGCGCTCGACGGGTAGGTGCCGTCGGCTTCGCGGCGGGCCTTGGAGCGCATGACCAGCACCGACAGCACCGAGATCAGCACCGCGGCGATGTGGGGTTGGAGGCGCAGGGTGAACACGACCATTCCGTCTGCCTCGGTGCGCCACTTCACCGAACGCGACGCCCGCTGACGCGCTGCGATGTCCTCGGCCGGAAGGTTGCGGTGCATCCACGCGGCGATGACCTTGCCGACCTCTGACGCCGCCACACCGGCCACCAGGTCGACGAGTTCGGCCTCGTTCTCCGGCGTCGCCGTGCGGGTCAAGGTCCGCACCGCCGAATACACCAGACGCTGCTCGGCGAACGCCTCGGCGGTGACAGGCAGCTGTGTGAGGGCCTTGCCGATGCGGATCCACTCCCGCGCGGTGCAGGCCTCGACATCGGCCACCGTGGCGAGCCAGTGCGCCGGCGTCGGCGACCCATCCAGGATCCACTCCGGCGACTCCGCGAACGCCGCCGCAGCCACGACGATGCGGTACTGGTAGCGGCGGAGTTCGCCGGACAACGCCACCAGCTCTGCCCCGAGCGGACCCGCCCCCACCACGGGGCTTCGCTCGAGGGTGCTCGTCTTCTCCACGGGACCTACTCCTTGGGTGTCGCTACGATCGAGGGATCGGTCAGAGGGGAAGTGCGGTTCAGCGATCGGCGACCCTGTACACCGCCAGCCGGACGCGCCCCCGGACGCGTCCGACGGCCCTTCGCCCTACCTCGACACCGCAACACCGCAGGTCAGCGACGCGTCCGCGGACGCGGCCCGCTTCGAGGGACGCGCACATCGCCGGGAGTGAGCCGCTGGCGGATTTTCGAGCGCTGCGATTACGGGCGGTCGCCCGACCTGGCATAGTCGGCCGGAAGTGCCGATCTGTACGGGCCAATCGGTTCGTGATGGCTGCGGATATGGGTGGACCTGGGCCGTGCGCAGGGGCCATGGCTCACCGTCGAGACCCTCAGTCCGGGAAGTCGTCGCTCCAGATGTCGACAGCGAACACGACCAGCGCACCCTCCCGCGGGTCGAGGTCCGGCCTCACCCTCGACGGTTTGCTCGATCTGCGAGCCGACGGAGCTCTTCGTCGCTGCGTCGATGCAGGGCCGCACGCGCCGCTGGCGTCAATTCGTCGTCGGCCATGACTCGGATCTGGGCCTCGGCTTCCACGGTGCCGTCGTCGAGGCACTTGTCTTGCATGGTCACAGCGTAGGCCAACCCTGTGACGTCCACGGCCAGGCTCATGGCGACGCCCGAGCAAGCGCTTCCACCCGAACTGGATCCTGCTGCCTGGGCGGTCGTGTCGATCGCCGGACCCAATGGTGGAGCGATGGTTCCGCTGATGGGCGATGCGCAATGCAAGCCATTGGGCCGTCAGCACGCGACCCCTGATCCGTCCCGACGGTCCCCGCCGCTACGGTTCGCAGGCGTGATCGCCGCGGCCACGACGACAATTCCCATCGACGAGGCCGACGAGCGCCACCAGCCACCACGATGGCGGCTGCACCGGGCCGGGATCGTCAACGTCTACCAGTACGAGAACGAGGTCCTGCACTTCGCCGGCGGGCGCCTCCTGCTCCGTGGCGTCAACGGCTCGGGCAAGTCGACCGCGATGAACATGCTGTTGCCGTTCCTCGTCACGGCACGGCTCGGCCGCATCGACGCAGCGGGCGAGCAGAGCGGGATGCTGAAGTCCTGGATGCTGAACGGCCGTGACGACCCGCAGCCCGTCGGCTACCTGTGGATCGAGTTCGAACGCGGCGGCGACCATCTGGTGATGGGTTGCGGCATCAAGGCGAGCCGCTCCACCGACAGCGTCAGCACGTGGTGGTTCCTCACCACCAAACGCCCGGGCATCGACATCTCCCTGATCGAGAACGGCGTGCCGCTTTCGGCCGACGCGCTGCGCACGGTCCTCGATGGCGACGAGGTGTTCGGCCACGACCGCCGCCGCGCCTATCGGGCAGCGGTCGAGCGGGTGCTGTTCGCCGGCGCGTCGATCGATCAGCACATCGGCCTCATCAACGTCGTGCGCAACCCCCGCGTCGGCGACCGCATCGACGTCGACCTCCCCGAGCACCTCGTGGCCGCGCTCCCCCGGCTGTCGGAACAGGCGCTCGCCGAGGCCGCCCAACCGCTCGACGACCTCGAGGAACACCGCCGCAACGTGGCCGAGCTGGCCCGTACCGCCGATGCAGTTGCCGGGCTCCTCGACGTGTACCGCGCCTATGCCCGCACCGAGGCCCGCCGCCACATCGACGAAGGCAACGCCCGCGTGAAAGCTGTCCGCGCCGGGACCCAGACGGCAACCCGGCTGGCACGGGCCGCCGAGGCGGCAGCGGAAGAGGTCGCGGCATGCGATCGCACCATCGCCGATCTCGACGCCGGCGTGGTGCGGCTCCGCCGCGAGATCGCAGCGTTGGAGGAATCCCAGGCCTACCGCGACGGTCAACAGCTCGAGGCCCTGCGCGACCTCGTCGCCAACCTGGCCGCACAACACGGCGACGCGGAGAAGGCGGCGACTGCCGCCGGCGAGCGGGTGCGCCTGGCGGTCGACGCCGTGGACACCGCCACCCGTCGGGCCGACGACGACACCGAGACCCTGGGCGGGCGGCTCGTGGCCCTCGCCCGGCTGACCGAGACCTCCGGGGTCCGCGCCCGACCACCTGGCGCGCCGCGCATCGAGCGCCGCGAGCTCGACGGCCTCGGGGTCTTCGGACCGGCCGAGGCGTTCGCTTCCGACGACACCCGCCGGGGTCTCGACGCCGTTGTGGCGGGCTGCCGCGAGCGGCGCGTCGACGTGGCCGACACCCTCGAACGCCGGACAGCCTGCGACCTCGCCGAACGCAATCTCGCCGACGCCGAATCCGAACGTGCCCGAGCCGAAGCCGCAGCCGAGGCTGCGAGGGCCCGTGCCGAGGAGAGCCGGCGCGTGCTGCTCGATGCCCGCCAGGCCTGGCAGACAGCGCTCACCGGCTGGGCCACCCAGGCGCGCCCGTCGCTGATGGAGCGATCCCAGCCGGCCCCGACCATCGCGCAATGGGCCACGCCTGTCGGCGACACGGATGCCTCCCCAGAGGCCGCCACGGATCACCGGGCGGTCAGCGAGGCGGTGCGCGCCGAGATCGACCAGCTGGTCGAGACGGTGGTGAGCGCGCTCGCAGCGGTCGACGGTCGCCTCTCCGAAGCCCGCACCACCCTCGCCGAGGCCGAAGCGCATGCTGCGGAGCTTGCGACCAGGACCGAGCCGGCATCGCCGCGGCTGGCGTGGCAACGCGTCGACGAGGAGCCGGTCTTCGCCGATCTGGTGGACTTCGCTCCGGACCTCGACGACGCGCAGCGGGCGGGCCTCGAAGCGGCGCTCGAAGCGTCGGGGTTGCTGTCGGCGCGACTCGTCGGCGACACCGGCTTCGAGCTGTCGTCGGGCGACCTCGTCGTACGGGCAGCAGGCGGCGTCGCCCAACCGCTCAGCACGCTGCTCGTCGCAACGGTGCCGGACGCCCTCGCCGACAGGCTCGACGCCGGGACCATCACCGGACTGCTGCAGTCGATCGGCACCGACCTCGCCGTGGCTGCGGAGACAGCCGTTTGCACGGACGGATCGTTCCGCATCGGTGCACTCGCCGGCCGCCACGCGAAGGACCGGGCCGAACACGTCGGGGCCACGGCGCGCCGGGCGGCGCTCGAACGCGCCCGAGCCGAGGCAGCGGCCGCGGTCGCAGCAGCGGCTGGGACAGTGGCTGCACTGGAGGACGACCGCCGCCGGGAACAGGCGGCGCTGGACCAGGCGCGCTCGCTGCGCTCGTCACTGCCATCGACCGCAGCGATCGATACGGCGCTGGCTCGTCTCGATGCAGCGACAGCAGCGAGCGACGATGCCGCCGGGCGCCTCGCCGATGCCACCGAGGCGGTGGCGGCTGCAGACCGGGCTGCGGTCGACGCATCGAACGAGCTCCACCGAGTGGCGACGACCCTGATGCTGCCGACCGACCGCGCCGCGCTCGACGCAGTCGCCCGCGACCTCGACGAAGCGGCCGTGTCGGTGGAACGTGCGCTGTCGGGCGTCGATGCGCTCGAGCGTTCGGTCATGGCCTGGCAGGACGCGGCGGGACGGGCCCGGTCGGCGGCATCGGAACGGGTCGAGGCCGACGCCCGGGTCGCCGCGACCGGAGCGGATCTGCACGAACAACAGGTGCGCCTCGCCACCCTCGAGGACAGCATCGGCCTCGAGTACCGCGAGGTCGTCGCCGCCCGGGATCAGAGCCGGGTCGAGCTGGCCGACAACGAGGCCAGGCTTCCCGATGCCCGCGCCGAGCGAGATGCCGCTGTGGCCCGCCGGGCGGCAGCCGACGCCGATGCCCGTGTGGCTGCCGAGGCCCGCGACGACGCCGAGCGCCGCTGCGACGAGACGCTCGCGACCTGGCGAGCCGTGTACGCGACCCCGGGGTTCCTCGACGCCGTCGCCGACATCGACGGCGAGGACCGGACCGATCCGAGCGCGGTGGCCACGGCCGGCTCGGTCGGCCTCACGCAGGCCATCGCCGCAGCGGTGGCGCTGCTGGAGGGTCCCGCTGTGCCGGAGGGGCCCGCTGTCGCAGCGCCGGAGTCCGCTACCACCGCCGACGGCGTGCGGTTGTCGCTGCGGGCCCGACGCGACGCCCTCGGTGCCGGATGGGACGCCGAGGCCTGGCAACCCGACCCGGCACTGCCGCTGCGGATCGAGGTCAACGGACCGTCCGGCAAGGCGACCCTGACGGCGTCGGCACGAGCGGTCGCCACCCAGTACCAGCAGCTGTCGTCGCTGCTCGACCGCAAGCAGGACGACGCCCTGCGCGAGCTGCTCCAGGGGCTGATCGCCCGCGAGGTCGCCGAGAAGGTCAACGGCGCCGAACGCCTGGTGCAGCTGATGAACGACCGCCTCGGCGGCGTGACCACCAGCCATCAGGTCGGGGTGCGCCTGCGCTGGCGGCGCTCGCCCGAGCTGGAACCGGACGAGGCCCGGATGGTCGAGCTGTTGAGCAGGCTCCCCGATCTGCGCACCGACGACGACGAGCGCGAGCTCCGCCAGGCGCTGTCGAACCAACTCGACGAGGCCCGCCGCCTGGCACCCGACGTGCCGTACCGGCAGCTGATCGCCGAGACCCTCGACTACACCCAGTGGCACGAGATGGCCGTCATGTTGCGGCGCGGCACCGACCCCGAGACCCGCCTCGGGCGCAGCACCCCGCTGTCGGAGGGCGAGAAGAAGCTCGTCACCTACCTGCCGCTGTTCGCCGCGGTCGCCGCGTCCTACGACGCGCTGGCCGAGGCGTCGACTGCGGGCGATCGCGACGGGATCGCCCGGTTCGTGCTCCTCGACGATGCGTTCGCCAAGGTGTCCGAGGACAACCACGCCGGCCTGTTCGGGCTGCTGGTCGATCTCGACCTCGACCTCATCGCCACCAGTGAACGGCTCTGGGGCACCCACGCCAGCGTCCCTGCGCTGGCGATCACCGAGGTGGTTCGCGACGTCACCCTCGGTGTCATCTTGTTGGAGCACTACCGCTGGGACGGCCACACCCTGGAGCGGCGATGACCGACCCGCCCGCCGCCGGCGCCGCCCAGGCCCGTCAGCTGTTCCGCTACCTCGGTGGCGACGAATGGCAGGAGTACCGATCGATCCTGGCCGTGTTCGCCGGAACATTCTTCGCCGAGTTCAGCCCCGACGAGGTGGCCTCGGCGGTTGCTCCCGCCGGGATCGACCCGGCCGTGGTGCCCGACCGTCTCGAGAGCCTCCGCCGCTGGGGCAACCTGACCGTGTCGTCGTCGGTGGGCAACCCGACGAGCCTCGACGACTACTACCGGCGCCGCAACCGGTACCTCATCACCCGGTCGGGCCAGGAGGTCGTCGATGTGGTCGAGCGGGTCCTTGCCGGCGTCGACGAGATCGGCGACGTCCAGGCGGGACGCCTGCGCGACCTGCACCGGGCACTGCTCGCGCTCGGCGACCTGCACGCTGCCGGTCTCGCCCATGTCGGACCCGAGCGGCTCTCGGATGCGGTGCGCAACGTGTTCGACCTGCACGAGCGGTTCACCGTCGAGCTCACGGCGTTCTTCGCCGAGCTCAACCTGTGGCAGAGCCGCTACGACCTCGACGCCGACGAGGTGCAGTTCTTCGCCGGGGTCCTGGTGGATTACGTGGCCGAACAGCTCACCGAGATCGAGCGCATGACCCGACCCATCGCCCGCTCCCTCGAGGACCTCCGTCCGGTCCTTCCCGAGGTGGTCACCGAGCTGCGGACCGGGCTCGCAAGCCGCGTCGACGAAGCAGGCCTGACCGACCGGGTGGCGGTGCGACGCCTCGCCGGAACCCGTCTGGAGGACTGGGATCACCTGGCCGCCTGGTTCGTGGGGCGAAACGGTCGGCCCTCACGCCTCGACCAACTGACCCGCCAGGCCGTTGCCGCCGTGCGAACCCTCACGGCCAACGTCACCCGCCTGTCGCGCATCGGTCTCGGTGCGGCCTCGCGCCGAGCCGACTTCGTACGCCTGGCCCGCTGGTTCGACGAGGTCGCCGACGCCGACGAGGCGCACGACCTGGCAGCAGCGGCGTTCGGTCTTGGGTCGTGCCGTCACCTGGGGGTGCTGGCCGGCGACGCCGACGACCCGGTCGCCACCACCACGGCCTGGATCGATGCGCCGCGCGCAAACGTGCCGCTCTCGCTGCGCGAACGTGGCGACACGGCCAAGCGGGGCCGTGCATCTCCCGTCCGGGACCGGTCGACCGAGCGCGAGCTCCTGCGACGGCGGCGAGAGCAGGAACGCCTCGATGCCGAGCTCGTCGCGGCCGAGCTGCTCGACCGAGCAGGCCCCGATGGCGCCATCGACGGCGCCGAGCTGAGCACTCGAGCCTTCGCCACACTGCGCGACCTGATCAGCCGATCGGGCCTGCGGGCCGGGATCGCCACCGCCGAGCGCAGCGCCACCGCCCATGGGGTGCAGGTCGTCGTGGCGCGCGTACCGGATGCGCTGACCACGGTCGCATGTCCCGAGGGCCGCCTGACGATGCACGACCTCGTCGTCCGCCTCACCGCTGCCGACGGCACAGGCCCCGACCGATGAGTCTCGCCGCAGCCGACAACGCATCCGACGATCGCAAGCTGGCGGACCTGCGCGTCGCCGCCCGCCACCTCGTCACCCATCCCCTCGTGCGTCTCGAGGCCGATCCGGCCATGTTCCGCCTGATCCGTCGCCACGAACACGAACTCGACCGCTGGTTCAGCCAACGCCTCGGCTACCGCCTCCAGGTCACCGCCGACACGGCCCGCCTGTTCAAGGGCACCATCGTGGCGACGAGACGACCGCTGCAGGCGCCGACATCGTCGCCGCGCCCGTTCAGCCGCCGCGAGTACACGATGCTGGCCCTGATCCTCGCCGCGGTCGCCGCCGGCCCGAACGTCATCAGCCTGCGCGACCTGGTCCACGAGGTCCGCAGCGCAGCCGTCGACGCCGAGGTCACCCTCGGCGACGACGCCGGCGACCGGCGGGCATTCGTCAACGCGCTGCGATGGCTCGTCGACAACGGTGTCGCCGCCGAGCTCCACGACCGCATAGACCGCTACATCAGCGACGACGACGCCGACGCGGTGCTGTCGGTTCGTCCCGACCGCGTCGCACTCCTGCCGCTGCCGGCGCTGGCTCGGGCCACCGATGCGGCCACGCTGGTGGATCGGCGCGATCAGCGGGCTGCGACCCGGCCGTGGATGCGCGCCTGGCTCGTCGAGGAACCAGTGCTGTATCGCGACGACCTCACCGAGGAGGAGTGGTCCGAGCTGCGCCGCCGTCTCGGGCAAGAGGCAGCGCTGCTCGACGAGATGTTCGGCCTACGCCTCGAGGTCCGGGCCGAAGGGGTGATCGCAATCGACCCGGCGGGCGAGCTCACCGACCAGTCGTTCCCGAGCGGCGGCACCGTCGGCCATGCCTCACTGCTGCTGATCGACCGCCTGGTCGGCGACGGCGTCGAGCGCACTACCCGCGACGCGGCGGTGGGCATCGTCGCCGAGCTCGCCGAACGCAACCGCCGCTTCTGGTCGAAGCTGGCCGACACGCCCGAGGCGTTGACCGACCAGGCCGTGGCGTTGCTGCGCGACCAGCGCCTCGTCGACGTCGACGGCGACGACCTGGTCGTCCTGCCCGCCGCCGCCCGCTACGCCGTGGCCGTCGAGGTTGCGGTCGAGGTCTTCGACGGCAGCGACCAGGCATCGCTGTGGTGAGCGAACCCCGTCGCGTTCCCGCCTCGCTGCGCGGCCCGGGCATCGAGCCGCTCTGGCAGCGGGCGCGATTGCGGATCGACCGAACCGGCGAGGGAGCGACCGGGACGATCGCCATGCCGGAGCTCGACCCTGCCGCTCGCCTGGCGGTGCGTTCGCTGCTCGGGCGTCCTCCCGGCAAACGCCTCGACCTCACCGCGCTCGAGGCCGGCCTGGTGGCTCTGGGCATCGGCGACGATCTCGACGACGCGCTCGACGCGCTGGGCCATCCCGCATCCGCAGCCGCGATCCGTCGCCGTCACGACCGGCAGCGACGGTCGGCGACCCGTCACGCGCTGCGGGAGTCTCTGGTGGGTTGGCCCGAGGACTGGGCCGCCGAGTGGGGCGACGAGATCTGGAAGGCGGGACTCGTGTCGAACCTCGAACCGCACGAGGTCACGGCCGAGGTGGCTGCGCTGCGACGTGTGCTCGACGCAGGCGGCGACTCGGTCATCAGCCGAACCGAGCTCGCAGCCGCCGTGTTCGGCTCGGCCCACGCACTCGATCCCGGCACACGACTCGCCGGACTCGCGACGCGCCTGCTGCAACGACGGGTCGGGCCACTCGAGGGCCGCGAGCTCTGGGATACGGCGGGTATCCCTCCCGACCGGGTATCGGCGCCGGCCCCGGTGTGGGGCCTGCCCGTTGCCACGACCAGCCCGCTCGACGTCGCGATCCGCTCGACCCTGGCCGGCGGGCTGCCGCTGCATCTGTCGCTCGTGGCGCTCCAGCGCTACCCCGTCGTCGTCGAGGCCGGTACGCCGGTGCTGGTGGTCGAGAACCCACGGTTGGTTGAAGCCGCTGCCGAGCGGGGCCTCGAAGCCTGTGTCGTCGCGGCCAACGGCAACCCGTCGACCGCGGTCACCACGCTGATGACCCAGCTGCTGGCATCGGGCGCCGAACTCCACTACCACGGCGACTTCGATGCGGCCGGCCTGGCGATGTGCCGGAGGATGATCGCTGCGGGATGCACAGCATTCGCGATGGACGCCGACGACTACCTGGCTGCGCTGCGTCGAGCCCGCGCCGACGGCGTCGACCTCGGACTCGACGCCGCCATGGCGGGCCCGACGCCATGGGACCCTGCGCTCGAGCGGGCATTCGACGACCGCCGTCTCGTGGTCCACGAGGAGTTCGTCGTCGACGACGTCCTGCGGAGCTGGGCAGCACGCTGAGCTACGCCGGACTGGTTGTCGAGACCCCGCGACGCGTGGCACAATCGTGGCCATGACGACCGACTCGCTACGGAACGTGAAAGACCGGTTCTCCGAATTCGTCGATCGCGTCGACCGCGAACACGAGCGGATCGTCGTCACGCGCAACGGCCGACCCGCTGCCGTGTTGATCAGCCCTGATGATCTCGACAGCCTCGAGGAAACACTCGACCTGCTCAGCGATCACGACGCGATCAGGGAACTCGTCGAAGCCGAAGCCGCTGTCGCCGCCGGCGACGTCGTCCGCGGTGTCGACGCTGTTCGAGCACTGCGACCCTCGCCCAGGTCGTGACCGAAGACGGCTACGAACTGGTCGTCGCCAGCCCCGCAGCGAGAACGATCGCCGAAACCCTTCCCGAACCAGTCGCCGCTGCCGTCCTCGACTTCATCACCAGATCGCTACTCGAGCAGCCCAATCGCATCGGTCGGCAGCTGCGCAAGGAACTCGCCGGCATCCACAGCGCCCGCCGCGGGACCTACCGGGTCCTGTATCGCATTGACGACAACGAAGGAACCGTCACGGTGCTTCGTATCGACCACCGCAGCGACGTCTACCGGAGGTCATGAGAGCGGTTCGTCGGCGTTGTCCCGGGACCTGTGTGCGCTTCCATCTCGTCGACGCGATCAGCGAACGCTTCCAGTCCGGCCGATCGGTGGCGCTCATTGGACACCTCGTCATGATCGATCCAGCGCCAGGACGACCACTCGGCGAACTCTGAGACCGTCAGGTGCGCTCCGGCGCTGGGTCCTCGGACGAGGTTTCCGTCAGCGGTGGAGCATCAGCCCCGGCGTGTTGTCGAAGACCCCGTCGTCAGCCAGCAGCGGGGCTCCGATGTGGATGGCCGAGGCGGCGATCCACAGGTCGTTGGCGTGGCTTCGGTCGTGGAGTGGGTGACCGGCGAGCCGGCATGCGTAGCGGAGCTCGGCGATCGTGCTGAGCAACGTCTCGCTCACGGGGATGACCGTCGTTGCCTGGATCGAGTGTTCGAGTCGCTGCCGTCGTGGTTCGCCCCACTGAGCGACGAGGGCTCCGTACCGGAGTTCGCTGACGGTGGCTGCAGCCAGGAAGATCTGGTTACCGACCATCTGTCGAACGAGGCCTTCGAGGCGGGCACGCCGACGACGGCTGAGGGAGGCGCTGAAGAGGCCCGTGTCGACGACGAGTCTCACTCGAGCGCAGCGGCGAACGCGTCGTCTTCGTCGTCGGTGAGATCCTCGATCAGCACCGTGTCGAGCGACGCCATGACGGGTGCTGACGCGAGCTGGTCGGGGGTCAGGTCGGCTGGCAGCAGGCCGGTGCTGCGCGATGCCTCATCTCGATGATGTGCTGCGCCGTCGCTCACGGACCCAAGCGTACGCGCGTCCTCAGCCGACAGCCACGAACCCGACGACAGACGTCCGGATCGCTCGCCGACAGGTCGAGGCGATCGCCGGACTCCCACGCAAGGACCAACAACGCGTCCGTGCCGCCGATCGATCTCCTCGCGGACGAACCACGGCCACCGAACTGTGTCGCCCTTGTCGGAGAGGACTTGGTGTACCGGGTTCGAGTGGGTGACCACCGGATCGTGTACGAGGTGGTCGATTCGCGCCTCGTGAACCACGTCGTGCGGGTGGGGTATCGCCGCGACGTCTCCCGGGACCGCTGAGGCCGACTCAGATCGCCGGTGGGTGGTGGCGTCGGTGGTGGCAGGGGGCGCAGCGGAGTTGGAGTTCGTCGATGATGGTGCGGCGGCTGGTTTCGTAGGCGGGGACGTGGTCGTATTCGCCGAGGTCGTGGCGTCCGCAGTCGACGCAGCTCCGGTCGCGTTCCTTCACGACCCGTCGTTGACGGGCGGTGGGGTGACGCTGGCGACCGGACGCGTTGATGGGTCTGCCGTCGGCGTCGTGGATCAACACCCGCAGGAACGCATCCGGGACGAGCTCGGCGATGATGCTGTCGCAGATCGGGGTGCCGTCGTCGGTCGTGGCGCCGTCGCCGCGGACGTGGAAGATCACCTCGGTGTCGACGCGTCCGGTGCCCTCGTCGAGGATCTCCTCGATGGCGTCCGCGTACTGGGCTGCGCTGGATGGGTAGGTGCCGTCGGCTTCGCGGCGGGCCTTGGAGCGCATGACGAGCACCGACAGCACAGAGATCAGCACCGCGGCGATGTGGGGCTGGAGGCGCAGGGTGAACACGACCATTCCGTCTGCCTCGGTGCGCCACTGCACCGAACGCGACGCCCGCTGACGCGCTGCGATGTCCTCGGCCGGAAGGTTGCGGTGCATCCACGCGGCGATGACCTTGCCGACCTCCGACGCCGGCACACCCGTGACCAACTCGACGAGCTCGGCCTCGTTCTCCGGCGTCGCCGTACGCGTCAGGGTGCGGACCGTCGAATACGACAGGCGCCGCTCCGCGAACGCCGCAGCCGTGACCGGCAGCTGTGTGAGCGCTTTGCCGATACGGATCCACTCCCGTGCCGTGCACGCTTCGACATCGGCCACCGTGGCGAGCCAGTGCGCCGCCGTCGGCGACCCGTCCAGAATCCACTCCGGCGACTCCGCGAACGCCGCCGCAGCCACGACGATGCGGTACTGATAACGGCGGAGCTCGCCGGACAATGCCACCAGCTCTGCCCCGAGCGGACCCGCCCCCACCACAGGGCTCGCTCCGGGGTGCTCGTCTTCTCCACGCCTACCTTGGGTCGTCGCTACGATCGAGGATCGGTCAGAGGGAGAAGGCGTTCCCTCGATCGTGCGACACCCGGACACTCTCGCCGGGGCGCCGTCCGGACGCGCCGCATCCTCTCGAAACCGTGAAACCGGAGGTCAGCGACGCCCGCCGACGCGTCCGCCCACCCCGAAACCAAACCCCAGGTCAGCGACGCGTCCGCGGACGCGTCCGACGGCTCCAGAGATGCGGATGAAGCCGGTTGTGGGCGGTTCCCTGGGCTCGACTGGAGGAGCTCTGGGACGCCGCGAGCCAACCGGCACCCGCCGAGCGCTACGTGTCGCTGGTCGCTGAGCAGCTCCCGGTAAGGGCTGACCGAAGTGCCTCTGCCTGCCGCCGTCGCGTTTCCATCTCGACCTCATGGGTTTCGGCGTTCCAGAAGTCATCCCCGACGAAGCGCGGGACGATGTGAAAATGCAGATGGTCGATCTCCTGACCCGGGGGATTGTTGTTCTGCCGGATCGTCGTCCCGTCCGCTCCAAAGGCCGACTGGACCGCCCGTGCGACATCTCGAACTGACCTGAAGACGGGCGCAACGTCGTCGTCTTCGAGCTCGTACAACGTGGCCACGTGAGCTCGGGTCACGAGTAGCGAGTAGCCAGCATTGCCAGCTGGCTGCCAGCGAGCCGGAAAGACAGAGACCACGTCGTCGCTGTAGGCCAACGGCGCTCCGACCCCCGCAGCCTCGGCACACATCACGCATGACTCCACGAACGGGAGTCTCGCACGGCCCAGGTAGCGCAGAACGGCCCTTCTGTGCGCTACTCGTCCTCGAACAGTGAGGGCGGGAATCCGCCCTTGCTGATCGGGCCCCAGCGCTCGATCTCGATGACGATCGCAGACTTGTCCTGCTCTGCCATGGCGGCGCGGTACTCGTCCCAGTCGGGGTGCTCGCCGGAGATGGCCCGGTAGTAGTCGACCAGCACGTCGGCGGCTTCGGGCATGTCGACCACGTGTGCGGCACCGTCGATCTGCAGCCATTCGTCGTTGAACGCCTCACCCATGACCAGCACCGACGCGGCCGTGCGCCGCCGGGCGTTGCGGGTCTTGGCCCGCTCGGGGTAGGTGGCCACGACCAGGTGACGGTCAGGCGTCACGGCGCCCGTGACCAGGCTCAGCTGCGGGCGCCCGTCGGCGCGGGTGGTCGCCAGCACCCACCGGTGCCGCTCGGCGACGAACTCGGCCAGGCCGTCGTGGTCGACGGTGATGTCGGCGGCCATGTACGCCGCTCGGCGATCGGTTCTCGGGATCTTGGGCATGGTGGCTCCTGGGGTCGACCGGCCCGACCATCATGGCCCGGCGATGACAGGGGGCGATTTCGCGATCGCTGTCGATTTCGCAGCTCCCCACGCGTCATGGTGGTGTCGGCGACCGTCGTCGACGACCGATCCAGGAGGATCTCCGATGAAGTACTTCGTTCTGTTGGCCGGCGAGGATCGCTCGACCGGACCGTGGGATTCGTTGTCCGCGGAGGAGCAGGCGGCCGAGATGGCCAAGCACGGCGAGTTCGCAGCGGCGTGTGAGGAGCGCGCCGACGTCGAGATACTCGGCGGCGAGGCCCTCGGCGACGGCTCGATGGCGACCACGCTGCGCACCGTCGACGGCGAGCTGACCATCACCGACGGGCCCTTCGCCGAGGCCGCCGAACAGATCGGCGGCTTCTACCTGATCGAGGCACCCGACCTCGACGCGGTGATCGAGTTGTGTCGGATCCTGCCCGCCTACGACATGGACATCCGCCCGGTCATGGACATGGGCTGACCGATGCCCGGTCCGGTGCGAGGCGAGGAGGACGTGGGCGTAGGCGTGGGCGTGCACGTGGATGTGCATGTGCATGTGCATGGAGCGATCGCCGACGTCTACCGCGCCGAGTGGGGGCGCTTGCTGTCGATGCTCGTCGCCCGCACCCGACGGCTCGACCTCGCCGAGGACGCCCTGGGCGAAGCGTTCGCCCGGGCGAGCGATCGGTGGCCCGTGGTCGGGGTCCCGGCGAACCCGGCCGGGTGGCTGTACACGACCGCTTCGCGCCAGATGATCGCCCGGCTGCGCAGCGAAGCCGTCGCCGGACGCAAGGCGCCGCTGCTGGCCGTTCGAGACGACCGGCCCGACTCGGTCGAGGCCGCCGGGTGGCGGGCCTCCGGCGAGGTCGACGACCTCGACGATCTCCGCGACGAGCGCCTGGCGATCGTGTTGTTGTGCAGCCACCCGGCTCTACGGCCCGAGGCAAGATCGGCCCTGGCACTGCGTCTGGTGATCGGCACACCGACCACCGAGATCGCCCGCCTGTTCCTCGTGTCGCCGACAACCATGGCGGCTCGCATCACGCGGGCGAAGAAGAAGATCGTCACCGCGGGCATCCCGCTGGCGCACCCCGTGGGCGACGAGCTCGCCGCTCGGCTCGACGACGTCTGCCGCACGATCTACCTGGCGTTCACCGCGGGCTACACGCCGGGCGAAGGGCCGGATCTGCTGCGTGCCGATCGTGCCGGCGACGCAGTCGAGCTGGCTGCGGTGCTCCGCTCCCTCGTGCCCGGCGCCGCACAGGTCCAGGCCCTGGCCGCACTGTTGCTGCTCCAGCACGCCCGCCGTGACGCCCGTGTCCGCGCGGGTCGCCTGATCACGCTGGCGGACCAGGACCGTTCGCTGTGGCGCCACGACGAGATCCGCGCCGGCCTCGGCCTGATCGCCACGCTCCCCGCCGATGTGGGATACGCCGAGGAGCTCCGCCTCCAGGGCCTGATCGCCGCCGAGCACTCCCGGGCGCGGGTCGCATCCGACACCGACTGGAGGGCGATCAGCGTCATCTACGCCGAACTCGAGGCCGTGACCCGGTCGCCGGTCGTGCGCCTCAACCGGGCGGTCGCCGTGGCCGAGTCCGACGGACCGGTCGCCGGCCTGGCGCTGCTGGCCGGGCTCGACGGCGCACTCCCCCACAACCACCGATTGCCGGCCGTCCGTGCCGACCTGGCCCGCCGTGGCGGCGACATCGACCTGGCCCGCTCCTCGTACCGGCAGGCACTGTCGCTGTGCGCCAACGACGTCGAGCGCCGCTTCCTCGCCGACCGGCTGGCGTCGCTCTGACGGCCACTGTCGGCTCAGACGGCGACGATCTCGACGCACCAGCGAACCAGCATGTCCGTCACGTCGGTGATGTGAGCGTTGGTCGTGCTCGGAGCCGGTTGGCGGTGAGGGCGAGCACCGGGAGCTCGATGAGGGGGCCGACGACGAGGGCGACGGCGACGAGCGGCCGGTCCGGGAACGCGGTGGTCGCGATGGCGAGCGCGACCGGGGAGTTGCGGGCCATGGTCGTCATGGTGAGCGTGACGCGTTCGGGGTGACGCAGGTCGAGCGCCGGAGCGGTGACGGCTGCGATCAGGTACGTGACGACGAAGAACGCCGCAAGCGGCGCGAGGAGTCGAAGGAAGGCCTCGGGGTTGTCGGTGACGACCCGGGCGTGGGTCGCGAAGATCGCGGCGATCGCGACGGCGAGGAGTCCGAGTCCGAGCGGCTGCGCTCGTTGGAGGGTTTGGTCGAGGCGGCCGTGGTCGGCGGTGCGTGCGGCGATCAGACGCAGGACCGCTGCGATGGCGAGTGGGATGCCCAACACGATGGCGACGCTGCGGGCGAGTTCGCCGAGTGGCACGTCGGCAGCGGTGCCGGTGAACGCGGTGACGAAGACCGGGAGGAGCAGGAGCTGCAGGACGAGGTTGGGCGGGAGCAGCGACGCAGCCAGGGCGACGTTGCCTCGGGCGGTGCCGGTGAACACGAGGTACCAGTCGGTGCACGGTGTGACGAGGAGCATCACCAGGCCGAGGCGGAGGTCGGGATGACCCGAGAGCAGCATCCACCCGAGCAGTCCGGCGAACAGGGGCGTCCACACGAAGTTGACGCCGACACTGGCGGCGGCGACCCCGGGGTGGGGCCGGATGCCAGAGGTGAACGACCGGCCGTCGATCCCCGCGAACGTCAACGCGAGCAACCCGATCAGGGCAGGGACGACGAGGTCTTGGGGCGCGTCGCCCAGGTCGAACACGAGGCCGACGATGGTGCCGACGGCGACGGCGGCGAGCACCACGGGTATCTGCCAACGGGTCACACCCATGCGTCGCCGATGATCTCGGCGGCTCCGGAAGGAAGCACCTCAGCCGTCAGACGCAGCGTGCAGTCTCAGCTCGGTGTGTCTCGCAAGCGCGGCGAAGTCCGCGTCGGCGTGGAGGATCGCAACGCCGGCGCGGACGGCGACAGCGGCGATGAGGCAGTCGATGAGCTTTCGAACCGTTTCACCGTGACTCCGACAGGAGCGGTACATCGAGGCTGCGGCCTCGTAGTCGGCGGGAGTCGTGGGGAGCACGGTTGCTCTCGCCAGGAGGCCCCGCAGCTGGGTGAGGTGTCGCTCGTCGCGAGCGCCGGCGAGGACTTCCATCGATACGGCATCACAGATCGCGAGATCTGCGTCGAGCAATCGGTCCACGGCGTTGCAGACCTCGGATCCGGTGTCGCGTAGGAACTCGATCCACGCCGATGTGTCGATGAGGATCACACGCGACTCGTGCGCATCTCGTCGAGGTCGCCGTCCCAGCCGGTACCGCGCATCGAGCGAGCCTCATCGAGCCCGAGGGGCTCGCCCGCTGCGTGACGGAGGGCGAAGTTGACCGCTTCTCGCTTCGTACGAAGGTGGTAGCGCTCCATCACACGCTGGCAGAGCTCTTCGTCGATGTCGATGTTGGTACGAGCCATACACCAACAATACACCTTCGTCAGTTGTGAGCGTCCGCCGGTCAGTGCCGTTCTCGCCATCCTGAGCACTCGAGGAACCACGCGCGCTGGATGGCAGCCCACCCAGAACGTCATCGCCGCCGTCAGAACGTCTGCTCACCGGGAAGCGCGGCTGCCTGTCGGATCCAGTCGCGCAGCTGGTCGTCGTCGATCTCGTCGTCCTCGCGGATGTTCGAGTAGCGGACCGCCGGGTACTTCGAGGTCTCCGGCGGCGGTGGTTCGAGTTCGCCGCCGTTCAACCAGGTGACCTTCACGTACTTCGTCATGCAGTGCATGCTGAAGAACCACCCGTTGCCCTCGATGCCGTAGAACGGCGAGTTCCACCGCACCGCCTGGGCCACGTCGGGCACCTCGGCCAGGATCAGCGCGTCGAGGTGGCGACCGATCACACCCTTCCAGCCCGGCATCGCATCGAGGTACGCCTGCACCGGTTCACGGCCGTCGCCCTTGCCGATCTGCGGGTTGCCACCGGACAACAGGACCGTGCCATCGGGCAGCTTCTCCATCGCCATGCCGGTGCCTCCTCGTGCCAGGGCCCATTCTGGACCAAGGCAGCGGAGCAGTCGCGCGGTGCTCGTCTATCGCTGACGTGTTCAGCGCGTGGGTGGATGGTGGCGTCGGTGGTGGCAGGGGGCGCAGCGGAGTTGGAGTTCGTCGACGTGGGTGCGGCGGGTGGTTTCGTATTCGGGGACGTGGTCGTATTCGCCGAGGTCGTGTCGGCCGCAGTCCACACAGCTCCGGTCGCGTTCCTTGACGACTCTGCGCTGGCGCTCTGTGGGGTGGCGTTGTTTGCCGGATGCGTTGATGGGGCGGCGTTCGGCGTCGTGGATCAGGACCCGCAGGAACGCCTGGGGGACGAGTTCGGCGATGGTGGTGTCACAGATCGGGGTGCCGTCATCTGTGGTGGCGCCGTCGCCGCGGACGTGGAAGATGACCTCGGTGTCGACGCGTCCGGTGCCCGCATCGAGGATCTCCTCGACGGCGTTCGCGTACTGGGCTGCGCTCGACGGGTAGGTGCCGTCTGGTTCGCGGCGGGCCTTGGAACGCATCACCAGAACCGACAGCACCGAGATCAAGATCGCGGCGATGTGGGGTTGGAGGCGCAGGGTGAACACCACCATGCCGTCGGCCTCGGTACGCCACTTGACGCTCCGGGAGGCGCGTTGGCGGGCGGCGATGTCCTCGGGTGGGAGGTTGCGGTGCATCCACGCAGCGATGACCTTGCCCGCCTCCGACGCCGGGACATCGGCCACCAGCTCCACGAGCTCGGCCTCGTTCTCCGGCGTCGCGCTGCGGGTCAGGGTGCGGACCTGGGTATACGACAGACGCCGCTCGGCAAAGGCCTGCGTCGTGACCGGCAGCGCCGTGAGAGCTTTGCCGATGCGGATCCACTCCCGTGCAGTACACGCCTCGACGCCGGCGACGGTGGCCAGCCAATGCGCAGGCGTCGGGGAACCGTCGAGGATCCACTCGGGCGACTCCGCGAACGCCGCCGCAGTCCTCACCAGCTTGTACTGATAACGCGAGAGCTGGGCGGACAACGCCACCAGCTCCGACCCCAACGGCCCTGCCCCCGGTGCGGGGGATCGTTCGAGGGTGCTCGTCTTCTCCACGGACCTCTCCTGATGTCGTCGCTACGATCGAGGGATGGTCAGAGGGGGAGAAGGCGTTCCCTCGATCGTAGCGACGACCTATGACAGGCTCGCCGGCCGCCCGCCGCGCCAGCGGACGCGTTCCGACGATCACCGCGAAACCGCAAAACCCCTGGTCAGCGACGCGTCCGCGGACGCGTCCGCCGCCTCGACGGACGTCGCACGTCGCCCGAAGCGTGCAGCCGACGCGAGCGTTCGCGGAGTACCTCCTGGAACGAGCCGCCATCGCACGCGCCCGAGGCGAGCGCCAGATCGTCGACGCCGTCACCACCCGCGCCAAGGGCATTTCCTGGCTCGGTGAACTCCTCGGCACCTCAGCCCAAGCAGCGCGGGACATGAGTTGCTGACGGAGCGCAGATCGGTCAATCTGCTCGGGTGTCCGGAGACGCCATGAGCGGGCAAGTTCCCAGCCGGTTCTGGGACGAGAGCACCGACTACGGCGTTCATCCGGCGTTGACTGACGACATGCTCGCCGACTGCGAAGCGTTCCTCGGGGTCGAGCTGCCATCTGAGTACGTCTCGTTGCTGCGTACCAGGAACGGCGGCGCGGTAGCTCGGGAGTTCTCCGCATTTCCGACCAGTCAGCCAACATCGTGGGCAGTTGATCATGTGCCGTTCGAGTATTGCCACGGCATCGGTGCGGACGGCCCGAGCATTGCCGAGAGCCCGTACCTGAACAGCGAGTGGGGCCAGCCCGACCAACTCGTGCTGCTCCATGGTGGTGGGCACTACTGGATCGCACTGGACTACCGAGGTGGCCGAACCACCGAGCCGTCAGTGGTCTGGTTCGACAATGAGGTGAGTCAAGACATGACGCTCGCCGACTCGTTCGCCGCGTTTCTCGCAGGCTTGGTCGAGCCCCCGCCCATCGACGCATAGCTGCCGATATGTGCGCAGTCTCAGGTGTCGACGAGGATGGCGTCTTCGTAGTCGGCAGGGAGGACACCTGCTGACACGAAGACCTCGTCGGCTTGATCTGCGATGAGCGCCTGCAGAGCGCCAGCGGTGACAACGATGCCGGCGTTCCAGTCCCGCCACATGAGCCGCCTGACTGCTGTCAGCTGCGTTCCGATGAGCGTCGCCACCGGGTGGTCGGGCGATGCTGGACAGAACTCGTATCGCATCCCTTCACCCACGTCGTAGTCTTCCGGGACAGAGCGCCGCTCGAGTCGGAACTCTGAACCCGTGCACGCTTCAACGGTCTCGGACCCGCTGAGGCCCAGGAACAGTCGCCCTGGGTGTGAGACGCCCGCTGATCGGAACCAACCGATGGTCACCGACTCGATCGTGCGGCCCTTCAGACTCGATGGGTCGAATCTGTCCGTCATCGAAGGTGGTAGGTCTGTCGGGTGGAGCGGCGAAGCGGCTCGTTCGAGGTCACCCGCTCATATTGTCATGCCGGCCCACGCATCGATTTGCGAGTTCGGCGCGCCCCATACCCGGCCTTCTGATGGCCCCGATGATCCGAATCGCGACCATCAGTGACATCGACCTCATCGTCGCAAGGAGCTCGCCGTGGCGCCGCCCGGATAGCAGCACCGGAGGGCGTCCTCGGTAGGATGCGGGCGTGTCGGTTGACCTCGATTCCCTCGCCGCCGCTCTACGAGCGTCGTGGCAGTCGGACACTTCCGACTGTCCCGATCTCTGGACCACCGCCAACCCCGCTCGGGGACAGTGTGCGGTGACGGCAAAGGTCGTCCAGGACCATTTCGGCGGCACGGTGGTCCTCGCCGCCGTCAACGTTCTGCCCAGTGGCGAGCATGTCGACCTCACGGCTGATCAGTTCGACTTCGACCACGAACTCGGCGAGCCCGTCGAGCAAGAGCCGATCGTCGACCACACCGGCGTGAATCGCCATCTGCTCCTCGCAGACCGGGTCGCCGACCATCTCGACCGCTCGTAACGTGTTCTACGGTTCCGGCCATGGATCTCGTGCCGGTGGTCGACATCGCTCATCCCGAAGCCACGTCGCTGGCGGCGCTCGACCGGGCGTGTGCCGATCACGGGTTCTTCCTGCTCTCGGGCCACGGCCTCGACGACGTCGTCGCCGACACCTTCGCCATGGCCCGACGGTTCTTCGACGCCGACCCCGACGTCAAGAACGCCGTCCGCCGCGACGAGCGCATCCCGCTCGGCTACAACGACCGCGAGCTCACCAAGCGCCGCCGCGACCACAAGGAGGTGTTCGACTTCGTCGATCCGGTGAGTGGCCGCTCGGCGCACCACAACCGCTGGCCGGCCGAAGACGGTCCCCTCGTCGGGTTCCGCGATGCCATGGTCCGCCACTACGAGGCGTGCAGCGACCTGGCAGCCCGCACGAGTGCGCTGGTGTTCGCAGCGCTCGGCCTCGACGACGCCGCGTTCGCCGACCGTCTCGGCGACCCCACGACGTCGAGCATGCGACTCAACCACTACACCGTCGGCGATCCCGTCCCCGCCGAAGAGCGTGATGGGCTGGCCGAGTTGAGCGACGTCGCGCTCGGCCATCACACCGATCTCGGCGTGCTGACGCTGTTGATCCAGGACGGTGTCGGCGGGCTCCAGGCCCGCTCGGAGGAACACGGCTGGATCGACGTCGAACCACGCCCGGGCACCATCGTCGTCAACCTCGCCGACTGCATGCAGGTGTGGACCAACGACCGCTACCGGGCGGCCGTGCACCGCGTCCTTCCGATGGGCGACCAGGACCGGATGAGCGTGCCCTACTTCTCCAACCCGCCGCGTGAGTCGGTCATCGAGCCCATCGCCGCGCTCGCCGGAGCAGCACCCGTCTACCGGCCCTTCGCGTTCCGTGAGTTCATCACCGCCCGCAGCGCCGACAACTACGCCGACCTCGGCGCCGACGACGCCCAGATCGCCGCGTACCGCATCGCCGGCTGACGCTGACCCGTGCCCGAGGGCGACACCATCCACAGGGCAGCCAACCGGCTGCGTCCCGCACTGGCCGACCGGGAGCTGACCCGGTTCGAGGCCCCACGCCTCGCCGGGCCCATGCCCCGCCGAGGCGAGACCATCGATGCCGTCCGGGCCCACGGCAAGCACCTCGTCATCGACTTCTCCGGCGGGCTGTCGCTGCGGGTCCACCTGCGGATGACGGGCAGCTGGCACCTCTACCGGATCGGCGAACGCTGGCAGCGCTCGCCGCACGCGGCACGGGTCGTCATCGGCACCGACGAGTGGGTGGCCGTGTGCTTCAGCGCCCCCGACCTCGCCATCACCCGCCGCGACGCCGTCGCCACCGACCATCTCGGCCCCGACCTGTGCACACCCGACGCCGACCTCGACGCCGTCGTCGTCCGGGCCCGCCGCCACAGCGCGACCGAACGTCCGATCGGCGAGGTCGTCATGGATCAGCGGGTGTCGTCGGGCATCGGCAACGTGTACAAGGCCGAGATGCTCTTCGCCGAGCGCCTCGATCCCCTCACCCCCATCGGCGCACTGTCGGACGCCGGCCTCCGGTCGCTGTTCGCCACCGCCCAACGCCAGCTGCTCGCCAACGTCGACAAGCCGGGAGGTCGCACCACCGTCGCCGGCGGCTACGCCGTGTACGGCCGAGCCGGCGAGCCGTGCCTGCGCTGCGGGACCGCCGTCGAACGCATCGTCCAGGGCGGCGACATGCCCCGCAGCACCTACTGGTGCCCGGGCTGCCAGATCCGGCGGGGCTCGTGACCCGCATCGTCGACGTCACCGGCATCGACGTGCTCTCCACGTTGCGGCCCATTGCCTACATGCGCCACGACCCCACCGTGCACCTGGTCGAGGGCCAGTTCGTGCGGGCCACCATCACCCCCGACGGCCCCGGGACCATCGAGATCCGCTGGCGGTCCGGTTCGGCGAGCGTCGAGGTCTGGGGTCCCGGCGGCGACTGGCTCGACGGCCACGCCGAGTCGCTGCTGGGTGTGCACGACGACGTCGACGGCTTCGTCCCGACCGACGAGCGGATCGCCGCCATGTGGAAGCGCCAGCGAGGCCTGCGCATGACCGCCACCCACACCCTGTGGCACGACCTGGCCTGGCTGATCCCCGGCCAGCGGGTCACCACCCAGGACGCGGCCCGGAGTTGGGCGGCGATGGTGCGCACCTTCGGCGAGCCTGCGCCCGGTCCCCACGGGCTGCGCCTGCCGCCGGCTCCCGAACGGATCGCGGCAGCTGCGTACCACGAGCTGCACCCGTGTGGCCTCGAACGCCAGCGGGCCCAGAACCTGCGGGCCGCCGCCAAGGCGATGCCGACACTGGCCGGGCGTCCCTGGGCCGGCACCGCAGAGCTCCGGGCGGCACTCGAACGGATCCCGGGCGTCGGGCCGTGGACGGCCACCAACGTCGCAACAACCACCTACGGCGACCCCGACGAGGTGGTGCTGGGCGACTACGGCATCCCGTCGTCGATCACCTGGGCGCTGGCAGCGAAGCGCGTCGGCACCGACGCCGAGATGCTCGAACTGCTGGAGCCGTATCGTCCGCACCGCTGGCGGGTGGCCCGTCTGATCATGCGCGCCTCGCCGCGGCCGCCCCGCCACGGTCACCGCCGCCGCAACCCCCGCATCGCCGACCTCTGAAGTGACCTCGCCGCATCGATCGACGAACCTGGCCTACGGTCGCAGGCGTGCCCGACGAATCCGCAGACGCAACCGCCCCAGACACCATCGACGACACGAACCACGAGCTGATGCATCCCGTGGGCGACGCGCCCGCGTGGAGCGAGAGCTACTACTTCAACTTCGTCGACCCCGACTCGAAGATCGCCATGTTCACCCGCATGGGGTGGCGGCCCGGCGACGGCTGGGCCGACGCCCTGCACGTCATCTATCTCGAGGGGCGACGGGTGCTGTTCACCTACGGCCGGCGCGACATCGGCACCGACCTCACCGCCTACGACGGCGACCTGCGCGTCGGGGGCCTCGCGCTCGACTGCAACGAGGCGCACCGGTCGTGGACGGTCACCTACGGCGGCGACGCCCAGGACATCGCCGACGGCGCCATCCTCCTCGAACGCCGCAAGCAGCGGCCCGACGGCTGGTACCAGCCGGCCACGCTCGACATGAGCGTCACGTTCACCTGCACCAGCGACGCGCACTTCACCTGGTCCGACGATCCCGACACCGGGGCCAAGGGCCACTTCGAACAGAGCGGCCACGTCGAGGGACGCATCACGGTGGGCGACGAGACCTGGGAGGTCGCCGGCCACGGCGTGCGCGACAAGTCCTGGGGACCACGCGACTGGGGCGCCAGCAAGCGCAGCGACGACGCCGGTACACCCGCTGACCGCACGTTCTCGACGCCCGAGGCGCCCAGCCCGTTCGTCGTGTGGTTCTCGGCCAACTTCGGACCCGACATCGCGATGGGCGGCGTGTGCTGGCCCGACCCCGACGGCATCGTCCGTGGCGGCGGCTGGATCCACCGCGACGGCGCCAAGGAGAAGCTCCACGACGTCGAGGTCGTCACCCGTTTCGCCGACGGTTCGCTCATCCACGACGGCGTCACGCTCGCGGCGCGCACCGGGAGCGGCGACCGCGTCGAGATCGAGGGCGTCGTGTGGACGGTGTGCCCGACGAAGATCCCCATGCGCAACGGGGCGACGTTCGTCAACGAGGGCGTCGCCGAGTTCACCTGGGGCGACCGGGTGGGGTACGGCATCGCCGAGGTCTGGCACGCAGCGCGCCTCTGAGGCCCGGCTTCGGCGTACAGCCCGGCTTCAGAGAACGGTGACGAGCTCAGCGAAAACGACGACGTTCTCGTCGTAGCTGCGTTGCTGTTCGTCGAATGCGCCACCGCAGGTGACGAGACGTAGCTCGTGGCCGTCGGTCGGGCCGTAGACGCGACGGGTCGGGAAGCGGTTCTTCGGGTGGGTCTCGACCGACGTCACCGCGAACACCGCGACCGAGCCGTCGTCGCGGGCGACGGTCACGCGGTCGCCGACGTCGAGCGTCCGCAGCTCGAAGAACACCGCCGGCCCCGTGTGGCTGTCGACGTGGCCGACGATGACACCGGCTCCCGGCTCGCCCGGCACGGCCCGATGGCGATACCACCCGGCCTCGTCGGGATCCTGGGGAACCTCGATACGGCGGTCCGGCCGGAGGCCCAACTCGGACAGGTCGGTGGCCACCCCGATGGCGGGGATGCGCAGCCGCGCTGGTTGCGGCAGTGGACCGAGCGGCGCCAGGCGGAAGTTCGGCATCGACACCGTCGTCGGCTGTTCCGACCCGGTGGTCGTGCGCGGCGAGTCCGTCTCTACCGAGGCCCGCATGATCGCGTCCGGCGCCGTCACGGTGGCGACTGCCGCCGCAGGCACCAGCACGAGTCCCGCTGCAACGGTGATCACTGCGGCGAGCATCCGCAGGAAGGGGCGCGCGGGTTCCCGACTCATGCTCGCGGCGTTGCCCACGATCCGCACCGACCAAACCCGGGGCATCGCGTTTGTCGCCCCACCCACAGGGGTAGCGCGCCCCCATGCGAGTGAAAACCAACCTCCGGCTGTATCTGATCGCCCTCATCGCCACCCTCGGTCTCGTCGTCTCGTCATGCGGCGTCGACGATGCCGACGACGGCGCGACGAGCACCTCCGAGGTGGTCGAACTGTCCGTGTCCTCGGCACAGGAAGATGGCGAGGCGGACGAGTCGCAGGCCGACGGCGAAGCCGACGGCGACCTGCTGCTCGGCACGGCGGGATCGTGGACACCCGAAGACGTCGAGGGCATCTCCGTCGACGAGTCCAATGCCATCCCCGTCATCGACCAGGCCCTGGCCGAGGACCGGGTCTTCGAGGACTACTGGGCCTGGGACTGGTGGCCGGTTCGGACCCGAAGCGGCGAGGTCGCCGAGATCGACGGCTACCAGATCGCCATCGCCCTGACCGCTCCGGCCGACATCCTGCCCGGCAAGCGCCACGACATCGCCACCCACCGGTACGGCCTGTCGAGCGACGGCGGCCAGACGTGGGAGCTGGGCGGCGAGGTCTTCGGCGCCGAAGATCCCCTCGGCAGTCGTCAGTGGGCCGGCTCGGCGATGTACGACGAGGACGAGAACAGGCTCTACGCCTTCTACACGATCGCCGGCGAGACCGGCGACCCCGTCGAGGAGGCCGCCGCGTCCCAGGAGCCCGACGAAGAGACAGAGATCGGCCCGTCCGGTGGCCCCATCCGGCCCGGCATCTCGTACCGCCAGCAGATGGGTCTGGCCACCGCCGATGTCGTGACCGGTGACGACGGCGTCAGCTTCGAGAACTGGACCGACCACGAGGTGCTCTTCAACGGCTCCGACACCGACTTCTACGCCGCCACCGAGGGCACCGCGGGCGGGGCCGGCAACATCGACGCCTTCCGCGATCCGTGGTTCTACCAGGACCCCGACACCGGCGAGGAGTACGTGCTGTTCACCGCCACGATGCCCCAGGCCGAATGCGATGGTGACGGTGTGGTTGGCATCGCCCGTGCGACCTCCGACGACCTGCGCGAGTACGAGATCCTGCCGCCGCTGCTGGACGGGCACTGCGTGAACAACGAACTCGAGCGGCCGCACATCATCGACCAGGACGGCAACACATACCTGCTGTTCACCACCCACTCGCACACCTTCCGTGACGGCACGAACGGGCCCGAGGGCTACTACGGCTTCGTCGCCCCGGACCTGTTCGGCCCCTACGAGCCGCTCAACGACACGGGCCTTGTGCTCGCCAACCCCGACGACCAGCCGTACCAGGCGTACTCGTGGATGGGGCTCGAGAACGGGATCGTCACCAGCTTCTTCCAGTTCTTCGACCTTCCCGAGGGTGTCGAGCTCAGCTACGTCGGCAGCCAGGCGCCGGAGTTCCAGCTGGATCACTTCGGCGGCACGTTCGCCCCGAGTCTGGCCCTCGAGTTCGACGGGGCCACGACCCGTCTGGTCGAGGAACTCGACCCCGGTGTCCTCGTGCGCGCGGCGGCGCAGACCGACGGCGGCGAGGACGATGGGACCGGAGGAGCCGAAGACACCGGCACCGATGGCGACGCCACCGACGGCGATGGCGCCACCGACGGCCAGGGCGACGCCGGTGACGGCCAGGGCGACGCCGGTGACGGTGACGACTCGACCACACCGCAGGGTGGCGTCGATGCCGGCTTCGGCGGCGCCGCCTCGATCCTCGACGACGAAGGACCGTGACGTGGCGTGACGCCCGACGCCACAGCGACGGGTCGGCCACTTCGGTGGCCCGGCCCGTCGTCGTCGCGTTGGTGGTGCTGCTCGTCGCCCTGCTCGCGAGCTGTTCGGACGACGACGATGCGACCCCGGACATGACGGAAAGCGGAGGCATCGCCGCAGAGCCCGACGCCGAGGTCGTCCCCGAGAGCGACGACCGTTTCCGGCCGGTGTTCCACTACACGCCCGAGCGGAACTGGATGAACGACCCGAACGGCCCGCTGTACGCAAACGGGCAGTACCACCTCTTCTACCAGTACAACCCCAACGGACTGGAGTGGGGCGACATCTCCTGGGGTCACGCAGTCAGCGACGACCTCGTCACCTGGACCGAGCTGCCGGTGGCCATTCCGGCCGATTCGCCGAACATGATCTTCTCCGGCAGTGCGGTCGTCGTGCGTGACGACCCTGCGGGGCTGTGCCCTCCCGGGCCGACCGAGGTCGACGACGACTGCATCGTGGCGGCGTACACCGGTCACCGTGTCGACCCGGGCACGGGCCTGACCCGACAGGACCAGCGCCTGGCCGTCAGCCGCGACGACGGCGTGACGTTCGAGCCCTTCGCCGGCAATCCGGTGATCGACCAGGACCGGGTCGACTTCCGCGATCCCAACGTGTTCTGGCACGAGGAGTCGGATCGTTGGGTCATGCTCGTCGCCCTGCCCGTCGAGCGCCAGATCGCCTTCTTCACCTCGCCGGACCTCGTCTCCTGGGAGGAGACGTCGCGCTTCGGGCCCACCGGCGCCGTCGACGGGTTGTGGGAGTGCCCGGTGCTCCTCGAGTTGCCGTTGCTCGACGGCTCGGGCTCGCGTTGGGTGCTCAAGGTCGACCACCAGTCGGGTCACGTGGCGGGCGGGTCGGGTGCGCAGTACTTCGTGGGCGACTTCGACGGCCGCGAGTTCGTCACCGACCTGGGCGCTCCCCCACGGTGGGTCGACTGGGGCGCCGACTTCTACTGCGCCATGGCGTTCTCGAATGCGCCGGAGCATCCGTCGGGTCCGACCTGGATCGGATGGATGAGCAACTGGGACTACGCCTCCCTGACGCCCACCTTCCCATGGCGCGGCGCGATGACGGTGCCCCGACGTGTCGCCCTCGACGACCGTGACGGTGTCGCGACGCTCGTGCAGTCGCCCGTCGAGACGATCGACGACCTGCGGGGGCCCTCGGTCGAGTTCGCCGGCGACGACGTCGCCGCGCTGAACGAGGAACTGGCGCAGGTCGAGCTGCCCGAGGCATTCGATCTGATCGCCGAGCTGGACGTCGGGCAGGCGGGCACGGTCGGCATCGACCTGATCCTGGGCGAGGGATCGGCGGTGCGCATCGGCTTCGACGCCGCGTCGTCGACCCTCACCGTCGACAGGACCGACTCGGGAGCGTTGCCGATTCCGTGGTTCGGCGTCCCGCACCAGGCGCCGCTGACGCCGTCAGGAGCAACGGTCGAGCTGCGGGTCCTCGTGGACCGCTCCTCGGTCGAGGTGTTCGCCGACGACGGCTCGGTCGTGTTCACCGAGCTGGTCTTCCCCGCTCCGGGGCCGAACAGGGTTGCGGCGTGGAGCGACGGCGGCCCGACCGGGCCCCTCGCAATGGAGGCGTGGGACCTCGCCGGAGCCGGCGATTCCTGAGCTGCCCGACTCCCGACGAGCTGCGATCGGTCACTTCGACTGCCACGACCGGCCTGCCAGCAGGCTGCCGAAAAACTCGATGCACCGATCTCGACGCCCATTCGCCGCCACTCGCTGCGTTCCCGAAACCTCTATTCCGCCACAAGGAGTATCGGTTTCCGCGCCTTGCGATTGACGACGCCTGGTCGCCGATCTCGGCACAGCAGTTCTTCAGCACCCTGCTAGGTTCGGCGGCGACGCGAGGCTCCCGATTCGTGCGGGACAAGGAGTAGAGACCGCGTGAGTTCCACACCCACCACACCTGCCGGCTGGTATCCGAACCCCGAGCGTGCCGGTCAGCTGCGCTACTGGGACGGCGAAGCCTGGACCGATCACGTCCACGACGAAGCCCCAGCGGCACCGGCACCTGAGCCGCAGCCACCTGCGGCGCCGCCCGAGCCGCCGCCCTTCGCCGCACCCGGCCAGCCCACCGGACGCGAGACCATCGCGGTGCCCCCCGGCGGCGGTTTCGGCGCCGACGCTCCCCCGCAGTTCGGAGCGCCACCATCGGCGCAGCCGCAGTTCGGTGCGCCACCCCAGTTCGGGTCGCCTCCACCCCCCGGGTTCGGTCAGCCGGCGTATGCCACAGCGGGCGCCGGAGCACCCGAGACACCGGGCTTCATCGGGGCCTACACCGACGTCTTCAAGAACTACACCAACTTCAGCGGACGCCTGTCGGTTGGCGGCTACTGGCGGTTCATTGCGATCCACTTCGCGATCGGTGTCGTCCTGCAGGTGCTGATGGCAGCCGAATCGTTCTTCCTCATCTTCGGCGGGCTCTACTCGCTGGCCCTGTTGCTGCCATCGCTCGCCGCCGTGATCCGGCGCCTGCACGACACCGGCAAGTCGGGTTGGTGGGTGCTGATCGCGTTCACCCTCATCGGGATCATCGTCTTGATCGTGTGGCTCGTCCAGAGCGGCGAGCAACAGCCGAACAAGTACGGCCCGCCGCCGGTCCAGGCGAGCGCCTGACCGGCGGGCGCAGCGCCTCGTCGGCTTCTCAGTCGGCCAGGGCCACGACGGCCGTGCCGGTGACGACGTGTTCGCCGTCGCGGTCGAGCCAGACGTCGCAGGTGGCGTGGCGTTCGTCGCCGACGGTGTCGATGGCGGTCACGACGCCGCCCGCTACGACGGCGTCGCCGTCGATGACGGGCCGACCGAAGCTCACCGTCAGTCGCCGGATGCTCTCGGGGCCTTGCCATGCCATCAGCATGTTGGCGATGTAGGAGAGATTCAGCGGCCCCTGGTTGATGACGCCGGGGAAGCCCCGGGCCGCCATCTCGTCACGGTCCCAGTGCACCGGATAGGGGTCGCGCAGGATGGCGGCCATGGTCTTCATCCGCTGCGCGTCGACCATCGGCATCGACCAGCCTGCGATGACGTCGCCCACCGCGGTCATGGCTCGCTCCGGTAGAAGCGCCAGGTGTTGGTGACGCGGGCGGCGAGCTCGCCGTCTGGTTCGCGCAGCTCGATCGAGAAGGCCAGGTGGTCGTAGGGTCGACCGGCGTCGGTGGTGCGGGGTTCGGCCGACACGATCCCACCGTCGATGCGGTAGTCGACCTCCTCGCGCAGCGGCCGGAAGTACTCCCAGTCGTAGCTCTCGAGCCCGACCGATCCAGAGCCCGACGCCTGGCCGAGCTCGAACAGCTCGGTGATCGATGTCCCGGCCCCCTGGATGGGGACGTGGAACAGGGCGATGGGGTGGACGAGGGCGTCGGGCAGCTGCGCCGAGCCGGTGCAGTCGGTGAGCAGGAAGTTCTCCCAGTGCTCGATGCGTCGCACCCCGCCGGGGAAGCGGTGCCCCACCAACGTGGTGATGTCGAGCGGAGCAGCCATGTGCCCGACCGTAGCCCCGCCCACGCCGCTCTGCCCGCCCCGATTGCCCCGATCTCGTCATGCTCATCCACCGTCACGGTGGAGCAACCTCACGAGATCGGGGCCAAAACGTCGAATGCCGCCGACCCCTGGGGGCCGGCGGCATTCGGTGGAGACCGTCAGGTCAGATGGGGCGGACGTTCTGGGCTTCTTCGCCCTTGCGTCCGGGAGCGACGTCGAACTCGACCCGCTGACCTTCATCGAGGCTCTTGTAGCCATCGCCCGCGATGTTGGAGTAGTGAACGAACACGTCGTCCGCTCCTTCACGGGAGATGAAGCCGAAGCCCTTTTCGCTGTTGAAAAACTTCACTGTTCCTTGCATGTGTGCTCTTTCGTTTCGAGCACAACCTGGTGTCGGGCTCGACCTTCACCTTACGGCCCCGGGGGCCAGAACCTCCTTCACCGCAGATTTCGCTCCGGAGGGCTCATCGACGGCTGCGCCGGCGCCTGCGTCACCGGCCGCGCCGGGTGGAAGGCTCGGCGGTGGTCGGGTCCTGCGGCCACTGGTGTTTCGGGTACCGCCCGGCCATGTCTTTGCGGACCTCGAGCCACGATCCGGCCCAGAATCCGGCCAGATCGGATGTGACCTGTACCGGCCGATTCGCCGGTGACAGCAGCTCGACGGTCAGCGTCACAACGCCGTCGAGCACCGAGGGCGACACGGCGCTGCCGTAGAACTCCTGGACCCGGCCGCTGATGGTCGGGCGCTCACGGGTGTAGTCGATCGGGACGGTGCGCCCGCTGGGGAGGGTGAACTGCTCCGGAACCAGGCGGTCGAGTTCGGCGCGGTGCTGCCAGCCGATTCGGCCGAGCAGCGCGCCGGTGACGTCGAGGCGGGCGACGTCGCGGATGCTTGTGGCGTCGTGGAGCAACGGGCCGAGCCAGTCCGCGAGCTCGGCTCGCAGCGTGGCGTCGTCCACGGCGGGCACGTCCAGACGACCGGCGGAGCGGGCCAGCTCGATACGGGACTGCAACCGACGGGAGCGGTCGGTCCAGCCGAGCAGGCGTAGGTCGCTCGCCCGCACGGCGTCGAGGAGCAGCCCCACCACCGCGGGCGACGACTCGACGGGGCGGCCGACCGACCGCAGGGTGAGGGCATCGAGGCCCTCGTCGGCGCGGGCCACGACGTCGCCGCGGCCGTCGTCCCACGCCGTCATGGTCCGGCGCTCGATCCGGTCGCCGAAGCGGGCCAGCACCTCGTCGAGGTCGATGCCGGCGGCCAGACGCACCCGGGCATCGCCGCGGGCGCCGTCGAGGTCGGCGACCACGAGGTGGTTCTCGCCGGCCAGGGGATCGGTGTCAGCCAGCCAGGCGCCCTGGCCCGAACGGAGCAGGAACCGGCCCCGACCGACACGCTTCTGGGCGAGGCGATCCGGGTACGCGGACAGCAGGACGGCGCCGAGGCGTTCGAGCCGGACCCGGCCGGGCTCGATCCCGGCTCGTCGTGCCAGGTCCCGGGCATCGCGACGGACCTGGCCGATGGTGTGGCCCGCGGCGTTGGGGTGCGAGCGCTGCCGGTCGTCGACAAGCGCCACCCGGACCCCCAGATCGGTCGGGAGGTCGTCGGGCCGGCCCCGCAGGACGTCACCGGCTTCGAGTACGGCGGCGGCGATGCACGCAGTCCAGGCGTCGGCACCACCGCGGGCATCGACGACCATGGCGGCCAGGCGGGGATGCAACGGCAGTTCGGCCATTGCCTTGCCCTTGGCGGTGGCCTGGCCGTCGTCGTCGAGCGCGCCCAGGGCCACGAGCAGGTCACGGGCGGCGCCGAGCGCGGCATCGTCGGGCTGGTCGAGCAGGCTGAGCTCGCCCGGGTCGGCGCCCCAGCAGGCGACGTCGAGCACGAACCCGGTGATGTCGGCCAAAGCGATCTCGGGCCGGTCGAAGAGTGCCCGGGTGGCCTGCTCGATCTTCGACCACAGCCGGATGGCATGACCGGGGGCTTCGCGCCCGGCCCGGCCGGCGCGCTGGTCGGCCGACGCCCGCGAGGTGCTGGTGGTGACGAGGCGGCCCATCCCGGTGCGGGGGTCGTGGCGCATCACCCGGCGCTGGCCCGAGTCGACCACGATGCGGACGCCCTCGACGGTGAGGCTCGACTCGGCGATGTCGGTGGCCACCACCACCTTGCGCCGACCAGGCGGGCTGGGCAGCAACGCGGCGTCCTGCTCGGCCGGCGACAGCGCACCGAAGAGCGGTCGGACGTCGACGTCGTCGGGCACGATGCGCCCGAGGTCCGACACGACGCGACGGATCTGAGCGGCACCGGCCAGGAACACGAGCACGTCGCCGTCGTAGCGGCGCAGCGCCCGTTCGGTGGCTGCGACCGTGGCGTCCTCGACGTAGGTCCGACCGTGGCGGGGCACCCATTCGACGCGCACGTCGTGGCTGGCGCCTGGGGCGTCGACGACGGGAGCAGGCTGGTCCTCGCCGCCGAGCAGCGCCGCCACCCGGTCGATGTCGAGGGTGGCCGACATGACCAGGATGCGCAGATCCGGCCGCAGGGCCTCCCGGACCTCGAGGGCGAGGGCCAGACCGAGGTCGGCTTGGAGGCTGCGCTCGTGGAACTCGTCGAAGATCACCAGACCGACCCCGTCGAGCGCGGGGTCGTGCTGGATGCGCCGGGTCAGGATGCCCTCGGTGACGACCTCGATGCGCGTCGTGCGCCCGACCGCACGGTCGGTCCGGGTGCGGTAGCCGACGGTGCCGCCCACGTCCTCGCCGCGCAGCGACGCCATACGTCGGGCCGCGGCCCGGGTGGCGAGGCGGCGGGGTTCGAGCATCACGATGCGTTGGTCCCCGAGCCACTGCTGGTCGAGAAGCCGCAGCGGGACGACGGTGGTCTTGCCCGCACCCGGGCTGGCCGACAAGACGGCGACGCCCCGGTCGTCGAGCGCGGCGCGGAGGTCGTCGACCACCGCTTCGACCGGCAGATCCGTCGACCCCAGAACACCCATCCCCCCACTGTGCCCCCGAACCACCCGGGAAGTGCACGCGGTCGGAGTGGGTTCGGGGTGCTGTGACACTCACGGGGAGACCGATGCAACGCGGCGTGACCGTCGACGACGCCGCACAGGCACTGCGTGCCCTCGCCGGCGGACGCTTCGCCCTCGACCACGACGTCATCGAGGGCATCGCAGCCCGGATGTGGCCCTCGACAGCACCCGCAGGCGCCGTCCTCATGACCGCAGGCCGGCCGGCCGACGACGTGTTCGTCATCACCGACGGCGTCGTCGAGCTACGCCGCCCCGCCGACACACGCAACAGCGTCATCTCCACGCTCAGCGCCGGCGGTGTCTTCGGCGATGTCCCGCTCCTGCTCGGGCGGCCCCATCACCTCGACGCGGTCGCAGCGACCGAAGTCAGCCTGGTGGGACTCGACGCCGGCGACCTCACCGAGCTGCTCGACACGACACCGGGCCTCGCCCGGGCCTGGTCGGCGTCGCTCGCAGCGCGGATCCTCGAGACCCACGAGCGGCTCGGCGAACTGCTGGCCGGGCACCTCGATCACCGCCTCGGGTCGCTGCTGCTGCGACGACGCGACACCGACGGTCGCGTGACCATGACCCAGGATCAGCTGGCCCGACTGCTCGGCGTCCAGCGCTCGTCGGTCAACGACGCCATCCGCCGACTCGAGCGCCGCGGCCTCGTGAAGCGCGGCTACGGCGAGGTGATCGTCACCGATCCCTCGGCCATCTCGGCCATGCTCGCTCCCTGACCCTCCGAGGTCACCTCGACATCGGCGCCCCGGGGACGGGCTCCGGGCCCCCGGGGCACCGACGACGATCAGACGCCCGCCACGGCACGCTCGCGAGGAGCGTGGGTGTGCAGCGGCGCAGGCTCGATGCCCAACTTGTCGTCGACGGAGAACCGACCGGGACCCAACACGACGATGGCGATCAGGCCGGCCAGCAGGGCGAGGTCGAGTTCGGCGCCGGGCATCGGCTCGCTGGAGATGATTCCCAGGTCGGCCTTGACGTAGAGGATGGCGCCGACCATGACGACGCTCAGCGCGAGGGCCGCGATCCTCGTGCCGACTCCGGCGATCAGCGCGAGCCCGGCGACGATCTCGACGACCGCCGTGAGCGGCGCAGTGAGACCCGGCAGCGGCACCCCCCACGAAGCGAACGCCCCTTCGACGTTCGAGATGCCGGCATCGAATTTGTCGATGCCGTGCCAGACGAAAAGTGCGCCGAGCACGACGCGCAGCACCAGCGGTGCGATCAGTTGGAGCCGGTTCAGTTGGTGGATGGCGGAGTGCATTGGTGGGATCTCCTTGTCGGGGGTTTCAGGGTTCGGGTAGTTGCTGGGGATGCGCCGGGGCGCGCCGAAGCACACGGAGGGAGACCGCATGCGTCGGGTGGGGAGAGCCGGATCGGCTCGGATCACAGGTCGAGCGCGTTGACCGCGTCCTCGATGCCGCGATGGAAGGTGGGGTAGGCCCAGATCATCGAGCGCAGCTCGGTCACGGGGACCTGCGCGTGGACCGCCAACGCGAGCAGGCCCAGCACCTCGCCGCCGTTGGGACCGGCGGCGGTGGCGCCGACGAGCGTGCCCGATGCGGCGTCGGCGACGAGCTTGATGATGCCTTCGTTGCCGGTCTTGTGGAGCCACCCGCGTGCGGTGTGGGGCACCTGCACGAGCGCCGTGGCCACCTCGACACCGGCCTCACGGGCCTGGGCCTCGGTCATGCCGACCGACCCGACCTCGGGATCGGCGAAGGTCACCCGCGGCAGCGCGGCGTAGGAAGCGGGCCGGTGCTCGTTGCCGAGGATGTCCGCGACGGCGATCGCGGCCTGGTACATGCCGACGTGGGTGAAGGCCCCCTTGCCGGTGATGTCGCCCACGGCCCACACGCCGTCGCCGACGCGCAAGTGTTCGTCGACGGGAAGCGCCCGGGCCGTGTCGTCGATCCCGATCGCAGCGACGCCGAGGCCGGCGAGGTCCGTCCGTCGACCGGTCGCCACCAACAGCTGCTCGGCCCGGAGCTCGGCGCCATCGGCGAGGGTGACGGTGAAGGCCCCGCTGTCGTAGGCCACCGATGCGGCACCGACGCCGACGCGGACATCGATGCCCTCGTCGGCGAACACGGTGCCGACGAGGGCCCCGGCCTCGGGTTCCTCGAGCGGCAGCAGGCGGTCGTTGGCTTCCACGATGGTCACGGCGACATCGAACCGGGCGTACACCTGGGCCAGCTCGACGCCGATGGCGCCGCCGCCGAGCACGATCATCGACGCCGGCAGTTCCGCCGCGGCGATGGCCTCACGGTTGGTCCAGTACGGCGTGTCGGCCAGCCCCGGGATCGGCGGGACCGCGGCTCGGGTCCCGGTGGCGATGACGATGCCCTTGGTGGCCTCGTACACCCGGCCGCCGACCTCGACACGGCCCGGCCCGACGATGCGTCCCTCGCCGCGGACGAAGCGGCCGCCTTTGCCCTCGAAGCGTTCGACGGCGACGGTGTCGTCCCAGTCGTCGGTGGCCTCGGCCCGGATGCGTGCAGCGACCGGGCCCCAGTCGGGCGTGACCTCGGCCTTGCCGGCCATCCCGGGGATGCGCCGGGCCTCGGCGAGCAGGTGCGCGGCGCGGATCATCATCTTCGACGGGACGCAGCCCCAGTAGGGGCATTCGCCGCCGACGAGCTCTCGGTCGATGCCGACGACATCGAGGCCGGCTTCGGCGAGTTGCCCGGCGACGGCCTCGCCGGCGGGACCCATCCCGACGACGATGATCTCGGTGGTGTGTGTGGTGGTGGTCATCTCGGTGCGTCCTCCAGAAGGTGGTGCGGCCGCGCCGCCTCATCAGGGCGCAGCGGCGGATCGGAGGGCAAACACGGTCGGTGCGAGGCCGCATTGCCAAATGTCGGCCTCCCGACATTGGCTCGCCAGCCCCGCGGCACTCACCAGCGGCCGCCGTCGGCGGGCGCCAGGCGGCTCATCGCCCAGGCGCCCAACAGTGGGCCCGGGGCCAGCATGGCGAACGCCCACCACCAGCCGGCGCCGTCGCGGACGAGGGGCACCAGCCACATCGTCGTGACGGTCAGCAGGAAGCCGAACGCCAGCTGCACGGTCAGCGCGGTCCCGACGAACGCCTGCTCGGCGCGCTCGGTGACGATGGCGGAGAACTGCGCCGAATCGGCCACGACGGCCACACCCCACACAACGGCCAGCGCCACCACGACCGCCAACGGCAGGCCACCCCAGCCGATCACCGCGGCGACCGAGCCCGACGCGAGCATGGCCATACGTGCCGACCGACCGCTGCCGACCCGGTCCGCCGCAGCGCCGGCGATCAGCGATCCGACGGCTCCGGCAGCGATCGCCGTGAACGCAAGCAGGGATGCGTCGATGCCCGAGCCGGATCGGTCGACGGCGTCCGCGAGGAACGCGGCGATCCACGCCCACATGGCGTAGAGCTCCCACATGTGGCCCAGGTAGCCGAGCGAGGCGAGCACCACCGGCCGGTCGCGCAAGGCACGAGAGGCCAGCGAGAGGCTGAACTGCGTGCGCGGGAACGGGTAGGGGCCGGGCGAGACCCCGAGCGCGAAGACCGCCCCGCCCACCACCGTGGCCGCCGACGTCGCGATCATCACGATCTCCCAACGCGCGCCGCCGAAGCCGTTCACCAGATGCGGCGCGGCCGAGCCGACCGTGAGCGCCGCCACCATCGCCCCCATGGCGAGCCCGCGCCCCGCACGGAACCACGTCGCCACGAACTTCAGCGCCGGCGGATACACCCCGGCCAGGAACGCCCCGGTCAGGAACCGCAGCACGATCGCAGCGGCGAACCCGTCGAGGGGCACGATCAACACGTTGGTCACCGCAGCCCCGACCGCCGCCACCGCGACCAGCCGACGGACATCGACACGGTCGGCAAGCCCCACCACGGCCGAGACGAGCGCACCGGCGACGAACCCCAGCTGGAGTACCACCACCAGCGCCGACGCCGCATTGGTCGACAGGTCCCATCGCAGCCGCAACGCGGGCAGCACCGCGGCCGTCGAGAACCAGGTGGTCATCGCCAACATCAGCCCGGCCGCTGCCCGCAGCAACGCCCGACGGGGTGCGCCGTCGCCCCCTGCCGGTGCGACGCCGGGGGGCGGATGGTTGGTCGGAACCGGGACGGCCATGGTCCCCGAACCCGCCGACCCCTGACGGCGTTCCCGGCGACACCACCAGGACGGGAGAACGCAGCCCATCCGACTCGGGGCCTCCAGCGCCGTTTGGTACCTTTGGGTCACTCGCGAGTCCTCGCGGGACGGTTTGGGTGGAAGTCCCGACCGGCGGTCACAGCCCGCGAACCCCTTCCCCTTCGGGGGTCGGGGCCGATCCGGTGGAACTCCGGGGCCGACGGTGAGAGTCCGGATGGGAGTGAGGACGCGCGCGGCGTCCTCGTCGCGTTCGTTCCCACGGGAGAACAACCGACGAAAGGGAAACCGCTCATGTTCACCGGATTGGTGGAAGGGCTCGGTCGCGTCCTCGAACGCGACGGACATCGGCTGCGGATCGCATCCTCGGCCATCGACGAAGACGCCGACATCGGCGACTCCATCGCCGTCAACGGCTGCTGCCTCACGGTGGCGAGACACACCCCGGATTGGTGGGAGGCCGACGTCTCGGACGAGACGCTGCGCCGCACCAACATCGGGGCGCTCGCGCCGGGCGACAGCGTCAACCTCGAACGGCCCGTGCGGCTGATGGACCGCCTCGGCGGCCATCTGGTGCAGGGCCACGTCGACGGTGTCGGCACGGTCCTGGCGCCGACGCCGGACCTGGTGGTGTCGCTGCCGGAGTCGTTGGCGCGCTACGTGGTCGAGAAGGGTTCGATCACCGTCGACGGCGTGAGCCTCACGGTGGTCGACGTCACCGACGATCAGTTCAGCGTGGCGGTGATCCCCCACACCGCTGCGGTCACGACGCTCGGGCAGCGGGCGGTGGGCGATCCGGTCAACCTCGAGGTCGACGTGACCGTCAAGTATGTCGAGAAGCTCCTGGCCTGGCAGGTGGCCCGATGAGCTTCGCACCCATCGAAGATGCCATCGCGGCCATCGGCCGCGGCGAGATCGTGGTCGTCGTCGACGACGAAGATCGCGAGAACGAAGGCGACCTCATCATGGCGGCCGAGCACGCGACGCCCGAGGCCATCGCGTTCTTCCTCCATCACACCTCGGGGTTCATCTGCGCGTCGATCACCACCGAACGGGCCCACGAGCTCGAGCTCGGGGCGATGGTGGCGGAGAACACCGAGTCGATGCGCACGGCGTTCCTCGTGAGCGTCGATGCCATCGAGGGCACCAGCACCGGCATCTCCGCCGCCGATCGGGCCTTGACGCTTCGGGCGCTCGTCGACCCGGCGACCCGCCCGGCCGACCTGGCCCGCCCCGGTCACATCCTGCCCCTCGAGGCCCGCGACGGCGGCGTCCTCAAGCGGGCCGGGCACACCGAGGCCGCGGTCGATCTGGCCCGCCTGGCCGGCTGTGCGCCCGTCGGGGTGCTCTGCGAGATCGTCGATCACGACAAGCGCGACATGGCCCGGGTCCCGGAGCTGATCGAGTTCGCCGCGGCCCACGACCTGGTGATGGTCTCCATCGCCGACCTCGTGCGCTACCGGCGTCACCACGAGCAGCTGGTGGAACGGGTGGCGTCGACGACGGTGCCGACACGCTGGGGGCGCTTCGACTCCCACGCCTACCGGTCGACCCTCGACGGCATCGAGCACGTGGCCTTCACCCTGGGCGACCTCTCGGCCGGCCCGTCCACGATGGTGCGGGTCCACAGCGAGTGCCTCACCGGCGACGTGTTCGGCTCGTACCGCTGCGACTGCGGTCCTCAGCTCGACGCAGCGATGGCCCTCATCGCCGAAGAGGGCTGCGGTGCGGTGGTGTACCTGCGGGGCCACGAGGGGCGGGGTATCGGCATCGGCCACAAGATGCGGGCCTACGCGTTGCAGGACGCCGGGCGCGACACGGTGGACGCCAACACCGACCTCGGCCTGCCGGTGGATGATCGGGAGTACGGCATCGGGGCGCAGATCCTGGTGGATCTCGGCGTCACGTCGATGCGGCTCCTCACCAACAACCCGGCCAAGTACAGCGGCCTCGAGGGCTACGGGCTCGAGATCACCGAACGCATCGGGATCGAGATCCCGCCGCGCCCGGAGAACGTCGAGTACCTGCGCACCAAACGCGACCGCATGGGCCACCTGATGACCGAGCTCGACACGGGGCTCGACCCGCAGCTCGAGACCGAGCTCGACGAGGTGCCGACATGACGGCCCATCATCGCCCCGACGCCGCACCCGCGGTCGACGGCGCCGCCCTGCGGGTGGCGGTCATCCGAGCACGCTGGAACACCGAGATCATCGACCGGCTGGCCGTAGGCGTCGCGCACGCCCTCGACCGTGCTGGTGTCGTCCACCGCCGCGACCTCACCGTGGCCGGCAGCCTCGAGCTGCCGTTCGCGGCGAAGGTCGTCGCCGAGGCCGGCGACGTCGATGCCATCGTGTGCCTCGGCACCGTCGTGCGTGGCGAGACCACCCACTACGACCTCGTCGCCAACGGCTGCGCCACGGGCCTACAGCGGGTGCAGCTCGACACCGGCGTCCCGATCGGCTTCGGCGTGTTGACCGTCGAGGACCTCGACCAGGCCCGAGCCCGCAGCGAAGTGCCGCCCGGGCCCAATGCCGGCGCCGACGCCACCGAGGCCGCCCTCGAGCTCGCGGCAATGGTCCGCACCCTGACCGGAGTTCCCGGGTAACACACGCTCGGGGTGATCGACGTTCTCGGATCCCGGCGGAGCTCTACGGGGCCCCGCCGGGACTCGGTGGTCGCTGCGCCGACACCGGCCACCGGTCGTCCACCCATGCATCGGCATCGAGGCGAAGACCGCCGTTCACAAGCGCCGCCCGGCAGCGCGCCAGCACCTCGAGCACCGAACCGTCGCTCGCAACGACGTACGACTCGACGTCGCCCAGATCGGCGAACTGATCCCACATCGCCTCGGCGCAGGAGGCCGCGGTGGCGCCGTCACGCTCCCGCACCCTAGTCAGCGACGTCTCCCGCTCGGCCCGCACCACCAGGTAGCGCACGACGACGCCCCGCGCCATCAGCCGACCGGCGACACGATCCAGGAACCACGGGCCCACGATCCCGTCCCACACCACCACGTACCCTGCCGCCGCATACCCCGCCGCGGCGTCGGCGACGATGTCCATGATCGCGGTGTTCTGCGCATGCGATGCCGGAAGGTGGGGCGGCACGAACCCGGAGCGGATCGACCGGTAGAACCAGTCGGACTCCAGGTACACGCCCCGCGCGGCGGACTCCGCCAGCGCAGCGGCGACCGTCGATTTCCCCGACCCCGGCGGGCCCGACACGATCAGCACCTCACCAGCCGACAGCACGGAGCAACCGTAGGCCAGGCACGTGCCCTCGACGGCTGCGTTCCGGTTCCGGTAAGACTGGCGGGCTACCGCCGGGGGTCCGCGACCCACGCCCGAGAGGCCGCTCGAGCACCGACACCTTCCGTACCATTTGTGGTACGTTCTTGCAGGTGTCGACACGGACCAAGAGCGCAGGAGATCCGTCGGGTGCCGTGACCTCGCGGCTCGTCGAAGAGCTCGAGGCGGCGCGGCGCGACCGGGGTGAATCGAAGGCCGATGTCGCCCGCGGCTCCGGTCTCGGTGAGCCGGCGGTGCGCAGGCTCTTGTCGGGTCGCCATCCCAACCCGACGGTCAAGACACTCGAAGCTGTCGCCGAGCACCTGGGCCTCCGACTGACGTTCGAGCCGGACCCCGCCCGGACTGCGCCGACACTCGCCGACTTGCAGGCCAGAGCCGACGACATCCACCGCATCGTCGCCGCACACGGGGGGAGCAACGTCCGGGTGTTCGGATCCGTCGCACGCGGCGACGCTCGTCCGGACTCCGACGTGGATCTCCTCATCGACGCTGCGCCCGGCACGGGCCTGTTCGAGCTCGGCGCGATGGAGGACGAACTCGAGGATGCCCTGGGCCGCAGCGTCGATGTCGTGACGTCCGGTTCCGGTCGGATGCAGCACATCCACGAGGAAGCCATCTCCCTTCGGTGAACGACCCATCGGACCTCGACGTCATCCGTGCAGCTGCCGAGGCGGCGGTCGCGTATGCGGCGGCCATCGACGATCGGGCCGTCGCTCCCACGTCTGCCGCGCTCGACGCGCTCGGTGCGTTCGACGAAGACCTGCCCGACGGGTCCGGCGACGGTGCCGCCACCATCGAGCTGCTGGCCCGGGTGGGTGGGCCGGCGACGATGGGCAGCACCGGTCCGGACTACTTCGGGTTCGTGAACGGTGCGACGTTGCCGGTGGCGCTCGGGGCGTCGTTCCTGGTCAATGCGTGGGACCAGAACGCCGCGTTGCCGGTCATGTCGCCGGTGGCCGCGGCCATCCACGACGTCACCAGCCGCTGGCTGAACGAGCTGCTCGGCCTCGCCACCGACACCGACATCGCGTTCGTCACCGGGGCCACCGTCGCCAACGCCACCTGCCTCGCCGCGGCACGCGACACGCTGCTGGCCGAGCGGGGCTGGGACGTCCAACGCGACGGCCTGTTCGGGGCGCCGCCCATCCAGGTGGTCGTCGGCGCCAAGGCGCACTCGACGCTGTCGAAGTCGCTGGGCCTCATCGGCCTGGGCCGCGACCGGGTGATCGTCGTTCCCGCCGACGACCAGGGCCGGATGATCGCCGCCGAGCTCCCCGATCTCGATCCCGCCGACGGGCCCGTCCTCTGCTGCGCGCAGGCGGGCGAGGTCAACACCGGCGCCTTCGATCCCTTCGATCCAATCGCGGACTGGGTGCAGGCCCGCGACGGCTGGCTGCACGTCGACGGAGCGTTCGGCCTGTGGGCGCTGGCCGACCCGAGCCGTGCGGCGTTGGTGGCAGGGCTGGCTCGTGCCGACTCCCTCGCCACCGACGGGCACAAGTGGCTCAACGTCACCTACGACTGCGGCATCGTTTTCGTGCAACGACCCGGCGCGCTGCGGCGGACCTTCGCCGCGGTCGCCGGCTACCTGCCGCCCGAGTCCGGCTTCGAGGCGATGCACCACACCCCGCAGTCCAGCCAGCGCGCCCGCCAGGTCGAGGTGTGGGCGGTGCTGCGGACCCTCGGCCGCGACGGCGTCGCCGCGCTGGTGCGCCAGGCCGGCGAGTGCGCCACGGCCATCGCCGACCGGCTCCGCGCCGACGGCGTCGAGATCCTGAACGACGTGGTGCTCAACCAGGTCTTGGTCCGCCTCGACGACGGCGCCACCACCGAACGCCTCCTGACCGAAGTCCAACGCGACGGCCGCGTCTGGTGCGGCCCCACACAGTGGGCGGGCGCCACCGCCATGCGGATCAGCGTGTCGTCGTGGAAGACCACCCCCGCCGACGCCGCCCGCGCCGCCAACATCATCCTGGAGTGCGCCGCCCGGGTCCGCTGAACGGGCGGTCCGCGGACGGTCAGTCCGTCCGCTGGTCGGCGAAGAAGTGGATCAGGGCCGGGTTGAGCAGGTCCGCCCGTTCCCACTGCAGGAAGTGCCCCGCGGCCGGCATGACGAAGGGCCCCACCCGGTCGCGGAATGCGACCTCGCAGCAGTGGACGAAGTCGGGGCCGACCACCTGGTCGTCGGCGCCGTAGAACAGCAGGGTCGGGATCTCGACCGGCAGGCTCAGCAGCGCCGGTTCCTGCTGCGCCCGCCCGTGGGCGAGCTGGTACACGGCCCAGCCGGCGCGCAGGCGGGCCTCGTCGGCGAACGGTTCGGTCATGAAGTCCACGTCGTCGGCGGTGAACGAACCCGGCGACGCCCACAGCCGGTGGGTGTACATGCCGGCCACGTACCGACGGCGCTCGGCGTCGCTCGACAACGATGCCGCCAGCTCGTCGGGCATCGCCCCCTGCCAGATCCGGTAGTCGGCGGTCGGGTGATCGGTCGTGATCGACCGGATCGACCCGAGGTCGATCCCGGCGGCCGCGTACTCGTCGAGCAGGATCGGCGGCACCGAGTTGAAGAAGCAGAGCTTGTCGACGAACCCCTCGAAGCGGTGCACCATGTCGATCGACACCGCCCCGCCCACGTCGCCGCCCACCACGCCGCAGTGGTCGTGGCCCAACACGTCGTGCACCAGGGCATGCAGGTCGCGGCTGTAGCGGGCCAGGTCGTAGTGGTCGTCGGGAGCGAGGTCGGAGTCGCCGTAGCCACGCAGGTCCGGCACGATCACCTCGTAGCCGGCGGCGACGAGCGGCTCGATGTTGCGCCACCAGATCCGCTTGGTCTCCGGATAGCCGTGCACCAACAACAGCGGGTACCCACTGCCCTCGCGCACGTACGCGAGCGACACACCGTCGGCCACCTCGGCCCGATGGATGGTGAACGCGTCGGCGGCAGGCGTTGCCGGCTGCGCAGGTCGGAGGCGCTGGTCGTAGTACACGCCGAGAGCGTAGAGCGACGCGAGGAGGCGAGCCCGAAACCTGCGCGCAGCCACATCCGACCGGCGACCCGGCCCGTCCGGCGGCCAGCCACCACTTCCAGCCACCTGTCGAATGTCTGTCGTCATGCCTCAAGGTCGCTCGACCCGAGCCGATCGGCTCATCGGGACATCGAAGACCTTCTCGCAGGAGAACGAACGTGACGTCCCGCATCCGAACCCGACGCACCAACCGGCGCCGCCGACCACTGGGCGTTCGCCTCCTGGTGGCCTTCGTGGTCATGGGCATCGTACCCTTCGCCATCATCGGCTGGATCGCCCTCGGCGAAGCCCGCCAGACCCTGCTCGACAGCGCCGGGAGCCGGGTCGAGGTCGCCGCCGTCACCGCCGGCGACATCATCGACCGCAATCTGTTCGAGCGCTACGGCGACGTGCAGGCCTTCGCCGCCAATCCGAAGATCCAGGCCGGCCCCGAGGAAGCGCAGGAGATCATCGATTTCCTGACCGCCACCTACGGGATCTACGACCTGATGGTCGTCGCAGACCTCGAGGGCCGGATCATGACGGTCAACTCGATCGACGGCGCCGGCGAACCGCTCGACACCACCGCCCTGGTGGGCACCGACGTGTCGGATCAGGCGTGGTTCCAGACGATCGCCGGTGGCGACACCCCCGAGGGCGGCACCCTCTACACCGAGGCCGAGCGCGACCCCCTGGTGCAGGCCGTGTACGGCGATGACCGGATCACCCTGTCCTACAGCGCACCCGTCTTCGACGACGCCGGCGTGATGGTCGGCGTCTGGAAGAACGCCGCGTCCTTCGACCGGATCGTCACCGACATCATGCAGGTCACCCGCGACGAGCTCGAGGCCGGCGGCGTGGAGGGCGTCGAATACCAGGTCCTCACCGCCGGCGGCGTCGTGCTCGGCAGCTCGACCCCGTCCGAACCGCTCGTCACCGATCTGGTGGCAGCGGGCTCCGAAGCCGCTGCGCTCATCGGCGAGGGCGGCACCGGCTACGTCGAGGAGACCTCCGAGTCGGGGACGGCCGAACTCGTCGGCTATGCCCGCACCGACGGAGCGTTGGGCTTCGACGGCTACGAGTGGGGCATCCTCGTCCATCAGGACCGTGGCGCAGCGGTGGCAGGGGCCGATGGGTTGCGCAACACGATCGCCGGCTTCGGCGTCCTGTCGTTGCTCGCGATCGCCGCCGTCGCCCACTGGCTGGCCCGCGGGGTGGCCCGACCGGTCGCCGGCGTGGCCGAACGCGCCGGCGCGGCGGCCCGGTCGCTCACCGCTGTGTCGTCGGCAGTGGGGTCGAGCGCCGAGCGGACGTCCTCGCAGGCCATTGCCGCATCGGCTGCCGGCGAGCAGGTGTCGTCCTCGGTGGACAGCGTCGCCACGGCGATGAGCGAACTCGAAGCGTCGTTCCGCGAGGTCGCAGAACGGGCTGTCGACGCCTCGAGTGTCGCGAGGGCAGCCGTCGACGAGGCACAGGCGTCGTCTGCGACGATCGCCAGGCTCGATGCGGCGACCGCGGAGATCATCGACGTGGTCGAGACCATCTCGGCGATCGCCCGCCAGACGAACCTGCTGGCCCTCAACGCCACGATCGAAGCGGCACGGGCCGGCGAGAGCGGCAAGGGCTTCGCCGTCGTCGCGAACGAGGTGAAGGATCTGGCGACAGCCACGGCCCGGGCCACCGAAGAGGTGGCGGGCAGGATCGAGGCGATCCGGACCGAAGCAGCGGGTGCGGTGGATGCCAACGAACGCATCGGTCACACGATCGGGCGCATCCAGGACATCTCCGCGGCCATCGCCGCCGCCGCGGAACAGCAGACTGCGACCGCGACCGTGGTCAGCCGTGACATCGGCGGCGCGGCAGGCGGCAGCCGGGCGATCGCCGAACAGATCGCCGTGGTCGCGGGCGCAGCCAATGAGACCCGTAGCTCGGCCGACGCGACCAACACCTCCGCCGACGACATCGCGTCGATGGCCCAGGAACTCGAACTACTGGTGCACGGCTCCTCGCGCTGAGGGCGGGCGGCGGCGTTGCCTGCATGCCGACCCGGCCGTCGGCGCCTACTCGTCGGGTTGGGCGGGCGGCGCGTTGGGGTCGGGCCACTCGCCGCTGCCGGCGACGTTGCCCGGGCCGGCGTTCTGCTGGCGCGGAATCACGGTCCCTTCCTCGGTTTCGACCGGCTCGCCCGTGTACTGGCGGATGTCCTCCCCTTCGTCGTCGAGGAGCGACCCCCGCTCGCGCGGGCTCCGGGTGTCTCCGTCCTCGACGACGTCGAAGTGCTGTCGGTCGTCGCCGAGAGGGTGCTCTGGCGACGCGCCGGGCTTGCCGACAGACGCCCGGTTCTCCGGGACCTCGTCAGGATGAGGCGGCATCACATCAGCGGCCGACCGGCTGAGCGCCAGCTCCGCTGCGGCGGCTTCGACCTGCCCCGGAGTCTGGCACCGCGGGCAGTGCACACCGAGCACGACGATCTCGTCGCGGCCGGTCGGGGTGTCACGCGCCTCGTAGAGCTCGTCGATGACCGCTTCGTCCGGCACGAACAGCGCGGCACACACCGGGCACCGGACGCGGCCGTCGGACGCGACATGGAAACGGGCCTCGTGCCCCTCGGCGTCCAGGGCCCGTTGCGCCTCGCCGAGCTCGAGGTCCCCGCGCTCGCTCTCGGCGGGAGCCGAGGCGTCGATGGGGGCCCCGCACGACCAACAGCGGCTCTGGCCGCCATCGTTCTGGGCCCCGCATTCTCCGCAGGTGACGGTGGCATCGGGTCCGAGACCGAGATCGCTCATGGCGACGCGATACCCCCGCCATGGGCTCGCCAACCACGAACCGGCGAACCGGCGAACCGGCCGGATCGCACCGGGCAGGTCGGCCCCGTACGGTGGCGCCGTGGGATTCAGTCGTGCGGAACTCGAGCAGTACGAGGGCACCACGGTCGACGATCTGTTGGGCGACCACGTCCGTCTGCTGTTGGTGGGCATCAACCCGAGCCTGTGGACCGCGGCCACCGGGGCCCACTTCTCCCGCCCGGGCAACCGCTTCTACCCCGCGCTGGCCCGTGCCGGCATCACCGACCACGTCATCGACGCCTCCGACGGGATGGCCGATGTCGACCGCCGGCAGCTGACCGACCGGGGCATCGGCATCACCAACATCGTGGCCCGGGCCACCGCCACCGCGGCCGAACTCGGCCGCGACGAGCTCCGGGACGGTGGTCGGCGCCTCGAGGCCTTGGTCGAACGGCTCCGTCCGCCGGTCGTGGCGGTATTGGGCATCACCGCCTACCGCGACGCATTCGGGCGACCTCGAGCCACGCCGGGCCGCCAGGATCTCGACCTCGCCGGTGCCGAGCTGTGGGTCGTCCCGAACCCCAGCGGGCTCAACGCGCACGAGAACGTCGACACCCTCGCCGCCGCCTACGCCGAGGTGGCACGAGCGGCCGGCATCGTTTCCTGAGGCTCGTCGTTTCTTGACGTACGGCCGTCCCCGCCGACGACACCGTTAGCGTGGCCCGGTGACCGAGACGGACCCCGATGCCGGACTGCTCCAGATCCCGGCGGTTCGGCGGTATCTGCTGTCCCGGGCGCTGGCCGGCACCGGCATCTCGCTCATGCTGGCCGTGCTGTTCAAGCAGGCGTTCGACATCACCGGCGACGCCCTGACGATCGGCATCATCGGCCTGTTGCAGTTCGTGCCCGCCGTGGTGCTCGTGGTGGTCAGCGGCTACATCGCCGACCGGTTCGACCGGCGCCGGGTGGTCGCGCTGATGACGCTCGGGCGCATCGTCTGCGTCGTCGGGTTCATCCTCTACAGCCGCGATGTCGGCGACGTGTCCGACGGATCCGCTGCGGCCATATGGCCGCTGTTCCTGATCACCTTCGTGTTCGGATCCGTCGACGCCATCGCCATCCCGGCCCGCCATGCGCTCGCGCCGCTGGTGGTGCCCCGCCCGATGCTGCCTCGGCTGGTGGCCGCCGCAGCCGTCACGATGGTGCTGTCGCACATCGTCGGTCCGGTCGCCGCCGGCTATCTGTACAGCGCCCGAGCCGAGTTGGCCTACCTGGTTGCCGGGCTGCTGTTCATCGCGTCGATCCCACCCATCCTCGCTACCACCTACGCGGTCGAGCCGACGCCTCTGACGGACCGGCCGTCGATCAAGCTCGCGCTGGAGGGGCTCGGCTTCATCCGCCGCTCGCCGATCGTGCTGTCGGCCATCTCCCTCGACATGTTCGCGGTGCTCTTCGGCGGTGCGGTGGCCCTGCTGCCGGTGATCGCCGAGGAGCGCCTGGGCGTCGGCGACGTCGCGTACGGCTGGCTGCGGGCCGCCCCGGGTATCGGGGCCGGGTTGATGGGGCTGGCGCTGGCCCGCTTCCCCGTGCAGCGGCGGGTCGGCCCGACGTTGCTGTTCGTGGTGGGGATCTTCGGCCTGTTCCACGTCACGCTGGGGTTGACCACGAGCTACACCGTCGCCTTCGTGTCGCTGCTGATCGCGTCGGGCGCGGACATGGTGTCGGTGACGATCCGCTCGACGCTGGTGCCCGTCGCCACCCCCGACGCCCAACTCGGCCGCGTGAGCGCCGTCGAGAGCGTCTTCATCGGCGCATCGAACGAGCTGGGCGCATTCCAGAGCGGCGTCGCGGCCCGCTGGTTGGGGGTACCGCTGGCCGTCGCCGGCGGCGGCGTCGTCACCGTCGCCATCGCCGCCGGCTTCGCCGTGTTCGGCAAGACCCTGCGCCGCATCGACACCTACGCCGACGTCGAGGCGACCCTCGAACCGTCGCCCCCGAAACCCACCGCCTCGACGACCTGAGCCGAACCGCCGGGGTCAAGTCTCTTTTCTCCCCTTCTCGGGCCCTCGCTGCTCTCCCTGGTCGACGACTCGGAGAAGGGGAGAAAAGAGACTTGACCCCAGTAGTCCCCGAGCCCCCAGGCGGGGCAGGAGCGGGGTGCGGTCGGGGTCGGCGCCGGTAGCGTGCGGCAGAGCCCGACCCGAACCCCCAGAGGACCACCGATGAGCGCCGAGACCATCTTCCAAGGACGCGAGTACCAGCCCAGCACCTGGGACTGGGTGGCCGACCAGGTCGCCGAGTACGAGGCCTCGGGCGGCACCCGGGCCAACACCCTGATGGACACCGGTATCCCGGTGATCATCGTGACGAGCGTCGGGGCCAGCAGCGGCAAGCTCCGCAAGTTCGCCCTCATGCGCGTCGAACACGACGGCGAGTACGCGCTCATCGCCTCGAAGGGCGGCGACCGCACCCACCCGGCCTGGTACGCCAACCTCGTCGCGGAGCCGACGGTGTTGATCCAGGACGGCCCCGAAGCCCACCCCTTCACCGTGCGAGAACTCTCCGGCGCCGAGCGCGACGAGTGGTACGCACGCGGCGCAGAGGTCTACGCGCCCTACACGGAGTACGCCGAATCCGCAGCCGGCCACGGCCGTGTCATCCCCGTGTTCCTGGCCACCCCAGCCGCCGACTGACCAGGGCTTCCACTACTGGGGTCAAGTCCTACTTCTCCACTTCTCCCGGTCACCGGCCTGACAGGCCCGCGGATCCGAGAAGTGGGAGTGGCCGACGAGCGTTCCCGGCGGTCAGAGTGCGGTCGAACCAGTCGACGACGGCTTCGACGACCTCGTCGGCGGCGGCTCGGGCGGCGAACAGGTGCCCACCGGTCTCCAGTGCCACCAGCTGTTTCGGGTCGCGCGCTGCGGCGTGGAGGCGGACGGCATTGTCGAAGCCGACGATGTCGTCGTCGCGTGCGTGGATGACACAGTACGGGCGGCCGAGGTCGGCGGCCTCGGCCAGCACGTCGTGGCGTTCGAGGTCGTCGAGGAAGCCGGCGTCGAGGTCGAACGCACGGCCCCCGATCGAGACGGTGGTGCGGCCCTGCGACACCAGCTCGTCGACCCGGTCGGCGAACAGATGCGTCACGTGGGCGACGTCGCTGGGAGCGCCGATGGTGACGAGCGAGCGCACGGTCTTCAGGCGGTGGGCCGCCAGGACCGACGCGGCACCTCCGAGGCTGTGGCCGATCAGCCCACAGGGCCCGAACCCCATCTCGATCAGCGTCACGGCCGCCCGGGTCAGGTCGGCGACGTTGGCGCTGACCGACGTCTCGGCGAAGTCGCCACCCGATTCGCCCAGGCCGGTGAAGTCGAACCGCAGCGCCGCATACCCGGCGTCGACCAGGCCCTTGGACAGCCGGGTCATGGTGTGGAGGTCCTTCGAGCAGCTGAAGCAGTGCGCCAGCAGGATCGCTCCCTTCGCCCGCTCGGGAGGCAGATGCAGCCGCCCGGAGAGGGCATGACCCTGGCTCCCGACGAACTCGATGGTCTGTTCGGGTGGGCGATCGTCGCTGTAGGCCATGGCGTCCCCAATGTAGAGACGCGGCGCCGGCTGGATGCGCCATCCGGGCGATCCGGGCGATGATGACCGTCATGGCTGCGCCCGGCGCGATCCGTATCGGTCCCCACACCTTCTCCGTCACCGACGCGCGGCGCACGCTCGCTCATGCCGGCGAGTTGTTCGATGTCCTCGCCGAGGGCCGCGACGCATCCGTCATCGAGCCGCTGCGGACCGAGGCGCTCGACGCGATCGACGGGCTCGACCCTCTGCACGCACCGACCGGGGATCTCGACGCCCCCTTGCGCGCCTTCTGGCAGGCGTGGACTGCGGCGGGCCCGGCGTTGCGGGCCGCGGGCGAGCTGCCGGCCACCGCCACCGGCAGCGTCGCGGCCCTGCACACATCCTCGGGTGGCGTGCCGAAGTTGCCGGTCGACGCGGTCGAGGTCGACTTCGGCGGTGTCGTCGGCGACCGCCAGGGCACCCGCGTGCACCACGGCCGGCCCTGGCAGGCGCTGTGTCTGTGGAGCACCGAGGTCATCGACGGCTTCGTCGCCGATGGCCACGGCCTCTTCCCCGGCGCGGCCGGCGAGAACATCACGATCCACGGCCTCCCCTGGGACGACGTCCAGCCGGGCGTCACGCTGGCGGTGGGCGACGTCCGCTGCGAGGTCTCCTCCTACGCCGTCCCATGCAAGAAGAACGCGGCGTGGTTCGTCGACGGCGCCTTCGACCTGATGCACCGCCGCCACGGCCCCGTCAGCCGGGTGTACGCCACGGTCCTCGAACCCGGCCGCATCGCCGCGGGAGACCCCGCGATCCTCGAGCCGTAGCTCTGTCCGGGCCGGAACGGCTCGACGAGGCGCAGGGTGTCCATCGGGGAGGTGTAACCGACCACGGGCGTCGTCGTCCGGCACCTCATGGAATTCACCAGCAACGACATCGACTCACTCGGCGACAAGCTCGCCGCTATGGACCTCACCGACGGGGAGCGAGAAGCGTTGCAGACCGTTGCAGCGATCGCCGGCGCAGCGAACGACGAGGAGGTGGCGGGGTTCGGTTTCCGTCGTGTCCCGGGAGCCGACTTCGGATCGCTGGGGCTCAAGATCGGCCCTCCGAAGGGCCGGATCATCCACACCGGCGACGAGATCGAGGTAACGAAGTCGGGCTTCGTCGTCGTCGAAGGCGAGGTCACCTGAGCGTTCCGCTCTGGCCGGTCACCTGGCATCTGGGGTAGGAATGCGGGCGATGGGCCCCGACTGCCGCGGCCTGCCTTGCCGCCTGCCGAGGAGCACTCATGACCGTTGCGTTCGTGCACGGGAACCCCGAGACCAGCGCCATATGGGGCCGGCTGATCGCCGAACTCGCGGCGCGCGGTGTCGACGACATCGTCACCCTGTCGCCGCCGGGGTTCGGGGTCCCTGTGCCCGACGGCTTCGGCGCCACCCAGGACGAGTACCGCGACTGGCTCGTCGCAGAGCTGACCGCACTCGGCGGTGACGTCGACCTCGTCGGCCACGACTGGGGCGCCGGCCACGTCCTCGGCGCCGTCGCGGCGCGGCCCGACCTCGTCCGCACCTTCGCCACCGACTGTGCCGGACTCGTGCACCCCGACTACCAGTGGCACGACATGGCCCAGGCGTGGCAGACCCCCGACGTCGGCGAACAGGTCGTCGCCGCCATGGGCGCAGGCACGGTCGAAGAACGGACCGCCACCTATGTCGGGCTCGGCATCGACGAGGCGGCAGCGGCCGACATGGCCGCGGCGTTCGACGATGTCATGGCCGACGCGATCCTGCGCCTCTACCGGTCGGCCGCCCAGCCGGCGATGGCCGAGCTCGGCGAACGCGTGCGGCGTACCGAGCTCCCGCCGGGCCTGTTCGTCGTGGCCACCGAGGACCACTACGCCGGCGACACCACGGCCGCGCACGAAGTCGCAGCATCGCTGGGCGCATCGACCGTCGAGGTCGAGCTCGGCCACTGGTGGATGTTCGCCGGGGCCGCCACAGCGGCCGACGCCCTGGTCGCCCACTGGGCCTCGGTCTGACTCACACAGCCCAGCGCCGACGGCCGGCGCCACGGCCTCAGGTCGGGTGGGAGCCGCCGTTGATCTCGATGGTCTGGGCCGTCACCCACGAGGCCTCCTCGGAGGCCAGCCAGACGCACGCGGCGGCGATGTCGTCGGGACGCCCGGTGCGGCCGACGGGGATCGTCCTCGCCAGCGCCGCGGTGACGTCGCGGTTCTGCATCTCCATGAGCCCGATGGCCAAGGTGTTGGCGGTGACGCCGTGGCGGGCCACCTCGAGGGCGAGGCTGCGGGTGAAGGCCAGCCCGCCACCCTTGCCGGCGCTGTAGGGGGCGACACCGATCCCGACACCGACGGTGCCGGCGCCCGACGAGATCGTGATGATGCGGCCCCAGCCCTGCTCGCACATGGCGTCGATCACCGCGTGGCAGCAGTTCATCACGCCCCGGAGGTTGACCTCGATGGGGCTCCCCCACTCCCCGGGGGACATGTCGCGAAACAGGGTGGGCGCCATCCCGGCGACGCCGCCGTTGCCTGCGTTGTTGACGCAGATGTCGATCGGACCCAGCTCGGCGGTCACGGCGGCGACCGCCTCGACGACGGCATCCAGGTCGGTGACGTCGAAGGGCACGGCCATGGCCACTCCCCCTTCGGCGACGATGTCGGCGACGACGGCCTCGGCACGCTCGGCCACGTAGTCGTTGACGGCGACGTGCGCGCCCTGGGCGGCCAGGGCACGGGCGATGCCCGCGCCGACGTTCTGGCCGGCTCCGGTCACCAGCGCCACCTTGGCGGTCAGATCGAACATCGGATGCTCCCTCGGACGAAGTCGGACGGTGGCGGGCCTGGCCGGCATCGGCGCCGCCGATGCCACCGCCAGGACATCATGCCGTGCGGCCGAGTTCGGCGAGGGCGCGTTCGTAGAGGGCGTCGGCATCGGCCTCCACGTCGGGCCCCATCCCGGCGAGCTCGAGCATCACGTAGCCGTGCACGGTGGCGAAGAGGTGGTAGGCAGCAGCGGCCGAGTCGTCCTCGACGCCTGCGGCTCGGAAGAAGCGGGCCACGGCGTCGGCGAGCTTGGCGAACGAGACCACGGAGCGCCCGAGCGCCGCCTCCGAGGGCTCGTAGTCGGGCACGGCACGACCGAACATGACGAGGTACTGCATCCGGTTGCCCAGAGCGAAGCGCCGGTACGCACGACCGGCGCCGAGGAGGTCGTCGGCCTCGAGATGGGGATCGAGTGCGCGGTCGAAGGACTCGAAGCCGTCGATGAAGATCGCCTCGACCAGGCCGTTCTTGCCCCCGAACCAGGTGTAGACGCCGGTGGTCGAACAGCCGGCCTCCTCGGTGATCTTGCGCACGGTCAGCTTCGCCGCGCCGTCGCGCTGCAACACCGCGAGCGCTGCGGTCACGAGCCCAGCCCGCATGTCGGAGCCGGCGTGGGAGGGGGTTGCGTGGGCGGGGGTCACGTAACTAAGTTATGCCATAACTAAGTTACCGCCCAGCCTGCGGGTCGGGGAGGAGAGCATCCGTGTCGGTCGTCAGCACCAACCACTACCTGGCGGGCAACTTCGCCCCGGTCGCCGAAGAGATCACCGCCTTCGACCTGCCGGTCATCGGCGAGCTCCCCGCCGAACTCAGCGGCCGCTACCTGCGCAACGGACCGAACCCCATCGCCGAGGTCGACCCGGCCGTCCACCACTGGTTCATCGGCGACGGCATGGTCCACGGCGTGCGTCTACGCGACGGGCGCGCCGAGTGGTACCGCAACCGGTACGTCGGCTCGACCCAGGTCAGCGCCGCTCGTGGCGAGCCCGACATCGCCGGCCCGAACTGGAGTGGCAGCGGGTTCGGCCCCAACACCAACGTGGGAGGCTTCGCCGGACGCACCTGGGCCATGGTCGAGGCCGGCGGCACCCCGGTCGAGCTCACCTACGAGCTCGAGACCGTCGCCCGCAACGACTTCTTCGGCACCCTGCCCGGCGCCTTCACCGCCCACCCCAAGATCGATCCCGACACCGGCGAGATGCACGCCGTCGTCTACGCCCCAGCGCAGTGGATGGACCACGTCCAGTACGTCGTGGTCGGCACCGATGGCCGTGTGAACCACACAGTCGACATCCCCCTGGGCATGACGATGCTGCACGACATGTCCCTCACCGCGAGCTACGCGCTCGTGTACGACCAGCCGTGCACGGTCGACCTCGAGCTCGCCCTGACCGGACGGTTTCCGTTCCGCTGGGACCCCGACTACGGCAACCGGGTGGGCCTGCTCCCCCGCAACGGCGGCGCCGACGACATCGTCTGGATCGACGTGCCGCTCGGCTACGCATTCCACCCGATGAACGCCTTCGACACCGACGACAGCCGGGTCGTGGTCGACATCTGCAGCTACGACGCCATGTTCGACAACGACAGACTCGGGCCGTTCGGCGATGGCCTCCCCCGCCTGGAGCGGTGGGAGCTCGACCCGGCTCGACGGACCTCGTCGGTCACCGTGATCGACGAAACCGCCAACGAGTTCCCGCGCCACCGGGGCTCACTCACCGCCAAGCCCTACCGCTACGGCTACTGCACTGCGCCGGCCGCCGATCACACCGCCGGCTGGCCCACCATCAAGCACGACCTGCAGACCGGCGAGCGCACGGTGTTCGACCACGGACCCGGCCGCTGCGCCGGCGAAGCGGTCTTCATCGGCCGCCCCGACGGCGAGGCCGAGGACGACGGCTGGCTCATGACGCTGGTCCACGATCTCGGTGAGGGTTCTGCCGAGCTCGCGGTGCTCGACGCCGCGGATCTCGACCGCGGCTACGTCGCGCAGGTCCCGCTGCCCCAGCGGGTGCCGTTCGGTTTCCACGGAAACTGGGTCGGCGACAACGCCGTCGGCGAGGAGGGCTGATGCCCACACTGCGCCCGAAGTCCGACGGCAAGGGTCCGGCGACATTCCGCTTCGACAGCACCTTGCCGGCATGGTCGCTGGCGGCGATGGTGCCGTTCTTCCCGCAGGCGTTCAAGGTCAAGCGCTCGCTCGATGCCGCCATCGCCGCAGACGAGGGTGTCGTCACCTATGCGCTCGTGGCCGATCTGCGTGGCAGGGAGTTCCGGGTCGAGTCCACCTGGACCGACGAGACCTCGTTCCGCGCCTGGGTCGGCGGCGACGTCCACCGCACGACCATGAAGAAGCTGTCGCCCCGCGTGCGCAACGCGACCTTCGACGCGGGACCCATCGAGTCCGACCCGGTCGAGGCCTGACAGTCGGCGTGGCGTCCCCCTGCGACTCGGGGCACCGCAGGGGGGCGCCGCCGTTCATCGACACAGTCGGCGTGGCGTCCCCCTGCGTATCCCGCCTCGCAGGGGGGCGCCGCCGTTCAACGACAGTCGACAAGGGCGGCTCGCCACGACGGGCGTGATCGCCGAGGGCGAACCGGCGTGTCAGACGCAGAGGCTGACCATGAACTGACCGCCGCCTTCGTCGACACGGCTGGTGACCGCCAGGCCCGGGTGCAGGCGCGACATGCGGTCCACCAGCCAGGCCGCTGTGGCGTCGGCGTCGCCGCGGGTGGGGCAGCGGGCCATGACCTCGCGTCCGCCCTTGCGTTCGAGGCGACCCGCTGCGGCGATGATCGGCGCCGGGTCGATCACGAACAGTTCGTCGGGCCAGGGCACCACGGGTTCCTGTGCACCCTTACCCGTGTTGCACCCGACGTGCGCCAGACGCTCCTCGGGCCGGTCCTTGCCCAGCTTCCGAGCCTGGGCCTTGGTGATGCGGGAGTCGACGCTCGCACCACGCCCGTCGTGGGACGACATGTCCGGGTCGACGGGCTCGTCGCACAGCCAACACCGCCATCCGTCGCGTTCGCCGATCTCTCGGAGCTGACTCACAGGTGACGGACCTCTCGGCGGCGGGGCGGGTGCTCCCGGCGATGAGTCACCAGGACGCCCTCACGTTACTGCCGCGCCGATCGGACGGTCAGAACGCCCCTTCGGCGGCGAGGGTGGCGGCGTGGGCCATGGCCTGGTCGGGAAGGTGGAAGCCCCGGGGGCGCAACACCACCTTGCGGGCCGGGTCGACGAGTGCCCGCACCGAGCCGGTCGCCACCTCGACGGTGCCGTCGGGCAGGAGCGTGAAGGTGTGGGTGATCCGACCGTTGCAGTCGAGGAGCTGGGTCCGTGCCAGCCCACCGACCGCGGCAGACGGGAAGGCGGCATGGGGCTGATGACCGTGTGACGATCCCAATGGAAGTCTCCTAGCAAATAGGGATGGTTCTCATTCTATAGTGAGACCATGCCGGCAGATCCCACCTCCTCGCCGCCGCACCCCCACACGAAGGCCGCCGTCTGCGTCCTGGGGGCCGGCCCCCACGGCCTCGCCACCGCCGTGCACCTGTTGACCGCCCGGCCGGGACTCGCCGGCGATCTCGTCGTCGTCGACCCCGCCGGCGCCTGGATGCACACCTGGCACGAGCAGTTCGCCCGCCTCGGGATCGACAACCTGCGCTCACCGGTGGTCCATCACCCCGGCACCCGCGCCGGCGAGCTGGCCGAGCACACCGCCGGCCGCAACCTCGACCGGTCGGGCCTGCCCTATGACCTGCCCACCACCACGGCGTTCGCCTCGTACTGCGAGGACCTCGTTGCCCGGATGGACCTGGAGCGTCCGCTCCCCACCACGGCGAGACGGATCGTCCCCGACGGCGAGCACCTCGTCGTGGAGACCGACGTCGGCACCATCGCGTGCCGCCACCTGATCGTCGCGTCGAACCCGCACCGTCGGGTCATCCCCGACTGGGTCGCCCGTCTGCTCGGACGACGGCCCGGCCTCGTCGAGCACGCTTCCGACATCGACCTGCGCGCCATCGGCGATCTCGCCGGCACCACCGTGCTGGTCATCGGCGGCGGGCTGACCGCCGCACACCTCGCCGTCGGCGCCGTCGAGCGGGGCGCCCGCGTCGAGCTCGTGACCCGACGCCCCATCGAGATCCGCAGCTTCGACACCGATCCGGGTTGGCTCGGCCCCATGCACCTGCAGGGCTACGCCGCCGAACCCGACCCTGCGAAGCGCCACCGGCGGGCGCTCGCGGCCCGAGGCGGCGGCACGATGCCGGGCTGGATGCACCAGCGCCTCGTGGCACTCGCCGCCACCGGCATGTTGCGGCTCCACGAGGGCCGCGCCATCGCCGCCGCCAGGACGGACGACGACCGGGCGGTGCTCGACCTCGACGACGGCACCCGTCTCGATGCCGACGTCGTCTGGCTCGCCACCGGCACGACGCCCGACATCGCCGCGCTCCGGGCCCTCGAACCGGTCCTGCCCGACATCGCGACCGTTGCGGGGCTGCCCGTCTGCGATCGCGACCTGCGCACCGGCCGTCATCGGATCCATGTCATGGGCCGCCTCGCCACCCTGATGCTCGGCCCCGCGGCCGGGAACCTCTGGGGGGCACAGCGCGCCGCCCGGGCGATCACCCGCGCCATCACCGGCATCGATCTCGAACACGACAGCGTCGCCACCGTCCCCCCACCCCGACTCACCCGGAGACAACCTGCCATGCCCACCACCGACCACCACCCCGGCGCGGCGCGATCGCCGCTGCCGGTCACCGTGCTGTCCGGCTTCCTCGGCGCCGGCAAGACCACGCTGCTCAACCGGATCCTCCACAACCGCGAGGGCCGGCGCGTCGCGGTGATCGTCAACGACATGAGCGAGATCAACATCGACGCCGCGCTCGTCGGCGGCGAGGTCGCGCTCGACCGCACCGAGGAGCGCCTGGTCGAGATGACCAACGGCTGCATCTGCTGCACCCTGCGCGAGGACCTGCTGATCGAGGTCGGTCGCCTCGCGGACGAGGGCCGGTTCGACCACCTGGTCATCGAGTCGACCGGCATCAGCGAACCGCTGCCGGTGGCTGCCACCTTCGTCGTCGACACCGGCGACGAGCTGAGCCTGCTCGACCGGGCCCTCATCGACTCGATGATCACGGTCGTCGACGCGGCCCGCCTGCTCGACCACTTCGCCGACGATCTCGATGTCGCCGAGTTGGGCATCGGCGCCGACGAGGACGACGAACGAGGCATCGCCGAGCTGCTGATCGACCAGATCGAGTTCGCCGACCTGCTGGTGGTGTCCAAGCCCGACCTCGTCGAAGCCGCCGACCTCGACCGGGTGGTGGCGCTGTGCCGGACGCTGAATCCCGACGCGTCGATCGTCATCGCCGAACGCGGCGACGTCCCGCTCGACCAGCTCCTCGACACGGGCCGCTTCGATCCCGACAGCACCGGCGCCTTCCCCGGGTGGGCGCAGTTCCTCAACGCCGCCGCCGCCGGCGGCCCGGTCGTGTCCGAGACCGAGGAGTACGGGATCGGCCACTTCGTCTACCGGTCGCGGTGGCCGTTCCACCCCGAGCGCCTCCACGACGCCCTCACCGCCGGGGACTGGGACGGCGTCCTGCGCTCGAAGGGATTCTTCTGGGTTGCCAGCCGCCCCGACGTGCAGGCGCTGTGGCAACAGGCCGGAGCCGCCGTGGTGCTCGAACCGGCGTCGCTGTGGTTCGCCGCCACGCCACGCGAGGAATGGGACCTGGAGGCCGACGAGCTCGTGGATCTCCAGCAGCGCTGGGATCCCCTCGTCGGCGACCGCATGACCGAGCTGGTGTTCATCGGCATCGACATGGACGCCGATGCCATCCGTCGCACGCTCGATGCCTGCGTGCTCGGGTCCGAGGAGATCGCCGACGGCTTCGGCGGCTGGCTGACCTACCCCGACCCCCTGCCCGCGTGGGATCCCGACGACGACGATCACGACGACCTCGGGATCGGTGCCCGATGAGCCGGGTTCCCGTCACGATCCTCACCGGATTCCTCGGCGCCGGCAAGACGACGCTGCTGAACCGGATCCTCACCGAGCACCACGGCCGGCGCATCGCAGTCATCGAGAACGAATTCGGCGAGATCGGCATCGACCAGGGCCTGGTGGTCAACGCCGACGAAGAGGTGTTCGAGATGTCCAACGGGTGCATCTGCTGCACGGTGCGCGGCGATCTCATCCGGGTGCTGGGCAACCTCGGCAAGCGCCGCGACAAGTTCGACTACGTGCTGGTCGAGACCACCGGCCTCGCCGATCCCGGGCCGGTGGCGCAGACGTTCTTCATGGACGACGACATAGCCGCCGAGTACGCGCTCGACGGGATCGTCACCGTCGTCGACGCGGTCCACGTCGACCAGCAGCTCGGGCGCAGCCGAGAGACCGAGGAACAGATCGCCTTCGCCGACGTCGTCGTGCTCAACAAGACCGACCTCGTCGACACCGCGCGTGTCGCCGAGCTCGAGGAGCGCATCCGTTCGATGAACGCCATGACCGCGATGCACCGGGCGAGCTTCGGCTCGGTGCCCGTCGACGTCCTGCTCGATCAGCGGTCCTTCGACCTGTCGGTCGCGCTCGAGCGACGGCCCACGTTCCTCGAGCCCGAGTACCCCTTCGAGTGGACCGGCGTGTACCGCCTCGGCCCGGGCACCCACACCCTGCGTTTCGACGCCGGCCCCGACCCGACGATGGGCGTGGCCGTGCTGGCGTTGCCGGCAGCGACCGACGAGACCATCGAGACCGCAGCCGAGGCCTGTGTCCGGGTGTTCGCCGAGCCCGCAACCTGCGTATGGGTGGGCGACCGGGTGACGCCTGGCGCCCACGTCGAGGTCGCGCTCGACGCCGGCGACGAGACGGAGGTGGCGCTCGTCGTGGCCGACAACCCCGGCGAGCAGCTGTACGGCGTGTTCTGCGAGCACCTGGCCGAGGAGTACCACCCCACGATCACAGCTGCCGACGGCTCGCCCGTCGCCCCGGTGGCCGAGCGGGCCTGGGTGGCCGCCCACGAACACGACGACAGCGTCACCTCGGTCGGGATCGAGGTCGACGGCGACGTCGACGGTGTCCGGCTGAACGAGTGGCTCGGCGCGTTGTTGCGCGACAAGGGCACCGACATCTTCCGGATGAAGGGGTTCCTCGCCGTTGCCGGAGACGAGCGGCGGGTGGTGTTCCAGGGCGTGCACATGCTGCTCGACTCCCAACCGGGCCGCCCGTGGGGCGGCGATCCCCGACGCAACCAGCTGGTGTTCATCGGCCGCGACCTCGACGGCGACGAGCTGCGAGCAGGGTTCCTGTCGTGCCTGGTCTGACGGGCCGGGTCGCGCACCGCCGACGTGCGGGTGTGCTGCGGCCGGGTTGGTCGCACCTGCTCGACGACTACCCCACCGCGCTCGCCTGGGCGAGCGGGGGCAGGCTGGTGCTGACCGGCGACTCCTCGGGCGCCTTGACCGCCGTCGACGCCGCCGGCAGCGACATCGTCTGGAGTGTCGCCGACGCACACGAACCCGGACCGGTCCACCTGGCAGTGGGATCGACGTTCGTCGTCAGCGCCGGCTCCGACGGCGTGGTAGCCGCTCGTGATGCCGCCACGGGTGCGCTGCGGTGGCGTCACGAGCTGGGAGCGGCCTGGCTCGACACGATCTCGGTGTCGCCCGACGGGTTGCGTGTGGCGAGCGCCGCCGGTCGGTGCGCCCACCGTTGGTCCGCCGACGGCTGGGATGCCTGGACCTCGGTCGAGCATCCGAGCACGGTGGCCGCGGTCGCGTGGACCCCGGCGGGCGAGTTGGTCACCGCATCGTTCGGTGCGGTCTGCGTCTTCGGCGACGATCCCGAGCCGAAGACGCGTTTCGAATGGCAGGGCTCGCTGGTTTCGCTGGTGCTGAGCCCCGACGGCGAGGTCGTCGCCTGTGGCAGCCAGGACAACACGGTGCACTTCTGGCGCACCGCGACCGGTACCGACGCCGCCATGTACGGCTACCCGGCCAAGCCCAGCGCCCTGGCGTTCGATGATGCGAGCCGACTGCTCGCCACCGGCGGCGGCGAGGCCGTGACGGTGTGGGTGTTCGGCGACAACGGCCCCGAGGGCACCACGCCCGGCGTGCTCGACGCCCATGCCGGGGCGGTCACGAGCCTGGCGTTCGCGCCCCGGTCGACGACGCTCGCCTCGGGCGGGCGCGACGGCGGGGTGCTGGTCTGGCGTCTCGGGCCCGACGGAAACGGCGAGGCCATCGGCTTCGACGTCTGCGACGGCCGCATCGAGTCGGTGGCCTGGCGCCCCGACGGACGGGCCCTGGCCGCCATCGAGGCATCAGGGCATCTCATTACCTGGCGGACGGGCTGATTCCTCGGACCCGGGGAATCTGTTGACGGGTGTACAACGCGCGCGATAGGTATACCTATCGCAAGTTCTCTACCCCACCGACAGCCCATCGACGGTCGACGGCGCGCCGGTCCCGAGGCCACCCGGGACCGGCGCCCGTCGAACCAGGGAGTGACCGACATGACCGTCGTCGCCGAACCGACCGAGACCCCACCCCCGACCAGGGACGAGGCGCTACCGCCGCCGAGTCCCTCGATCGCGGATGGATTCCGCCTCCTGTTCCCCTTCGCCCGCGTCGGGCGGGGCCGGTATGTGGCATCGGCGGTCACCGCGTTGTTGGGCACGCTCTGCCAGCTCGGGCCGTTCTGGGTGGTCTACCGGGCGCTCGTCGAGGTGGTCGAGGGCACGGCCACCAGCGACGAGATGTACCGCCTCGCGTGGATCGCGGCGGCATTCGTCGTGGCCCAGCACCTGCTGATGGCCTGGTCGACGTGGCTGTCGCACCGGGCGGCGTTCACCACCCTCGAGCAGGTCCGGCTCCGCATCGGCGACCGGCTCGGCCAGGTACCGCTCGGGTTCGTCACCAGCCGGCGGTCCGGCACGATGCAGCGCACCGTCAACGACGACGTCGAGAAGCTCGAACAGTTCCTCGCCCACGCCATCCCCGACCTCTTCGCCGCCGCCGTCACCCTCATCGCCACCACGATCTGGCTGTTCACCGTCGACTGGCGCATGGGTCTCGCATCGGTGGCCGTGCTCGCGATCTGCCTGCCGGTCATGGGGGTCGGCATCCAGCGCAGCAACGACAAGCTCGGCGACTACCACCGATCGCTCGGCCGCATGAACGGTTCGGTCGTGGAGTTCGTCCGGGCGATGCCGGTCGTGCGGACGTTCAACCGGTCCGAGGAGACCTTCGCAGAGACCAAGGAGGCCATCGAGGACGCAGCCGCCTTCCAGGCCCAGTGGGGCCGGGAGTTCCTGCCGAGCTTCACGGCGTTCACGGTGCTGTTGGCCTCGAACGTCGTGACGATCGTGCCCGTCGGGCTGTGGCTCTGGACCACCGATCGCCTCGGCACCTCCGACCTGCTCTTCTTCTTCATCGTCGGGCTCGGCTACCTGGTACCGGTCATGCGCCTGCTCGAGTTCGCCGCACAGCTGACGCACCTGACACTCGCCGCCACCGTCGTGCTCGAGCTCGAGGAGGCGACCCCGCTGCCCGAGGCCGACGAGCGCGCCACGTTGGGTCCGCCTCGCATCGCCGTCGACGACCTGTCGTTCTCGCACACCGCAGTCGCCGAGGGCGACGCCTCCCGACTGGTGCTCGACGGCATCTCCTTCGTGGCCGAGCCGGGCACGGTGACCGCACTGGTCGGACCGTCGGGGTCGGGCAAGACCACGCTGGCCAAGTTGCTGTGCCGCTTCTGGGACGTCGACGGCGGGTCCGTCTCGATCGGCGGTGTCGACGTCCGAGCCATGCCCAGCGAGCAGCTCATGGAGCAGATCGCCTTCGTCTTCCAGGACACCTTCCTGTTCGACGAGACCATCGCCGGCAACATCCGCATCGGTCGACCCGACGCCACCGACGATCAGGTCGAGGCCGCGGCACGCGCCGCGCAGGCGCACGAGTTCATCAGCCGACAACCCCAGGGCTACCAGACACGCCTGGGCGAGCGCGGCGCCCGGCTGAGCGGCGGCGAGCGGCAACGGATCGCCATCGCACGGGCGCTGCTGAAGGATGCCCCCATCGTCCTGCTCGACGAGGCCACCGCATATGCCGACCCGGAGAACGAGGCCGCGCTCCAGGACGCGCTGTCGGTGCTGGTCGCCGGTCGCACGCTGGTGATGATCGCCCACCGCCTGACGACCATCTCGGGCGCCGATCAGATCCTGGTGCTCGATGCCCCCGGCGGCGGACCGGGCACGATCGTCGAGCGCGGCACCCACGCGGAGCTGCTGGCACTCGACGGCCTGTACGCCCGGCTCTGGGAGGCGTCGGAGCTGACCGAACGGATCTCGCTCGGCGACGCCGTGCGCGGCGAGGACAAGGAGCTCGCATGACCACGATCACCGAATCCGCCACGGCCACCGCCGCGACCACCGCACCCGATCGCCACGAGGGCGGCTTCTATCGCGGACCCATCCGCACGACCTGGCGCCTGTACGGGCCACGCCGGAACGAGATGATGTTGTCGATCGTGTTCCGGCTGCTCCAGGCGGTGTTCACCGGGCTGACGGTGGCGATGGTCGCCTGGGTGGTCGACCGCATCCGCACCGACGATCTCGACTCGGGCGATGCATGGCTCGCCGTCGTTGTCGTGGTCGGCTCGGTCGTGGCGCAGTACGCGACCGGGTGGGCCTCGAACCGCTACGCGTGGGTCAGCAGCTTCGAGGCCATCGGCGAGGCCCGCATCCGTGCCCTGCACCATGTGCAGCGCCTGCCCATCGGTGTCGCCTCCTCGCGCCGGTCGGGCGACGTCAGTGCCGTGCTCACGTCGGACTACGAGGCGGTGTCGACCTTCGCACACCACTCGATGCCGGTGCTGTTCGGCGCGATCGGGCTGCCCATCGCCGTGTTGGTCGGCCTCTCGTTCATCGACCTGCCGCTGGCGCTCGCCGTTCTCGTGTCGATCGTGCTGGCGGTGCCGGCCTTCCGGTGGGCCAACCGCAAGTTCTCGATCGTGGCGCTCGAGCGCGCCAACCTGCTGGCCGCGGCCAACAGCAGGGTCGTCGAGTACATCCAGGGCGTCAGCGTGGCCCGTGCCTACAACCAGACGGGGCGTCGCCTGGCGTCGTTCCGCGAGGCGGTCGGCGACCTCCGTCGCATCAACGACAGCATGGCCGTGAAGCTGGTGCCGATCTCGTTCCTCACGATCGGCATCGTGATGCTCGGGGTTCCCGTGGTGATCGCCGCGGTCGGGTACCGCCTCTTCGGCGGATCCATCGACGCCGGCACGGCCGTGGTGTTCCTCGTGCTCGTCCTACGGGTGTACGCGCCGCTCCTGCAGGTGGGTATGCAGGTCGAGAACCTCCGGATGGGTGAGGCGGCGCTGCGCCGCATCGGCGACATCATGGATCTCGAGGAGCAGGTCCAGCCCGACACGGTCGTCGCCGTGCCGTCCTCGCCCGACGTGACCTTCGCCGACGTCGCCTTCGGCTACGAAGCCGACCAGCAGGTGCTCGAGGGCATCTCGTTCTCGGCCACCGCGGGGACGATGACGGCGCTGGTCGGTGCGTCCGGGACGGGCAAGACGACCATCCTCAACCTCGTCGCGAGGTTCTGGGATCCGACGGCGGGCACCGTACGCATCGGCGGCGTCGACGTGCGCGACCTCACCGCCGACCAGCTGTTCGACTCGATCACGGTCGTGTTCCAGGACGTCTACCTGTTCCAGGGCACGATCCGCGACAACATCGCCTTCGGCCGGCCCGACGCCACCGACGACGAGATCGAGGCGGCAGCACGGGCGGCCCAGGCCCACGACTTCATCGCCGCACTGCCCGACGGCTACCGCACGCGCATCGGCGAGGCCGGTGCGACGCTGTCGGGCGGCGAGCGCCAGCGGGTCTCGATCGCCCGCGCCATCCTGAAAGACGCCCCGATCGTCCTGCTCGACGAGCCCTCGGCGTCGGTGGATCCCCTCAACGAACGGGCACTGCACGAGGCACTGACGGCGCTCGTCCGCAACAAGACCCTGATCGTGGTCGCGCACCGCCTGAGCACCATCCGCTCGGCCGATCAGATCCTGGTGCTGGCCAACGAGGGCGGCCCGAGCCGGATCGCCGAACGGGGCACCCACGACGAGCTCCTCGCGGTCGACGGCGTCTACGCCCACCAGTGGCGTGAACGCTCCCGCGCCTCGGAGTGGCGCGTCGGCACCTGAATCCGCCGGTTCGCAGCGCATCTCCAGCCTCCCGACGACACCACCCTGCACTCGCCTTCGATCACACTTGACAGGAATCATTCCTATTCCCATAGAATCGGACGACCGCACCGGCCGTCCGGAGAGAGGACCCGATGGACCGACGTGACTTCATGCAACGAGGCGCCGCTCTCGTCGCGATCCTCGCGACCGGATCGCTCACGGCCTGCGGCGACGACGCCGACGACGCCACCGCAGCCGAAGGAGACACCGCCGAGCCCACGCCGACGAACACACCGACGCAGGCAACGACCGAACCGGCCGAGGCCGAACCCGAGCCGGGCGGTTCGATCCGCGTCGCGCTCCTCGCCTCCCCCACCGACACCCTGAACCCGGCGACCACGACGGGGCTGCTGGACTACGCCGTCCTCTACGCCGTTCACGACTCCCTCGTACTGCTCCAGGGCGACCAGTTCGTCCTCCAGCTCGCCGAATCGATCGAACCGAACGCCGACGGCAGCGAGTGGACCATCCAGCTACGGGAAGGGCCCACCTTCCACGACGGGTCACCGGTCACCGCCGCCGACGTGCTCTACAGCATCGGCCTCCACGGGGCGTCACCGAACTACGCCCAGTTCTTCGCCCTCATCGATCTCGCGAACATGTCGACTCCCGACGATCGCACGGTCGTGCTCCCGATGACCTCGCCCCGGTCGGACCTGGTCGAATCCGTGCTCGGCCAACTCTCGATCGTCGTCCCCGACGGCTTCAGCGATTGGGGCACCAACATCGGCTCGGGCCCGTTCCTGTTGGAGTCGTACGAGGCAGGCGTTGGCGCCGTCGTCACCGCCAACCCCGACTACTGGGGCGGCGCCCCCTCGCTGGAACGGGTGGAGTTCATCTCGATCGCCGATGCCACGACCAAGGCCAACGCGCTCACCAGCGGCGAGGTCGAGTACGTGAGCGGGATCGATGCGGCCGCCGCAGCGACGCTCGACGGTGCCGACGGGGTTCGTCTCGTCGTCGCCGACGAGACGACCTCGGTCATCCGGTGCTTCGCCTTCAACCGACAACAGGCCCCCTTCGACGATCCCCGGGTGGTGCAGGCCTGCAAGCTCGCCGTCGACCGCCAACAGCTCATCGACGTGGTGACGTTCGGGAACGCAACACTCGGCAACGACATGCCGAGCCTCGGGTTCGCCGGCTATCCGAGCGATGTTCCCCAGCGCGAACGCGACGTCGAGGAGGCCACCCGGCTCTTCGCCGAGGCGGGCGTCACCGAGTTCACCATCCGGGCTGCGGACTTCGTACCCGGCATCGTGGCCTCCGCAGAGCTGTTCGCCCAGAATCTCGCCGACTGCGGCGTGACCGCAACCGTCGACGTCGGCGACCCGGCAACCTATTTCAGCGACTTCGCGCAGGTGTTGTCGACGCCATGCCAGTCGTTCTACTTCATCAACCGGCCCGCCATCACCCTGCTGACGAGCTACACCGGATCATCCAGCCCCTTCAACGTCTTCGGCTCCGGAGATGCCGACTACGACGCTGCCCTCGCCGCAGCGGTCACGACGATCGACCCCACCGAGCGCGAGACACAGCTCGCCGCGTTGCTCGAGACGGTGCGCGACCAGGAAGGCTGGTTGATCTGGGCCTTCGAACAGCAGATCGATGCATCGGTCGAGGGGCTGGAGGGCATCGACATCACCCAGTCCGTCCCCAGCTTCGCGACGGCGACGCTCGGCTGAGTGCCGGTGGGGATCCTCCGCCCGATCGGGATCAGGCTGGCGATCGCGATCGCCATGGCGATCGCCGCCAGCGCCATGCTGTTCACCGCGGTCGAGGTACTCCCCGGCGATGCCGCCACCACCATCCTCGGACCGAACGCGACGCCCGAACGGGCAGAGGCCCTGCGGACACAGCTGCGCCTCGACGAACCCGCCCACGAGCGATACGGCCGGTGGCTCGCGGGCGTCGCCTCGGGCGACCTCGGCGAATCGGTCATCTCGGGGCGGTCGGCGTGGGAGACGATCTCGACACCGCTGCGCAACTCCGCCGTGCTCGGCATCGCGGCCATGGCGGCCATGGCGATCGCTGCGGTGGCGCTCGGCGTGGCAGCAGGCCACCGCCCGGGGTCGAGCCTCGACCGTGCCCTCACCGCAGGCACGTCGCTTGCGGCGTCGGTGCCGGACTTCGTGCTGGGCACCCTCCTCGTGGCGGTCCTGGCGTCATGGCTCGACCTGCTCCCTGCCGTCTCGCTGGTCGGGCCGGGGGCAGCACCATGGGACGAGCCTGCGATCCTGCTGCTCCCGGTCGCCACCATGACCCTCGTCGGCGGTGCCTACGGCGCCCGACTGGTCCGAGCGGTGGTGGCCGACGCCTCGCAGTCCGCACATGTCGAGTCGGCCCGCTTGGCGGGCCTCGCCGAGTCACGCGTGCTGTCACGCCATCTACTGCCAGGCGTTGCCGGGCCCATCGCCCAGGTCCTCGCCGCGATGGTGCCGTTCGTCGTGGGCGGCACCATCGTCGTCGAGCGCCTGTTCGGCTACCCCGGGCTCGGCTCCGCGTTCGTCGCGCAGCTCGCAGCTCGTGACGTCGTGGTCGTCGAGGCGATCGGCCTGCTGCTGACAGCGGTGGTGATCGTCGCGTTGTTCACCGCCGATTCGATCGGGGTGCTCACCGATCCCCGGCGGCGGGCGAAGCGCGATCGGCCCCGACCCACATGAGTGCCTCGTCGCAGGAGCGGGTTCGGCGGTCGTCGGTGGTCGCCTCGGTCGTCCTCGGTGCGGCCGTGGCCGTGGCGGTTCTCGGTCCCTGGCTGGCACCACACGACCCCGGCCGGACACTCGGGCGACCCTATGACGTCGACGGTGTCGGCTGGCTCGGCACCGAGGTGCTCGGTCGTGACGTGTGGTCCCGCCTGCTGCACGGTGGGCGTCCGTTGGTGGTCGTGCCCATCCTCATCACGGTGGCGTCGACGCTCGTCGGCACGGCGATCGGCGTGACGATGGCCGCCTCGCGTTCAGCCGGTCGGGTGCTGCGGACCATCGACCTCTTCGCGGTGATCCCGCCGCTCGTGGTGCTCCTCGTCCTGCTGTACCGGTTCGGTGCGTCGGCGCTCGTGATCGGCCTGTCCGTCATCGTGTCGAGCGCGCCCTTCGTGGCCCGCTACATGCGGGCCGCGGCCACGCCGGTGCTGGACTCGGGATGGGTGCAGCAGGCCCGTCTGCTCGGCGACACACGGCGGGTGATCATGTGGCGCGACGTCGTCCCCAACATCGCCGGTCCCATGTTGGCCGACTCGGCCCTGCGCCTCGGCGGCACCTTCGCCGTCGTGGCGGCCGCGAGCTTCCTCGGTTTCGGGCCGTCCCGGAGCGCCGACTGGGCCGTGATGGTCGACGAGAACCTCTCCGGCATCGAGCTCAACGCGCTCGCCGTCGCCGCCCCCGCCATCGCGATCGCCTCGCTGACCGTGCCGCTCAACATCCTCGGCGACCGTCTCGCTGCGAAGCTGGCGCGACCATGACAACCGACGGGGAGCCGATCGTGGAGGTTCGCGGGCTCGACGTCGCGACGGCCGACGGACGACCGATCCTGAGCGGTATCGACCTCGCCATCGGTCGCCACCGCATCGTCGGCGTCATCGGCGAGTCCGGCTCGGGCAAGTCGACCCTGGTCCGGTGCCTGCTCGGGGCCGCCGCACCGGGACTCCGGGTCAACGGCTCGGTGTCGGTGCGGCGTGGGACATCGACCCTCGACCTGTTCGACGCCCCCCGGTCCGCCGTCCGTGCCGTGCGCTCGGACACCATCGCGATGCTGGCCCAGAACCCGGCGGCCTCCCTGACGCCGACGATGCGCATCGGCGCGGCGATCGCCGAGCGGTTCCCGCGAGGCGACCGGGCCACCGCCTCGCAGCGGGCTGCGGCGCTGCTCGAGTCGGTGCAGCTGCCTGGAGACCGGTCGTTCCTGCGGCGCTACCCCCACGAGCTGTCAGGAGGTCAGGCCCAGCGGGTCGCCCTGGCGCGCGCGCTCGCAGGCGAACCCGACGTGCTCCTGCTCGACGAGCCCACCACCGGCCTCGACGTCGTGATACAGGCCGCCGTGCTCGACGAGCTCGAGCGCCAACAGCTCCGGACGCCCAGGGCGCTGCTGATCGTCTCGCACGACCTCGCCGTCGTCGCGCGACTCGCCCACGAGGTCGTCGTGATGCGCAACGGCGTCATCGTCGAGGCTGGCCGGCGCGACGCGGTGCTGTCGCGACCCGCCCACGAGTACACCTGCGCCCTGGTGGAGGCCTGCCCGGACCACCAGCTCCAGGGACGCCGTCGCGACGCCCCTCCCGACCTCGACGGGCAGGCACGGCCACCGGGCATCGCCGTCCGAGCGCTGGCGGCTACGGATCTGCGGGTCACCCATCCGACCGCGTCGGGCGCTCCGGTGGTGGCCGTGGACGGTGTCTCCATCGACGTGGACCGCGGCGAGTGCGTCGCCGTGGTGGGAGCCTCGGGCTCGGGCAAGTCGACCCTCGCCCGGTCGTTGGTGGGCCTCCATCCCCTCGAGGCCGGGTGGGTGACGCTCGGAGAACGGGTGCTCCCGGCAGCGCTCGGCAGGCGGGCGCAGAGCGATCGTTGGTCGATTCAGCTGATCCCCCAGGATCCGGGCGGTTCGCTCAATCCGCGGCGACGCGTCGGCCGGATCGTCGCCGATGTCGTGCGGCGACGCCGACCCGATGCCGATGCCGATGCTGCGGCCAGGCAGCTGTTCGCATCCGTCGGCCTCGACCCGTCGGTCGCCGAGCGCCGACGCACCACGTTGAGCGGCGGCGAGTGCCAGCGCGTGGCCATCGCCCGCGCCCTGGCGGCCGAGCCCGACGTCCTGATCTGCGACGAGATCACCTCGGCCCTCGACGTCTCGGTCCAGGCCGAGGTGATCGACCTGTTGCGGTCACTGATCGACGAGCGCGATCTGGGCGTGCTGTTCATCACCCACGATCTGGGAGTGATGGAGCGGATCGCCGACCGGGTGGTGGTGCTGGCAGGGGGCCGGGTGGTCGAGACCGGCACGGTCGAGCAGGTGTTGGGCTGCCCCACTCATCCCGCGACCAGACAGCTGCTCGCCGCCTCACCGTCACTCAGCCGCGAGCTGTCCCGACCCCCGCTCGGCGACGCCCCCACGCCCGCGGCGGTCGGCCAGCGGCCTCTGCCAGGGTGACCGCCGTGCGGTGTCCGGACCGGTAGGGTCGGGCCTCATGGGGATCGATGTCGCCGAGGTCCACGACCTGATCTCGGGTCGGATGCGGGAGTCGGGGCAGCTCTACACCAAGGGCCGCCGCCAGCTGGTCGAGCTGCTCGCGGGCACCGGGCGTCCGGCGACCATCGCCGAGCTGCTCGACGCCGGGCCCCGGCTGACGCAGAGCTCGTTGTACCGCAACATGGTCGATCTCGAGTCGGTCGGCATCGTGCAACGCGTCGTGGGAACCGACGATCTGACCCGCTTCGAACTGTCCGAGGAGATCATCGGGCATCACCACCACGTCATCTGCACCGAGTGCGGCGCGGTGGACGACTTCGTGGTGCCGGCGCGTGCCGAACGGGCGCTCGATGCGGCAATAGCCAAGGCGCTCGAGGGCACCGGGTTCGAGCCGACTGCGCATCGACTCGACGTGCTGGGCGTCTGCGCCGACTGCTCCTGAGCCAGCTCCCGGGCACGAGATCGGCCCGCGCGACCTGCTGCACCCCTCGCCCGAACCGGGAGGGCGACGCGCGCGGGCGCGGAGTTTCGGAATGAGTCCTATTCCTGTAGCGTGAGGGTGTGCGCTCACCCACACCACCCGTCATCGCCCCGCCGAGCGTCACACCCCGCCACCTGCCCAGCAGATCCGTCAACGGCCGCACCGCCGTGCCCGTCTGCCTCGAACGCTCCACAGGGCTCCTGGCGCGCTCCACCACGCCGGCGCTCATCGCCATCAGCCTCGTCGCACTGGGCGCGTCGATCGTGTTCGGCGTTGCGATCGGATCGGTGCCGATCGCCCCCGCCACGGTGTGGGAGATCATCGTCCACGAACTGACCGGCAGGGGCGACACCGATGCAGCGCGGAACCTCCGTCAGATCGTGTGGGACCTGCGACTACCCCGCGTGCTCCTGGCCGGCCTCGTCGGCGCCGGGCTGGCCGTCAGCGGGGTCACCATCCAGGCGCTCGTGCGCAACCCGATCGCCGACCCCTACGTCCTGGGGGTGTCGTCGGGCGCCTCGGTGGGCGCGGCCCTGGTGCTGGTGTTCGGGGTGGGCAGCGGACTCGGCGGGGCCGCCCTGTCGGTCACCGCCTTCGCCACCGCCATGGGCTCGATGCTCATCGTGTACGCCGTCGCCCAACGCAACGGGCACATCGATCCGCTGCGGCTCATCCTGAGCGGGGTCGTCGTCGGAACGATGTTCGCCGCGCTCACGAGCTTCCTCGTCTTCAGCGGTGATCCCCGCGCTGCGCAACAGGTGCTCTTCTGGCTGCTCGGCAGCTTCGGCCGAGCGCGCTGGTCGAACCTGCTGATCCCTGCGGTCGTGCTGTTCCTCGCACTCGCAGCCATCGGACGCCGAGCGCGCGAGCTCGACGCGCTCCTCACCGGCGACGATGCGGCCACCAGCCTCGGCGTTGCCGTGGGACGCCTCCGCATCGAACTGTTCGTGATCACTGCTGCACTCACCGCCGTGATGGTCGCCGTCAGCGGCGCAGTCGGCTTCGTCGGCCTCATCGTGCCCCATGTCGCCCGCCTCCTCGTGGGATCGCGCCACCGTCCGCTCCTGCCGGTCGCAGCGTTGCTCGGTGCGGTGTTCATGATCTGGGTGGACGTCGCCGCCAGGACGCTGGCATCACCGCAGGAGGTCCCGGTCGGGATCCTGACCGCGATGACCGGCGGGCCCGTCTTCCTCGCTCTGTCCTGGTACCGGGACCGCACGAGCGGGGTGGTCCGATGAGCCGGCTCGACCTGGTCGGCGTGTCCATCGACGTGGGCGCCCGTCGGTTGATCGACCGGATCGACCTCGGCGTCGACGATGGCCGCTTCATCGGTCTGGTCGGCCCCAACGGCAGCGGGAAGACGACGCTGTTGAAGGCGATCCACCGGATCACGACGCCGGTCGACGGTTCCATCCTGGTCGATGGCCGGGACGTGGCGTCCATGCGCGCACGAGAGCTCGCCCGCCAGATCGCCGTCGTCGCCCAGGAGACCCCGCTCGACATCGACCTCACCGTCGCCGAGGTCGTCATGCTCGGCCGGCTCCCGCATCAAGGACCCTTCGCCCGGACATCGGAAGACGACCGGGCAGTGGTCATCGACGCGCTCGAACGCGCCGACATCACCCACCTGGCCGAGCGCCCGTGGCGGACCCTCTCGGGAGGCGAGAAGCAGCGGGTGCTCCTCGCCCGGGCACTGACCCAACAGGGTCGCCTCCTCGTCCTCGACGAGGCGACCAACCATCTCGATGTCCGACATCAGCTCGATCTGCTCGCCCTGGTGCGCTCGCTCGGCACCACGACGATCGCAGCGCTGCACGACCTGAACCTCGCCGCCGAGTTCTGCGACGAGATCGTCGTCATCTCCGACGGGCGCCTCGTTGCGTGCGGGCCACCGGCGGAGGTTCTTGTGCGCGAGGTGATCACCCCCGTGTTCGGCGTCGACGTCGAGCCGGTCCGCCACACCCGCACCGGAGCGGTCCGTCTCCTCTTCTCGGTCACAGCACCCTCCTGCGTCGAGGCACCACCCGCTGTCGGCCCGAGCCGACTACCCGCCGCCCGATCCCGTCGAGCCCGAACCCCTCAGGAGCATCCCGTGAAGCAACCTCGATACCGCCGACTGTTCGCAGCGATCGGCCTCAGTCTCGTGCTGCTCACCGCCGCATGCGGCGACGACGAACCGGCCGACACCGCCGATGCGGCGGAGGCCACGGCAACCGGCGACGAAACTGCCGCGATCGGCTCCGATCTACCACCGGTCACCGCCGACTTCAGCTGGCCCGACACCGACCCGCCGGCCGGCCACTACCCCGTCACCGTCGAGTCGTGCGGCGAGCCCGTCACCTTCGACCAGGCACCCACCCGCGCTGTCGTCAACGACGACAACATGGTCGAGCTCATGTTCGCGCTCGGCCTCACCAACCACATGGCGGCCTACGCCGCAGCCGGGCCGCGTCTGCGGCTGGCGGCGTTCGCCGACGACTACGCCGCCGTGGACTACCTGGGAGACGACTACTTCTCGCTCGAACCGGTGCTCGGTGCCGATCCCGACTTCGTCTTCTCGGGGTGGAACTACGGCTTCGACGCCGACGGCGTCAATCCCGAGGGGCTCGCCGATCTCGGCATCGCCAGCTACGTGCTGGCCGAATCGTGCCGTCGCGTCGACGACAGCCTCGCCCCCGCGACCATCGACGAGTGGTACGGCGACGTGCGGGCGATCGGCGACATCTTCGGGGTACCCGACCGCGCCGAGGCCCTCATCGCCCACTGGGAGCAGCGCCTGGCCGTCGTCGAATCCCGTATCCCCGACGACGCAGTTCCGGTCCCGGTGTTCAGCTACGGCTGGGGCCAGGATGCCCCCGGCGGCGGCCTCGGCCTGACCATCGTGCCCGAGCTCTACCGCCGCGCCGGCGCGGTGAACGTGTTCGAGGACCTGCTCGAGATGTGGGGAACGGTCTCCTGGGAGGACTTCGTCCAGTCCGCGCCCGAGATGATCGTGGTCACCGACTACGGCACCGCCGGCGACGGCCAGACCGGCGAGCAGAAGATCGCCTTCCTGTCGACCGTCGACGGCGTGGACACGGTGCCGGCCGTCGCCGAGGGCCGCTATCTCGTGCTCCCCCAGGAGGCGGTCAATCCCGGCATTCGCATCGTCGACGGCATCGAGGCCCTCGCCGCGGAGCTGTATCCCGAGGAGTTCGCCGACCTCGTCGGCACCGACGGGTTCGGGCTCGCTCCCACCTCCGACTGACACCACCAGCACCTCGGCCCCGATCACACGTCGCGAGGCAACGGGGTGGGAGCTCTGCGGCATCGCCCGGGAACCGAACAAGGTCCTGGAACGACCAGGAGGACATGCGAACGATTCGACGTGTTCCCGTCACCCTGCTGTCGGCCGTCCTCGTCGCGGTGGCCGCCCTCTCGCTGGCCGCCTGCGGCGACGACGACGAAACCACCGTCGAGGCCGCCGGCGACCCCGAGGCCGCTGTCGAGACCGCGACGGACGAGGCCGCCACCGAGGACGCCGCCACCGAGGACGAGTCGGACGGCGAGCCTGCGCCTGCGATCGAGTTGTCGATCAACGATGCGTGGTCGCGCCAGCCGGCCGAGGGTCAGACCGTCAGCGCCATGTACGGGATCGTGTCGAACCCCAGCGACGTGGACGTCAGGATCGTCTCGGCGTCGAGCCCGATCTCGACGCAGGTGGAGCTGCACGAGACCATCGACGACGACGGGATGATGTCGATGGTCGAACGCGAAGAGGGCTTCGTCGTTCCCGCCGGCGGCACGTTCGTCTTCGAGCCCGGCGGTCCGCACGTGATGTTCCTGGGCATCGACGCTGCGTCGTACCCCGACGAGGTCGAGGTGACGTTCGAGTTCGACGTCGCCGAGCCACTGACCGTGATGGCCGAGGTCCGTGCCCTCGAAGGCGGCATGGACATGGACATGGACCACGACCACGCCGACCACGGCGACCACGGCGACCACGGCGACCACGGCGACGAAGCGGGCCACGGTGACCACGACGACGGCGACCACGACCACGAAGCCGGCCACGACGACCACGAAGCCGGCCACGACGACCACGACCACGGGGACCACGACCACGGCCACAGCGAGATGTCGCTCGACGTGTCGGCGCTCCACGAGCTCGACGATCAGCTGGCCGCGGGCAACCTCGACGTCGCAGCCCAGCGGATGGTCGTCGGCGACTACATCGAGGTCATCTCGGCCGCCGATCCCGCCGCCGAGTCACCCGACGGACGGCTTCTGGCCATCCTGGTCGAGTTGGATGCAGCGCTCGAGGCAGGCGACCTACCCGGCGCCGCGGCACTCGCCGCCGAAGCCCACGATGTGGCGCACGATCTCGGCCACGGCCACGGCTGAGCTGCGCCGATGACATCCGACGGTGCGGGCGGGCGCGCCGTTCGGGTCATCACGGTGGTGGCGTTGTCGCTGCTCGCCGTCGCCGCAACCCCCGGAGCGGCCGGCGCACACGCCATCGCGCTGTCGATCGATCCTGCCGACGGCGCGGTCGTCGAGACGGCCCCCACGACGATCACCGTCATCTTCGACGAACCCGTCACCGTGCGAGACGGCGCTGTCACCCTGCTCGACGACACAGGCGCCCCGGTCGCCGTCGACGTCGAGGCCGACGGCGCCACGCTGCGCATCAGCCCGAGCACCGGGTTGGGCGACGGCACCTTCGTCGTCTCCTGGCGGGTGATCTCGGCCGACTCCCATGCCGTCGCCGGCGGCTCGGTGTTCCACGTGGGTGCGGCGTCGCTCGACGACGTGACCATCGACGGCCTCGACTCACCCACCGGTCTCGGCGTGCTGCGTGCAGTTGCCGACGCGCTCGTGTACGCAGGAGGCCTCACCGCGATCGGAGCATGGTGGTTCGCCCGGCGCTGGTCGTCGCCGCCCGTCGCTCGCGTGGCTCGCCGCGGGGCGAGCGTCGCCCTGGGTGCGCTTCCGGTGGCTGTCGCAGGACGGGTGGGCGAGTTCGAGGCAGCGTGGTCCGGAATGCTCGACGCAGAGGCGTGGCGAGCGACCCTCGGCGGAGCGGTGGTGTTGTTGGCGCTGCTTGCCCTCGGCGGCCTCGTCCTGCTGGTCGTCGCCCCGATGGCGTCCCGGTTCGGCGTCGTCGCCTGGGCGGCGGGCGGCGCGCTCGTCATCGCAGGATTGGTCGCCGAGGGCCACACGCGCTCGGCGGATCCCGGCTGGCTGGCCGGGCTCGCCGGTCTGGTCCACATCGGTGCCGGCGCTACGTGGCTGGGCGGCGTTGCAGCGCTGGCGGTCGTCGGACGCAGCGGCGACCCGACTCGCCGGCGGGCGGCGGCGATCGACGTCTCGAGGGTCGCGATACGGGCCGTCGCCGTCGTCGGCGTCGGGGGTGTGGTGATGACCGCAACCGTCGCCCCCGACCTCGGTGCCCAGATCTGGAGCCGCTGGGGCGTGATGGTCCTGGTCAAGGTGGTGCTGGTGGCGGCGCTGGTCGCGCTCGGTTGGTACAACCGCCGCTACCTGCTGCCCGGGCTCGCTGCCACCGACGGCCGGGCCGAGCGCGCCGCGACGCTCCTCCGTCACACGCTGCGTTGCGAGTTGGTGTTGTTCGCCGCCGTGCTGGCGGCGACCGCAACGCTCGTGTCCAGCCCTCCACGAGCCGACACGCCCGACGGTGATGTCCTCAGCGAGCGCGTCGAGCTCAGCTCGGGCGTCGGCACCGCGCACTTCGAACTGTCGCCGGTCACCGTCGGCGTGAACGACCTGGTCGTCGCCTTCGACGACCTCGACGGGCGCCCGCTCGAGTTGATCTGGGCCCCGATCATCGAGGCGACCGCGCCAGACCTGGGCGTCGGGCCGTTGGAGCTGCGACCCGAGGAGCTCGACGGCAGCAGCTACCGCGCCGTCGTCGATCTGGCGATCCCGGGTCGATGGGAGATCACCGTGCAGGCACGCACCGGCACCTTCGAGTCGGGACGGGCGACCATCGAGGTGACAGTCGGCTAGGTGGGTTCGACGACACATATTGACTTTGCCATATGGCGATGTCACTATGTATACGTGATCGATCGGCTGGCGACCCACCACGACGACGAGGCGCTCACCCGCGGCGCCGAGTTGCTCAAGGCGATGGCGCACCCGCTGCGCCTGGCCATGTTGGTGTCGTTGCTCGACGGCCCACGGTGTGTCCACGAGCTCGTCGAGTCGACGGGCGCCAGCCAACCGCTGGTGTCCCAACACCTGCGTGTCCTGCGTGGTGCCGATCTGCTCGCGCACGAGCGGCGGGGCCGCGAGGTCGTCTACTCGATCGCCGACGATCACATCCACCACATCGTGGTCGACACCGTCGACCACGCCCGAACAGAAGGAACCCACGATGGCCCCCACCTGCACGATGCATGAGGACCACACCCACGTCCATGGCCCCGACTGCGGCCACGAAGCCGTCCCCCACGGCGACCACGTCGACTACATCCACGACGGCCATGCGCACCGCGAACACGACGGCCACTGGGACGAGTGCGTTCCCACCGAGCACGTCACCCACGCCGACCACGACCACGAGCACGGCCCCGGCTGCGGCCACGAGGCCGTCCCCCACGGCGACCACGTCGACTACATCCACGACGGCCATCGCCACGCCTTCCACGACGGCCACTGGGACGAGCACTGAGACGAGCACTGCGACGTCCCGGGCTCTGAACGTCCCGGCACAGCCCCAGCGCAGCGCCGGCTCGGGTCGGCGCTCCGGTGGTCCATCGGTTCTGGCGCCGAAACGCGTCGCTCTGGCAACGAGTTTCGGCGCCAGAACGCTGACCGTGGTCAGGTACTGCCCCGTCAGGCGGTCTCGGTCGAGCGCAACAACGCGATCACTGCGGGGCGGGCCTCATCGGCCGCTGCCAACGGCTCGGGGAACGGCACCCGGGCCAGGCGCGGTCCCTCGGGGGTCTTGGCCTGCAACGTGACGCCGTAGCGGTCGATGCCGGCCATCGTGGCGTCGGTGGCCGTCGTCAGCCCCGCCAGCACCTGCACATAGGCGAGGTTGGCGTTGCGGTGATCCTCGTTCATGTGGGCGATGGTGCCCGCTGCCGCCTCGGCCAACGGGTCGACCTCGGCCGCCAGATACGAATTCCGGTCCACCCAGCTCATGTGACCGAACCCGCCGACGTAGCGGCACGACTCGACCTCGAGGCGCCAGAACCCGAAGTCGGTGAAATCGGCGTAGTACGAGGCGTACGGATGGGCCTCGAGATACGCCTCCCGGGCCTGCCCCGGCTCGTCGAGCAGCGTCAGCCGGCCCACCAGGGTCATGCGCGCCGCCGCCAGCGGATCGGCCGCATCGGAGGTCTCGTCGCTGATCAGGATGCTGGCGCGACTGTCGCCGCGGGCGTTGACGGTGTGCTCGGCCATCTCCGAGATCAGCACCACCGGCATCCCCGACGCATCGTCGACATAGGACACGGCACTGCCGTAGGGGTAGCCCTCGGCGGTGAGGGTGCACAACGTCGCCCGCCGCCGGCGAGCGGCGAGGGTGCGGGCCAGCTCGGCGTCGCTGGGGAAGCTGCCGGGGTCGCCGGCGATCGGCGGTCCTGCCTGTCCCCCACCGTGCTCGTTCGGTCGCGTCATCGATCGGCTCCTCGTCGGTTCGGTCGTCCGTTGCATTGTCGCGGGAATCGCCCGGAACCGGACCCTCGGTGCGCAACCGGGCACCGACGACCCGGCGCCGGGCATGATTGGCCACGTGTCATCCCACGGCGGGACCCCCCGACCGAGATCGACCGGAGGCGAGGCCCGTGCCCGACAACCCGTCCGACCAGCTCGACGTCTTCCCGCGTCCCGCCCGCCTCCGGCGCACCGGCTCGCCCGCCCCCGCGGATGCCTCGCCACAGCTGCTCGCCGACGACAGCCTGGCGCCGCAGTCGTACCGGCTGATCGTCGACGGCGGCATCACCTTGGCCCACGCCGACGACCACGGCCGTCGCTACGGCCTCGACACCCTGGCCCAGCTCCGGCACAGCCACCCCGACGAGGTGCCGGGACTGGTCATCGACGACGGTCCTGCCTTCGCGGTCCGGGGCTACATGCTCGACATCAGCCGCGATCGGGTCCCCACCCTCGCCACGCTCGACCGCCTCGTCGCCATCATGGAGCGGGCGCGGCTCAACCACCTCGAGCTCTACACCGAGCACACCTTCGCCTACCGCGACCACGAGACGGTGTGGCGCAACTCGTCGCCGATGACCGCCGACGACCTGGCGTGGCTCCGGGGCCGCTGCGACGGGGCCGGCATCGACCTCGTCGCCAACCAGAACACCTTCGGCCACATGGAGCGATGGCTGCGCCACGACCGCTACGCGCACCGGGCCGAGTCCCCCGCCGGCTTCGAGATCGTGCCCGGCGTGGTCCGCCCGCCCAGCACGCTCGCCCCTACACCCGACAACGCGGCGTTCAGCCTGAGGCTGGTGTCGGAGCTGCTCGGGCACTTCGACGGCGCCATGGTCAACATCGGCTGCGACGAACCCTTCGAGCTCGGGCTCGGTGCCAGCGCCGACGACGTCGCCCGGCGCGGCAAGGGCACCGTGTACCTCGAGCACCTGGCCCGGCTGACCGGGCCGCTCACCGCCGAGGGTCGCCGGGTACTGGTGTGGGCCGATGTGTTGCGGCGCGAACCCGAACTGCTCGCCCGTCTGGACAGCGGCGTCATCCCGGTGGCGTGGAACTACGAGGCCCCGGGCTTCGACACCGGGGCGATCCCGGACTCGGTCCGGGCCGTTCTCGACCGTCTCGGTGTCGACATCGACGCCATGGCCGGCTTCGAGCCGCTCACCGAGGTGTTCGTGGATTCGGGCACGCCCTTCTGGGTGGCCGGCGGGACATCGACGTGGTGCTCGGTCGTGGGCCGAATCGACAATGCGGTGGGCAATCTCCTCGACGCCGCGCACGTCGGGTCCCGGCGCGGCGCCGAAGGGCTCCTCGTCACCGACTGGGGCGACGACGGGCATCTGCAACCGCCGTCGCTCAGCTTCGGGCCCATGCTCTACGGCGGAGCCGTCGCCTGGGATCCGACGGCCAACGCCGACCTCGATGTCGCCGCCACCCTCGATCGGGTCGCCTTCGACGATGACGCCGGTGTCCTGGGAGCCACCGTCGTCGACCTCGGCTCGGTCTGGTCGACCCTCGGGCAGCGGACCTTCAACGCCAGCCCCCTCCACGGGGCTGTCACCGGGGCGGCGACGTTGACGACCGGCGCCCTCGACCCGGATCTGGTGGCCGCAGCGCTCGAGCGCATCGAGCACCGCATCGACGATCTGTCCCGGGCCCGGCCGTCCTGTTCCGACGCGGCGACGATCGTGCACGAGCTGACCGTCGCGGCCGGCCTGGCCCGCAACGGTGCGGCACGCCTGCTCGGCCACCTCGGCAGTGCGGTCGACCTCGATGTCGACCACGACCTGCGCCGCCTCGTCGACGAACAGCGCGCCGCATGGCTGGCCCGGGCCCGACCCGGCGGTCTCGACGATGCGGTGGCCCGTCTCGAGGCGATGGCGAACGCCTGAGAAGCCACCGACCGCCGCAGCACCACCGGGTCGGACTCGGAAACTATGCGCGGGCGCCCGCGGACCCTGCCCGGTGGCGCTCGGCGCCGACGTGCTCGGCATCGAACAGCATCAGCGAAGGGTGCTCGGCCGACGCAGCCGGCTCGTTGCGTGCGTTCTTGTGGCGGTACAGCTCGGCGTCTGCGTTGAGCAGCGCCATCTCGCGGTCGTCGCCGGCGGCGCAGCGGACACGTCCGATGGTGGCCTCGAACTCGATGCCCTCGAGCTCCAGGCGATGCCGGGTGCCGAGCCCGTCCACGGACCCGGCCCGGGCGACCAGGGCGAACTCGTCGCCGCCGAGGCGCCCGACGATGCCATCGTCACCGACGGTCGCCTGCAGCCAGTTGGCCACCGTGCGCAGGGCCCGGTCGCCGAAGTCGTGGCCGTGGCGATCGTTCAGCTGCTTGAAGAGATCGAGGTCGACCATGGCCACATCGACGTCGCCGTCGCCGCCGGCGGTTGACAGCGTGTCGAAGAACCCCCGACGGTTGCGGATGCCGGTGAGTGCGTCGGTGACCGACGCCTGGTGCAACAGCCCGGACGCCACGTCGAGCTGGGCCACCAGCCGCATCGTGTACACGAGCGCCGGCGGCGCGCTGAAGGCGGGGATGATCGTGGAGAGCAGCACCGCCGGCACCCAGTAGTCGGTCTTTTCGAACGCACCCAGCGGCGCGATCACCGCGCACGCCACGGCGAGCGAGATGACGATGATCACCAGCGTGATCCGTGCGGTGAGGCGGGCTGTGCCGTGTCGGCGCACCTGCTGGAGGAACCAGCGCTCCGACCGCGCCAACAGCAACTGGTCCTCGGTATGGGTCATGCGCGGGGTGGTGCGCACCCGAGCATCGAAACCCCTGTCGTTCTCGCCATTGCGGATTTTCGCCATGCTCTCTCATTCGGAGCCGATCGGGACCTGTTGACGGCGATATCTCTGGTGGGGCCGACGGAATCATCGTTTCGGCGCCACTTCGGGAGGAACAACCCAGCCGTAACCGGGCCTCCCGACCCATCGGCGACGGCGATGCCTGGGGGCCCGTGGGAAGATTCCCCGGTGCGCCGGCGACGCGTCGGCGCCCTCGGGTGAGGAGGAGAGCGCCGATGGATTTCCCAGCCGCACGCGAAGCGGTCCGCAACGGCATGGCCGCCGCCGATGCGGCGCGCCGGGTCGTGGACGCGCTGACGCCCGAGGAGCGGTTGTGGTGCCTCGACGGCGACGCACCGACCTGGGCGGGTCTCGGCTTCCTCGGCGACAACGGCTACCACCTCGACACGTTCACCGCGGCCCGGGTCGAGCGTGTCGGCCTGCCCGGCGTGCACTTCGCCGACGGTCCGCGCGGATGCGTGATCGCCAACGCGACGGCGTTCCCGGTCTCGATGGCTCGCGGGGCCACCTGGGATCCCGGGCTCGAAGAGCGTGTCGGCGACGCCATCGGGCGGGAGCTGCGCGCCGCGGGAGCAACCCTGACCGGGGCGGTCTGCGTCAACCTCCTCCGCCACCCCGCCTGGGGCCGCGCCCAGGAGACCTACGGCGAGGACCCCCACCACGTGGGCGAGCTCGGCGCCGCGTTCACGCGGGGCCTGCAGCGCCACGTCATGGCGTGCGTCAAGCACTTCGCTGCGAACTCGATGGAGAACGCCCGCTTCAGCGTCGACATCGACGTCGACGAGGTCGCCCTCCACGAGGTGTACCTGCCCCACTTCCGTCGCATCGTCGACGAGGGCGTCGCGGCGGTCATGACCGCGTACAACTCGGTCAACGGCGAGTGGTGCGGCCAGAGCCACGCGCTGATCGCCGACATCCTGCGAGGCGAATGGGGGTTCGAGGGGTTCGTCATCAGCGACTGGATCTTCGGGCTGCGCGACGGGGCCACCTCGGTCGCCGCGGGGCTCGACATCGAGATGCCCTACCGCATGGTCCGCAGCGAGAGCCTCCCTGCAGCACTCGAGGCGGGTGAGATCTCATGGGACGACGTCGACGCGGCGGCGGCCCGCATCGTCGCCACGTTGCTGCGCTTCGACGTGGTGCTCTCGGCGCCTGCCCCGCCTCGGGATCTGCTCGGCGCACCCGAACACCGGGCGTTGGCCCGCGAGGTCGCGGCGCGCTCGGTGGTGCTGTTGAAGAACGACATCGTCGAAGGCACCGCGGTCCTGCCGATCGATCCCGGCGCCACCGTCGCGGTGGTCGGGCCGTTGGCGGATCGTGTCAACCTCGGCGACGGCGGCTCCAGCGACGTGTGGGACCTCGAGTGCGTCACCGTGCTCGACGGCATGGCCGGCGCCTTCGCATCGGTCCGCCACGACGACGGCAGCGACCCCGAACGCGCCGCCCGGATCGCCGCCGAGGCGGACGCCGCCGTGGTGGTCGTGGGCTACACCTACCTCGACGAGGGCGAGTACATCGGCCCGACCGCCACGGACCTCGCGGCGCTCTTCCCTGCCGCCGACGAGCCCGACGTCGCCGAGCGTTTCGCCGCCCGTATCGCCGACCTGCCACCCACCGTCCGACCGGACTGGCACAGCGAACGCACCCGGGGGTTCAGCGTCGGCGGCGACCGCCGCAGTCTGCGGCTCCACGACAGCGACGTTGCCCTGATCCGGGCGGTGGTCGCCGCCAACCCCCGGACCGTCGTGGTGATCCAGGCCGGCAGCGCCGTCGTCGTCGACGAGTGGGTCGACGCCGTCCCTGCCCTCGCCCAGGCATGGTACGGCGGCTGCCAGGCGGGCCCGGGACTCGCCGACGTCCTGAGCGGCGCCGTCGACCCCTCGGGACGCCTCCCCTTCAGCGTCCCCCGCCACGAGGAGCACCTGCCGGCCTTCGACGCCGACGCCACCTCGTTCCGCTACGACCGCTGGCACGGCTGGTGGCATCTCGGACGAACGGGCAACGAGGCCGCGTTCGCGTTCGGCTACGGCCTGTCGTACACGACCTTCGAGCTGACGGGCTCCGAGGTCCGCCTCGCAGGCGACACCATCGAGGTCCGGGCCACGGTCGCCAACACAGGCGATCGAGACGGCGCCGACGTCATCCAGGTCTATGCAGAGCTCGCCGACCCCGAGGCGCCGCCGCGGTTGGTGGGTTTCGCCCGGGTCGAGATCCCGGCCGGAGGTGTCGGCACCGTCGACATCGACGTGCCGCTGGCTGCGCTCGCCACCCGCGACCCCGACGGGCACCGCTGGCAGGCTCCGGCAGGCGATCACCGGATCGTCGTCTCGCGCTTCGCCGGCGACCCGGCAGCGCGCCGCCACGACGTCGCCGTCGAACGTCAGGGCTGATCCGCGTGGGCCCCCGGGCCCACAACGGGGTAGGTGATAGTCCCCAATCGGGTCTCGGACCATCGAGTCCGCGCTCGATCGCGCCGAAGGGGCCGGGCCCCAGGGCATCCGTGGCTCGCCGCCCGGTCGCCCGATCGCCCCGCAGAAGCGCAGACGACGATGACCTCATTCACCGGCGGCCGCACGGCACGCATCACCACGATGGTCGCGGCCGTCGCGCTTCTCGGATCGGGGTGCGGCCTCGTCGGATCGCCTTCCGAGGACGCCGCCGCAGCCGCAGTCGTCGACGAAGAGTTCATGGAGACCGTCAAGACCTGGGACGACGGCCTCGAGCGGTTCGTCGTGACCGCACCCCCATCCGCCAACGGCGGCTCCGGCGACGGCTACAGCGTCGGCGTCGGATCGGCCAGCCTCGTGCGCGCTGCCCTGGCGAGGCAGAACGACCCGTCCATCGAGCGGGTGGAGATCATCGGCCCCGACGGCAGTGTCACCCGAACCAGGATCTCGCTGCCGGTCACCTGGGCCCAGCCCCGGACCCCTGCCGAGGAGCGCTTCGAAGCGGCATTGCCCTCGGGTGTGCACCTGGCGCGTACCGCCGACGGGCGCCTCATCGGCAAGGGCGTCGACGGGACGTTCCACGATCCCGGCATCGTCGTCGACGACATCACGCCCGCCGATCCGCCCGAGGCGACCCCGACCGATGCCCCGCCGGCCGAGGCACCGACCCCCGAGGCACCGACCCCCGACAGCGCCGCAGCCGACCCCGCGGTCGACCCGACAGCCGAGCCGACCGTCCTCGGCGACACCGAGCCGGTCGACACCGTCGTCACCGGTCCGGTGCCCGGCGAGGACGCCGCCTTCATCGCAGCGCTCGTCGAGACCGGCCTGTTCGCCGAGATCCTGCCCCTCGGCGGCGGCATGGCCGGCGTGGCCACCAGCGCGGACGAGGCGACGGTGCGTGCCCTCGGTGCCGTCGGTGAGGTGGCGGTCGACGTGCCCCTGGAGTTCGGGTCGTCGGACCCCCACCTGGCACGGCAGTGGGCCCTCGACAACACCGGCGCCGGAGCACAGGCCGCCGGAGTTCCGGGTGTCGTCGACGCCGACATGGACGTCCCGGCAGCGTGGTCGGTCGCCCGTGGCGACGACGTCGTCGTCGCGGTCATCGACTCCGGGATCGACCTCACCCATCCGGACTTCGCCGGGCAGCTCTGGACCAACGACGACGAGATCTGCGGCAACGGCGTCGACGACGACGGGAACGGGTTCGTCGACGACTGCAACGGCTGGGACTTCGGCCTCAACGACAACGACCCCTCCTCGGACGCCGAGGACCCGGTCCGCAACCACGGCAACCACGTGGCCGGCATCATCGCCGCCGGCGCCGACAACGGTGTCGGTATCGCCGGGGTCGCACCCGGCGCGAAGATCATGCCCATCAAGGTGTCGCGCCGAGGTGGTATAGCCATGTCGTGGGCTGCGGCGGCGGTCGACTACGCCGTCGCCAACGGCGCCGACGTCATCAACATGTCGCTGTCGACAGCGCCGTATCAGCCTCGATCAGCAGCCGAGCCCTTCGAGAACGCGTTCGCGACAGCCGCGGCCAACGACGTCGTCATCGTCGTCGGGTCGGGCAACATCGGCGCCGTCATCGGCGAGAACGACACGTCGTCGTGGCCGGCCGGATTCGCCGGGATCTACGACAACGTGATCGCCGCCGGGGCCACCACCAACAGCGACCGTCGGGCTTCGTGGTCGAACCATGGCCCCGGCATCACCGTCTATGCACCGGGGTCGCACATCTATTCGACGCTGCACGGCGGCTCCTACGGGTTCATGTCCGGCACCTCCATGGCCGCGCCGAACGTCGCCGGCGCCGCGGCGGTGCTGCTGTCGTCGGGCCAGGTGAGCTCCGCCGGCGAGCTGCGCGCCCGCCTCACCGCCACCGTCGACGAGGTCGAGGGCCTCGGGCGCGTCAACCTGGCAGCGGCCGTCGGTGCCTCCGAGGCCTCGTCAGGCGCCCTGTCCATGCGGGTCGACGGGTTGGACACCCTGACGCCGGATGCCCCCGGCCCGTTCACCGCTGCCCTGGCGGCGCCCATGGAGGGCGACGGCTCGATCCGGTTCTCGGTGGCGACGGTCGAAGCCGGCCAGGTCCTGGCCGTCACCGGTCTGGCGGCCCGCATCGGCGGATCCGACCGCATGACCGACGACGCCGGGGCATTCGCGCCCGTGCCCGTCGAGGGCGCCCGCCTGAGCGGCGACGGCCACGTCGTCGAGTTCGAGTCGACCTTCCCTGCGGGACAATACGCCCTCATCGCCGAGCTCCTCGATGGCAGCGGCGGCGCGATCTCGCCGCCGATGGCGGTGTTCTTCGCCGTCGCCGAACCCGGGGCGCCCAGCTCGCCCGCCGCGACGCAACCACCTGCGGCAACCGACGATCCACCGGCCACGGGTGGCTCCGATGCAGGCTCCGCCGGTGGCGGAGCGACGGCATCCGACGGCGGCGCCGGATCGCCCAGCCCGACCGCGCCCGAGGCCCCGAGCGGCAGCGGCGGGGACCCCACGGCCCCGACGAACCGGCCGAGCACCGGCACCCCCGCCGCCACCGGTTCCAGCCCGACGACTCCACGCACGCCCGATGCCGGCGGTTCGGTCACGACCGACGCCCCCGGCGCCGCCACCAACGGCTCGTCGCCGACGGCTCCGAGCAGCCCGTCCGGCCCGTCGTCGCCGAGTACGCCTGCAACCCCGACGCGTCCCCCCACGCCCACGGATCGGCAGCCGACGACGTCGGGCGGCACAGGAGCCGGAACAGGTGACGGCGGCAGCGCCGACGAGACCATCCCACTCCCCCCGGCTCCCGAGCCCGTGGAATCCGGCGAGTGGGCCCTCACCGCGCTGTCGCCGCGGACCGGACCGGTTACCGGCGGCACCACGATTGCGTTGTCGGGCCGGTTCCCCACCGGGGTCGACATCAACGTGTGGTTCGGCGAGCGCAACGTCCAGACACGGACCTTCTCACCTTCGCAGCTGTTGGTGACCGTGCCCTCGAGTTTGCAACCCGGCACCGTCGACGTATCCGTGCGCTTCAACCGCAGCGGGCCGTTGATGCTGCTGCTCGAGGACGGCTACACCTACCAACCCGACGGCGGCGCCGTCACGCCGAGCGGTCCGGGCGCCGCATCGGGCACGTCGTCGGGCTCCACGTCGAGCTCGTCGAGCTCGACGAGCAGCGACACGACCAGCCCGCCGCGCCGTTCGGGCAGCGATGGCTCGGGCGCGGGTTCGACCGACGGGAACACGCCATCGCCAACGCCGCCGCCGAGCACCCCGACCGACCCGGGCACCCCACCCCCATCGGGTGGCGGCGGGTCCGGCGCCACGCCGGGGACCTCCACCCCACCACGAGTCAGCGTGAACCGCGGCACGGTCGTGTTGCGTCCGGCCCCGGCGGGTTCGCCCATCGCGGGACTGTCCTCGCAACGGTGGTCGACGCCGTGCTCGGCATCGTGCTCTGCGGTGTCGCTGTAGCCATCCCCCCGTCGAGACCGCGCGTCCCCGACGCGGTCGGCCAGGCCGCCCGGCGGACCTGCGCCCGTCCACGCACGAGGTGACATTCGCCCCTGAACCAACCTGCCCGGCGCGCTCCACGATGGGCAGGGAGGCGAGGTGCGACGATGACGACCGAGCACGATCATCTGATCTGGCTGCGTCGGCACGTCCTCGAACCGGGCGACGACCATCGCCTTCGTGTGCCGGCACCGGCGCCGGAGGACCAGCGGTGAGCTTCTTCGTCCTGATCCTCCACAACGTCCGCATCAAGCCCGTGCGCTCTGTGCTGACTGCGGCGGCGGTGGCGATGGGAGTCGGCGCGGCGATCACGATCGGCATCGTCACCCACAGCCTGCGCGAGACCGCGATCCAGGTCCTGCAGGTCGGCCAGGCCGACTTCACGATCTCCCAGGAAGGTGTCACCGACGTGCTCGACAGCGCCATCGACGAACAGGAGCTGGAGCTCCTGCGCGAGACCCCGGGGGTTGCTGCGGTCACCGGCGTCCTCGTCCGACCGATCGAGCTCGACGCCGAGAACCCGTTCTTCCTGCGGATCGGGATCGACCCGGCGCAGCTCGAGGAGTTCGGGGTGCGCGTCGTGGAGGGCCGGGCCTTCACCGCCACCGCCGACGACGAGATCATGCTGGGCTACCGTGCCGCCGGGAACCTCGACCGGGCCGTGGGCGACGAGATCCTGGTCGGCGACGACCGCTACCGGATCGTCGGCCTGTTCGCCACCGGCCAGGCATTCGGCGACTCGGCGTCGATGCTGCCGCTGGTGGAGCTCCAGGCCCAGCAGCGCCGCCCCGGCGCCGTCACGCTCGCGTTCGTCCGCACCGAACCCGACGTCGAGGTCGACGGTGTGCGCGAGGCGATAGAGGACGAGTTCCCCCAGCTCGTCACCGTGCGGACCGCCGAGGAGTTCGGCCGCGCCGACCGCAACCTGGCGCTGCTGACCGCCGCCGACGATGCGGCGACGATCGTGGCGCTCGTGTTCGGCGTCGTCATCGTCACCAACACGATGCTGCTGACGTTCACCGAGCGCATGCGCGAGTTCGGCATCCTGCGCTCGATCGGGTGGTCGCGCCGGCGGATGGTTGCGATGGTGGTGGGCGAGACCCTCGTCATCAGCCTGGCCGGCGCGGTGCTGGGCGTGGCGCTGTCGTTCGTCGCCGTGGAGATCCTGCAGGAGATCGGATCGTTGCGTGGCGTCCTGGATCCCGACTACACCGCTGCGGTGTTCTGGCGGGCGCTGGGCACCGCCGTGGGCATCGGGTTCCTCGGGGCGCAGTACCCCGCAGCGCGGGCGGCGTTCCTGCCGCCGTTGGAGGCGTTGCGCCGTGAATGAGCCAGCAGGAGACGTCGTCGTCGCGTGCCGGGGGGTGCAGAAGCGATTCGGATCGGTGGAGATCCTGCGCGGGATCGACCTGGAGGTGCGCCGCGGCGAGATCGTCGCCGTCACCGGGCCCTCGGGAGGCGGCAAGTCGACCCTGTTGCACCTGCTCGGACGTCTCGACCGGGCGACTGCGGGCGAAATCGTCGTCGACGGTCAGGACCTCGACGACCTCGTGGCCGTCAACCGGTACCGGCGCCACGTCGTCGGCATCGTCTTCCAGCTCCACAACCTGCTGCCGCACCTGTCGGCGGCCCGCAACGTCGAGCTCGCCATGTACGGCAGCGGCCGGAGTCGACGCGAGCGGGTGGAACGGGTCGCCGAACTGCTCGAGGTCCTCGACCTCGGCCACGCCGCGGACCGCATGCCTCCGAAGCTGTCGGGTGGGGAGCGCCAGCGCGTCGCCATCGCCCGGGCCATCGCCAACTCACCGAAGGTGCTGCTCGCCGACGAGCCGACCGGCAGCCTCGACCCCGCCTCGTCGGCGCTGGTGATCGACCTGCTGCGAGCCCAACGCGACACCCACGGCACCACCGTCATCGCCGTCACCCACGATCCGGAGGTCGCAGCAGCGGCCGATCGTCGCCTGGAACTGCGCGACGGAGCCATCCACGAGCCGGAGCCGGCGACCGAATCCGCCCGCTGACCCCGCCCTCGGCCGAGAGGGGCCGAACGCCTCTGCACCTCCGCCCGGCGATCGCCTGCAGTGGACACAGGAGCCCGGGAACGACGACGGGCGTCGATCGAGGGAGGATCCGATCGTGACGACCGGCCACGACCATGGCGCGCACCAGACCCTGCACGATGCGACGGTTCGATCGACCCTCGTCGTCGAACACACCGACGGTTCGCGACTCGAGGTCGTGTGGGACGACACCGGCCGGGTGCTGAACCGACAGGTCGACGCCGACGGCACCACGGCCGAGGAGGTGCAGGCCTTCGACCGCGACGGCGCCTTCGTGGTGGATCGCGAGCCGGTGCGCATCGAGCAGGAACGCGATCTGTACGGCTCGTTGACCGAGCGAGCCATCTACGACGACGGATCGTCTGTCGAACAGCGTTGGGATGCCGATGTCCGGCTCCGCCACGTCCGCATCGAGGGCTTGTGGGGTTCCCAGACGATGGAGTTGTGGCCCGACGGCAGCCGGGCGCTGCGCTGGAACCTGGCGGGGCTGCACGGCACGCGACGTTGGGATGCGACCGGAGCCGGCCAGTCCACCGTCGAGTTCGGCCCCGACGGGTCTGGCTCCGGCGAGCCGTCCCCGTGAGGAGCGCCCGAACCGGTCAGGGCGAGGCGGCCGGGAGCGCGGCGAGGTGTCGTCGGGCGATGTTCAGATAGGCGTCGCCGCGCCGCAGCCACCGCTGCGGGTCCTCGACGTGATCACGCAGGTGCGAAACCGACAGCCGTGCCTGCGTCAGCGCCCGCAGCGCCCGGTAGAGCGAGAGCACGTCGTCGTCGACGACATCGCCCGATCGGCTGCGATAGGTCGACAGCACGTGGTCGCCGAGCGCCGGCGCACCGAGGTACTCGCACTCGACCGCCAGCAGCGCCAGGTCGTGGTAGGGGTCGACCCGGCGCAGCGACGCCGAGAACGACAGCCGATCGATGACCAGCGGCTCGGGCCCGGAGCGGACGTGCTCGGGGCGGAGATCGCCATGGCCGTCGACGAGGCGACCGGCGCGGCGGTCGAGTCCGGCAGCCGTGTCGATGGCCTCTGCCAGCGGCGCACCCAGACCATGGGCGAGATCGTCGACCAGCCCGAACTCGCGGCTGGTGAGCTCGTCGACGTCCTGGGCGAGCATCGCGGTCAGCGTGTCGCGGTACTCGCCGGGCGTGGTGGGTTGCGGCCGTTGCGCCTTGTAGAAGCCCGCCAGCATCTCGACGACGGGGTCGATTTCGGCGGCGGTCGCCGTCCCGGTGACGATGCGTCGATCGAGGAGCTCGTCACGGTCGAGGCGCCGCATCACGACCATCCAGTCCACGACCGTGCCGTCGCCACCGACATGCAGCCGCCCGGCGTCGTCGACCGTCAGGGACTCGAGCCCCAGATAGACGCCCGGGGCCAGCGCCTGGTTGAGGCTGACCTCGTTCCGGCAGTCGGCGAGGCGGGCCGACAGCCGGCGGTGGTCCAGGTAGGGCTGCACCACCGGCCGCTTCAGCTTGTGGGCCCGGTCGGCGGTGAGGAACACGCACGACAGGTGGGTCTCGACGACCTCGACCTCCTCGCCCGGCCAGGCCTCGTCGCGCAGGAAGGCGACTTCGTCGGCGAAGGTGGGCCGGTCCTTCGGAGCCGGCCCCGAAGAAGCGGGCCTCGATGGCTCGGAGACGGCCATCAGGTCGGGAGGTCCAGCAGCTCGCTGACCGAACCTCCACCGTGCATCGCTTCGATGGCGTGGGCCAGCAGCGGGGCGAGCCCCAGGACGGTCAGGCGCTCGCCGACGACCGCAGGGTCGAGGCGGCCCGGGGCGACGCTGTCGGTGACGATCACCGACGTCACCGCCGCGTCTGCGAACAGCGCCGTCGCGTCCGACGTGAACAGAGCGTGCGTGGCCGCCAGGTGGATCTCGTCGGCGCCGCGGCCGGCCAGGGTCGATGCCACGCGCCGCATCGTTCCGCCCGAGCCGATCATGTCGTCGTAGACGACGGCCACCCGGCCCTCGACGTCACCGAGCACCGCGTCGCGTCCGGTAAGGCGCCCCCGGCTGCGGTACTTCTCGGTGAAGGCGAGCTCGACGGGCCGGCCCAGCGCCGCCGCGAGCTGCTCCTGGAAGCGCGCCGCCCGCTTGACGCCGCCGATGTCGGGAGCGACGACGGTGACCGGTCGGCTGCCGGCGAGCAGCGCGCCATGTTCGACGAACAGCGACGTCGCCTCGAGGTGATCGGTCCGGCAGCGGAACGCGTTCTGGAACGAAGCGAGATCGTGGACGTCGACCGTGACCACACGATCGGCGCCGAGAGCCTCGAACATCTGGGCGATGTACCGGGTGGTCACCGGGTCGCGAGCCTTGGTCTGGCGCTCCTTGCGGGAGTAGCACAGGTAGGGCGCGACGACGCTGACCGTGCGCGCCGACGCCTCTCGCAGCGCCCCCACGAAGAACAGCAGCCTGCAGAGCTTGTCGTTGGCCGAGCGGTCGGCCGTGCCGTCGAGCGACGCCAGCACCCAGCAGTCACGGCCCCGGACGTTGACCAGCGGTCGGGTCTTGTGCTCGCCGCCGTCGAACGCCCGCTCCTCGTGGGCGGCGAGGCTGCATCCGATCCGGGCGGCGATCTCGGGCCCGGGTCCCGCCCCGCCGTCGAGCGAGAACAGCAGGAGATCATCGTGGGGGTCTTCGGCATCGGTCATGCGGTCTTCTCCTCACATCGGCCGATCGGGCTGCGATCACCGACGTCGGCGGAGATGCCCAGGATTCCATCGGCGCAACCCACCCGGCTCGTGGGATCCGCAAGACTCGCCTCGGTCGATACGACAAAGATCCGGTCGTGCCCCAGCCGGAGCGGCCGCTCGCGGCGACCGATCCGACAACGGCACCAGAAAATCGGATGGCCGACACCTCTGCTTGGGGCTCCCGACACCTTCGACCCGGAGATTCGATGTCGTGAGTCGGCCGCGTCTGCGTGTGCATTTCGTCTGGATGGGAAACCGCTTCCCCTACCACTGCCGGCTCGCCGTCGAGTCGGTGCTCGTCGCCATGCCCGACGCCGACATCGACATCCATCTCATCGGCACCGCGCCCGACAGCCCCCACCTCACCGCCGTCGCCAGGTCGCGGCGGGTGCAGGTTCGCCCCGAGCGACTCGATGATCTCTTCCGGTCGTGCCCGGGCGGCCGAGCGCCGTACCTCGCTCTGCTCGACCGGCTCCCCACCCGGAGCCCCGCCGCCATCAGCAACCTGGCGCGCCTCGCGGTGCTGCACCGAGACGGTGGCGTCTACCTCGACACCGACGTCTTGGTGTTCGCTCCCCTCGACGACCCGGCGGTCACCGGCAGCTACCTGGGCGTCGAGATGGTTTGGGCTGCGAACCGCCGACGGGTGTCCAACGGGCTCGGGGTAAGCGGCGCGCTCCGGTCCGCTCCATGGGCCGCATCATGGCTGGGCAACCGCATCGGATGCCGGCTCACCGCAGGGCGGCTGGTGCAGGACTACGACGTTCGGCCGCCGCGTTGGGGTCGCCTGCAAGCCAACAACGCTGTCCTCGGCGCTCCCGCCCGGTCGGACTTCGTCGCGGCGGCCCTGAGCCGAGCCGTCGGCGTCGATGCTGCGGCACGCTTCGCTCTCGGTCCCTCGCTGATCGACGACGTCCGCCGCGAATCGCCGGGTCTCGCACGTGTGCTCCCGCCACAACGCTTCTATCCGATCCCGCCAGGGCAGAGCTACCGCTGCTTCGAGGATGCGCACGTCGAGCTGTCGTCGGACTGCCAGGTGCTGCACTACGTGGCCAGCAACCACCCGCGACTTCTCGCCCAACTCGACGTCGACGACCCTCGGTTCGACACTGGTAGAGCCCCGTTCTGGCGCCGCGCCCGCGAGGTTCGCCAGGGCCTGGACGGGCGGTCACGAACACACCTGAGGGTCCTTTGAGCAAAGCGGCCCAGGCCACGGCTCTGATCGCAACAGGGCAGGCAGCAGTGAAGGCGACGCAGCTGATCCTGGCGATCCTGCTGGTCAGGCTGATGAGCCCCACCGAGTGGAACCAGGCCGCGTTCGTGCTGTCGATCTACCTCGCCGGCACGACGATCGGCACCCTCAACATTCACCACGGCATCGTGTTCTTCCTTCCCCGTGTCGAAGAGACCAAGCGACGCAATCTGGTCCTGCAGAACGTCGGCCTCGTGCTCGGCATCGGGCTCGTCATCACGCTCGCCCTGATCGTCGCCCGGCCGCTGCTGTCGGGCGGCCAGCTGGGCGACGGCAGCGTGCTCCCCTGGCTGGGGCTGGCGATCACATTGGAGCTCCCCGCGAGCTGTGTCGGCATGACGTTGATCGGCCTCGGGCGCTACGGCGCCGTGGCGCTGTGGGACCTCGCCGGCACCTGCGTCGTGCTGGCCGGGGCCATCGTGCCCGTGGCGGCCGGGTATGGCGTCGACGGCCTCGTCATGGGGCTGCTGCTCGCCGGCGCAGTGCGCTTCTCCGCCGGGATGTGCTTCCTGTTCGCGTCGGTTCCCGGCAGCCCCGGAGGGCTCGGCCGGGCGTTCCTGGTCGACCAGCTCCGCTACGGCATCCCCCTGGGAGCGACGGTCGCCGTCGCCATCTTGAACCGGTCGATCGACAAGTGGCTGATCGCCGCATTCGAACCGGCCGACTTCGGCATCTACGCAGTGGCCGCCCAGGAGATACCCCTGCTGGCAGTGCTCCCCTATGCGGGCGGTGCCGCCCTGGTGACCGGCCTGGTTGCCGCCTTTCACCACGCCGACCTGGCGACCGCCCACGCCAACTGGCTCCAGCTCACCGGAGCCATGTCGTTGCTGGTGGTGCCGCTCGGGGTCGGGCTGATCCTGGTGGCACCCGAGCTGATCCCCGCCGTCTTCGGCGACGAGTTCGCCCGTGGCGTGCTGCCCTTCCAGATCTTCACCGCCATCACGCTGCACCGTGTCGCGGAGTACGGGATGATGCTGCGCGCCGCGGACCGCACCCGCGAGCTCCTCCAGGTGGCCGGTGTGACGCTGGGTGCCAACCTCGTCCTGGCGGGTGTCGGCGCGTGGCTCGGCGGCATGACGGGCTCTGCCTACGGGACCCTCGCTGCGAGCGCAATCGGTTGGATGGTGGCCCTCCGTCACATCGGGCGGGTGCTCGGTGTCCCGATGCGACAGGCCTTCCCGTGGACACGGTGGATCGGCGCCGTCGTCACCTGCACCACGGCCGCAGTCATCGCATGGGCGGTCGGCGGCGTCCTCGACGTCGGCGGAATGGCGAGCGCGGGCTTGCAACTGCTGGTCTTCGTCGTGCTCGTCGCCCCGGCCCTCGGTGTCGTCGCAGCAGCAACGCCCGCCGCCCTCGAACCACCCGACCGGCCACCGGCCGCGTTGCGGTCGGTCATCTGACAGGTCGCCGAAACGGGAACCGGACATGCACATCCTCCAGCTCGCCAACTTCTACGGCTCGACCAGCGGGGGCCTGCGCGTGGCCCTCGACGAACTCGCCGCCCGGTACCTGACGGCGGGCGCAGAGGTGACCACCGTGATCGCAGGGAAGCGGAACCGACGCACCGTCGACGACAGCGGCCGGACCTTCGTGGAGGTCCGTGCCCGGATGCTGCCAGGCCGGATGGGTGGGTACCGGATGATCTTCAACCAGGGTGCTGTCGAGCGGATGATCGACCAGATCGGCCCCGACGTGATCGAGCTCTCCGACAAGACGACCCTCGCGGCTGCCGCCACCCGCTCCACGGGACGCACCGCGGTCGATCGCCCGCCGATCGTGCTGATCTCCCACGAGCGCCTCGACGACGTCGTGCAGCAGTCGTTCTCCCGACGCACCGCGGTGAAGAAGGCGGTGCAGGCGTTCAACCAGCGCCTCGGTGACCGGGTCGACGTCATCGTCTGCTGCTCGGACTACGCCGCGCAGGAGTACTCCGCTGCCTCGGTGACGCCGATCGAGCGGATTCCCCTCGGCGTCGATCTCGACGTGTTCACGCCGGGGCCCATGCCGCAGAACGCACGACCGCAGATCGTCACGGTCGTGCGCCTCACGGTGGACAAGGACCCGAAGCTGCTGGTGGAGACGTGCCGCACGCTGGCCCGTCGGGGCGTCGAGCACGATTGGACGGTATGGGGCGATGGGCCGTTGCGCTCCGAACTCACCGCGCTGGCGGAGGGCCTGCCGATGGTGTTCGCCGGTTTCGAAGAGGATCGCCGCCGCCTCGCCGCCCACATCGCCCGGGCCGACGTGGGCGTGGCACCGGGACCGTGCGAGACGTTCGGTCTCGCCGGTCTGGAGCTCCTCGCCTGCGGAACGCCGGCGGTCGTCCCCACCCAGGGCGCCCTGCGCGAGCTCATCGCCCCCGAGGCCGGGCTCGCATGCGAGCGCGACCCCAGTGCCTTCGCCGATGCCATCGAGGCGTTGCTCGCCGGCGATCGTGCAGCGCGGCGCACCGCCGCCCGGGAGCACGCCGAGCGGTTCTCCTGGGATTCGACGGCCCAGCAGTTCCTCTCGCTCTACGAACGGCTCGTCGAGGCCCGCCGCTGTGGCGCGGACCGCCCCTCGGCCGCTGCGTAGTCGGCTGACGACACCAGGCTCACGCGGCCGCGGCATCTCCTGTGCGTGCGGCGGCCTCCAGGGCGAGCGTGCGTCGGTGCTCTGCTTCCGCGGCACGCCACACCGCCCACAGCAGCAGCGGGGTGGTCGCCAGCATCGACCCGGCCCACATCAGCGCAGCACCGGCCCGCTGATCGTCGAGCGCGGCACGGACCCGAGTACCGCCACGTACTCGCCGTACAGCGGCTGGGCAGCCGTCGACAGGATCGCCCCGAGCAGCGCGAGCGGCAGCATCACCGCAACGGCGAGCGCCAGGCGGGCGATGCTCCCCCGGCGGCCCCTGGCTCCCAACACGACCCACCACATCAGCCCCGACGACGCCAGGTAGGCGGCGTGCTCGGCCTCGTGCACCCACGGGTTGCGCAGCGCGAGGTCGTACAGCCCGCTCAGGTGGGTGCCGTACATGGTGACGATGACGGCGAGCCAGGCGAGCACCGCCGGCACCAGTGGCCGCCGCCGCACGAACCGGCGGGCTCGCCGTGCGGCCCCGTCGACACTGCGGACCCATCCAAGCTGCGATGCGTGACCGGCGGTTGCTCCACGGTGCCCACGGGCCCACGCCCGCCCGACGACGACACCGGGTCGAGCCGTCACGGCCAGCACGGGCACGACGATCCACAGCAGCAGGTGCTGGACCATGTGGCCGGTGAAGCTCCCCGCCGCCATCGCCTCGAGCGTCGGCGAGGTGGCGACGAGCAGCACGCCCATCGCCGCGACGAAGCACACGACGGGGGCCCGTTGTTCGGTCCCGCTCCGCCACCATGCGGCCACGAACGCGACCGCTGTGGCGACCACGACCGCCGCCACCGCTGCGTGGTGCGCCACTGCGGTGTGTGCCAGCGTCACCGGTCCGCGTCCCGCACCAGCAGCACCACCTGCGACGCCAGGATCGCCAAGCCGGAAAGCGTCATCCACAATCCGACGGCGATCCCGGTGACCGTCCCGATCATCCCCACCGCGATCCCGAGCGGCCGCAGGCTGGCCGAGGGGTACACGCCCACGATGCCGACCTCGTCGTTCGCGTCGGCGGTGGCGACATCCTCGGCACGCACGGCGTTCCCGCGATGCCAGTGCCAGAGCCATCCGGCCACCAGACCCCCGAACCCCGCGCCGGCGAGCAACAGCGCGGTGCCTGCCGGTTCGCCGTCGCTGAGCACGAGGTAGAGGAAGCCGATCACCACGTAGTACAGAGCCGCCAGCCCCCACAGGATCGCCTCCAGCCTCATGGCGTCTCGTCGCCCTTCTCCTCAGCCGCTCCGTTGCCCGACTCCTCGTCGAAGTCCCGTCGGTCGGCCCAGGGGCCGCCGTGCGCTCCCGCGCCCTCGCCGACGCTGCCGTCGGCGCCCGCCGCAGTTTCGACGCCGCGGTGCAGGGGGAACCAGTTCTCGTCGTGGCGTTGCCTGGTCTGCCATGCGTCGCCGACGCCGACGGCACCGACGCCGTCGTGATGCAACCACCGCAGGTCGAACACCGGTCGCTCGGACCGTATGGGCGGCAGCCAGCGGAAGTTGTGCTCCGGTGGCGGCGACGAGGTGGCCCACTCCAATGTGTTCGCCTCCCACGGATCGGCACCCGCGGTACGTGGCTGGCGGAGGGACGCGACGACGGTCACCAGGAACGGCACGGTCGAGATCACCAGGACGACGAAACCGGCCGAGGAGATCGCGTTCCACAACTCGAAGTTGTCGAACGGCGAGTAGTCGGCGACACGCCGCGGCATCCCCGAGAGCCCCAACAGGTGCTGCACGAAGAACGTCATGTTGAACCCGATCATCAGCAGCCAGAAGTGCCACTTGCCTGCGCGCTCCGACAGGAACCGTCCGGTCACCTTGGGCCACCAGAAGTAGATCGCAGCGAACAGCACGAAGATCGCGGTGCCTCCCATGACGTAGTGGAAGTGCGCCACCACGAAGTACGTGTCCGACAGTGCGAAGTCCAGCGTCGGTGATGCGAGCATCACCCCGGTCACCCCGCCACCGACGAACGTGACGATGAAGCCGAGGCAGAACAGCATCGGCGTGGCGAAGACGAGCGACCCGCCCCACATCGTCCCGATCCAGTTGAACACCTTCACCCCGGTCGGCACGGCGATGAGCAGCGACGTCCCCGTGAAGAACGACAGTGCGACGGCGTCGGTGACGAACATGTGGTGCGCCCACACCGACGTCGACAGCGCCGCGATGGCGAGCGTCGCGAAGATCAGCCCCTTGTACCCGAAGATCGGGCGGCGGCTGAACACCGGGATGATCTCGGTGACCACCCCGAAGAACGGCAGGGCCACGATGTACACCTCGGGGTGGCCGAAGAACCAGAACAGGTGCTGCCACAGGATGGGCGAACCGCCCAGGTCGCCCTGGAAGAAGTGGGCGCCGAACTGGCGATCAGCCAGCAGCATGAACAGCGCGCCGGTCAGCACCGGGAACGCCAGCAGCACCATGACGCTCGTCAACAGCAGGTTCCAGACCAGCACCGGCATCCGGAACATCGTCATGCCCGGGGCCCGAAGCATCGTGACGGTGGTGATGACGTTGACCGCCGACAAGGTGCCGGACGTGCCGGTGACGATCACCGACACAATCCACAGATCCGCGCCCAAGCCCGGCGAGCCCCGTGGCCCCGACAGCGGCGTGTAGGCGAACCACCCGAACGCCGCGGCACCCGAACTCGTCAGGAACCCGGCCAGCATCAACAGCCCGCCGAGGAGGTACAGCCAGTACGACAGCGCGTTGAGCCGGGGGAAGGCCATGTCCGGTGCGCCGATCATCAACGGCACCAGGTAGTTGGCGAGCGCGAACCCGAAGGGCACCGCGAACAGGTACACCATGACGCTGCCGTGGATGGTGAAGACGCTGTTGTAGGTGCCCTGATCGACCAGCTGCAGATCGGGCTGGGCGAGCTCGGCCCGGATGATCCCGGCGAGGATCCCGCCGATCAGCAGGAAGAACAGCGCCGTCACGGCGTAGGCGACGCCGATGGCCTTGTGGTCGGTGGTCGTGGCCCAGGCCGACAGTGTGGGCGGCAGGCCCGACCCTGGGGCGCCACGGTCGCCGATGATGTCGTCGATGCGTACCAGTTCGGGTTCGACGGTGGCCGGATCCGGCGCAGTGGTCGTCATGACGCATCGGCTCCCGCATCGGCATCGGCATCGGCTTCGGCCCCCGGCTCGAAGGGCACACCCCCGGAGGCGACCCACGACTCGAAGTCCGCAGGTGTCACCACTCGCAGCGAGAAGCCCATCTCCTCGTGGTAGAAGCCGCAGAACTCGGCGCAGGCCCCGTCGCGCCACACCCCGGTCTCGTCCAGGAGCTCCACGTCGAAGGTCGTCGTCCGGTCGGGGAAGATGTCGCGTTTGAACAGGAACCCAGGGATCCAGAACGAATGAATCACGTCGCGCGACACCATCCGGAAGCGGACGGTGGAGTCCGCGGGCAGCACGAGCTCGGGATCGGTCTGCGCATCGGCCCGCACGACGATCCCCTCGTCGGGATAGATGAACTCCCACTGCCACTGGTAGGCGATCACGTCGACGACGATGTCGGGATCGTCGACCTCGTCGGTGATCGACGACAGCGACGCGATCGTGATCCAGAACAGGCCGACCACCACCAGCAGCGGCACCGCGGTGTAGAAGACCTCGACGGGGATGTTGTAGTGCTTCTGTGGCGGGAGGGCCTCGCTGCGCCGGCGGAAGCGGATCGACACGTACAGCACCAGAGCGGTCACCAGGGCGAGCACGAGGACCGCGCCGACGAGGAACACCATCCAGACGTCGGAGACGGTCTGGGCTTCGCGGGTGAGCGTGGGCGGCAGCCCGTCGAAGTCGTTCATCGCTGCTCGACCTCCTCGTGTCGTCGGCCCGGTCCGTGATCGATCCCGATCTCGCCGTCGAGGTGCACGCCCCGGTAACCGCCGCCGCCGTCGCGGGCCACGACCTCGGCGCGTTCGGTGCGCTCGGGTGCCGGCCGCCGCTGCAACGACAGGCAGATACGCGACGTGACCCACCACGCAAAGGGCGGCGCGACCAGGATCGCGATCTGCAGCACCGTGGTGACCCGGCCGATCGACACGCGGAGGACCTCGGCCACGATGTCTTGGGCCGCGGCCACGAACAACAACACGACGAACGTCAGCGCCGCCACGCCTGAGGCCGTCCGCCGCTCGGCGTCACGGGGCCGATCGAGAAGATGATGGTCGTCGTGGTCACGGGTGAACCGACGCTCGATCCACGGCACCGCGAAGAGGACGGCGAACATCACCGTCGGCAGCAGCACCGCAGGCACGAACGGGTTCGGCAGCTGCACACCACCGATCCCCGGCTCCCACGGCGGGTAGAGCCGCAGGGCGCCCTCGAGGAACCCGACGTACCAGTCGGGCTGGGCATAGGAGGTCGCCGCCGCAGGCTCGTACGGGCCGAACAGCCAGATGGGATTGACGGTCACCAGCGCGCCCATGGCGGCCAGCACTGCCCCGGTCAGGAAGAGCAGGCCGATCGACTTCATCGCGAACCCCGGCCACACGCGCTCGCCGACGACGTTGTCCTCGGTCCGGCCGGGTCCGGGGAACTGCGTGTGCTTCTGTCGCCACACCATCGCCAGATGGAGGCCCACGAGCGCGGCGATCGACACGGGCAGGATCAGGATGTGCACCGGGTACAGGCGGCCGATGACCTCGTCGCCGGGCCATTCGTCGCCGAAGACGATCAGGGTCAGCTGCTCCCCCACCACGGGGACCGACAGCATGATCCCGTGGGTGATGCGCAGGCCTGTCCCCGACAACAGGTCGTCGGGGAGCGAGTAGCCGGTGAACCCGGTCGCCAGCGCCAGCACGAGCAGCGCACAACCCACGACCCAGTTGAGGTCCCGGGGACGACGGAACGCACCGGTGAAGAACACTCGGCACAGGTGCAGCACGATCGCCGCCACGAACACGAGCGCCGCCCAGTGATGGATCTGGCGGACGAGCAGCCCGCCGCGTGTGTCCTTGCTGATCCGCAGGGTCGACTCGTACGCGGCCGACATCTCCACGCCGCGCAGCGGCTCGTAGGAGCCCTCGTAGACGACGACCTCCTGGGAGGCCTCGAACGGGAATGTCAGGTACACGCCGGTGATCACCAGGACGACGAAGCTGTAGAGCGCGAGCTCGCCCCACAGGAACGAGAAGTGATTCGGGAAGACCTTGCGCAGCGCCTTGTTGACGCCATGGCCGCCGCCGAGGCGGCCCGCGACCGCATCGATCGAGCGGCGGACTACACCACCGCGGCCGGTGCGACGTCGTGGGCTCATGGTCCGTCCCATGTGGTCGGGCCGACGGGTTCGTCGAAGTCGTCCAGCGCGATCAGGTAGCCCTCGCTGTCGGAGGCGATCGGGAGTTGCGGCAGCGCCCGGGTGGCAGGGCCCCCGATCGGTTGCGCCCGCTCCAGGGGGTCGAACACCGACTGGTGACACGGGCACACCAACTGGCGGATCTCCTGCGGTGGGCGGGTGTCGATGCCGAACAGGCCGACCGAGCAACCGAGGTGTGTGCAGATCTTCGAGTACGCCACCCACCCGGCGACGGTGCCGAACTCACGGGTGGCCGGGCTCAGCAGGTCGGGCGGCACCCGTATGAGCACGACCTGGGAGTCGTCGGCACCGATCGCTCCCTCGGGGAACACCGTGATGAGCTGGTCGAACCGGGCGCGGGCGACGTCGACGGGAGCGCCGTCGATGGTCACCAACCGACGACCCCGCACCCACCGGGTAGCAGAGCGCTGATCGGCCACCGAGGGCCCGAGCGAGAAGATGGGCGACACGAGCGCCGCCACCAGGGTGGCGAGCGATCCACCGAGGATCCAACCCAGAACCGGCCGCCGGGAGATGGCTGTACCCGCCTCGTCGAGGTGGGCGTGCAACGCCTCGGCGTCGGCGGTGCTGATGCAGAGCGGCTCGCGCTGCTCGGTCACCTCGTGTTCGATCGGGAGCGCCTTCGACCAGGCCACCAGAGCGAAGCCGATCCCGCCCAACGCCAGTGCGATGCCCGACCCGAACCATGCGTCGGAGCCGTCGGCGATCGACACCGCCACCGCGAGCACTCCGCCGGCCAGCGCCAGGAGCAGGGCCACCAGCGCCGCTCGGTCGGCGCGCCGGACCCGCACCCGGTGGCGGTCCTCGTCGCCGTGCCCGCCGTGCGCGCCGAAGGTGCCGTCGCCGCTCACGTGTTGACTCCGGTGTCGGGCTGGGAGGGTTCGGGGACGCGGCGGGGTTCGCCGATCCACCGACACAGCGCGACGAGCGGCACGATCGCCAACAGCCACGCCGCCAGGCCTTCGGCGACGGGACCGATCCCGCCGAGCTCGGTTGCGCCGGTGGTGTCCATGCGCTGGAGCTCGCCGACATAGGCGGCGATGTCGTCGATCTCACGGGCGGTCAGCTCGCCGAAGACCGGCATCGCTCCGGGTCCGATCAGGATCGCCTCGCCGATCTGGGTGGGCGTCGATTCCATCAGCGGCGGGGCGTGGCGACCGCCACCGATCGGCGCGCCGGACCCGGACGCCACGTGGCAGGCGGCGCAGTGCAGTCGGTAGAGCACGCCGCCCTCGGCAGCGTCGCCGCGCAGTGGGTCGACGTCGGGGATCGCCGGCCCGTCGCCCAGCGCGCCGACGTAGGCGACCAGCGCCACGATCTCCGCTTCGCTGTAGGCGACCGGCAGACGCCTGGCCTCGAGGTCGGGATCGGGCAGCGGCATCCGCCCGGTGCGCAGGACGAAGTCGGCGGCCGCGGCGCCCTCGATCAGCAGCGACGGTCCCCTGCCCTCGACGCCGCTGCCATCGGCCCCGTGGCAGGTGACGCACTGGGTTGCGTAGAGCGCTGCGCCGAGCTCCAACAGCTCCGCGGAGGCGGGCTCGTCCTCGCCGTCGAGTTGGTGGCCGACCGGGGCCAGGTCCACCCCGATCTCGTCGCCCCACCGCCACGGTGGATGTCGACGAGATCCCCTCTGCTTGCTCGGGGGAGACGAGGAGCCAACCGACGGCGAACGCCACGATCGCCACCGTGGCGGTCGTGACCAGCACCGGACCACTGGTCGCCCCGCGGCGGTGGTCGCCGTGCCGCACCCTCACCGCACCACCCAGATGGTGACGAACACGGCCACCCAGATGACATCGATCATGTGCCAGAACGCCGCCGTCGCCGCCACCCACGGTTCGATCGAGGCCTCGTGGCGCGCCCTCGCACCTCGGACCAGCAGCATCCCGAGCACCCCGATCCCCGCGGCGACGTGCGCCGTGTGGATCCCGGTGAGCATCCAGTAGACCGAGCCGTACGCGTGGCTGTCGAACCCGAACTCGAGCATCTGGTACTCGGCGATCTGGTTGACGAGGAAGACCCCGCCCAGCGCCATGGTCACCAGCGTCCAGCGACGTAGGCCGGCCATGTCTCGCCGCTCGTAGGCCCGCTCGGCGGCGATCATCGAACCCGACGACGACACCAGCACCACCGTGGCGATCACCGCCCGGGCCGTCTCGAGCTCGACGTCGGCCGGAGGCCACGGGCTGACCTCGGTGCGCAAGAGGAAGTAGGCGGCGAACACCGAAGCGAACAACATGACGTCGGAGGCCAGGAAGACGATCATCCCGAAACCCGACGTCGTCCGCGCCCAGGGGGAGGGGGATTCCGCTGCTGCCGAGCCACTCGTCGGGATCGGATCAGCGGTCGCCATGTCACTCCAATCGCTCGCAACGGTCACCGTCGCCGAGGCCTGCCCGTGCGCTGAGGCACGCAAACGCGCGCCGCGTACACGGGCTACCCGGGCGCGCGAACTCGCGCCCGATGCGCGATCAGCGAGGTGGTCGTGGCGCGATGGCCGCCGCAGCGGCGGCTCGAGAGCCACTGCGTGATCCGGAGCCAGCCCCCCGGGCTGGTCGCTCAGCGACCGGCTACCGCTGCGGGATCAGTGGATGGTGACGGTGCCTGCGTTGCCGTCGACGGTGACGGTGGCGCCGTCGGGGATCAGGTGCGTCGCGTCGGCGACCGACACCACGCACGGGATGCCCAGCTCGCGCGACACGATCATCGCGTGGCTGCCCATCGCCCCCACGTTCACCACGACGGCGGCCGCCGGCACGAACAGCGGCACCCAGGCCGGGTCGGTCTGGGGTGCGATCAGGATGTCGCCCGGTTCGAGGTCGGCCGGGTCGGTGGGGTCGAGGACGATACGGGCCCGCCCGGTGGCCGAGCCGCCCGAACCGGCCGCCCCGGCCAGCACCGTGCCCGCTGTCGCCTGGTCGGCGTCGGATTCGGTGCGGCGCGCCATGTCGGACAGTGTGGGTGCGGTGCCGTTGACGACGAAGACGGGCTCGTAGTCGAAGAGCCCGCGGTACTGCTCCCACCGCTGGGCGATGAGGTCGCGGTACGCATCAGGCCGGTGGCGGAGCGCGTCGAGCTCGGTGTCGGTCACCATGAACAGCTGCTCGACCTGGTCGAGCACCCCGCGCTCCACCAGGCGTCGGCCGTATTCGCGCAGCGCCATACGCATCTCGTTGATGACGATGACCACGTTGGTCTTGGCCCGCTCGCGACCGCTGAGGAACACCCGCGACGACCGCAGCGCAGCGTCGAGCGTGCCCAGCATCTCGGCGTCGCCGGCAAGGGCCCCTCGGATCTCGGCCGTGATGCGGTCGCGCTCGGCGATCGACGCGGCATTGCGTGCCGCGGGCGCGTTGGCGGGGTCGGACCTGCGCATCAGATCGATGGCAGCGAGCGCCATCGAAGGCCGGACCTCCCACGACGGCGAGATGAGGTCGTATTCGTTGGCGGCGCGGGCGCCGTAGTCGAACAGGAATTGATCGAAGTCGTCCAGGAAACCCGACGCCTCGTCGCTGCCGTCGGCGCGGAGGCGATCGAGCACGTCGGCGACGCCGGCGTCGAAGGCGGCGGTCAGCGTGGCGCTGGCAGCGATGGTGCGGCCGAGCTGCCACATGTTCTTGGACGGCTCGGCCGAGTCGACCTCGATGCCCGCCAGCAAGCTGATGGTGTCGCCCGGTCGGCCGACGGCCTCGCACACCGCTCCCAGCGCACCGGGGCCCACCGACGCCAGCGACGAGATGCGCATGGCGTTCTCGAAGATCTGCTGGATGTAGGGAACCATCGAGCGCGCCCGGGCGAGCAGGGCTGCGTCGGTGAGGATGGCGAGGTCGGGGCGGTGTTCGCGCAGCGATCGGGCCAGGGCCTTGTCGGCGTCGAGCTCGGGAAGGTGATCTACCGACATCGCCCATTCCATCGATGCACCGAGCCGCTCCTCGTGGTCGGCCGACTCGTGCCAGTCCTGCGCCTCGTACGGCGGGACCTCGTCCTTGTCGTCGAAGAAGGCCTGATCGATGAGCTCGGGCGTCACCCCGGGCATGCGGGCGCCCAGCAGCCGGGTCAGCGACAGTGGGTTGTAGAGGTAGCCGCCGAACATGTGGAACAGGTCGGGGTGTTCGGGGTGGTCGAACTCGTCGTAGTCGAGGGCGCCGATGTCGATGTAGCCGTCGCGCAGCCCGAGACACATGCCGTTGCGTACCACCAGCCACTGGGCGAGCGGGCTGAACGGGTCGGGAAAGACGTCGGCCGCATTGCCCCGGGTCCAGGCAGGGAAACGGTGACCGATCGTCGAGTCGCCGAACCAGTGGTCGTCGGTGGTGGTCATCGGTCCTCCCGGGAGATGAAGCAGGCTGCCAGTCGAGGCGGCCGGAGCGCTTCCTACCATGCCCGATGGCGGCGCCGCACGCTGCCGCGGTCGGTGTTCCCCGACTCGGCGTCCGGCTCGTATGTGCTGCCGCTGAAGAAGGAGGTGCACACGAGGGAGGAGCTCGCCATCGGCGACATCGCGGCGTTCGAGCTCGACGTGGCGCCCGAATAGGGCAGGGCCAATCGTTCTGGCGCCGAAACTCGTCGCCCTGGCGACGGTTTTCGGCGCCAGAAACCATGGCCGTCGAGCAGGGCGGGACCGTGGATTAGGGTCGGCTCCGTGCACATCTCGATGACCCTTCCGCAGATGGTCGCGGATTACGACCGGTCCACCACGCTCGACTGGTGCCGGGAGATCGACGCCGGGCCCTTCCACTCGCTGGCGTGCGGTGAACGCGTCACCTGGCGCAACCAGGAGATGCTCGTGCTGCTGTCGGCGGCTGCGGCGCTGACCGAGCGGGTGATGATCTACCCGACGGTCATCGTCGCCCCCATCCACGGCACGGGCCTGTTGGCCAAGCAGATCGCCACGCTCGACGTGCTGAGCGGCGGCCGCATGGTCGTCGGGCTCGGCGTCGGCGGACGCGAGCAGGACTACCGCGCCGCCGAGGCGCCGTTTCGGCGCCGCTACGCCCGACTCGACGAACAGGCCGCCGAGCTCCGCCGGCTCTGGTCCGGCGAGCCGGCCTTTCCCGACACCGATCCCATCGGCCCGCCGCCGGTCCAGCCCGGTGGGCCCCGGCTGCTGGCCGGGTCGCAGGGCCCCAAGAGCCTGGCGCGTGCCGCCAAGTGGGCCGACGGCATCTGTGGTCAGCTCATGGCGCAGCCGGTCGAGTCGGTCGCCGACGAGGTCGTCAAATACCGGACCGCGTGGACCGACGCCGGCCGCACCGACGCGCCCTACGTCACCACCGGGTTCTGGTACTCCCTCGACCCCGACCGTCCCCTCGAGGTCCTCCAGCGCTACGCCCGCGAGTACGCCACGATCTTCGGCGAGGGCATCGCCGAATGGATGGCCGGCATGCAGACCGTCGCCGGCCCCGAGGCCCTGCAGGCGGCGATCGAGACCTGTCGGGCCGCCGAGGTCGACGAGCTCGTCCTCGTGCCGACGTCATCGGCGATCGCCGAGCTCGAACGCACCGTCGCCGTGCTCGAGGGCCGCTGAGGCGCTGTCGCTCAGGTCCCCGGCACGAAGCCTCTCGCCGTGATCAGCGGCAGGTCGGCATAGGTGCGGATGCCGGGCGGCGCGGCGCACACCGCCGGGATGGCCTGCACGGCGGGCAGCGCGGTCATGATCATGCCCAGCACCATGAAGTCCTCCATGGTCCGGCCCACGAAGTCGCGGGGCGGGCGGATCTCGAGCTTGGTCTTCACGCACGGCGATCCCTCGACGCGCACGAGGTAGCCGTGCTCCACAGGCCAGTCCGGGTCGAGCGCGTCGCCCTTGCGCCACCGCACCGACAGGTCGATCACGATGCGGTCACCCATCGTCCCGAGCCAGTGCGCCTCGACACCGGCCACACACCCGGCGTCGATGGTCATGTAGCCCAGCTCCAGCCGTTTCGTCGCCGCAGCGAACCTGGCCTCGCACCGGATGTCGTCGAGCGTGACGCCGAGGGCGTCGGCCATCATCGCGACGGCGTCGCCGAACACCGCGGTGCCCGCCGCGACCATGGCCGGCAGCTCGGGGTCGTCGACCGGGCGTCCGTAGCCCACGCTCTGCTCGGTCTCGGCCGAGCCGTAACCGGTGGAGTCGACCGACTCGAGCACCGAGATGGAGTCGACCCGATCGCAGATCCCGGCCGACACCAGGCCCAGCACGTTCGCGAACCCCGGGTTCATACCGGACCCGAAGATCGACACGCCCCCGGCCCGGCAGGCGGCCTCGATGCGGGCCTGCCCGTCGTCGGCGAGGGCCCGTCCGGTGATGAAGCCGGCGGTGGCGACCACGTTGATGCCGGCGGCGAGGATGCGTTCGAGCTCGGCCACGTCGGGCCACAGCGGGTTGTAGACGACGCAGTCGGGCTGCAGCGCCAGCAGTGCATCGATGTCGTCGGTTGCGACGACACCCAGCGGTCCGGTGCCGGCCAACTCGCCCACGTCGACGCCGACCTTGTCGGGCGACCACGCATAACAACCCACGAGCTCGAGGTCAGGGTTGTTCGCGATGGCGTGCACCGATCGCCGTCCCACGTTGCCCGTCGTCCACTGCACCACTCGATACGTCATCGGCGCAGTCTTCCCGATACCCGATGGTCGGCGCTCGCACCGGCTTCGACCGGCGTGCGGATCGAACCTGGGCGAGACTCGTGCGATGCCCGCACTCCCCGCTGTCCGCCGCGTCGGCGTCGTCGTGGCCTTCCTGTGCGCAGTGAGCGGCTGCGCCGGGTCGGCAGAGGAGTCGACCCGCGCCGTGGAGCCGGAGCCCACGACATCGACCGAGCTGGGCGCGGCGACCGACCCGCAGCCGAACTCCGACAGCGCAGCCGAGCCGACGACCCCGCCCGATCCCACGACCCCGCCGCCGACCGCTGCGACACCGGCCGCAGCCGCGACGGCAGCGCCGGACACTGCCCCGACATCGACCACCGCGTCGTCGCCGTCACCATCACCGACCCCGTCGCCGACCCCCGAGGCCGCGGCCGGCTGTCGCCGGATCGAGGAGTTCGGAGCCGGGGCGGCCGATCGGTGGATCATCGTCGACGACGGCGTCATGGGCGGCCGTTCGCAGGGCAACGCGACGATCGCCGACGATGCCCTGCGGTTCTCGGGCCTCATCGAGACCGAGGGCGGCGGCTTCTCCTCGGTGCGGGCGCTCGTCCCGGCCGATGCGCTGGCCGGCGCAACCGAGCTCCGGTTCCGAGCCCGCTCCGACGGCCGGACCTACGAGCTCATCGCCGACGACGACGTTGCGGGCCGAGACGGCCGAGTGTCGCACTTCGGTCGGATCCCGCTGACCGGGGCGGGCGCATGGGAGGAGGTGTCGGTGTCGCTCGAGGACCTCGAGGCCCGCATCTTCGGGACGCCGGTCGACGACGTGGCGTTCGATCCCGCCATGGCAGCTTCGATCGGGGTCATTCTCGCCGACGGCACCGACGGGCCGTTCGAGCTCGTCATCGACTGGATCGACGCCTGCCGCTGAGCCGGATGCTGCGAGCCATGCTGCCGTTCGAGGTCGCCGGCACCGGCGAATGGGCGCGTCGGCCTACGGTGCTCCGATCCCTCCACCGTTCCAAGGCGCGAAGCTGTTTCGCGCCGACTCGCGGCGGACATCCGGATCGTCCGCGCCGACGCCGACCGCCTCTGACGGCGACAGACCGCTCTCGTCCTCGACGAACAAGCCGATGAACCCGACCGGGAGGAACGCCGCAGCCAAGGCCTGGATTGTCTTGCGGCGTGCAGGCCTGCGCATCGAATCGGACCATGCGACAGCGCCGTAGGCGTTCAACGCCGCGTAGACGGACCAGAGGTACCAGTAGCCGACCAGGACGCCGAGGACCACGACCCAACCCACCGTCATCGCCAGCCACCAGCCATGGCTCCGGAGGATCCGCATGAGATGCATGCCTCTCGACGGTACCAGAGCCCCGAGCCAGCTACAATGGAGGACCGGCGCTCGCGTGCAGTAGCGGCTGAGGCGCAGCGGCATCGGTGGCGGTTCGGGTCTCGTGTCCCGCGATGGGCGTGGTGGTCGTGGGGCCTGCGATGATGCGACACTCGGGCAATGGCACAACGCAACGTGTTGGGTGACGAGCTCGAGGAATGCGGTACGGACCCGATGACGGGGTTCTTCCGGGATGGCTGCTGCAACTGGTCGCCCCAGAACGCCGGCTACCACACGATCTGTGCGGTGCTGACCGCCGAGTTCCTGGAGCATCAACGCTCGATCGGCAACGACCTGATCACCCCGAACCTCGCGTACGGATTCCCGGGGCTCAACCCCGGCGACCGCTGGTGCGTCACGGCCCGCAACTGGCTGCGCGCCCACGAGGACGGCGCCGCGGCACCGGTGGTGCTGGCCTCCACCAACGAGCGCACCCTGGAGATCGTCGACCTCGACATCCTCCGCAGCTACGCCGTCGACGTCCCGCCCGACCTCGGCTCCCTCACCGACTGACCGAGCCGCTGTCGAACCACTGGGGTCCGGAACCACTGGGGTCAAGTCGTACTTTCAACCAACTCATGGCCGCACCGCCTCCAGGCCGATCAACCACTGGGGTCCGGAACCACTGGGGTCAAGTCGTACTTTCAACCAACTCATGGCCGCACCGCCTCCAGGCCGATCGGCTCGGAGTTGGTTGAAAGTACGACTTGACCCCTGCAGTCTCCCGGCAGTCTCAATCCCACCACGAGCGCAGTGCTCGGCGTCGGTCGCCGTCGAGCGCGGGCTCGGTGCCGACGACGTCGGTTGCGATCCAGGTGTCGGCGCAGCGCACGTAGCGGGCGCCGCCGTCGTCGGTCACGACGATGGCGATGTTCCCGACCCGCACCGCGACCAGATCGTCTTCGACCCACGACCCCGTCGATGTGCCCTCCGGATCGATCCGCGCCCACAGCTCGGTGAAGTCGTCGCCGGTCTCGTGCATCAGACGGGCGTCGCGCCGGTCGGGTTCGATCCGGCCCACGATGTCGGGCGCCCGCTCCTCGGTGTCGACGAGGTGATGCCAGCGCATCTCCCACGTGCCCGGATCGAGGGTGCACGTGCCGGCGAACGCCTGCGTGGAGCTGTACGGCAGGGTCGTCGGCCCCGGTGATCGCAGGACCCGCAGGTCGGCGAACACCCCGCCCGCGACGAGCCACCACACGTCGGACACCTCGGTCGGCGCGGCACCGTCGACGGTCACCGAGATCCGTTGCCATGCACCCTCGGGCCAGCTCATGAACCGCTCCTGTCCACCGGGAGGACCCCCAGCGCCTGCGTGGTACCTTCGGCGCCGTGGCCAGGGAGGCACCAGCCGAACGGCGGCGAGTCGGTCGGCCCCGAGCGGTTCCCCGCGAGGGCTCGGACGACCCGGCAGAGGAGATCCTCTTCGTGGCCGCCGGGCTCTTCTCGACGTTGGGCTACGCCAAGACCACGACCCGCCAGATCGCCGATGGCGTCGGGCTTCGGCAGGGGTCGCTCGCCCACTACTTCCCCCGCAAGGACGACATGCTGGCCGAGCTGCTCGACCGCACCGTCGCGGAGCCGCTGCGCTATCTCGACCAGATCGGCGAGCTCGACGAGCCCGTCGACCAGAAGCTCTTCACGCTCGTGCAGCGAGACACCCTCAACCTGTGTTCGGGCCCCCACAATCTGGGAGCGCTGCTGTTGTTGCCCGAAGCTCGTGCCGAACGCTTCGACACCTACTGGGCGCGCCGGGCCACCCTGCTCGACGGGTACCGGTCCCTGATCCGCGACGGCGTGGACACAGGCCTCATGGGTGCGCCCGACGTCGACCTGGCCGCCGACATCGTCTTCGGACTGGTCGAGAGCGTGATCACCTGGTTCGTGCGCGGCGGTCCCCACGAGCCGACCGCGGTCGCCCGTTCGGTCACCCACAGCGCGATGCGCAGCCTGCTGGTCCCCGAGAAGCGCATCGCCGAGATGCAGGTCTCCTTCGACGATCAGCACGCTGCCACCTGACGTCCGGCCAGCCGACGTCCTGACCCATGGCGTCGTTCGCGTGTCGTCGCGGCGGGACGGCGCACGGATGGTCAGAGCCTGATCCGGGGGTCGGCGACGGACTGGAGGATCTCGATGGTGGTGTTCACCATGATCACGATCGCTCCGAGCACCAGCGTCACCCCGGCGATCGCCGGGAAGTCGGTCGCGTCGATGCTGCGCACGGTGTAGGCCCCGAGCCCGGGCCACGCGACCAGCTGCTCGATGACCAGCGTCCCGGCGAACATGCTGGCGACCAGCAGGCCCGCCAGCGACAGCGCCGGCCCGCACGCGTTCCGCAGGGCGTGGCGCACGAGCACCCGGCGCTCCTCGAGCCCCTTCGCCCGCGCCGTCCGGATGTGATCGGCCCGCATGACCTCGATGAGCCCCGAGCGCAGCACACGGGCGACCGCCACCGTCGACGCGATCGCTCCGGCCAACACCGGCAGCACCAGGTGGTGGAGCGCATCGACGAACACGTCGACGCGGCCTGCGACCAGGCTGTCGACGGTCAGCAGACCGGTCGGGCCGTCGGGCGCGTCGAGGTACGACGTCCGCCCCGAGTTCGGCACCCACCCGAGGTTCCGGTAGAAGAGCAGCAATGCCACGAGCACGAGCAGGAACGCAGGGGCCGCGGCGGCACCGGTCATCGAGAAGCGCAGGACGGCGGCGCGGCGGCTGTCGCCGGTGGTGGCCAATGCCAGGGCGATACCGCCGATCGCCGACACCAGCACGATCCCCAGCACCAACTCGATGGTGGCCGGCAGGAAGGCGGCGATGTCCTCGGTGACCGGTCGGCGGGTCCGCAGCGAGTCGCCGAGATCGCCCGTGGCGAGATCGCCGAGGTAGCGACCGAACTGCACCGGGACCGGATCGTCGTAGCCGAGCCGGGCACGTTCGGCCTCGACCACCTCGGCGGGCGCGTTCGGACCCAGCTTGACCCTGACGGGATCGGCCGGGGTGTAGCGCTGGAGCACGAACACCGACCCGGCGAGCACGACCAGCAGGACGAGCATCAGGCCGAGTCTGCGAACGATGAATCCGATCATGAGCAGCCTCCTCAGCGATCTTCGAACATGGCCCGCAGCGCGTCGCCGAACAGGGTGGCCACGAAGGACAGCACGAACACGCCGAGCGCCGGCAGGATCGGGATCCACCAGTAGTCGACCAGGTAGTTCACGCCCTGGAAGGTCATGGATCCGAGCTCGGGGGCGGGGGGCTGGCTCCCGAGGCCGAAGAACGACAGCGTGGCGATCGTGACGATCAGGGCGCCGGCATCGAGCGACGAGGTGACGATCAACGGGGGCAGCGCGCCGGGGAGGAGATGCCGCACGCTCAGGCGCCACCTGCCGGCGCCGGCCAGCCGGGCGGCCTCGAGGTGGGGACGGGCACCGAGCGCCTTCACCTCGTTGCGGACGATGCGGGCGTACCACGGCCACCACACGATCGTGATGGCCACCAACGTGTTGACCAGCGACCGACCCAGCGCTGCGGCGACGGCGATGGCCAGCAACGGCCCGGGCAGCGCGAGGAACATGTCGGTGATCCGCATGAGGACCGAGTCGACCACCCCGCCTGCGGCGCCGGCGATCGTGCCCACCAGCGCGCCGATCGCGACCGACACCGCCAGCACGACGATGACCGAGAACCACGTCGAGCGGCCGGCGTACAGCAGACGGCTCAGGATGTCGCGGCCGCTCTCGTCGGTGCCGGCGAGGAACCCCGACGAGCCCGGCGCCTGGAAGGCCTGCCCCACGCTCGCGGTCGGGTCGTGGGGTGCCAGGTAGGGAGCGAAGAGCACGAGGAGCGTGACCGAGGCGAACGCGACCAGGGCGTACCGGTCGAGCATGCCGAGCCGCGGGATCACCCGACCGAACCTGCGCGGCCGCGCCAGCGACGGAGCGTCGACCATCACCGTCGCCATCAGGACTCCTCTCGGTCGACGAGGATGCAGTCGACGCGATGGTCGACGGTGGGCAGGAACTTGCGCGGCGGGCGGTCGCCGCATTCGGGGCGCGCCTCGGCGCATCGGGGATGGAAGGCACAGCCCGACGGCGGCCGGATGGGGCTGGCCGGATCGCCGGCCAGCGGCGCGGAGGTCCCGATGGATCCCGGCACCGATGCCAGCAGGGCCCGGGTGTAGGGGTGCACCGGCGCGTCGACGAGGTCTTCGACAGGGGCGTCCTCGACGATCCTGCCCAGATACATCACGGCGATGCGATCGGCCACGACGCGAGCGGCTGCGATGTCGTGGGTCACGAACACCATCGCCATGCCCAGCTCGCGCCGGAGGCTGCCGAGCAGGTTGAGGGCCGTCGCGGCCAGCGAGACGTCGAGGGCGCTCGTCGGTTCGTCGCACAGCAGCACCTTGGGCGGCACCACGATGGCCCGGGCGATGGCGACGCGCTGGCGCTGCCCACCGGAGAGCTCGTGGGGCTTCGCCGCTGCGACCGTGGCCGGCAGGCCGACACGGCCGAGGACCAGCGCCACCTGTTCGTCACGTTCGCGGGCCGACATTCCCTCTTCCCGGAGCCGCTCGCCGACGAGCTCGCCGATGGTCAGCCACGGGGTGAGCGACGCGCCCGCATCCTGGAACACCATCTGCGGCCGGGACCCAGGGGCCACGGCGACATCGCCGCCCGACGGCTCGATCAGCCCGGCGATGACCCGGAGCAACGTCGACTTGCCCGAGCCGCTCTCGCCGACGAGGGCGACGGACTCGCCCGCTGCGACGCGCAGGTCGACGCCGCGCAGGGCATGCAGCGTCCTGGGCGCTCGCCCCTGTCGGGGGAGCCGGAACGTGCGTGTGACATCGACACATTCGAGGGCGTACGAACCCGCCACCGGCGCCGCGGCCTCCCACGTCGATGCCTCGGCGATCTCGACCCCTGCGGCGGCAGCGTGCCCTGCGTGGAAACACGCTGCGAGGCTCTCGGAGGCAGCCACCGGACCGAGCACCGGGTCCTCGGTGCGGCACCGGTCGGATGCGGCCGAGCAACGGGGCGCGAACGCGCAACCGGCGAGGTCGGCGGTCTCGGTCGGGTCGGGAGGTTCGCCCGGCAGCGCCGGGAGCCGCCGGTCGCGCCTGGTCGTCAGCTGCAGACGCGAGGCCCGGATGCCCGACGAGTACGGGTGCACCGGCTTCTCCAGCACCGATGCCGCGCTGCCGACCTCGACGAGGCGCCCGGCGTACATCACGGCGATGCGATCGGCCAGCTCGGCGGCGACACCGAGGTCGTGGGTGATGAAGAGGAACGAGATGCCCAGCTCGTCGCGCAGCGAGCGCAGCAGCGTGAGGATCTGGGCCTGGACGGTGGCGTCGAGCGCGGTGGTCGGCTCGTCCGCCACGATCAGTTTCGGGGAGCCGGCGAGCGCCATGGCGATCATCACGCGCTGGCGAAGGCCGCCGGAGAGCTCGTGGGGCAGGGCACGCATCCGTTCCTTCGCGGACGGGATGCCCACGGCGTCGAGGAGCCGCAGGGTCTCGGCTTCGCTGCCTGCCTTCTCCGCCACCTGCCTCCCGATGCGCATCGTCGGGTTGAGCGACGTCATCGGGTCCTGGAAGACGGCGCCGAGCTCCGTCGCCCGCAGGCGCCGAAGCTCGTCCTCCGACGCGCTCAGCACGTCGAGCCCGCACACCTGCACCGAGCCGGTGATCCGCGGTGCCGGCTTCTTCGGCAGCAGGCCGAGCATCGACAGGCCGAGCACGCTCTTGCCCGAACCCGATTCGCCGACCATGCCGATGACCTCGCCCGGTGCGATGTCGAGCGATACGCCGCGCAGCGCGCTGACGTCGCGGCCACCGCGGGAGAAGGTCACCGACAGGTTCTCGACCGAGACCAACGGCGCCGGCGTGTCGAGCTCCACGGCGATGTCATCGGCCGGGGCAGGGGCGGGGCCCGAGGCGGTCGAGGTCGCGACGGCGCCCATCCCGGTCATGGGTTGACCTCGCCGACGGTCCACGAGCCGAACCCGGCGATCTCGATGCCGTCGCCCACTGCGAGCGACTCGAGTGGCGGAGGCGAAGGGAGCGTGCCGCTGCCTTCGCGGGGCCACTGCGCAACGACGGTCCATGTGTCGTCGAGCCACCGCCAGGTTGCGGCCTCGTAGTCGCCGCCACCGGCGCGGCTGTCGATGATCGTCACGGCGACGTCGCCGGTCCGCACGATCGTCCCCGGCACGTCGTCGGATCGCACGAGCGCGAGGGTCGGTCCACTGGAGCCGGCGATCCGCTCCCACACCTCGACGTACCCGTCGCCCTCCTCGATCAGCAGCTCGCCGTCCCAGTGCACCCGCCCGGTGTCGGTGGTGGCCCACCCGCGGAGGTCGAGATCGTGGGTCCAGGTGAGCGACGGCTCGTCCCAGATGCATCGCCCGGCGAAGGAGTCGGGTTCGACACCCTCGGCGAACGGGACCCGCAGGTCGCCGTAGAACGTCGGCGTCTGGAGCCACCAGACCGACGAGTCCTCGTACGGGGCCCCACCACCGACCGCGATGGAGACGCGCGCCCAGCCCCCGACGAACGCCGGGGGGATCGCCGCACCGGCTCCGGCGACGGTCGCCACACCGGCGGTCTCCCCGAATGCTGCGGCATCCGGGCGCGTCATCGGAGGAACCGGAGGATGTTCTCGTGGAACTGCATGATCGGCCGCTCGTGGACCGATGCCAGCGGGCCGACCGCGAACCGCGGCGAGCGGGCGACCCGTTGCATCTGCTCGCACGCGAACCCGTCCTCCTCGTAGAGCACCCGCCGGTTGCCGTCGAGGACGTCCTGGCCCAGCACGGTGCCGGGAAGGGCACGGATCCGCAGGTCGAGGATGCAGGACTCGGGGCCGGTCGGGATGACCTGGTAGGTCATCAGGAGCTGACCGCTCGACGTCATCGGCACGTTGGGGAAGAGCAGGTTGGCCCGGAGGGTCCGCTCCTCGGCCGGCCCGGCGCCGACGATGAACGGAAGGCCCTCCCGCCGGATCTCGGCACTCGGGCGTTCCGGCTCGTCGCAGGCCCAGTGCAGACCGGTCGAGCGCTGGGTGAGCGCGTGGTGGTCGTACATGGCGAGGGAGTCCTCGTGCAGGTACCAGAGGTGGTAGCAGTCGATGTGGTTCTCGACGTAGAGCTTCCAGTTGCAGGCCAGCTCCCACCGGGTCCGGCTGATCTCGACGACGTCGTCCCAGGGGAAGTCGCCACTGAACTCGGTGGTCGGATAGTCGGCGAGCCACTCGTCGAACCCGGGGCCCGCGTCGGGCTGTGGGATGGCGAAGATCAGCCCGGCCCACGTCCCGCAGCCCATCGGGATCAACCCGAGCTCACCGGCGTCGACATCGGGGAACTGGGCGCCGCGCTGGGGGATGCGCTCGAGCGCGCCGTCGAGCCCGAACTCCCAGCCGTGGTATGGGCAGCGGATCCGCTCGGCCCCGCAACCCGAGCCCTCGGCCACGGCCATGCCGCGGTGGCGGCACATGTTGAGGAACGCCCGGATCGTCCCGTCGTGACCGTGGACCAACAGCACGGGTTCGTCGGCGATCTGCGCCGTGCACCAGTCGCCCGGCCGGGGGACGTCGTCGATGTAGCCCACGAGGTTCCAGGTCTTGGCGAACAGCTCGCGCTGCTCCCGGGCGTACCACTCCGGCGACCGGTACGCCTCCGGCGGCAGCAGGTATTCGGTGGCTTCGGCGACCGGGCCGTCGCTCATCGTCGCGGTCATGACGCCGGCTCGAGCAGCGGGATCACCAGGCCCTGGGAGCCGGCCAGCTGGACGGCCAGGCCGGTGACGTCGGGCGAAGCGATCCAGACCGTCGGGACGTCGGCCATCGGGATGATCGCCACCTGCTCACGCAGCAGGTCCGAGGCCTGGCTGTACAGGTCGTACGGGATGCCCTCGTTCGGCGGCACCGCATTGGCCTCGTCCATCAGGGCGTCGGATTCCGGCGTGCCGATCCCGCCGTAGCTGAGCGCTCCGACCGAGTAGAGGAACAGGCGGAACCAGTTGTCGGGATGGGCACCGTCGTCGGGTTGCACGTACACGAGCAGCGACGGGGCACCCTCGGGGGCACCGAAGTAGGAGAAGTACTGCGAGTCGGTGACCTTGATGAGCTCGACCGTCAGCCCGGCGGCTTCGAGGGTCTGGGCCATGACGGTGGCCTGGCGCTGCAGCTCGCCGTTGTCGATGGTCGGCGAGCCCACCACCACCGGCATCGACCGGAGATCGTCGGGGAGCGCCGCCACGGCTGCGGTCAGGGCGTCCGGGTCGAACTCGCGGTCGAGGGTGGCGAACTCCTCGGGCATCCGCCCGGCGGGGATCATCTGCTCGGCCACCGTCGCGTAGTCGCCGAAGACCTCCGGGACCATCGTCTCGATGGGGAGCGACTCCCACAGGGCCCGTCGCACGGCGACATCGGACAACGGGCCCTCGGTGATGTTGATCTGCCAGAAGTTCATGTTGAACCCGGCCAAGGGCACCACCTGGAGCTCGCCCGCCTCCTCGATGGCCTGGGAGGCCTCGGTCCCGATGCTGTGCACGATGTCGAGGTCGCCGGCCTCCACCTGCAGACGCTGCGCCGTCGCGTCGGGGATGATGTTGAAGATGACCCGGTCGTAGCCGGGGGCGTCGCCCCAGTAGTTCTCGTTGGCGGTGAGGACCGTCGAGACGTCGGGGGTGGATTCGCTGATCACGTAGGGACCCGTGCCCGCCGAGTTCGTCAGCAGGTAGTCCTGTGCGAGGTCGTCGCCGACTGCGTTGGCCTCGATCACCGCGGGGTTGGTCACCTTCGGCCCCCATGGCGAGGCCAGCCGATACAGGAAGTTGTTGACCGGCACCGACAGGTTGACCACGAAGGTCGCCGGGTCGGGCGTCTCGTAGGACGCGACCTCGAGCAGCATGTACGACGGCGCCTGGGCCACGGCGAGGCGTCGCTCGAACGAGGCCTGGACCGCTTCGGACGTGACCGGGGTGCCGTCGGCGAAGGTCACGCCGTCCCGCAGCGTGAAGGTGTAGGTGAGGCCGTCGTCGGAGATCTCCCAACTCTCGGCGATGAGGCCCTCGATGTCGGTGCTGCCGGGAACGTGCGCCACGAGGCCCTCGTAGACCGAGTTGGTCACCATGATGCCCTCGAGCAGGAAGTACACATCGGGGTCCGCGTTGACCGTGGCGGCCAGTGCCATCCGCAGGGTGGAACCGTCGCCTCCGCCGCCGCCTCCTACTCCACCTTCGTCGGCATCGGACGACGACGATCCGCACGCCGCAGCCAACAGGGCCATGGCGAGCAGGATCGGGAGCACGAGCCGGCTCGATCGGGCACGTGGGTGAGAGCTCATCGTTGCGCTTCCTCTGGGTGGGGGGCGGTTGGGGTGGGGTCGATTGCGAGGGGGGTGCTCGTGGCGGCGGGGGTGCTCGTGGCGATGGACACCGCCGAGACGGCCATGGCGGGTGCGGGCACTGGCACGGGCCCGAGCTCGTCGATGAGCGCGTCCTGAAACGCGAGGATCGGCGCTTCGTGGGTGCGTGCCAGCGGGCCGACTGCGAAGCGCTCGGAGCCGAGCACGACCTGGATCTGCTCGCAGGCGGCGACGTCTTCGTCGATGAAGGCGCGCACGCCTTTCGCCAGCAGGTCGCCGTCGGCGTCGGGGTGTGCCCGTATCCGCAGCTGGATCAGCGAGCGGTCCGGCGCCAGCGGGGTGACCGCATACGACGCGAAGAACTCCGCGGTGGTGGCGAACAAGATGTTGGGGAACAGCATGTGGGCGCCGATGCCCTGGCGGTCGCGCTCGTCGAGGTCGACGATCTGGCGGGTGCCGACGAGGTGATCGCCAGAGCCACCCTCGATGACCGTGCGCCGCAGCGCCTCGTAGCTGGCCCAGTTGCGCCCGAGCTGCCAGTACTCGAAGTTGGCGTGGTCGTAGGCGCCGAGGGAGTCCTCGTGCAGATACCAGAGGTGGTAGACGTCGATGTGGTTCTCGACGAACAGCTTCCAGTTGAACGCCGCCTCGAAGTCGACGGCGGCCACCTGCGCGAGGTCTTCCGACCGGAAGCTGCCCATGTGTGCCGGGAGATCGCCGAGCGCGTCGACCAACGGCGGCGCTTCGGCATCGGGATGAGCGAAGACCATCCCGCCCCATTCGCCGACCGAGGCAGGCAGCAGGCCGAGCGCGTCGGGATCCACACCGTCGAACTGCGTGCCGCGTTGGGGAATGGCCTCGAGCGCTCCGTCGTGGCCGTAGCGCCACCCGTGGTACGGGCAGCGCAGCGCGCCGTCGACGGATCCGCATCCGTCGAGCAGCGCCATGCCGCGGTGGCGGCACATGTTGACGAACGACCGCAGCACGCCGTCGTGACCACGGACGATCAGCAGCGGCGTGAGCCCCACCTGCACGGCGACGTAGTCGCCGGGGGCGGCAACCGCTGCGGCGTCGGCGACGAGGGCCCAGGTGTGCTCGAAGATCGTGTGGAGTTCGCGGTCGAGCCACTCCTGCGAGGTGTAGGCCTCGGGGGGCAACCGATAGCCGCGCCCGTCGGGGCCTCGTTCGGTCTGGGCTTCGCCTGGCATCGCTGCGGCCTCTCGTCGTCCGGGGCGGCCTCGATGCCGCGGCCGAGAAGCTACGCACCACGCGTTTCGCAGCTGGGTCCGCTCAGTTTCCGGGATGGGACGATCCGATTACGGGTTTCTTTCGGCTGACCGAAATTCTCCCGAGAGGCGGCGACCCACTGGGGAACCACTGTGGTCAAGTCTCTTTTCTCCCTTTCTCATGGCGGTTCACAGTGCACGGCTGTCGGCGTGGAGAAAGGGAGAAAAGAGACTTGACCCCGGCCTTCAGCCCCAGGCCCCGGCGTTCACTGCTGGGTGGCGCGGAACTTGGCCATGAGGTGGCGGCCGGCGGTGACGGGCTGGTGGTGGGGCTGTTCGCCGGGGCCGACGATGCACTCGACCACTGCATCCCAGTTGGCGTTGTGGAAGAACGGGATCGACACCCTCGCCTCGGCCGGGTCGGCCACCGCCACACGGTGCATCGTGGAGCGCCACCGGTCGTTGGTCCAGCGCGCCATGAGGTCGCCGAGGTTGACGACGAAGGCACCCTCGGGCACTTCGACGGGCTGCCACCCGCCGGCTGCGTCGAGGACCTCGAGGCCCGGCCGGCCGTCGGTCCACAGGATCGTCAGCGTGCCGTAGTCGGTGTGCGCCCCTGCTCGGAACCGCCCGACGGTCGGGGTCTGTGGCGGCAGCGCCGGGTAGTGCGCCAGGCGCAGCGCCGAACCGTGCCGATCGATCAGTGGATCGAACCAGGCATCGTCGAGACCGAGCGCCATCGCGAAGCCGCGCATGACCGCGGCCGACAGGTCGCTCATGGCCCGGTAGTAGGCCTCGATGGTGTCGCGGAACCCGACGGGACGGGCCGGCCAGAGGTTGGGGGCGTACACCGCGGCCTCGTCGGGATCGTCCATCTCTGCGAGCGGTCGCGGTGGCGGGTCGATCGGACCGACGTTGAACGTCTCCTTCAGGTCCGGCAGCGCCGCACCGCCGAGGGAGCGCTCGAGGGCCTCGGCGCTGAAGGGGTTGTAGCCGTAGGGGTAGCCGGGCTCGGGCATGGCGACGGCCATACGTTCGTCCACCGGGAGGTCGAAGAACCCACGCGCAGCATCGTGCACGGCGGCAACGAGGCCGGGGTCGATCCGGTGGCCGGTGATGCCGAGGAACCCGATGGTGGTGCAGGCCTCGTCGATCGCCCGTGCCATCGCCGCCCGCGCAGCTGGGTCGGCGGGCACACCCGGCAGAGCGGGGCCGATGTCAACCACAGGGATCGTCACGGCCGACAGTCTGGCCTGCGGTCGGAGGCGCTGCTCCCCGGCCCGGTCGGCGGCGTGTGCGCTGGCAGGTTCGACGAAGCGTTCGCCGCAGTCCCGCCGCCGGCGCCGGTGCGAGTGCCGGTGAGGCTCAGCCCGAACTGGATCGCCCGGTCGGTCCGGGAGGGGCGCTGCGCCGGCCGGGCACGGCGAGCTACCCGAGGCTCGATGGCGCCAACGTGCCCGCGACGACAGCAGCGGCGACGTCGGCGAGGCGGAGGTTGTTGCTGCGGGCGTGGTGACGCAGCACGTCGAACGCGCCCGCCATGTCGAGCTGGCGACGCTCGGCGACGACGCCTTTCGCCTGCTCGATCACGATGCGGGTGTTGAGCGCCGTGTTGAGCTGGTCGATGAGCTCGTGGGCACCGATCGTCGCCCGATACTGCAGAATCGCGATGGTCGCGATGTCCGCCAGCGCCCGGGCAGCCCGGAGGGCCTCGTCATCGATGCCCTCCGCGCTGACCTCGAAGAGGTTCAGTGCGCCGATCACGTCGCCTCGAAGGCGCATCGGCAGGGCATGAACGGACCGAAAACCGCTGGCGATCGCCTCCGGCGCGAACCTCGGCCAACGAGCGGTGGCGTCGGCGCTCCCGAGATCGAGGAGGGTGACGGCCTCGCCTGTCCGGAAGCTCTCGAGGCAGGGGCCCTGTTCGGTCTGGAGCTCGAAGAGCTCGAGCAGTCGCATCGTCTCGCTGGACGAGGCGATGACGCGCAGGGTGCCGTCGGGTCCCGCGAGCATGATGCCGGCCGCACTCACGCCCAGGATGCTGACGCATCGATCGGCGAGCATCGTGAGCAGTTCGATGACGTCGAAGTCCGAGACGAGGCTGTCGGCAAGCGTCACCATCGTCTCGCTGAGCAGGGTCTGTTTCGATGTCACGAGCGCTCCTGCCGGATAGGGGTCGCTCTGTGAGGAGCGCGGGCGACCGCATGGACCCGCGGCTGCGGATCACAGTAGGCCAGGGCGCCCCGGCGCCGACAGCCAGGTCGCAACGAGAGCCGGGGGTCGCCTGGATGGGCAACGCTCACCGGCCCGCTCCGTCGCCGTCGTGAGGATCGAAGCGCAGCGTCCGGTCGACGACACTCCTCGCGATGTCGACCAGGGGGGTCGCCGTCGCGAAGGCGTGGGCTCGGAGACGTACGAGCGCGTGATCGACGCTCACTCCGAGCTGAGCGGCCACCATTCCCGACGCCTGGTGGAGGACGTAATGGAAGCTCGCGCCCACCTCGAGTTCGGCGGCGAGTTCGCCCGGGGAGGCATCGGCCTGCATGAGCAGGATGATCTGGGCGGCGACATCGGCGAGCACGAGCGCGTCGCCGTGTTGGACATCGGTCAGCGGCCCCGATCGATCCCGGTAGAGATTCAGGGCGCCGAGGCCTGCCCCACCGATGCGGATCGGGAAGCCGAACACGGCGCGGACCCCGGCTGCGAGCACCGGTGGTCCGAACGCGAGCCACCGGCTCGTGGCGGGTGCAGCGAGGTCCGGCTCGAGGACCGGCCGTCCCTCTCGGGAGGCATCGATGCACGGCCCCTCGCCGAGGGTGAACTGCAGTTCCTCGATCAGTTCGCTGACGCTGTCGGTTGCACACAGCGAACCGAGGGACACCTCGCCGTCGAACAGCATGATGCCCGCACCGCTCGTCTCGGTCATGTCCGCGCACACCCGACAGAGGCGTGCCGTCTCCAACGGCCCCCGCCCCGCGGAAAGCTGCTCGAGGATCCGGAGACGCCGCTCAGATCGCACGGAGGATAGGCCTCGCACTCATCGCGGGACGCTGCCCGAGACCAGGTCGGCTTCTGTAGCGGTGGGGTCTCATCGATGTCGTCCGGGCCTTTCGTGCAACTGCCAGGGTCCCGAGCGAGTCATTGCCACTGGTGCGACGCTACCAGCCCTCCCCACTGTTCATCCCCGCTCTCTCCTGGCGGAAACCCGCTGACAGAGCTGACAGGCTGCTGAAGAACTGCTGAAGGACTCGTGCACCGATCTCGACACAGCAGTTCTTCAGCACCCTGCTAGGTTGCGGCCGGAGACCTTTCCGCTCTCCATCGCGTTGCTCCAGTCCTCGGTTGCGCTCGATCGCCAACGGAGGTGCTGCATGAACGACTCGACGAGCAGAACACGATCGACCGGTGTCGATCACAACGATCGTCGGGTGCTCTGATGGATCACGTCTCTGCGCTCGAGGTCGCCTCCGTCAGACCCTTCGGCAGGATCGCCCGCCTGTTGGCGGCGACCCACGATGTCCAGGGCGTGCTCGACGAGATCGTCAGGCTCGCGGTCGTGCATCTCGACGCCTGCGACTTCGCGGGTATCTCGTTCGTCGACGGCCGCCGCATCACCTCGCCGGCAGCGAGCAGCGAGGCCGCCGCGCTCGTCGATGCCATCCAGGCCGAGATGGACCAGGGACCCTGCCTCGACGCGATCAAGCACCACGAGGTGTTCCAGACCGGTGATCTCTCGGCGGAGGACCGATGGCCGAAGTTCGCCGCCCGCGCCCATGCCGAAACGTGCGTGAGGAGCATCCTGTCGCTGCGGTTGTTCCTCGAAGCCGACACGTACGGTTCGCTGAACCTGTACTCCACCGTGGCCGACGCCTTCGACGCGTCGGATGTCGCGCTCGGTGAGGTGTTCGCCTCCCATGCGGCTGTCGCGATGCAGTCGGCCCGTTCGAGCACCGAGGTGGTGGCCCTGCAGCGCAGCATGCTGCCCGACGTGCTGCCCGAGGTGAGCGGCGTCTCGCTGGCGGCCCGCTACCACCCCGCCAGCATCGGCTCGAACGTGGGCGGGGACTGGTACGACGCCTACCGTCTCCCCGATGGCCGGCTGGTGGTGACCCTCGGCGACGTCGCCGGGCATGGCCTGGCTGCGGCGTCGGTGATGGGCCAGATCCGCAACGCGCTCCGGGCCTACACCGTCGAGCACCCGGCACCCGCCGAAGCGGTGGGTCTCGTGTCGGAGCTGCTCAGCTTCATCGAGCCCGGGACGATGGCGACCCTCTGCCATCTGATCGTCGACACGGTCGACGGCGACGGCGACGGCGACGACACCGCCGACGGCGACGGCGCGACCCTGCGATGGGCGGGCGCAGGCCATCCCCCGCTATTGCGCGTGGGCAGCGCAGCCGACGTCCACTTCCTGGTCGGCGATGTCGGTCCACCCGTGGGTATGGGCCTGCCCGCGGCGTTCGCCGAGAACACGGCCACGGTCACCCCCGGTCAGATCATCGTGCTCTACAGCGACGGGCTCGTGGAACGGCGAGGCGAATCGATCGACGTCGGCCTCCAGCGCCTTGCCGACGCCGCGGCAACTGCACCCACAGATCTCGAGGCATTCTGCGACCACATCATCGACGAGCTCGTCAGCTCGTCCCACGACGACGACGTCGCCGTCCTCGTCCTCCGTGTGGACCGCCCCTGAACGGTGAGGGCGGGCGACGAGGTTTCGCGTCGGCCCTCGCCGGGCAGGTTCCGAGCACGCTCATGCCTCCGACCGAGGACTGAACGCCACCGCGACCCATCCCAGCCCGTCTTCCCACGGGCAGAACACTCTCGCGAGGCATCCACCGTGACCATCGCACCGGGTTCGCCCTCGCAGATCAGCATCAATCCGACCGTCACGGTCTTCGCCCCCACGAGTTCGCTCACCGTCACGATCGAAGCCGGAGGCGAGGGCAGCGACGACATCCACTTCCACGCCGGCGGCCAAGGGGTGTGGGTGGCGCGGACCGTCCTCCGTCTGGGCGAACATCCGTTGCTCTGCACGACGACAGGCGGCGAGTCGGGCGTGGTCCTGGCCGCCCTCATCAAGCGGGAAGGCGTCGGGCTCGACGCCGTTCGGGTCCAGCGCGTCAGCGGCGCCTACATCCACGACCGACGCGATCGTGATCGCGATCGGCAACTGCTGGCGGAGCACCGTCCCGGGCGGCTGCAACGGCACGAGCTCGACGACCTCTACGGGGCGGTACTGGCCGACTGCCTGGTCACGGGCATGGTCGTGGTCACCGGGCGGCGGAACCCCCACGACGTTCCCGACTGGTTCTACCGCCGCCTCGGCAGCGACCTCGCCCAGACCGGTACGGCGGTGATCGGCGACTTCCACGGAGCCGAACTCGATGCGTTCCTCGATGGAGGTCCGGTCGCTCTGCTCAAGGTGAGCACCGACGACCTGGCTGCCGACGGCTATCCGGTCGACGACGACAGCGGATGCCGGCAGGCGATCGACTCGCTCCGGGAGCGGGGAGTGCACGACGTCGTCGTCACCCGCGGCTGCGACCCGGCTCTCGCGTCGATCGGCGGCGTCATGTACAGGGCGACTTCGGTCCGTGTGGATTCAGCGGACTATCGGGGCTCGGGCGATGCCATGACGGGAGCGATGGCCGTCGGCATGCTCCGGGGCCTCGATCCGGAGTCGCTCCTCGCGCTGGGATGCGGGGCCGGGTCCTCCAGCGCCACGCGACACGGCATGGCCACCGCCGACGTGCGGCTGATCGCGGAGCTCGCCGCCCGCTGCGACATCGTGGCCCTCGACCCCTGACCTGCCCGCTACGCGCGATGCGCGTGCGCCGAGGTCGGAGGCGAACGCCGGTTCTCAACCGCCCGAGCGAGAGCGCGAGATCACCGGCCTGGATCCGTCGAAGCGCCTCTCCGAGCGGACCCCGGATTTGTTCGGATCCGAGGGACAAAACCCGTCCATCGCGTCGTCTACGTTGACGAGTGGAGACGATGGCGCGCCGAGAACACACCCCCACAGCCGACGAGTTCGCGACCGGACTGCGCCGCCACGACCCCAGGATGCGGGCGTTGGCGTACTCCATGCTGGGCTCGGCCGAGGCCATGGACGACGTGTTGCAGGAGGCCTATCTGAAGGCCTACCGGGGTCTCGGGCAGTTCCGGGGTGAGGCGTCGTTCGCGACCTGGCTGGGCGCCATCGTCTACCGCTGCTGTCTCGATCATCGCCGGGCGGTTGCTCGCCGGCCGGTCGCACCGGGTGGCGGCGTGGGCCTCGACGAGGTGGCCGACGACAGCCAGGCCGAGGACGCCGTCGATGCCCGCCTCGACGTCGCCGCCGCCCTGCAACGGTTGAGCATCGAGCACCGGGCGATCCTCACGCTGGTCGACCTCGAGGGTCTGACCATGGCCGAGACCGCCGCCGTGCTCGGCGTGCCGGCCGGAACCGCCGCATCCCGACTGGCCCGCGCCCGAACCGCCCTGCGCGTGGCGGTGGGCCTCGACGACGACATCTCCGTGGTGGAGGGATCGACATGACCGAACGACGTGCACAGGATCCACCGTCGCAGCGCGACGCCGAGATCACCCTGCTCCTGCAGGACGTGGCGGTGCCCGACCACCGCCACGGATTCTGGGACGACCTCGCCCGCCAGATGGAACAGACCGACCAGCCGAGCCGCATCGGCCCGGCGCTCGGGAACCACGTGGCTGGCGCGGACGCGGAGCCGGCGCCTGCCCCGGAGCCCGACCCGACGGAGCCCCGCTCGATCGCACCGCTCGCATGGCGGCTCCTGGCCGCGGCGGTCGTGCTGGCGCTGGTCGGGGGCGTGGCATTGCTGCGCAGCGGCCCCGACAACGAGCGCGTCGACTCCGGCGTGACGACGACCGCCGAGATCGAGGGGGCGGATCCGGAGCCGGCATCCACCGGCGACCCGGCCTCGACGAGCACCGTCCGTGGAGGGAAGTCGTGGCTGTTCGCCGAGGAGATCGCCTGGATCGGCGACGAGTTCGTCACCTCCGGCCTCGAGGGCCGCCACTGGACCTCACCCGACGGGATCGAATGGCAGCGCCGAGAGGGGGAGGGACCCGTCCTGCACCGCTCGGTGTACTGCCCGCAGGAACTCACGTGCGCGGTGGCACCCGAGGCCCCGCCCATACCGTTCCACTACTCCGATGTGCGGTTCCTTCCGGTCGCCCGCGTCGGTGATGTGGTCCTGCTCGAGACATGGACCATGTACTCGGTCGAGCAGCCCAGGGAATGGATGTCAGCTTCGGAACAGGATCGACAGCCGGTGCTGCATCCGGACCTCTTGGCTGCTGCGGCCGCGAGCGACCCGTGCTTCGCCGAACTCGCACAACAGGATCCCTCGGAGACATCAGACGGAGCCCGGCTCGTCTCATGGGACAGAAGCGGACCGCCCGATCCGATCATCCAGTTGACGTGTACCCGGGGATCCGACACCGCCGTGTTCGAGCTCGATCTTCGCGAGCACCTCGACGACGCCCAGCTGGAAGCACTCTTCTCGGACCCCGGCGAGCTGTGGGTCGAGTCACCGACATCTCCCCCGGAACGAGTCGACGACTTCCCGACCACCAGCCGCTGGTCCGATGGCGAGGCGGGCAGGGAACTGACGACCTGGACGAGTCCGGTCGAGTCCTCTGGCGACCGGTTCTGGGCGGTGGACGAGGGCACGCTCGTGTCGAGCACCGACGGCACCGACTGGACCGCCCACGAGGTCCCGACCGCCGGATCCGAGATCGACCACGTGGCAGCCAGTTCCGGCGGCCACCTCGCGCTGGTGTTGGTCGAGGACCGTCGGGTGTGTTGCGAGGAGGGCGAGGTCATCGTCAGCCATGACGGCGGCTCGAGCTGGAGCGAGCCTGTCGAGGTGCAGATCGGGGGTTTCCCGGAGCTCTCGGTCGGGCCGGCCGGCGCGGCCCTGTCGTCCGACGCGTTCGAAGCATTCGATGCCGAGAGCCTCACGCCCGGCGAGAACGCACCGGTGAACATCACCAGCACCGTCGCCATCGTGGCCACGGATCGAACCTCGGTGGCAACGGTGTCCTACACCTTTTCCGATGGGAACGCCGTCGGGCCGGTGGCGGTCGGAGCGGACCGCGTGCTGGTATGGGCGAACGGACAGGCAGACGTGTACGGGCTCGATGGCACCCTGCTCCATCGGACCACGTGGGTCGGAGGGCTCGACTGGGCCCGTGACCTCCGGTGGGGCCTGGCGCTCGCCGCCGCGGCAGCGGTCGCCCTCGCCCTCGTGGCTCTGGCTCGCCGCCGCCGAAACCGGGCAGCTGCGGATCAGCTGCACTGACGGCGCTCCACCTCGGCGCCTTCCTGAGCGACAGGTCGTCGGGCATGCAGCTGGGCGGTCCGGGACAACCAGAGCCGCCACGAGTCGGTCGAGCGATCTCGACGTTCGCCGATGACGACAGCTGACTACACTGTAGTCATGAGTGTCGTCTCGATCCGTTTCTCCGACGAACCGGTGCACCACCGGCTGCGGGAGTCCGCCCGCCGCCAGCAGGTGGCGCTGTCGACGTTGGCCGAACGTCTCATCGACGAGGGGCTCCGCTCGGAGGCGCACCCGATGGTCATCTTCCGGCCAGGCCCGGGGGGGCGCCGTCCCGTCCTGATCGGCGGCCCGGAGGTGGCAGATGTCATCGGCGCGATCGTCGGTGGCGACGTACCGGTCGACGAGCGACGAGGCCGGGCCGCCGAGCTCCTCGACATCGCGGTGACCTCGGTCGATGCTGCGCTTGCCTACTACGCCGACTTCACCGAGGAGATCGACGCACTTCTCGCCGAGCGGGCCCGCCGCGCCGACGAGATGGAGGCTGCGTGGAGGCGGCAACAGGCGTTGCTCGAGCGGTGAGGCTGCTGCTCGACGAGATGCACTCGCCTGCGGTCGCCGCCGGCCTGAGCACAGAAGGCCACCAGGTCGTCGCAGTGGCTGCCGTGGCCGGCCTGCGTGGCGTCGCCGACGAAGACCTCCTCGCATATGCGGCCGCCGAGGGGTTCGTGGTCGTGACGGAGAACGTCGTGGACTTCGCCGGGATCGCCACGCAGTGGGTCACCGAGGGCCGCACCCACGCCGGCCTCGTCTTCACGAACCCGAGGCGTTTCGACCGGGCCACGCGCGCCTACCCGGGCAACCTCGTCGTGGCGCTCCGCGAGCTGCTGCGAGAACCGCCCGATCTCGGGTCGTCGGGCATCTGGTGGCTCTGACTGCTACCGGCCCGAGCCACCCCGAGTCGCCTCGCACCGCACCTCTCGAGCCGGCCGGAGCCGGTGGCTGGAGCACCGGATCTCGTGCACGGTTACCCGGGACACCTGCGACGATGTCGTGATGATCGACGTCGGTCCCCTCCCCGATCGCTTCTCGGCCGCCGATTTGGCTGCCGTCGCCGCCCCGCTCCAGGCGGTGCCGACCCGGTTCCAGGTCTACTTCGGCGACGACGTCGACGAGATCGCCGCCGAGATCGAGGAGGTCCCCGACTGGCGGGCCAACACCACCGTGGCCACCGACCGGGGCGAGCTCGTCGGGTGGGTGATCGCCGAGCACGACGACGAGGTCGGCCGCATCTGGTGGTGGGGCCCGGTCGTGGAGCCGTCGCGCGACTGGACCGACGTCGCGGCCGAGTTGCTGGACGCGGCGTCGGCGCGCGTCGGCGATCGGATCGAACAGTTCGAGTTCGCCGTCGACGCACGCCATGTCGATGCCATCGCGCTCGCAGAGCGGCGGGGGCATCGCCGTTTCACGGGGTCGGTGCTCCTCGAACTCGACGACCTCGGCGGGCGCGCATGGAGCCCACCCGAGGCCGTCGACATCGGGCCGCTCACCGACGCCGATGCCCAGGCCGTATCGAGGCTGCACGACGAGCTGTTCCCCGACACGCACCTGACCAGCGGCCAACTCGTGGCGTCGCACGAGGACGTCCTGCTCGCCGCCCGCCTGGACGGATCGACCATCGGCTACCTCCGCGCCGAGATCCAACCGGGCGGCAACGGCTACCTAGACTTCCTCGGCGTCGACGACCGGCATCGCGGCACCGGCGTCGGCGGTGCGCTCGTCGAGCGGGCGATCGTCGAACTCGCCGCCCGTGGCGCGAAGACCGTGTCGTTGACCGTCCGGGAGGACAACGTCGCCGCCCGGGCGCTCTACGCCCGCCTGGGCTTCGCCGGCGATCGCATCCTCGTCCCGCTCCGCCTCGGGTTCGGCGCCTGACACCCGGCCGACCCGCATCACCCCGAGCCGTCGAGGCCGGCCGTGGACTAGCCCGGCCTGTTCAGTAGGTCCGTTGGTCGTGTAGGTGCCGATCCGCGAAGTGGCCCTTCTGGCAAGGGAATCTGTAGGTGCTCAAGCCAACAGA
>JBKAGO010000075.1:0-10215 GCA_046290435.1 Acidimicrobiales bacterium
GACGTTGTATGGGTATACGGGTCAGCGCCGCGACACCAGCGGGCTGATGTGGTATCGGTCGCGGTACTACGATCCGTTGGTGGGGCGTTTCACGCAGGCTGACACGATCGTGCCCGACGCGGCGACGCCGGCTGCGTTCAACCGGTACAGCTACGTGATCAACAACCCGTTGAAGTACGTGGATCCGACGGGGCATTGCTACGGGCTTCCCGCGGACGCTGCTGCTGCGTGTGTGGGTGTGTTCGATGATTCTCCGCTGGCGGGCGGGTATCACCTCGAGACCTGGGGTGCTGCCGGTGAGCTCGGCTGCGGTCATGTCATCTGTGAGACCACGGCCACCCAGCAGGGCACGCCGGGCGGCTCGGTGGGTGTGACGATCGATACCTTCATCGCACAGGCTGACGGCTCCCGGCGTGTCGGCGACCAACGGGCAACATTCAACGTTGCTCCCTGGGACCCGATGGGCGTTTCCTTCGGCGCAGGCGTGTATGCGCGCAGCTCTCAGGGATGGGGAACGCTTGCAAACGCGTCGATCCTCGTCGCTGCTGGCGTAGTCACCATCTCATGTGTTGCGGCCACGGCCGGCATATGCGGCGGCGCCTTGGGTACGGCTGCTGGCGTCCTTGGCACCGGCGCAGCGGCTGGGGCGGCTACTCATGCCGTGAGCGGCTCGGACAAGGACCTTCAAGGATACGGATGGGCAGCCATCGAAGGTGCGATCTGGAACTCGCTCTCGCTTGGTATACCACCCGCGAAGTACAACCCAATGATCTCATCTGCTCGGCATGCCAGGCCTCAGACCACGGTTCAGCTAATTCGGGAAGGATGGTGGTCTCCATGGTGACTCCTGGAGAGGAAACGGGACGGAATCTGCGCCAGACGATGGGCGACATCCTGACTGACCCATGGAGACTTCTAGCTTTGGTTGCCTCATTTTGTGCTGCGTTCGCTCTGCGGCACCAGTTCGACCTCGCTGATGTAGCGGTCGTGCCGATAAGTGTTGCTTCCTTCACGCTTATGACCTGGATGGTGGAAGGACTGCGGCACTATTGGCAACGGTGAGAGTTCGTCGTGCCCGACCAGCCCCTTGGCTATTGGAATGGAAGTGGTGGAGACGCTGAGCGGCCGGTAATCGCTCTGGATCCTGGGCGTGGGATGAATTTGCAGCATCGTGCCCGCGAATGCGGGTCCGCATGCGGGTCCGCATGCGGTGTCGTCGATCACGGTGTCGGGTGTCGGGGCGGGGACGCACAGTTTCGCCTATGACGCAGCGGGGAACATGACGTCGCGGTCGATCGTGGGTCAGGGCACGCAGTCGATGGGCTATGACGTGTTCGGTCAGATGACGTCGTTGTCCCAGGGTGGGGTGACGACGCAGTATCTGTATGACGCGTTCGGGAGGCGGGTTCGGGAGGCGGGTCCGGCTGGGCATACGGTGTTCGTGGATCGGTGGGCTGAGCATGACGGGTCGTTCCATACGCAGCATTTCTTCATCGGTGATGCCCGGTTCGGGTTCCGGTACAACAACTCGTTGACGTATGTGGTGAGTGATCATCTGGGTTCGGTGATCGCGTCGAACTTCACGTTCTTCAACGATGCGAAGTGCGGGCGTATCTGCCGTCGTAACGTTGGTGGGAGTAAACCGAGTGCCCGTTCTATACGTGGGTCAGCGTTGGAACAGCACGACCTGATGTGGGCTGGTCCGGTACTAATCGGTGGTGGTGTTTAGCAGGCTGACAATCTGCCCGGCGACGCCGTATGCCTCAACCTACAGCTACTCCGACACCAGGTTGACCTACGGGCACGTACGGCTACCAGCCGACGGTGCCGATGCGTGTGGGTGTGTTCGATGATTCCCGCTGGCCGGCGGTATCACCTCGAGACCTGGGTGCTGCCGGTCACTGGGCTGCGGTCATGTCATCTGTGGACGACCCCCAGCAGGGCAGCCGGGCGGCTCGGTGGGTGTGACGATCGATACCTTCATCCCACAGGCTGACGGCTCCCGGCGTGTCGGTCACCTCAGGGCGGTATTCAACATCGATCGCTTGAACCCGATGGGCGGGACCTTCGTCTCTTACCCGATCTCAGTCCCTGGAGGTACACGAATTCCTGGCAGCTGGACTCTGTTGCTGGGGCCGGCGGTTTCGCCCTTGCATCCGGGGGCGTAGGAGGGAGCACCTACGCCCTCTGCGGGGGCGCGGCAGCTGCGGGTGGCGTGGCCCAGGTTGGTGTGGGAGCTGCGCGAGGTGATCGCAGTCAGGTCGTGACAGGCGGGTTCAATGCTGCGGGCGGTGGACTCGGGGCGCTTGGGGGGACGGCTGCACGCGCAGTTGGCGCTGCTGACGAGGCGGTGTTCTTCGGAAACGAGTTCATGGGCTCTCAAGTAGCGACTTCACTTGCAACCGACGTAGCAACCTTCGCCGGCAACACAGCGCTGAGTCATGCAACGTCCGGTCAGGTGCCGGCGTGTCCCCTCGTGCGGCCGGAGTGCTGACATGGCCCGACAGTTGAACGCAATCCAAATGTTCTTTGTCTTCCTCCTCGGGTCCGCCGCGTTTGCTGGATGGGTAATGAGGAATGGGGGGCTGCGGTTGAATGAAGCACTGGGCTACGGTATTGTTGCGTCGCTTGGTGTTTGCCTCTGGGGCTATTCGATGAGGCCCGCTGAGGAAGAGCAACCTCTGGGTCGCGTGATCCTGAAGCGAGCCGGTCAGATAACCGGTGCTCTGCTCTTCGTGATGGCCGGTCTCTACGCCTTGTCACGGTGAAATCGCGGGTGGTCTGAGATCTGCGTGTTTCCATCCATGGAACCGCATGACAAACTCGGCTTACAGACCCCGCTGAGCGGATCCCGATGATCGGTCCAGGCGTTATGCGGCTAATCGGACTTGAGCGGGGTATCTGGCCAGGGCACTCATCGAGATCGGCCGTTCGCTGACATCTGTCGTCGCTGTCAGGCCAGGCGGGAGAGCCACTTGTCGGCCTCGACCAGGCGCTTCTCGAGCTGGGCCACCGTGGCCTCGGTGATGCGGTCGATACCGGCCAGGCGGTTGAGCTCGCCGTTGATCTGCGCGTGGGACTGCCCCGTCAGGTTGACGATGGCGCGCACCCGGTCGGCGTTGCGGGTGCGCAGCGACTCCTTCTCCTGCTTGCGGGTGCGGATCGACGCCAAACCACCGCCCGGTGAGGGCGCGTCGCCGCGGCCCGGCAGCGGCGGGGGAGGGGGCAGATCGACCGGGTAGCCCACCATGTCGTCGGGCCGCGCCACCAGATCCTCGTGCGGGTCGAGACCGTCGGTGGGCGGCGCCGCGGTCAGCACCGTCGACGACAGGGCGGCGAACAGCGACATCTGTTCCTCTCCGCCCGGGGGCCGACGCAGCTCGTCCAATGCGGCGGGGTCGTCGCCGTCGCGCTCGCGGCGCTTGTCGATGCTGTGGCGTCGCTGCTGCGCGATCGACGCCGCATGCACCCGCAGGCGGGGGTCGTCGGGCAGGTACATGTAGGCGCGCTGGCTGCGCAGCCCAGCGGTCCAACGGGCGATGCGCCCGACGGCCTGGCGGAAGAACATCGCCGTCGTCGTGGTGGTGGCGAACACGCCGACGCGCAGACGCGGGATGTCGACACCCTCGGAGATCATCCGCACCGCGACGATCCACTGGTCCGAGCTCGCACCGAACCGTTCGATGACCCGCGAGGCGTTGGGGTCGTCGGACAGTGCGATGGACGGCGTCACGCCGTGGCGCCGCTCGATCATCGACGCGATGCCTCGGGCGTGCTCGTGGTCGGTGGCGATGATCAGCCCGGCCGCGTCGGGATGCTCGGTGCGGATCTCGGTGAGCCGGTGATGGGCGTGGTCGACGACCGTCGGCAGCCACTGGCCCTCGACCGACAGCGCCGTGCGCAGGCGGGCGCCCCACTCGGTGCGTAGGACCTCGTCGTCGAAGGTCGCCGAACGCTCCTCGCCCTCGGCGCTGAGCCACTCCATGTGCCCGTCGAAGCGGGGGAAGAAGACGGGGCGGACCACACCGCCCTCGGTGAGGGCCTCGCCGTAGCCGTACTCGTAGTCGGGCATGGCCTCGCCGTAGTCGCCGAAGGTGTACTCGACGAACGGGATGGGGTTGTCGTCGGTGCGGAACGGCGTGCCCGACAACAGCAGCCGGCACCAGGCCTCCTCGAACGCGACGCGGACGCCGTCGCCCCAGGACCGGTCGCTGGCGGCGTGGTGGACCTCGTCGAGGATGGCGAAGCCGCCCCGGACGAGCTCGCGCAACACCCGGGCCGACGAGGCGGCCTGGGCGTAGGTGACGACGATGCCGTGCATGTCGGCCGGCAGGCGACCGGCCGCCGCCGACCAGTCCGGGTCGAGGTGGAACCCGAACCGCAGCCCGGCCTCGGCCCACTGGGTCTTGAGGTGCTGGGTCGGCACCACCACCACGATGGGCAGGTGCTCGCCCGCCAGGCGCTGGCGCGCTGCCGCCAGGGCGAAGGTGGTCTTGCCGGCGCCGGGGCAGGCGACGGCGAGGAACGACGATGGCCGCGCGTCGGCGAATCGGGTCAGCGCTTCACGCTGCCACGCCCGGAGCGTGACGCTGCGGCTCATGAGGCAGCGGTTGCGTCCGGGGACCGGTCCGGCAGTGGCGGCACCGTCGGGGCGAGCGACACGACGCGGCTGCCGCGGGCGATGATGCCCACCGCCGCCAGGATGATCGCGCCGCCGAGGACCACGTTGGCGCTGATCTGGTCGCCGAACACCAGGGCGCCGCCGACCACGCCGTACAGCGGGATCAGGTAGCTGACCGTGGAGACCTGGCCGGTGGTGCCGATCTCGTTGGCGAGGAGCATCGCCCGGAAACCGAAGTAGTTGCTGAGCACTCCCAGGAAGACGATGAGCGCCGGCAGGTGCCACCAGGCGAAGCCACCGTCGGGGGTGATCGAGCGACCGAACAGCGGCAGCAGGACCAGGGCGGTGAGACCGCCGACCACCAGCTGCGGGCCGATCAGCGCCTTCGCCCCGAAGCCCATGGCGTACCTGCGGGCGAGTGCGGCGCCGCTGCCGGCACAGATGGTCCCCAACAGCGTTGCGACCAGGCCCGTGGTGGAGAGACCGCCGTCGGCGCCGGGCCCGAGCGCCAGCACGGCCACTCCGCAGATGGCGAGCGCCAGCCCGGCGCCCTTGACGGCGTTGAAGCGCTCGTCGGCGAACATGAAGTGCGCCAACAGGGCGGTGAAGACCGGCACGATCGCGATGATCAGGGTGACGATGCCCGCCGGCAGGTGCGCGAACCCGGTGTTGAACAGGATCGCCGGGGCCGCCGACGACGACACGCCCAGGATGGCGGCGGGCACCAACGCCCCGCCCTCGAGCTCGCCGCGGCGCCAGGCGATGGCGGATGCGAACAGGCCACCGGCGATGAACGGCAAGGAACTCACCACGAACGGGTCGACCCCGTCGTCGATGAGGCCCTTGCTCATCAATGCGCCCGCACCGAGCACGGTGCCGGTGAACAGGATGAGGCGCCACACCCGCATCGACGGCGATGCGATCGCAGCCAGCAGGGGTGGGCGGGTCGAGGTCACCGTCCGACGCTAGCCGTGTGTCGTCCGACACTGCCGCCCCGATGTCGAGACATGCGCCACAGATCCGGTTCGGCGGCCCCGGGGGTGGTGCCGGACGCAGGGCCAGCTCGGTCAGATGGCCTCGGTGAGGGTGACCTCGACGACGGCCTCGGGCTCGGGTTCGGTCTTGCGGATCTTGCGCCAGGCTCCCTGGCCGGCCATGAAGGCCTTCCACTTGATGCCGTACTTCTTCTTGACTCGGTCGGCGGCCGCATCGGCGTCGGCGCCCTCGAGCACCCGCGCCGTCGCCGCGAGGATGGCGGCGCCGGGGAGGATGTTGCCGCGCGAATCGCACACGGCCACCTCGACCCGCGGGTTGTTGCGGATGCGCTTGACCTTGCCGCTGGTGGCGCCGGTGACGACGACGTAGCGGCCGTTGGCACCCTGGAACCAGACCGGTGTCGGCACCGGTGTGCCGTCGCGCTTGGTGGTGGTGAGCAGCAGGTACTCGGCATCGTCGAGGGGTTCGATCCGCATCTCGGAGATGCTTACCGCAGATCGTCGCCGACGCAACTGTCGGCGGTCGGCCGGGACCAGTTGCCCGGCGGGCCCGGCGATGTCACGCTGGCGGCTGCTGCAATGGCAGTCTTTGCAGGCTCACACATCTCCGGGGGGACTCCACGATGACCGACATTCCGACTTCGCTGGCGCAGTTGACGCCCCAGTGGGTCAACGAGCAGCTGGCCGCCGGCGCCAGCGCGCTCCCGCCGGTGGCCGACCTGGCGGTCGCTCCCATGGGCGGCCATGTCGGCGCGCTCGGCGAGGTCGGCGTCGTCACCGTCACCTGGGACGGCGGCGACGGATCCGAACCCACCCGCTTCGTGGCCAAGTGCCCCCTCGACGACGACATCGCCCGCCTCTACAACACCGTCATGCAGTTCTACGTGCGCGAGTGCGGCTTCTACCGCGACCTCGCCGGCGACCTCGTCGCCGAATCCGGGATGCGCATCCCGGGCTGCCACGTCAACCGGTACGACCCCGAGTCCGGCGCCGCGTTCTTGCTGCTCGACTTCGTCGACGGCACCCCCGGCGACATCCTCACCGGCTGCGACGTCGACACCCTGCGGACGCTCGTCGGCGACCTCGCCCGCATGCACGGCAGGTTCTGGATGGACCCGCGTCTCGAGGGCCACGACTGGATCCTCGACTGGGGCACCGAGACCTTCAAGCTCGGCATCGACATCACCCGCCAGTCCTGGAACCAGCTGGCCCAGTCCGAACCCGACCGCTACCCGCGCGAGTTGTTCGACGTCTTGCAACGCACCTGGATCGACGACACCGAGCACTTCCTCGAGCTGTACGCCGCCCGGCCCTGGACGCTGGGTCATGTCGACTACGAGCTCGACAACGTGATCATCGACGGCGACGGCCCCATCGTCATCGACTGGCAGAGCGTCATGCGCACCCATCCGGGCCTCGACCTGGCGTGGCTGCTGGCGGTGTCGCACAACGACGAGACCCTCGAAGCCGAGGGCGAGCTGTGCGACCACTACCGCTCGGTGCTCGCCGCATCCGGCGGCCCCGACTGGAGCGCCGAGGACCTCGAGGAGGCCCTGGCCTGGGGCATCCTCTATCCGGTCGGGTGCCAGCCGGTGCCGTACCTGCAGGACACCAGCGCCTACGGCGTCGATGCCGATCGGATGCATCGCCGGTTCGACAAGTTCCTGTCCGGCGCCATCGAAGGCGCCGTGCGCTGGAACCTCGTCGACCACGTCGGAGCCCACGCCCGCCGCTGAGGAATCCGTTGCCCGAGCTGCGCCGGTCGACGCCGGCGCGTGGGCCCGCATCCGCACGAAATCTGGGACTTCGCGCGCAGAGGGTGCGCGCGAAGTCCCAGATTTCGCCCAGTCGTTGGCGACGAGGCGCCCATCCAACGGCTGGGGCCTTCGGTTCCGGGGTCGCTCGGCCCGACCTCGCCAACGTCGACCGAGACGGCACTACTCTCTGCCCGAAACCTGCCCACACCCCCGAGCCGAAGCCCCCCATGGATCTCATCATCGTCCGACACGCCCGCCCCGACCGCGAAGAACGGGGCGAGGGTGAAGGCCCCGCCGACCCGCCCCTGTCCGCCCTCGGACGCGCGCAGGCCATGGCCGTCGCCGCATTCCTCGCCGCCGAACACGTCGACCACATCGTGGCCAGCTCCATGGTGCGGGCCCGCCAGACCGCCGAACCGCTGGCCCGGCTGCTCGACATGGACATCGAGCTGCGAGACGACCTGCGCGAGGTCGACCAGCACCGCAGCGTGTACATCCCCGCCGAGGAGATGACCCCCGACGACCCGATGGTGCGGGACTTCATGTCGGACCCCCTGGCCATATTCGACGGCGACTACTGGGGATTTCGCGAACGTGTCGTCGCGGGCTTCGACGCCGTCATCGCCGCCAACGGCGGCAAACGTGTCGTGGTGTTCTGCCACGGCATGGTCATGAGCGTCTACCTCCAGCACGTGTGGGGGCTGTCGGACCCGTACCGGATGCAGCCCGATTACACCGGCATCATCCGCATGCAGGCCAGCGCGTCGAAGGGTTTCCGGACCGTCAAGAGCGTCAACGAGACGGCACACATACGCGACATCCGCGTCGCCTGAGGCTGCGCAGGGCCTGCGCCCGGCGCCGGGTTCGGGCGCGCGACCGTGTGACCGGTGACGGCCGCGGATCGCTTTGTACAGGCCACCGGTAGCGTGGCGACCATCATGGCCATCAGGGAAGACCTTCGCAACGTGGCCATCGTGGCCCACGTCGATCACGGCAAGACCACACTCGTCGACGCCATGTTGTGGCAGTCGGGCGCATTCCGCGAAAACGCCGACGTCAACGAGCGCGTCATGGACTCGATGGACCTCGAGCGCGAGAAGGGCATCACCATCCTCGCCAAGAACACCGCGGTCCGCTTCGGTGACGTCAAGATCAACATCTTGGACACGCCGGGCCACGCCGACTTCGGCGGCGAGGTCGAGCGGGCGCTGACCATGGTCGACGCCGTCGTCCTGCTGGTCGACGCCAGCGAGGGCCCCCTGCCCCAGACCCGATTCGTGCTGCGCAAGGCCATGGCGCTCGACCTGCCGGTCGTGCTGGTCGTCAACAAGATCGACCGGCCCGACGCCCGCATCAGCGCAGTGGTCGACGAGGTGTACGAGCTGTTCCTCGACCTCGACGCCCACGATCACCAGATCGAGTTCCCGATCGTCTACACCGACGCCCGCAAGGGCACGGCCACCCTCGATCCCGACGAGCCCGGCGTCGACCTCCAGCCGCTGTTCCACACCCTGATGGAGCACGTCCCGGCACCCACCTACGACCCCGATCACCCCCTGCAGGCGTGGGTCACCAACCTGGACGCATCGCCCTACGTCGGACGTATCGCCCTGTGCCGGGTGCAGCACGGCACGATCCGCAAGGGATCGCCCGTCGCCTGGTGCCGCACCGACGGCACCATCGTGCAGACCAAGATCGGCACGCTGGCCGTGTCGGAGAACCTCGACCGGGTCGACGTCGAAGAGGCAGGCCCCGGCGAGATCATCGCCATCTCCGGCATCGCCGAAGTCACCATCGGCGAGACGCTCGCCGACCCCGCCGACCCCCGCCCGATGCCGGTCATCACCGTCGACGAACCCACCCTGTCGGTCACCATCGGGGTCAACACCTCGCCGCTGGCCGGCCAGGACGGCGACAAGCTCACCGCCCGCCAGGTCAAGGCCCGCCTCGACGCCGAACTCGTCGGCAACGTGTCGCTGCGTGTGCTGCCCACCGACCGCCCCGACGCCTGGGAGGTCCAGGGCCGCGGGGAGCTGCAGCTGGCGATCCTCGTCGAGATCATGCGCCGCGAGGGCTTCGAGCTCACCGTCGGCAAGCCCGAGGTCGTCACCCGCGAGATCGACGGCAAGCTCCACGAGCCCACCGAACGCCTCACCATCGACGTGCCCGAAGAGCACGTCGGCGCCGTCACCCAGCTGCTGGGCGAGCGCAAGGCCCGCCTCGAGAACATGACCAACCACGGCACCGGCTGGGTGCGCCTCGACTACGTCGTCGCCGCCCGCGCGCTCATCGGGTTCCGCACCGAGTTCCTCACCGAGACCCGCGGCACCGGCCTGTTGCACCACGTGTTCGAGGGCTACGAGCCATGGATGGGCGAGCTGCGCACCCGCATCACCGGCAGCGTCGTGGCCGACCGCAAGGGCCCCACCACCGCCTACGCCATCGTCGCCATCCAGGAACGCACGGCGCTGTTCGTCGACCCCGGCACCGATGTGTACGAGGGCATGATTGTCGGCGAGAACCCTCGCAACGAGGAGATGGACGTCAACATCTGCCGGGAGAAGCAGCTCACCAACATGCGCGCTGCCGCCTCCGACCAGACGGTGCGCATAACCCCGCCGCGCCGCATGTCGCTCGAGCAGGCGCTGGAGTTCATCGCCGCCGACGAATGCGTCGAGGTGACGCCGTCGACGGTCCGGCTCCGCAAGGTCGTCCTCGACGCCGGCGAACGCGCCCGAGCCCGCAAGCGCCTCAAAGCCGACCGCCAGTAGCTCCCGCAACTCCTGGGACTCCTGGGAACTACTGGGGTCAAGTCGTACTTTCAACCAACTCGGCCACGCGA
>JBKAGO010000076.1:0-152196 GCA_046290435.1 Acidimicrobiales bacterium
AGCGCAGAATCCCAGGTCAGCGACGCGTCCGCGGACGCGTCCGACGATCACCGTCGAAACGCAGAGTTGCAGGTCAGTGACGCGTCCGCGGGCGCGTCGGGCGGGCCGAGGCCCGGACTGTCACGGTGACCGATTGCCGTGCAGCGAACGGTCGTGCTCCTTGTCGGCGAGCGAGCGGCATCCGGCCATCGTCGCATCCGCCTCGGCGGGCACCGGGCTCTTTTCCAGAGGCAGGCGGCTCAGTACAGGATGTCGAGGGCGTAGCGCAGGGCCTGATCGAGTCGAGCTCGTGCGATCTCGTCCAGGTGGCCCACCGGTTCGTCGTCGAGCGCATCGAGCGGAATCGTGATGACGTTGTCGCAGCTGATGACGCACACTTCGGGGAGTCCGTGTTGGGGGCCGAGGTCGGCCCAGTAGATGTCGTTGCGGGCTACCACGCCGGAGCGGTCTCGGCGGCGAGCCTGCGAGCCGCCTGGAGGAGCGCCGGATCGGCGGGCTGGCGGCGGTACGCCGCTCGGAGCTCCCGGTCTGCCGCTGCCAGCCGTTCGGCTTCCAGCACCGCCTGGGCGCCACGGCGCAGCAGTTCGGAGCGGTTCGTGCCGAGCTCGGTGGCCAGCGCATCGAGCTGCTCCACGAGATCGCCGTCCAGCTGTACCAGCACCTCACGTCGAGCCATGACCACATGGTAAGCCATATGGTCGGCCCTCGAAGGCGGCTCAGGCGGCTCAGGCGGAACCGACTCAGGCGGCGGCGAGGCCCTCGCGGACCAGGTCGACGAAGCCGTCGGCGTGGAGCTCGAGCTGGGCGCGCACGTCGTCGGGGGTCAGGCCGGCCACCTGGACGCGGACGTTGACGGTGTCGCAGTGCGAGTCGTGCAGCACCTCGACCAGCTTCTCGGCGGCCTCGGCGGGTGTGGCACCGACGATGGTGCTGTCGCCGTCGCCCCAGTTCTTCAGGGCCCGGTCGGGTGCGTAGCTGCGGTAGTGCTTCATCTGGGCCTCGATGGCCGCGGCGGGGGGCTCGCCGATCCACACGCGTCGGATCAGTAGCGTCGGGCCAGTGCCTCCGGCGTCGCGGTAGGCATCGGACAGCCGGGTGGAGACTTCTTCGTTCTGCAACGAGTCGTAGAGGACCCCGCACCCCAGGGCGGCCGCACGCCGGCACGCGGCCGGGCTCTGGGCCGCCACCACCATCGGGACCGGATGCTCGGCGCAGCGTTGCACGGCGGCGTCGGCGGCCAGCGGTCGACGTCGCCGCGCGACCGTCCAGGGCAGGGCGTCCTTGAAGCGCTCGACGACCTCGTCGAAGGGCACCTCGGCCAGCTCGAAATCGACCGGGAGCGCACCGGCCGCGAAGCCGGCACCGACACGCCCCGGGTAGGCGGCCGCCAGCCATGCGAGCTCCTCGACGATGAGCGCCCGGGCCTTGAGGGGCAACAGCAGCGGGCACGGCGCCACCCAGCCGGTGCCGCCCTCGGCGAGCAGGAACGTCGCCAGCTGAATCGGGTTGGGCAGGTAGCCGGGGAAGCCGGCGTGGTGCTCGCTGACCATGACACCGTCGTAGCCGGCAGCGTCGCCGAGGAGGGTCTCGGCCCGCAGCTCGGCGATCTGGTCGACCGGCGTCCCCGGGCACGGGTAGAGCCGCAACGACACCGACCCGTTGGCGAGCGGCGCAGCGGTCACGCGACGGCCTCGCGAATGGCGGCGGCCATGGCGACGGTGGCCGCCGCGGCGGCGTCGACCAGGCCGATGAAGTTCCAGAAGCCGTGGATCATGCCGTCGTAGCGGACCATCGCGACGGGTACGCCCGCGGCCTCGAGCGCCGCGGCGTAGGCCTCGCCCTCGTCGCGCAGCGGGTCGTACTGGGCGGTGACGACGTAGGCGGGTGCCACGCCCGCCAGCGAGCCGGAGCGCAGCGGCGAGATGCGGGGATCGTGGGGGTCGACCTCGGCACCGGCGGGCACGTAGTGCTGCTGGAACCAGGCCATGGTCTCGGCCTCGAGCAGATAGCCCTCGGCGTTCTCGGTGACCGACGGGTAGTGGGCGCGGTCGGCATCGACCGCCGGGTACATCAGCGCCTGGAATGCAAGCGCCGGGCCGTGGTCGCGCGCGTCCTGGGCGACGACGGCGGCGAGGTTGCCGCCCGCGCTGTCGCCGCACACCACCAGCCGGGCGGCGTCGATGTCGAGCGACGCAGCGTTGTCGGCCACCCAGGCGGTGGCGGCGATGCAGTCCTCGACACCCGCAGGGAACGGGTCCTCGGGCGCAAGGCGGTAGTCGACCGACACCACCACCGCGCCCGCCTCGGCGGCGAGGAGCCGACAGATGGGGTCGTGAGTCGCGATGGAGCCCACGACGAAGCCGCCGCCGTGGAAGAACACGACACCCGGCAACGGACCGTCGCCGTGGGGGCGATACACCCGGATGGGCACGTCGCCGGCCGGGCCACCGAACGTCGTGTCGGTGACCGACGCGAGATCCACCGGCGGGGCGAGGTCGGCCACCATCGTCAGACCGGCGTCGCCGACCTTGCGCGCCGCAGGCGGGTCGAGCTCGGTCATCTTGGTGTCGCTCGCCGCCATCTGGTCGAGCAGGAACTGGCACTGGGGATCGACGGGCATGGCCGCAGACAGTACTGCGTCGGCTCAGGCCTCGGGCAGGGCTCCCTGCATGACGTCGTCGCCCAGTCCGGCGAAGAACTCGGTGAACTGCGGGCCCCGGCGCAGCGAGTGGCCGCCGTCGATGTTGATGCACTGACCGGTGATCCAGCGCGACTCGGGCCCGATGAGAAAGCGCGCCAGGTTGCCGACATCGGCCGGTTGGCCGACGTCGCCGAGGGGCGTGTTCTCGATGTAGCTGTCGTACACGCCGCTCTCGCGGGGGATGCCCTCCATGATCTCGGTGGCGACGAACCCCGGGCGGATGGCGTTGAAGCGGATCTTGGCCGCACCGAACTCGTCGGCGGCGTTGCGCATCATGGCCTCGATGCCGGCCTTGGCGACGGGGTAGGCACCGAACCACGGGTGGGTGACGTGGCCGGCGATCGACGACATGCCCACGAACGATCCCCCGCCGGCGGTTCGCAGCATCGGGATGGCGTGCTTGACGCACAGCATCGTGCCCAGCACGTTGAGGTGCAGGACGCGGATGTATTCGTCGGTGTCGAGCAGGTGCATCGGCCCCATGCCCCCGCCGCCACCGGCGTTGGCGACCACGCCACGCAGCGCGCCGGTGGGCTCTGCGGCCGCGGCCAGCGCCGCGCGGACACCGTCTTCGTCGGTGACGTCGCAGACGACATGGGCCACCGATCCCCCGCCGGCCGCCACCGCGGCGATCTCGTCGGCCGCGGCCACGAGCTTGGCCTCGGTGCGTCCACAGATGGTGACCGCGGCACCGTCGGCCACCAGCGCCGCGGCGCAGGCCTTGCCGATGCCGGTGCCCCCACCGGTCACGAGCACTCCGTAACCCTCGAGCGGTCCTGTCGTCATGATGCGCACCTCGACATCGTCGGTTCGTGCAGCGACGCCGTCGTCGCTGCGATGCCGGGGAGTTTCGCGCGCTTCGGGAACCATCGACGAGATGACGGCGTTTGGTGTGCGCCGCCACACGGCGGCTCCCCGCGCCGACACGCCCAGACCGCCCGGACTTCCACAGCACGGTGGCCGAGCGTGTCAGCGGGGTTTGCACCCAACCCGAAGGATAGTTGTCATGCACACCCGTGTTCGTTTCGCGCTCGCGCTCCTCGTCGCCGCGCTCCTCGCCACCGTGGTCGTCCCGTCGGCATCAGCCCAACAGGACCAACCCCGGAGGCACACGTATCGGATAACGATCGAGAACGTCACCGAGAACCAGATCCTCACGCCGCCCGTGTACGCCGTGCACAACCAGCGTGCCGATGTCTTCGACCTCGGCCGACGGGCCAACGCCGGCGTCCGGGAGATCGCCGAGAACGGCAACCTCGATCCCCTGGTCGAGGCGCTCGCCGACACCCGCGGTGTCCGCAGCTCCGGTGTCGGCGCCGGCGACAACGGCCCGCTGATGCCCGGCACCGATGCCACCTTCCGGGTGCGCGCCCCCCGTGGGGCCCGACTGCTGTCGACCGTGCAGATGGTCGTGTGCACCAATGACGGCTTCACCGGACTGGACTCGTTGCGTCTTCCCCGTGGCGTCGATCGGTCGGTCACGGCCTACCTGTACGCATTCGACGCAGGCACCGAGACCAACACCGACGACGTCGCCGACTTCGTCCCGCCCTGCTCGGGCGGCGAGACCGGCACCGGCATGTCGAACCCGGCCCTCGCCGAGCGTGGCGTGATCGCTCCGCACCCCGGGCTCACCGGAGCGGCAGCCGAGATGTGGGGCTTCGACGCGGACGCCCCCGTCGCCAAGATCACCGTGACCCGCATCCGCTGAGCCACGGTGCCGTGACAGGGTGCCTGCGCCTCCGGGACAGCACGGGCGCAGGCACCCGACGGCGACTCGTCTTCGTGCCGGCCTGCCGGGGCCGGTAGGTTGCAGCGGTGCCTGTCGTCGCGGTGGTGAACCAGAAGGGCGGGGTCGGCAAGACGACCATCGCGCTGGGTCTGGCCGGCGCGGCGACGGCCCGGGGGCTCACCACGCTGGTCGTCGATCTCGATCCCCAGGCCAACGCCACGACGGGTCTGGGCATCTTCGACGACGATCTGCCCACCATCGCCGATGCCCTCGACCCCGACTCCGACGAGCCGATCGAGCGCATCGTCACCGCCGCAGCGTGGCCCGCCGATCGGGGCACCGTCCCGGACCTGACACCGGGATCGCCCGAGCTCACCATCGCAGAGCGCCATCTGGGCGACGATCCGCTCGGTGCGCAGGACCGGCTGGCGTCGCTGCTGGCTGCCGTGCCACACGAGCTCGTCATCGTCGATTGCCCGCCGTCTGTGGGCCTGCTGACCATCAACGCGCTGTTCGCCGCCGACCAGAGCCTGGTGGTCACCGAACCGGCTGCGTGGTCCCACGACGCGGTGGCTCAGGTGCTCGACACCATCGCCCGGGTGGGTGCACGCCGGCGCGGCGCACCGCGGGTGTCGGCGGTGGTCATCAACAAGCTGGGCCGCACGCGGGACAACCGCTATTGGGCGGCCCAGATCGGCGAGGCCGTCGACCCCACCCCCAGCCCCACGATCCGCCTGCGGGCCGCCATCGGCGAGGCCGCCGCGCAGAGCCTGCCGGTCGATGCCCTGGGCCGGCGCTCCGGTGTCGCCGAGGCGTGCGCCGAGCTCGACGTGTTGCTCGACCTCGTGCTGGCAGCCGATACGCCAGGCGGCAGGGGAAGCCGATGAGCGGCTACGACCCGCAACGCCGGCGCCGGTTGACCACCCGCGCCAACACCACTGCGGTCGAGGCGCTCCTCGACGGCGAGCCGTCCCGCCCTCGCACCCCACCCGCCGCCGCCGATCAGCGAAATCCGGGACTCGTGCCGCCAGATGTCCGGCACGAGTCCCGGATTTCGGACGAGGAGCCCCCTGCGCTGGAGGCTCGCAGCGGATGCCTCTCGGCGCTGTTGACCTTCGGGCGTCGCTGACCGGCGTCAGCCGCTGACCAACGACGGGCGGCACCCTCTGTCGGTGGGGGCGACACAAGCGTGTGCGCTCCGGGCGCGATCGCTAGCGTGAGCTGCCATGGGACAGTCACGGGTGCAGCAGCTCGGCGAGCGCATCACCGACAGCGGTTTCGTCCGCAACGTCATCGGACCGAAGGTCCTCGAGCCGGTCACCGTCTGGTACGAGGAAAACCTCCGCGACGGCACCGACGAGCAGCCCGACGCGAAGGCCGGCGACTCGGCCGGCGATGTCATCGACCTGACCGACGAGGCGCCGCGCCACGACACGCTGGAGTCGGCCCGGGCCGCCGAACGTTTCCTCGAAGGCGATGCGCAGGACCCGCCCGTCGCCCGCATCCGGCCGAATCCCGCCGCTGCGCCGGCCGCAGCCACCGCTGCGTTCGTGGCCGCGCCCGACCCCGACCCCACCACCGAGCTGCCCGAGACCGCAGCCGCTGTGCCCGCGACCCGCCCTGCGGTGGGCGGCTGGCGCGGCGCCCGCGACATCGCGATGCGCGTCAAGGACCGGGTCAAGCACCACAACCTCAACGTCGTGGCAGCCGGCATCGCGTTCTGGAGCCTGCTGGCGATCCCTGCGGTGCTGACCTCGATCGTGTCGATCTACGGGCTGGTCGCCAGCCCCGACGAGGTCGAGGACCAGATCAACGACCTCATGTCGGGGGTCTCCGAGGAAGCCCGCACCGTCGTCAGCGACCAGCTCGAGAACATCACCAGCGGCAGCAGCGGTGGCCTCGCCGCCGTCGCCGTCATCGGCATCGTTCTGGCCCTGTGGAGTGCGTCGGGCGCAGTGGCGAAGCTCATCACCACCATGAACACCATCTGGGAGGTCCGCGAGGACCGCAAGTTCTTCGCCCTGCGCGGCGTTGCCGTGGCCCTCACCTTCGGCGCCATCGTGTTCTTCCTGTCCACCGTCGCCGCGCTGGCCATCGTCCCGGCCATCCTCGGCGAGACGGCGCTGGGCGATGTCGCCCGTTGGACCATCAACCTCGCCCGCTTCCCGGCGCTGCTGGTGTTCATGATGGTCGGGCTGACGTTCCTCTACTGGTTCGGCCCGAACCGTCACGCCAAGTGGCGCCTGCTGACCTGGGGGGCGTTCATCGCCACGGTGGGCTGGCTGGTGCTGTCGGGCCTGTTCAGCATCTACACCGCGAACTTCGCCCAGTACAACGAGACCTACGCCGCGATGGGTTCGGTCGTCGTGCTGTTGCTGTGGATGTTCATCACGGCGTTCATGGTGCTGGTCGGCGCCGAGATCGACGCCGCCCGCGAAGAACGAGACGCCGAGCTCGCCGCCTTCGACGCCGCCCATTGAGCTACCCGCTGTGGGGGTAGCTCAGGTGGGGCGTTCCTTGCGCTCGCGCATGGCGTCCTCGTACTGGGTCATGCGCCCTTCGAGCAGGGGGATCATGCCGGGAAAGTTCGGGAGCTCCTTGAGCCGGTGGCCGAGGTAGGCCACCGAACCGAACAGCAGCAGCGTCGTGAACGGCCAGTTCACGATCATGCGGATGATGAGGTAGCCGTCGACCGAGGCGTTGTTGAACAGCCACACGTCGAACGAGGCGCTGATGATCTGGCCACAGCCCGCCGCGATGGCGATGTGGTTCATCGCGCTGCGGTACTGGGGGCTGGCCGTCGTGGCCCGGTCGAACCCGAACACCAACGGGGCGTAGGTGGCGATGAGGTTGCGCCCGATCAGGGCCGTGACGATGAGCACCAGGCCGATACCGGCCTTGGTGGCGATGCCGATGCCGAAGTAGACGGCCTCGGAGTCGGTGATGATCCCGATGGCGCCGCGCAACAGGATGCCGACGGTGATGATCGGCAGGAGCTTCCCGATGGGCATGCCGCGGCGTTTGCGGGTGACCGCCGCCTTGAGCGACCACGCGGTGGCGCCGGCGATCGCCCACGGCAGGCCCACCAGCCGGTTGACGATGATGAAGATGACGACCGGCATCGCCGAGTCGAGGCCGCTGCCCATGACCATCGGCGGTGGTGCGCCACCGCGATCGGTATCGGAGGCGTCGTCGGCTGGGGGGTCGGCGGCGTGCACCTGCTCATTGTGGTCGAAACCCTGCTCCAGCACGCCCCGGACCGGCAGGTTTCGCGGCGCCGGGGTCAGCTGCCCCGGCGGGCCTGGGCTCCGAAACGGCTGACTGCCACGGGCAGCAGCAGGCTGCAGGCGATGAGCACCATCAGCACGAACGCCGCGAAACCACGGATCAGCGCCAGCAGGAAACCGATGGAGAGCACGGGAGCGGCGACGAGGATGCCTACCTTCGTGGCGGCGTCGGGGAAGATCCAGCCGAGCACGGCGCACGCGGCCAGGCCGATCACCAGCGTCGCGAACGCGTTGAGCGGAATGGTGGCGATGGCCAGCACCACGCCGATACCCAGCGCGATCTGCGCCGGGCGATCGAGACGACCCCACTGTTCTCGCATGGCTGGCTCCAGCTCCTCGGACGACGCCGTGGATCGTACCGGCGACCTAAGATGACCCGCCGCCGTCGCCGAACCAGGAGCTGTCATGGGCACGATCGTCATCACCGGATCCGCATCGGGGATCGGCGCCGCCACTCGCGCGTTGGCCGAGGCGCGCGGCGAGCGGGTCATCGGCGTCGACCTGCGCGACGCCGAGGTCGTCGCCGATCTGGCGTCGGCCGAGGGCCGTGCCGAAGCGCTGGCGGCGGTGCTCGAGGCCTGCGGCGGCACCCTCGACGGCCTGGTCACCTCGGCCGGGGTCGGCCCGCCGTTCGACCCCCACGGCATCGTCGCCATCAACTGGTTCGGCACCGAGGTGTTCCTGACCGGCCTGCGCGAGGCCCTGGCCGCCTCCGACGGGATCGCCAAGGTGGTGGCGGTCGCATCGAACGCCACGACGACGAGCCCCAACGTGCCCGACGGACTGGTCGACGCCTGCCTGGAGCTCGATCAGGCCACCGCCGACGCCATCATCGACGACCTCGGCGACGTGGCCATGCCGATGGCCTACGCCGGCTCGAAGCTCGCGGTGTCGCGCTATGTCCGGCGCCACGCACCGTCGGCGCAGTGGGCGGGCGCCCGCATCAACATGAACGCGATCGCGCCGGGGGCCACGATGACACCCCTGCTGCAGGGCGGTCTCGACGACGATCTCTACGGCGAGCTGATCCGGGGCTTCCCGGTGCCCACCGGCGGCTTCGGTTCGGCCGAACAGATCGCGGCGTGGATCGACGCCATGCTCGGGCCGATGGCCGACTTCATGTGCGGCTCGATCGTGTTCGTCGACGGCGGCACCGACGCCCTGGTGCGTCCCGATGCCTGGCCGACCACCTACGAACTGAATTTCTGAACGGCCGCGAGGCCGACACAAAATGACCATCAGCATCGACACCATCCGCATCTTCGTCCACGTGCTGGCTGCAAGCGTGTGGGTCGGCGGCCAGATCGTGCTCGCCGGCCTGGTGCCGACGCTGCGCCGCATCGGCGACGATGCCCCGAAGCAGGCCGCGCAGGCGTTCAACCGCGTCGCGTGGCCGGCGTTCGGCATCGCGGTGGCCACCGGGGTGTGGAGCCTGAACGCGGTCTCGATCGAGGACACGAGCTCGGGCTACCAGGTGGCTCTCCTGGTGAAGCTCGCCCTCGTCGCCGCCTCCGGTGTCGGCGCCTACCTGCACACGACGGCAACGACGAAGTCGGCGCTGGCGATCTGGGGCGCGGTGGGTGCCGTCGGTGCGCTGGCGGCGATGTTCTACGGCGCAGTGCTCGCCACCAACGCCTGACGCCGGCGGGCTCCGCTCAGCCCTCGACGGCGGCAGCGAGCCGCTCGAGGGTGGCGCGCATGGTCAGCAGGTTGCGCTCGGTGCGGTCGTCGATGCCGGAGGTCTGCCGGCTGAACTCCATCGCCGTGGGCGGCCGCAGGTCAGAGGTCCACTCGATCACCCGGCAGCCCGTTTCGGTGGGTTCGATGCGGTAGCCCCAGGTGGCGTAGTGGAAGTCGTACATGGAGCATTCGAACGCGAACGCCCGCCCCGGATCGGCCGTGATGACCTTGCCCTGGGTGGTCCATTCCTGTGCACCGTTGCGGTTGTGACCGTCGAAGGTCGCTCCCACGACGGGACCGTCGAAGCCGTCGTGCCACTCGCACGAGTGGCACTCCTGTGACCACTCCCCCATGCGGGTGACATCGGAGATGGCGGCATAGACCACCTCGGGCGATGCGGCGATCTCGCGGGTGACCTCGATCGTTGGAGCCATACCGCCGAGTCAACCACAGGCCGTGCCCCTCATGCGCGCACGACAGCGATCCCCTACGATCCGTCCGCTGTCAGCCACCGCGAGGAGTGCGATGTATCCCGGAGCTTTCGTCGAGTCGACACCGGACAAGGCGGCCATCGTCATGGCCGACAGCGGCGAGTCGATGACCTACGCCGAGCTCGACGCCTTCGCGCACCGGCTCGCCAACCTGTTCCAGGCCCATGGGCTCCAGCCGGGCGACCACGTCGCGTTGTGCATGGAGAACCGCCTCGAGTTCCTGCCCGTCATGTGGGGCGCCCACTACGCGGGGCTGTACTACACGGCCATCAGCTCGCGGCTCACCACCGGCGAGATGGCGTACATCATCGGCGACTGCGGCGCGCGGGCCTACATCACCTCGCCCTACAAGGCCGCCGAGGCGGCCGAACTGCTCGACCAGATGCCCGGCGTCGAGCTCCGCCTCAGCGTCGGCGGGGCCATCGACGGCTATCAGTCCCTCGAGGAGCTCATCGCCGCCCAGCCCTCCGAGCCACAGGGCCCCCGCGTCGAGGGCAACGACATGTTGTACTCCTCGGGCACCACGGGTCAGCCCAAGGGCGTGAAGGTCCCCGCCAACGGCCAGGAGCTCGGCACCCCCGACCCGCTCGTCGCCCTGCTGGGCCTGTTGTTCGGTGCGAGCGACCAGACGACCTACCTCTCCCCGGCGCCGCTGTACCACGCCGCCCCGCTGCGGTTCTGCCGCACGATGCACCGCTACGGCGGCACCGTCGTGGTCATGGAGCGCTTCGACCCGGTCGACATGCTGGCGAACATCGAGCGCCACGGCGTCACCTTCATGCAGGTGGTCCCCACCATGTTCGTGCGGCTCCTCAAGCTCGACGACGACGTCCGGGCCCGCTACGACGTGTCGTCGCTGCAGTGCGTCGTCCACGCCGCCGCCCCGTGCCCCGTCCCGGTCAAGGAGCAGATGATCGAGTGGTGGGGGCCGGTCATCCACGAGTACTACGCCGGCACCGAGGGCAATGGCTTCGTGTACTGCAACAGCGAGCAGTGGCTGGCGCACAAGGGCACGGTGGGCGCCGCCATCAACGCGGTGCTCCACATCTGCGACGAGAACGGCAACGAGCTGCCCGTCGGCGAGGTGGGCACCGTGTACTTCGAGAGCGCAGCCGATTTCGAGTACCACAACGACCCCGACAAGACGGCAGGCGCCAAGCTCGCCAACGGCTGGAGCACCCTGGGCGACGTCGGCCGCCTCGACGACGACGGCTTCCTCTACCTGACCGACCGCAAGGCGTTCATGATCATCTCGGGCGGGGTGAACATCTATCCCCAGGAAGCCGAGAACGTCCTCACCATGCATCCCAAGGTGTTCGACGTAGCCGTCTTCGGCGTCCCGAACGACGACCTCGGCGAGGAGGTCAAGGCCGTGGTCCAGCCCGCCGACATGGCCGATGCCGGGCCCGAGCTCGAACGCGAGCTCATCGACTACTGCCACGAGCACCTGGCGAAGATCAAGTGCCCGCGCAGCATCGACTTCCGCCCCGAACTGCCCCGTCATCCCACCGGCAAGCTCTACAAGCGCCTGCTGCGCGACGAGTACTGGGCCGACCGCAGCGAACGCATCTGACCGTCACCCCGTCCCCACCGAAGAACGCAGGAGTACCACCGTCATGGACATCACCGAGATCGGCGACCGCCTCGAGATCGGCCAGTTGCTCGTCCGCTACGTCGACGCCATCGACACCAAGGACTGGGACCTGCTCGACACGGTCTTCACGCCCGACGCCCGCCTCGACTACACCAGCTCCGGCGGTCCCGACGCCGCCGGCGACTACCCGACCATGAAGGCATGGCTCCAGACCCAGCTGGCGATGTTCCCGATGACACAGCACCTGCTGGGCCAGTCGGCCATCACCTTCGAGGGCACCGGCGACGACCGTGTCGCCCGCTGCCGCACCCTGTTCCACAACCCGATGGGTGCCCCGGTCAACGATGCGGGCACCTTCGACCTCGAGGGCAAGGGCATCGGCGTGTTCACCGTCGGCGGTTGGTATCGCGACACCTGCGTGCCCACCTCCGACGGCTGGCGGATCGCCGAGAAGATCGAGGATCAGGCCTTCATGCGGGATTTCCCGATGTAGACGGGCCCATCATCGGACGGAACCTTCCGAACTCCTTCCCGCCCTTCTCGACATTTTTCGGAATTCATCGATCGTCAGCAGTCATTTCGGGTCTTCTTTGTCATACCCCGTCGTCATGATGGTGGGTATGGCGTTGCAGGTCGACGAGCACCCCGAACTGGTCGGGATCGAGGTCGCACAGGACTTCGCGCACGCCATCGGCAAGGTCGCCGACGGTGTCGACGACCTGTTCGCCGCAGGGTTCACGCCACCCAACGCCCGGTCCGCCCGCCTCTACCTCGAAGCGATCGAGCAGCAGAGCCGGCGCCTCGATGCGATGCGCATCGAAGCCCTCGATGCGCTCGACACGTCCGGTCACCACCATCGCGACGGCCATCGCTCGGCCAAGGTCATGGTCCGCCACGTCGGCTCCCTGTCGGGTGGAACGGCCTTGCGTATGGACCGCTCCGCCCGAACACTGCGCGAGATGCCGGTGCTGCGTGCCGCGTTCCGGGCCGGCGAGGTGTCAGCGGATCAGGTCGGCGTGCTCGCGTTGGGGTTTGCGAACCCTCGGGTGCGTGAGCACATCGTCGCACTCGATCAGTTCTTCACCGATCAGGCCCGCGACCCCAAGGTCGACTTCCGGGCGTTCGAGACCCTCGTCCGGGACTTCGTCGATCGGGTCGACGAGGACGGCACGTCGAGCCGCCACCAGCGCCAGCACGCGAACCGCGACGCGAAGTTCGTGAACGACTTCGACGGGTCGTGGCATCTCTCGGGCGGGTGCGGCCCCAACGACGGGGCCGAGTTCCACGAGATCTGGCAACGGTTCATCGACGAGCAGTTCCTGATCGACGTCGCCGAAGCCCGACAACGTCTGGGTCGCAGCGACGACCAGAGCGTCCTGGGCGCAGAACTCGCACGCACCCCACAACAGCGGCGCTGGGATGCACTGCTCGAGATGGCACGCCGGGCCTCGTCGACGCTGCCCGGCAAGACCGGCTCCAAGGTCGTGACGAACTACATGATCGACCACATCACCTTCGAACGCTGGGCCGCGAAGATCGCCGGCGCCGAGGTCGCCCCCGACGACCCGCTGCGACCCGACCGCCGCTGCGAGACCCTCGACGGGCACCCCATCGACCCCGCCGCCGCCGTGGCCGCAGCCCTGATCGGCGACATCCGCCGCAGCGTCGTCGACGCCAAAGGCGTCGTCATCAACCTCTCCCGACGCTCACGCATCTACCGCGACGCCGCTGCCCTCGCGGCACGCATGACGACGACGATGTGCTCGTGGCCCGGATGCTGGCACCCGGTGACCGATTGCCAGATCGACCACATGATCCCATGGGCCGACCACGGCGAATCCGAACAAGACAACGCCTGCCCCTGCTGCGGCCACCACAACCGGCTACGCAACCAGGGCTACCGGATCGAACGCCTCGACGACGGCACCATCGCCGTCTGGCACCCCGACGGCACCCGCATCCTCTGACCCGCCACGGTCAGGCGCCCCGGCACGCCCGCGCTGAGATGGCGGCTCAGCGGTGCGGTACCACCGATGAGGCGGGGCGCTCGATGCGGAACTCGCCTGCGGCCAGCCGGGCTCGGCAGCAATCGAGCTGTGAGGTGCCTCACTGTCCATGAGGGTCGATCCCGCCGAAGTCGGCTCGATCCGTCCGACCGACGACGTCGATGTCGCGTTCGAACGGACTCAGCTGTCGAAGGACGCACCGAGGAAGCCGAGCTCCTCGGCAGCACCCGGAACGACATCTCCCAACGCGTCACCCCACGCCGTCGACCACCTCGAGGACCGACACCATTGTCGGAGATGACGGTCACGAGCGGTTCAGATGGTCGGCGACCCGGTCTGCGAGGAGCAGATGTCGGTTCACCCCGGTGTGATCGACGATCGGCTCCTGCTCGACCGGCTCACCGAGTTCGTATTCGAAGTCGAACTGATCTGCTGTGAGGTCGACGTGCTCGCCGTTGGGCAAGACGTTCCAGCAATGCTTCTCGACCGGCTCGCCGTTGCGAAGGACTGTTGCAATCACCAGGGTGCCACCGAAGTAGTCCTGGACGACCTTCGCCGTGACAGCGTATTGTCCCCGAGCAAGGTTCCCGGCCGTCCAGGAACTCGGGGCGTCAGAGGTGTCGGGCTGCCACGATGCTCGAAGGGCGGTAGCGAGAGTGTCGAGGTCGACCGACATGCTCCGACGGTATCGCCGACCACATCCTCCCGGCATCGGCATCACCGACCGGGATCAGCTGGACCGATGACGGCGCCACATCGCTGCTGAGCGGCTCGGGCTGAGGTGCCGAGGAGTTTGCCGATGCGCTGCCACGTGATGCCCGTGGCACCGGGCAGCGAGTCGTCTCGCGTCCGACATCAGGAGCGGTGTTGGCGGAGCCAGCAGTGCATGGCGATGCCGCTGGCGACGCCGGCGTTGATCGACCGGGTCGAGCCGTACTGGGTGATGGCGCAGATCATCGCCGACGCCTCCTGCATGGCCGGCGACAGGCCGGGGCCCTCCTGGCCGAACACCAGCACGCACCGCTCGGGCAGCGGCGTCGACTCGATGGGCACGCTGCCGTCGATGTTGTCGATCCCGACGATCGTCAGCTCGGCGGCGCCACAGAACGCGACGAACGCCTCCACGCTGTCGTGATGGTGGACGTGCTGGTAGCGGTCGGTGACCATCGCGCCGCGCCGGTTCCAGCGACGACGGCCCACGATGTGCACCGCCGCAGCGGCGAACGCGTTGGCGTTGCGCACGACGGTGCCGATGTTGAAGTCGTGCTCCCAGTTCTCGACGGCCACGTGGTAGCCGAACCGGCGGGCGTCGAGGTCCGCGACGATCGCCTCCATGTGCCAGTACCGGTAGTGGTCGGCGACGTTGCGATGATCGCCGGCGGCCAGCAGTTCGGGGTCGAGCCGGTCGTCGTCGGGCCAGGGCTCGGGATGGGGGCCGACGCCGGGGCCCTCGACGGGATCATCCACGCGGGATGATCTCGACCCACATCACGATGTAGTGGGTGGTGGCCGCGAGGAACACGAAGGTGTGCCAGATCTCGTGGTACCCGAACGTTCGGGGCCACGGGTCGGGCCAGCGTGAGCCGACCACCAGCGCGCCCACCGTGTAGAGCGCACCGCCGAACGCGATCCACAGGCAGGTCGTGGGGCCGAGCTCGCGCCACATGGCCGGCGCAGTGAGCAGCGAACTCCAGGCGAGGGTGATGAACAGGGCATTCATCATCCCGTAGGGCGGACGGAACGGAGCGAAGCGCAAGATGATGCCGAGCGACGCCCCCACCCAGCCCGCGACCAGCAACAGGAGGCGCTGCCAGTCGTCGAGCACCAACATGCCGATCGGGGTGAAACCCCCGGCGATGCACAGGTAGATGCCGACGTGATCGAGGCGGCGGAACCGGTACCAGCCCTGGTCGTCGAAGGTCGTGCGATGGAACAGCGCGCTGATGCCCAACATCGCGCTCGTGCAGAAGGCGAAGATCCATGCCGCGAACGTCGCCCGCCCGGCCGGCGCCGACAGCACCAGCCCGACCCCCGCCGGCAGCGAGGCCACGAAACACCAGGTGTGCAGCACCCCGCGAAAGCGCGGGCGCGCGATGGCATTGGCGCGGATGACGTCGTCGTGGATCATCGGCCCAGGGGCTCGCTGCTCGGCTCGCCACGCAGGCGGGGCAGGAGGGTGTCGACGAAGTCGCTGATGGCGGCGGCGCAGGCATCGAACACGTCCTGTTCGCCGCCGGCGGGATCGACCACCTCTTCCCATTCCTCGACCGCGACCTCGGCGAGGTCCATCGATGCGAGACGGTGCGCCAGCGGCTCCTCGCCGGCCGGCAGCTCACGCAGCAACCTCGGCAGCGAGGCCGTGATGGGCGCTGCGGCCGGATGATGGCGGCGGACGTGGGCGATGTGTTGGGGCTCGAAGCCGACGATGACGTCGGCCCAGTCGGCGTCGGGAGCCTCGAGCTGGCGGCTGCGGTGGTGCGGATCGTCGAGACCCAGCGACCGGAGTGCGGCACGGGTGCGGGTGCTCATCGGCAGGCCGGGGATGGACAGCGTCCCCGCGCCGCGTACGTCGAACTCGGGGGCCCTGGCGCGGGTCATCGTGACCGCCATCACCGAGCGGGCCGCATTGCCGGTGCAGAGATAGAGGACCCGGACGCTCACAGCTCGACGGCGGGGTCGTGGAAGTGGAGACGCACCTCGCGATCGATGGCCCGTTCGAGCAGATCGCGCCGTTCGGTGGCGGTGTACTCCTCGAGGGAGTAGCCGAATCCCGGCTGGACCTCGACATGGATGTCGACGGTCTCGTCGTCGGCGGTGGCCGTGAGGCCCGTCACGCCACCGTGTCGGGTGCGGTCCAGCGCGATGGCGATGCGCAACATGCCCGCAAGAGTACGCACCATCGCCTGATCATCGGTCGACAGTGCCATGAACTCCGCGTGCGAACTCTTGGGTGCGCTCTTGCGGTGATAGCGGGCGATCTGGGCGATGACCTCGATCTCGCGATCGGTGAACCCGGCGAGCTGATCGCTGTGGCGGATGACGTAGTACGAGTGCTTGTGGTGCGCTGCGTGGGAGATGAACAGCCCGACGTTGTGCAGCAGCGAGGCGGCCTCGAGCAGGTCCCGGGCCGCGTGGTCGAGTCCGTGGATCTTGTCGAGGGCGTCGAAGAGTGACAGGGCCAGCGCCGTTGCGGTCTCGATGTGGGCGATGTCCTCGTGGAAGATCTCGGCCATGCGCAGCACCGACTGGCGCCGGATGTCGCTGAGGTGATCGAACGACGGGTCGCCGTTGCGCATCGCGAGGTCCAACAGCACGCCCTCACGGAGCGCCGCCTCCGACATGGTCATCGACTCGATGGCCAGCCCGTCGAGGATCTGTTCGAGCAGGATGGCGCCGGCGACGATGATGTCGACGCGCTTGTCCTCCAGGCCGTCGATGCCACGGCGGTCGTCGGGTTCGGGCCGCGACAAGATGTCGTCGACCACCGCGGCGAGCTCGTCGCGGGTGAACACCACCCCGTTGGTGGCAGCGCTCGGGTCGCCGCCGCGACGAGCCACGGCCATGGCCCCGAGGGTGTTGATCGTGCCGGACGACCCGATGGCCAGGAACGGCCGGTACTCGCGCACCCGACGAATGGTGGGTACCAGCAGCGAGCGGACGTCGGCACGGCAGTCGCGCACGGCCTTGGCCTTGATCTTGCCGCCGGGGAAGAACCGGTCGGTGAGCCGGATGGCGCCGAGGCGGGTCGAGTGCGCCGAGCGGATCTCCCGGCCACGTCCGACGAGGAATTCGGTGCTGCCGCCGCCGATGTCGATGACCAGCACCTGTTCGTCGAAGACCGGCAACGCCTGGATGACCCCCAGGTGGATCAGTCGAGCTTCCTCGACGCCCGGGATGACCTCGATCTCGATCCCGGCCTCGACGCGGGCCCGTTCGAGGAACGTCGCCCGGTTGGAGGCCTCGCGCAGGGCGCTGGTGGCGACGGCGGTGACAGGGGCGTCGAACGCGCCGGCGATACCGGCGAAACGCATCAGTGCATCGATGCCGCGCTCCATGGCGTCGTCGGCGAGTACGTGCATGTCGCCCGAGCCCGACCCGAGGCGCACCATCTCCTTCTCGGTGGCCAGCACGTCGAAGCGCCCCTCGGCGTCGATGCGGGCGACGATGAGGTGGAACGAGTTGGTCCCGAGGTCGATGGCCGCCGCCACATTGGAGTCCCCCCGCAGCGCACGCACCGATTCGGGCCTCATGGAGCCGTCGGGCGCACGAACAGGCCCTCGGCCTCGGCGGTGATGCGGTCGTCGGCGGTGCGACACGTCGCAGCGGTGGTGATGCGGCGGCCCTTGTCCTCGGTGATCCAACCGGTGAAGGTCAGTGGCTCGCCGACCGGCGTCAATGCCCGGTAGCGGATGGTCAAGCGGCCCGTGTAGCCGCCCCCGCCGCGGGCGCGGCCCTGCACGCCACCGAGGAGCTCGTCGAACAGGCCGGCGAGGTAGCCGCCGTGCACGGCTCGCGGTGGCCCCTCGTAGAGCGTCGAAAGGGTGACAGTGAACGCAAGGGTGGGAGCCTCGGCGACCGGTTCGGTCTCGATCCAGGTCAGCGTCGGCGAGAACGGGTGCAGCGGGCCCTGGAACAACGACCGGTGCCGGTACGCACGCAGCCCCAGGCGATCCTGGGCCACGGCGGGGCCGTCCCACCACGGGGCGAGGCGCTCGCCGTCGAGGACCGAAGCCGCCTCGGCGACCAGCCGGGTGGCCTCGGCGAGGGCGTCGGGATCGTGATGACCACCAGTGCTGGCCAAGGCGAGGTCGTGGACTGCGGTACGCAGCGCTGCGGCGGCGTCGAGCACCGCTTCGTGGTCCACCGATGACGCCTCGATGCCCCTCTTTCTATCGCCGGGGAGCAGGCTTGGGCCAACTCGCTCAGCAGTCTGGCGTCAGAGGCCGAAGCGAAGCTGCGGTGCCGTCTCGACGAGGTCGACCACCGGGACGAGCACCGGCGAGTCCGCCTCGACGAGTGCGACGCTCACACAGGGCAGCTCGATGTAGTGCGCCGCGGGCCACCAGGCGCCGCAGGTGACACCGTCGATGCCGGGGTACCACCAGCCGCTGTTCATCGTGTCGACGAGCGCCTCGCTGGTCAGCGGCGGCGGTGTCGCGGCCAGGGCCTGCACCAGCACGTCGGCGGCTGCGTAGCCGCGCACGAAATCGATGCCGATGTCGTTCGGGGCGACGTCGATGCCGGCAGCTGCGGCGACGATGGCGGTCCAACCGGCGCTGGTGCGGCCGGCGAGGTCCATGCCGTGGGTCACAACGGTCAACGGCGCCAGCTCGGCCCGCAGGTCCGCATCGGCGACGTCGAGCGGGTCGACCTCGCCGACGAGCACGATGGTGCCGGCGAAACCCCGGGAACGCAGCGCCGCCGGGAGGCCGTCGGAGACGCCCCCGTCGAGGATGACGGTGTCGGGGGCGGCGTCGACGACGGCGGTGACGATCTGGCCCCAGCTGGTGGGCACGCCGTCGGCTACGTCGGGCAGCGCAGGGCCCACCTCGGGCTCGTCGATACCGGCGAGTTCGGCCTCGAGCAGTCGGGAGGCCACCACGGCGGCGCCCTCGGGGCCGTCGGGGGCGAGGATCAGGATGCGTCCGAGATCGTCGCCGGTGGCGGTGAGGGCGGTGAGCACCGGGGCCGACAGCACGGTGTAGCCGCGGGCGTCGAGGACCGGGCACGAGATGGCGCCACCGATCCCGAATCCGAACGGGGTGTGACGACCGCACCAGGCCGGCAGCGCGCCGTCGCCGATGTGGGGCACGGCGGCGTCGGTCAGTGCCTCATCCGCGATGAACGCGACCGACGACAGCGGCGCGATGGCGAACACGTCGTCGTCGAGGAGACTGCCGGCCAGCCCCTCGCCGATGTCGGCCCGCCCCGTGTCGTCGTGGCACGCCACGAAGTCGATACGACGCGAGAGCTCGCTGTTGACCTCGGCCTGGCGGTAGCGGGCCTCGGCGCCGAGGCAGGCGTCGCCACGCAGGGGCGCACCGGCCAGGGTCGACGACACGATGGCGCCCACCCGGATGGCGTTGCGGGTGACGCCGCGTTCGGTCGCCGAGGTGGCGGCGAGACCGGTCGGGAACGGGCGGGCGGCGGCGCGCTCGAGCATCTCGCTCGGGTCGTCGTAGAGCGGCGGTCCGCCCGGTGTCGCGGGCAGCGGCAGGGGCAGGGTGGCGAAGGAGCGGTCGGCCCCGGCTTCTTCCTCGGGGGTGTCGGCCCCATCCTCGGAGGCTTCGACCGGTTCGGTTTCGGCGGCCGGTTCGGCTTCGGCGGGCACGACATCTGACGCAACGTCGGTGCCGACGACATCGGGGACCGCGTCGGCGGGTTCGTCGGTCATGGCCAGCACCGGTGGCGGGCCTGTCGGTGGGTCGAACCCCAACAGGTCGGGCCGGACGTTCTCGGTGAGGGTGGGGTCGTCCTCGACGATGATCTCGAGCGCCTCGGCGGCTCGGGCGCCCCCACCGACCGGCCCGGCCGATTCGAGGCGCGGCGTACCACCGGGCTGTGCGCACGCAGCGACCAGGGCGCCGACCCCCAGCAGCGCCACGACCGGCCGTACCCGACGCTTGTCCGTGGGAGCCATCAGTGTGCGATCGGCCGATCGCGCCGTCCCTTGAGGGCGGCAGCGCCGGATTGGGCCTTCAGACCGCGTGGGCTCGTGCCGATGGGTGCGGGTGAGTTTGCGTCATTCCATCGGCCGCGCCGTCGGCTTCGAGCCGTTGTCGGCCGATCAGGCGCGCCTGCTCGTCGCTGCCAACCCGGGTCCGGTCCTGGTGGCCGAGGTGACCCCCGATGATCACTTCCGGGTCGTCGCATCGGGTGGCGTCTTCTCCCGCATCGTGACCGGGGCCGCCCATCCGGCCGGGCCGCATCCGGGCGAGATCCTCCCCGCCGCCGGCTTCGGGCTGCTCGGCGTGGACCTCGCCCACAGCACCGCGACCGGCGAACGCGTCGTGACCGAGGTCCCGGTCGGCGACGAGCCCCGGTGGTTCGAGATGGTCGTGACGCCGATCGTGGTCGACCGACGCACCGTGCAGCTGCTGGTGATCGGGACCGACCGGACGGCCGAGCACGACGTCGAGGCCCGCCAACGCCGGGCGGCACGCCGGTTCGAAGCGATGGTCGACCACGCGCCGGGCCTCGTCATGCTGGTCGACAGCAGCGCCCGCATCCTGCGGGCATCGCCCAACGCAGCGAGCTCCCTCCAACTCGACGGCGAGCTCGTCGGCCGCCAACTCTTCGAGCTGGCCCACCCCGACACCCTCCATCACGCCGCCGCCGCGTTCGGCGAGATCCTGATCCGGCCCGGCGAGCCGGTCGCCATCGACGACTTCCGCCTGGTGCGCCGTAGCGGCGCCACCATGTGGTGCGAGGCGACCGCGACCAACCTGCTCCACGACGACGACGTCGCGGCCATCGTCATCAACGCAACCGACGTCACCCAACGACGAATCGCCGAGGAGCGCCTGGCCATCGCCGTCACCCGCGACGAGGCGACGGGCCTGGCCAACCGCCGGGCCCTCGACGAGCACCTCCGTTCGATCGTCGGCTCGGTCGCCGCCACCGGCGGTGCGATCGGCCTGGCGATCGTGGCGCTCGACGGGCTGTCGCTCGCCGACACCCGCGACGGGTCCGACGCGGGCGCGACCGTGGCGTCCGCTGTCTCCGGGCGCATCGCCCGCCTCGCAGGCGCCGGCGTCTTCGTCGCCCGGCCCCGCCCCGACCAGCTCGCCGTGGTCATCGAACGCGTCGGCGAGGCCGATGCCATGCGCTCCCTCGCCGAGCTCGCCTCCGGTGTCCATGGCGCACTGCGCGAGGGCGTCGTGGTGGGCGACGACGAGATCCTCGTGCGCGCCGCGATCGGCACCGCCGTCTCGCGGCCCGACCCCGCAGCGGTCACGAACCTCTACCGCAGCGCCGAGTTGGCCGCCATACGCGCCGGCGCCGCCGGACCGGACACCACGGTGGCGTTCACCGAGGAGATCCGCCAGGCCGCCGAGAGCCGCCTCCGTCAGGTCACCGAGTTGCAGCGGGCGATGCGCACCGAACGCCTCCGCCTGGCGTATCAGCCGATGCTCGACCGGGCCGGCACCATCGTGGGCGCCGAGGCCCTGTTGCGGTGGGAACGCAACGGCGAACTCCTCACGCCGGGCGCCTTCTTGAGCCTCGCCGAGGAGACCGGGCTGATCGTGCCGATCGGCGCATGGGTGGTCGACCGGGCCTGCGCGGACGCCGCAGCCATGGCCCGTACCGTCCCGAACCTGCGTTGGGTGTCGGTCAACGTCTCGGCCCAGCAGCTCCGTGACGAGCGCTTCCCGATGCTCGTGCACCGGGCGATGGACGATCACGGCATCGACCCGCACGGCCTCGCGCTCGAGTTCGACGACGACGCCATCATCGACGCCCTCCCCCAAGGGGCCCCGACGGCGATGACCGAGCTGTCCGACGTGTCGATGATCGTGTCGTGCCGGGACCTGTCCGGTGATCAGCGCATCCTGGATCGTCTGGGTGACTTCCCGATCACCGCCCTGAAGCTCGACCGGCACCTGGTCGGCCAGCTCGACGTCGAGATCGACGGCCTGCACGCTGCGCTGGTTGGCGCCACCGTCGACCTGGCCCACGAGTTCGGCGTCGAGGTCATCGCGCAGGGCGTCGAGACCGACGCCCAGGCACGCCGCCTGCGCGCCCTGGGCGTCGACACGCTGCAGGGCTTCCATTTCGCCCCGCCGATGGACCTGGCCTCACTGCTGACACGGGCCCGGGCACGGTCGCACCAACGCAGCTGACCTCCTCGCCGGCGGCCGAGACGATCGCCGACCCAGACGCTCGCGTGTGATTGACTTTGCCGAGGCGCGGGAGTGATCGTGACGGACCTGATCCACATCGGCTGGCAGAACGGTGCCTCGGCGACCGCGTCGGGACCGCTGCCCCGCATCATCTGGTGCCAGTGGACCGACGGGCTCGACGACGCACCCGAGATGGTGCTCCGCTGCCTGCAGTCGTGGGTGCACTTCAACCCCGACTGGCAGGTGTGCCTCATCACCCGGGAAACGATCGGCGAGGTCCTCGACCTCGATGCGACGCTCGGCCCGGGCTGGGAGCAGATGGAGATCCAGGCCCTGTCCAACATCATCCGGCTGAACCTGCTCGCCGAGCACGGCGGTGTGTGGACCGACGCCACCGTCATGTGCCGCAAGCCGCTCGATGCCTGGCTGGCGCCGTTCCTCTCCCAAGGCTGGTTTGCTTTCGATCGACCGGCGCCCGACCGCCCGATCGCCACGTGGTTCATGGCGGGGCTACCCGGCGCGCTGATCCTCGACCGGCTGAACGAGGTCTCGAACCGGTTCTGGCGAGCGAACCCCCACAGGGGCGCACCGTCGTCGTACGCGCTCGAGCGCTCCGCCGCGTACTCCGACATGGCGGTGCTGCGCTTCGACGGCACCGAGCTGCGCATCGACCCGGCGGACCTCGACGCCGCGCCCGCCTCCGCCGGCCTCGATGCGGTCCGGGCCTCGGTGCTCGAACCGGGCGAGGCGGTCGACTACGCCCCGTTCGCCCGCAGCTACCCGTACTTCTGGTTGCACTCGATGTTCGATGCTCTCGCAACCGACGACGCCGCCTTCGCCCGGACCTGGGCCGCAACGCCCCGGCTCAGCGCCGACGTCGCCCATTTCGTCCAGACCTACGGGATGTCCAGCCCGGCCACCGACGCGTTCCGCTGTGTCTGGGACCATGGGATCGCACCGCTGTACAAGCTCGACATGTGGCATGCCGAACGCGAGCCCGACCCGGCTTCCGCACTCGGCCATGTCCTCGACCAGCGGAACTGGTGAAGCGGTGACGTCGGTCCCATCGATCGTGGTGCCGACCTCGCCCGTCGATCACGATCTCGCGCCGGGTCCAGTCACGCGCTGTCAGGTCTGCGGCAACGACGAACTCGTCCTCGTCCTCGATCTCGGCCACCAACCGCTCTGCGACAGCATGCGCACCACTGCACAGCTCGCCGAACCCGAGACCCGCTGGCCGCTCCGGCTGATGCGCTGCCCGCGCTGCACTCTCACCCAGCTCGACCACGTCGTGCCGGGCGAGGTCGTCTACCACCCCGGCTACCCCTACCGCAGCGGCATCACGCGCGAGCTCGCCGACTACCAGCGCACCTTCTGCGATGGCATCGTCGGCACGGTGGGCCTCGCACCGGGGTCGTTGTGTGTCGACATCGGATCCAACGACGGCACCCTGCTCACCGGGTTCGCGGCCAACGGCATGCGGCCCCTCGGCGTCGAGCCCACCGACATCGCGCAGATCGCACGCGACGAGAACGGCATCGAGACCATCCAGGCGTTCTTCACCGAGTCGCTCGCGCGCGACATCCGTGCCGAGCACGGGCCCGCCGACGTCATCACGGCGACCAACGTGTTCGCCCACATGGGCCCGTTGGGTGAGGTGATGCGCGGCATCGGTGCGCTGCTGGCCGACGACGGCGTGTTCATCTCCGAGAGCCACTACCTGCTCGACGTGGTGAACAAGACCCAGTACGACACCATCTACCACGAGCACATCCGCACCTACAGCCTGCGTTCTCTCGTCACGCTGTTCGCCCAGTACGACATGGACGTCTTCGACGTCGAGCGGGCGTCGCGCTACGGCGGCAACATCCGGGTGTTCGTCGCCCGCCGCGGCACCCGGCCCGTCGCCGATGCCGTGGCGGACCTGCTGGCGGTCGAGCACCACGCCGGCCTGCACCTCGAGGACACCTACGAGTCCTTTCGCACGCGGGTCTTGCGGTCACGGAACAACCTGATGACCGAGGCCTTCCGCGCAGCAGAACGCGGCGACCGCTTCGTCGGCAACTCCTGCCCGGGACGGTGCGTCACGCTGCTGAACTTCTGCGGCATGACGCCGGACCTCATGCCCTACGTGGCCGAGCAGCCCACCAGCCTCAAGCTCGGCTTGCACGTGCCAGGGCTCGGCATTCCCGTGGTCGACAACCAGATCCTGATCGAGGAACAGCCCGACACGGTGGTGCTGCTCGCTTGGCACTACGCCGAGCCCATCGCGGCGCAGCTGCGTGCCCGAGGGCTGCGCAGTCGCTTCCTGCTGCCGTTGCCCGTGGTCGAGGAACTGGCGACGTCGGCAGATGCATCCACGGCGGGCTCGTGAAGGTCGTGATCCTCGCCGGAGGCAAGGGCACTCGCCTCGCCGAGGAGACACAGCTGCGGCCCAAGCCCATGGTCGAGGTGGGAGGGATGCCGCTGTTGTGGCACATCATGAAGATCTACTCCCAGATCGAGGTCGACGAGTTCATCATCTGCCTGGGTCACAAAGGCGAGGTCATCAAGCGGTTCTTCCTCGACTACCACGCCCTGCGGGCCGACCTCTCGATCGATCTCGCGTCGGGCGAGGTCCGGTCGATGGGGTCACGAGCCGAACAGTGGAAGGTCACGCTCGTCGAGACAGGCACCGAGACGATGACGGCCGGGCGCCTCCGACGGGTGCTCCCTCGGTTGGCCGGCGAGCGCTTCTGTCTCACCTACGGCGACGGTCTGGCCGACGTCGACCTCGCTGCCGAACTCTCGTTCCACGAGCGGTCCGGCCGCCTCGCAACGGTGCTCGCCGTGCGTCCCGCCCCCCGCTTCGGGGCGCTCGACCTCGACGCCGACGGCGGCGTGCGATCGTTCCAGGAGAAGCCACTGCACGAGTCCGGCGTGGTCAACGGAGGGTTCTTCGTACTTGAGCCGGAGGTCGAGCGCTACCTGACCGGTGGAGACACCATGGCCTTCGAGGCCACACCGTTGCAGCGTCTCGCCGCTGAAGGAGAGCTGGCGGCATTCCGCCACGACGGCTTCTGGCAACCCTGCGACACACTGCGCGACCTGCGTCGCCTCGAGGACCTCTGGGAGTCCGGCAACGCACCGTGGAAGGTCTGGAGCGACGACACGCCATGACGGCATCGGGCGACGACCGGCCGATCCTCGTCGTCGGAGGTGGCCGCTGGGCGCGCGCCGTGCTGCGCGCCGTCGATGCCGTCGCTGCGGAGGATGTCGTGGTTGCGGTTGCGTCGCCTCGCAATGCCTGCGGCATGCGCAGCTGGGCGCACGATTCCGGGTTCGGGCGACGCATCGAGGTGGTCGCCGAGCCTGCTGCAGTCCCGACGCCTCGAGCCGCGCTGATAGCCAACGCCGCCAGGGACCACGTCCGCGCCGCCTCGGAGCTGGCCGAACGCGCCGTCCCGGTCCTGGTCGAGAAGCCCTTGGCGCTTTGCGCCGACGAGGCTCGCGCGCTCGCCGAGCTCGGCCGGGTATCTGGCGCGTTGGTGTGGCCGGCGCTCGTCTGCGCCCACGACCCGGTGCTGGTTCACGCGGCGGCGCTCCTCCCCCGCCCGGCAGCGGTCACCATCGTCTGGCGTGACCCGAGCCACGAACGTCGCGACGGCGAACTGAAGCGGTACGACCCCACGATCTCGGTGGTCGAAGACGTCGGCGCGCATCTGTGGTCGATACTCGACCTGTTCGGCGTGGCGGAGGGACTCGTCGTCGAGACCGCAGTCGCTCGACACTGCGGACGCCGCAGCGAACTCCGCCTTCGAACCGCAACGGGTACGGCGGTCGACATCGTGGTCGAGCGTGACGGCGATCGGCGCGAACGACGAGTCGTGGCATCGGGCCGAGGCCGCCGCATCGCCATCGAGGGTTTCGGCTCCCCCGATCCCGTGCTGTCCGTCGACTCGGTGGTCACGTCGTTGCCCCGCGAGGTGGTCGGTGCGGAGCGACCGCTGACGGCCATGGTCCGTGCGTTCCTCGACTGCGCTGCCGATCCGCGACGTCACCCCGTGCCGGGGCACAACCGCATCGTCGCCCCGGTCGAGTTGGTCGTCGCACTCCAGCGAGCCCACATCGCAGCTTTGGCGCAGGCGGCGAACGCATCATGAACCCGCTGTTCTGGTCGGGCCGGCGCGTGCTGGTCACCGGGCACACCGGTTTCAAGGGATCCTGGCTCGTCGCCCTGCTCGACAAGATGGGCGCCGAGACCACCGGCTTCGCGCTTGCTCCGGCCGACGATGCGTCGCTGTTCGTGCGCGCAGCACTCGCCGAACGCTGCCATCACATCGTCGGCGACGTGCGCGACGCAAGCCACCTGGCGCAGGTCGTTGCCGACACCGCCCCCGAGATCGTCGTGCACATGGCTGCACGAGCACTGGTGCTTCCGTCCTATGACGATCCGGTGGGCACATGGGCGACCAACGTGACGGGCACCGTCCACCTCCTCGAGGCGGTGCGGGCATCCGACAGCGCGCAGGTGGTCCTCGTGGTCACCAGCGACAAGTGCTACCGAAACCCCCACGATGTGCCGGCGAGGCGGGCGTTCGCCGAGGACGACCCGCTCGGCGGCGACGACCCCTACAGCGCGAGCAAGGCCGCCGCCGAGATGGTGACAGCGTCGTACCGCTCCTCCTACCTCGCCCCCGCAGGCGTCGCTGTGGCCACGGTCCGGGCCGGCAACGTGATCGGTGGCGGTGACACGTCGCCGTACCGGCTGGTTCCCGACCTCGTCGCCGCGCACGAGCGAGGCGAGAGACCCATCCTGCGCCATCCCGGCGCAATCCGCCCGTGGCAGCACGTCCTCGACCCTCTCGACGGCTACCTCACGCTCGCCGAGCGCCTCCGACACGACACCGATGCAGCCGGTGGCTGGAACTTCGGTCCCGACGATGCGTCGTGTGTTCGGGTCGACGAGCTGGCCGCACGTCTCGCCCGCGCCTGGGGCGTCGAGCACGATGTCGATGTCGATGTCGATGTCGATGTCGATGTCGACCACGACGCTCCGCTCGAGGCCGCCGCGCTGCGGCTCGACTCCACCAAGGCCCGGACGCAGCTGGGCTGGCGGACCCGATGGTCACTCGACGACGCCCTCGCCGAGATCGTCGCCTTCGGTGCCGCGCCGTCGGCAGCCGCAGCGGTCGACGCCGCGATCGTCACGCATCTCGGGGTCGTTCCCTACCCAGGACACTAGGCGGGCGCGCGGATCCTCCTTGCTCACCGCGGCGGGCTGATGATCCCCTGTTTGAGCGCGGTGACGACGGCGGCGGTGCGGTCGTTGACGCCGAGCTTGTCGAACACGTGCAGCAGGTGGGTCTTGACCGTCGCCCGCCCGACGTGCAGGCGTGTCGCGATGTCGGCGTTGGTCAGTCCGTCGGCGACGAGGGTGAGGATCTCCCGCTCGCGTGGCGTCAACGCGACCGAGGTGGTCTGGCGCATCTGGCGGACGAGCCTCGACGCGACCGGGGCGCTGAGCACGGACTGGCCGACTGCGGCCTGGCGGACCGCGTCGCGCAGGGCGTCGGGCTCGGTGTCCTTCAGCAGATACCCGATCGCCCCGGCCTCGACGGCGCCGACGATCTGGTCGTCGGTGTCGTAGGTGGTGAGCACGAGCACGTTGACCTCGGGGGCCGCGGCGGCGAGCTCGGTGATCGCTCCGACGCCGTCGAGCTCCGGCATCCGCAGGTCCATCAGCACGACGTCGGGCCGCTCGCGGACCGCGATCGTGACGGCCTCACGTCCGTTGGCGGCTTCGGCGATCACCTCGATGTCGCCGTCGGCGGTGACGATCTGACCGATCCCGGCACGAACCACCGGATGGTCGTCGGCGAGCACGACGCGGATCATCTCGGCCCCGTCGTGGGCAGCGCGACCGAGATCGACGTCCCCGCTCCGGTTGCGGACTCGACGGTGACCGTGCCGCCGAGTTCGGTGGCACGTTCGCGGATGCCGACGAGTCCCCGTCCGCCGATCCGGCCGTCGACGGGGCGCGGCGGTGCGTCGACGTCGAAGCCGGCGCCGTCGTCGACGACGTCGAGCAGGATCGCCCGATCGGTGTAGGCCAGTGTCACGTCGATCCGACGGGCACCGGCGTGCTTGCGCGCGTTGGCGACCGCTTCCTGGGTGATGCGGAGCACTGCGACCTCGATCGCTCCGCTCAGATGCTGGGCCGGGCCGTCGACGTGGAGATGGGCCACAGGCTCGTCGGCGTTGGCCACGCGCTGCAACGCCTCGGTCAGGGTCCGGCCGCCGAGCGATTCGTCGGGTCCGGCGGCGACGAGGCGCCGGGCCTCGCCGAGATGCTCCGACGCCACCTGCTCCACGAGCCGCAAGGTGCGACGCGCGCTGTCCGCGTCGCCTCGGGCGAGGGCGCCACGGGCGTGCAGCACGATCGAACTGAATCCCTGGGCCAGGGTGTCGTGGATGTCGCGTGCGATGCGGTCGCGTTCGAACCGGGCCCCTTCGGCCCGCTGGGCCTCGGCGAGTTCGGCCCGGGTCGCTTCCAGCGCTGCGAGGAGTGCGGCTCGTTCCTCGCTCTGGTCGATCACCCGGATGATCCAGTAACCGAGGCAGCAGCTGAGCACCCACACCCCGATGGGCAGCAGCGTCCACTCCCACACCGGTTCGTCGAACCGCTGGACGACCACTCCCCACACGACCGGCAGCAGCGCCGACGCGGCGATCGCCTGCGGCCAGCTCACGAGGGCGAACGTCACCGGGTACAGCGTGAACATCGCCTGGAGAAACAGCGGATCGACGACGACGAGCCCGACCCAGATGGCTGCGAGCACCAGCCACACCCGTTCGGCCACTTCGTGGCCTCGGCGTTCCTTCCTGGCCGCCAGCGTGCACACCGCGATGGTGGCGGCCGCCAGGGGAATGGCCGCCCAGTTGCCGCTGCCGTCGGCAGCGAGGTCGACCGTGACGAGCACGCAAACCATCGCCATGTGCGCCAAGAGGAACCCGCGCACGGCGATGACGTCGACGTGGGCCGCGAGAGCTGCTCGGGCGTCGCTCGGCTCGACCGCGGTGACGGGTGCGAGCGGACCGGCCGTCATGGCGTCACCGTTCGGTCCGGAGGCGGAAGCGGCCGAGCACCAGCACCAGCCCCGCGATGGTCCAGAGAACGAGCACGAGAGCAACCATACCGAGCTGCCAGGAGCCGCCTGGTTCGTCGACGGCGAAGGAGTCCGGGAGGAACACCGAGCGCATGCCGAGCGCCATCCATCGAAGTGGGAACAGTGACGCAAGCTGCTGGATTCCGGTCGGCAGCTCGCCGAACGGGAACCAGATCCCGGAGATGAACTGCAGCGAGATGAACGGCAGCGTCACCACCGCCGACGCCGACCGGGGGTCGGTGGCGATCGTGGAGACCGCCATGCCGAGCAGCACCGCAGACGTGAGCCCGAGGACGAACACCCACGAGAACGTGACCCAACGATCCGCCGACGGCAGCTCGACGCCGAACAGGGCGACGCCGACCGCCACGAGCAGCGCCGTCTGCAGGATCGCGGTGACGACGACGGAGCCGAGCTTGCCGAGCACGTAAGCAGCGGGCGGCATCGGGGTGCCTCCCAGGCGTTTGACCGTGCCGTCGGACCGGTCGAGTGCCAGCTGCGGGGCGAGGTCGTTCACCCCGACGTTCAGTGCGACGCTGGCGACCATGCCGGCCACGATGTACTGGCTGAAGTCGACGCCGGTGCTTCCGATCTCGCCGCCGAGGATCGAGGCGAGCAAGGTCATCAGCACGAGCGGCAGGGCGAAGGAGAACAGCACCTGCTCGCGGGTGCGCCGGTAGCGGAGCAGTTCGATGCGGGTGCGCCGAGCCGATGCGATGGCGAGCGTCATGATGCGACCTCCCGAGGTCCGTGGTCGTGATGTGCCGAGGCGGGGGAGGCGAAGGCGTTCGTGTGGTCCTCGATGAGGCGGAGGTAGACGTCCTCGAGCGAGGGGCGACTGACCTCGAGGCCGTCGATCTCGCCGCCCACGCGGTGGAGTTCGGCGACGAGCGCAGTCGGTTGCGTGGTCCGGATGCCGACGCGGTCGTCGTCGATGCGTTCCCACCGCTGCGTGGCGAGCAGCGCCTCGGTCTGCACAGACGGACGGAACGACACGATGGTCTCGTTCACATCGTGTCCACCGAGACGGTCGGGGGTGTCGAGCGCGATCAGCGCGCCGGCCGCGACGACGCCCACCCGGTCGGCGAGGTGTTCGGCTTCGTCGAGATAGTGCGTGGTGAGCACGATCGTCGAGCCGGCGTCACGCAGCCCTTCGATCATCGACCACAGACGCCGACGGACCTCGGGGTCCAGCCCGGTCGTCGGTTCGTCGAGGAACAGCAGTTCCGGCCGCCCGACGATGCCGCAGGCGAGGTCCAGGCGTCGGCGTTGCCCGCCGGACAGGTGGTCGACGAACCGGTCGGCGAGCTCCAGCAGGTCGGTCATGGCAAGGGCCTCGGCAACCGCGCGAGGGTTCGGATAGAAGCCGGCGAGGTGGCCGACCGCTTCGGCCACGGTGAGGCGGTCGAAGGCGCCGGTCTCCTGGGTGACGATGCCGATGCGGGACCGCCACGCCGACCCGCCCGACATCGGGTCGACGCCCAGGACCGACAGGTGACCCGAGGACGGCCGGCGGTAGCCCTCGCACATCTCGACGAAGGTGGTCTTGCCGGCGCCGTTCGGGCCCAGCAGGCCGAACACCTCGCCACGTCGGATGCTCAGGTGGTCGATGGCGACGACGGTTCGATCGTCGTAGGACTTGGTGAGGCCCGAGGCCTCGATCGCTGCGTCGTTCATGAGCCTCATCGTCGTGAACTGCGCAGCGACGCACATCTGCCCACGGTCAGGTCGTCGCATCCACCATCTGGTGGATGGCCGGATCGAGGAGGGTGCCGGGTCGAGCCCGGACAACGGGCCGATGACCGTCTACGCAGTCGACATCTGCGCTCCCGAACTCGACCGGAACCGCTGAACGCCGTCCGTCGCTGCACCGGGACCGTCGGGCCGACTCTCCCATCGCATCAGCCGCCCGATGCCGTCTGTGCGGATAGCGTGCGCCGGTGACCCCGTCGCTGGTGGATGCCTTGTCCGAAGTCGCGAACGGTGACCGCCGGGCAGCCACGACGACCGTCGAGCGGTGCGTGGCCGCCCACCCGTCGGACCTGCTCGCCGCGTCGATGCTCGACGCGCTCCGGTCGACGAGCGGCGACGTGTATGCGACGCCGGACGGGTTCCGGGCGTTCATCGACAACGCGTCGAACGTCACGCTGTACGACGCGACGATCGGCCATCTCCGGCGCCGTCATGACGAGCTCCGGCCGGCCTCGGTCGTCGACATCGGGTGTGGCGACGGGCGGGTCACCCATGCGTGCCTCGCCCCGAACGTGTCGGCCGTCCACCTCGTCGAACCGTCCGAGTCGTTGCTCGGCGATGCGCTGGCACGGACCGACTGGGCTGTGACGCCGACGCCGCATTGCGCCGATCTCTCGCAGTTCGTCGCGACGCTCGATGCCGCCGACCACTTCGCACTCGTCCAGTCGACGTTCGCACTCCACACGATCGCCCCGGCCGAACGCAGCCGAGCGCTCGCATCGTTGCGTGCACGCACGGACCGGCTGATCGTCGTCGACTTCGACGTCCCCGCGTTCGCGGATCGCAGCCGGGAGCACGCCGAGTACGCGATCGAGCGCTACCGGATCGGCGTCGGCGAGTACGCCGAGATCCCGGAGGCGATCAGCGGGTTCTTGATGCCGGTCCTCCTCGGGCAGTTCGATCCGGGCGCGACGCGCCACACGTTCGAGCAGCCCGTGGCCCGGTGGATCGACGAGGTCGCGGCAGCCGGCTTCGACCCGACGGTCGAGATCATCGACGACTATTGGTGGGGACCGGCGTTCTGCCTGGAGGCGAGTTGACCGAACTCGTCGGCCGCGTTCCTGCCGAGACGTTGCATCTCGTCGACGCCGGGCTCCGACGCGTCCTCGCCATCCGGTGCGATCGGGCATCGCTCAGACTGTCATGCGGCCGGTGGCCGGTGGCCCCGCCGGCTGCCCTGGGCGCAGCGGAGCCGGAGCCCGACCCCTGGCCGGCGACACGTCGGCCCGACGTCGCCCCGGCGATCGGAAAGTGGCGATCTGCTCGTCCGCCGTGGAGATGGAGGCCGGTTGTTGTGTGCGGGCCGTTGTCATATCCGGAGCCAAGCGTCGCGTACCGTTCGTTGGTCCGAAGTCCACGATTCAACGAGCGCGGTGAGGTCGTCGTAGGGCGTGTCGTACTCGACGTTCACGTGACGTATCCCTGCGTCGAGTCCTGCGCGCAACGCTGCCTCGACAAGACGGGCAAGGGTTGCGACGCGCTCGTCGAGGCTGCCGACCAGGATCGACGTCGGTGCGAGGAATGCGTCGGCGCCATCTGCGAAATGGCCGCTGTGCAGCGAGACGACCCCGATCGTGTTCCCATCGGCTCGGGCGACCTGGATGGTGCCTGTTGCCCCGAGTGGGGGGCCGGCGAAGTTGATCCAGGGAGTGTCTGGCGGCGGGCTGTAGCTCCCGGCCCACCGGTGCCGTTCGGCATAGATCTGCTCGTAGAGGTCGATGACCGTCGTAGCGAGTTCGTCGTTGGGTTCGATGCGGATCGAGTTCGGAACGGATCCGGGGAGCTCCTCGAGGGTTTCGAGCGCTGCTGCAGTGGAGACTCGGGCTGTCACGCTCGTCACGACGGTCGAGTAGCCGTGTGCGTGGAGGAACGCGGTCGAGTCGGGCGTGCGCTCGACGTTGAACACCAGTGGCCGGTCGGCTTCGACGTCGAGTCGATGGACCAGCGCAGAGCCGATACCGCGCCGCCGATGGTTCTCTGCAACGTCGACCATGGCGGCGACGAGATCCGGATGGCGGCTGCTCCACAGCGCCGTCGCCGCTCCAACAACGACGCCATCGACTTCCGCAACGAAGGTTCGTGAACGCCGAGGGGCGTCGCGATCGGGTCCGTGCACGTCACTGAAGCCCGCCAATTCATCGTCGGCGAACGGCCTGATCCTCGACATGCTCGCAACGTACCCTCACCGCGCTCCTCCAGACCCCGACGCCCCCTTACCGCCGGAGAGAGCTCAGCCCCTGCAGCAACGTTTGTGACGGATTTGCACGAAGCGATGTGGCCCGAACCGTCCGAGATCCGTGCAAATCCGTCACGAACGTCCGGCATGGCAGACCGACTCGAGCCGGGCCCCCGCTCCCGCCCGCCGGGCAGGTCGGGTCACACGGTGGGTGGGTGGTGGCGTCTGTGGTGGCAGGGGGCGCAGCGGAGTTGGAGTTCGTCGACGATGGTGCGGCGGCTGGTTTCGTATTCGGGGACGTGGTCGTATTCGCCGAGGTCGTGGCGGCCGCAGTCGACGCAGCTCCGGTCGCGTTCCTTCACGACTCGTCGTTGACGGGTGGTGGGGTGACGTTGGCGGCCGGACGCGTTGATGGGGTGGCGTTCGGCGTCGTGGATCAAGACCCGGAGGAACGCGTCCGGGACGAGCTCGGCGATGATGCTGTCGCAGATCGGGCTGCCGTCGTCGCAGGTGGCGCCGTCGTCGCCGAACGGGTCAGGGTGCGCACCGCCGAATAGGTCAGACGCCGCTCTGCGAACGCCGCCGCCGTGACCGGCAGCACGGCGATGGCTTTGCCGATGCGGATCCACTCGCGTGCGGTGCACTCCTCGATGCCGGCCACGTTGGCCAGCCAGTGCGCCGCGGTGGGTGACCCGTCGAGGATCCATTCGGGTGACTCGGCGAACGCGGCTGCGGTCACGACCAGCCGATACTGGTAGTCGCTGAACTTCGCGGACAACGCCACCAACTCCGCGCCCAGCGGACCCGCCCCGACAGCGGGGGATCGTTCGAGGGTGCTCGTCTTCTCCACGGACCTACTCCTTGGGTGTCGCTACGATCGAGGGATCGGTCAGAGGGAAGGGCGTCCTCGGCTGCGACGGGTGTGACAGGCTCGCCATGCCGGACGCGTCCTCGGACGCGTCGGGCACCCGCCTCGAGACCGCACAGGATCTGGCCAAAGCGTCCGCGGACGCGTCCGACAGGCACCTGCGAAACCACAAAACCCCTGGTCGGCGCCGCGTCCGCGGACGCGTCCGGCGCTTCGAAGGAAGCACCCCCGGAGACACGCGACCGACCGGAGCGTTCCCGTCGCGAGACCGCGCGCGCTGGAACACCGCCCTCTGCGTTCGGCGTCAGGCGATGGCGAGCCGGGCGAGCGTGGCCCGCTGATTGCGCGCGCTGCCCCATGCAGCAGCGAGGGCCCAGCCCCGCTTGAGCCACAGCTGCAGGTCGTACTCGACGGTGTAGGCGATGGCACCGTGGCACTGCAGCGACGAACGGGCGGCCAGGTCGACCGCGTCGGACGCGAGCTTCTTGGCCATCGCGGCCGCGGTGGCGACCTCGACCTCGTCGAGGCCGTCGGCACCCAGGCACCATGCGGCCCGGTACACCATGGGGCGGGCGAACTCGATGGCCTTGCCCACGTCGGCAAGGTGATGCTTGACGGCCTGGTTGACGCCGACGGGTGAGCCGAACTGGCGGCGCTCCTGGACGTAGTCGACGGTCATGTCCAACAGCTGTTGGGCGATGCCGACGCACTGGGCGGCGGCGGCGACGGCGGCGCGTCGTTCGGCGGCGGCGATGACGGCCGGGTCGGCGGTGACGAGCGTGTCGGCGGTCGGGGACCAGTCCACCGAGGCGAGGCGGCGGGTCTCGTCGACCGACGTCTGCGGCGTGAGCGTGGTGTCGGCGGTGGCGACGGCGTGGAGCTCGTCGCCGTGGCGCAGGATCAGCAGGTCGCTCTGGGCCGCGCCGAGCACGTAGGGCGAACCCAGCGACGCGGTCACGCGGGCCTCGCCGGCGGCGGCCGGTGCGAGCCAGCGGTCGGCGATGGCGGCCGGGGCGTCGGCCAGCAGCGGCAGCGCGACGGCGGTGTGTTCGAGCACGACCTCGGGGCACGCAGCCCGGCCGAGCTCCTCCATGATGAGCACGAGGTCGAGATCGGCCATGCCCAATCCGCCGGCGGACTCAGGGGCGGTGAGGCCCACGACGCCGGTGGCGGCCAGGGTGTCCCAGAGGCCGTCGACGGTGCCGGTGTCGTTCTCCCAGGCGTCGCGCACCGCGGCGGGCGGGCACTCGTTGGTGAGGATGTCGCGGACGGTGTCGGCGAAGAGGACCTGGTCCTCGGTGAAGCGGAAATCCACGATGCCTACTTCCTGGGCAGGCCGAGGACCCGCTCGGCGATGATGTTGCGCTGGATCTCGTTGGTGCCGGCGTAGATGGGCCCGGCCAGGGCGAACAGGTAGCCGGTCATCCAGGCGCCGGCGTCGGCGGCGTCGGGTGCGGCGCCCACGAGCTCGCCCCGTTCGGCCAACAGGTCGAGGGCGGTGGCGTGGATGTCGACGTCGAGCTCGGACCAGAAGACCTTCATGTAGCTGGCCTCGGAACCCATCGAGCCGCCGTGCATCAGCTCGGACGCCTTGCGGTACACCTGCCAGCGGTATGCCTCGGCGTCGGTGAGTGCGTCGACGACGCGGTCACGCAACGAGTCGCCGAGGTCGACGCCGTCGGCGAGCAGCCGCTGGTACAGCTCGACGAGCTGGGAGGCGGCGGCCAGGAACCGGCCGGGTGCCCGCAGGTTGAGGCCGCGTTCGCTGCTGGCGGTGGCCATGGCGACGTTCCAGCCGGCGCCCTCCTCGCCCAGCAGACCGCTGACCGGGACCCGGCAGTCGTCGAAGAACAGCTCGGCGAAGGCGGGCTCGCCATCGAGACGCGACACCGCACGACGCGTCAGCCCGGGCGCATCGGCGGGCACCAGCAGGTAGCTGAGGCCGCGGTGGCGCTCGCTGGCGGGATCGGTGCGCACGATGCAGAAGATCCAGTCGGCCCACGCCCCACGCGAGCACCAGGTCTTCTGGCCGTTGAGCACGTAGTGGTCGCCGTCGCGCACCGCGGTGGTCTTGAGGCTGGCGAGGTCGCTGCCGGAGTCGGGCTCGGACCAGCCCTGCGCCCAGATCTCCTCGCCGGCCGCCATCGGCGGGAAGAAGCGGTCCTGCTGCTCGGGGGTGCCGAACGCGAACAACGTCGGGCCCAACAGGGTGATGCCGTTGGTGTTGACCCGCCCGGGCGCGCCGGAGCGGTAGTACTCCTCTTCGTAGATCAGCCACTCGACGAGGCTGCACTCGCGCCCGCCGTACTGCTTCGGCCAGTTGGGCACCGACCAGCCGGCGTCGAACAGGGTGCGCTCCCAGCCGCGGTGCTGCTCGAAGCCCTCTTCGGTGTCCATGGGCGCCCAGGACTCGGTGGGGATGTTCTCGGCGAGCCAGGTGCGGATCTCGTCGCGGAAGGCGGTCTCGTCGACCGAGAAGGTGAGGTCCATGATCAGTGCGCTCCCTGGGTGACCGCGAGTCGGCCGAGCACCTCGGTGGCCTCGGCGACGATGGCGTCGATGATGTCGGCCACCGGCGGGGCCTCGTCGATGACGCCCAGGCCGACGCCGGTGGGCATGATGCCGACCTCGCTGCGACCGTCGACCATGGTGGCCTTGGTGAGCATCGGGGCGTTGGCGGCCAGCGCCAGCTGCGACCAGGTGAGGTCCTGGTTCTTCTTCATGGCCAGGCCCTCCTTGACCAGAGCGGTCATCGGGGTGCCGGTGAGCGAGCGGAAGCGCAGCGCGTTCATCGCGGCTTTCGGGAAGCGGGTGAACCGGGCCTTCTCGAGCTCGTCGACCATCTCGGTGCGGATGACGCGCTGGGGCACACCGTCGATGGCGGTGGTGCGGACGGTGCCGGTGACGGGGGTGGCGAAGTAGACGGCCTTGACGTCGTCGGGCACGTCGCTCTCGGCCGACAGCAGGAACCGGGTCCCCATGGCGATGCCGGCGGCACCCCACGCCAGGGCGGCGACGAGGCTGCGCCCGTCGGTCATGCCGCCCGCGGCGAGCACGGGGATGTCGACCGCTGCGGTGACCTGGGGAACCAGCACCGACGTCGGGACCTCACCCGTGTGGCCGCCGCCTTCCTGGCCCTGGGCGATGACGGCGTCGACGCCCCACTCGGCGACCTTCTCGGCGTGGCGACGGGCCCCGATGGTGGGGATGGTGACGACGCCCGCGTCCTTCAGCTTGGCGACCATGTCGGGCCGGGGCGCCTGCGCGAAGCTCACGACCTTCACGCCCGTGGCGACCAGCCAGTCGAGACGCTCGCCGATGTCGGGAGCGTCGGTGCGCACGTTGACCCCGAACGGCTTGTCGGTGGCATCGAGGATCTCGTGGACCGCGGTCTTCATCTCGTCGAAGGTCAACGTGGCCGCCGCGAGGAACCCGATGCCGCCGGCGTTGGAGGTCGCCGCGGTCAGGCGGGCGGTGGACACCCAGCCCATGCCGGTCTGCACGATGGGCACCTCGATACCGAACAGCTCGCACGCCGGGGTGCGCAACGCCGGGTGCAGATCGGGAAAGCGGCTCGTGCTCATGCGGGCACCTCTTTGTGGCGGAGGCCCTTGGGGTCGATGATGTCCATGAGCTCGAGCTCGTCGTCGGTGGGCACCCGGGACTCGGGAACGTCGTCGGGGATGACGAGCTCGAAGGCCGTGGCCTCGACGATCTCGTCGACGGTGACACCGGGATGCACCGAACGGAGCCGCATCGTGTTGTCGGGCGTCTCGAAGTCGAACACGCCGAGGTTCGACACCACCCGGCGGACCTCGTGGAACCGGTTGCCCGGCGCCCCGACCTCACGCATGCGGTCGTAGCCCGGGCCAGAGACCACGTCGACGGTCTCGACGAAGCTGCGGGTGCCGTGGTTGGGGACCCAGTAGCTGGTGGTGTGGTTGATGAGGTTGCCGGGGGCGCCGCGCAGACCGAGCAGCTGGGTCTTCGGCTGACGCCAGTCGCCGATGGCGGCGATGTTCTGGTTGCCGTAGCGGTCGATCTGGGTGGCGCCCATCATCACGTGGCGACGGCCCGACCAGACGATGTCGAAGATCGTCCGGTACGGCACGTAGGCCTCGACCACCCGGGGGGCGTCGGCGACACCGAGGGGCAGCGTGTTGGCGGCCAGCACCGAAACGGCGTCGATCATGACGACGTCGGGGGCGAAGGTGGCCTTGGCGAGCCGGCCGCCGATGATCGGGCTGGTGCCGAAGGGGTTGACGAGGATGTCGGCGTCGCCGCGGAAGCACTCGGCGATGGCGACGACGCAGATGTCGGATCGGTTCATGACTGCGCTCCGGTGGTGCGGGCATCGACGGCGGCGAGGTAGGCCTCGTGGCTCGGGGCCTCGAGATAGGTGCTGCGGAACGCCTGCCAGTCGTCGGGGTTCTTGGCGGTGGCGGCGTAGGCCGCCTGGAACGACTCGTCGCGTTCGTAGTCGGGCGGGCATTCGGTGAAGTGGGCACCACGGGGCGCCTCGACCACAGCGTCGACGAAGATGCGCGGGATCCGCACGGTGTGGAAGGTGCCTTCTTCGAGGAACGATTCGGTGGGGATTACCTTCTCGCAGCTCATGACGGTGCGGGCGCCGGCCATGGCGAACAGATCGTCGAAGAACAGGTCGGGACCGAGGAACTGGCCGTTGCCGCCGGCGTCGGCCCGGTTCATGTGGATGAGGGCCAGGTCGATCTCGAACGCCGGGATGGCGACGAGCTCCTCGCCCTCGGCGCCGTCGGGGCCGGGGTACGGCGAGCGCACGGTCCGCAGCGCCGGGTTCATCGTCACCATGTCGCTGCCGAGCCCGGCGCGGGTCGGGTAGAAGGGCACCCGGTGCGCCGCGGCGAGCAGGCCGAGGTAGAAGGCGCCCTCGTCGTACTCGACGACCTCGATGCTGCCGGTCTGGCGAGCCACCCGGAAGTGGGGCTCGAGCGGGATGGAGTCGAGCGACACGAACCCGTAGATGGCCCGGCGCAGCTGGCCGGTGGCGGCGAGGATGCCGATCTCGGGGCCGCCGTAGGCGACGACGGTGAGGTCCTGCACGCCGGAGCGGACGATTGCCCGCACGAGCGACATGGGCTTGCGTCGCGAGCCCCAGCCGCCGATGCCGATGGTCATGCCATCGCGGAGTTCGCCGACGAACTCGTCCTCGGTCATGCGCTTGTCGGTGGTGGACGGTCTGTCGGTCACGATGCTCCCCGGACGGTGGTGCCCGCGTCGATCATCGTCCGGCCGGACAGCCGGGCCGACGCGAACCTGACACAGCGTCAGATCCTAGTGGTTGCGCCCATCGGGTGACGAACCCTTCCCCGATGCGGTGAACCCCGGGTTGCGCCCAGGCGACCATGCGGTCATCGCCGACCTACCGCAGTCTTTCTCCGCACGCTCCGACGGTGTAGGATTCCCACGCTGTAAACGCTTACATCGAGTGGGGGACATCGTGGCTTCGGTCGTACTGGACGGTATCGACAAGATCTATCCGAATGGGTTCCAGGCCGTCACCGACCTGAGCCTCGACATCGCCGACGGCGAGTTCCTCGTTCTCGTCGGCCCGTCGGGCTGCGGCAAGTCCACCGCGCTCCGGATGATCGCGGGCCTCGAGGAGATCTCCGGCGGCGAGCTCCGCATCGGCGAGCGCGTCGTCAACGACATGGAGCCCAAGGACCGCGACATCGCGATGGTGTTCCAGAACTACGCGCTCTACCCCCACATGACCGTGTACGACAACATCGGCTTCGCCCTCAAGCTGGCCCGCACGCCCAAGGACGAGATCGACCGGCGTGTGCGCGAAGCATCTCGCATCCTCGAGCTCGACGAGAACCTCGAACGCAAGCCCGGTCAGCTCTCCGGCGGCCAACGCCAGCGCGTCGCCATGGGCCGCGCCATCGTCCGCCAGCCCGCCGCGTTCTTGATGGACGAACCGCTGTCGAACCTCGACGCCAAGCTGCGTGTCCAGATGCGTGCCGAGATCGCCGCGCTCCAACGCGAACTGGGCGTCACGACCTTCTACGTCACCCACGACCAGGTCGAGGCCATGACCATGGGCGACCGGGTCGCCGTCATCAAGGACGGACACCTCCAGCAGGTCGACACCCCCCAGTCGCTCTACGACCACCCCAAGAACGTGTTCGTCGCCGCATTCATCGGCTCGCCCTCGATGAACCTGCTCGAGGGCACCATCACCATCGTCGACGGCGGCGCCGAGGTCACCCTCGGCAGCCAGACCATCTTCGTCGGCGACGACATCCTTGCCCAGCACGAGGGCGTGCGCGCGCTCGATGGACGCAAGGTCATCGTCGGTCTTCGCCCCGAGAACCTCAACGACGCCGCGATGGCCACCGACCATCCCACCAACCAGCGGCTCAAGAGCACCGCGACCCTCATCGAAGCGCTCGGCGCCGACATCTTGGTGCACTTCGACCTCGACGCGAAGCCCGTCGACAGCGGCGACCCCGACGCGGTCGAGGAGATCGGCGAGACCGCCAAGTGTGTCGCCCGCTTCGACCCCCGATCCGGCGCTCGCCTGCGCCAGCCCGTCGAGATCGCCGTCGACGTCGAATACATCCGCTTCTTCGACCCCGATACGCACCTGGCGGTGTGAGGGTTCGCTAGAGCGCCAACCCTGCGTGGCTGATCCTCGGCAGGACGTGCTGCGCGACGAGGTTGCACTCGTCGATGTGGGGGTAGCCGGACAGGATGAAGGCGTCGATGCCGACGTTGCGGTAGGCCTCGAGCTTGGCCACCACCTGGTCGGGATCGCCGACGATGGCGGCGCCCGCCCCGCTGCGGGCACGCCCCACACCGGTCCAGAGATTGGCCTCGGCGTAGCCCTCGTCGTCGGCGCCCTCGCGTAGTTCGCTCTGGCGGGCCACGCCCACCGACGCGGTGTCGAGCGACTTCTGGCGGATGGCCTCACCGGTGTCGGGATCGAGCTTCGAGATCAGGCGCTGCGCCGCAGCGCGAGCCTCCGCCTCGGTCTCACGCACGATCATGTGGGCGCGCAGCCCATAGCGGAGCACACGGCCGTGCTCGGCGGCCAGTGCCGTCATCTCTGCGACCGTCTCCCCCACCGCTGCGACGGTGTCGGGCCAGGTGAGGAACACGTCGGATTCCTGCGCGGCGGTCTGCTTGGCGTCGGGGCTGAACCCGCCGAAGTACATCGGCGGGCACTTCCCGGACACGGTGCGGATGCGCGGCGGGTCGATGTCGAGGTCGACGAAGTCGCCGTGCATCTCGAGATGCTCACCGTTGAGCAGTGTCCGCAGCGCCGCCATCGTCTCGCGGGTGCGCTGGTAGCGCGGCGCACTGTCGAGCTTCTGGCCGGGCATGTCGCTCGAGATGATGTTGATGTTCAGGCGCCCGCCGCACATGTGGTCGAGGGTGGCGATCTGGCGGGCGAGCTGGGGGATCCACATCTCCCCCACCCGGACGGCGAGCAGCAGCTTGATCTGGGTGGTCATCGGCGCGATGCCCCCGGCGAACGCGACCGAATCGATGCCGAGCTCGTAGCCCGACGGCAACAAGATGTTGTCGAAGCCGTTGCGGTCGGCGGTGAGCACGATGTCGCGGCAGTGTTCCCAGCTGCTGCGCAGCGCCGGGTCGGGCACGCCGAGGAATTCGTAGTCGTCGTCGCAGAGCGCCGAGAACCAGGCGATCTCGGGAGCGGGGCGGGTCATGGGAGGGGCGCTCCTTCGGAGACTTCGATGATGTCGTAGACGTCGTTGCGGTCGAGCGTGACGCGCAGCGCTGCGGTGGCTTCGACGATTCGTTCGGGGGTCTGGGTTCCGACGATGCACACCGGCTTCGACGGATGCGCCAGCACGAACGCCATCGCGATGGCAGCCCGGTCGACGCCCTCCCGTTCGGCGAGCTCGTCGAGCTTGGCGACGAGGTCGGGCGACACGTCGACGCCGGTCGCGATACGGCCGCCGCCCAGGGGACTCCAGGCCAGCGGCACGATGCCGTGGGCCATGCACTGGTCGAACGTGCCGTTGCGGAGCGGATCGAGGTGCGCTGCGGAGTACTCGGGCTGATTGGTGGCGATGGGGAAGTCGAGGTGGGCCTGGAGGGCGGACACCTGCGCCGGCGTGTGGTTCGACACGCCGACCTCACGGATCTTGCCCTGGTCGCGCAGCGCCGTGAGGGTGGCTGCGACGTCGGCGGGATGCGTGAGCATGTCGGGCCGGTGGATCTGGTAGATGTCGATGACGTCGACACCCATGCGGGCCAACGACGCCTCGCATGCGGCGCGCAGGGCGACAGGGCTCGAGTCGTACGGGATCGGCGGGACGATGCCGCCCTTGGTGGCCAACACCATGCGGTCACGCAGGTGCGGCGCCTGGGCCAGGACCTTGCCGAGCAGCTCCTCGACGGTGCCGAAGCCCGTCCCGCCCCAATCGAAGCCGTAGACGTCGGCGTTGTCCACCAGGTTCATGCCGGCGTCGAGGGCGGTCTCGATGAGGCCCTGGGCCTCGTTGACATCGGGCGTGGTGAAGCGCCAGAGGCCGTAGGCGAACGGGCCGACCTCGAACCCGGACTCGCCGATCGTTCGGATACCGGTCTCGACGATGTTGCCGCCGCTGCCGGTCGGGGTCTCGGCCATCTCGTGGATCCTCGCTGTCGTGATCGTGACGGCCACCAGTGTGCCAAAGGGCACTGCCCCACTGGTACGTTCGTCCGCACAATTCCTGCACGATGCCGGCGCGGAGCCGGTGCGCGAGGTCGACCCAGAAACAGGGAGGCGCCCGAATGGACGAGATCCGCTACGGGATCATCGGTACCGGCATGATGGGCATCGAACACATCGAGAACATCAACGCGCTGCCGGGCGCCCGGGTGGTGGCGATCAGCGACACCGACGAATCCTCACGCAATGCCGGGGCATCTGCGTGCGCCGAGCCCGTCGGGGTGTACGCCGATCATCGTGCGATGCTCGACGCGGGCGGCCTCGACGCTGCGGTGATCGTCACCCCGAACATGACCCACCTCGACCTGCTGACCGACGTGCTGGCCGTGCCCGACCTGCACGTGTTGGTCGAAAAGCCGCTGTGCACCACGGTCGAGGACTGCGAGCGGGTCGTCGAGCTGGCCGAGGACAGGCCGGGCATCGTGTGGGTCGGCCTCGAGTACCGGTACATGCCGCCGGTGGCCCGCCTCATCGACGAGGTCCGAGCCGGTGCGGTGGGCACACCGCACATGGTCGCCATCCGCGAGCACCGCTTCCCGTTCCTGGTGAAGGTCGGCGACTGGAACCGGTTCAACGCCAACACCGGCGGCACCCTCGTCGAGAAGTGCTGCCACTTCTTCGACCTCATGAACCTGTTGGCCGACAGCGACCCCGTGCGGGTCTACGCCTCGGGCGGCCAGAGCGTCAACCACCTCGACGAGAGCTACGACGGACGCACGCCCGACATCTTGGACAATGCGTTCGTCGTCGTCGACTACGCCAACGGCGTGCGGGCGCTGCTCGATCTGTGCATGTTCGCCGAGGCCACCCACAACCAGGAGGAGATCTCGGTCGTGGGCGACAAGGGCAAGGTCGAGGCCCTGTTGCCCGAGAGCGTGTTCCGTGCCGGCCGCCGCGGCGAACACTGGATCGGCGGCGTGGAATCCGAGGTCGTCAGCGACGACTCGATCGGCTACGAGGGCCACCACCACGGCTCGAGCTTCGTCGAGCACGGCCGGTTCTGCGACGCCATCCGCAACGGCACCCCGCCCGAGGTGACGGTGCTCGACGGCCTCCGGTCCGTGGCGTTGGGCGTCGCCGCCCACCGCAGCATCGACGAGGGCGTACCGATCACGCTGTAGAGGCGCTTTCGATGGAGGCGATGCGTCGCAGAGCGTCGCTGCGGTCGCCGGGTTGCTCGCTGGAGCGACCGGCCTACGGCTCGCCCTCCGTGGCGACGAGCCGATCGAGATGCGTCAGTCGCGCGGCTTCAGGCGTTGGGCTTCGCGAACGAGGCGACCGAACCGTTTGCCGGCGCGGCGGGCTGCGACCGGATCGGCACGCAGCTCGGCTGCGGCCGCCTCCTTGCGCAGGTGATGCCACGACTCGAGCCGAGCAGCGGGGAGGCGGCCCTCGGCGACAGCGGCGACGACCGCACACCCTGGCTCGCCGTCGTGGGCGCAGTCGCCGAACCGGCAGTCGGCTGCCAGCTCGACGACGTCGTCGAAGGTGGCGTCGACCGCGTCGATGCCCGCCCACAGCCCGACCTCGCGAACCCCAGGGGTGTCGATGACGCGGAAGCCGTCGAGCACGTGCAGCTGCCGGGCGGTCGTGGTGTGGCGACCCTTGGCGTCGCCGGCGCGCACGCCGCCGGTCGCAGCGAGGTCGACGCCGGCCAGCGCGTTGAGCAGGGTCGACTTCCCGGCGCCGGACTCGCCGACGAACACCGCCGTGCGATCGGCGAGCTCGGAGCGCAGCTCGTCGAGACCATCGCCGTCGAGCGCGGAGACGACCAGCACGGAAGTGCCGGGCGCGGCTGCCTCGGCCGCCTCGGTTGCCTCTGCCAGCGCCTCGGGTTCGGCGAGGTCGCCCTTGGTGCAGACCACCAGGGGCACCGCCCCGGCATCCCATGCCAAGGTGACGAACCGTTCGATACGGCCCGATCGGATCGGGCGGTCCAGCCCGCACACGACGACCACGACATCGACGTTGGCGGCGATCGGCTGGCCCTCTCCGGTCGATGGATCGCGCCGCTGCAGCAGTGACGTGCGGTGCAGGACGTCCCGGACGACCCCGTCGCCGACGAGCACACGATCACCGACAGCCATCGGCGGCGTCGAGCCCACCAGAGCGGCGTGTGCAACCTCCGAGCCCGTCGCCACCAACACCGCCGACCCGTCGTGGCGCACGACAACGCCGGGCGCGAGGCCGGCGGCGATGCCCTCGGCTGCGAGCGCGTCCCAGCGTGGTCCCCAGCCGAACTGGGCGAGGTCCTGCTCGCTGTGCCCGTCCGAGCGTGCGTCGTCGGTCATCCGGCCATCGTGGCACCGGCCCGCCGCCGGGTCGCCCGGATTTCGCGATCCGACCTGATCCGTCAGGTCGCCGCGAGCGCGATACCCGTGGTCATCGCCGCCAGGACGACGCTCAGCATGAACCCGACGAGCGCGAGCAGGATGGTGCGCATCTCCTTGCGCATGCCGGCCATCTCGGTGCGCAGGTCGCGGAACCCGTCGTCCATACGACGGACCAGCAGGTCCGTCCGCTCTTCGAGCTGATGCTCGAGTCGATCCAGGCGGCCGTCGACCTGGTCGAACCGCTTGTCCACCTGATCGAAGCGACGATCGACCTGTTCGAAGCGACGATCGACATCAGCGAAGCTGATCGCGAGATCATCCTTCTTGGGAATCTCGTGCCAGTCGAACGGCGGCATGACGCCAAGTATGGCACTGGCCACCTCGTCGTCGAGATCGTGATGTACGAGCCAGGCGTGGAAGGTGAGTCGTGAGCGCTCGTCGAGCGGCATCGGGGTCTCCTCGGATCGGTTTCGACCATGACGAGGGGAAGCGACATGAACGGTAGCGAGCCGGTGTGACACCGCCGGAGGGGCGGATCGCCGTCATGGTCGAAGCCGAAGTCTTCGAGGCTGTCAGACCCCTTCTCTATCGTGATCGCCACAGCTGCTCGCCGGCTGCTCGCGGTCTCGACCTGCCTCCCATCTCCACCAATCGCAGGACCTCCGATGACCGCGCACGACCACGCCCACCACCAAGCCCCCGACCCCACCCTCGTCTCCTTCGGCTGCATCAGCGATGCGGTCGCGCTCGCCTTCGATCTCGCCGAACGGCTCGACCGGGCCCACCTCGCCGCCCTCAGCGACGGCCGCACGCTGCTCGAGGCGACGGCGTTCACCCACCCCCAGCACACCCTCGACCATGCCTTCGGCTGGTCGCTGGCGTTCGCCCATCTCTTGGGGGTCGAGCGTCCGGTCATGACGCTCTTCTCGGTCGTCGCCTTCGACGTCGCCGAGGTGCGCGAGTGCGACCTGGCGCTGTTCCGCCGCTACCGGCACCTCGCCGAGCCGTGGCTCGAGGTCCGCGACTGGCTCATCACCGACGGCCTCGAGGTTCGCTCGCTGGGGGTATCGGCCATGGGCCCCGCCGCGTGGCCGGGCTGCGCAGACGCCGGGTGCGCCGGCCGGTCCGGCGACGAGGACCTCGGCCTGTGGTGAAGGTTCTCACCACGGCGCCGCTGCTGCCGATGGCACACCATGCGACCGCCGGAATGCGAAGTGTGCGGCGGCGATGCCGACCCCACATCCGATGCGCTCATCCGGTTCGCGCCGACCGACGCCTCGCGTGCGTGGCGGGCACGCGCCGGAGCCGACATGGTGGGGCACCCGCCCGACGTCGGCTGGTTCTGTCTGCTTCATCGCGACCAGGCGCAGGCACTGCGCACCTCCACGCTTGCCGACGCGGTGGCCGAGCTCCGCCGCAGCGAACCTCCGCCGGCTCCACCGATGCCCGACGAAAGCCCGCCGGCCGGGTCGACGACGGTTGTGCCCGATCCCCTCCCGTCGGGAACCAACACCCGGCTGGTGCGTGCACCATCGCCCGAGCAACGTCCGACACCGACGGCACCTCCCGTTGGGGCTCCGGCCCGCGCACCGCGTTTCGTCCGGGAGCTCCGGTCCATCGACATCCCCGAGATCGAGGTCGGGGTGCTCTTCGAGGCCTTCGTCCGGGTCGCCCCGGATGTCTTCGCCGATCTCGGTGTCACCGATGTGCCCGATCTGGCCAGGACGCAGCGACGAACCTGGAATCCGATGGACGGTGCAGGGCCGCCCGACTGCCCGTTCACCGACTACGTCGAGGTCGCCGGCGCCGATGACGCGGTGAAGGTGCAGATCCAGATGGTGCGGAACCAGTGGAGCGAGTTCGACGTGTCCAACGCCTCGGTATCGATCGGCGCATGGGCCGTCGGAGGCGGCCATCTCGGTTCGGTGTCGACGAGCACCCGCGACAGCACGGGACCCCGGGCCTTCGCACGCCGATTGCACATCGGCGAGCCGTTCACCTCGCAACGCCTCGCCGCCCTCGATCGCTGCGTGGCCGCCGTGGAGGCCATCGACCGAAAGACACGTCGCGGCGGCTGAGCCGTCTCGGCCCGACGCCGCTGCTGCGCAGCACGCCGACACCAGCCGGCGACGTGCGTCCCGCAAGCAAGACGAGACGACCGAACCGCCCCGGGGTCCCGTCGCCAGGGAGCCGGAGACGAGCCGGCCCATAGATACAGTCCCCCGGGTGATTCTCGACGACCTCGAAGCCGTCCTCGCCGACCGCCGCTCGGCCGATCCGGGCGAGTCCTACACCGCCCGGTTGCTGGGCGATCCGGAGCTCATCCAGCGCAAGATCATGGAGGAGGCCTTCGAGGTCTGCCTCGAGCTGAGCCGCCCTGCCGAGGGTCGTGTCGCCGAGGAGGCTGCGGATCTCGTCTACCACCTGCTGGTGGGTCTGGTCGGCGCAGGTGTCGGCCTCGCCGAGGTGCTGGCTGTTCTCGAGGAGCGCCGGTCGTGACCCGCATCGCCGTGCCGTCCAAGGGTCGCCTGCGCGAGTCGGTGCTCGAGCTGTTGAGCCACGCCGGTTACAAGGTCTCGTCCAAGCGGACCAACGCCTCGGCGGTTCTCGATGGGGTCGAGTTCATCGAGATGCGTCCCGGCGATGCCGCGCCGTGGCTCGCTGCCGGGCGCCTCGATGCGGCGTTCATCTCCACCGACACCGCGCTCGAGAACGGCATCGAGGACTGGGACCACGTCGAGCTCGGCTTCGCCCGCTCCGATCTCGTCATCGCCTGCCGCGACGATGCGCCGTACCGCACGGCTGCCGATCTCGCCGGTCACACCGTCGCCACGCACCTCCCGAACTGGACCCGGCGCTGGTTCGAGTCGATGGGCGTCGGCGTCGACATCGTCGCCATGGGCGGCTCGCTCGAAGGCATCTGCGCCCGTGGCCTGGCCGACGCCATCGTGGATCTGCGCGAGACCGGCAACAGTCTGGCCAGCAACGGGTTGCACGCCATCGTCGAGGGCCAGGCGTGCCAGGCGATCTTCACGATGGCGCCCGACGCCGGTCCCGCCGTGGCCGGGATGCGTCTGCGCCTCGACGCGGCCCGTGCGGCGCGTCGCACTCAGTACGTCATGTTGCACATCGCACCCGACAAGGTCGGCGACCTCAGCAGCGTGTTCCCCGGCCTGGCCGCGCCGACCGTGCTCCCGCTGGCCGGCCGCACCGACCTGGTCGCCGCCCACATGGTGGTGGACCGCAGCGATCTGTGGGCCCGCCTGGGCGACCTGCGGGCAATGGGCGCCTCGGGCATCGTCGCCCTGCCCACCGACGCCATCGTCGACTGATCCCGGGCCGGGCGCGATCGCGATCGGTTGCGGCGAGGGCCGGACGCTGCTCACATGGGCGCCGACCACCCGGCGACCGGGTGCACGGATCGACGACCCAGGAGTGCACGAACCATGAGTGACTACGGCGACGGAAGCCCGATGCAAGGCGCCGGATTCGACCCCGCCGGCGGGATCCCCGTCGACCCTGCCAGCGGTGCGCCCGTCGTGCTCGTCGACGATCCCCGCCCGGGCGTTCGGCGGATCACGATGAACCGGCCCGACAAGCGCAACTCGCTGACGCACCGCCTGCGCGGCGGCATCCTCGCGGCGCTGCGGGCCGGCGACGCCGACCCCGACGTCAAGGTGATGATCGTCCGGGGCGCGGGTCCGTCGTTCTCGGCGGGCTACGACCTCGCCGGCGCCAACGGCGACGACCCGTACCCGTTCTTCACCGCGGCGGGCGAGGGGCAGTGGCCCCGCCACGTCACCGAGGGCTGGATGAGCATCTGGGATCTGTCGAAGCCGGTCATCGCGCAGGTGCACGGATATTGCCTGGCCGGCGGCAGCGAACTCGCCACGGGCTGCGACCTGGTGTACGTCGCCGAGGACGCCCAGATGGGCTATCCGGCCACCCGGTTCGGTGTGCCCGACATGCACTTCCACGCGTGGTTCCTGGGGATGCGTCGGGCCATGGAGATGATGGTCACGGGAGATTCGATCAGCGGCGTCGAGGCTGTCGCCGAGGGTTGGGCCAACCGGGCGTTCCCGGCGGACCGGCTCGAGGACGAGGTGCTGGCGGTGGCCGAGCGCATCGCGTCGATCCCGTCGGACGTCGTAGCCCTCAACAAGCGTCTGGTGCATCGCCAGATGGACGCGATGGGGATGCGAGCCGGCATCCGCGCCGGCACGGAGTTGTGTGCGCTCGGCACCCACACCGAGACGTTGAAGGCGTTCGTGGCGCGGGCCCGCGAGGGCGGCCTGACCAAGGCCCTCGACGAACGCGACGGCGCACACGGCGACTACCGCACCGCCGACGAACAGCCCTCCCCCGGCTGAGCCCGCCCCAAACACCCCGATCTCGTTGGGTTCTTCCACCGTGGCGGTGGACCAACCCAACGAGATCCGGGTAATCGGCGGCTGGGCCGCTGCGGTCGGGATCGTGGGGGTAGTGTCCGGCGGTGATCCAACTCGACGATGCCCGCGCTGCCAACCTCCGGAAGTGGAACCTCGGGCTGACCGCCCTCCACGCCGTCCAGGCGGTGGTCATCCTCGTCCTGGCGAGCGATTTCGCCATCGCCATCACCACCGCACCGCCCGATGGCCCGCCGGGGACGCGGCTGCCGGCGTCAGAGACACTCGTCGATGTCCGCATCGGCGCGGCCGTTGCGATCTTCCTCGCCCTCGCCGCCATCGACCACCTGCTCACCGCGACGGTCGCCAAGGACGTCTACGAGAACGACCTGCGCCGCGGCATCAACCGCTTCCGCTGGCTCGAGTACTCGGTCAGCGCCACCATCATGGTGCTGCTGATCGGGTCGTACTCGGGCATCACCGAGATCACCGCCATCATCGCAATCGTCGGCGCCAACGTCGCGATGATCCTGTTCGGTTGGCTCCAGGAGCGGTTCAACCCGCCGGAGCGCACCGAGACCACGATGATGCCGTTCTGGTTCGGCACGATCGTCGGGCTGGCGCCGTGGGTGGCGATCTGGTTCAACGTGCTGCGCGCCGACGAGGTGCCCGGTTTCGTCTACGGCATCGTCGTCGCCGAGACCGTGTTCTTCTTCAGCTTCGGGCTCAACCAGTGGCTGCAGTACCGCCGGGTCGGCAAGTGGGCCGACTACCTCCACGGCGAGAAGACGTACCTGGTGCTGAGCCTGGTCGCGAAGTCCGTCCTGGCCTGGCAGATCTACGGCGGGTCGCTCGGCGACTGAACACCCGGATCTCGTGAGGTTCCTCCACCGTCACGGTGGACCAGCGCGACGAGATCGGGGCCCTGCCCACTGTCACGCCAGCGTTACGTCCCCGAGAACGCTGCGTGTCGTCGGGCCACCCGACGGTCCGGCTCGTTAGCGTCGCCCCGGAGAGCACTCCTCGCCCGGGGCCATCTCGAACCCGACACCGCACCACGATCGAGAGTCCCGAGATGAGCACCACCCACCTCCGCAGCCCTGCCATCGAAGCCATCACCGGCCGGGCGCCCACGCCCACCATCACCGGCGGACCGCTCAGCGAGATCTGGGCGTCGGACGTCTTCAGCCTGGCGACCATGGAGGAGTGCCTGTCCAAGAGCGCCTTCAAGGAGATGAAGAAGACGGTCCAGACCGGCGCGCCGCTCGACCCGGCCACCGCCGACGTCGTCGCCGCCGCCATGAAGGACTGGGCGCTCAGCAAGGGCGTCAAGCTCTTCTCCCATGTCTTCTTCCCGCTCACCAACATCACCGCCGAAAAGCACGACGGGTTCATCGTCACCAACCCCGAGGGCAAGGCGATCACCGAGTTCACCGGCTCGCTGCTGATCAAGGGCGAACCCGACGGTTCGTCGTTCCCCAACGGCAGCCTCCGGATGACCAACGCCGCCCGCGGTTACACGGCGTGGGATCCGACCAGCCCCGCCTACGTCATGAACACCGCCAACGGCGCCACGTTGATGATCCCCAGCGTGTTCTTCTCCTGGACGGGCGAGTCGCTCGACAAGAAGATCCCGCTGCTGCGGTCGAACGCCGCGATGAACGACGCCGCGCAACGGGTCCTGCGCCTCATGGGCGAGACCGACGTCGAGACGCTGAACTCGAGCTGCGGTGCCGAACAGGAGTACTTCCTCGTCGACGCGCACTTCGCCAACAGCCGCCCCGATCTGCTGCTCGCCGGCCGCACCCTGTTCGGAGCCCCGTCGCCCAAGGGCCAGGAGTTCGACGACCACTACTTCGGCGCCATCCCCGAGCGGGTGCAGGTCTTCATGCAGGACTTCGAGGACCGGCTCTACCGCCTCGGCATCCCCGCCAAGACCCACCACAACGAGGTCGCCCCCGGCCAGTTCGAGATCGCCCCGTACTTCGAGGCCGCCAACATCGCCGCCGACCACCAGCAGCTCATGATGACGATCATGAAGTCGACGGCCAAGGCCCACGGCTTCGTCTGCCTGTTGCACGAGAAGCCCTTCGCCGGGGTCAACGGTTCGGGCAAGCACGTCAACTGGTCCGTCGGGAACTCCACCCAGGGCAACCTGCTCGATCCTGGCAGCACCCCCCACGAGAACCTGCACTTCCTGCTGTTCTGCGGCGCGGTCATCCGTGGTGTGCATCTCCACGGTCCCCTGCTGCGAGCGGTCATCGCATCCGCGGCGAACGATCACCGTCTCGGCGCCAACGAGGCACCGCCGGCGATCCTGTCGGTGTATCTGGGCGACCAGCTCGAAGCCGTCTTCGAAGACATCAAGGCGGGCAACATCGCGACCTCGAGCGATGGCGGGATGATGGATCTCGGCCTCTCCCAGATCCTGCCGTTCACCCGCGATCCCGGCGACCGCAACCGCACCTCGCCGTTCGCGTTCACCGGCAACCGTTTCGAGTTCCGCGCCGTGGGGTCGTCGCAGTCGGTGTCGGGCCCGTTGGTGGCGATGAACACGATGCTCGCCGACTCGCTGAACTGGATCGCCGACCGCCTGGAGGCCCAGTTCGCGGACGGCAGGTCCGAGCTCGAGGCGGTGGCCGCTGTGCTGAAGGAACTGATGGAGCAGCACGGCAACGTGGTCTTCGGTGGCGACGGCTACTCCGAGGAGTGGCACCGCGCCGCAGTCGAGGAGCGCGGCCTGCGCAACATCCCCACCACCGCCGACGCGCTGCCGGCCTTCCTCGACCCTGCGGTCATCGCGCTCTTCGAGGACACCGGCGTGCTGTCGCCCATCGAGCTCGAGAGCCGCTACGAGGTCTACAGCGAGCAGTACATCCTGTCGATCGGCGTCGAGGCGAAGCTGACGGTCGAGATCGCGAAGACGATGCTCTACCCCGCGGCCGTGTCGTATCTCTCCGAGCTCACCAGGACGATGCGGGACGCCAAGAAGCTCGGCGTGGAGCTCGACACCACCCAGGTGAAGACCATCGCCGGCGAGGCCGACGCGATGATGCGGGCCGTGGCCGAGCTCGCCGTGGCCATGGAGGTGCACGACTTCGACAGCACCGAGGCGCACATGGTGCACTGCGCCCACACCATCCGGCCCCTCATGGATCAGGTGCGGGCGCACGCCGATGCGCTCGAGACCGACGTCGCCGACGCGTCCTGGCCACTGCCGAAGTACCGGGAGATGCTGTTCATCAAGTGACCGCCGGCCGTCGTCGGGCCGGGGCGTCGAAGGCCGCGCGACGCGCTGTCACACCCACGAACTAGTGTTCGTGCGATGGCCCTGATCGATCCTCCCGTCGCCCCGGCCGGGCTCGTCCCGGACGACATCGACCGGCCCCAGCGCACCCCGAGCGCGCCGGTGGCCGAACAGCCGACGCTCGACGCCGAGCTGTTCGATCCGCTGCGCCTGGCCGGCGTCACGTTGCGCACCGACCTCGTGGACGACGTCGGTTTCCATCCGGCGGTGGCGCGCTGGTTCGAGCAGCGTTTCCCCCAGGGCCCCACCCCGCCGCAGATCGACGGCTGGCCCCACATAGCGGCGGGGCGCAGCACGCTCATCGCCGCGCCCACCGGGTCGGGCAAGACGCTCGCCGGCTTCCTGATGTGCATCAACCGGCTCTATGTCGCGCATGCGGCGGGCGAGCCGACCGCAGGGACGCGTGTCGTGTACGTCTCGCCGCTCAAGGCCCTGGCGGTCGACATCGCCGAGAACCTCGAACGCCCCCTGGCCGAGATCGCCGCGTGCGCCGCCGAGCTCGGCCTGAGCGCACCGGCGCTCACCATCGGCGTCCGTACCGGCGACACCTCGGCGTCGGAGCGCCAGGCGATGATCCGCAAGGGCCGCACGTTCCTCGTCACCACGCCGGAGTCGCTGTACCTGCTGGTCACCGCGGCCAAGAGCCGCGAGGTCCTGCGCGGCGTCGAGACGGTCATCGTCGACGAGATCCATGCCATGGCCCGCGACAAACGGGGCTCACACCTGGCGCTCACCATGGAACGCCTCGACCACGTGTGCCGCCGCTCCCCCACCCGGGTCGGCCTGTCGGCCACCCAGCGGCCCATCGAGACGGTGGCGTCGCTGCTGGTGGGTACCCGACGCGGTCCCACCAGCCGCGGCGACGACGAGATCGCCTGCGAGATCGTCGACTCCGGCCACCAGCGAAGCCTCGACCTGGCCATCGAGATCCCCGACTCCGAACTCGAGGCCATCGCCTCGCACGACCAGATGGACCAGGTCCTCGACCGCATCGCCACCCTCGTCGGCCAACACCGGACCACGCTGGTGTTCGTCAACACCCGCCGCCTCGCCGAACGGCTGGCCCATCAGCTCGGCGAACGCCTCGGCGACGACGTGGTCGCCGCCCACCACGGCTCGCTCAGCAAGGACCGCCGCCACCGCGTCGAGCGGCGCCTGCGCGCCGGCGAGCTCAAGGCACTGGTGGCGACGGCGTCGCTGGAGCTCGGCATCGACGTCGGTCCTGTCGAGCTCGTCTGCCAGATCGGGTCGCCGCGATCGATCGCCACGTTCCTCCAGCGCGTCGGCCGCTCCAACCACACCCGCCATGGCACGCCGCGGGGGCGGCTGTACCCGTTGACGCGCGACGAGCTCATCGAGTGCAGCGCCCTGCTGGCCGCGGTGCGCGGCGGACGCCTCGATGCCCTCGACCCGCCCGTTGCGCCGCTCGACATCCTGGCCCAGCAGATCGTGGCCGAGACCGGCGCCGAGGACTGGCGTGTCGACGATCTCTATGCGCTGTTCCGCCGGGCGCACCCCTACCGCGACCTCGAGCGGTCGGAGTTCGACGCCACCCTGACCCAGGTCAGCGACGGCATCATGACCGGGCGCGGCCGGCGGGCGGCGTGGGTGCACCACGACACGGTCAACGGCGAGATCCGGGGCCGGCGCGGCGCCCGCTACGTGGCACTCACCTCCGGCGGGGCCATCCCGGAGATCTACGACATGCGGGTCATCGCCGAACCCGACGAGACCTTCATCGGCACCGTCACCGAGGACTGGGCCACCGAATCCTCCGCAGGCGACATCTTCCTGCTGGGCACCAACAGCTGGCGGATCCGGCGGGTCACCGGGGGCGAGGTCCGCGTCACCGATGCCGGCGACGCCCCACCGACGGTGCCGTTCTGGACCGGCGAGGCCCCGGCGCGGACCATGGAGCTGTCCGAGGAGGTCTCCGCGCTGCGCGCCGGGGTCGACGGCTTCCTCGATCGTGACGATCCTGCCGGCGCCACCGGGTGGCTGGTCGAGCGCTGCGGCATCGAACGCGAGGCCGCGGCGCTGATCGTGGCGTACCTCGCTGCGGGGCGGGCGGTGCTCGGGGTCATGCCGACCTCGACCGATCTGGTGATGGAGCGCTTCTTCGACGACGCCGACGGCATGCAGCTCGTCATCCACTCGCCCCTCGGCGGCCGCATCAACCGGGCCATGGGGTACGCGCTGCGCAAGAAGTTCTGCGTCGGGTTCAACTTCGAGCTCCAGGCCGCGGCCAGCGACGACGCCGTCGTCATCTCACTGGGGCCGCACCACTCGTTCCCGTTGCCCGACGTGCCCCGCTGGCTCACGCCCGACACCATCCGCGAGACCCTCACCCAGGCCGTGCTCGACCAGCCGGCCTTCCAGTCGCGGTGGCGTTGGAACCTCAACCGGGCGCTCATCGTGTTGCGGATGCGCAACGGCAAGCGCAACCCGCCCACCATCCAGCGCATGCAGTCCGACGACATGATGGCCGCGCTGTTCCCCGACGCTGCCGCGTGTCAGGAGAACATCAGCGGCCCGATCCGGGTGCCCGACCACCCTCTGGTGCGCCAGACCGTGCACGACACGCTCACCGAGAGCATGGACGTCGAGGGGCTCATCGCGCTGTGGCGTCGCCTCGAGGACGGCGAGGTCCGGTTCCATCACGTCGACACCACCGAGGCCTCACCGCTCAGCCACGAGATCCTCACCGCGAAGCCCTATGCGTTCCTCGACGAGGGCGAGGCCAACGAGCGCCGCACCCTCGCCGTGCCGCTGCGGCGGGGCATCCCGGTCGATCCGCGCGACATGGGCCGCCTCGATCCCGACGCCATCGCGCAGGTCCGGGCCGAGCTCACGCCGAACCCCCGCACCGCCGACGAGCTCCACGACCTGCTGCGCGACACGGTCCTGTTGCAGGCCCGCGTCGACTGGCAACCGCTGTTCGACGAGCTCGCCGCCCGGGACCGCGCCCACCAGAGGGGCACCGGCTCCGCCGTCCACTGGTACGCCGTCGAGTGCGCCGAGATGGTCGCAGTGCTCGACAGCGGCGCGCCGAGCGGCGAGGTCACGCCCGAACATGTCGCCACCACCATGCTGCGGGGCCACCTCGAGCTCTGCTCGCCGGCCAGCGGCGATGCCCTCGCGGCCCGGACCGGTCTGAGCCCCACCTTGTTGGCGGTCGGTCTGGCCACCCTCGAGGCCGAGGGCTCGATCATCCAGGGGCGCTTCACCGACCCCGACCCCGACGCCGGCGAGGTCGAATGGTGCGCCCGCCGACTGCTGGCCCGGATGCACGGGCTGTCGCGGGCTCGTCGCCGCAAGAGCGTCGAGTCGGTCAGCCCCGAGGACTTCATGCGGTTCCTGACCCGCTGGCACCACGTCGCTCCGGGCAGCCGCGTCACCGGGCCTGCGGGCCTGGCCACCGTGCTCGACCAGCTCCAGGGCTGGGAAGCGGCGGTGGCCTCCTGGGAACCCGACCTGTTGGCGGCGCGCCTGCGCGACTACCAGCCCGGTTGGCTCGACCGCCTGTGCCACGACGGCGAGCTGCAGTGGATGCGTCTGCACCCGGCGTGTCCCGACGACGTCGACCGGCGCAGCTCCGGCCCCTCCAAGGCCACCCCGGTCAGCCTCGTCTACCGCGACGAACTCGGCTGGTTGCTGCCGGCGTTCCGGGGCGACGCCGTCCCGCCACGCCCCACCGTCGGGGCGGTCGCCGAGATCATCGAGGCCATCGAGGCCAACGGGCCCCGGTTCCTCACCGAGTTGGCCGCCGATACCGGCCGCCTCGCCACCGACATCGAGACGGCGTTGTGGGAAGGCGTCGCCCGAGGCCTGTTCACCGCCGACGGCTTCGCTGCCATCCGCACGCTCACGTCGGGCCCGAAGCGTCCCGACCGGCGCGAGCGCGCCTTGTCGAAGCTGCGCCGCAGCGGCGTTCGCGCTGCGCACGCGGCAGGCCGGTGGTCGCTGGTTCCCGATCCGGCAGCGCCCGAGGATCGCGACGAGCTCGTCGAGGCGCTCGCCGATCAACTCCTGGCGCGCTGGGGCGTACTGTTCTACGACCTGGTCGCCCACGAGAAGCCCGCCGTGCCCTGGCGCGACCTCCAGTGGGCGCTGCGGCGTCTCGAGGACCGCGGCCTCGTGCGGGGCGGTCGCTTCGTCAACGGGTTCAGCGGCGAACAGTTCGCGCTCCCCCAGGCCGTCGACGCGCTGAAGGCGTTGCGGCGCCAGCCGGCATCGGGGCGCTCGATCACGGTGTGCGGCACCGATCCCCTCAACCTCACCGGCGTCGTGCTCCCCGGCGAACGCATCCCGGCCCGCCGCACCGAAACGGTCGAACTCCCTGTGTGAGGAGCCCGTCGGCGACGGACCGGGGTCGCGCTCGGTCAGCTCACAGCATCTGCCAGATCGACGCCTCCAACGATCCGTCGACGAACAGCCCTTCGGAGCGCTTGAAGAACTCCATGTAGGTGCTGTCCCCGGCGAGCGCCTCGCCCAGTTCGCCGAGCCGGGCCAGGGAGTCGGCCTGACTCAGCCACATCAGTCCGGCGCGAGGCCCGGTGACGGCGGTGATCACGCCGACCTGTGTGCCGTGATTCTCGGTCACGTGCTGCGCGATCTCGAGCGCCAGTCCGACGGCCTCGGTGATGCTGGGCAGGCTCACCATCGCCGTGCTCACCGACGCATAGGCCGAGCGCTCCCCCGGCGGCAGCTGGATCTTGCCGATGGTGTCCTGCGCGCTGGTCATCAGGTCGGCGGCCATGCGGATCGCACCCTGGATCTCGGCGTCACCGAGCATCGAGTTGCGGGCGGTCTCGTAGTCGCCGAGGCTGGCCCATGGGCTGGCCAGGGCCAGCGCGCTCGGGTCGCCGCCGACGTTCATCGATACCCCGAAGGTGCCGCCGTGCTCGCTGTTCAACCGGGCGGCGACCCGTTGCAGCAGCATCACCGCCTCGGGCATCTTGCCGGGCGCCGCGGTCATGTTGCGGAAGGTCATGTACATGGTGTTCCCCCATTGCTCGGGTCCGCGCGGCGAAGGTCGCTGCTCGGTGAACCCAGGGGGTACGCACGTCTTTTCCGTTCTTCGGTTGTCGAGGCACCCGCCAGGGCCACGGCCGACCCTACGGGGCGCTCACCCCACTCTCAAGGGCCCCATCGTCAGTTGACGTTGCGTTGACTGCGGCTGTGCCGATGGCGCTGCCGCTGCGGTCAGCCGGCGATCGTGCTGCCCATGGCGGCCTCGACGTCGCCGGGGCCGAGGGGTCGACTGAAGCGGTATCCCTGCAGGTGGTCGCTGCCGAGCTGGGCCAGCAGGTCGGCCTGCTCGAAGGTCTCCACGCCTTCGGCGGTGACCGACACGCCCAGCAGGTGGCCGGTCTCGACGATCAACTTGACCAGCGAACGGTCGTCGGAGCGTTCGAGGTTGCTGACGAAACTGCGATCGATCTTCAAGACGTCGACCGGCAGGCGTCGCAGGTGCGCGAGCGACGTGTAGCCGGTGCCGAAGTCGTCGATGGCCACCTTGATGCCGTGGTTGCGCAGCTCCGACAGTCGCCGGGCGGCACGATCGAGGTCGCCGAGGAGCGCGCTCTCGGTGATCTCGAGGATGAGCCGGCTGGGCGAGACGTCGTGACGGTCGAGGGCGCCGAGCACGTCGGTCAGCAGCGTCGGTGCGCACAGGTGCCGAGCGGAGAGGTTGACGGCCACCGGGAGTCGCCCGAGGTCGGGGTGGTCCTTCCAGCTCGCCATCTGGGCTGCCGCACGGTTCAGCACCCACCGGTCGACGTCGAGGATGAGGTCGCTGCGTTCGGCGATCGGGATGAAGTCGTCTGGCGGGATGAGCGTGCCGTCGGGGCGCACCCAACGCACGAGCGCCTCGAGGGAGACCGCCAGACCCGTTTGGGCCTCGGTGACCGTCTGGTAGTGGAGCACCAGTTCGTCTGCGACGATCGCTTCGCGCAGCGTCGTCTCGATGGTCGCTCGGTGCTCGAGGCTTCGGCGCAGTTCGGCATCGCAGATCTCGATACGACCACGGCCCTGTGCCTTGGCCTGATAGACCGCGAGATCGGCGTCGCGGATCATCTCCTCGGCAGACAGGTCGGCCGCGGAGCCGAGTGCGATGCCGATGCTGGCCGCGGGGCTGACGTGGGTCGTGCCGACGCTGACGGGGCGACCGATCTCGGTCAGGATGCGCTGGGCGATGAGGACGGCTTCGTCGAGGTCGGCGACCGGTTCGGCGATCACCACGAACTCGTCGCCACCGAGGCGTCCGACATGGTCGCCCTCGCGCACGGCGGCGTTGATGCGATGCGCGACCGAGCGCAGCACCCGGTCGCCCGCGGAGTGACCCAAGCGGTCGTTCACCGGCTTGAACTCGTCGAGATCGATGAACAAGACGGCGAGGTCGCTCCCGGAGCGCCGGACCCGGGCCAGGGCCGACGTCAGCTCGTTGAGCGAGGCCGCACGGTTCGCGAGGCCGGTGAGCCCGTCGTGCGCGGCCTCGTGCGCGAGGCGCTGGCGGTACTCCTCGCGCTCGGTGAGCGAATCGGCGAGTTGGGCCACCGCCGTGCGCAGCGATGCCCCCAGCGCCCCGGGTGCCGGCGTGGCGAGCACCGGATGGGAGAGGTCTTCTTCGGCGAGTGCGAGCGCCTGTCCCTCGGCCAGCTTCAACTGATCGGCCGCCTCGTTGAGGGCTGCGGCCGCCGAACGGACCTCTTTGGGGCCCGCGACCTGCGCGTGCACCCCGAGTTCGCCTCTGCGCATCCGATCGGCGGCGTCGGCCATCCGGCGGAGCGGGCCGACGATCCAGCGTCCGGCCACGAGCAAACCCACGAGCGACAGCAACGAAACGACCAGCACGAGGGCCAACACGGCGTTGCGATCAGCGATGGCGTCCTGGCTGGTCCGGCCGGCGATGGTGGAGACGTTCACCGCCGCAGCGTCGACCAGCTCCACATGGCGGGTCAGCGCCCCGATGCTCGACAGGAACGCCTCCTTCTCCGCTTCGATGTCCAAGCCGCTCAAGTCGACCCCCGGCCGCTCGGCAGGAGCCCCGTCGGCCAGGATCGCGTCGGCGGCGACGCCGACGCTGGCGCGCAGGGCGGCCACGGAGGGGTCGGCGACGGTTATTTCGATCTCGATGATCATCGACGGGTCGGCGATCGCTTCCAGACGGTTCAGCGTGGAGTCGTAGCCGGCCTGGGATCGCACCAACAGTTCGGCATCATCGGCCAGGCCCCGGGGGCTGTCGAAGCGGAGACCGAACAAGGTCGACGTCAGCATCGACGTCTCGTTGCGCAGGGCGTTCGTGAGCTCGATGACATCGATGGCGTCGGCGAGGAGGCCCCCATCGTTCGCCGCGGTAGCGAACGACGAGATCTCCGCCAGCTGCGCGGTCGCCGATCGCTCGAGCGTCACGAGGATCTCTCCGTAGCTGTCGATCACACCGGCCATCGAGGCCGTGTCGGCTTCTGCCGCGGCACGCGCCGCCGCGAGACGGGCGGCCGTCTCGGGGAGATCGAGGCTCGTCAGGCGCTCGTCCACTGCAGTTCTCGCAGCGCTGTATTGGCCCTCGAGATCGATCTCGACGAGCTCGGCCGCGACATCCAGCGGTACTCCCAGACCGCCGACGACGGCGTTCGCCGTTGCCCACCACTGTTCGGTGGTGAGATCGGCGGCAAGCGCGAACAACTCGTTGACCCGGTCGACCTCGCGGTCCACTTCTGCCAGGTCGGCGGCTCGGCGCGACGCATCGGAGATCGCCAGGACCGACATCGACGCCAGGCCGATCAGCGGCAACAGCGCGACCAGCGCGAGCACAGCGCGCACACCGGGGACTCGCTTCCTGGTCGGGGCCGGGACCTTGGACACCTTCGCCCATCGGCGCGATGAGCGCGGCGATGAGGAATCCTGTCGGACAGTGTTCAGGTGGGTTGGTTCAGCCCTCGTCGACGATGGCCTGCGATGCCCGTCCGGCGGCCGCGTAGATGCCCTTGGCCATGAGGCTGTGCTCGGCCTGGCGGCGTGCGAGGTAGATCTCGGCGCGGGCGCCGTGCACGGAGCGGTCGTCGGGTGCGGCGCCGGCGGCGATCTCGATCAGCTGGCACGCGAGGCGGAAATCGCCCGCCTCGGCCAGCGCTCGAGCCCGAACGACGAGTGGTTCGGGTCCGCCGGCGAGGGCGGCGATCTCGGCCGCCACAGCGGCCGGCGGCGCCGGCTTGAGCAGTGAGGGGTCGCCGTTCCACCAGCCGCCGTACATGCGCCAGATGTTGCGGACGACGAACTCGGGTTCGTCGTAGACGGGTCGCAGCCACGGCCGGTCGAGCAGGTCGGGGTCGACGCGCACCTCGTGGACGATGGTCTCGAGGGGCACGTCGGCGTTCATCAGCGCGACCGTGTCGCGCACGAGACCCTCGAGAACAGAGGCCATGTCGCCGAGCACGAGCTCGATGCGTTCGCGGCCCCGGATGGGCAGGCCGTGGGCGGGCAGGATGAGCTCGGGCTCGTGCGCGATCATTCTCCGCAGTTCCTGGGCCCACTCGAGGGGGTAACGCTGCACCTTCTGGGGGTTGCCGGCGTTGGGGAAGACCCAGATGACGAGGTCGCCGGTGCAGATGGCCCGGTGCTTCGGGATCCACGCCCAGGTGTGGTCGTCGGTCTCGCCCTTGCCGTGGTGCAAGTCGATGTCGAGACCGCCGACGCTGAGGCGCAGGTGGTCGCGATAGGTGGTGTCGGGTCGCACGACGTCGGGCGGGATGAACCGCTGCTCGGTGACCAGGCCCATGCCGTGGCGGGGAGAGACACCGCCGAACTGGCGCATGTTGATGGCGACGTTCCAGCCGTTGGTGTCGTCGTAGCGTTGCATGCGCCGGGGCACGTTCTCGTGGCCGAGCACACGCGGACGCCGGTGCCCGCGATCGTCGGCGTCGGCCATGACGGCGCCGGAGCCGCCGACGTGGTCGGCGTGGCCGTGGGTGTAGATCAGCGAGTCGAGCGGGTCGGTCGACCAGCCCCGCAACGCCTCCATCACCGCGACGCCGCTGCCGTGACCGCTGGCGTCGAAGGACACGATGCCCGCGTCGGTGCGCAGGGCGATCATGTGGCTGAACGACTCGACGATGGCGATGTCGTCGTCGATCTCGCTCAGCCGGTTGGTGACCCGGTTGGTGGGCTCGTCGGCGGCACCGGTGTCGATGACCCGGTCGGAGAGCTCGACCGGGTCGGCAGTGGCCACACGATCGCCGTCTCGGGGCTTGGGATGCAACGACATCGGGGCCGCTCAGCGCCGGGCGAAGGTGGCCTTGCCGGGGCCGTGCTCGAGGAAGCTCGCCACGCCGGTGACCTGGTCCTCGGTCTCGAAGCAGTCGCCGAAGGCCTCGGCCTCGACACGAACGGCGTCGGCGAGTGGCAGCGCCAGGCCTTCCATCATCGCCCGCTTCGCGAAGCGCAGCGCGGCCGGGCCGGCTGCGTACTGTTCGGCCAACTCGACCGAGCGCGAGTACACGTCGTCGTCGCCGACGACCTCGGACACCAGACCGATGGCCAACGCCTCGGCGCTCGGTACCTGGCGGCCGGAGTAGACGATCTCCTTGGCCTTGGTGATGCCGACGAGGCGCATCAGGCGCTGCGTCCCGCCGGCTCCGGGGATGATGCCCAGGAGGATCTCGGGCTGGCCGAAGGTGGTGCGCTCGCCGCCGATGCGGAAGTCCGTCGCCATCGCCAGCTCGCACCCGCCGCCGAGCGCGAAGCCGTTGACCGCCGAGACGGTGATCTGCGGGAGAGCCTCGAGCGCGAGGAGTGCGTCGTTGAGGCCCTGGGAGAAGGCGATGGCCTCGTCGCGCCCGGAGATCTCGGGGAACTCCTTGATGTCCGCGCCCGCAGCGAAGATCTTGGGGCCGCCCCAGACCACCACGGCGCCGATGTCGTCGCGTCCGGCCAGCTCGGCGGTGATCTCGCCGAGTTCGGCGGTGACCTGGCGGCTGATCGCGTTCATCGGCGGCCGCTCGAGGCGGATGGTGGCGACGCCTGCGGCGGTGTCGTCTTCGAGGCGGACCAGTTCTCCCATGGGGCACTCCATCGTGTCGGGGCGATTCGCCGAGCAGACTACTTCGGCAGCCAGAACGCGGTGCGCCCCGCCGCGTGCAGCGACGGGGCGCACCTCATCCGTTCCCGGGTTCGAACCCGGAACCAGCAGCGTCGGGCTCAGGCCTGCGGAGGCTGCTGATCTCCCGGGGCCTGTGCCGGGGCCGCGGGGGCGGTGTTGGCCGTGGCCGAGCCGAGGCGGTCGTAGACCGACGGCCAGAAGCGGTCACGGGCTGCCCAGATGCCGCCGATGCCGAACTTGATGACGATGATCAGTGCCACCGAACCGATGATCGCCTGGAACAACGTGTCGACGATGTCCGACGCGACCTCGATCTGGTCGAGCGCAGCGAAGATACCGATCATCCAGACCGCGCCGGTGGCGATGTTGGTGACGACGTTGCCCCAGCTCTGTGTGGCCGTGAAGCTCCCGACGAAATCGCGGACGAAGTTCGCGACGGCGCCGGTGATGAAGATGATGACGATGGCGACGAAGATCTTCGGGATGAACGCCACCATGTCGTCGACGACGTCCTTGATGGACTCGATGCCCAAGACGTCGACGGTCAGCTGCAACACGAGCAGCATCAACCCGATGTAGATCACCCGGGCCAGCAGCAGGCCCGAATCGGGGTAGCCCGCCCGTTCGAGGTGGCCGCCGAGGCCGCTGCGATCGACCAGCGCGTCCACGCCGAGCTTGGTGAGGCCACGGTGGACGAGCTTGCGGAGGAACTTCGCGATCATCCAACCGATCACGAAGATGACGAGAGCGCCGATCAGGTTCGGTAGGAACGCGGCGATGTTGTCGAAGGTCTGTTGGAAGCTGTCGCTGAAACTGATGCCCGCGAGGGCTGTCCCGGTGGCCATGATGTGTCTCCTGTGTCGTGTGCCAGTGGCCCGACGCACCGACGCGGCGAGAAGTCGCGAGAGACCTGTGGCCCGAGCGGCCCGTGAGCGCAGCGAACGAGAGCGGAGGCCCGACGTCTCGGTTCAGGAGGACGCCGACGGGCCGGCGGGCACGACGATGTCGCCGGGCCGGTTCGTCGTGATGGAGTCGACGCCCATGGCGACGAGCTCGTCGACCCTGGCCTGATCGTCGACGGTGAACACCCAGATGGTGCCGCCGAGGCGGTGCACACCGCGCACGAGCGCCGCGTCGACCCAGCGGTGGGGCACGTTGAGCCCGACGATGCCGTGGCGGAACAACCGTCCGTGGCGGCGCAGCAGCCAGCCGGTGCGGGCGCGGCGCCAGCGACCGACCACGGCGTCGAGGCGGTCGAGGTTGACCAGCACCGCCATCCGGTCGCCGTGGCGGCGCTGGGTGCGCCGGGCCTGTCGTGGTGTGAGACCCGACAGCACCGCCCGATCGCCCATGGACCGGTCGAGGAGCTCTGCGACGACGGCGTCGACGATCGCCGGGTCCTTGATGTCGCAGTTGACGGCGGTGGCGCCCGCGGCATCGAGCGCCTCGGCGAGGGTGGGAATGGTCTCGGCGTGGACGACCTCGCCGTTGCGGTCGCGCAGGCGGTGCGTGACGAGCTGCGCGACATCTTGGTCGACGACGCGGCCGGTACCGGTGCTCCAGCGCTCGAGCCGGGGACCGTGGACGACCACCGGGGCCCCGTCGGCGCTGGCGCAGATGTCGAACTCGATCATGTCGACGCCCAGGGCCGCGGCGGCGCGGATGGCCGCGACCGAGTTGTCCGGCGCGGCGCCGGTGTCGCCGCGATGGGCGATCAGCTGGGGGATTCGCCGCGGCGTATAGGGCACGCCAACGGATCGTAGGCGGCTCCCCACGACGGCGACGTGACCGAAACGGCGGGTCGGGGCCACCGGACGGTCGGTGCCACGGCGGTACCCTTCGGCAGGTGCTGAGCCTCTCCCGGATCTCGAAGGCCCATGGGGCGCGCGTGTTGTTCCGTGACCTGACCCTGCAGATCCGCGGGGGTCGACGCATCGCGCTCGTCGGCGGCAACGGGGTGGGCAAGACCACGTTGCTGGAGATCCTGCTGGGTATCCAGCCGCCCGACAGCGGCGAGGTCATCCGTCCCGCCGGCACCCGGGTCGGGTACCTGCCCCAGGATCTGGCCACCGAGCAGCGGGGCACCGTGCTCGAGGAGGCCCTGCGCGGCGCCGAGCACATCACCGAGATCGCCGAGGAACTGCACCGCCTCGAGGCCGCTATGGCCGATGTCGGTCATCCCGATCACGCCAAGGCCATCGACCGCTACGGCGAGGCCCAGAGCCGTTTCCAGCAGCTCGGTGGGTACGCCATCGAGGCCGAGGCCCACCGGGTGCTGGCCGGGCTCGGGTTCTCGTCGGAGGCCTCCGGAAAGGCCGTCACCGAGCTCTCTGGTGGGTGGCGGATGCGCCTGGCCCTGGCCCGGCTCCTGTTGTCGGACCCCGATGTGCTGGTGCTCGACGAGCCCACCAACCACCTCGATGTCGACTCGGTGGCGTGGCTCGAGAACCACCTGGCCGAGTGGAACGGCGCGTTGTTGTTCGTCAGCCACGACCGCGACTTCATCGACGCCGTCGCCACCCACATCGTCGAGCTCGCCGACGGGCAGGCGGTCGAGTACACCGGCGGCTTCGCCGAGTTCGTCGTCGAGCGCGAAGAGCGCATCGAACGGGTCCGCTCCCAGGCCGCCAACCAGGCCCGCAAGGTGGCCCAGGTCGAGAAGTTCGTGGACCGGTTCCGCTACAAGGCAACCAAGGCCCGTCAGGTGCAGAGCCGCATCAAGGCGCTCGAGAAGCTCGAGATCATCAACGTCACCGACAGCAAGGAGATCCGGGCCCGGTTCGCGTTCCCCGAGCCCCGCCGGGCCAACCGGGTGGTCGTCGAGGCGCACGGTGTCGCAGCGGGCTACGACGGCCAGGCCGTGCTGGCGCCTTTCGATCTGGCCATCGAACGGGGTCGCCGCTTTGCGATCATCGGCCCGAACGGGGCGGGCAAGACCACCATGATCCGGACGCTGCTGGGCGAGATCCCCGCCGTTGCGGGCGAGGTGGCGCTGGGCTCCAACGTCGACGTCGCCCGGTTCGAACAGCACCAGGCCGAGGTGCTCGATCACTCCAAGAAGGTCCACGAGGAGTTCCGCAGCGCCATGCCCAAAGGCGACACCCGCAACCTGCGCACGGTGCTCGGTTCGTTCGGTTTCTCCGGCGATGCCGCCGACCGCCGCGTCGGCGAGCTCTCCGGCGGCGAACAGACCCGCCTGGCGCTCGCGAAGACCATGGCCACACCGGTCAACCTGCTGGTGCTCGACGAACCCACCAACCATCTCGACCTCCCCAGCTGCGATCTGCTCGAGGATGCGCTGGGGGCCTATCCGGGGACGGTGCTGCTGGTCACCCACGACCGTCACCTCATCCGCAACGTGGCCGACGGCCTCATCGACGTCCGCGACGGCACGGTACGTGTCATCGACGGCGTTCCCGACGAGATCCTCACCCGCACCGCAGCCCAGGCCGCCGCGGCGAGCGCCGGCCGCTCGGGCGGTGCAGCGGGGAGCGCGACGAAGAGCGCCAAGGGCGCCAAGCCCGCCAAGGCCCCGCGAAACGAAAAGGGCAGCCAACGCAACGCCGCAGCGGCCCCTGCGGGGGCTCGACCGGCGACACAGGCCAAGGGCGCCGGCGGCGGTTCGGCAGGCAGCGGTTCGGCAGGCAAGGCGAAGAAGGGCGCGGCTTCCAAGGAGCAGCGCAAGGAGCTCAACCGCGTCGAGCGGGCCTGGGAGAAGGCCGAGGCCAAGGTGGCCGAGCTCTCGGCCCGCCTGGGCGATCCCGCCATCTACGCCGATGCCGACAAGGTCAAGGCGCTCGTCGCCGAACACGAGGCTGCGAAGGACGAGGCTGCCGAGCTCATGGAGCAGTGGGAGCGCCTGTCGGCCGCCGCCGACTGAGGACCTCACGGAGCCACTCGCTCCCCACCGATGCCTCTACCCTTGCGGAGGCATGGCGAGTATCCACCCCGAAGCCGCACCGGCACCCGATCCCCAGTCTCCGTCGGACGATCCGGCGGTGTTGTGGTCGGCGCGTGTGCTGATGGGATCACTGCTCGACGCCGACGGGACCATCGTCGGACCGCTGACCGACATCATCGTGTCGCCGGCGTTGGCCGGCCAGTCCCCCACCCTGCGGGGCTTCACGGTGCGTGTCGACCGCCGCGAGATCTTCGTCCACGAGGCCCGCCTCGACGCCGTCGACCGCGACGGCGTCCACCTGCGCGGCGGCACGGTCGATCTCCGGCACTTCAAGCGCCGTGGCGGCGAGATCATGGTGAAGGCCGACATCGTCGGCACGGCCACCCCGCACGGGCCCGTCGTCGACGTCGGTTTCGTCGAGAACCCCCTCCACGACGGCAGCTGGATCATCGACGCGGTCGCGGTCGGCGGCAGCCGCCTCCGACGCCGACCGCCGACCGTGCATCCATGGTCGATGGTCGCTCCGACATTCGTACCCGACACCGTCACCGGCGATCTCGCCCGCCTGAGCTCGATGCACAAGGCCGACGCCGCGTCGGCGTTGCGGTCGTTGTCGGACGAACGGCGCGCCGAGCTCGCCGCGGCCCTCGACGCCAGCCGCCTGGCCGACATGCTCGAAGAGCTCCCCGAGGACGAGCAGGTGGCGATCATCCGCCAACTCGACCGCGACGACGCCGTCGCTGTCCTCGAGGAGATGGAGTTCGACGACGCCACCGACCTGCTGAAGGAGATGAGCACCGCCGACCGCGAGATCCTGTTGGCCGAGCTCGACGACGACGATCAGGCCCAGCTGCGGTCGCTCATGTCATATCGGGAGGACACCGCAGGCGGCATGATGACACCACAGGCCGTGATCGTGTCACCCGACACCAGCGTCGCCGAGGCGATCGCACGCCTGCGCGACACCGAGGTACCACCGGCGCTGCAGGTGCGGCTGTTCATCTCCGACAAGCCCACCGCTCCCCCGACAGGGCGCTACCTCGGCTCCGTCACCCTGCCACGGCTCCTGAAGGAGCCGCCGACGAGCCAGGTCGGTGACTGCATCGACACCACGATGCCGACGGTGGCGCCATCGACACCCGAGAACGAGGTGGCACGGCTGCTGGCGCGCTACGACCTCATCGCCGTCGCCGTGGTCGACAACGCCCATCGCCTCGTCGGCGTGGTCACCATCGACGACGTGTTGGTCCGCCTCGTCGGACCGGTCAGGCGCTGAGGGAGCCGCAATGCGTTTGCGCGACGAAGCCGTCAGCCGGCCCGGACGGGTGGGCGCCACCTCGCTGACGCCGAGCTACGACGCCGACTCGATCGGGCGGGCGTCGGAATCGGTCGCCCGCTATCTCGGTACGGGGCGTTACCTGTTCATCCAGACGATCGTGGTGATCGCCTGGATCGCGTTGAACGTCGCCGCGGTGTCGTTGCGGTGGGACCCGTATCCGTTCATCTTGTTGAACCTGCTGTTCAGCACCCAGGCTGCGTACGCGGCACCGCTGATCCTGTTGGCCCAGAGCCGCCAGGACGCCCGCGACCGCGCCATCGCCGAACGCGACCGGGAGGTCAGCGCCCGGATCCTCAGCGACACCGAGTTCCTGAGCCGCGAGCTCGCCGCCATCCGGCTCCGGCTCGAGGCCGTCGCCACCACCGACGACCTGGAGTCGCTGCAGGAGGACGTCGCCGAGTTGCTGTCCACGCACCGCGTCGACGAGCGGGCAGACGGGCAGCCGTCCAGCCCCGGAAAGCGGGAAAGCGGGGTCTGACCCCGCGCTCGCCGGCCGCAGCCGGCCGCTACATCCAGGCCGGGCGGGTGCCGATGACACGGTCGGCCTCGAGCTGGTCGAGGGTCGCGTCGTCGTAGCCGAGCTCGCCCAGGACCTCGCGGGTGTGTTCGCCCAGCAGCGGCGGGCGCCGCGACAACAGATGCGGACCCCACGCCGAGAAGGTCAGCGGGAAGTTGGGGTACCCGGCGTCGCCGGTGACCGGATGGTCGAAGCGCTGCAGCACCTGGCGGGCCGCGAACTGGGGATGGTCGACGATGTCGCCGGAGCGGCGCATGACCGCCGTCGGCACCCCGACGGCGAGGAGCCGGCGCTCCGCCTCGTCGACGGGAAGGTCGGCCGCCCAGGCCGCGATCCGCTCGGCGATGGTGTCCGCGCGGGCACGGCGGGCGCCGATCGCCAGGTCCGGATCGAGCGCCGTGTCGGCCCCCGGGCCGTCGCCGGCCAGGACCGCGCACAGGGCCCGCCACTGGTCGTCGTCGACGGTCTCGACGCCCAACCACTGGTCCTCGCCTGCACACGCGACCAGCACGCGGGGGCATGTCGCCGGCGGGGTCGACCGGTCGAGGACGACGCGGTGGGCGCTGTGTTCGAGCACCGCTTCGGCGGCGATGTTGCAGGCGACCTCGAGCAGGGGCACCTCGACGTGTTGGCCGACACCGCTTCGGTCACGTTCGGCCAGCGCCGCGTGGATGGCGATCAGCGCATGGACGCCACCGACGGGATCGCAGGGACCGCGCGGCACCAACGGCACATCGTCGTAGCCGGTGGTCCAGGCCAGCCCGCTGGTCTGTTCGATGGTCATCGCGAAGCCGGCACGATCGCGCCAGGGACCGTCGAGGCCGAAGGCCGGCATCCGGACCATGATCAGACCCGGGTGACGGGCGTGGATCTCGTCCCAGGAGATGCCGAAATTGTCGAGGACCCGCGGCGTGAAGTTCTCGACAACCAGGTCGGCGCCCTCGAGCAGGCGGCCGAGGGCCTCGCTCCCGGCAGGGGTGGACAAGTCCAGCGTGATGTCGCGCTTGTCGGTGTTGACGCCGTGGAACACGAAGGAACGTTCCCAGGGGGCGTCGAGGTCGAAGCTGCCGAGGAACCGGATGCCGTCGGGGCGCTGGATCGACTCGACCTTGATGACATCCGCGCCGAGCGCGCCGAGGTATTGGGTGACGAACGGCCCCGCCCAGAATGCGGTCAGGTCGACCACCCGCAGCCCGGCGAAGGGTCGTGGTGGTGCACCGGCAGCACGCTCGGGAGCCGCCGGCTCGGCGGGTTCGGGTTGTCCGTCATCGGACCCGGAGCCCTCGCCGTCGAACGCGGCGCCGTCGGCATCGCCGGCGAGCACGCTGTGCGAGAACCGGAACGGCGGGCGGGGTCGACGCAGGCCGTCGTCATCGACGCGGTACACGTCGCGTGCCACGAGCTGGTCGAACCCCCAGACCGTGGCCCCGGTGCCCACCGGGGTGACCGGAATGCGCATGGCGGCGGCGAGCTCGACGATCTCGTCGACGGTGCGCGTCGAGCAGAAGTCCGAGATGGCGCCGCGGATGGTGTCGATGGCGGCCATGCGGGCGTCGGCCTGGTTGAAGGTCGGGTCCTCGGACAGATCGGGGCGGCCGATCATGGCGCAGAAGTCCGACCACTGCTGGGCGGTCTGGGTGCAGAACCCCACCGGACCGTCGGCTGCGGGTTCGATGCTGGGTACCTCGATGGCCCGTGGCATGGCCATGCCGGCGAACCACTGCGCCGACATCACCCGGTAGGGGCCGTTCAGGCAGGTGACGGCCGCCTCGAGCATCGACACGTCGACGAGCTGTCCGATGCCATGAAGGCTCCGGAGCCGCCAGGCGCTGACGGCTCCCAGCGCGGCGAACGAACCCGCCAGCCAATCGACCAGGTCGCCCCCGACGGGAACCGGCGGTCGCGGCGGCGCTCCTCTGCGGTCGACGGCGCCGCTGTCGACCTCGGCGGTGAACCCCGTGGCGGGGCGCTCGGCCCAGGGCCCGTCGAGTCCGTAGGGCGTGACGCTCACGACGATGCGGTCGGGGTTGCGGCGCTGCCAGTCGCGCAGATGATGGACACCGCCGGCGGGGACGCGATCGTCGACGACGAGGACGGCGCCGTCGAGGAGTGCAGCGACGACCGGGTCGGCGAGGTCGCCGGGGTAGATGGCCTCGTGCATGGTCACTTGTGACCGCAGGTGACGCCACAGCGGCGAGGCGCCGGCCGAGAGGGGCTCGGGTGCGACGCGGCGACGCCGGAGCGGCGAACCGCCCGGCGCTTCGATGGCATCGACGTGGGCGCCGAGGTCCGCGAGGACCTTCGCGGCGTATGCCCCGGCGATGCCCGACGAGACGTCGACGGCGCGCAGACCGGCGAGGGGCGGCACAGCCCGAGGAGCCGACGAATCCGGGTGATCGCTCATGGCCGCAAAGTGTCGCGCAGGCCGGCATGCGCCGGCCGAACGCCTGCGCGCGGGCCCACGTCGGGCCTTAGGTCCCTAGGGCTTCACACATCGCCTTTATGTGCCACCGATACCATCGCATCCGTGGCTGGAGAGACCGCGGGCACGATCTTCACGTTGCTCATCGCCGCCGGCATCGTCGGGGTGGTGTGGGCGCGCTGGTTCGCGCCCGCACACCTGCGCCGCGACGTGGCCGACGCATCCCTGGCGCTGGCATCGCTCGTCGCGGTGGGCGCGACGGTCGGCAGCCTGTACTTCTCCGAGGTCGAGGGCTTCGTCCCGTGCGAGCTGTGCTGGTTCCAGCGCATCGCCATGTATCCCCTCGCCGTGATCCTGCCCATCGCCGCGCTGCGTCGGGACAACGGCATCCGGCCCTACGCCATCGCGCTTGCCGGTATCGGCGCGCTGATCTCGATCTACCACATCCAGCTGCAGCTGTTCCCCGACCAGGGCTCGTCGTGCGACGCCGACGCACCATGCAGCCTCAAGTACCTCGACATCTTCGGCTTCGTCAGCATCCCCTGGCTGGCTCTGGGCAGCTTCACACTGATCCTGCTGCTCACGACGATGCCGCCCGCGCGCCGCCAGGGCGATGCGCACCCAACGCCAACCGAGACCGGAGCCCACACCGGCTCCGTCGATCGTCAACCCGAGGAAATATCGTGAGCAACCGCCCCAAGAGTCAGAAGACACGGGCCCAGACCCGTTCGGTCGAAGCGGCTGAGGAGTCGCGTTCGTCGCTGGTGTGGATCGGCGTCGCCGCGATCGTGGCCATCGCCGTGGTCGTCGGTGTGCTCGTGTCGTTCGGCGGCGACGACTCCCCCGGAGCCGACTGGGCTCTCGAGACCGGATTCGCGGAGACCATCGGCGCACCGCTGCCGCCCCTCATCGACGGACCCGACCCCGCGATCGGGATGCCTGCGCCGATCCTGCGCGGCCTGTCGGCACGCACCGGCGACGTCCTCGAGGTGATCCCCGACGATGGCAACGTGAAGCTGCTCGGCTTCTTCGCCCATTGGTGCCCGGTGTGCCAGAGCGAGGTCCCCCTGGTGGTCGAAGCCCTCGAGGCCGAGCCGTTGCCCGATGGTGTCGACCTCATCGCGGTCTCCACTGCCGTCGACCGGACCAGGGGCAACTACCCGCCCTCGGACTGGTTCGTGAGCGAAGGCTGGACCGCACCGGTGATGGTCGACAGCGAAGACGGTCGCGCCGCTGCGGGCTTCGGGCTCACGGCGTTCCCCTACTGGGTGGTCATCGGCCCCGACGGCAATGTCGTGGCCCGCGTCGACGGTGCGCTCAGCGAAGAGCAGTTCGACGCCCTCGTCGACGTCGCCGCCGCCGCCCGCTGAACCGCCGGGTGGTTCATCGCCTGTTCACAGGCCCGCCCCGGTGCCGTTACAGGTGGCTTCTACCGTTGGCAGCAACCCGATGAAGGAGCCGCCATGGCTGCTGCAGTGCTGTTCCCGCCCGAGATCTTCGTCGATCACCTCCTGGTGGCCGTGCGCGATGCGGCGCTGCGGCTGCCGGGTTCGTCGGTTCCCTACCACCGCCATGCCCGCCAGGCGGCTGCCATCGCATCGTCCGATCCCAACGCATCGGACGAGCTCGTCGCAGCCGCACTGCTGTCGGGCATCGGCGAGGTCATCCTCACCAGCTTCGCCCGCCACCCTGCGGCCGACGGCCCCGTCGCCACATCGGACCTCCACGCCGCCGAGGTGGCTCGATCGCACCTGAGCCTCTACTTCTCCGACGAGGTGACCGAACCGATCGCCCTGTTGCCGCGAGCGCGCCGCTATCTGCGTGATGCGCGTCGGGGGCCTGCCGATGCCCCGGCGATGGGTGCGTTCGAACGGGCCCGTTTCGAGTCCGAACCGGCCGCTGTCGACGCGACGGCCCTGGCGGTCATCGACGATCGGGCCGGACGCGACACCATGGTCTGTCCCCCGCTCGACGCGCACCGAGACCTGCTGCACCGCCTCTGCACCGGGTCGTCGCGGCCTCGGCGGTTGCGTCTCATCTCCTGAATCACCGAACCTGCCGCTGCATCTGACACACCGTCAGATTCCTCGCTACGCTGGGACGCACCCGCATGAGGAGCGAGCGCATGGTTGAGATCCCCCGCATCATCTCCGTCGACGATCACGTCGTCGAGCCCCCCGACCTGTGGACCGAGCGGCTGCCGTCCTCCTACGGCGACCGCATCCCCCACGTGGTCCGCGATCGAGCGAAGTTCAACTTCGAGGGCGGCGTGTTCTCCTACGAGAAGGGCGCACCCGACGGCGAGTGGTGCGACTGGTGGATCTACGACGACCTCGTCTACCCGTTGCCCAAGCTGTCGGCCGCGGTGGGCTTCGACGAGCTCGACATCACGCCGATCACCTTCGATCAGCTCCGCCCCGGCGGCTGGAAGCAGGCCGACCGTCTCGCCGACATGGACGACAACCACGTCGATGCCTCGGTGTGCTTCCCCAACGTGCTGCCCCGCTTCTGCGGCCAGGCATTCCTCGAGCGCGAAGACAAGGACCTGGCCTTGTTGTGCGTCAAGGCCTACAACGACTGGATGATCGACGAGTGGTGCGCCGGCGACGGCAAGGGCCGCCTCATCCCCATGGCCATCGTGCCGCTGTGGGACCCCATCGCAGCGGCCGCCGAGATCCACCGGTGCGCCGCCAAGGGCTGCTTCGCGGTGTCGTTCTCGGAGAACCCGTACCCGCTGGGTCTGCCGTCGATCCACGACAAGGACCGGTTCTGGGATCCGCTGTTCCGGGCGTGCGAGGAGACCGAGACCATCCTCAACATGCACATCGGCTCGAGCTCGAAGATGCCGACGACCTCGCCCGATGCCCCCTTCGCCGTCAGCTCGACGATCACCTTCTCCAACGCAATGGGCTCGCTGTGCGACTACGTCCTGTCGGGCGTGTTCGACCGGTTCCCCGGACTGCGGATCGCCTACGCCGAGGGCCAGGTCGGCTGGATGCCCTACGTCATCGAGCGCATGGACAAGCTCTGGGAAGAGCGCGACTCGGAGTCGAGCTTCGGGGTGCAGCTGGCCAACCGGCCCTCGAGCTACATCCCCGGCCACATCTGGGGCTGCATCTTCGACGACGAGGTGGGGCTGCGCAACCGTGACCTCATCGGCATGGACCAGATCTGCTTCGAGGTCGACTACCCCCACGCCGACACCACCTTCCCCCACACCAAGGAAGTGGCGACCAAGATCGTCACCAACGCCGGCCTCGACGACACCGAGATCTACAAGCTCCTGCGCGGCAACGCCATCCACGGATGGGGCCTGCACCGCTTCGGCATCACCGAGTAGGTACGGGGTCAGATCCCGCTTTCCCGCTTTCTCGCATGACTATCGAACGTGGCCTCGACGCCAGAAGAAAGCGGGAAAGCGGGGTCTGACCCCATGGCTCAAATGCCGCGGCCCCGACGCTGGTTCCAGCGGCCGACGGTCGAGTACAGGATGCGGGCGACGATCACCAGGGCCCAGCAGATGAGCAGTATCCGCAGCCACATGGGCTGAGCCTATGAGACCGGCGACCCGCCCCGGCTCACGCCGGGGCGATCTGCTCCTCGACCCACTCCCACAAGGCGGCGCGCCGCTCGGGCGTGTCGGTCTTGCGGGTCGTGGGCAGCTTGTGGATCGAGCGGCGGCGGCGGTCGTGCCAGAAGTCGCCACTGGTGCGCAGCGGCTCTTCGTCGTCGACGGCCAACCACACCGCGGTATCGGCCCCCTCGGCCGGGCTGCGCAGCACCGGTCCCAGCACCTTGCGGAACGTCGGCAGCGACGCTTCGACGCCGGGCGTGTCGGCCCAACCCGGATGCAGGGCGTGGAACACCACGTCGGCGGGATCGATGCGTTCGGCCCACATCTCGTTGAGGGTGACCTGGGCCCGCTTCGCCCGGGCGTACTGCTCGGCGCCCTTGTAGGAGCCCTCGTCCATCTGCAGCGACCGCACGGTCAGACCTGCGGTGTACATCCCGCCCGACGACATCGTCAGGACCCGACCCGGGGTGTCGCCACGAAGACGGTCGATCAGCAGGGTGGTCATCAGGTGCGGGCCGACCACCTGGGAGGCGACGGTGGCCTCGACGCCCGACGGGGCCGTGCGCCGCTCCTCGGTCAGAGCGCCGGCGTTGTGGAGCAGCACGTCGAGCCGTGACGTGCGGGCGATGATCTCGTCGCACGCCTTCTGGACCTGATCGAGGTCGCCCATGTCGGCGGCCACGGGCTCGATGTCGGGATTGGACGTGGCGCGCACCAGCTCGGCGCACACGCCCGCCGTGCGTTCGAGGTCCCGCCCGATCAGGATCAGCCGGGCACCGTTGCGGGCGAGCTGGTCGGCGGCCGCTCGTCCGAGACCCGACGTCCCCCCGGTGATCACCATGACCCGGCCGGTGACGTCGTAGTCGTCCAGATCCGTCCACGACGCGAGGCGTCGTCGGGCCTCGTAGCCGATGGAGGTGAAGCTCGTGAAGACCGGGGCCTCGATGGCCCCGTCGATGACCGACGACAGGTTCACGAGGCCGCCCGACTGGTGCCGAGGACTCGGTTCAGCCCTTTCGCCGCCCGGTCGCCGATGCTCTTGAAGGTCAGGCCCAACAGCGGATCGAACAACCGGAGCGGGCCCCGCAGGTCGAGCTGTGCGTCGTAGGTGACCGAACATCCCCCATCGGTGGGGACGATGACGATCTCGTCGAGCGACACGAACATCGACGTCTCGGCACGGACGATGACCCGCTCGTCCGGCGTGTACTGGAGGGTCTCGTACCGCATGTCGATGTCGCCCACGACGCCCTTGACGGCCAGCAGGTACGCAGCGTCGGGTCCCGGCTCGCCCCCGGCGACCAGCTCGGCGCGACGTACGCCTGGATCCCACTCGGCGAAGTTGCGCATGTCGGCGAGATAGGCGAAGGCCTCGGCCGGCGACCACGGCGACGAGACGGTGGTGGAGTAGTGAGCCATCGGGAACTCCCAGGGGTTTCGGCTACGGGACATCTTGGTGGTCCGCCTACCCTCGACGCGCACCCGAGCCACATCTTTGTGGCCCCGTTGATCTCGCGAACCGCGCCCATCACCGTGACCGAACCCCTGTCCCTGCCCCCGCTGCGCCGCCCACGCCGCCCCGTCAACCTCGCCCGTGTCGCGTCGTTGGTGTCGAAGGGCGTGGCCGCCGTCGACGCCACCGTCGAGCCCTTCGCCGCCGAATGGGACCGACGCAATGCCGCAGCGCTGACAGTCGACGGCCCGCTGTGGGTGGCGCTCGGCGATTCGGTCACCCAGGGCATCGGTGCCGGCGACGTCGACGCCAGCTACCCCGCCATCGTGGTCCGGTACCTACGGGAGACGACCGGCGAACCCTGGCGGCTGATCAACCTCTCGATGAGCGGCGCCCGCTTCGCCGACGTGGTCGACCCCCAGCTGACGGTGCTGCGCGACGCCGGACTCGAACCCGACCTGGTCACCGCGCTGGTGGGCAGCAACGACCTGATCTGGCGCCGCGACACCGACGCCGTCATCGCCGACGCCCGTCGCCTCGTCGACGCGCTCCCCGGGGGCACGATCCTCAGCCGGGTCGCCGAGGGCCCGAGCGACCGGCGCCGCCTCGGCGTCAACAGGGTCTTCACCACCGCCGAAGCCGCCGGCCGCGTCCGCCTCTACGACGCCTGGGCCTGGCCGAGCGCCGCCGGCATGTGGGCCCAGGACCGCTTCCACCCCAACGACCGCGCCCACGAGCACCTCGCCGAGAACTTGTTGGGGGCTCTTTCATAGGCCGGCTCGTCTCCGGCGGGCACGCGCCGGGATCCTCTGGTTCTTCCTCGTCTCACGTTCGGTCCGGGACGCACGTCGCCGGCTGGTGTCGGCGGGCTGCGCAGCAGCGGCGACACGCCGAGACGGCCGAGGGGGTACCCAAGTGACCCACCGGGATACGTCGGCCGTCTCAGGTGCGGCGCAGAGCGCCGGCGGTTGCCACCCGGGCCGGTCGGCCTGGTGTGCTGCCGCTCCTTTCTGGGCCGGCTCGTCTCCGGCGTGCTCGCGCCGGGATCCCCTGGTTCTTCCTCGTCTCACGCTCGGCCCGGTGTGCACGTCGCCGACGAGTGCCGCCCGGGCCGGTCAGCCCTGCCGCTCGGTTCTGGGCCGGCTCAGGGCAGCTCGGGGGGGCCGGATGCGTCGACGGTGCGTCTGTTCGTCGCACCGAGCGTCGGGGCGAACGGGTTGCGGGGCTGGTCGGGGGTGATCCACTCGGGGGGTGGGTCGGCCACGGGCCCCGCGGGGGCGGTGCCCACCACGTCGACGGGTTCGGCCACCAACGGGGATTCACCGGCGAGGAGCTGGCGGCCGAAGTGGAACGCGGCGAAGACGAGGACAATGGCCAGGACCGCCAGCAGGATGGGGGACGGGCGCTCGGTGCGGGTCGTCACTCGATCTCGGCCTCCGCGTCGTCGAACTCCTCGAACTCCTCGACGTCGTCGAATTCGGTTTCGCTCGACAGCGTCGCGGTGGTGAAGACCTCGACGGTGGCATCGAACAGCAGGGCGTCGAGTTCGTCGACCGAGGCCAGCTGCAGCGACGACACCACCACCAGGCGGTCATCGACGAGGAGTTCTTCGAAGAAGGCCATGATCGCTGCGTAGGAGCCACGGCCGCTGAAGGAGATGGACACCACCGACGTGTCCGACGGCGCCGTCGCCACGCCGCCGTCGGCCTGGTCCGCAATGGTCGGCACGAGTTGTTCGACCGCGACCTCGTGGACGCCGCCGAGCCGGGAGATCTCGTCCAGCACCGATTCGAGGTCCACCGTCGGCGGGACGGCAGCCTCGGCCTGCGCCATCCGCAGCGTCACCTGTGCTCCGGCCGCAGGGTCCTCGAGGCGTCGGATCTCGGCGAGTTCGGCGTCGAGGAGCGCGAGCTCCTCATTGGCCGATTCGATGCGCTGATCGGCGTCTGCACTCGAGCCGGTGGTCACTACGGCGACCGCCCACAGAGCGACCAGCAGCAACGCCGGCGCGACCAGCGCGATGAGACGCTCGCGGTTCATGATCCCGGCTCCGTCGTCATCGGCAGCGATGGCGGAGCGACGGCACCGGCCGCCAGGCCCGCTTCGACGGTGAACAGGACTCCGTCCGCCTGCGAGTCCTCGAACGCGGAGGAGGCAACGTTCGCCAGCCACGGCTGTTCGAGCGCGCTGGCGGCGTCGAGGACGACCAGCCAGGATCCGACCTGGCCCAGATCGCGGGCGACGCCGCTGATGGACACGATCGCAACGGGCGCAGTCCCCTGATAGCCGGGCGGCTGCTCGCCGGGGCCGGCTCGACGCAGCTGCAGCGACAACAGGTAGGCGTCTTCGGGGAGCGTTTCCGCCACCTGGCGGATGACGGTCGTCAACCCGAGCTCCCGTGCGGCGAGCGCGTCGTAGCGCTGCTCGGCCCGATCGGCGCTCGCGGCGGCGTCGCGGAGCGCAAGGGTGTCATCGGCACGGTCTCGGAGCGCTGCGAGCTCGAGCTCGATGGTCTCGGCCTGCGTCGCGCGTTCCCGAGCGACGGATCGACGGTCGAGGGCATCGTTGACGAGGATCGGAGCGGCCAGGATGGCGAGCCCGAGGCCCGCCCAGACCATGCGGCGGTGGGCGCGGCGGCGGTGCACCGCCGGCGGGGTGAGGTCGAAACTCCGCCAGTTCGTGGGGGCGTGCCCGAGCGCGACCTGGCCGACGGCGACCGCCTCGGTGAACCCGGCGGCTCCCTCGTGGGGCGCGTCGGGGCCGCGCTCTTCGATGACGAGCGTTGCCGTCGGGTGGGCCTCGGCGAGCGCCTCCGCCAGCGGTTCGACGCCGTGGTCGTCGCCGGACAGCGAGATCCGGGCGATCGGGGCCGAGGAGATCTCGCCGGCGAAGTAGGAGAGCGTGTTCGCGATGCCCTCGACGACGCTGAGCAGGCTGACCGATCCGGTCGGGGCGGCCGATTCCGCTGGTTGCGCCCCGCCCGAGACCGAGTGCAGGGCTGCGAGTTCGAACTCGAGCTCGTCGAACAGCGAGGTGGCGGTGTCGCCGACACCGGCGGCGAGGCTGCGCCCGAACACGATGCCGTCGCCATCGTGCACCACCAGATCCGTGCGGGTCCGCCCGGCGTTCACGACGAGGCCGAGCGATCCCGGTGGCGTCGTCCCCGCCCCGCGGCTCGTGGCCAGCGCCGCCTGGATCAGATGTGTCGACACGAACCGCAACCCGGCGGCCTCGGCGACCTCCGCGAATCCGCTGAGGATCCGATCACGGACGGCGAGGGTCAGGAGTCGGGTCCGGTCGGCTTCGTCGGTTCCGAGGTCGACACTCGACACGAGCGCCTCGTCGACGGGGTAGCTCAGCAGCTCCGCGACCTCGTAGCGGGCCGCGCTGTCGAGATCGGCCCGGTCCATCGTCGGCAATTCGACGCGTCGCAGCGTGGCGGACCGCACGTCGAGGCCGATCGCGACCCGTGACGTCGTGAAGCCGGCCTCGCTCCACAGACGCCGCAACCCGGCCGCTGCGGCGGCGATGTCGACGAGCTCGCCGCGCACCACGACGCCCGGATCGAGCACGACAACGCCCCGGCGGACCACGTGTGCCTCGCCACGGCGGCCCGAGCGGTGGCATTCGGCGCCATAGATGGCGTCGTCGTCGAAGGAGACACCGACAACACGCTCAGGCACGGGTCCACCCCGTCTCTGGCCGAGGAGACATGAGGGCCTATCGGCCCATCGGCTGCCTTGTTGAGCGGCATCGGCGCCGATCGGCATCGGCGCCGATCGGCAGCGGCGTCGATGCGGGTGCGGTCCCGGTGGGTACTCATGCCGGGCGCACTGGAGCCGATGGATCTCAGGTGGTCTGTTCCGGTCAGCCGCGCCCGCGAGAGCGAGGTGCCACCGTCACCGAGATGGTCGTCGCGACGCTGTTGCTCGCAACGGCGATCCTCGCTGCCGCGTCCTCGCTCGGGGGTGCATCCACCGCGTCGGCGGTGGGTGCGAACCGCCAGGCTGCAGTGGCCCTGGCGGCCTCGGAGCTCGACGTCATGCGTTCGTTGCGCTTCGCATCGGTGGCGATCCCGCCGGCCTCGCCGGACTACCTGACACGGTTCGAGAGCCGCCTCACGGTCGCCGACCCGAGAGGTGCGGTGGCGCCCACGTCGACGGTGGCGAGACGCGGCATCGACATGCAGGTGCGTCGCATGGTCACCTGGGCGTCGGTGACCACGCCCGACGGCCCCGAACCCGAGGCGTACAAACATCTGACCGTCATCGTCGAGTGGGCCGACACCGCCGGCCCGCACACCTACCGGCTCGACACGGCGCTGCTCGATCCCGCCGCGTCGGTGCGGTCATGAGCCCCGTGGTAGGAGTCCGGCCACGGCGCCTGAGCGGGGACCGGGGCGTCACGGTCACCGAGGTGCTGACGGTCGTGGCGATCAGCGCGGTCATCGCCACAGCGCTCGTGGGAGTCCTCCAGTCGTCGGTCACGGTGGAGCGCCGCCTCGATACGCGCGCGACGGCCACGGCCGAGCTCGAGCGGCTGTTCACGTCGATCGGCCGGGACATCGACGCCGGGCTGCCCGCGGTGCCGACACGCACGCCGCCCGACGCCGAGATCCTGGCGATCGAGGTGATCGACGAGCTCGGCGCGGCGACGACGGTGCATTGGATCCTCGCCGACGGCGAATTGCGTCGTGTCGTGGTCGACGAGGCCACGGGCGCGACCACCGACGACGACGTGCTCGCGTCCGGTCTGCTGCCGGTCGCCGGTGGCTCGTTCACCTCCTACGGAGCGGCCGGAACGGTGCTCTCCCCCGCCGACACGACCGAAGCCCAGCGGGCCCTGTGCACGACGAGATACCGCATCGAGCTGGCGTTGGCCGCCACGGATCTGGTGGTGTCGGACCGGCGCGACCTCGCAGTGCCCCTGCGCACGCCGGGAGCCAACCGGTGCTGAGGAGAGACCACGAGCGCGGCGGTGTGGCCTTCGCGATGCTCATCGTGTTGGTCGTCTCGATCACGGGCGCCATCGCGCTCGGCGCCGGAGTCCGGAGCCTCTCGTCGAGCACCGAGCTCGGGACATCGGCTCAGGCTCGAGCCGCGGCGGAGATCGGGCTGGCAGAGGCAGCCGTGCGCATCGGCGGCGGCGCCGCCACCGACTTCGCGACGACCGCCACGGTGGGGTCCGGCACAGCGACCGTGACCGCCACACGCGACGGCGCCGATGCCTGGAGCGTCGCCGTCGACGTCGACATCGCCGGCGCGACCCGGTCGTTCCGTTCGGCCATCACCCGGGGGGCGGACCTCACGGTGTCGGTCTTCGCCGTCTCGGCGATGCGCGTGACCGACAACGACGGCACCGTCGACGGCGCGGTCGCGACCAACGGATCCATGGAGATCGTCGGGCGGGCGCCGGGCGCCGCCCAGGTCCTGTACCGCCCCGACGGGACCTGCACCGGGTGCGCGGATCCGGTCGTGCGAGACGGTCCTCGCCCGATCCCCTCCACCGATCCGCCGACGGGGACCACCCGGGACTGCCCGACCGACGGCGAGCTGACCGGTCCCGTCGACGGCGCGAACGGTGTGCCGATCGTGTGCGACGACCCCACCGTGCCCCTGGTCCTGCTCGACGACGTGACCATTCTGCGCCCGCCGCTGGTCGTCCACGTCGGCCCGGATGTCGCGGTGCGCCTCGACGGCGCCACCGTCGGCGCCGGCGGCGCGAGCGATGCCTTCCGGCTGGTCGCGGCCGGCTCCGGGCCGCTCGAGGCCGACGGGGCCTCGGTGACCGGCACGATCATCGCCCCCGAACGGACCCTGCGTACCGCCGCCACGGCGGTGGTCGGCAGTATCGTCGTCGGCGAGTTGATCGTCGAGGCCGGCGCGGTGTTCGACGTTCGTCCCGACGTTGCCGCTGCGCCCGGTGGCGACGCCTGGAGGATCGGCGACCTCGTGCCGGTCGGCTGACCGGCACCGCATCGCCCCGCCGGCCTGTTGGTTCCGACCACGCCGCCGGCGACGCCCGCGCCGAGGCGGTCAGACCGTGACGCGCAGCAGTTCCTCGATGCTCGTGCGTCCCTCGCGGACCTTGCGGAGACCGTCGGCGCGCATCGTGATCATGCCGGAACGAACGGCATGGCGCAGCGTTTCGATGGTCGGTGCGCCCGCCAGGATCATCGAGCGCAGCGTGTCGTCGAACCGCAGGACCTCGTGGATCGCGAAGCGACCCCGAAAGCCGCTGCCGCCGCAGTACTCGCAACCGGCGGCGGCGTACCCGTGCAGGAGCCCGTCGGGGGCGAAGTCCGGCGGCAGACCTGCGGCGGTGGCGGGATGGAGGTTCAGCTGCGCCATCGGCGTCGACCGTGGCACCCGGCAGTGGTCGCAGAGCTGGCGTGCCAGGCGTTGGGCGACCACCGCGGACAGCGACGAGGTCACGAGGAACGGCTCGACGCCCATCTCGATCAGCCGGTTCGGCGCGGCCAGCGCATCGTTGGTGTGCAGCGTGGACATCACGAGGTGGCCGGTCAGGGAGGCTTCGATGGCCGTCTTGGCGGTCTCGGTGTCGCGGATCTCGCCGACGAGGATCACGTCGGGGTCGGCGCGCAGGAACGAGCGGAGCGCGTTGGAGAACGTCATTCCCGACTTCGGGTTGACCTGCACCTGTTTGATGCCGTCGATGCGTTGCTCGACGGGATCCTCGATCGTGATGATGTTGACCGATGGGCTGCGGATCTCGGTGAGGGCGGCGTAGAGGGTCGTGGACTTGCCCGAACCGGTCGGACCGGTCACCAGGATCGAACCCCAGGCCTTGCGGTAGGCCTCGCGGAAGCGTTCCAGCTGCGGTGCGAGGAAGCCGAGGTCCCCGACGTCCAGGCGTTCGCTGCCGCCCTGGAGCAGCCGCATCACGACCGCTTCGCCGTGCACCGTCGGGATGGTCACGACGCGCACGTCACACGGCACGTCGTTGACCGTGGTCGTCATGCGTCCGTCCTGGGGCAGGCGCCGTTCGGCGATGTCGATGTCGGCCATCACCTTGAGGCGGCTGACGATGCCGGCCTGCAGCGAGCGTGGCGGCGCCATGACGTCGTGGAGGACCCCGTCGATCCGGTAGCGGACGCGCAGATCGGCCTCGGTCGGCTCGATGTGGATGTCGGAGGCCCGCTGATCCACCGCACGCGACAACAACAGGTCGACGAACTGGACGATCGGCGCCCGGTCCGTGTCACTGCCGGTGTCCGTCGCAGCCGCAGCGACCCGGACCTCGCGTTGTTCGCCGACCGCGGCCTGGATGGTGGCTTCGACCTGTAGGTCGCTGTGTCCGAGACGTTCGACCGCAGCGAGGATCTGACGCGTCTCGGCCATGACCGGCTTGACCTGGCGGCCGACGATGGAGCGGATGTCGTCGAGGGCGAGCACGTCGACCGGGTTCGCCATGGCGACGATGATCTCGTCGCCTTCGGTCCACACCGGCAGCGCCCGATGACGCATGGCCAGCTGGCGCGGCACCATCTGGCCGAGATCGGAGTCGAGGGGACGTTCGTCGAGATCGACGAACGGCAGGCCGAACTGCGCAGCGAGGGCACGCACGAGGTCGCGGGGCTCGACCAGTCCCGCTTCGAGGAGAACCTCTCCCAGTCGCTTGCCCGTGGCCTGTTGTGTCTCGAGCGCGGTCTCGATCTGCGCGTCGTCGACGATGCCGAGCTCGACGAGGATCTCGCCGAGCCTGCGGCGGGTCGCAACTGCCACGGACACCATGACTCATCATCGACCGATCCGGCACGTGGTTGAGGTGGCATCGCGGACCGGCCGATAGGGGGTCACCGGCCCGGTTGCGCTCATGGACGCGCCGGTGCGTCCGATGGGAGCCGGTGAAAGTGGACTCGACCGACGAGTGGCCCGCGCTCGACGAGGCCGGGCGTTCCTTCCTGTCCGAGGCCCTCGGCACCGCGCCGGCGGCCACCACCGAAGCCGCCTTCGCCCTGGCATCGAACGAGGCCCTCGGGGTTCCACCCGAGTCGACCGCGGCCGCACCGCCACCGGCAGGCGCGGCAGGCGCATCGCTCGCTGGTCTGCGTGAGCTGTTGGCCGCCGCCATCGGCGCTCGCGCCTCGGACCTGCATCTGTCCGCCGGGCGCTGCCCGGTGCTGCGCGTCGACGGCGAACTGCGAGCCCTCGGCGGGGCCGCCGTGCTGTCGGCACACGATCTGGTGCAGCTGACCGGTTCGCTGCTCTCGGCCGATCAACGCCGGGCATTCGATGAGACCGGCGATGTCGACCTCGGGTTCGAGGCCGACATCGACGGCTCCATGCGGCGGTTCCGGGTGGCGCTCTACCAACAGACCCAGGGCCCGGCGGCCGCGATCCGCATCGTCCCCGAGTCCATCCCGTCGCTCGAACAGCTCGGGCTGCCCCCGACCCTGCGGGCCCTGACCTCCCTGCCGGCGGGGCTGGTGCTGGTCACCGGTCCGACGGGATCGGGCAAATCCACGACCCTGGCCGCCCTGATCGACGAGATCAACCGGCATCGCACCCTGCACGTGCTGACGGTCGAAGATCCCATCGAGTATCGCCACCGCGACCGGCGTTCGGTCGTCAACCAGCGCGAGATCGGCATCGACACCGCATCGTTCGCGCACGCGGTCCGCCATGCCCTGCGCCAGGATCCCGACGTCATCCTGATCGGCGAGCTGCGCGATCTCGAGACCATCCGCATCGCCCTCACCGCTGCCGAGACCGGCCACCTGGTCTTCGCCACCCTGCACAGCGCCGATACGGCCAGCGCAGTCAACCGCATCATCGACGTCTTCCCCGGCGACCAACAGGCCCAGATCCGCTCCCAGCTCGCACTGTCGCTGATGGCGGTCGTCAGCCAACGCCTGCTTCCGGGGCTACAGGGGGGCCGGGTCGCGATGACCGAGGTGATGATCGCGACGACGGGCGTGCGGAACCTCATCCGCGAGTCCAAGACCCACCAGTTGCCGACGCTGCTCGAGACCGGCAGCGAATCCGGCATGCACACCTTCGACCAGTCCCTCACCGCGTTGGTGCGTGGCCGTCTGGTCGATGTGGCCGTCGCCCGGTCCGTTGCGTCGCCGGCGCTCCAGGAGCGGCTCCTCTCATGACGGCGACGGCCCACGAAACCGCTCCGGCCCGGGAGCGCCTGATCGAGGGCGCCGCCTCCTACAGCGCAGCCGCAGCCATCGTCCACACCGACGCCGAACCCATCGAGTTCTCGTATCGGGCCGTCGCCGCCGACGGCACCATGGTCGACGACCACCTGTCCGGCTACGACGAAGCCGACGTGGTGCGCAAACTCCGGGCGCGGGGCCTGCGCCCGGTTCGAGTCCGGCGGCCACGGCGCACCATCTTGAGCGGCGAATCGTCGATCCCGGGCTTCGGGCCGAAGGTCGACCCGACCGAGCTGGCGGCGACGATGCGCCAGTTCGCCACGATGAACCGGGCCGGCGTCTCCCTGCTCCGAACCATCGAGGTCCTGGGCGCCCAGTCGAAGAACAGCCTGCTCGTCGAGACGCTCGAGCGCATCCGGTCCGACGTCGAGGCGGGCATGTCACTCAGCGACGCCGCCGCCATGCACCCCAGGGTCTTCGACCCGCTCACCACCGCCGTACTGCGTGCGGGTGAGGCATCGGGCGCCCTCGACGAGGTGCTCGACCAGATCGCCGAGACCCTCGAGCGCAACGCCATGCTGCGGCGCAGGATCCGCAGTGCGCTGACCTACCCGGCTGCGGTGCTGTTGATGGTCGCGGGTGTGGTGATCGCGATGCTCGCGTTCGTGATCCCGACCTTCGCCGGCATCTACGCCGATCTCGGGGGCACGCTGCCTGCACCGACACGGGTGCTGCTCGAGGCGTCGGCCACCTTCACCGGCAGGTTGCCCTTCATCGTGATCGGCACCACCGTCGCCGCCGTCGGATTGCGTGCGTGGCGCCGCAGTGATCGGGGCCGCCATCGCAGCGACGGGTGGCTCCTGCGCATTCCGGTGCTGGGCCCGTTGCTGACGAAGGCGGCCCTGGCGCGGATCGGCAACACGATGGCGGTGCTCAGCCGGGCCGGCGTGCCGGTGCTCGAAGCGCTGCGGATCACTTCGGCCAGCGTCGGCAACGCCGTGATGGCCCAGGCCGTGACCGACGCCCGCACCGGCGTCGAGAACGGCAGGACCCTGGCCGAGAGCTTCGGGGCCAGCCCGGTGATCCCGCCGATGGTCGTGCAGTTGGTGGCCGTCGGCGAGGAGTCCGGCACGATCGACCAGGTCATGAACACGATCGGCACCACCTATGCCGACGAGGTCGAGACCTCGGTGACCGGACTGGCGGCGCTCATCGAACCGCTGATGATGGCCTTCATCGGTGTCGTGGTCGGCGGCATGGTCGTCGCGCTGTATCTGCCGATGTTCCGGGTGATCGACCTGGTTCAGTGATTCGGGCTGCGACGATTCCCTCAATCGGCGGGCCCTGCGGCCGATGGGGTGGTGACAGTACACCTGCCAGAAACGGGACTTGCAGACATGTTGACCAAGCGATCTCACGACGAACTCGTCGACGATCCCGAGGCCGGCTTCACCCTCATCGAGGTCATGGTCGTCGTTCTGATCGTCGGAATCCTCCTCGCGATCGGCGTGCCCAGCTTCCTGGGTGCACGGGAACGGGCCCAGGACCGTGCCGCGCAGGCGAGCGCGCGGTCGGCCCAGACCGCCGCCCTCGTCGTGTACAGCGACACCTCGGACTTCGCGAACGTGTCCCTCGGCCGCATTCGCGCCGCCGAACGAAACGTGCTCTTCATCGCCGGCACCCAGGCCTCGACCAGCGAGGACCGTGTCTCGGTGACGGCCAGCGCCGACGGAACGGAGTTCGGTGCCGCAGCACTGTCGGACTCGGGACGCTGCTACTTCGTGCGGCTGCGAGAGCGCGGCACCACGCTGTACGGCGCCTCCACCTCGGTGCCGTGTACGGGCGAGAGTGCCCTGACGGCAGCCACTCGTCGACAGTGGTGAACCGCACCGAGAGGTGAAGGCCGCCTCGGTCACAGCCGTCCGTCGCCCAGCGCACCAGGGCTCATAGCCTGGGCGCATGGCAGCTGACGAGTCCGTCGTGTCCGATCCCGATGCCTCGCTGCGGCGTGACATCCGACGGCTGGGAACCCAGCTGGGCGACACGCTGGTGCGTCAGCACGGGCGGGAGCTGCTCGACCGGGTCGAACAGGTGCGCACGCTGTCCCGTGGGCTGCGACGCGAGACCGATCAGGGCGGCGTCCTGGCCGACCTGCTCCACGACGTCGACGTCGCCGAGGCCATCTTGTTGGTGCGGGCCTTCACGACGTACTTCCACCTGGCGAACACCGCCGAACAGGTCCACCGTGTCGACGATCTCAGCGCGACCGCGGCCGACAGCCGCCGCTTCGCCGAGACGGTCGGCTCGCTGATCGAGTCCGGCATCGGGGCGTCGGAGATCGTCACCACCGCCCGCAACGCCGACCTGCGGCCGGTGTTCACCGCGCATCCCACCGAAGCGTCACGACGGTCGATCCTCGACAAGCTCGCCGAGATCGCCGAGCTCATCGAGACCCGCAACGAGTCCCACACCGCCCCGGGCGATCGGCGTCGCATCGATCGCCGGGTCGACGAGCTCATCGATGCCATCTGGCAGACCGACGAACTCCGCCGCGAACAACCAACTCCCATCGACGAGGCCCGCTCCATCCTGTACTTCCTGGACGAGATCGTCCGCGACGGCGTACCGGAGCTGCTCGACGACATCGACGCGGCGCTGCGCGGCATCGGCGGCGAACTCGACTGCGATCGGGTGCCCATCCGTTTCGGGTCCTGGGTGGGCGGCGACCGCGACGGCAACCCCAACGTCACCGCCACCGTCACCACCGAGGTGCTGGCCTTCCAACGGTCGCGAGCGCTCCGGCTGCTGATCGCCGAGGTCGAGGGGCTGTCGACCGAGCTCAGCATCGGCAGCGCCGTCAAGGCGATCTCCGACGAGCTCACCGCCCAACTCGCTGACGACCGGCAGCGCTTCCCGGGCGTGGTGTCGAGGTTCTCGAAGCTCAGCGAGGGCGAGCCGTACCGCCAACGCTGCTCGGTCATCCACCATCGCCTGCAGCTCAGCCTGGACCGGCCCGATCACGGTGACGCGTATCGCGGGCCCGACGAACTCGCTGCGGACCTGGCCGTGATGGCCCGCTCGCTCGAGGCCAACCGGGGCGAGCTGTTGTCGCGGGGCCGCCTGGCCCGGGTGCGCCGGACGGTGGCGATGATCGGCTTCCATCTGGCCTTGCTCGACATCCGTCAGCACGCCCGGGTCCACCACGAGGCCCTGGCCGAGCTCTTCGCTCCGTTGGGCGTGGACTACGCCGCGATGGAACCCGGCGAACGTGCCGAGCTGTTGGCGACCGAGCTCGGGAGTCGCCGCCCCCTCGCTCCCCCGGTGACCGATCCCGATCCGGCATCGGCGGTGGCGCTGTTCGCCACGATCCGCAACGCCCTCGACCGCAACGACGATGTCATCGAGAGCTACATCGTGTCGATGACCCGCGGTGTCGACGACATCCTGGCTCCGGCGGTGCTGGCTCGCGACGTCGGTCTGGTCGATCTGTCGGCGGGTGTGGCCCGCATCGGGTTCGTGCCACTGTTCGAGACCATCGACGACCTCCGCGCCATCGGCGAGGTCCTGACGGCTCTGTTCGACGTGCCCGCCTACCGACGTCTGGTGGCGCTGCGCGGCGACGTCCAGGAGGTGATGGTCGGGTACTCGGACTCCAACAAGGACGGCGGTATAGCCACATCGCAGTGGGAGATCCACAAGGCACTGCGGGCGATCGCCGAGGTGTCGGCGGCCACGGGCGTGCGCATCGTGGTCTTCCACGGTCGGGGCGGGACCATCGGGCGCGGCGGCGGCCCCACCAACGCGTCGATCATGGGTCAGCCCGCAGGCGTGGTGAACGGTGCGGTGAAGGTCACCGAGCAGGGCGAGGTCATCGCCGACAAATACGGACTCCCCCGGCTGGCCCGACGCAATCTGGATCTCGCGTTCTCGGCGGTGGTCGAGGCCACATTGCTGCACCGCCGTCCCCGCCACGACACGGCCACGACAGCCCGCTGGAACGAGGTCATGGAGCTCGTCTCCGGTGCGTCGTTGGCGGCGTACCGGGGGTTCCTCGAGACCGACGGCCTGGTCGAGTACTTCCGGACGTCGACCCCGGTCGAGGAATTGGCCGAGATGAACATCGGGTCTCGCCCGGCGCGCCGCAGCGGCGCAGGGTCGGGCATCGAGGACCTCCGGGCGATCCCGTGGGTGTTCGGCTGGACGCAGTCGCGCCAGATCGTGCCGGGCTGGTTCGGGGTCGGCAGCGGCCTCGCTGCGGCACGGGCGGCGGGTCACGACGAGACGCTGGCCGAGATGTTCGAGAAGTGGCAGTTCTTCAAGACGTTCGTGTCGAACGTCGAGATGACGTTGTCGAAGACCGACCTCGACATCGCCAGCCACTACGTGAAGACGCTGGTCGACCCGTCGCTGCATCACCTGTTCGACACAGTGGTCGCCGAGCACGACTGCACCATCGACCAGATCACCGAGCTGACGGGACGGTCGCTGCTGGCGGACCTGCCGGTGCTGCGGCGGACGCTGGCGGTGCGCGATGCCTACCTGGATCCGATCAACGTGTTGCAGGTGGAGTTGTTGGCGAGACGCCGATCCCTCGACCCCGACGCCGACCCCGCCGAAGCGGCGCGGCTGCGGAGGGCATTGCTGCTGACGGTCAACGGCGTGGCCGCCGGCCTGCGCAACACCGGCTGAGCGGTCGGTCGGCCGGCCCGGCCGTCGTGGCCCGACGGTCGGGCGGTCCGGCGGTCCAGCGATCCGGCGGGTGGTCAGCCGATGGCCTGGCGGTCGTCGTGGCCCGGCGCCATTCCTCTGGCGCCGAGAACTGTCGTCAGAGCAACAAGTTTCGGCGCCAGAACCATGACCGCAGCAGCCACGCAACGCCTGCCCAACCGAGCGCCAATCTTCTGGCGCCGAAAACTGTCGCCAGGGCAACCAGTTTCGGCGCCAGAACCATGACCTCGCCGGCCGGACACCCTGGTGGGCGTCAGTCGTCGAGGGACGGGCGGCGTCGCTGTCGCTTCACCTGGCCGCGTTCCTTCTTGGCGGCCACCCGACGCTTCTGGGAGCCCTTGGTCGGCTTGGTCGCCGTCCGCCTGCGTTGGCGCCGCATCGCCTTGTCGACCCGCTCGACGAGCCGGTCTCGAGCAATGCTGCGGTTCCGGGCCTGGGAGCGCTCGTCGTCGACGACGACCCGGACCACCGGCCCGATGCGTTCGATCAGCCGGGCCCGGACGGTGTCGTCGATGGCAGTCGACGCCTCGACGTCCCACCGCAGCTCGACCCTCGTCGCCGCCTTGTTGGCGTGCTGGCCCCCGGGCCCGCCCGACGCGGTGAAGCGCATGTCGAGCTCGGATTCGGGAATCCGCACCCCCGACGACGTCACCAACACCATCCCCGAAGGCTACGCCCCCCGAGCGCCGCCCCCCCCGACGACCGGCCACCCAGCCGCCCAGCCGCCCATCACGTTTGTGACTCACGCTCGAGCGGTGCAAGAGCGTCACAACGCAGCAGCTGACCAGCCCGGGCGGCACACGTCGCTCTGCGCCGCACCCGAGACGGCCGACGCCCCCGGCGGGTCACTTGGGCACCTCGCCGTCTCGGCAAACCGCCGCTGCTGCGCAGCCCGCCGACACCAGCCGGCGACGTGCGCCCAGGACGAGAGACGAGACCCGCGACCGAGGACCCCGGCGCGAGCCCGCCGGAGACGAGCCGGCCCAGAAAGGAGCAGCAGCCCACCGGGCAGACCGACCCAAGATGAGCAGTGCAAGGCTGACCAGCCCGGGCGGCAACACGTCGGCGCTCCGCGCCGCACCCGAGACGGCCGACGCACCCCGGCGGGTCACTTGGGCACCCCCTCGGCCGTCTCGGCGAACCGCCGCTGCTGCGCAGCCCGCCGACACCAGCCGGCGACGTGCGTCCCGGACCGACCGTGCGACAACACCGGACGGAGGATCCCGGCGCGAGCCCGCCGGAGACGAGCCGGCCCAGGAAAGGAGCCGCCGGCCTAGGAAAGGAGCATGTCGCTGCGCTGCCAGGTGCCGGGGGCGTTCTGGCGGAGGTGGGCGACGGTGCGGCCCGCGGCGTCGAGGAGTTGGCGGCCGCTGCTGTGGCCGTCGGTCATGGCAACGCCGAGGTTGGCCCTGACCTCGACGGCGACGCCGGCGAGATGGAACGGCTGATAGGTGGCCGACAGGATGCGTTCGGCGATGGTTTCGACCTGCGATTCGGACGTGAGTTCGTAGCAGACGATCACCATGTCGTCGCCGGACCAGCGGGCCAGGAAGTCGCCGGGGCGGGTGACGTCGCGGAGGCGCCGGGCCAGGTCGATCAGCAGGTCGTCGCCGACGGTGTGGCCGAAGCGGCTGTTGATGGAGTCGAAGTCGTCGATGTCGAGCCATGCGACGGCGGCTCGGCTGGTGGGGCCGAGCCGGTCGAGTTCTGCGTGGAGTGCCTGTCGGTTCCAGAGGCCGGTGAGGTCGTCGTGGGTGGCGACGTGACGGACGGTGGCGCGCATCGACTCGAAGCAGTAGGCCAGCGAGAGGGCGTCGGTGAGCCGGTCGAGGGCGACGACGACGGCGGGGTCGCCGAGGCGTTCGCCACGGTCGGTCCAGACCATCAGCACGGCGGCGTCGTCGCCGGCGATCGAGGGGATGGGCACGGCGACGGCGGTCGTGACGCCGGCGTGCGAGGCCGCCATGCGGAGGCCGTCGGTCAAGGTCTCGATGGCGATGCTGCGGGGTTCTTCGGCGATGGGAACGTCCCACGGGTTGGCGATGTCGCCGGCGGCGGCGTGGGCGACGGCGGCGGCGAAGCCTTCGTGGGGGATGGAGGTGATGACGTTGCGACGGCGGCCGTGGCCGTCGGGTCGGTGGTGCACGCTGACGCCGACGGCGGGTGTGGTCGCGGTGAAGGTCTCGGTGGCCCGGCGGACGATGTCCTCTGGGCGGCGCTGGTCGATGATGTCGGCGGTGACGGCGTTGAGCGGGTCGGCGATCACGGGCGTGAACGTGCAGCGGACGCCGTCGGTGTCGGTCTCGAACGATGCCAGGGCGGGGGCCCAGCCACCGGGACCGCGCACGTCGACGGGGATGGCGTGGGTAACGCTGCGGTGCGCGACGGTCCACTGGAGGGCGTGGGCGACGGTGTCGTGGTCGTCGGGGTGGATGAAGTCGGCGAGGTTGGCGACGGCGGGGCGTCCGACCCCGGCCCATCGGCCGAGGACCGAGCGTACGGAACCGTCGGGATGGACGACGAGGCCGAGCAGGCCTGCCTGGGTGGCGGCGGCCGAGGCCTGACTGGTCATCTCTGCGGAGCTCACATCGGAAACATCGGCATCTGCGGGCGGCACTTGAGTTCCCACGCCGCGACGTTCGCAACCTGCGCCGGCGCCTCGCCTCGGAGTCATCCCCGACGGCGGTGGTTCGACGGCTGGGCGTCACCGCCCGTTCACCTCGTCGGCACATCGGGGTTCGGATCCGCCCAGTAGGGTCGTTGTCCATGCGTATCCTGGTGACCAACGACGACGGCATCGACTCGGTGGGGCTCCACGTGCTCGCCCGGGCGGTCGCCCCGCTGGGTGAGGTGGTCGTGGCGGCGCCCGACAGCGAGTACTCGGGCGCCTCGGCGGCGTTCGGGGCGTTGCACCTCATCCGTCCCGAGATGCACAAGGCCCACATCGAGGGCATCGACGAGGCCTGGGCCATCACGGGGCCGCCGGCGTTGTGTGTGATGTTCTCCCGTATGGGCGCGTTCGGCGAGCCGTTCGACCTGGTCGTGTCGGGCATCAACCCCGGCGCCAACGTGGGCCGCGCGGTGTATCACTCGGGCACCATCGGGGCGTGCATCACGGGCCGGTCGGGTGGCGTGTCGGGTGTGGCGGTCAGCCAGGAGGTCACCATGGGTGGGGTCATGGGCCAGGGTTGGGACGAGATGATCGAGGGCCAGATCTGGGAGACGGCCGGCACGGTCGCTGCCGCCGCGGTGCAGGCGCTGATCGACAACCCGTTGCCGGAGCCCAACGTGTTGAACCTCAACGTCCCCAATCTCCCGTTGGACGAGATCAAGGGGTGGCGGCGCACCGACATCGGCACCCGCCCGATGCGGTCGATGACCACCGTCGCGGTCGAGCCCAAGGTGGGCCACGAGGATTCGTACTACCTGAAGTTCCAGTGGGGCGAGACCGACGACGAGCACCCCGGGACCGAAGACGTCGGCGCGGTCGCCGACGGCTACGTGGCCGCCACGTGGTTGAGCACCGTGCACCCGATCGACCCCGAGGGGAGCCACGTCACCGACGAGGCCCTCGACGCGCTCTTCCGGCGCTGAGGCGCCACGGCATCGTCCGGTCGACACGGCATCGTCCGGTCGACACAGCAGGCCCGACAGCGGCAGCACGAGAAGCGGGTCCGACCCCGGCTCTCGCTGCTACTCTCTGCGCCGATGAAGGTAGCCGTGCTGTACCAATCGTTGCGTGGGGGCACCGAACGTGCCGCCGAGAAGATCGCGGATGAGTTCCGTGCCCGTGATGCCCTGGTGGGTTGCTATCCGGTCACGAACTTCGACGCCCAGTTCCTGCTGAAGGCCGACCTGTTGGTCATCGGCACCTGGACCGACGGGCTCTTCGGTCTGGCGGCTCGCCCCGCCCAGATCGGCAAGCTGATGAGCCTGCCGTCCATCGCCCACAAGAAGACCGCGGTGTTCACCACCTACGAGATCAGCGCCAAGGCCTCGTTGCCGAAGCTGGTCGACTGGGCCGAACGTCAGTCGGCACAGGTCATCGGAGCGGCGGCGTTCAATCGTCGCAAGCTCGACGAGGGTGTGGCCGCGTTCGTCGACGAGGCGTTGGCCGCCATGGAGCCATCCGCTGCCTGACCGGGGCACTCCGCTCCCGGCGACCGACCTCTGGTCGGGTTACGCCACCGACGGCTTCTTCGACGAGGCCATCGGGGCCGATGGCAACGTACGCGAGGCCTACCGGGCGGTGGTCGACTGGTTCGCCGGTCTCGACGCCGGCGCCATGCGCGAGCTCGAGCGCCACCAGATCGATTCGTTCCGGGGTCAGGGCATCACCTTCACGGTGTACGGCGGCACCGAAGGCACCGAGCGCACCTGGCCGATGGATCTGTTCCCGCGGATCATCGCGGCCGACGAGTGGTCCCGAGTCGAGCGGGGGCTGGTGCAGCGGGTCACGGCGCTGAACCGGTTCCTCGAGGATCTCTACGTGGGCGAACAGGCCGTGCTCCACGACGGCATCGTGCCCCGTTGGCTGGTGTCGTCGTCGGACGGTTTCGAGCGCGAGGCGGTCAACATCTCGGTGCCCCACGGGGCGCGCTGCCTGGTGGCTGGCATCGACGTGGTCCGCGACCACCAGGGCACCTACCGGGTGCTCGAGGACAACCTGCGCAACCCGAGCGGCATCTCCTACGTGCTCGAGAACCGGGCCGCGATGACCAGGGTTCTCCCGTCGGCGTTCACCGACCATGCCGTGCGCTCGGTCGATCACTACGGCCGGTCGTTGCTGGCGGCGTTGCGGTCGGTGGCGCCGCCGGCATGTGGCGACAATCCGTGCGTGGTGGTGTTGACCCCGGGCGTGTACAACTCGGCGTACTTCGAGCACGCGTTCCTGGCCCGCCAGATGGGTGTCGAGCTGGTCGAGGGCCGGGACCTCGTCGTCGACGACAACGTCGTTGCGATGCGCACCACCCACGGCCTCGAGCGCGTCGATGTCATCTACCGCCGCATCGACGACGCCTTCCTCGATCCGGTCGTGTTCGATCCCTCCTCGACGCTCGGGGTGCCGGGGATGATGGCGGCGGCGCGCGCCGGGACGGTGACGATCGCCAATGCGGTCGGCAACGGTGTGGGTGACGACAAGGCCATCTATCCCTACGTCGGCGAGCTGATCCGCTACTACCACGGCGAGGAACCGATTCTCGACAACGTCGAGACCTACCTGTTGTGGGACGACGACCAGCGCGCCGAGGTCATGGGGCGGCTCGATCAGCTGGTCATCAAGCCCGTCGCCGAGGCCGGTGGCTACGGCATCGTCATCGGCCCGAAGGCCACCGACGCCGAGCTCGCCGAGGTCGCCGCCAAGGTCGAGGCGGACCCGCGCAACTGGATCGCGCAGGAGGTGGTGGCGCTGTCGCGGATGCCGGCGTGGACCGGCGAGCGCATGGCCGGGCGCCATCTCGATCTGCGGCCGTTCGTGTTGACCGGCGAGCACACCGAGGTCATCCCCGGCGGATTGACCCGGGTGGCGATGCGGGAGGGTTCGTTGATCGTCAACAGCTCCCAGGGTGGCGGGTCGAAGGACACCTGGGTGCTGTTGCCCGAGCGTGAGCGCCTCGCCAAGAGCGAGTCCGATGCCGCCGAGGCCGTAGCCGAGGACGACACCGGCGCCGAGATGGCCGCCGTCGCTGCGAGCGACATCGGCCAGTCGGCGCGTCCGGGAGCTTCGTGATGTTGGCCCGCCACGCCGAGAACATGTTCTGGGCGGGCCGCTATCTCGAACGCGCCGAGGACACCGCACGCATGTTGCAGGCGACGTTGCGCAGTTCGGTGACGTCGGGGCCGGGCGCGGCGACGGCCAACCACCGGGCGCTGTTGGCGACGTTGCGCCTCGACGACGGATCCGACGCTGCGGCTCCCATCGGCACGGCAGCGCTCATCGACCGGCTCGTGGCGCGTGCCGATGCGCCGGGCTCCATCGTGCACAGCGTCGGTCAGGCCCGCGAGAACCTGCGGAGCCTGCGAGAGCAGATCCCGTCGGAGCTCTGGGAGCACGGCAACCGGCTGCACCTGCGGCTGCGGCGCCCCGATTTCGGCGACCGTCTGGCAAACGAACCCTTCGACACCCTCGACATGGTGAAGACCAGTTGCCAGACCCTGGCAGGCATCGTGGCCACGGCCATGGCCCGTCACGAGGGTTACCGGTTCCTCATCCTCGGCCAGACGCTCGAGCGGTCCCTGATGACCTGCCGGTTGTTGTCGGTGCGCGCGCCGTTGCTACGTGACCGTTCCTATGACGAGATGGCGGTGACGTTGCGGTCGGCGTCCGCGCTCGAGGCCTACCAGCGCGCCTATGTCGCTTCGGGCGACCCCAACCAGATCGTGCACTTCTTGTTGTGCAGCGACCGGTTCCCTCGTGCGGTGCTGTACTGCCTTCGCCAGGCCGAGGATCAGCTGGCGTCGTTGAGCGATCGTCAGACCCGGCCGATGCGGCTGATGGGCCAGGTCCGTTCCCAGCTGGAGTTCGCCGATTTCGAGGAGCTGTTGCGGGACCTGCCCGCCCAGCTGGAGCACTACGAGGACCAGATCCGTCACGTCGCCGCGGCCATCGGCACCCAGTATTTCCGCAGCGCCGAGGAGGTCGACCTCCACAGCCAGTTGCTCCTTCCCGGAGCGGACGTCACCCCGGTCGCCGAGGGACAGCGCTGATGCGTCTCGACATCCGGTACCGCACGGTGTTCGAGTACGACGAGCCGGTGCGCGAGTCCCAGAACGAGCTGCGGGCCTGTCCGGTCAGCGACGACCGCCAGCAGCTCATCGCGTATCGGGTGACGACGTCGCCGTCGTCGCGGACGTTGTCCTACACCGACTACTGGGGCACCCGGGTCGACCACTTCGGTGTACGCGAGCCGCATCTGCGCCTGGAGGTGTTGGCCGAGGCGGCGGTGGAGACGTCGCCGCGGCCACCGATCTCGGCGATGCCCACCCTCGATGCGCTCGACGATCCGTCGTTTCGCGACCTGCACGGCGAGTACCTCGAACGGTCCCCGCACTGCGACTGGGCCGGGGGCATCGTCGCCGAGGCCCGGCGGATCGTCGAGATCAACGGCCCCGACCTGGTTCGCACGGTGTTCGCGATGCACGGGCTGGTCGGGGCTCGCCTGGCGTACCGGCCGGGCAGCACCGACATCGGCCAGCCCATCGAGGAGATCATGGCGGGCGGCGTCGGGGTGTGTCAGGACTTCGCGCACCTGGCGGTGGCGTTGTGCCGATCGGTGGGCATCCCGGCCCGCTACGTGTCGGGCTATCTGTTCAGCCGCGACGACGCCACCGGCGAGATCGCCGGCACCGGCGAGTTGGTGCGGGTGCAGACCCACGCCTGGTTCGAGGCGGCGGTGCCGGGGCTCGGCTGGTTGCCGCTGGATCCCACGAACCGGCTCGAGGTCGGATACCAGCACGTCAAGATCGGCCACGGCCGCGACTACGACGACGTCCCGCCGCTGCGGGGCTCGTATTCGGGGCACGGCACGCCGAAGGTCGATGCCGGCGTCGAGATCCGCCGTATGGATCCCACCCGCCAGCCGGCCACCCTGGTGCAGCCCTCGGCGCCCCGGAGCCTCGAGGCCCGGATGATCCAGGAACGCCAGCAGCAACAGCAGTAGGCGGTGGCTGCAGCCTCGGTCTCAGCGGGGCGGGCGGGGACCGCCCGAGGGCAGGGTGAAGTGGTTTCGGACCTGCGCGACCATCCGGTCCCGCTGGAACTCGTTGCCCTCGCGGTTGGCGTGAAGGGTTCCGTCGATGTTGCCCTGCGCCGCTTCGGAGTCGAGGAGCGTGACGATCCACCGCTCGGAACCTGCGCAGTAGCCATGGGGCACGAATCCCCGTTCGGCGCCCCGGACGATGGTCCACCCGTGGCGTGTCGCCGCGGCGCGCACCGCGTCGTTGAGCGGACCGAGGATCGAATCTGCAGCCCAGGTGGCCTCTGCCCGATCGAAATCGAGGGACGTCGAACCCGCCCCGACGCGAATCAGCGGATCGCAGCGGTCGCCGTTGGCGTCGTTGGTGGAATCGAAGTACTCGGTGATGTACACCCGGTTCGCAGGAATGCCTGCACGCTCCAGACGACGGGCGAGCCTCTCGTACAGGCCGGGCAGCTGGGCGACGTAGCGATCCATGACCTGGGCCAGCCGTTGGTCGCTCCCGGTCTGCCACCTCCGGTTCGGGCAGTCGTACCACGTGATGCAGAACTCGACCACGTCACCGAATCGGAGGTCGTTGACGCCCGCCGACACCAATACGGCGTCCACCTCGCGGCGGTCGGCGATGCGGTCGAGTTCGTCGAGTTGAGGCTGGAGGCGGGGCCCCTGGTCGGGCTCCTGTCCGGCATAGGGCTGGAGAAGGCCGTTGCGGATCTGGGCGCCCGAGCAGGCGAGATGCACGAAGGTCACCGAGGTCTCGGGGTCGCGTCGTTCCAGGGTTGCGGCGCTGAGCGCCTGGTGGCTGTTGGCCGAGCGGTGGCACTGGCGATCGACCCAACGGGCTCGACGCCGGGGCGCACGAGGGATGTCGGGTGTTCCCTCACCCGAGCCGTTCGAGTCGCCGATCCCGACGATCAGCCAGTCCTGGACCACGACCTCGACGATCGTCCTGCCGCGGCCCGCTTTGGTCGCCAGGTCGAACACCACCCGGTGGGTTCCCTCGGGAAATCGCCCGACGATCGTGCATGGCCGCTGCGGCCGGGGCGTACGGAAGGTCCCTTCGCGGGACCGTGCTCGGACGGCGTCATCGGGAGCGCACCGCTTCCCGTTGCCCCGCCGGAGTTCGAACTCGACCCTGAAGCGCTGCGGGAACGGATTGCGGGTCGGACGGACGATGCCGTCGGGCGAGGCATCGCCGTAGCGGTCGGGCATGGTCCACTCGACGAGCGGACCGTCGATGGCCGGTTCCCGCTCGCAGGACTTCTCGCGCTCGGCGGCGCAGCGATCGGTGCCCGGGCCGCCGAGTGCGACATCGCGCCCAGGACCGCCGACGAGGGTGTCCTTGCCCGGACCGCCCGACATCCGGTCGTTGCCGCTGCCGCCGCGGATGGTGTCGTCGCCTCCCTCGCCGAACAGACGGTCGGCGCCCGCCCCGCCGGAGATGACGTCGTCGCCGGCTCGACCGCAGACGAGGTCGCGCCCACCCCGGCCGTCGATGTGGTCGTCGCCGGGGGTGCCGACGATGACGTCGTCGCCGGGGGTGCCGACGAGCCTGGCGCCGACAGTGCCGGGCGGGGCCGTGATCGTCGCAAGTCGACCCTTGCACCGAGCGGCCGGCTGGGTGTCGACCCGGTACACCCATTGCACGCTGCACGCCGCGCAGTTCCAGAGGACACCGGCGATGCGGAACTCGGCCTCGTCGCTCCACGGGACCGGCACGGTGAACGTCGGGTTCACCGCAGCGGTCCGCGGGTAGTAGTCCGGGTTCATGCCGACGGCGGCCGAGCGCTCACCGACCAGGCCCACGCCCGCAGCTCGGAACTCGAAGCGGTCGAACGGGTTCCATGGCCAGGCGTAGCTCCCGCCTGCGGTGAGATTCGCCGACACGGTCGCCTCGTCACCGGCCACGAGGACCTCGGGAGGTCCGGTGATGGCGACCGTCGTGGTCATGTTCCAGCGCTCTTCTCCCGTGTCGACCCTGCGCGAGCGGTGCACGATCGTCTCGTCGGAGATCTCGTAGCGTTCGAAGGTGCCCTCGTAGCGCGGCTCTTCGAACCAGCCCGGCGTCTCGCCCCCTCCGACGAAGTCCGTGGGGTGATCCTCGGGGTTGATGATGATCTCGTCGAGCACCCAGGCTTCCTGTTGCGCAACTGCCTCGTCTGCCGTGGCAACGGCTGCGACCGTGGCAAGCGCCAGCAAGGCGGCGAACAGGGCGATCGAGGGGCCCGATGTCCATGTCTTGCGCATCATGGCAGGAGCATGTGACGGCCCCCGGCGGGCCAACAGGGTCGTTTGCCCCTCGGCTGCGTGAGGCGTCGGACCGACGGTGACCCACGTCCCGTTGCGGGTTCGGGACCTCGGACCCTGTGACCCAGGGGGGCATGGGAGGACGCTGGGTCTCGTGGACGATTCAACCGATGTTGAACTGAGGGTCACCCGGTTGCGGGCCCTCGCCGACCCCACCCGGCTGCTGATCGTCGACGAGTTGGCGAGCGGCACGCTGTGCGTGTGCGACCTGCGGGCCCGGGTGGGCGTGTCGGGTCCGCTGCTGTCGCACCATCTCGCGGTGCTCCGTGACGCCGGGCTGGTCACGTCGGAACGGCGCGGCCGCTGGATCGACTACACCCTCGACGACGCCGCGTTGGCCGCGGTGGCCGCCTCGTTGCTGCGCCCGGCTGCTTCGGCCGGCGGCAACGGCTGCCCGGTCGGGACCGAGCTCGTGGGGGCGGGGCGATGAGCGCCGTCCAGATTCCCGAGACGCCAGGCGTAACCGGTGACGGTGGATCGTCGCGCCGGACGGTCGGCCTGCTCGGGCTGCTCGCCGTTGCGTGGATCGGGGCCTATGCGCTGAACGAATGGCTCTGGGATGCCGTGGTCGACGCGCTCGGGTGGGACCTCGAGGAGCGAGTCGTCGGCGCCGTGCACTTCTTCGCCTACGACACCGTCAAGATCTTCCTGCTGCTGACGGGCCTGATGTTCGTCGTCGGGATGGCCCGGGCCAGCCTCGACCTCGACCGGGCCCGCGACTACCTCGCCGGGCGGGGCCTGTTCGTCGGCCTCTTGCTGGCTGTGGTGCTCGGTGTCGTGACGCCGTTCTGTTCGTGCAGCTCGATCCCGCTGTTCATCGGCTTCGTCGCGACGGGCATCCCGCTGGCGATCACGCTGACGTTTCTGATCGCGTCGCCGCTGGTCAGCGAGATCGCGGCGATCATGATCGGCGACCAGTTCGGCTGGGACATCGCCGCCGCCTACGTCCTGGCGGGCAGCGCGCTGTCGATGCTGATCGGCTGGGTGCTGTCGCACTTCGACCTCGATCGCTGGGTCGATCCGCTGGTCCACACCGGCAAGGTGGCGTCGCTGCGCGCCGACGGGCACGTGCCCACCCTCGACGAGCGCGTCGCCGCCGCCCGCGGCGAGGCCGTCGAGATCTTCCGCAGCGTGTGGCTGTGGGTGCTGGTCGGTGTCGGTATCGGCGCCGCGATCCACGGCTGGGTGCCGGCCGACTTCTTCGCCGACGTGGCCGGGCCCGACAACCCCTTCGCCGTGCTCATCGCCACCGTGGCCGGCGTACCCCTCTACGTCAACGGCGCCGGTGTGGTCCCGATCGCGGAGGCGCTGTGGGCCAAGGGCATGTCGCTCGGCACCGTGATGGCGTTCGTCATGAGCAGCATCGCCCTGTCGATCCCCCAGGGGATCATGCTCGCCCGGGTGATGCGCCCGCCGCTGCTGGCCATCTTCTTCGGCGTCGTCGCCGCCGGGATCGTCGCCATCGGCTTCCTGTTCAACGTGGTCGCCTGACCCCCATCACCAGACCGGGAGCGGACCACCCGCTCCCGGACGAAGGAGCACACCATGCACGTCAAGATCCTCGGCCCCGGCTGCAAGAACTGCCACACCCTCGAAGAACGCACCCGAGAGGCCCTCGCCGAACTCGGCATGGAGGCAAGCGTCGAGTCGGTCACCGACTACGCCGAGATCGCCGCCGCCGGCGTCATGAAGACCCCGGGCCTCGTCGTCGACGACGAGCTCGTCCTGTCGGGCAAGGTCCCGAAGGTGAAGGAGATCCGGGCGCTGCTCTCGGCGCGCTGACACCGTCGCCCCGGTTCCCCGTGGCGCCCGTGCTCTGCGCCGCTGAGATGGAAGCGGCTCGCTCGGCAGGGCCTCAACCAGCGGGCTGCTCGGTCGAGCGCACGTCGCGATGCAGCATCGCTGCGGTGGCCTCGGCGATCTGGAGCTGCTCGCGCAGGCGGGCGCAGCGTTGGTCGGCGATGGCGGCGAATGCCGCCAGGCGCTCGGCGATGCGTTGCCGGGCGGCATCGTCGGCGACACCCGCGGCCAGGCGATCGCGGGCCTCGAGCAGCTCGCGCATCTCCTCGAGGGTGAAGTCGAGGGGCTTGAGTTGCTTGACCAGCAGCAGCCGGTCGACGTCAGCGGGGGTGTACAGCCGAAAACCGCCCGCGCTGCGGCCCGATGGCGGGACGAGGCCGACCTCGTCGTAGTGGCGAATGGTGCGCAGCGACAGCCCGACCGCCTCCGCGACCTCGCCGATCTGCAGCATCCGGTCGTCCTTCATCGGCAACCCTCCGTTCGCCCAAACCCTACCGGTGCGTCAAGGAGGGACTACGCGATTGCCCGATGGAGCGTGTCGCTGAGGACACGGGAGTGCCCGGCTGCCAATGGCCTGCAGGGCGGACGCGTCCGAGGTGTGACATGCGACCGCCCTCATCTCGGCGGCCCATCCGCCGATTCTACTCTCACGTAACGGTAACCTCGCCCGGTCGCCGACGGCTTCGTCGGACACCCCACCCCCGCTCGCGCCGCAGCGCCGCGTCGCCGCAACGACACCCTCGACGGGCTCGTCGTGTCCCGAACACCACTCCCCCACATGTCGGCGTCGCGCCGGCCGTCGACGAGAACGGAAATCCTCCTTGCAGACCGAAACCCCCGAGCACGCGCCCGTGCCCGCCGGGCCCCCCGAGGCCGACGACTACGACCACAGCGTGCGCGCCGCCCTGCGCTCGCCCAAGCGGCTACGTGTCGAGCTCCTGGCCGGCGCAGCTGTTGCCCTGGCCCTGATCCCCGAGGCGATCTCGTTCTCGATCCTCGCCGGCGTCGACCCCCGCGTCGGGCTCTACGCCTCGTTCACCATGGCGGTCACGATCGCCTTCACCGGTGGCCGCCCGGCCATGATCTCGGCGGCCACCGGCGCCGTCGCGCTGGTGATCGCCCCCGTCGCCGAGCAGTACGGCCTCGAGTACCTGCTGGCCACCGTCCTGCTCGGCGGGGTCATCCAGATCGTGCTCAGCGTCGCGGGTGCCGCAAAACTGATGCGGTTCCTGCCCCGCAGCGTCATGATCGGCTTCGTCAACGCCCTGGCCATCTTGATCTTCACCGCGCAGATCCCCGAGCTGCGCGACGTGCCGTTCCTCGTCTACCCGATGGTCGTCGCGGGCATCGCCGCGCTGGTGCTGATCCCCCGGATCACCACCGCCATCCCCGCACCCCTGATCGTCATCGTCGCCTTCACGGGCGCCGCCGTCGCATTCGGCCTCGACCTGCCGACCGTGGGCGACAAGGGCGAGCTACCCGACAGCCTGCCGTCGTTCCTGATCCCGGACGTGCCCTGGACCATGGAGACGCTGCGCATCATCGCCCCCTACGCATTCGCGCTGGCGCTCGTCGGGCTCCTCGAGTCGCTGATGACCGCGAAGCTCGTCGACGACATCACCGAGACCCACTCCGACAAGACCCGCGAGGGCTGGGGCCAGGGTGTCGCCAACCTCGTCACCGGGTTCTTCGGCGGCATGGGCGGCTGCGCCATGATCGGCCAGACGATGATCAACGTGAAGGCCGGCCAGGCCCGCACCCGGATCTCGACCTTCGCCGCCGGCGTGTTCCTGCTGATCGCTGTCGTGGCCCTGGGCGACACCGTCGCCCGCATCCCCATGGCCGCACTGGTGGCGGTGATGATCATGGTGTCGGTGGCCACGATGGACTGGCACAGCGTGCATCCCCGCACCCTGCGAGAGATGCCCTACAGCGCCACCACGATCATGGTGGCGACGGTGCTGGTCACCGTGCTCACCCACAACCTCGCCTACGGCGTGCTCACCGGCGTGGTGGTCGCCATGGTGTTCTTCGCCCGGCGCGTCGCCCACTTCACCGAGGTCGTCGAGATCGAACGCGACGACGAGCACTGCGTCTACGCGGTGCGGGGCCTGCTGTTCTTCGCCTCCAGCAACGACCTCGTCTACCAGTTCGACTACAGCGGCGACCCGCCCGAGGTCGTCATCGACCTGTCCGAGACCCAGATCTACGACTCGTCGACGGTGGCCGCCCTCGACGCCATCTGCCTGCGCTACGAACGCAAGGGCAAGAACGTCACGATCATCGGCATGAACGAACCCAGCGCCCAGTGGCACTCCCTCAGCGGAAAGCTCGGCGCCGGGCACTGAGGCCCGCCCGGCATCTCCGTCCCGCGCTCCCGCCGTAGGCAACCGACGACGGCAACCACAGGTCCGGGTTGGGAACGACGAGCCGGCCGGTTCCCACGAACCAACCAGCGAAATTGGAACGTGTTCCAATCTCGCTGAAACATGTTCTACATTGACGCAGTGCAACGACAGCCGACCCCGCACTCCGCCACCGCACCGACACCGACCCCCTCCGGTTCGTCCGTCGCGCCATCGCCTCGGGTGGCGCGCATCCTCGCCGCCGCCGAGGCACTCGTGCAGGGCGGCGGCGTCGACGCGGCCACCATCCGCTCGATCGCCGAACGCGCCGAGGTGAGCCCGTCGACCATCTACAACCTGTTCGGTTCGCGCGACGCCGTCCTCGATGCGCTGTCGGACTCGGTGCTCGAGGAGTTCGACTTCCGCAGCGTCACCGCCACGGGCACCGCGTTCGGCCGCGTCGTGGAACTCGTGGGCTCGCTGGTCGACTTCGTCGACGCACGCTCGGCGCTGTTCCGGCCTCTCGCCGCCGACCGACGCGTCGCCGCGCTGGCGTGGGAAGGGCCCCGCCGCCGGCGGGCCATGGACATCGCCCGGCTGAATCTCGAGATCGGCGTGGCCGCCGGCGAACTCCGCGGCGACGTGTGCGTCGACACCGTCGCCCGGCTGGTGCTCGACATCTGGGAGCACAACCAGTCCCGCTGGGCCATCGGCGAGATCGACGTCGACGAGTTCCGCCGGCGAGTGGTCGACGAGATGGCCGTGGTGCTCGCGGGAGTGGCCACCGCCGTGGGCCGGGCAGCACTCGAGCCCCACCTCCCGACCCGAGGGACGACATCGTGAGAGCCCGCACCCTCGCTCGTGTCGCAGCGATCACCGCTATTTGCCTCGCTGCCGCTGCCTGCGGCGACGACACGACCGCCGACGCCGGCACGGGCGGCGAATCCCCCACCGCGACGACGGTCCCCGATACTGCGCCGGCTGCCGGCGGCGGCAACGCGGACGACGCCGCAGCGGAAGCCGACGCCAAAGACCCGGCCGAAGGTCCTGCTACCGGTGCGACGGATGCGGCATCGGCCGCTGCGGATGCGGGTGCGGATACGACCGATCGGAGCGCCGCCGAGCCGACGCCGGCCGCGCCTTCCTCCGACACCGCGGCCTTCGACACCGCGGCCTTCGACACCGCGGCGTTCGAGACCGCCGCGATCGCAGCGGCCGAACAGAGCCGGCAGCAGACCCCCGGTTCGCCCGGGGCGGCCCTTCGGGTGCTCGCCCCCGGCGTCGGCGTCGACCTCGGCCACGGCATCGGCGCCCTCGACCCGGCGGTTCCCCTGCGGGTCGCCAGCAACACGAAGACCTTCGTCGCCGCAGCCGTCATGCGACTCGTCGAGCTCGGCGAACTGTCGCTCGACCAGAGCCTCGCCGACGGCGCCCTCGATCCCGACATGGCCGCGCTCATCGCAGCCGACGGGTACGACCTCGGCGCCATCACGGTGGCCGACCTGCTGGTCCACGCCGGCGGGCTCCACGACTACGCCGTCGACCCGGCGTGGGAGGCCGCCGTCGCGGCGGATCCACGCCGCCAATGGACCGCCGTCGAACAGATCGAGTTTGCCACCCGCCTCGGCGATCCCTTGTTCGAGCCCGGTATCGACACCGCCTACAGCGACACCGGCTACCTGCTCCTCGCGTCGGTGCTCGAAGGAGCCGCCGGCGAACCCCTCGGTCCCGCCGTCCGTCGTCTCGTCGGCTACGACACGATCGGTCTCGAGGCCACGTGGTGGGAGGCCCTCGAACCCGCGCCGTCCGACGCCGCTCCCCCTGGCCCGCAGCTGCTCTTCGGCACCGGGCTCGACTTCGGGATCCCGCGGGAGGCGTTCAGCCCTCACATCGACCTGCACGGCGGCGGCGGGCTCGTGGCCAGCATCGACGACCTCGCTCGGTTCAGCCGGGCGCTGTGGGCGGGCGAGATCTTCGACGACCCGGCCATCTTCGACCAGATGACCGGGCTCACCTCCCCCGCCGACCCGACCATCCGCGCCGGCGTCTTTGCCCACGACATCGACGGCGTGACCTGTTTCGGCCACCTCGGCTACTGGGGAACCGCCGCGCACACCTGCCCCGCCATCGACGTCACCGTGGCGTTCACCGCCGGTGTCGCCTACGTCGGCGACGGCCCCGACCCCCTGGCAGTTCTCCGAGCGGTAGTCGAAGCCCACCAGACGGCACGAAACTGATCACGAACAGGGCCGGCCGAGCGCCAACGTCAGCGGTCTCGCAGAGCCGAGAACCACCGGGCTCTGCACCAGGCCGCCGCGGCGGGGCAGACCAGCCAGCAGAGACAACCCAGCAAGGCTGACCAGCCCGGGCGGCAACCGTCGGCGCTCCGCGCCGCACCCGAGACGGCCGACGCACCCCGGCGGGTCCCTTGGGCACCCCCTCAGCCGTCTCGGCCCGACGCCGCTGCTGCGCAGCCCGCCGACACCAGCCGGCGACGTACACACCGCACCGAGCGTGAGACGTCCACCGACCGAGGATCCCGGCGCGAGCACGCCGGAGACGAGCCGGCCCAGAGACTCAGTCCACAAGGCTGACCAGCCCGGGCGGCAACCGTCGGCGCTCTCGCCTCCCCCGAGACGGCCGACGCACCCCGGCGGGTCCCTTGGGCACCCCCTCGGCCGTCTCGGCCCGACGCCGCTGCTGCGCAGCCCGCCGACACACAGCCGGCGACGTACACACCACCAGCGTGAGACGTCCACCGACGAGGATCCGGCCAGGCAGCCGCGACGAGCCGGCCCAGAAACACACTCCCGGTCGAGCACGCCGCGACGAGCCGGCCAGACTCAGCCCAGGCTGACCAGCCCGGGCGGCACCGTCGGCGCTCGCCTCCCCGAGACGGCCGACGCACCCCGGGGGTCCTGGCACTGGCCGTCTCGGCCCCGACGATGCTGCGCAGCCCGCCACGGCCGCGCCAACGGCACCGAGCGTGAGACGCCCGACCGAGGATCCCGGCGAACGCCGGAGACGAGCCGGCCCAGAAACACAGCATCCGGGAGACGCCGCGACAGCCGGCCAGAGACTCAGTCCCAAGGCTGACCAGCCCGGGCGGCAACCGCGGCGTTCCGCCGCACCCGAGACGGCCGACGCACCCCGGTGGGTCACTTGGGCACCCCCACGGCCGTCTCGGCGAGACGCCGCTGCTGCGCAGCCCGCCGACACACGGCCGGCGACGTGCCTCCCGGACCGAACGTGAGACGTCCACAGACCAGGGATCCCGGCGCGAGCACGCCGGAGACGAGCCGGCCCAGAAACTCAGTCCATACGCAACCCGCCGTCGACGTTGAGGGTCTGGCCGGTGATGTAGCTCGCGTCGTCGCTGGCGAGGAACGCCACGGCGGCGGCCTGTTCCGATGCCTGGCCCTGGCGGCCCCACGGGATGCGCCCGGCGGTACCGGCCTTGACCTTGGCGAAGTCGATGCCGGTGGCCGCGGCAGTACGCCCGAAGGTGCCGTCCATCATGTCGGTGTCGGTCGAGCCGGGGCAGATGCAGTTGACCCGGATGCGGTCCTTCGCCAGCTCCATGGCGAGCTGTTGGGTCATGCCGATCATCGCCCACTTGGTGGCGCAGTACGCCCCGTAGTTGGGCAGGCCCTGCCGGCCGGCCATCGACGAGATGTTGACGATGCAGCCGCCGTCGCCGCCGGCGCGCATCATCTGCCCGAACGCCCGGGTGACGTGGAACAGCCCGTTGAGGTTGACGTCGACGTTGCGGAGCCACAGGTCGGCGTCCATGTCCAGGATGGGAGCGACGCCGGCGTCGCTGGGCAGCGCGGCGTTGTTGACCAGCACGTCGACCCGACCGAATGTGTCGCGCACGGCGGCGGCCATGGTGTCGACGTCGACGAGGTCGGCGACGTCGCCGTCGACGGCCAGGGATCGACGGCCCATGGCCTCGATCTCCGCGGCGACCGATGCCGTGCCCAGCCAGCCGGCCTCGCGCTCGTGGTCGGGGAACGCCTCGGGCGGCCGGCGCGACCCGGTGACCACGACGTCGCAGCCCTCCTCGGCGAGGCGCAGTGCGATGGCCCGGCCGATGCCGCGCTGGCGTGCCGCTCCGGTGACCACGGCGACCTTTCCCTCGAGTCCACGCATGGTGTCGTTCCCCCTGGCGTCGGGGCACGACGCCGTCGCTCGGTCCTCGGCGCGCAGCCGGCGCAGGTGCGCCACACTGTCGCCATGTCAGCTGCGAACCGTACTGCGCGAGACCTCGGCCCCGACGACCTGGTGTGGGACCACTTCTCCCGGCCCCGAGAGGACGACGTCGTCGGCCGCATCCACGCCGCGTCGAAGGCGGGCTTCGCTGCGATCGGCCTGTTCTTCAGCGAGTGGGCCGCGCACCGCGACGATCCCGTCTGGGTCGACGCCGTCGATGCCGCGCTCGACGAGACCGGCATCGTCATCGCCAACATCGAGGCGCTGCGGGGCTGGGCGTCGCCCGATCACGCCACCGAGACCTGCCTCGCGCACGAGGCCATCGTGTGGGAGATGGCCGACCGCTTCACGTGCCGGTATCTGCAGGTCATCGGCGACTACACCGGCACCGTCGCCGAGGCCGGTGTGGGCTTCGGTGCGCTGTGCGACCGCGGCGCCGACCACGGCATGTTGGTGGGCCTCGAGGCCGTGCCGTCGATGACCAACATCGGCACCCTGGCGCTGGCCACCGAGATCGTCGAACGGGCCGGGCGCGACAACGGCGGGATCTGTTTCGACAGCTGGCACCTCACCCGCTCCACCAACGATCTGGACGACATCGCCATCGTCGGCGGCGACCGCATCTTCGCCACCCAGTTCAACGACGGCACCATCGCCCCGCAGATGGACGACTACTACATCGACTGCCTGTCCAACCGGGTGTCGCCGGGCCGGGGCGAGTTCGCGCTGGTCGACATGGTGCGTCGTCTCGACGAGCTCGGATCGAAGGCCCCGATCGGGCTCGAGGTGTGCTCGACCGAGCTGTGGGAGCTGCCGGTCGACGAGGCCGCACGGATCGTCGCGGACGACATGCGCGCCGTTCTGGCCGAGGCTCGGGGCTGACCCGGGCTGGCCGTATCGGCCCTTCGGGCCCTCGTTGCCCCTGTCGGGAGCGGTGCTGAGCGGCTAACGTGCCGCCCCACAATGGTGGGTGGAAACGACCTGGGGGTACTGCTGTGCCGAAACTGCTCGACGCCATCGCTGCCGAGCGACCCGACGACGAGGCGCTCGTCGACGAGTACGGCCGCACGACGTGGGGCGAGCTCCACGAACGAACGCGGCGCCTGATCAACGCGTTGGGCGACGCAGGGGTGGGACCCGGCGACACCATCGCGATGATGCTCGGCAACCGCCGCGAGTGCTTCGAGGTGTTCCAGGCCTGCGCACACCTGGGTACCACCTACGTGCCGGTCAACTGGCACTGGGTCGCCGACGAGCTGGCGTATGTGCTCGAGGATTCCGGGGCCACGGTGCTTCTGGTCGATGTGCGTTTCGTCGACGTCGCCCGCGCGGCGCTGGCCGATCCCCGCAGCGCCGGGGTGGCCCACACGATCGTGGTCGGCGACACCGCATCGGGAACAGTGGTCGACGGCGCCATCGCCTACGAGGAGGCGCTGGCCGCGGCGGCCACCGACGACCTCGCCGACGATGCCCAGTGGCTGGGCGGTCCGATGTTCTACACCTCGGGTACCACCGGGCGTCCCAAGGGGGTGCGTGGCGCGCTGTCGGGTTCGACGGAGATCCCGTCGGAGATCATGGGCCTCATCGCATCCGGGATGAGCGCCTATGTGCCCCAGGCCGGCCGCTCGTTGCTGGTCGGGCCCGTCTATCACTCCGCACAGTGGGCGTTCACGTTCATGCCGATGGTCAACGGTTCGGCGGTGGTGATGCGCCACAAGTTCGATCCGGCCGAGACGGTGCGGCTCATCGGCGACGAGGCCATCACCAACATCCACCTCGTGCCCACCCAGTTCAAGCGCATGCTCGACGTGCCCGAGGCCCAACGCGCCGAGCTCGACGCCACCACCCTGGCGGCGTGCTGGCACGGCGCGGCGCCGTGCCCGCCGGCGTGGAAGCAAGCGATGATCGACTGGTTCGGTCCCGTGGTGCACGAGTACTACGGCTCCACCGAGGGCTCGTTCATCTCGGCCATCCGGGCGCCGGAATGGATCGAGAAGCGCAGCAGCGTGGGCAAGCCCCTCGACACCGTCGAGGTCATCGTCGTCGACGACGAAGGCAACCGCCTCGGCGTCGGCGAGGAGGGCACGCTGTACTTCCGCAGCCTGATGGGCATGGACTTCGAGTACCACAACGCCCCCGACAAGACCGCCGACGCGCACCTCGAGCCGGGCGTGTTCACCACCGGCGACGTCGGCTACATCGACGACGACGGCTACCTGCACCTGTCGGACCGCAAGATCGACATGATCATCTCGGGCGGGGTCAACATCTACCCCGCCGAGATCGAGGCCGTCATCGCCGAACACGACGGCGTGGCCGACGTGGCCGTCATCGGTGTCCCCAACGACGAGTTCGGCGAGGAGGTCAAGGCCGTCGTCGAGCTGTCCGAGGGCGTCGAGGCCTCGCCCGAGCTCGCCGACGAACTGCTGTCGCGCTGCCGCGAGCGCCTGGCGGGCTACAAACGCCCTCGTTCGGTCGATTTCGTGGTGTCGATGCCACGCACCGGCACCGGCAAGATCCTCAAGCGCGAGCTCCGCGGCCCCTATTGGGAAGGCACCGGCCGGGCCATCTGAGCGCCGGGGTCAAGTCGTACTTTCAACCAACTCGATGGTTGGCGACTGGCGGGCTCGGTCCGAAGGTTGGTTGAAAGTACGACTTGACCCCAGCTTGATGCGGACCGGCTCTCTGCGCAACCCACACGAGGAGAACGCTTTCGATGATCAGGCGAGTCGGGCACAACCTGGCGGTCCGCGAGGATCGGCCCGAGGCGGCGGCGCGGCTGGAAGAACACGGCTGGCTCCTGCTCCCCGGCGCCATCGACGCCGCGCTGCTGCGGGAACTGGCCGACGAGCTCACGTCCCTGTACAGCGAGGGGGTCGGCGGCGACGCGGTCGACGCCGACGCCGGCGGCGGGGCCGACGCCCGCGACACGGCGCGCTATCGCTACCAGGCATGCAACCGCAGCGACGCGGCCCAGCGCGCCCTCGCCCTGCCGGCGGTGCTCGCCGCGATCGAGCCCCTCCTCGGCGAGGACTGTCATGTCATCGCCAACACCGTCTGGCGCGACCCGCCGGGCTTCGAGGGCGGGCCCTGGCACTGCGACGCCGGGCCCCACGTGCCCCGCCCGCCCGGAGTCGCATGGCCCGACGACATTCCCTATCCGGTCTTCGCCGTCGGGGCGCACCTGTACCTGACGCCGTGCCGGCTCGACGATGGGCCCACCGCCGTGGTCCCGGGGAGCCACCGGTCGGGCAGGCTGCCACCCCGACCACCCGACGGCGCCGACGTGGACCTGGACTGGGCGCCGACCTTCGAGGGCCGCGGGCCGGTGGTGGTCGAAGCGGACGCGGGCGACGTCGTGTTGTTCGTCAGCGACGTCTGGCACCGTGGCACACCGGCCCGACCCGGCGGGCGCGGCCGGTTCTTCCTCCAGGCCCACTACGGGCGCCGCGACATCGCCCAACGCCTGGTCCCGACCGCGTCGTCGCACCAGCTCAGCGACGCCGCCGTCGAGCGGGCCCGGGCCTCGGGTCCTCGTCACGAACGCCTCGTCGGGCTCCACCCCCGCCACTTCTACGACGGCTGACCACCCAGGACCACCGTCGAGCCCCCCCGAGGGCTGGGGACCCCTGTGTTTGCGCGGGTTTCCACGCTGCGTGAGCAGGCCCGGCGTCAGTCTGCGATAATTAACCGCTCGATAGGTCACGACACCCGAGGGGGAACACGTGGGCACGCAGGTCCCGATAGAAGAAGGCATCTTCACCTGGCCTTCCGACCAGCCGAAGCTGATCGGTTCGGAGTGTGCCGCATGCGGCGCCATCATCTTCCCCGCCCAGCAGGGTTGCCCCCGCTGCGCGTCCGACGACACCCACGAACGCGAGCTCTCCACTCGCGGAAAGCTGTGGACCTGGACCATCCAGGGGTTCCCCCCGAAGGCGCCGCCCTATGCCGGCGACGTCGAGAACTTCGAACCCTTCGGTGTGGGCTACGTCGAACTGCCCGGTGAGGTCAAGGTCGAGACCCGCCTCACCACCGCCGACCGTGAGCAACTGAAGATCGGCATGGACATGGATCTGGTGTTCGTGCCCCTGTACACCGACGACGACGGCAACGAGGTCATCACCTTCGCCTTCGCCCCGGTCGAGAGCTGAGGAGACCCATCATGTCCAAGCCAGAAGTTGCCATCGTCGGCATCGGAATGCATCCCTTCGGCCGCACGCCCGAGCGTTCCGGCCAGGAGCAGGGCGTCTACGCCGTGCGCGAAGCCCTCAAGGACGCCGGGATCGAGTGGTCCGACGTGCAGTTCGCGTTCGGCGGCAGCGCGGCCGCCGGCGCCGCCGACACCATGGTGTCGAAGCTCGGCCTCACCGGCCTGCAGTTCATCAACGTCGCCAACGGCTGCGCCACCGGCGGTTCGGCGCTGTTCAGTGCCTACAACACCATCGCCTCGGGCGCGTACGACCTCGGTATGGCCGTCGGCTACGACAAGCACGAGCGGGGCGCGTTCCGGGTCAACACCCGAGCGTCGGGCCTCGGCGACTGGTACGGCAAGTCCGGCATGGCGCTGACCACCCAGTTCTTCGGCATGAAGATCAACCGGTACATGGAGCAATACGACATCTCGCATTCGACGCTCGCGAAGGTGTCGGCCAAGGCGTTTCGCAACGCCGAGCACAACCCCAACGCCTGGCGTCGTCAGCCCATCAGCGAAGAGCAGATCCTCGAGTCCGAGATGCTGTCGTACCCGCTGACGAAGTTCATGTTCTGCTCGCCCGCCGAAGGCGGCGTCGCGTTGCTGCTGGCCAAGGCCGACAAGGCCCACCAGTACACCGACACCCCCATCTACCTCAACGCCGCCGCGGTGCGCAGCCGCCGCTGGGGTTCCTTCGAGGTCATGTCGCCGTGGATCGCCGCCGACGACGGCCCCGGCCCCACCGTCGACACGTCGAAGGCCGCGTTCGAGATGGCCGGCATGGGCCCCGAGGACATCGACCTCGCCCAGCTCCAGGACACCGAGGCCGGCGCCGAGATCATGCACATGGCCGAGAACGGCTTCTGCGAGCACGGCGAGCAGGAACGCATGATCCAAGACGGCGAGACCGAGATCGGCGGCCGGTTCCCGGTCAACACCGACGGCGGCTGTCTGGCCAACGGCGAGCCCATCGGCGCGTCGGGCCTGCGTCAGGTGTACGAGAACGTCCTGCAGCTGCGGGGCCAGGCCGGCAAGCGCCAGGTCCCCAACGACCCCAAGGTCGCCTACACCCACGTCTACGGCGCGCCCGGCATCAGCGGTGTCACCATCTTGAGCCGCTGATCGACGGCAGCGTCGCCCGCGCCCGGCCCGTAGGTGGGATTCCCTCCCCCGCCTGCGAATGCGGGCCGCCCCGGCTCAGCCGGTGGCGGCCCCGCCGGGCCGTGGAGACCCCGGCCGTTGGCCGGTCAGGCGGCGGCGCGGCGGCGCTCGACCGGCGAGCGCTCGACCATCGGGCGTTTCCCGAGCGGTTCGAAGTAGGCGACCGGTTCGTCGAGCAATGATGCGATGGCTCGCTGTGCGGCGCGCCCGTCCCCGTAGGGGCTGTCACCTCTCGCCATCGCGGCGTACTCGAGACGGTCGTCGAGCAGGGCTGATGCCGCGGCGATGATCCGTCCGGGGTCGGTGCCGACGAGACGGGCGACGCCGCTGTCGACGGCCTCGGGCCGTTCGGTCGTGTCGCGCAGGACCAGGACCGGCTTCGCGAGCGCCGGTGCCTCCTCCTGCAGTCCCCCCGAGTCGGTGAGCACCAGCGTCGCCCGATTCATCACGGCGACGAGGTCGAAGTAGTCGAGCGGTTCGGTCAGCACGACCCGGTCGAGGCCCCCGAGAATCCGTTGGGCGGGTTCGCGCACGGCGGGGTTGGGATGCACCGGATAGACCACCGAGATATCGGGCCGGTCGAGAACGAGGGTCCGGATGGCCCCGAGTGCGCCCTCGAGCGGAGCTCCGAAGCTCTCCCGGCGATGCGCCGTCACCAGGATCATCCTGCTGGCGGGGTCCAGCGACGCCAGGGCGGGAACGTCCCGGTCGATCGTGAGCTCGCATGCCCACTGCAACGCGTCGATCACGGTGTTGCCCGTGACGACGATCGACGCAGGGGCGATGTTCTCCCGCACGAGGTTTCGGTACGAGGACCACGTCGGAGCCAGGTGGAGGTCGGTCGCTCCGGCGGCGAGGATGCGGTTGATCTCCTCGGGGAACGGTTGGGTCCGATCCCCCGTCCGCAGGCCCGCCTCGAGATGCACGACCCGGGTGCGGTGATACGCGCCGGCGATGGCTGCTGCCATGACCGTGGTGGTGTCGCCCTGGACGATCATCGCCGATGGCTCCAGGTCCTCGAGCACCGGCTCGAGCGCACCCAGCACGAGCGATGCCACCTGCGTCGGGCTCTGACCCGGGGTCATCAGGTCGAGGTCGATGTCGATCCCGATGCCGAACGCCGACAACGTCGTGCGCACCAGCTCTCGGTGCTGTCCCGTGCTGAGCACGACGTGCGGGACGCGGCGCAGCTGGAGTTCACGGACGATCGGTGCCATCTTCACGGCCTCGGGTCGCGTCCCGATGATGCAGAGAACCGGGTTCATCGCCATTCCTCCAGGAGGGTTTCGGGGGATACGAACTGGTAACCGAGCCCCAGGAGGCCGTCGACCGTCTCGGTGAGCAGCGACAGGTCGAGGTAGGGGTGGAACATGAACGACGCCACGCCGTCGCGCACGACGAGTGCTTCCTCGGCATCGCGAACGAGATCAGCGGGCAGCCGGACGTAGAGGGGATCGCCTTCGGGGATGATCGCCCCGAGGTTCTCCGGGATGACTCGAGAGCCATAGGCGTCGATGACCGGATACGGGAAGAACTGGTTTCTCGGCAGCACCTCCGGGTGGTCCTCACCGGAGAGGATCCCCGGGTAGTACGAGGCCTGCTCGTACCGGGCCCGGAACCAGGGGCTGACGGTCTCATAGGCCTGCCGCGAGCCCAGGTAGTGCGGGAACTCGAAGATCTCGGGCGCGTCCATCCCTGCCGAGACGAACTCGGCGAGGCCCAGCCTGATCCGATCCTCGAACCATTCGGGCGAGTCCTCGTCTTCGGGCAGCGGCCCGACCGGGTTGGCGCGGCCCTCGTCGTCGAGTTCGACCGAGTAGAACTCGAAGTCCTCGCCGGAGGTGCCGGCATACGGGTTCGCCCTGCCATCGGCCTGGTGCGTGACGCCGTGCATCAGGATCGTGCCCCCGATGGTCTCGAGGTAGCGGAGGGCCTCGACGAGCTCGGGGCGATCGGCGAGGCCGACGTCGATACCCAGCGCGTACTGCTCCAGCGGATCCCGCCAGATCGGGTAGACGGCGAGGCTGAAGGGGACGTTGCGCGCCGCCAGCGCCTCGCCGGCGACGCGGAGCCGCTCGGGGTCGGCGGTGGGTCCGATGTCTTCGAGGCGCACCATCGCCCGGTGCCGACTGGGCCGGTCGGGATCCAACAGGTCGAACATGAGGTCGCCGGTCACGACACTGTGGTTGCCTTCGATCAGGAACCCGAACGGCACCTCTGCGACATAGGTGAGCGCACCGGACCGCACGGCGTACGGAACGGGAGCACGCCCGGCCTCGGCTGCGGTCGCGAGCACGTCAGCCAACCGCTCGTCGGTGACCTCGACGCGATGGATGGGCTCCGCCTCGGGGTTCCGCTCGAGGTCTCGTCGCTTGTAGGTCACCACGTCGGGGCTGGCGCCGTCGTCGCCGGCGAGCATCCAGCCCCGGCGGGCGGCAAAGCCTTCGGGCGTGGTGACAGCCATGAGCTGGTCGATGCCCGCGCCGAGCCAGAGTGTCTTGATCCGATCGTCGGCGACGTCGCGGAGGAGGCCTTCGGGCAACGGGTTGTCGCCGGTATCTCCGGGACGCACTCCGACGTAGACGACCCCGTCGAAGCGGGCACCGTCGCCCGCCTCGTAGTCTTGGACCGCCATCGTCGTGACAGGCCCGAAGTGGCCGGCGAGGTTCGCCATGAAGATGCCGCCGATCTCGCCGTCGAAGCGGAGGGGCTCCCCTGGTGACAGTGCCGGATCCCACAGCACGAGCGTCGAAGGCCCGTCGATCCGGGCCGGCGGTTGCATGGTCAGCCGGATCGTGTCCGGGTCGATGCGCTCGACCGGTTCGATGTCGCGGGTGATATCAGCGGTCAGCGCGCCTGCCATGAACACGACGCCGGTCAGCATGCCGATGATCAGGAAGACGGCGGATCCCAGCTGGCTCTTGCTCGGCCTCATGGTCGGCTGCCTACGCCGACCGCATCGGCGACCGCTGGTTGACCGGCGGCTACGCCGCCTTCGCCGACGTCTTCGAGCCGGGCCGTCTTGGACCACGAGTGCGTCCCGCGCGCCTGACGTGCGATGGCACGCCAGCCGGCGAAGAACCAGACCCAGGTATAGAGGGCGTAGGCGTGTGCGTACCCGATGCCTTTCCAGAAGCCGACGTCGCGCGCCGTGCGCCAATAGGCGGCGGCGACCAGCGGCGTGACCGCGAAGCCCAGGAGATACCACCATGGGATCAGCGGGCCCGACGCGAGCGCCGACAGGGTTGCCTCGGGCCGCACGATCAGCTGGCGCACGAGGAGCGCGAACGAGCCGAACATCGCGGCACCGAGGAGGAGTTGCAGGACTGGCATGAACAGGTGCACATTCATGTCGGCCTTCGTCCGGCGCTTCAGCTGGGAGCCCCACAGAGCAGGGAACAGGCTCCATGCCTGCAGGTGCCCCTGGAACCAGCGGGTGCGCTGACGAAGCAGGGCCGCCGGGCGATGCAGACCTTGCTGGTGGACAGCAACGCTGCCTTCGAAGACGGTGCGCCAACCGATGAGGCGCAGGCGAACGCCGAGGTCGAGATCCTCGGTCAACGTGTCGGCCCACGGCTCGGGCCCGAGATTCCGCATGGCGCTGAGACGGGTGAACTGACCGTTGCCACCCAGGCCGGTGCTGGTGAGGCGATTGCGCGCCCGCTGGAAGATGTGGGCATAGGTGGAGAATTCGACGTCCTGCATACGGGCGAGCCACGAGTTCGCCCGGTTGTCGATGCGAACTGCGATCTGCACGCCGCCGACATCGGGTTCTCCGAACCATCCGAGCACTGCGTCGAGTGCGTTGGCATCGACACGGCCATCGCCGTCGAATACGCCGACGATCACCTGGTGCGGATCGCGCCCCTCGTCTGCGACGCGCTCGCAGATCGCGGCGAAGGCATGGTTGAGCGCCGCGCCCTTGCCGACACGTGCGTTGGGTAGTTCACGACGCACGACGTGGACCCGCGGATCGTTCAGCGAGGCGAGGATCTCGGGCGTGTCGTCGTCGGATGCGTCATCGATGATGACGACCTGCAGTTCCGGGTCGAGCGCGAGCAGGCGCTCGACGGTCGGCCCGACGACGCGCCCTTCGTTGAGGCACGGCACCATGCAGAACACGAGGTAGTCCTCGCGGTCGCCGGTGCCGGGAGCGATCCCTCGCCGGGCGACGAAGCCGAGGACGAGCGCATAGGTGGGAGCGAGCAGGCCGATCGACGCCAGCACGAGCCAGATCGTCGGCGGCAGGTCAACCATCGACGACGGCCTCGGAAACGATGCTGACCGGGTCGGGCGACGATACGACCGCAGGGGTGGCCATGGGCCGACGAACGTTGTGGAACACGAGCGCGTACCCGATCAGGACGAGCACGACGCCGCCGAGCCACTCCGCCGCGCCGAGCACGTTCGCCTGATCGATGACGAGCGCCATCGCCATCAGTCCTGTGAAGAGCTTCATCCGCCGTACCTACTCCGAGTCGTTTGCTGCAGAACCGAACGTAACGAAGGGACTCTGAGCCCGACTGAGGCAGAAGGAGGTCGACGGTGGGCAAAAGGACCCCCCGGCTCGGAGGGCCACGCGCTGTGGCAGGCTTTGCGCATGGGACATCCACAGCTCGTGGTGCGCTCGCCGGCGCGCCATGCCCTCACGGTCGTGCTCGACCACCCCCTCGAGGTCGGCCGTGAGGCGGACGGGTTGGTGATCGACGACGCCAAGGTGTCGCGTCGACACGCCATCTTCGAACCCGTGTCGGCGACCTCGGTCCGCGTGCGCGACCTGGGCAGCTCCAACGGCACCTACGTCGACGGCGTCGCCGTCACCACAGCGGTCGTGTTGCGTGGCGGCCAATCCGCGCAGTTGGGCGACGTGACCATCGAGGTCATCGCAGCCGACGAAAAAGTCGTGCGACCCGCATCGAGACAGACCGTGATGGGCGAACGCTCCCCGCGGGCGACGTCGATGGAACTCGTCGCCGCCGCCGTGAGCACCCAGGGCGTCAAGCCCGAGGTCATCGGCGTCGCCGACGAGGCCGGAACCCTCACCATCGTCTTCAGCGACATCGAGTCGTCCACCGAGCGGGCCCTCGCCGTCGGCGACGTCCGCTGGATGGAGATCCTCGGCCGGCACAACGGCCTCTTCAAGGCGCACGTCGACGCGCACCGGGGCCGGATCGTCAAGAACCAGGGCGACGGCTACCTGCTGTGTTTCCCGAGCGCCCGCCAGGCGCTGCTGTGCAGCATCGGGGTCCAGCGCGACCTCGAACGCGTCGAGAGGGAGCGACCCGAACACGCAGTTCGGGTCCGCATCGGGATGCACACCGGCGAGGTCCTCCTCGACGACGAGGGCGACCTGTTCGGCCGCCACGTCCTCATCGCGGCGCGGGTGGGCGCAGCAGCCGCAGGCAGCGAGATCCTGGTGTCGTCGCTGGTGCGCCAGATAGCCGAACCCCGCGGCGACCTGATCTTCGGGCCGGCAACCGACCTCGAGCTCAAGGGCATCGACCAGATCACCACCGTGCACACGGTGGACTGGCGGGCGTCGCCGGTGGCTGCTAGCACTTCGCCATGAAACTCGGTATGGCCATCGAATACGCCCGTGACCCTCTCGCTCAGCTCGCGAAGGTTCCCGAGTACGAAAAGGCGGGCATCGACCTGGTGTGGGTGGCAGAGGCCTACGGCCTCGACGCCGTCAGCGTCATGGGCTACCTGGCGTCGCTCACCGAGCGCGTCGAGATCGCCTCGGGCATCCTGCCGGTCTACACCCGTACCCCATCGCTGATGGCTCAGACCGCCGTCGGCCTCGACACGCTCTCCAATGGCCGGTTCGTCCTGGGTCTGGGGGCATCGGGACCCCAGGTCATCGAGGGCTGGCACGGTCTGCCCTACAAGAAGCCGCTGCAGGCAACCCGCGAGGTCATCGAGATCTGCCGCAAGATCTGGCGACGGGAAGAGCCGGTCACCTACGACGGCGAGATGTACACCCTGCCGTTGCCGCCCGAGCAGGGCACCGGACTGGGCAAGCCGCTGAAGATCATCAACCATCCCAAGCGGGCCGACATCCCCATCCTGTTGGCGTCGCTGGGCCCCAAGAACGTGCAGCTCACCGCCGAGCTCGCCGACCGCTGGCTCCCGGTGTTCTTCGTACCGGAACGGGCGCACGAGGTCTGGGGCGACGACCTCGCCGCCGGTGCCGCCCGGCGCGACCCGTCGCTCGGGCCGCTCGAGATCGTCGCCGGGGGCGTCGTGGCCATCGGCACCGAGGACGAGGTCGGCCGTTACCGCGACCTCGCCCGCCCCATGGCCGCGCTGTACATCGGTGGCATGGGTGCCAAGGGCCGCAACTTCTACAACAGCCTGGTGCGCCGCTACGGCTGGGAGGAAGAGGCCGAGCTCATCCAGAACCTCTACCTCGAGGGCCGCAAGGAAGAGGCGATGGCCGCCGTGCCCCAGGAGCTGCTCGACGCCACCAGCCTCATCGGCGACGCCGGCTACGTGCGCGAGCGTGTCGAGGCCTACCGCGAGGCCGGCGTCACCACCTTGAACATCACCCCGGTCGGCCCGGACCCGTTGGCCGTCATCGACCAGCTCAAGTCGCTCACGACCTGACCGGAACGCCAGCGCGGAAGACCGAAAAGCGGGTCTGACCCCGTACGTTGCCGAGCTGTGGGCCCGCGAGGCTGCGGCGCCTGCCCCGCGGCGATGGCTGGGTCGATTCACCGCTGGCGCTTCGACGGCCACGCGCCCACAATCGGTTGTCGTGGACCCCGTTGACCTCGACTCGCTCGCATGGCGCGCCGTGGAGCTCGCCGTGCAACGGCGTCACGATCCACGACTGATCGTCGCGACCCGACCGGCCATCGTCGGACCGACCTCGACCGCCCGCCTTCTCGCGGGGCTCTGCAACGCAGCAGCGGGACGCCGTGTCGTCGCCCTGTTCGGCGTCGACGGCACCGACGTCATCGGCGTGGACGACGTGCCCGACGAGCGCTGGATCGACACCGTCGCCGCCCGATTCCCGGGGGTGGTCCCCTCCCTGGCCACTGCCACGATCGACGCCGACGGCGCCCGCATCGTGGCCCTCACCGCCGACGACCCCGGGACGCTGGTGGCGGCCACGCGGTCCGGGCGGGTCGTCATCCCGTGGTTCGACGGCAGCCTCGCCGACCGGCCCCCCACCGCCGGCGTCGACCGTGCCCCGACCCGGCCCGCCGGCCGCATCGAGGTCCGCTCGGGCTGGCTCGAGCGCACCGGCCCGTGCCCCGTGGATCCGGCCGTACCGGCCATCGGCACCGACGACGCACCCTCGGGCAGCGACGAGGGTGCCGACCGGGCGGTGGGAGCCGACGAGACCGGAAGCGACGATCCCACCGACGCCGACGCGACCACCGGCGCCGGCACCGGCCTCGGGATGAGCACCGGTTCCGACGTCGTCGTCTGGCGCGGGGTACTGGACATCGCTCTCGCGCTCGACCCGCTGACCGTGGCGTCGGGTGCAGATGCCGCAACGGCCGCTGCCACCGTGGCCGCTGCGACGCCGGCCGCGGCGGCCACCGAGGCCGCGGCGGTGGCTGCCGGCAGCGCTCCCATCGACGGCACCGGCGGCGTCGAACCGTCCGGCACCGGCCCCGACGGGTTCCCGGCGCAGCGCCGCCGTGGCGTCGCCATCGCTGATCGCGACGTGTCGGTCACGCTCCTGGCCGATGGATCGAGCGCGGCGCTGTCGCTCGACGTCCAGGCGCACCCCACCCCGGGCGCGGCAGCGGCGATCCGCTCCGACGGCGGTGTGGTGCTCGACCCGATGCTCCCATGCCGCCTCTATCTGGCCGCGGCGGCCGCAACGGCCGTGTTCGACCGGCACGGCGAACTCGGTGGGGCGGTGCGGCTGCTCGTCAGCCTGCGCTTCCCCGGCGACGACCGTCTGGTGGCGACCATGGCGACCCTCGACCGAGACACCGCCGCCGCATCGTTGCGCTGGACCCTCTGACCCGAGCCTCCCGCACAGGCGGGGCAGCCTCGGCGGCTCGGCGTCGCCTCAGCGGTTCGGACTGATGGGCAGGCGGGAGCGACCCCACAGGAACGGGGCGCCGATGCGCTCGGGCTCGCCTGCGAGCGACAGGTGTGGCATCCGCTCGACGAGGACCTCCAAGGCGACCCGACCGGTGAGGCGTGCCAGGTGCGACCCCAGGCAGAAGTGGGCTCCCCAGCCGAAGGACAGGTGGCGCTTGGCCTCGATGAGGGGACGATCCATGACGAACTCGTCGGGCCGGTCGAACAGCGCCTCTTCCCGGTTGGCCGAGGCGTACAGGATCATCACCTTGGTATCGGCGTCGATGTCGACACCATGGCGCTCGACGGCGACGTTGTTGGTCTTGCACAGCCCCAGGACGGGCGGGTCGTGGCGCAGGCTCTCCTCGATGACGTTGGGGACGAGGTCGGGCTCGGCGACCACGCGCTCCCAACGATCGGGGACCTCGAGCAGGCGCCACACGGCGTTGGTGATGAGCGACGTCGTGGTCTCGTGGCCGGCGACCAGGAGCTGGCCGACCATGGCGGCGACCTCCTCGACTGGCATGACGGTGCCGTCGTCGAGCGCGTGGCATGCGAGATGGCTGAGCAGGCCGTCGGGGACGACGGTGCCGACCGGGTCGGTGCCGGGCGGGGCGTCGGCCGCGGCGGTGCGGCGTTGTTCGATCTGGCCTCTGGTGTAGGCCGACATCGCCCGGCGGGCGTCGCGGGCCTGGTCGGGATAGGTCATGCCGATGGTGAGGGCGTCGGCCCAGGCCTTGAAGTCGTCGGCGGCATCGTCGTCGATCCCCATGAGCGCCGTGAACGCCCGCACCGGCAGGGGCAGCGCGTAGTCGTCGTGGAGCTCGATGACGTCACGGCCCTCGAAGCTGTCGACCAACTCGTTTGCCAGCGCGGCGATGCCGGGGCGGGACGCATCGACGGTGCGGGGCAGGAACGGGGCCCGCAGGAACCGGCGGCGGGTCTCGTGGACGGGCGGGTCGTAGCGCTGGAGGTCGCCGACGTTGTCGTCGCTGAAGCTGATGCCGGGGCCGTAGCGGTTGGACCAGGTGTCCTGGTCGGTCAGCACCCACTGCACGTCTTCGCGGCGCGAGAACGTGAGCATGGGATTGTCGAGGCCGTCGTGGTGGTGCACCGGGCAGCGGGAGCGCAGTTCGGCGTAGGCGGCGAACGGATCGGCCAGGGTGTCGGCCCCGACGGGGTCGTAGTCGACGGTGGCAGTGTCGATGGGTGCGCCCGCGTGGTCACTGCCCGGACGGTGCGTGGGATCGGTGTTGGTCATGATGCGGTGGTCCCCCGGTCCGGCGAATGGGCTTGCGCCGACAGTACGCCCCGTGGCTCCGGCCTGCATCCGAGCCGGATGGGTCGAACCCCCTCTCCGCTCCGGGTCTCCGACCCCGCGGCTCGGGGTCGCTCCGGCTCCCGTTCCCGGAAGGGGTCGCCGAGACGGGTAGCCCGGCATACCGGGTCTCGTCCGATCGCGACCACCCGGCGCTTCGAGAGATCGCCCGGCATCGACCAGCGGGGACCCGCCGACGGGATTCAGCTCGCACCCCCGCAGCGTCAGCCACCAGGCATCAGCTTCAGGCGTCAGGCGTCAGGCGTCGCCGAGGGCTCGAGTTCGAACCTCGGCGAAGCGGTCCATCTCGGAGAGGACGTGGTCGGTGTCCTCGCCCCAGATGGTGAGCACGGCCCGGTCGACGCCCTCGTCGCCGAGCGACACCAGCCCGTCGGGATCGTCGGTGGCGCCCATGACGGTGACGCTGATGGTGGCCGGGTCGCGGCCCGCCTCGGTCGCGGCGGCGTACACGAGTGCGAGGCGGCTGGCGAGCGAGGATCGGGCCGAGATGGGCATCCAGCCGTCGGCCCATTCGGTCAGGTGCGCCAGCAGCTTCGGGCCCCAGCCGCCGCCGAGGATGATGGGCGGGCCGCCGGCCTGTGCGGGTTTGGGGTACGCCCACGACGGTTCGAGCGAACGCAGCGTGCCCTCGTAGGCGGCGGTGTCCTGTGTCCACAGGGCGCGCATGATGCCGACGTTGTCGCGGGTGATCTCGCGTCGGCGGGCGAAGTCGACGCCGTGGGAGGCGCACTGCTCGCGGTTCCAGGCGAAGCCGACGCCGAGTTCGACGCGTCCGCCGCTGAGGTGGTCGAGGGTGGCGACCTGCTTGGCGAGCCAGACGGGATCGTGCTGGGGGACGAGGGTGACGGCGGTGCCGAGGCGGATGGTGTCGGTGACCGCCGCGGCCATGGAGAGGCCGACGATCTGGTCGTTGAGGTGCCAGTAGTAGTCGGGGAGGTCCTCGTTGCCGGGCTGGGCGCCGGGCCAGCGGGTGAGGCGGCTGGCCGGGATGTGGCTGTGCTCGGGGAACCAGATCGACTCGAAGCCCCGGGCCTCGGCCTCTCGGGCCAGCTGGGCGGGCGGCAGGGTCCGACAGGTCGGGAACAAGGTGATGCCGATGGCGGGAACGGTCATGGGGCCTCCTCGAGCGTCCGGTCCATCCGGGGCGGCGCCGAAAACCGCTGCCCTGACGACCGATTACGGCGCCAGAATCCCACGTTCATCGTTCTGGCGCCGAAAACCGTCGCCCCGGCAACGTTTTTCGGCGCCAGAACCGATGGCCCACCAGACCGACACCCCACACGGCCAACCGACCCGGCGCCGAAAACCGTCGCCCCGGCAACGTTTTTCGGCGCCAGAACACCTGGCCGATGGCCCGGCTCACCTCAGGCGAGGACCTCGCAGCGGCCGTCGGGGTGCAGACGCACCTCGACGCCGACGTGTTCGGTGGTCTCCATCGCCGCCATGGTCGCTGCGTCGTCGGTGTTGGCCAGCGCCCGGCGGCCGTCGGGCATCAGTGCCGTCACCAGTGCCTTCTCGGCACCGTCGCGCCCGTGCAGCACGGTGAAGCTCTCGATCACGCCCACCCCATCGGGGGCCGTGTCGACCATCCGGTGCGGATGCGCGTCGATGGCGGCCTGGACGTTCTCGCGCACATAGGGCCGGCTCGGCGGCTCCGGCAGGTACACAGCGCAGCTGTGCTTGGTGATGAACCCGCCGTTGGCGTGCACGAATCCCGGCGTCGCCGATGCCCGCACCGCCTCCACCGTCGACGCAATGGCATGCACCACGTAGCTGTTCATCGGGCCCCCGAAGAACTGCAGGCCCCCGGTGGTCGTGAACACCCGGTCCGCGCCGATGCCCAGTTCGGCCATGGTGATCTGCACAACCGACGGGAAGCACGAGTACAGGTCCATCGGGCCGATGTCGTCGATGCCCAGCCCCGCGAGCTCGAGCGCCCGACGCCCGGTGTGGCGGATGGCCGGCGAGGTGTGGAAGTCGCCGCGCTCGGAGAACAGCAGCGTGGCGTGCCCGTCGGTGGCCGCCGCCGGGAACACCCACAGGTCGGTGTCGATGCCCAGCGCCGCAGCCCGCTCGGCGGACGTGACGATGATGGCGCCGCCGTAGTCGACGAAGGAGTTCGAGTTGAGCAGCTTCGTGTAGGGCGTGGCGACCATGCGGTTGTCCGGCCCGGGTGTGCGGATCTGCTCGGGCGTCAGGGGCAGGCGGTTCCAGGCGTGGGGATTGCCGACCGACACCGCGTTGGCACGCGCCCACAGCTCGGAGATGGAGACGGCGTGGTCGTCCATCGAGCGGCCCGCCGCGGCCCGCACCGCGGACTCGAACAGCGGGTACACGCTGGTGGGCCGGTCGAACCCGAGCGCCTCCTCGTGGTCCGACGACATCGTGACGTCTTCGCCGTAGGTGGCGGCGCGGGCCAGATCGACGCCGGTGCGCGGCAGCTTGCGGCCGAGCGCCCGGAGCTTGTTCTTCGAGTACGTCGCCTCGCCGCCCGCCACCACCACGACGTCGGCCTGCCCTGCGGCGATCAGGTCGGCGGCATGGGCCACCGTCGCCTGGGGCATGTTGCCGCCCTGGGCGCTGAGCAGCGTGGCCGCGTCGGGTGACCCGACGGCGTCGGCGATGACCCGGCCCGGGTCCGGGTAGCCCCAGATCCCCGAGATGACGGCCATGACGTCGATCTGGTTCAACAGTGCGGGCGCCCCGGCGTCGGCGGCGGCGAGCAACGTGGCCTGCTCCATGAGCACGGCCTGCTCGTAGGGTTCGGCGTCGGTGTAGTCCCGGAACCGCTGCTTGACCTGGCCGACGCCGACGATGACCGGCGTGCGGGGATCGATGGAGCTCACCGTTGCAGCGCTCAACTGACGATGTCGGCTGCGAAGCGCACGAGGTCCACCGGGCCCGACACCAACAGCGTGTTCACGACCGACTCGTCCCACATGGCGAGCTCGTCCTTGATCTTCGCGGGCGGGCCGATGAGCGAGATGGCCTCGACCATCTCGGTGGCCACCGCCGCAGTGGCGGCCTTCTTGTCGCCACCCAGGTAGAGCTCCTGGATCTTCTCGCACTGCTCCTCGAAGCCCATCCGCACGAACACGTCGTAGTGGAAGTTCTGACCCTTGGCACCCATGCCGCCGACATAGAGGGCGATCATCGGGCGCACCATGTCGGCGCAGGCCTCGACGTCGTCGCCGGGGATCATGATGGCGGTGGCCGCGACCTCGAAGTCGTCGAAGCTGCGCCGGTTGCCGCCCGCGGCGAATCCGGCGGTGAGGGCGTCGCGGTAGAACTTGTCGTCCTTCGGGGCGAAGAACAGCGGCAGCCAGCCGTCGCAGATCTCGGCCGACAACGCCACGTTCTTGGGGCCCTCGGCGGCGAGGTAGATGGGGATGTCGTTGCGCAGCGGGTGCACCGTGGACTTCAGCGGCTTGCCGAGGCCGGTGCCGCCGGGATAGGGCATCGTGTAGTGCTTGCCCTGGAAGTCGACGTAGTCCTCGCGGGCGAAGATGGTGCGGACGATCTCGACGAACTCGCGGGTCCGCTCGAGCGGCCGCGGGTAGGGCTGGCCGTACCAGCCTTCGACGACCTGGGGGCCGGAGGCGCCGATGCCGAGGATGAACCGGCCGCCGCTGAGATGATCGATGGTCATCGCCGCCATCGCGGTCGCGGCCGGGGTGCGGGCCGACATCTGCACGATGGACGTGCCCAGCTTGACGTTGGTGGTGTTGGCGCCCCACCACGCCAGCGGCGTCAGGGCGTCGGAGCCGTAGGCCTCGGCGGCCCAGATGTGCTCGTAGCCGAGCTTGTCGGCCTCGGCGATGGCCTCGACCACTCCCTTCGGTGGTCCCGAGCTCCAGTATCCGGTGTTGTAGCCGAGGCGCATGGCCCTCCCCTTCGTCGTGATGGTGCGGTCCCGCCGTACGCGGACGCAACGTCCCAAGCATGCCCGTTCCAGAGGCGTCGTGTCCGATCCGCGCCAAATCCCCATCGTCAGCCGTGCCGCGTAGGATCTCCGGCCATGACATCCGCCACAGCGATCCCCGGCACCGTCGCCGACATCACCGTCGAATGGCTCAACGAGGTCCTGCCCGACGACATCGGCACGGTTGCGTCGATGCGGTGGGAGAACCTCGGCGAGGGCGTCGGCATTCTCGGCGAGGTCAGTCGGCTCCACCTGGACTACGCCGACGGCCACGACGGCCCGGCGACGATCATCGCGAAGTGCCCCTCGCCCGCTCCCGAGAACGTCTTCTTGTGCCAGGCCATGGGCTTCTACGACCGCGAGGTCAGCTTCTACCGTCACGCCGCCGAGACGATGCCGGTGCCCACGCCGCGCTGTCTGTACGCCGACATGGCCGACGACTCGGTGCCGTTCGTCCTGCTGCTCGAGGAGGTCGCCGACATCTCGGTGCTCGACCAGATCGCCGGCGCCGGTGCCGACGAGACGGCCGAGGTGTTCTCGTTGCTGGCTCGGGTGCACGCGCACTTCTGGGGCGGCGACGCGCTCGACGCACATCCGTGGCTGCCACCGATGAACAACGACATGTACAAGGGTTCGGCGGCGCTCGCGGCCGGACGCATCGATGCGTTCCGCGACCGCTGGGACGGCACGTTCGACGGCACGACCCTCGACGCCGTGGCGGGGTTCATCCCCCGCTACACGGGTTTCCTCGACTGGGCCATCGACGAGGGCGCGCTCACCATGGCCCACACCGACAGCCGTTGCGAGAACTACCTGTTCGGCGCCGACGGGGCCGTCACCATGATCGACTTCCAGTTCGTCACCCGGTTCTGGGGCGCCTGGGATGTCGCCAACTGGCTGGGCGCGTCGATGACCGTCGACGATCGCCGGACCCACGAGGCCGCGCTGGTCGAGCACTACCACGCCGAGCTCTTCGCCCACGGCGTCGCCGACTATCCCCTGGCGCGGTGCTGGCGCGACATCCGGGCCAGCCTGATGGTGCAGGCGTTCAGCCAGGTGGTGGTGTCGGACCTCGACGGGGCGAACGAACGGGGGGCGTCGCTGCTCGACGAGATGGTCACGCGGACCTTCGCCGCAGCCACCGACTACGACGTCGCGGGCCTGCTCGACACCACCGAGTTCTGACCTGGCGTCGCTGCGGCAGGTCGACGCCGGCCGGAGGCAGATCCGTTCCGACCGACAGCGGGTCCGTACCGACCGACGGCGGCGTCCGTGCCGACCGACAGCGGGTGGGTGCCGACCGGCGACGCGCTGACGCCGCTGAACCGAAGGCAGCACGCCGAGCCTCGCCGACGTGTTCGAGACGGCGAGCCCGCCGTCGTCGGTCCGACCTCCATCGACGGTCCGAACGCCGTCGCCGCATCACGCGAAGGCGTCTCGTCGGCAGCGGCCGCAGATTCGCGCCACAGTGGTCGCCGAACGCACGAGACCGACCGGCGACGAGGTCGTCGATGAAGGAGCCGACGCAGTGACGAAGGTGCTGTTGACCAACGACGACGGGGTCCACTCCCCCGGTATCCACGCCATGGCCGTCGCGCTGCGCGATGCGGGCCACGACGTGATGATCGTCGCCCCCTCCGGCGAGCGTTCCGGGTGGGGTGCCGGTGTGGGGACGTTGCTCGACGGCGTCGAGGTCGAGGTCACCGCGCACCGGGTCCCCGACGCCGACGACATCGTCACCTGGGCCGTCGACGGACCGCCGGCGTTCTGTGTGCTGACGGCGATGCTCGAGACCTACGGGCCGCGCCCCGAGCTGGTGGCGTCGGGCATCAACGACGGCACCAACTGCGGGCGCGGCGTGTTGCAGTCGGGCACCGTCGGCGGGGCGCTGATCGCGCAGAACTTCGGGCTGTCGGCGCTGGCCATCAGCCAGAAGGTCACCGATGGGCCGATGCTGTGGGAGACCGGCGCCGCGGTGAGCGTGGCCGCGATCGACTGGCTGGCGGAGGCGCCGCGCAAGACGGTGCTCAACGTCAACGTCCCGAACCTGGCGCTGGCCGATCTGGCCGGCGTGCGATGGGGACGCCTGGCGGCGTTCGGGACCACCAGCACCAGCCTCGAGGGTGCGGTACCGGGCACGCTGACGGTGCGGGTGACGCCCCGCGACGTCGAGCTCAAGCCCGACACCGACACGGCCCTCGTCGATGCCGGCTACGTGGCGGTCACCGGCCTGACCGGCATCCGCGCCGAGTCCGAGGACTCCGGCCCCGCCGCGGGGTTCATGGAGGCCGCGCTCTGAGTCATCGTTTGTGACGAGTTTGCACGGAGGCAGCGAGACGACCAGGCCGCCATGGGCACCGTGCAAACTCGTCACAAACGTTCTCCGGTGGCACGACCACAGAGCGAGTGCCGGTGCCGGTGCCAGCACAGGGCCGTCGGTCTACGGATCGCCACGCCTCTGCTGCCTGGGCTCCGGACCTGCGGCGAATCCGCACTGGGGGCATGGGTCACGTACGATCAGCCGTCATGGAACGCACGATCTTCACCCCCGAGCACGACCTCTTCCGAGAGAGCTTCCGTCAGTTCGTCCAGCGCGAGATCGTGCCGAACAACGAGAAGTGGGAGGCCGCCGGCATCGTCGACCGCTCGCTGTTCGAGGCCGCCGGGGCAGCAGGGTTCCTCGGCATCGCCGTGCCCGAGGAGTTCGGCGGCGGCGGCAGCGACGACTTCCGCTTCAGCCTCATCATGGGCGAGGAGCTCGACGCCGCGGGCGTGGCCGGGGCCGGGTCGGGCATCGGGCTGCACAACGACATCGTCCTGCCGTACTTCATGGAGTACTGCGATGACGAGCAGAAGCAGCGCTGGCTACCGGGGCTGTGCAGCGGCGAGCTGATCTCGGCCATCGCGATGAGCGAACCCGGCGCGGGATCCGACCTGGCCGGCATGGCCACCACCGCGGTGCGCGACGGCGACACCTACATCGTCAACGGGTCGAAGACGTTCATCTCCAACGGCATCATCTCCGATGTCGTGGTCGTGGCCGTCAAGACCGACCTCGAGGCCAAGCACCGCGGCATCACCCTGCTGGTGCTCGAGCGGGGCATGGAGGGCTTCGAGCGGGGCCGCAACCTCGACAAGATCGGCCGCCACAGCCAGGACACCGCCGAGCTGTCGTTCACCGATGTGCGGGTGCCGGTCGAGAACCGCCTCGGCGAGGAGGGCAAGGGCTTCTACTACATGATGTTCAACCTGCCTCAGGAGCGGCTGAACATCGCGATCTCCGCCGTGGCCGGCAGCCAGTACGCGTTCGACGTCACGCTCGACTACGTGAAGGAACGCACGGCGTTCGGCCAGCCGGTGGGCAGCTTCCAGAACTCGAAGTTCAAGATGGCCGAGATGGCCACCGAACTCGAGATCGCGTGGACGTTCCTCGACCGCTGTGTGCTGGCCCACAACGACCGAGCCCTCACCGCCGAGGAAGCGGCCATGGCCAAGTGGTGGACCACCGAGCTGCAGAAGCGGGTGACCGATCAGTGCCTGCAGCTGCACGGCGGCTACGGCTACATGGAGGAGTACCCCATCGCCCGGGCCTGGCGCGACGGCCGGGTGCAGAGCATCTACGGCGGCACCACCGAGATCATGAAGGAGATCATCGGCCGCAGCCTGGGGCTGTGACCGGGGTCAGATCCCGCTTTCCCGCTTTCTCTGCGTCGTGCGACGTGACTGGTGAATCGACGAGAAAGCGGGAAAGCGGGGTCTGACCCCACCGCGATCAGTCGGTGTAGTACCCGCCGTCGGGGTGGATGATGGTGCCGGTGACGTAGCTCGACTCGTCGCTGGCCAGGTACACGGCGGCGTCGGCGATCTCGTCGGGGCGACCCTTGCGGCGCAGCGGGATGGTGTCCTCGAAGCGGGCCCGGCGCTCGTCTTCGGGGATGAGCTCGAACACCGCGGTCATATGGGTCTCGATGAAGCCGGGGCCGATGGCGTTGACCCGGATGCCGGCGGGGCCGAGCATGCGGGCGGCCTTCTTGGTGAGCATCCAGACCGCGGCTTTCGACGATGTGTACGCCAGCGGGCCCGCATCGGGGTGTTTGGCGGCGACGCTGGCGATGGTGACGATGCTGCCGCCGTTGCCGGCCTCGAGCATGCGTGACGCACACGCCTGCATGCCCATGAGGGTGCCCTTGAGGTTGACCGCGTGCACGAGATCCCACTCGTCGAGGTCGGCTTCGACGAAGTCCCAGCCCGGGCGTTCCATGTACGGGATGCGGCTGGTGAGCATCTTGATATCGGCCTCGAGGTCGCCCGACACGTAGCCGCCATGGCTGATGCCGGCGGCGGTGAGGACGATGTCGATGCCGCCCCAGGTGTCGACGGCCAGCTGGGCCATGGCCTCGTTGTCGTCGTGGCTGGTGACGTCGACGCCGATGGAGACGGCGTCGCCACCGGCGTCGGTGATGGCCGCTGCGGTCTCGGCGGCCCGGTCGGCCTGGACGTCGGCCACGACGACCTTGGCGCCGTGCTCGGCGAAGCGGCGACAGCTGGCGGCGCCGATGCCGTTGCCGCCGCCGGTGACGACGGCGACCTTGCCGGCGAGTCGTCCGTCGGTGGTGGTCATGAGTGCTGTTCCGTGCTGCGCATCGGGCGATCATGACACACGCCGTCGCCCTTCCGCGACGGCGCCGGGGGCGGTCGCCCTGGCGTCGAGGGCCAGGCGGCCGGGCTCGACGCTGCGCGCCGAAATCTGGGACTTTGCGCGCACCTGCTGCGCGCGAAGTCCCAGATTTCAGCGGATCTCTTGGCTGTGTGATCGCCTCAGGCGAGCGAACCTGCGTCGACGGCGAGGGTCGATCCGGTCATGTAGGCCGACAGGTCGCTCGCGCAGAACAGGGCAACGCGGGCGATGTCGTCCGGGACCCCTCCTCTGCCGAGGGGGTTGGCGGCGAGGCGCTTCTCGATGTCGAGGCCGGCGGCCTTGAGCGGACCCATCTGGTCGGCGACGCCGGGGGTGGCGATGACCGACGGGGCGAGGCCGAGGACCCGGATGCCGAGGGGGCCGAGCTCGATCCCGAGGTTCTTGGTGATGCCGACGACGGCGTGCTTGGAGGCGACGTAGGCGCTGATGCCGGGGGCAGCCTTGAAGCCCGCTGTCGAGGCGAGGTTGATGATGACGCCGCCGTCGGCCATGCGCTTGGCGGCTTCGCGGGCGCCGACGTAGGTGCCACGGACGTTGACGGCGAGCATGGTGTCGAGGAACTCGTCGGTGACCTCGAGGGGGTCGCCGGTGGTGGGGAAGATCCCGGCGTTGTTGACCCAGATGTGCAGACCACCGGCGGCGGCGGCGTGTTCGGCGACGGCGACGAGCGAGGCGGTGTCGGTGACGTCGAGCTCGGCAGCCTCGACGGTGGCACCGGTGGCGGCGGCGATGGCCTGCGCCGCGGCGGCGGCCCCGTCGAGGTCGATGTCTCCGATGATGACGTCGGCGCTGGCCTCGGCGAGACGGTAGGCGATGCGTTCGCCGATGCCCTTGGCGCCGCCGGTGACGACGGCGCGCTTGCCGGCGAGGTCGATCAGCGACGCCAACGGCGAGTCGGTGAAGTCAGGTGCGATGGTCACGGTCGTGCTCCTCAGGGCTGGATGGGTGATGCGTCGTTGGTGAAGGTGTTCGTGCGGTTCGTCAGGCCTGCATCGAGCAGGTCCGGTATCGGCGGCTGAGCCAGCGGCGGTGCGAGCAGCGCGGCGGGTGCGGGGCTCGCAACGGCGAGGCGCCAACCTTCCGGCGCCGAAACACGTCGCCCTGACAACAGATCTCGGCGCCAGCCCGGCAGCGCCATGGTTCCGGCGCCGAAACACGTCGCCCTGACAACAGATCTCGGCGCCAGCCCGGCAGCGCCATGGTTCCGGCGCCGAAACACGTCGCCCTGACAACAGTTCTCGGCGCCAGTTGCCCGCCGTCATCGTTCTGGCGCCAAAACGCGTTGCCCGGGCGACATTTCTCGGCGCCGGAAACGATGGCCATTGCCGACACCGACGTCGGGTCAGCCGACCGGCGGGCGGAGGTCGCCCTGCCAGCCGTCGCGGTGGATGACCTGGTCGAGCGGCACACGGTTGACGGGCCCGAACTTGGCGTCGGGCCAGCCGACCGGGATCATGCAACCGATGTGGACGTCGTCGGGGATGGACAGCGTCTCGCGGATGGTCTTGTCGGCCACCCCCTGGAAGGTCGTGAACGTCGTGCCGAGCCCGAGCGCTCGGGCCGCGACGATCAGGTTCTGCGCGGCCGGGTAGACCGACGACCACACGAAGTCGACCCGCGGCGCCTGCGGCGGATAGACGGCCTTGCCGCAGACGAGGATCAACACCGGGCACGTGGCGATCGACCGGACGAGGTGGGCGGTGCCGTCGAGCATGAGCCGGTGGGTCTTGTCCGGGCGATCCATGGCGTCGACGCGATCGGCCATGACGGCTTCGATGGCATCGCCGATGGCCTGCTTCTTGGCCGCATCGCGCACGACGACGAAGTCGCGGCCCTGGGAGTTGCCGGGGCTCGGCGCCCGGGTGGCGGCGTGGATGATCTTGTCGATCAGGTCGTCGTCGACCGGGTCGGGTTTGAGGTAGCGGATCGCCCGACAGGTTTCCATGGCTTCGAAGACGTCCATGGAGCGGCACCGTACCCGATCACCCATCGGCGAGCCGGGGGACGACCACTCCGATCTCGTCGCGGTGGTCCACCGTCACGGTGGACCAACCACACGAGATCCGGCAGGCGACGAGGTTTCAGCCACCGATCGTCGCGACGGCCTGATACTCACGCACCTCGAGCGGCACCGGGTCTGCGATCCGACGCACGGCACCGATCGGTCCCCCACCACACGGCGACTCCAGAACACCGTCGAGATCGGCGTCGTACACACAACTCCAGGTCAGCGACCAGACGCTCGCGACCGTCACCGGAAAGCCCGCCCCGTCGGAGGGCTCGATGTACACGTGCCCACAATTATCGGCATCGAGCTGGACCTCCCATGCCACATCGGGGTCATACGCCAGGCCCGCGCCGTCGCAATCGACCACCTCGGAACCATCGCCCATATCGGCATCGACCGTCTCGAACACCGCGACCACCGTCGCACACGCATACCTGCCCGGCGGGATACACGCCGTCGCCATCAGCGGCGCCGTGTCGCCGTCGTCCATCCACACCCAGGTCTCGATACCGACGACCTGGAAGTCCTCCGCCGCCGGCGAGAAGACCGCCTCCGGCAACGGGATCCGCAACACCCGCTGCGCCGCCTCCAACATCCCCGCTGTCGGCGGCGGATCGCCGAGCTCGAAGATCTCGATGATCGGGCCACCGCCGAAGCTCGACTCGCACCTCACCACGACGAACTGCGCATCGTCGACCGGGACCTCGGCGTCGCCCTCCGCACCGGATGCGCCGCCGCCACCGACCGGCGCCGCGCCCGGAACACCGATCCCCTGCAGATACCCACCAACCTCGGCACGATCCCCCACCCAGTAGACACACGGATCCGACCCCGCACCAACCCCCGACTCCCCCGGCCCCGACGACCCCACCACCACCTGCCCACCGGAAGACGTACTCGAACCGGAAGCATCAACCGAGCCGCCGCCTGCACCTCCCACAATCGGTGGAGAACTCAGAGCACCAGCGGGAGCCCCTACAACGAAAAAGCACAGCGCGGATAGGGCTACCCAGCGCGATAGAAAAGACCGTCTCAGCATGTCGCGGGTCCAAACTCGCTGGCTGCGACAAGCCATTGTCCGCCGCCTTGAGGGTCAACTCGCACACGCGAGGCGATACGAAGTGCGCCCTCACTGATCTGGACCTGGTCATCAGCAAGGCTGCGCACTTCCAGATCGGTGACAAAGCAGAACCCAACGACAGCGGCGCCGTCATCCCGAACAACTACGTTGGGCGATTCGCCAACAGCAAGCCCGGCCACGTACGTACCAGATGCTCCGTAGTCGGCAATCACTTGCACAAGGGCCTGCCGTGCATCTCCCCACACGTAACTGTCGAAGTCGAGGGCTTCGGGGCTGGGGTTCTTGCCGCGGGCTTCGATGCTCAGGCGGAGATAGCGCTCCCAGGCGGCGATGATCTCGGCCTCGGGTGTCGGGGTCGGCGCAACAGTCGGCTCGGGTGTCGGGGTCGGCGCAACAGTCGGCTCGGGCGTCGGGGTCGGCGCAACAGTCGGCGCAGGCGTCGCTGTCGCCTCGGCCCCTTCGATCGCCGTGCCCTCGGGATCCACAGGGCCGGCCTCGTCGTCTGACGAACCACCCCCGCCACAGCCGGCCAGCACCATCACCGCCACGACGAACCACAGAAGAGCGACGCTGACCCGTGGTCGGCGCTCGATCGATCGGCCGGTGCGCGGCACGCAACGATATGGGTCGGCCCTCGGACTCTCGGCATCCGCACCGGCCCGGGAGGCCGCACCGGTGCACGACCTCGCGCCGGACGCGACGAGCGGTGAGCCGGCCCCAGCGGACCCGGCGATCTCTTCGTCTCGTGAGCCGCCCACCACGGCGAAGCCCACTGCTCGCACCCCGATACCTTCCATGCATCCGCGATGCACCAAGGTGCACCAGGTCGCCGCCGCTGCACGACCTCGCCGTCGAGATTGCACGACCTCGGCCTTTGGGACAACAGGAGGATCCACCCATCGTCCGCTTCGGCGCCCGCCACGGCCGGTCGCTCCTGCCTGGCCGCTCGTGGAGCCGGCGGCGGACGCGCCCGACTCCTCGCGACCGGCGTAGCGGCTCGCAGCGTCGCAGCGCGGCCCGGTGTCGCCCGCCACGTCGGCATCCGGTCCGGCGGTGCTGCGCCCGCGCCCGGCTACGGCGGCCACCAGATCGAGGAGCGCTGTCGGAGCGATCCTGGTCGGCGCCCTCGGAGCGCTCCCGCCCGGCGACCGCGGCGTGGAGCGCTCCCGGCTCGAGCGGCTCAACACCGGCGGCCCTCGAAGTCCACCTCGGCGACCGACCACTTGCTCTCGGTGACGCGGACCAAACGGGCCCACGCGGTCAGGCGGAACGGCTCGGGCTCGACGAGCGCCCCATCTTCCCAGTACGGCTCGATCGTCTCGACGACGCAGCTCTCGATCTGCGCGGACGACGGGCCCAAGAGCCTGACCTCGATGCTGTCGCTGGTCAGGGTGCGCCAATCCACATAGCCATCGAAGATGACTCCTCGATAGATGGAGAGCAGTTCCACCCGAGCCTCTTCGATGCTGTAGGCCTCGACGTCGATGGCGTCGTCGCTGGGGCTGGAACTCTCCAGTTCGTATCGGGATCGCAGATAGCGTTCCCACACCTGGGCAACGGCAGTGGCCGGGTCGTCGGGCGGGACCTCGGCGGCCGGGTCTTCGTCGGACGAGAGCCGGACCGGCCGGTCCTCCATCCGAGCGATCGCGTCGGCGTAGGGGACCTGCCGCATGCTCTGCTCGAACGGCTCGGAGCGAGTGCACCCGACGATCGCGAGCACAAGGCCGAACGCGACGACAACGACGACGGTCCGACCAGCCCGGGCGAGCCACCGCCGACTTCGTCCACTCGTCGTCCGCCGATGTCGGGGGGCGCCACCCTGGCCTGGGGCCGCCGTCCTGTCTCGCTCGTCAGTCGCCGTCGATGTCACGGCCGTCCCCTCTCACATGGGCTGCGAGAGTATTTCAATATCTTTCAGATCCCGTCAAGGCGAACGGGGTCGAGAAGAGAAAGCGGCGAATCGGGCCGGATCTCGTCGTGGTTGTCCACCGCCACGGTGGATCAGCACGACGAGATCGGGGCAGTGGTCAGCGGCGGGGCATCCAGCCGGGGCGGTTCCACACGTGGCCGAGCTTGGCCTTCAGGCCCTTGGCCCGGCGAACGTCGCGGGCGATGTCGGCGAACTCGTGATAGGCGATGCGCACCGGATTGTGAGTGTCGATGTTCTTCGTCAGGCCGTACTTGATGCGCCGCACCTCGGGCTCGAAGGTGCCGAAGAGCTTGTCGAAGACGATGAGGATGCCGCCGTAGTTCTTGTCGAGATACTGCGGGTTGGCGCCGTGGTGCACGCGGTGGTGCGACGGCGTGTTGAGCACCGCTTCGACCGGGCGCGGCAGCCGATCGATGGTCTCGGTATGGATCCAGTACTGGTACAGCAGGTCGAGCTGGCCGGCCTTGGCGACCTGGGCGGGCGTGAAGCCCAGCAGCGGCATCGGCAGGTACACCCACGCCATCAGGAAGCCGGACCAGGGCTGGCGCAGCGCGGTCGAGAGGTTGTAACGCTCGCTGGAGTGGTGGGTGACGTGGTTGGCCCAGAAGATGCGCTTCTCGTGCTGCCAGCGGTGCGACCAGTAGTAGCAGAGGTCCCAGGCCAGCAGCGCCGCCGGCAGTGCGCCCCGCTTGGCACCGAGGTCTGCGATCCGGTGCGCGAACACGAAACGGCTGAGCTTGCCGAGAACCGTCATCGAGGCGAAGCCGACGGCGATGTTGCCGGCGAGCATCGTCAGGCTGGCGACGGTGTCGCTGCGGTCGTAGCCGACGGGGACGAGCGGGTCGGGCGGCAGCGATGGGTCGGAGAGCTCGCCGGGAGTGGCGTCGTCGAGGTCGCCGGGCAGGCGGAGCTCGGGCCGGCGCTTCAGGACCTGCGCCTCGGCCACCATGGTGGCGGCGAACATGGGCAGCGACAGCAGGTCGATGGTGTCGACTGGTAGCGATCGCTTCATCGGCGCATCCCCGCTGTGTGCTCGCCGTGCCCGCTCTGCTCGCCGTGCCCGCTCTGCTCGCCGTGCCCGCTCATGGAACGATGATAACGACCATTACGAGCCGGGACCGGTCGGCCCGTCGGCCAGCGCCCGGCGCGGTCGCCGCCCGGCGCGGTCGCCGCCCGTCAAGGTCGCCACCCCGCGGGGTCGCCACCCTGCGAGGTCGCCGGCCGGCGCGGTCGGTGCTCGTCGGGGTCGGTGCTCGGCGAGGTCGCCGCCCGTCGGGGTCGGTGCTCGGCGAGGTCACCGTTCTGGCGCCGAAAACTGTCGCCCTGGCAACGAGTTTCGGCGCCAGAACCTCTGGCACCCGCTTCGCTGCACTCCCCGGCCGCTCGGGCCGTGGCCAGCCGACGACCTCGATCGGCACCCCACCCATGGGCCGGGCCTCTAGGGTCTCCGACGATGGACGACGATGCGCTCTTCGACGCCCTGGCCCGCCAGCGAGGCCGCCTCGCCGCACTGCTCGACGACCTCGACCACGACGAGTGGGACGTCGCCTCGTGGTGCGAGGGCTGGCAGGTACGCCACGTCGTCGGTCACATGGTGAGCCTCATCGAGGTGCCGATGCGGCGCTTCTTCTTCGGATCGATCCGCCACCGAGGGTTCGACCGCTGCGCGTCCCACCTGGCGGTCGAGTGCGGATCGCAGTCGCGACCGAACCTGCGGGCCGCCTATCGGTCCACCGTCGATGTCGCCAAGGCTCCGCCCTATGTCGGCCCGATCGCGCCGCTGGTCGACGTGGTCGTCCACACCGTGGACATCACCGGACCACTCGGGCGCGACGCCGATCTCGATCCCGAGGCGGCCGAGATGGTCTTGTCATACCTCACCGGGGACAAGACGGCCCGGTTCCTGCCATCGGTGGGCGTCGAGGGACTGCGTCTCGTGGCCTCGGACCTCGAATGGGAGTCCGGCAGCGGCCCCCTCGTCGAAGGTCCCGCCGGAGCGCTGGCCGCCGCCTTGTCACGCCGATCAGCGGCCCTCGATCACCTGAGCGGCGAAGGCGTCGCCGAGTTGGCCCGCCGCATCGGCTGACCTCACCGAGGCGTGACCCGAAGCGAGCGACCGGCGGCAACCGGCGGCGAGCAGAGGCGACCGGCAACCGGCAACCGGCGACCGGCAACCGGCAACCGGCAACCGGCAACCGGCAACCGGCGACCAGAGGCGACCGGCGACCAGACGCGAGGGGAATGGTCGGCCGGTAGGGCGAGCGATCCCTCGGCCAACGCGGACCGGCGCCGAAAAGCGTCACCCTGGCAACGAGTTTCGGCGCCAGAAACCTGGCCCGCCGCACCGGCACCTGGGCCGGCGCAACGCCGTCGGCTCACGCCCTCCAGGTCAGCAGATCGCCCTCGCCCTGCAACAGCAGGGTGCCGGGGAACACCCGGAGCCGGTACGGGTCGAGACGCCAGCCGGCGAAACCGGGCGACGTCGGGGTGTCCCAGCCCGGGATGATCGCGGGGTCGTAACCCACAGGCGCGGGAGCGTCGACAAAGCGCTGCCACAGCTCGGTTCGCTCGTCGTCATCGGTGATCCAGGCCACCTCGCACTCGGCGGTACACGTGTCCTGGGTCGGATCCCAGTAGGTCAACGACACATTGGGCGACTCGGCGATGCCGGCAGTCTTCACCGGCGTCGAACCGGTGGCCACCCACCCGGTGAGACGCTCGCCGTCCCACTCCCAGATGGGATGGAGGACCCGTGTGCGGGGCCGGCCGTGCCCATCGAGGGTGGCGACGGTGCACCAGACGATGCGATGGGCCATGGCGACGAAGGCAGGTGCGGTGGCGGCGAGCGATGACATGTACGTCAGCGTCGCCGAGAGTCCGGCGTGGCTCAAGCGGGTTTCCGGCCAGGCCGCCGACGCCGCTTCACACAGGTTCCGACCAGGCCGCAGACGCAGACCCGCCAACCCATGGCGCGCTGCCCACCCAGGACAGCCGCCGTCTACCGTCCGATGGCCTCGGCGATGCGCGCGACCGCGTCGTCGCGCGCCACGACGTTCTTCTTCGACCACATCGGCGTCAGCCGGGAGTAGCCGATGTTGATCACGATCGACTCATCGGCACTGCGGATCACAAGCGCCGCTCGCCGGACCGGATCGACGGCGACATCGACCACCTCGTCGAGGGAGAGCGAGAAGCCGTAGCCGTCGATCCAGCGCTGGTCTCCCCATCTGATGAGGCCGATCGGTACCTTCACCGGCCTGAAGATCACCCGCTCGTCGGTCAAGACGAGCGTGCCCCCGATCTTGGTCAGGTTCGACGTCCCGCCGTGCGCGATCCCGCCCACCCATGCCGCTCGGATCGACTCGCCGTCTCGGAGTTCGACGGCGCGCAGCTGCCGAGAAGACACCTTGCTCTTTTTCATGGAGGATCCTCCGATCGTCGCGATGTCCACTGTCACCGAGTCGCGCCACTGCGGCGAGTGGCCGTCGCATGCGAAGACGCCGACAGCCTGCCACGGCGACCATTCCCGGATCCTCACCGCCCGACGCGACCGACGTGCCTCGCTCCGACGAGGTCCGGCATGGCTCGGGAACGGCGCGGCGCGACCTTGCCGGAGTCGACCAAGGGTGGCTGTTCGACCGAGTTCGCCACACTGCGCTCGACGGCAGCCTCGACACCGAGCGCCGGCCGGCCGGCCATCGATCCGGCGCCGAAAACCGTCGCCCTGGCAGCGCGTTTCGGCGCCAGAACCCACGGCCAACCGAACCGGCGCCGAAAACCGTCGCCCTGGCAGCGCGTTTCGGCGCCAGAACCCACGGCCAACCGACGGCCACCGGCCCACTGCTCGAAGCCGAGTCGACGAAGCCCGGTTGCTACCCTCGCCGCGTGCAACCGGGGGTCTTCTTCCGAAGCGTCGGCCTCGCCCTCGCCGTCACTGCGGGATGCGGGGCGGAGTCCGTCCCGCCGCCGGCGACGGGTGAAGCGACCACCAACGTCGCCGGCCCGAACGCCGCTTCGAACCCGGACACGGCGGGAACCGACCCCAGCTCGTCGACCGGTTCGGTCGGATCACGATCCATCATGTTCGCCGAAGACTTCGAGGACCTGACCTCGAGCGACCTCCTCGAGGCGCCCTACGCCGAGATCCCCAGCGAGCTGTTCCCCGAAGACCGGTCGCGATGGACCCAGATCCAGGACACCCACGTCGGCTCGAACGAGATTCGTCTTGCAGGCGGTCGACAGGGCCGAGCCATCGAAGCCCGAGCGATCGCCGGCGCACCCGAAGAAGCGGTCAAGATGGCCCTCGGCAAACAGAACCTCTCGTTCTCCGAGGGAGACGTCGTTCGGCTGCAAGCCGACTTCTTCGTCGACCCCGAGTCCGGTTCGCCGTTCGTGGACAACACACTGCTCGATCTGGAGGACGGCGACGATCTCCTGCTCGATGGCGTGCCTCCCACGGCCGGATTGCGACTCAAGGTCGACGAAGCGGGGTATCTGGCGATCGATCGAGGCGAGCTGCTGGGAAGCGATGCCACCGAAGCGCCCCACTTCCGCCTGTCGTCGCTGGGGTCTGCCACTCCCCTGCCCGTTGGCGAGTGGGTCACCGTCGAAGTGATCGTGCGACTCGGCTTCGGTGTCCCGGCCTCACGACGGGGGCCGATCGACGACGCATTCGACCCCGAGGACACGCCCGCCTGGGCGGAGATCTGGATCACGCCCCTCACGAGCGGGGAGCGCCTCCTCGTCATGAGACAACAGGGCACCACCTTCTTGGATCGTGAGACCGGCCTATCGTTGCTCGCCGCGGAGGCGCCGCAACTCGAGGTCACCTGGCCCGAGGACTACGACTACGACACGTTCCAGGTCGGGTTGACCAACAACCGTTCAGAGCTGCCACAGCGTCTGCGAATCGACAACGTTTTCGTCGAGCGCTTGTGAGACTTCGCCGAGAGGGGCAGGGAGCGAGGAGCGGGTGGCATGCGTTTGCGGTGCTGCCGGTCGAGCGCGGCAGGCAAGAACGTCGAAGCAGCGCAGAGGTGGCGACGCCGTTGATCGATGCGCCCGCCGCCCCCGCCAGGTGCGGCGCCGGTCGATACCGACCGGCATGCAGCCGGACTCGGTGGCATAGAAGCCCGGTCCGCCCCGGAGCTGACCACGGCCAACCGAACCGGCGCCGAAAACCGTCGCCCTGGCAACGCGTTTCGGCGCCAGAACCAATGGCCAGTCGAACCGGCGCCGAAAACCGTCGCCCTGGCAACCAGTTTCGGCGCCAGAACCGCTGAGGTGACGGGCGCCGCAGTCTGGACGAGGGACGGCGACAGCCGCGCACCGGCACCGTGACCGGGGTCACGACTACGATCCGGCGATGGCCGAACGTCGCATCATCACCGTCCTCGAGCCCGCCGACGAGTTCCCCCACGAGCCCGACGAGGCCACCAACTACAACGAGTCGATGTACTTCAACGCCTTCGACCTGGCCCAGGAGACCGGCGGCTGGTTCCGCCTGGGCAACCGGGTCAACGAGGGCTACGCCGAGATGTCGGTGTGCGTCTACCTGCCCGACGGCCGGGTCGGCTTCATGTTCGGGCGACCCCGCATCGAGACCAACACCGAGATGAACGCCGGGGGGCTGCGCTTCGACGTCGTCGAGCCCTTCGAGAAGCTGACGGTCTCCTACACCGGCGAGGTGTGCCTGCTCGACGAGCCCCGTCAGATGGCCGATCCCCGGACGGCGTTCCGTGAGAACCCCAACGTCGAATGCAACATCGAGCTCCACTGGCAGGGCGTCTCGCCCATGTACGGCGGCAAGCCGATGTACGACGACGGCACAGAGATCGAGACCGATGCGTCGAAGTCCTTCGCCAAGGCCCACTACGAACAGCACGGCACGATGAAGGGCACGATCACCGTCGGTGACGCCGTCATCGATCTCGACGGGCTGGGCCTGCGCGACAAGAGCTGGGGACCTCGGTACTGGCAGGCGCTGTCGTGGTACCGGTGGCTGCCGATGGTGTTCGACGAGGACTTCGCGATGATGCTGTCGATCGTCGGCCGCGACGCCAACGACACGGCGGTCAAGGGTTCGGGCATGGTCCTCGAGGGCGACGAGTACCACCTGATCCGGGAGTGCCGGATCGAGTCCGACTGGGACGAGGACCTCTACCAGACCAACATGCGCTGCTGGGCCCGCACCGATCATCGCGAGTACGAGGTGACGGGCGAGGTGTTGTCGCTGATCCCGCTGCGGAACCGACGCAAGGACGCCGACGGCGAGCAGATGGTCACCCGCATCACCGAGGCGATGGCCCGCTACCACTGCGACGGCAAGACGGGCATCGGGATGAGCGAGTACCTCGACCAGATCGTCGATGGTCGTCCCGTGGGGCCCGACGTCACGTCCGGCGTCGCCGGCAGTCCCCGCCCGGCGTGAGGCACGCCCCTGCAGGTTCGAGGCTCGCTGCGGCTTCGGGATGGACGCTCGGCACGGTCACCGCACTGGCGCCGAAAACCGTCGCCCTGGCAACGAGTTTCGGCGCCAGAAACCCGACCCCATCACACTGGCGCCGAGAACTGTCGCCCTGGCAACGAGTTTCGGCGCCAGAAACCATGACCCCCCACGGACAACACGCTGGATCGGCGGTTCACATCGATCACCTCGATCGAGCGCTCTGGCGTCGGGTCAGCGAGAAGGATCTGGTCCGCCGCCGTCGGGTCATCGGTTCCGGCGCCGAAAACCGTCGCCCTGGCAACGCATTTCGGCGCCACAACCATGGCGTCATCGAACCGGCGCCGAAAACCGTCGCCCTGGCAACGCGTTTCGGCGCCAGAGCCATGGCCTCGGCCACCGAAGGGTCGAGCAGCCGTCGGGTCATTCGCGCCGGCGCCGAAAACCGTCGCCCTGGCAACGAGTTTCGGCGCCAGAAACCTGACCTCGACCATCGAGCGATCGGCGGGCAGCCGTGAGCGCCGCGGACATCGTCGCCGCCGGCCTCGCCGAGGTGCTCGAGCCCGAGCTCGGTCCAGTCGACATCGTCGACCTCGCTCGGCTCTCGGCGGGCGCCAACCGCGAGACCTGGTCCTTCGACGCCGTCGCCGCCGACGGCACCCGCCACGAGCTCATCCTCCAGCGAGAGCGCGCCGGGGTCGACCGCCTCATCGGCACCTGCGCCAAGGAGGCCGAGATCCTCCGTGTCGCCGCCGCCCACGGCGTCCCGGTGGCCGAGGTCGTCGTCAGCGGCATGCCGCCAGGCCCCCTCGAGCGCAGCTTCACCGTCAACCGCCGCATCGCGGGCGAGACCATCGGCCGTCGCTTCCTGCGCGACGACGCCTGGGCCACTGCTCGTGAGCGCTTCGTCGTCGACTGCGCCGCCGCGATGGCCCAGATCCACGCCATCAGCCCCACCGAGCTCGCCCACATCGACCTCGTCGACGTGGCCGACCCTCTCGATGCCCAGCTGGCCATCTACGACGCGCTCGCCGATCCCCATCCGGCGTTCGACCTGGGGTTCCGCTGGCTCGACGCCCACCGCCCCGACCCGGTTGGGCACTGCCTGGTCCACGCCGACTTCCGCCTGGGCAACCTGTTGTTCGACCACGACGGCCTCGCCGCGGTGCTCGACTGGGAGATCACCCACACCGGCGACCCGGGCGAGGACCTGGGCTGGATCTGTGTGCGGGCGTGGCGCTTCGGCGGCGCGCATCCCGTCGGCGGCGTCGGCGACTACCAGGCGCTGCTCGACGCATACGAGGCGGCGTCGGGCGTGGCGGTGCCGATGGAGACCCTGCGCTGGTGGGAGATCTACGGCACCCTGCGTTGGGGGGTCATCTGCCTCCAGCTCGGCGGCGACTTCCGGGCCGGGCGCTCCAACTCGGTCGAGATGGCCACGATCGGCCGCCGGGTCGTCGAGAACGAATACGACCTCCTGCGGCTCCTGCCATGAGATCTCCTGCGGACACGACCGAGCCCCACACCGCCGGGCAGGGCGCTGCGAGGGCCGCTGCTGACACCGGTCCTCGATGCGGCGCACTGAGCCGCCGACCGGCGACGCGACCGCACCGACCGGGGGACGAGGCCACGACATGACCGAACCGACCGCGCCCGGCGACGACTGGGCGCTGCCCCCTCGCACCAACGAGCCCTACGACGCGCCGTCGGCGGGGGCGCTGATCGAGGCGGTGCGCGCCTATCTGGCCGACGATCTGATGCCGCGCAGCAGCGGCGCCGATCGCTGGGTCCTGCGCATCGCCGCCAACGCATTGTCCATAGCGGCTCGCGAGGTCGATCTCGGCGCAGGCCATCGCGAAGCGCACGCCGAGCGTCTGTCCCGCTTCGGGGCGGCCGACGACGCCGAGCTGTCGGCGCTCATCCGCAGCGGCGCGCTCGACGACCGCTGGGACGAGGTCAAGGCCGCTGTCGAGGCCACGGTCAGCGACAAGCTCGACGTCGCCAGCCCCGCCCACCGCGTCGGCTGAGGCCCCGCCGACGGTAGCGGCGGGCCACGGACGGCTTCAGCGCAGGACGGACAGGGACACGCCGAAGTCGTCGGCCGCATCGGTCCACCAGCCCACGACCTCGAGGCCGGCTTCGCCCAACTCGGCGGCGACGCGTTCGGGGCGGAACTTGGCCGAGACCTCGGTGTGGATCATCTCGCCTGCGGCGAGTTCGACACGCAGGTCGAGCTCTCCCACGCGCACGGTCTGGTCGATCGTCGACCGCAGGTGCATCTCGATCCACTCGTCCTCGGCGTTCCAACGGGCGACGTGGTCGAAGGTCCGCAGGTCGAAGTCGGCGTCGAGTTCGCGGTTGAGCACCGCCAGCACGTTGCGGTTGAACGCGGCGGTGACCCCGGCGGGGTCGTCGTAGGCGAGCTCGAGGCGGGCCGGGTCCTTCACCAGGTCGGTGCCGAGCAGTAGGTGGTCACCGGGCGCCATGGTCGAGGTGATGGCGGCGAGGAACTCCTTGCGTTCGGCAGGCGGGTAGTTGCCGATGGTGCCGCCGAGCAGGATGACCAGACGCCGACCCCCGGTGGGGATGTGGCCGAGGTGGCGGTCGAAGTCGCCGACGACGCCGTGGACGGCCAGGCCCGGGTAGCGCTCCGACAGCTGGTCGGCGGCGGCCGCGAGGAACTCGGCCGACACGTCGAAGGGGATGAACCGGCGCAGCGTCCCGGCTTCGCGCCCGGCGTCGAGCAGCAGCTTGGTCTTGTCCGAGGTTCCCGAGCCGAGCTCGACGAAGGTGTCGGCGGCGGCCGTGGCGATGATCTCGACGGCATGGTCGCCGAGGATCTCCCGCTCGGCCCGGGTGGGGTAGTACTCGTCGAGGCGGGTGATGGTGTCGAACAGGGCGCTGCCGACCTCGTCGTAGAACCACTTGGGCGAGGTCGACTTCGGGTTCGACGTGAGGCCGACGGCGACGTCGTCGCGCATGGCCCGGGCCAGGTCGTCGGGGTCGAGCCAGATGTCGATGGTGGCGTCGAGCGACACCGAGATGCCCTCCGGCCCCGTCGCTGCGCCGAAATCTGGGACTTGCGCCGATGATTCGTCGGCACGAGTCCCAGACTTCGCAGATGTGTGGTCTTCGGTGGTGGTCGGAGGGGTCATGTCAGGTCTTTCGCGAGTCGGAGGCCACCGAACATCCATCGGGAGCGCGCAGGGAAGAAGTTGCGGTACGTGGGCCGGACGTGGCCGGCGGGGGTGACGGCGGCGCCGCCTCGGAGTACCTGCTGGTCGATCATGAACTTGCCGTTGTACTCCCCCACCGCGCCGGGAGCGGCACGGAAGCCGGGGTAGGGCGTGTACGGGCTGGCCGTCCATTCCCACACGTCGCCGAAGAGTTGGGCCGGCTGGGGTCGCACCGTATCGGTCTCGTCGCTGCCACCGCTGCGGGGGGCGACGAGGTCGACCGTCGCCGGTTCGGAGCCGGCACACTCGGAGCGCGAGCGCCGGGCCGCGAGCGGCACGGGGTGCAGTGCGTCGCTGTCGTTGCCACACACCACGTTGCCGACGACGGGAACACCGGCGGCGTGCACCTCCCACTCGGATTCGAGGGGCAGACGAGCGCCGGCCCACCGGGCGTAGGCGTCGGCCTCGTAGTAGCTGACGTGGACGACCGGCTCGGCCGGGTCGACCGGGCGCAGGCCGGCGAGGGTGAAGATCTGCCAGCCGTCGCCGTCGTGGTGCCAGTAGTCGGGGGCGGTCCAGCCGTTGGCCGTCACGGTGGCCCAGCCGTCGGAGAGCCAGTGGGCGGCGGTGCGGTAGCCGCCGTCGTCGATGAACTCGAGCCATTCGCCGCAGGTGACCAGACGATCGGCGAGCCCATGGGGGGCGACGATTACATCGTGGCGGGGCCCCTCGTTGTCGAACGAGAACCCGGGCCCGTCGGAGCCGCCCGCAGCGGCGTGGCCGGAACCGCCGGAACCGGTGGCGTCGACGCCGATGGTCTCGATGCCGCCGGGGTGGTCGATCCATCCGAGTGGTTCGACCCCCGCTGCAGCGGGGCCGCGCCAGCGGTCGGCGTCGTAGGCGGGAAGGAGCGGGTTGGTCGAGAACAGGTGCTTGATGTCCATGAGCAGCAGTTCCTGGTGCTGCTGTTCGTGATGCAGCCCGAGGGTGACCAGCGCGGCGACCTCGGGGCGGTCACCGGCGATGGTGTCGATGAGGCGGCACATCGCATCGTCGACACGGGCCCGGTAGTCGCCGACCTCGCCGCTGTCGGGCCGGGTGATCATCCCCCGATGAGGGCGGGCGTGTCGGGCGCCGACGGCCTCGTAGTAGCTGTTGAACAAGAAGCAGTAGTCGGGGTCGACGGGCTCATAGCCGGGGAGGTGGGGGCCGAGCAGGAAGGTCTCGAAGAACCAGGTCGTGTGGGCTCGGTGCCATTTGGCCGGGCTGGCGTCGGGCATCGACTGGACGGTCTGGTCCTCGGGTCCGAGCGGCCCGGCGAGGCGCTCGGTGAGGTCACGGACCTGGCGGTAGCCGTCGATGGTCGGGGCGGGCGGAGACGTCGGGACGGCGGTGCGTTCCGAGGATGGTCGGGTGTCGCTGGTGAGCGTCATCGGGTGCGACCGACCGTGGCGTAGAGCCACTCGGGGTCGCGGACGGGCGGAAGGTGCAGGCACAGATGTGGCCGCATGGTTCGGCTCCTCGACAGTTGTGGGCGGGTGGGGCAGGCGTTGTGCTGCCCCTGCACGTGATGTCACAAACCCGTTTGCGGGGGCTCGTGATTCCCGACCACCTCAGCACACGCCGGTGACATCTGCATGCCCGTCCGGTGAATGGCGACAGTCGAACGGTCTGCGGCCGGGACGCAGCAGATGCCCGACCGGGCGTTTCCATGCCGGCCTGAGGCGATGTCGTATCGTGCGCTCGTGATCGAAAGGCGGACGCAGATCGAGGTACTGGGTCCGGTGCGCGTCCTCGGGCCAGATGGCAGCGATGCCGCACCGCTGGGCCCCGTCGCGTCCCGCATCCTGGCGTTGCTGACCGCCCACCCGCACGGACTGTCGGGCGATTCGTTGATGGAAGCGCTGTGGCCGGACCCGCGCCAACGCCCCACACGCAGCAATCTGAGGCTGCATCTCTCTCGGCTCCGTCGGGTCCTCGCTTCCGGTGGCGCCTTCGAGCCAATACGTCGACACAACGACCGCTATGCGATCGACGTCACGAACGTGCCCATCGACGCCATCGACCTCGAACGAGCTCTGCAGACGTTCAGTTCATCGAGCGACGAGTCCTTCGATGAACTCGACAGGACCGTCGGCCTCTGGCGGGGTACTCCATACGCCGGCATCGACGACCTCGAGGTGGTCGCAACCGAGAGGTCTCGGCTCGAGGGGATCTACCTGGAGGCCGTCGTCGTGTGGGCGAGAGCTCACGGCGACCGTGGCAGCATCGGCCAGACACTCGGTCGTCTCGGAGCGGCGCTCGAGCTGTCGCCGTACTCCGAGGGGGTCGCTCGCTGCCTCGTCGGTGCCCTGCACCAGGTCGGCCGCTCGCGCGATGCACTCAACGCCCACGACGCATTCTGTCGACGCCTGCGCGACGACATCGGGCTGGAACCCTCGCCCTCGTTTGCCGAGCTGGCCGCGTCGATCCTTCGCCACCGACCGCTCGAACGGTCCACTGCAACGACGGTGGAGCACACGACGGCCGTGCCGGCGACCATCGACGAACTCGTCGATCCCCGCCTCCGTCGATTGGCGGAAGACCCCTGCCGCGGCCGCGGCGACGACATCGAGTGGATCATCGACGGCGTCATCGATCAGCGTCATCGGTGCAGTGTGTTGCTGATCGAGGGAGAGGCAGGGATCGGGAAGTCACGGACCATGGCCGAGGCGGCCGCAGAACTCGCCGGGTCCGGAGTCACCACCGCCTACGGGCGGGCCAGCGGCGCCGACGTCGCCTACGAGCCCTGGTCGGCGGTCGTACGTTCGCTCCGCCGGCGCCTGCCTGCTGCAGCGATCGAGCGCTTGCCCGGATTCGTGGTCGGCGCGCTGGCCGCGCTCGACCCCCAACTGGTTGCCGATACGCACGGCCGACCGTCGCGCTCGCTCGACACTCATCTGCTGCCGGGCGCGATGGCCGCGCTACTGGAACTGGCGGCGAGCACTCGTCCCCTGGCCGTCGTCCTCGAAGACCTCCACGCATTCGACGCTGCCAGTGAAGGGCTGCTGCGTTCGCTGATCGAGGCGGGTGTCGACGGGGTTACGATCGTCGTCACCACGCGTCCCCCGGGGGTGGCAGCCGACCACGCAATGCGTGACCAGCTCATCGAGCACTACCGGACCCACGTGCTCACCGGGCTGCGTCCCAAAGCGGCGCACGATCTGCTCGCGGATGTCGCAGGCGAGATCTCGCAAGAGGGCGCATGGCGGCTCCACCGGCTGACCAGGGGCAATCCCCTGGTGTTGCGACAGTTGTCGACGCGGGCCAACACGGATGCATTCATCGACGAGCTGGTCCTGCACAGCGGCGAACTCATGGACGTGATCTACGGGTCGCTGGCCTCGTTGCCGGACGAGACCGTCGCACTGCTGTCACGTGCGGCAGTGTGCGGGCTGGATTTCGATGTCGCCTCCGTTGCACGGCTGGCGGGCAGAGACGTCGATGTCGTGCTCGACGAGCTCGTCGGCCCGGTTCGGCGCGGCATCATCACCAATCCCGATGCAGACGGCATCAGCTCGTTCACCCACGCTGCCTTCCATCAGCGCTGCCACGACAACGCACCCGGGCCGCTTCGGCGAGAACTCCACGCGAAGCTCGCATTGCAGACGACGATCGAGAACGACGACGACGAGGTCCGCCGAGCCTGGCATTGCCTCGAGGCGGGCGAGAGTCTCTCGCCCGACCAGGTGCTCGGCATCACGCAGGCGGCTGCTGACACGTTGTCGCGCCGCGGCGCTCATGCGCAGCTGGCAGACCTCGTGGAACGTGCGACGTCGACACGGTTGCGTTCGACCGATCCCGAGGTGCGCCTTCACCGGGCGCGAGCGCTGTGCCGACTCGGGCGATGGTCGGATGGGCGCGAGGAGTTCCTCGAGATCTGGGAATGGGCTCGAACGGCGGGCGCCCTCGATGTCATGACCACCGCTGCGATCGAGATCGACGATGCCGGACGCAACGTGCGACTCGTCGGAGATCGTCATCGGCTCTTGCGCGAGGTCATCGATGTCCACGCCAACGCGGGCGAGAGCGCTTCGCCGATGGCATTGCTGGCGAGCGCCGAGTACGTGGGGGAAGCGATTCAGTTCGGGCGTGGACTCGACGCTCGAGCGACCCAGGAGTTGGAGGTATTTGCCGAGGAGAACCTCGAACACGCGCGACGGCTCGGGCGGCCGACGGTGCTCGGCGCCTGCTTGTTCGCGCGATCTGCGGCATCGTCGTGGCGACCCGTCAGCGAGAACCGCATCGCGTGGCTGTCGGAGGCTCGGGCGCTCGCCGACGCAACGGGCGATCTGCTTCGGATGCATCACGTGGCAGGGACGCTGGTTCGGAACCAGTTCGAGGTGGCCGACACCGATGGGGCGAGCGAGGCGGCGCGCGACCACTCCCGATCGGCAAGGGCCAGTCGTCATCCTCGGGTCGTTTGGTTCGCCATGTTGCGCGATGCGTGTCTGGCGCAGATGCGTGGCGACTTCGGGGCGGCGGCAACACAGCTGGAGACGATGTATGCCTACGGCGCCCGCTTCGAGCTCCCCGACAACGATGGCGGATTCGGGGCTGCGATGTTCATGCAGTTGCACCACCAGGGCGCGCTGGCGTCGATCCGCCCGCTGGTTGATTCCCAGGTCGAGCTTGCACCGCACAATCCGTTGTGGGTGGTCGGCGCCGCCATGGCGGCGACGGCCGATGGCGATCGCGAGGCTGCCACGCAGCGGCTGGCGACCATGACCGCCACGCTGGACGAGTTGCCTCGCAACGAGTTCTGGCCGGGCCTCTTGTGCCTGTTGGCCGAGACCGCCTGGGCGCTGGGCGACCGGGACGCCGGAGCGCTCATTCGTCGTGAGCTGGAGCCGTGGTCAGGACGGTTCGTCACCTTGGGGATGATGATCTCGACGATGGGTCCTGCGGATCGCTACCTGGCGATGCTCGCGGACTTGCTGGGGGAATCGTCGGACCTGCTGTGGCGTCGGGCTGCGGTGCTGTGCGATCGCATCGGCGCCGCCGCCTGGTCGGCACGCTGCGAGGCCGATCAACGGGCGCGGTAGCCGCACTGACGCAGCCGAGAACCGGCGTGGTCATGCGCCCAGGGTGGGCCCGGCTGTGGGAGGGCGATCCTCGTCGTCGGCCACGTCGTTCTCGGCATCCTCTCCTTCTTCGGGCGCTCTGGGCTGCAGCAGCGTGAGGATGGTCGTCGCCAGCGTGAATGCCTGGTCGGTGCGGGAGTCCGGCAACGTCTCGACCAGCCGCTCGAGGCCGTCGCGGCTGAGGCTCGCAAGGGTCTGCAGCAGGTTTGCCTCGCCCACGGCGACCTCGTCGGCGGCGGCCTCGGAGGGAATCTCCTCAGCGGGGGCGTCGACATCAACATCGACAAGGCTCCCGGTGCGGGTGACGACATCCGCGACGAGCTGCTCCAGGTATCGGTAACCGCTGAGAAGCGTCGCTGGGTCGGCGTCCGGAGGTGAACCGGGGCCGCCCGTATCCTGTTCCACGTCGGCGGTGACGGCCTGACTCGACTCCTCCTGGCGGGTGTTCGCGACCGCTGCTCTGAGCCTGAATCCACCGATCGGCGGTCTGGGTAGGCGTTGGTCGTGGTGGTGTTCTGGGGTGGG